>CAWARN010000006.1:0-125373 GCA_963784455.1 uncultured Acidobacteriota bacterium | reverse complement strand
GTTCGCGGCGGCTTCGCGCGCGCGGACCGGGTCGAACTCGATTGTCACGAGCCGGCCGCCGGTCTCGCGCAGGCCGAGGCCGATCCAGATGGCGCTGTAGCCGCTCGCCGATCCGATCTCCAGGGCCCGCTTCGCGCGGCCCGTGACGGCGAGGACGCGCAGCATCCGCCCGTCCTCCTCCGAGACCGCGAGCTGTCCGGCGTCCACCTGTTTGATCTGCCTGAGGAGCCGGTCCAGCTCGGGCGGCAGCCCGGCCGGCGGCGGCTGGGATTGCGGCGCCGTGCGCACCGGCGGCGGCAGCACGACTGCGAGCGCCGCCAGGAGGGCGAGGGCGGGAAGCCAGCGACGAAGAGCGGATGCGGGATGCGTCATAGAGGTGATGATCGCACATCGCGGCGGGCCGCCTGGCACCGGGACGGGCCGGCTCGCAGTCCGGGCCGGCGCATTTGACAGGGATGTTACACTTCTCTGTTCGACCTGCCGGCCCCGCGCGCAGGTGTCTTCGAGGGAGGCCGTGTGACGCCCATCCTTGTCCGCCCGGTTCGCGAGCAGCTCGAACACGACCGGGTGATCCGTCTGCTGCAGCAGCGGTGGCGGCGGAGGTACCTGGCGACGGTCAACCAGGGGAGCGAGACCACCGCGTCGGTTGTCCACGGCGACATGACGCTGTATCCCGACGTGGTCCTGGCCCCGCTGGGCAAGCCCAACAAGCCCGAGATCGTCGTCGAGGTGGAGACGGGCGAATCGGTCAATCACCTCGAGGCGATGGCGCAGTGGACGCGGCTGGGCCGGCTGAAGGCGGCGTTTCATCTGTATCTGCCAGCCGGGTCGGCGGATCGCGCCAGGCGGCTGTGCACCGACTATCACATCGACGTGGACGAGATCTGGACCTATCACCTGGTGGGCGACCAGATGCGCTTCACGCCGGTGTACAAGGCGCCACAGACCGGCCGTCCGGCTCGACGGCCTGACGCGGACAAGAAGCCGGCACCGCGCGTTGCCGAGAAGCCGCGCAAGCCGGCTGCGAAGCCCGCGACGCGCAAGCCGGCGGCCCGCAAGCCGGCGAAGGCGCGCGCCTCCAAGCCCGTCGCGGCGAGAACGGCGCGATCGAAGAAGACAGCCGTGCGGCAGGCGGCCCGGCCGAAGAAGCGCCGCTAGCTGCCCGTCGGAAGGCGCCAATCGGCCCGACCGACCGTTTCGGGTCCTCATTCGTCAGAACGATCGACAGCCGCCTGCCTGAGGCTATACTCAACCTATGACCAAGCGAGCCCCGTGGATTGCCGTCGCGCTCCTCGCTGCCGCCGGACTGTCGGTGGCCGTCACCGCCCAGGCGCCGCCGCCGGCCGCGCAGAAGCCGGCGCCTCCGCCGGTGTCGCAGAGCGCCGCGCCGCCGCAGGCCGTCTACCGGTCGGGCATCGACCTGGTGACCACGGACGCCATCGCCCGCGACAAGACGGGTCAGTTCGTGTCGGATCTGAAGCCGAGCGACTTCGAGGTGTACGAGGACGGCGTCAAGCAGGATATCGTGCAGCTGATCCTGTTCCATGGCGGCCGCCAGTACAGCCCGCTGGCCGCCCCCGTGCAGGTGCAGCGCGAAGGGATCGTCCTGCCGCCGCCCCGGCCGACCAACGACGCCGCCGGCCGGATCTTCATCTTCTTCCTCGACGACCTCCACCTGGACTTCCGCAACACGGGTCGCATCCGCGATCTGCTCAAGAGATCCGGCTGACGCTCGTCCGCGACGGCGACCTGTTCGGCGTCGTCTCCACGGGGCCGTCGTCGATCGCGATCGACTTGACGTACGACCTCAAGCGGCTCGACGAGGCCATGAAGAAGATCTCCGGCGCCGGCCTGCGGCCGCAGGAGATCATCCAGGGCGGCACCGGCTCAGAGGAAGGCCCGAGTGAGGTGCGGTATCGAGCGCACGTCGCGTTCTCGACGGCGTACGATCTGATGTCACAACTCGAGGCGGTCCACAACCGGCGGAAGGCGCTCATCTACATCAGCAACGGCTATGATTTCAATCCCTTTCCGGGCGCCCGCTACAAGGTGGACCAGGAACGCCTGGGCGTCACGCCGACGTCAACAGACCAGACGCAGAGCGGCTCCGAGCCCTACAGCAACTCGCAGGACGACCCGTCGGATCTGTTCTCGAGGCAGGGCCAGAAGTTCGCGGACGCCGACCTCGCCCGCGAACTCGCCGAACTGACGCGCACCGCGAACCGCGCGAACGTCAGCTTCTACACGATCGACCCACGCGGTCTGGTTGGCGCGCCCGACATTGACGAGAACCTCGACATGGTCGAGTGGCAGGCCTCAATGAGAAAGGCGCAGGACAGCCTGCGGGTGCTGGCCGAGCAAACCGGAGGCTTCGCTCTCATCAACTCGAACGACTTCGACCGCAGTCTCAAGCGGATCGACGCCGAGACGAGCGACTACTACGTGCTCGGCTTCTACTCGAACAACCCTGACCCGCTCAGGCGGAACCGCCGCATCGAGGTCAAGGTGAGTCGCCCCGACGTCGCCACGATCTGGTCGCGCAAGGGCTACTCGCTGAAGAGTCCAAAAGGGAAGAAGTAGTCTCACGATCCAAGGAATTGGATGCGCATAGCCTTCGTCGGATCCCGCTTGATCCCTCCCTTCCCCCGTCGATTTTGTTGCACCGTTGTCACAAGGCCGCGGTAGAATCCCCTACTGGCCGGCGCACGTCGAAAGCATCCCTGGGTTACCCGCGCGGCCTCACATACCCTTCCCATTTTCCTATGGAGCCACGCATGCAGTTTCTCAAGAGGTCGCCCATCGTCGGGTGCGCGATCGCACTGGCGTTCGCGCTGCTCGCCTTCGCCCAGCCCGCCGCTGCGCAGGGCGTTACGACGGGAACGATGTCGGGCATCGTGAAGGACGCGCAGGGTGCCGTCGTGCCAGGCGTTGCCGTCACCGCCGTTCACGTGCCCTCGGGCACCACCTATGAGGCCGTCACCCGGGGCGACGGTCGGTTCTTCATGGACAACATGAGGGTCGGCGGGCCGTACAAGGTCACCGCGATCCTCGCCGGGTTCAACACCGAGGTGCAGGAAGGCCTGAGCGTCAGCCTCGGCGTCAACAGCGACATCGCGTTCTCGCTGAAGGTGTCGCAGGTGTCCGAAACGGTCACCGTCGTCGGGAAGTCGGACGTCGTGTTCAGTTCGTCGCGCACGGGTGCTGCCACGGCGGTGCTCCGCGAAGACCTGGCGGTCCTCCCGACGGTGTCCGGTCGCATCAACGACATCACGCGCACGAGTCCGCAAGCCGGCTACGGCGGCACCTTCGCGGGCCAGGACTATCGGATGAACAACATGACGGTGGACGGCTCGTACTTCAACAACTCGTTCGGTCTCGGGGGCCAGCCGGGCGACCGCACGAACGTCGCGCCGATCTCGCTCGAGGCGATCGAGCAGGTCCAGGTGAGCGTCGCCCCGTTCGATGTCCGCCAAGGCAACTTCGTCGGCGCCGGCGTCAACACCGTCACCCGAAGCGGGAGCAACCGCTTCACGGGCGCCGTGTACTACCGGTTCCGCAACGAGTCGTTCGTCGGCAAGGAGACTGGAGCGCTGACCTACAACCCGGGCACGTTCGACACGACCGACCTCGGCGAGTACTTCGGCGGCCCGATTCTCAAGAACAAGCTGTTCTTCTTCGAGAGCTTCGAGTCGCAGAAGGACACGAGGCCGCTGACGACCTACACGTCGAACCCCGGCGGAGCGGCCGCGGTCGGGAACATGACGAAAGTGCTGACGTCGGACCTCACCGCGCTCAGCTCGTTCCTTTCGACGAACTTCAAGTACGACACCGGGCCGTTCGAGAACATCATGAAGACGACGCCGGGCAAGCCGTTCCTCATGAAGTTCGACTACAACGTGAACAGCGCGAACCGGATCACCTTCCGCTACAACATGTTGAACTCCGAGACGCCGGTGAACCTGTCGAGCTCGTCGTCGCTCGGCTACGGGCGGCAGACGTTCAGCAACAACTTCCTCAACTTCAAGAACTCGAACTACTCGATCCTCGAGAACATCCGGTCGGCCATCGGCGAGTGGAACTCGGTCATCAAGGGCACGCTGACGAACAGTATGATCGTGGGGTACACGAAGCAGGACGAGAGCCGGGGCGACGTCGGCAATCTCTTCCCGTTCATCGACATCCTTGATGGCGCCACCACGACGTACACCTCGATCGGCAGCGAGCCGTTCACGCCGAACAACGAACTCCGCTACAACACGTTCCAGTTGCAGGACAGCTTCACCAAGGTCGGCAAGCAGCACGCGCTGACCTTTGGCGTGGCGGTCGAGAAGTACCATTCCGAGAACGTGTACTTCCCGGGTAAACAGAGTTCCTACACCTACAAGAGCCTCGCGGACTTCTATTTAGCCGCCAATCAGTACCTGACGAATCCGGGCAACCCGGTGTCGCCGGTACCAGTCCAATCTTCCAGGTCCGCTACATGAACATCCCGGGGATGGACAAGCCGATTCAGCCGCTGGACGTCTGGTATACGAGCTTCTACGCACAGGACCAGTGGCGGCCCCGATCGAACGTAACGGTCACGGGAGGCTTGCGCGTGGACATCGCCAAGTTCGGCAACACCGCGTACGACAACCCCGCGGTCGACGCCCTGACGTTCCGTGACCAGAACGGCAACCCGGTCCAGTACAACACGGGCGCGCTCCCGAAGGCGTCGCCGCTCTGGTCGCCGCGCGTCGGCTTCAACTGGGATGTGTTCGGCAACCACAACACTCAGGTTCGTGGCGGTACCGGCGTGTTCACCGGCAAGCCGGCGTATGTGTGGATCTCGAATCAGATCGGCAACACGGGCATGCTGACCGGGCTCGTGGAGGTGAAATCTGCCACGACCGCGTATCCGTTCAACCCCAATCCCGATGCCTACAAGCCGAAGACCGTGACCGGCGCGCCGGCGGCGAGCGTCGACCTGGCGGTGACAGACCCGACCTTCAAATTCCCGCAGACGTGGCGGAGCAACATCGGCTTCGACCAGAAGTTGGCGTGGGGCATGGTCGCCACCGTCGAGTTCATCTACAACAAGGACGTCAACGGCGTTGCCTACATCAATGCCAACCTCCCGGCCGCTCAGTCGGCGTTCAGCGGTGTGGACAACCGCCCGCGTTGGGTCGCGACCCCCTCGGTTCCAGCCTGCCCCACGGCGGTCGGCGTTGGCACGCCCGGGCCTTGTGTGACGAGGATCAACAATGTCACGGGCAATCAAATCGTCCAGGCCATCGTCCTACAGAACCAGGACGTCGGTCGTTCGTGGAACTTCGCCGCCACGCTGGCGAAGACCTTCTCGAAGGGGTTCCAGGCTAAGGGCGCGTACAGCTACGGCGAGTCCAGGAACACGGTCGATCCGGGCTCTGTCGCAGCGGGATCGTGGTACAACAACCCCATCGTGACGGGTGCCAATACCCCCGTGCTGGCCTATTCGTCGAACTCGCCCGCGCACCGCGTCTTCGTCCAGGCGTCGTACACGAAGAACTGGGCAAAGTGGGGCGCGACGACCGTGTCGGCGTACTTCCAGGCCGCCACCTCCGGCAATACCAGCTACATCTTCTCAGGTGACGGCAACGGCGACGGCCAGACCGCCAACGACCTGATCTACATCCCGAAAAACCAGTCGGAGATGAACTTCGTCGCGTACACGCTGTCGGCGTCCGGGAGCCTCCCGGCGAAGACCTTCACCGCGGCCGAGCAGGCGGCGGCCTTCGACAGCTACATCAGCCAGGACAAGTACCTGAGTCAGCACCGCGGCGAATACGCCCAGCGCGGCGCGCTGTTCTATCCCGTTGTCAGCCGGATCGACCTCAGCCTCATGCAGGACGTCTTCGTCGGGACGAAGGGCATGCGGCACGCTGGACAGATTCGGCTGGACGTCCTCAACTTCGGCAACCTGCTGAATCACAACTGGGGCCAGGGCTACTCGACGTATCAGAACCGGATTCTCACGAACCCGGCCGCTGACGCCAACGGGGCGCTTTCGTACCGCATGAACTACATCACGACCGGCACCGACCGGATACTCGTACCGCAGACGTTCCAGAGAATCGGCTGGCAGCTCGGACGTGTACGTGATGATGTTGAGCTTCCGCTACTCGTTCTAGTCGAGCGGAGCTCTCGCAGGAAGACGAAGGCCGGGGCGACGGTTGCCCCGGCCTCTTTTTTGCCCCGCCTCGCTTCCGGACGCCCTCAGATCAGAAGCGAACTCCACGTCTCTTCGACCCGCGCGATCGCCGCGTCGAGATAGCCGCGGTCGAGGTCCACCCCCACGAAGTCCACGCCGAGGCGCGCGCAGGCGACGGCGGTCGAGCCCAGCCCTACGAACGGGTCCAGCACCCGCTTCACGCGGTCGAGCCCATGCAGGCGGAGGCAATAGTCGGGCAGGCGCACGGGGAAGGTCGCCGGGTGCGGCCGGTCCTTCTCGCGGCTGTTGATCGTGTCGTAGGGCAGAAACCAGGCATTGCCCCGGCACCGGCGGTTGCCCGCCGCCGAGCGCCACCGCCCGACGTTCGACTGGTCCTGATAGGCCACGCCGATCGCCGTCCGGTCGAGCGGAACCGCGCCCGACGGCGTGAAGTGGAAGATGAACTCGTGGCAGTCGTTCACGAATCGCGGACTGTTGATCGGCTTGTAGTGGCCGACCGCCAGGTCGCGTGACAGGCCGGCCGCGTCGCCTGCCGCGTTCCGATCGATCACAATCGACTTCACCCAGTGAATCGTATTCTGCAGGTGCAGGTGCGGACGCACCGCCTGCGCGATGTCCATCGCCACCCACGGGTCCTTCGGCTTCGCCCCGACGTTCAGGAACAGGGAGCCGCTGGCCGACAGGGACCTGCCACCGCCTCCACCCAGCGGCCCGTCCACAGCAGGTAGTCGGCCCTCGGGACGGTGTCGTCATAGGTGCCGTATTTGATGCCCAGGTTGTAGGGCGGGGACGTCACGACGACGTCGAATCTCGTCGGGGCCAGCGCCGGCAGGCAGTCGAGACAATCTCCGAGGAAGAACTGAAGGGTGGTGCCGCGGCGGCGGAGCGTGGCGTAGGGCTGCGGGTGGGCGCCAGGCACTGTGCCTGAATCTTACGAGGCGTTGGCCACGGTGGCAAGCTCCGCCAGCGCGGGCCGGTCGCTCCCGGCCGGCCGTAGGCGGGGCACGGCGTGGTTGCGCCTGTGGAGGTGATTCGCGCAGCCGTCGCCCTTCTCCTCGACGTAGACGACTTCACGAGCACCCGACAGTTCGAGATACCGGCCGACGACGCAGCCGCAGGCCAGCGTGGAAAAACCGAGGAGCCGGACGAGACTCATGACGCACTCCTGGAACCGAATCCGCCTGATCATCGGCAAGCAACCGGCGTGCCGGGCGCCTCACTTGACCTTATCGGCTGATTTCGCCGTCACTTGAGCGGAAGCGACATGCGCGGGATGCCTGCGATGAGCCCGTCGGAGGGCGTCCTTGGATCGGCGTACAAAACGTTGGATCGGACAGCGCCAACCTGATTAAGATACTCCATGCCTGGGCCTTCTATCGTCCTCTACGCGACTTCGGGATGTCCTCACTGTGCCGCGGCGCGGGCGGCGCTTCGAGCGGCGGGGGAGCCGTTCGACGAACGTGACCCTTCGGCCAGCGCCGAGGTCCTTAGCGAGTTGCTGTCGTTCGCAGCGTCCGCCGTCGTGCCCACCATCGTCATCGGCGGGACGGCGCTGGTCGGGTTCGACGAGGATCGGCTCGCCCAGATGCTGCGCGAGCCGAGGACGGAGCCGGGGGAAGTGGACGACTACACCGAAGAGGAACTCAACGGCTCCGATGAGGACTTCGTTTTGCCACCGTAGGGCGTCAGACTGCACAAGTCCCGCGGAATGACCGATATACGATCGAGAAGTGGTTTGCTCTGCGCGGCCAGTCTGTTACAATCCCGCAAACGGATTGCCTGCTTCCGGTTCCGAATTGCTGATGACATTGAGCCGTCGTCCATCAAGCCTCGTGCGACCGGCGCTGCTGCTGTGCGGGCTAGCCGCATGGGCGGTGGGCGCTTCCGCGGCGGGCGCGGCCGCTCCCGGCGTTCAGAAGCTGGCGCCGAGGCCTGTCTCGAAATCGGTCACCAGGTCCGCTTCCCAGGCCAGGACGTCGGCGCGGGCGCGCGCGGCGCGCGAAGCGGCCGTGCCCCGATACAAGACGGATGCGACCGGGGCGGTTGTCCCGGATCTGCACGCGGCCGCCGCGATTATCTACAACCCCGAGACGCAGCAGGTGCTCTGGGAACAGCACTCCCAGGACAAGCGGTCGATTGCCAGCATCACGAAGGTAATGACCGCGGTGGTGCTCATCGAGAGCGACCCGGACCTGTCTCAGGTCGCGACGGTGGACCGGACGGACGCCGTGGCTGCGTCGACGACGTACCTGCGCGCCGGATACCAGGTGTCGGTGCGGGATCTCCTGCATCTCCTGCTGATTTCGTCCGACAATCTCGCGGCGCGGACGCTGGCGCGCGTGTCGCCCTGGGGACCCGTGGGGTTCGTGGCGAGGATGAACGAGAAGGCGATGGAGCTGGGTCTGCAAAGCACAACCTATGCGGACCCCTCCGGGCTCGATGCCGACAACGTGTCGTCCGCGTACGACATGGCGAGACTGATCGCCTACGCGTCGGGTGACGAGCGCCTGTCGGCGATCATGAAGAAGCCCGAGTACAAGCTGACGCTGGCTCGCCGGCCGGTAACCATCCGAAGCACCAACCAGCTGCTGTCCCGGACGGACATGGAGGGCAGCGTGCTTGGGGCGAAGACGGGGTTCATCTCGCGGTCGGGCTATTGCCTGGCGACGCTGCTGAAGATGCCCCAGGTCAATCAGCCCGTCGCCGTCGTGGTGCTTGGTGCGAGCAGCAATGCCGCGCGGTTCACAGAGGTGCGTAACCTGTTCACCTGGCTGACCACCCGGGCACAGGATCTGGTCGGGAAGAACGAGCGCGAGCCGCAGGGCGGCGACTAACCCCGATATCCCCGTCCCAACGCAGCCGCGTCCAGCGGCAGCGTCGCCACGGAATCCACCGCCAGCATCAGCGGACGCCCTCCCTGGCTGGCATCGTACGCCTTGAGATACCGGCGGCACGCGTCGCACGCGTACAGGCGGTAGCGGCCGTCGGCGCTGGCGAACGACGGCAGCGCCGCGCGGTTGTCATTCAGGCAGAACGGACACCGCGTGTCGTCGAACCTCCACCGCGCCGTGCAGCGGCCGCAGATGAGCATCCGCTCGCCTGAAGACGCGAGCACCGCGAATTCGGGCTCGCCGCCGCAGAGCGGACACGACCCGCGACGCCAGGCGCCGAAATCGATGCGCTGCTGAATGACATCGGCGCATCGCTCGAGGAATGGGCGCATCGCAAGGGCGAGCACCTGCTCCATCGCATCCTGTGGGACCGGCACGTTCTGCGGCGGCTGCGCCTCGGCGGCGCCCGGCGAGGCGGCCGCGTTGAACCAGCGGGCCACGAGCGGGTCGAGCGCGTTGCCGTCGCGCGAGATGGCCTGGATGGCCCGGTAGTCATCCGAATCGAGCGCGTCGAACCGGCGAAGCACGTCCGCGGTCTGGCGGAAGACCAGGCGGAATTCCGTCCAATCCAGAGGGATGTCCTCGAATCGCAGCAGCGGCCGGCCGTCGTCCTGCGCCCGTTTCACGCGTTCGGGGCCAATCTCGATCCAGGGGACCGCCGCACGCGCCTGCACCCGCCGCTGAAGCTCGAGGAGCTCGACGTGCAGGCTCGCGGCTTCAGCGAGCTCCGGCTGGAGGACGCTGAGGCGCTTGAGTTCGGCGACTTCTCGCGATTGGGCGCGCGGCGCGGGAATGCGTGGTTCTGGCACGCCCTGGATTCTACTACTATGGGAAGAGACCATGACGAAGTGGATCGTCGGTGTGGCCGACACGGGGCTGCGGTTGGACGCCTGGCTGGCCGCGCGGCCGGAGATCGGCTCGCGCGGGAAGGCTCGGGACGCGATCGCCTGTGGCAAGGTCTACCTGAACGAGGCGGAATCGACGTTCGACGACGCGGGGCGCCGGCTGGCACGGGGTGACCGTGTCGGCTTCTGGCCGGACCGTCCCGGCAGTTCGCGTCCGCGACGACGGGACATCGTGTCCGCGCGCCGTGCGCTGGCGGTCGTCTACGAAGACGAGGCGATCGCGGTCGTGAACAAGGCGCCGGGATGGCTGGTCGAGCCGCTTCCGGGTGAGGAGGCCGGTGAAGCCACGCTCCGTGATCTGCTCGAAGACCATCTGCGCCACCGCCGCGGGCTGCGGCCGCTGGTCGTTCACCGGATCGACCGGGATACCAGCGGGCTGGTGCTGTTCGCGCTGACTCGGGCCGCGCGCGACGTGTTGAAGGCTCAGTTCGAGCGGCGCGCGCCCGCGCGGACGTATCTCGCGATTCTCAATGGCCGGCCCATTCCGCCGAGCGGGACGTGGCGGGACCGCCTCGTCTGGGACAAGGAGCGGCTGGTTCAGAAGCGCGCCCACGCCGAGGAGGAGAGGGCCAAGGATGCCGAGGCGCGCTACCGCGTTGTCGAGCAGCTCGACTGGCAGGCGCTGGTCGAGGTGTCGCTGGTGACCGGAAGCGGAACCAGATTCGGGTGCAGGCCGGATCGCGCGGGCATGCGCTCGTTGGCGAGCGGCAGTACCGGTTCGGGCGCCCGCGCGACGAGGCGCACGAACCGGAGTTCGGCCGCCAGGCCCTGCACGCCGCCCGGCTGGCGTTCACGCATCCGGTCAGCGGCCGGCGCGTCGAGTTCACCGCGGCGCTTCCGGATGACATGCAGCGCCTGCTCCAGACGCTGCGCGGGACCCCAGCCGGACAACCACCGAGGTCACAGAGAACACCGAGGCTCTCACGCTGAAGGCTTCGACGCCGGGCCCGAGGGCCCGGGCGGAAGGCCGAGCGGAGCGCGCACGAACCCAGCTCGCTACCCACTGGGCTCGTGCGCGCACCGCGCGGCCTTCCGCGGAGCGCCCCGGCAGAGCCGGGGCGCCGTCGAAGCCGTGTCCGTCGTCACGCTGTCACGTGTGGCGCGGGTCCGTCTCCGTGTTCTCTGTGTGCTCCGTGGTTGAGATTCAGGGTGAGGTTCGGGCGGGGCGGCGGACGGTGTAGACTGTTGGGCCGGGAGCGAGGTGAGAATGCGTGCGCGGCGGATTCTGATGGTGAGCCCCGAGGCGGTGCCGTTCGCGAAGACGGGCGGCCTCGGCGACGTGGCGGGCGCCCTGCCGCTTGCGCTAGCACGTCTCGGCCACGACGTGACGCTCGTGCTGCCGCGCTATCGCGGCAGCGACGGGGGCACCGTGGTCGAGCGCCTGCCCCTCAGCGTGGGCGGCCGGCGGTTCGACGTCACGTTCGTCGAGCACGCGCTGGCCGACCGGGCGCGGGCGATCCTCGTCCAGTGCCCCGAGCTCTACGACCGCCCGAGTCTCTACGGCGTCGGGAACAACGACTACCCGGACAACGCGCTGCGCTTCGCGCTGCTGGCCCGCGCGGCGCTCGAATTCGGCGCGCGCGGCGGCGTGCGGCCGGACGTCGTCCACGCGCACGACTGGCAGGCCGGTCTCATCCCCGCCTACCTGCGCTCCTCGTTCGCCGACCGGCCGAATCTGGGCGCAGCGGCCACCGTCTTCACCATCCACAATCTCGCGTATCAGGGCGTGTTTCCGCCGTCGACGATGCCGGCGCTGGACCTCGGCTGGGAGTTGTACGGCATCGAAGGGCTGGAGTTCTGGGGCCGGGTCAGTTTCCTGAAGGCCGGGATCAACTTCAGCGACATTGTCACGACCGTCAGCCCACGTTACGCCCGCGAAATCCAGACGGCCGAGTTCGGGTTCGGTTTCGAGGGGATCCTCTCGCGCCGCAGCGATCGCGTCATCGGCATTCTGAACGGCATCGACGTCGACGTGTGGAATCCCGCCAGCGATCCTCATCTCCCGAAGCCATACGGGCCGGACACGCTCGACGCGAAGCGCGCGTCGAAGCGTGCGTTGCTCCGGACCATGAGCGTGCCCGTGACGGCGACGACCCTCGCGCGCCCCATCGTCGGGATGGTGTCGCGGCTGGTGGATCAGAAGGGGTTCGACCTGCTGGCGGCGATCGGCGACGGACTCCTGGGAATGGACGCGACATTCGTCCTGCTCGGGACCGGCGAGCCGCGCTACCAGGACGGTTGGCGGTCGCTGCGCGAGCGGGCGCCGGACCGTGTCGGCGTCCACTTCGGGTTCGACGAGCGGATCGCGCACCTGATCGAGGCCGGATCGGACATCTTCCTCATGCCGTCGCGATTCGAGCCCTGCGGCCTGAACCAGATGTACAGCCTGCGGTATGGCACGGTGCCCGTCGTCCGCGCCGTCGGCGGCCTGGATGATACGATTGACCACTGGGATTCACGGACGAACTCCGGCACGGGCTTCAAGTTCTGGGATCATTCGCCAGGAGCGCTTCGGGCCAGCTTGAAGCAGGCGATGGACCTGTACCGCAGCCCCGAGAAGTGGCGGGCCGTGCAGCGGGCGGGCATGGCGAAGGACTTCTCCTGGGAGGCGTCAGCGACCGAGTACGTCAAGGCCTACGAAAGGGCGATCAAGCTCCGCGCAGGAGGGGCGTAACGACTGGGCTTCCGTGTGAGTCTATGTAGATGGCGCCGCCGGCCATGGAGGCGGGAGAGGCGAAGAAGGAGCAGTGATGGCATCCGAGAACATTCAGCACGCGTCCGATTCCTCGTTCGACCAGATCGTCAAGGGTGAAACCCCCGTGCTCGTCGATTTCTGGGCGGAGTGGTGCATGCCCTGCCGGCGGATTGCGCCGACGGTCGAGGCGCTGGCGACCGAATACGGCGCGAAACTCGTCGTGGCCAAGATGAACGTGGACGAGAACCCGGCCGTCCCGATGCGGCTCGGCATCCGCAGCATCCCGACGCTGATGCTCTTCAAGGGCGGCGAGATGGTGGACACGGTGATCGGGGCGGTGGACAAGGACACGATCAAGAAGATGGTCGATCGTCATCTCGCGTAGGCGGTTTCATGGCAGAACAGCGTCGCGTCATCATCATCGGATCGGGTCCCGCGGGCCTGACGTCGGCAATCTACACGGCTCGGGCCAACCTCAGCCCGCTGCTGATCGAGGGGATGCAGGCAGGCGGCCAGCTGACGATCACGACCGCAGTGGAGAACTACCCGGGCTTCAGCGAGGGTGTGATGGGGCCCGACCTGATGGCGTCCATGAAGGCGCAGGCCGAACGGTTCGGCACCGACATCGTTCAGGATCACGTGACGCGCGTGGACCTCAGCCGGCGCCCGTTCGCGGTGGCGGCCGAGGGCGGCGAGTACCTGGCCGATGCGCTGATCATCGCGACCGGTGCCTCGGCGCGACTGCTCGGATTGCCCTCGGAGCGGCGGCTGATGGGCCGTGGCGTGTCCACGTGCGCGACGTGCGACGGGTTCTTCTACCGGAACAGGCCGATCGCCGTCGTCGGCGGCGGAGACTCGGCGCTCGAGGAGGCGATCTTTCTCACGAAGTTCGCGTCGAAGGTGACGGTGATCCACCGGCGCGACACGCTGCGCGGGTCGAAGATCATGCGCGACAAGGCGGCGGCGAACCCGAAGATCGACTTCCGCTGGAACTCGGTCATCGAAGAGGTGAAGGACGTCGAGAAGGGGGTCGTGACAGGGGTCGTCTTGCGGAACACCGTGACCGGCGAGCGGAGCGAGCTGCCGCTTGAGGGCGTGTTCGTCGCGATCGGCCATACGCCGAACACATCGCTGTTCGCGGGCCAGCTGGAACTCGACGCCAACGGGTACATCGTCACCCGCGACGGGACGCACACGAGCGTGGCCGCGGTGTTCGCGTGCGGCGACGTGCAGGACCGCATCTACAGGCAGGCGATCACGGCCGCTGGCTCGGGCTGCATGGCGGCGCTCGACGCAGAGCGCTGCCTCGAACGTCTGCCCGAGACGTGGACGTAGGAATAGCCGAAAGACCACTCCGGGAGCGGTTCCGTCTGACGAAATCACTCCCGGAGTGATTTCTCGATCCAGCCCCCGCCCACCACCTCGTCCCCGTCGTAGAACACCACCGCCTGCCCCGGTGTGACGGCCGACTGAGGGATCTCGAAGATCACCCTCGCTTCGTCAATGCCAACGCGGCTCGATCGTCGCGGCCGCCGCGATATGGCGGTACCGGATCTGCGCCGCCGCTGTGATCGAGCGCTCGGGCGCCGCGCCAGCGACCCAGCTCACGCCCGACGCGTGCAGCGTCTTCCGGAGCAGTTCCTCCTTCGAGCCGACGACGACCGTTCGGGCGGCGGCATCGATTGCGACGACGAAGAGCGGGGCGGGTGACGAGATCCCCAGGCCTTTGCGCTGGCCGACCGTGAAGTGGTGAATGCCGGAATGCTGCCCGAGCGTGCGTCCCGCCGTGTCGATCACGGGCCCGGGCCGGATGGCGTCGGGCGCCCGCTGCTCGACGACCGCGGCATAGTCGTTGCCGGGAACGAACAGATCTCCTGGCTGTCCCTCTTGTCGGCGACCTCCAGGCCGCAGGATCTGGCAAGGTCGCGCACTCGGGCCTTCTGCATGTCGCCGAGCGGGAACAGCGCGCGGGCGAGCTGCGCCTGGGTCAGCGAAAACAGGAAGTAGGACTGGTCCTTCGCCGGGTCGACGCCACGCAGGAGGCTCCAGCCTCCGGGCGTCGGGTCGTGCCGCACGCGCGCATAGTGGCCCGTCGCCACTGCGTCCGCTCCGAACTCGGATGCGCGGACCAGAAGCTCCGAGAACTTCAGCTGGCTGTTGCAGTGCGCGCACGGCAGCGGCGTCCGGCCCGCCAGGTACTCCTGGACGAAGTTGGCGACCACCGACTCCTCGAACCGGCGTTCGAGATTGACGATGTAGTGCGGGATGCCGAGAGAGGCTGCCACCCGCCGCGCGTCGTGCAAATCGTCAATGGTGCAGCACGACCCGAACGCGGCCCCGACGCCGCTCTGGTCGTAAAGCTGCATCGAGAGGCCGATGACGTCGTGGCCCTGCGCCTTGAGCAGCGCGGCGGCCACCGACGAGTCGACTCCCCCCGACATGGCGACGACGATGCGGGACATGGGGACAGAATACAGAATTTAGAATTCGGAATTGAGAATTTAGAATTCAGAAGACAGGCAGCCCCGACTGACAGCGTCAGCCCGTCAGCCCCGACTATCGCCGACCGACTGAGCGCAGCCGCTGCACCAGGGCCGGCAGGACCGCGAGCACGCGGGCGATGTCGTCCGCGGTCGTCGTGACACCCACGCTGAAGCGAAGCGACGACTGTACACGGCCGGGCGGCAGGCCCATCGCCCGCAGGACGTGCGACGGCTCCAGCGTGCCGGACGAGCACGCGGAACCGGTCGACACGGCGATTCCCTCGAGGTCCAGCGCGATGAGCAGCGACTCGGCCTCCAGCTTCTCGAACGCGATATTCGTGGTGTTCGGCACCCGCCGGGCGCCCGCGCCGTTCACGGCCGCGCCGGGCACGGTCGCGAGGATGCCGGCCTCCAGTTGATCACGCAGCCGCGTCTGGCGCGCCGATTCCTCCGCGAGCTTCGCTCTCGCCAGGCGCGCGGCCACACCGAGACCCACGATGGCCGGCACGTTCTCGGTTCCGGCCCTCCGATTCCGCTCCTGGCGCCCTCCGGTGATCACCGCCCCCATGGGCGTGCCTCGGCGCACCCACAGCGCCCCCACGCCCTTCGGCCCTCCGAACTTGTGCGCCGACAGCGAGAGCAGGTCGACCCCGAGCGCGGCGACATCGACCGGGATCTTGCCGACGGCCTGAACCGCGTCAGTGTGAAACACCACCCGTCGCGTCCTGGCTTGTCTGGCGAGTTCCTCAATCGGCTGGACGACGCCGGTCTCGTTGTTGGCCAGGAGCACTGAAGCCATCGCCACGTCGCTGCCGAGCGCGTCCTCGAAGACCGAAAGGCGCACGACGCCGTCGGCGTCCACCGGGAGGATGGTGACGGCGTACCGCGCCGGCCCATCGCCCGTGCGGTGTTGATGACCGCCTCGTGCTCGACCGCCGTCACGATGACTCTCGCGCGCGGCGGTCCTGCCGCGTCCACGACCCCTCGAAGCGCGAGGTTGTCCGCCTCGGTTCCGCTGGCCGTGAACACGATGTCGCCTGGCTCGGCGGCGATCAGCCGGGCCACCTCCGTCCGCGCGTCGTCCAGCGCGGCCTTTGCGCTCTGCCCGTACGCGTGGATGCTCGACGCGTTTCCGAAGCGGTCGCCGAGCGCGCGGACCATCGCCTCGACGACCTCGGGAGCCGGAGGGGTGGTGGCGTTGTGGTCGAGGTAGACGCGCGTGTTCATGGTCATTGCGGGCCGGTCCATCGATCATAGCGCAGATGCCCGGCGAGGCCGGAAGATGCGCCAGAAGATGTGTGGACAAGCCAAGAACCGGTCCCATATACTGGCGGGGCTCTCGCCTTCAGCGCTCGGTCGGCCGTCGCTCCGAGCGATCGCGTGTTTACTTCATCTGTCTGGCTATCGGACCTGGAAGTACGGAGGGTAAATATGTGGAAGCGCGACCAGGACGTGAGGCCGACGGCGGGCCGTGAGGCTGCAGTGCCGGCTGCTTCAACAGGAATGCCCGCGGCGCCGGCGGCGCATGGGCCAGAATTGGAGGGCAGAAGCCCCATGGATTCGAAGGATGTCGTCAACATCGGCAAGTCGGTCGTCATCAAGGGCGAACTGAACGGCAGCGAGGATCTCACCGTCGAGGGATCGTCGAGGGGAAGATCGAGTTGAAGCAGCACGTCCTGACCATTGGTCCCAACGGGCGGATCAAGGCCGAGGTCTTTGCCAAGGCCGTCATCGTGCTCGGCGAGGTGGCCGGGAACATCACGGCGAGCGAGAAGGTCGATATTCGCGACAAAGGGAAGGTGGACGGGAACATCGTAGCGCCGCGAGTGGCCATCGCCGAGGGGGCGCACTTCCGAGGCAGTGTGGACATGCAGCCCAGGTCCGAGGCCACCAAGGTGCCCGAGGCGTCGAAAGCCGCCGTCAGTCCGGCCGTACCAAGCGCCCCCGGCTCCAAGCCGTAGCACGCAACCGGTAACCGCAACCGCCTCGCCGGCCGGGTGGCGATCCAGGTCGAGGCCGCCCGGCCGACCACGCGTATTCCAGGTGAGGGATCCCTTGTCCGGTGTTGGCAGAATGACGGGATTCCTGTCCCGTCTGGCCACGCGGCGCCCCGCCGAGGAGGTGGCCGAGCCGGCTCCGGCTCAGGTCGAGCCCGAGGTGGTCGTGCCCTCCAAGGCGCTGAGGAAGTTCATCGCGTCCTTGCGCCAACGTCCGTTCCCCACGCTGCTCGACCTCGGGCCCGCGGTCGGGCCCAATATCGAGTACTTCGGCGAACGGCTCGGCTGCAAGGTGTTCATCGAGGACGTCTTCGCGGACATCGACCGTTTCCAGCGTGAGCACCGGCTGGCCGAGTTACCGGCGTTTCTCGAGACTCGCTTACCCCAGGATCCGGGGAGCGTGGACGGGATTCTGTGCTGGGACCTGTTCGACTTCCTCGACAAACCCTCGGCGCGGGTGGCGGCCGAGCATCTCATGCGGGTGCTGAGGGTCAATGGCGCGCTCTTCGGGTTTTTCGCGACGGCGCATCCAGCCGAGGTGCGATTCTCGAAATTCATCGTCGCCGACGACAACAGCCTCCGGCATCGCCCGTATTCGACCCCGCGCATGCGCCAGGCGGCCTTGCAGAACCGCGATATCATCAAGCTGTTCGCGGGCTTGCGCGTGTCGGACTCGTTCCTGCTGCGGAACAACGTCCGCGAGATTGTGTTCCGCAAGCCAGATTACCTGCCGAGCCCGTAGCCGGGAGGCCTAGACCCATGCGTCCTGTTGTCGCCCTGCTCACCGATTTCGGCGTCCGCGATCACTACGCCGGCACGATGAAGGGCGTCGTCCTCAGCATCTGCCCCGAGACGACGCTCGTCGACATCTCGCACGACGTGCCGCCGCACGACGTACTGTCGGCCTCGCTGGAACTGGCCGCATCGTTCAAGTTCTTCCCGCCAGGCACGGTGTTCCTGGTGGTCGTCGACCCGGGAGTCGGATCATCCCGGCGGCCGATCGCGGCCGAGGCCGGCGACTACCGGTTCGTGGCCCCGGACAATGGCGTCCTGTCGGCGGTGTTCAAGGACGTGGCGCCGCGGCGCGTGGTCGAGCTGACCGAGCGCCGGTTTGCCCGCCCGACCGTGAGCCGCACGTTCGAGGGGCGTGACCGGTTCGCGCCGGCCGCCGGGTGGCTGGCGAAGGGCACCGACGTCAAGGCGCTCGGCCGCACTCTCACCGACTACTTGCGCCTCGCCATACCCGACCCGGTCGTCACCGACCGGGACGTCCAGGGCGAAGTGCTCCGCGTCGACCGTTTCGGAAACCTCATCACGAACATCGACCGGCGGTCGGTCGAACGCCTGGGTCGGCCCGGCGAGATCTCGGTGGAGATTCGAGCAGGCGAGCACCGGGTGGGCCGGCTCGTGATGACCTACTCTGAGATCGCGGCCGGAGAGGTCTGCAGCCTCTTTGGGAGCACCGAGCACCTCGAGGTGGCGGCCAACAGCGCCAGCGCGGCCGAGACGCTTGGCCTGGGACGCGGCGCCGCCGTTACCGTGACCCGGGTCGAGCCATGAATTTCGACCTCCGCGACGAACACCGCGCCCTTGAGTCGAGCGTGCGCGAGTGGGGCGCGCGCGAGGTGGCCCCCCGGATCCACGACCTGGATCGGCAGCACCGCTTCGATCCCGACCTGCTGCCGCAGATGGCTGCTCTGGGCCTGTTGGGCGTCGCGATTCCCGAGCAGTACGGCGGCACGGGAACGGACTACATCAGCCTCGGGCTGGCGAGCGAGGAACTGGAGTACGTCGACACCTCCCTGCGCGTGATCCTCTCGGTGCATGTCGGCCTCAACAGCCTGACGCTGCTCTCGTGGGGCACCGAGGACCAGAAGCGGCGCTACCTGGTTCCTCAGGCCGAGGGCGTGAAGATCGCGACGTTCGGTCTCACCGAGCCTGCCGCGGGCAGCGATGTGCGCGGGATCCAGTCGGTGGCCGTGAAGACCGGCGACCGTTACCGGCTCACCGGCGAGAAGATGTGGATCTCGCTCGCCGACGTCGCCGACCATTTTCTGGTCTTCGCCTGGTCCGACCTGGAGAAGAAGAAGCGGCGCGATCCGTCGGGGATCTCCGCGTTCATCGTGGAACGCGCGTTCAGGGGCTTCGCGAGCGCGACGCTGAAGGAGAAGTGGGGCATCCTGGCCGGCAACACGGGCTCATTCACGATGGAGGACGTCGAGGTCCCGGAAGAGAATGTGGTCGGCCGACCCGGCGAGGGATTCAAGATCGCGATGTTCGCCCTGGATCAGGGGCGGTACACGGTGGCCGCCGGCGCCACCGGTCTCGTGCGGGCGTGCCGTGACGCGTCGGTGAAATACGCGCTGGACCGGAAGGCGTTCGGCGTCGAGATCGGCCAGCACCAGCTGGTGAAGGCCATGATCGCGCAGATGGAATCGGACTACGAGGCCTCGCGGCTGCTCTGGCTGCGCGCCGGCTGGCTGAAGAACGAGGGACGCCGATCGACGAAGGAGACGGGCCTGGCCAAGTGGTTCGCGACGGTGGCGTCGGAGCGCGCTGCGGGCGACGCCGTGCAGGTGCACGGGGCGAACGGCTACTCGGACGAGTATCCGGTGGGCCGCTTCTACCGGAACGCGAAGGGCGCGGTGATCTACGAAGGGACCCGCGAGATCCACGCGGTGATGCAGGCTGACTATCTGCTCGGCTACCGCCAGGACCGGCCCGGCCGATGCACGCTGCCGGCGTACACGGGCGAGGACGCCGGAGCAGGATGACCGATTCTATGCTGTCTCTTCCGGCGGACCGGCTACCGTCTCCTCGACGATCCGCTGTGGCGAGCGCGGTCCGCGGGGAAACGTCAGCCGCAGCAGCGGCGGCGTCACCATGGTCGTCACCAGGACCATGATCACCGACGCCGAGAAGACGTCGACGCCGATGATGTCGTGCGCCAGCCCGTAGCTGGCCACGATCAGGCCCACCTCACCGCGCGAGATCATCCCGACGCCAACGCGGAGCGCCTCCGTCCTCCCGAAACCGAGCAGGCGTGCGGCGGTTCCGGAACCGATCGCCTTCGTCACGATGGCGACCGCCACGATGGCGAGCGTGAATCCGACATGGCCTCCGAGCTGCCGCCCGTTGGCCTGGAGCCCGATGCCGACGAAGAACACCGGGACCAGCATGGAGTAGGTCAGCGGGTGGATGCCCGCGTCGATCTCGCGCTTGAACGACGTGCGGGAGAAGAACACGCCGGCGAGATAGGCCCCGGTGATGGCCGCCACACCCCCCACGAACTCCGCGGCCCAGGCATAGACGAACACGACCACGAGCACGCCGCCCAGCAGCCCCTGGCTCACGCCGAGCATCCGGGCGCGCCGCGCGAACGCCTCGAACAGGGTCCCTGCAAGGGCGGCCACCGCGAAATACGCCACCAGGCGGCCGACGACCAGGGCGAGCGTGACGGCATCGACGCTGCCCTCCGTGCGGGCGAACGCGACGACGAACGACAGCAGGATGATCCCGATCACATCGTCGATCACGGCGGCACCGAGGATGACCGTGCCTTCGCGTGACCGCAACGCGCCGATGTCCATCAGGGTCTGCGCCGTGATGCTGACGCTGGTGGCCGTCAGGATCGTGCCGATGAAGATGCCTTCCCAGAAGCAGCGGCATCCCGAACGCCACCGCGACGCCGGCGCCGGCCGCGAGCGGCAGCACCACGCCGCCCGCCGCCGCCCAGAACGCGACGTGGCCCACGCGGCGCATCTCGCCGAGATCGGTTTCCAGACCCGCGATGAACATGAGCAGGATGACACCGATGTCCGCGAGGTCGCGTACCAGCCGGCTGCAAGGCCGCCGACCCGCCGGCCGCGCCGAATACGGGCCAGCCGAGCAGGTTGAGCGCGGTCGGACCGAGCACGAGGCCGACGAGCAGCTCGCCGAACACCGCCGGCTGGCCGAGCCGGCTGCTGGCTGCACCCGCGAGCTTCGCGGATGCGATGATGACGCCGAGCAGGAGGAGGAGCTGCAGCAGGTGGGTCATGGTCGCTCTGCCGCATGTTACCGGAAACCGTCCGGCCGATGATGATAGAGTGAACGGCGTGGAGAGGGTGCGCGTGTCTCCCGCCGATCCCGAGCCCGGCGCGCTCGCACGCGCCGCACGCATTCTATCGCGCGGCGGGCTGGTCGTCTTCCCGACGGACACGCTGTACGGCCTGGCGGCCGACCCGCGGCATGCGGGGGGCGTGGCCCGCGTGTATCACGTGAAAGGCCGCATGGCCGGGCAGGCGCTGCCGCTCATCGCGGGCGATCTGGCGCAGGTCGAGGCCCTCGCGACGGCGCTCCCGGCGGCAACGCGCCGCCTGGCCGGACGATTCTGGCCGGGTCCGCTCTCCCTAGTGGTCAACGCGCCTCCGACGATCGTCCCGGCGGTCCACGGCGGAACCGGCAGCGTGGCTGTCCGCGTGCCGGACCAGGCCGTAGCGCGTGCGCTGGCCCTGCGGCTGGGTTTCCCCGTGGTCGCGACCAGCGCCAACCGCTCCGGGTCGCCCGCGAGCCGCCTCGCCGACGTGGCTGCCTCGGCGCTCGAAGGCGATGTAGACCTCGTGCTGGACGGCGGGCCGACGCCAGGCGGCGAGCCTTCGACGATTGTCGATGCCAGAGGAAAGACGCCGACGCTGGTCCGCGCGGGCGCCATCCCGTTCTCCCTGGTCCTGGAGGCGCTGTGAGCGCGGAGCGCGCGGCCCTCGTCGGCCTCATCACCGGTCCGGTGCGGCGTTCCGAGGCCGAACGCTCGCTCGACGAGCTGGCCGGCCTGGCGACGACGGCCGGCGCGCGAGTCGTGCTTCGAGTGCTTCAGGAGCGCGACCGGCCCGACGCCGGCGACGTTCCTCGGCAGCGGCAAGATCGCCTCCCTCGCGACGGCGTGCGACGAGACCGACGTCGACCTGGTCATCTTCGACAACGAGCTGACGCCTGCGCAGCTTCGCCAGATCGAAGCGCGACTGGACCAGAGGGTCGTCGATCGCACGCAGCTCATTCTGGACATCTTCGCGTCTGCGAGCGCGCACGCGCGAAGGCAAGCTGCAGGTCGAGCTGGCGCAGCTCGAGTACCTCCTGCCGCGCCTGGTGGGCGGCAGCGACTGGCTGTCGAGGCTCGGCGGCGGCATCGGCACGCGCGGCCCGGGTGAGACGAAGCTCGAGACCGACCGGCGCAAGATCCGCCAGCGCATCAGCCACGTGAACGGCCAGCTCGAGGAGGTGCGCCGGCGGCGGCTTCAGCTGCGCGAGCGCCGGCACAAGGCCGTCGTTGCCGACCGTTGCGCTGGTCGGCTACACGAACGCGGGCAAGACCACGCTGTTCAACCGGCTGGCGGGCGAGCAGGCGGCCGTCTCGGACGCGCTGTTCGTCACGCTCGATCCGCTGGTGCGGCGCGTCAGGCTGGCCGACCGCCGCGAACTGCTCGTGTCCGACACCGTCGGATTCATCGACCGGCTGCCGCACACGCTGGTGGCGGCGTTCCGCGCCACGCTCGAGGAGGTGGTCGTCGGCCGATCTGCTGCTGCACGTGATCGATGCCGGTTCGCCGGGCGTCGAGCGCCGCATGGCGGCCGTCAGGCGCACGCTGGAAGAGGTCGGCGCGGCGCGACGTCGCCGTCGATGGACGTCTACAACAAGTGCGACCTGCTCGAGCCAGGCGAGCGTGGAGCGACTCCAGCGCCGAGAACCCGATGCCCTGTGCATCTCGGCCGCGACCGGCGACGGCCGCGCCGAGCTGCTCGATGCGATCACGGCCCGGCTGGCACTCGACGTCCGCCGCATCGTCGTCGAAGTTCGATGTGTCGCTCGACGCCGACCGTCAGCGGCATCGCGCAGCTCTACCGGTTCGGCCGCGTGCAGCAGCACACCGAGCACGGCGGACAGGTCTGGCTCGAGGCCGACGTGCCGCGCCGCCTGTGGAGCCGGCTGCAGCCGGGGAGGCCAGGATGACGGCACGAGTCAGACTGGCGCTGGCGGCGGCGCGATCGCTGGCGATGGCTCGGGCGGCTGCCGTCGTGCGCGACCGGATCGAGCCGGCGCCGGCGGTCACCGACGCCGCCGCTATCCCGACTTCATGTTCCCGGCGGCGCCGACCGCGCTCGGGCGCGCGACGCTGCTGGCGCTCGCAGCAGCGCGGCTGGCAGTTCCTCCAGGCGGGCGACCTGGGCCAGGCTCGAGCGCGCGTTCAGCGCGGCTCTGGCCGAAGAGCAGCCGGGTTCTACCCCGCGGACGCGGGCCTCGGCTACGTCGCCTTGCGGACCGCGACTACGCCGGCGCCTTGCCGCGGTTCGACCGCGTGCTGCAGAGCGACGCCGCGTATGTGCCGGCGCTGGTCGGGCAAGGCCGACGCGCTCGCGGGAGCAGGCCGCGTCGACGACGCCCTCGCGCCTGCGAGCCGGACCTCGCTGTCGACCCGTCGCTGGCGGACGTGCGGCGCCGCCTCGACGTGCTCGCGTTCGCGAGCCAGCAGGCAGGCGCTCGAGGCCGCGCGGCAGGCGGCGGACGCCGGGCGATTCGACGAGGCGCGCGGCCGTGCTATCGAGCGGGCGATCGTCGCTTCGCCGGACAGCGCCTTCCTCTATCGGGAGCTGGCGGCGGTCGAACGCAAGGCTGGCCGATCGGATGCACGCGCTGGCGCATCTCAGGAGGGCCGTCGCGCTCGACGCCGTCGGATGCGCGAGCGTTTCGTCCAGCTCGGCGAGTTGCTCGAGGAGCGAGGCGACGTTCGCGCGGCGCCGTGGCCGCGTACGTCAAGGCCGCAGGCGATCGAGCCCGGCGACGAGGCGCGGTCGAGGGTCGCGAGCCGCGCGGTCCCGGGCGGACCTTGCGCGGCTGCCGGACGAGTACCGGGCCATCGCCAGCGTGCGCGCAGATCACGCGCGGCGACCTGGCGGCGCTCATCGGCGTCCGGCTGGGCGCCCTGCTGCAGGCGGCGCGCCGGCGAGGAGGGCGGGGTCGTCACCGACGCCCGGGGCCACTGGGCGGCGCCGTGGATCATGGCGGTGGTGCGCGCGGGGATCATGGAGCCGTACCCGAACCACGCCTTCCAGCCGCGCGGCGTCGTGCAGGCGGCTCGACCTGGCGCAGGCGGCGAGCCGCGTGCTCGGCCTGATCGCGGCGCGGCGGCCGGCTCGGCGCGCGCAGTGGCAGGCGGCGCGGCCGAGCGATCGCCGACCTGCCGACCGGCCACAGGTATCCTGCTGCGGCGATGGTCGTCGCCGCGGGCGTCATGCCGCTGCTACGACGGCGCCGCTTTCAGGCCGGCGCGGCGTGGTCGCCGGCGCGCGAAGCCATCGACGTCGTGAGCCGTCTCGAGGTGCTCGGCGCCGATGACCGACGCTGGAGCTGATCGCCACTGACCAGCCAACCAGCTCACGCTGCCGGATGCTGCTGATCCCGGCGTTCGTGATCCTGGTCGTCTACGGCGACCCCGGCTGGGCGCTCGTGGTGTTCGTCGTGGCGGGCATCACCGACGGCCTCGACGGCCTCATCGCCCGGCGGGCGGCCAGAAGACGAGCCTTGGGCGCCTGGCTCGACCCGATGGCCGACAAGCTGCTGCTGGTCACGACCTTCATCGTGCTGACGCTGCCCGGGACCGACCTGGTGAACCGGTTGCCGTCGTGGCTGACCATTCTCGTCATCAGCCGCGACGTCGTCATCGTCCTCGACGGTCGCGATCGTGAACCTGGCGGTCTGGGTCGCCGGACGTTCCGCCCGTCGATCTTCGGGAAGATCGCGACGGCGACCTACATCATCACATGCGTCGTGGTGATGTTCTTCAACTACCTGGCCGGACGTCGGTGCTCGTCGACGCCGCGATCTGGGTGTCGCTGGCGATCACGCTGGTCTCGGGCTTCCACTACGTCGCGCACGCGGCCGGATCATCAACACCCGCAGCAGCGGCAGCGCGCTCGGCAGCGGAGCCGGCGCGACCGCGTCCGCTCGGCGACAGCCGGGCGTCCGTGTCCGCTGACCGCTAGCATGCCCAGCTTCTTCCTGAAGTACGTCGATCGTCCGCGCGAGGCCCTGCTCGAGGTCGCACCTTCGGCTCCCAGCCGAGCAGGGTCCGCGCCTGCGTGATGTCGCGGCTGCCGCACCTTCGGGTCGTCGGTCGGCAGCGGCCCGTAGACGAGGCGGCTGCGCGAGCCGGTCATGCTGGATGATCGTCCGGGCGATCTGCCTCGACGGTCATCTCGTGCGGGTTGCCGATGTTGACCGGTCGTTCACGTCGCGACGCCATCAGCCGGATGATGCCGTCGACGAGGTCGGTGATGTAGGTGAAGCTGCGCGTCTGGCGGCCGTCGCCGAAGATCGTGACGTCCTCGTTGCGCAGCGCCTGCGTGATGAACGCCGGCACGGCGCGGCCGTCGTTGACGCGCATGCGCGGGCCGTAGGTGTTGAAGATCCGGACGATCTTCGTGTCGACGCCGTGATAGCGGTGGTAGGCCACCGTGATGGCCTCGGCGAACCGCTTGGCCTCGTCGTACACGCCGCGCGGGCCGATCGGGTTCACGTTGCCCCAGTAGGTTTCCTTCTGCGGATGCTCGAGCGGGTCGCCGTAGACCTCCGACGTCGAGGCGAGCACGAACCGCGCGCCCTTCGCCTTGGCGAGCCCCAGGGCCTTGTGCGTGCCGAGCGCGCCGACCTTCAGCGTCGGGATCGGCAGCTCGAGGTAGTCGATCGGGCTGGCCGGGCTCGCCCAGTGCAGCACGTAGTCGACCGGGCCGTCGATGTAGATGTAGTTGGTGACGTCGTGCTTGATGAACAGGAAGTCGCGGTTCGCCAGGTGCGCGATGTTCGCGATGTCGCCCGTCAGCAGGTTGTCGATGCCGACGACCGAGTAGCCGCGGTCGAGCAGGGTCTCGGCCAGGTGCGACCCGATGAAGCCGGCGGCACCGGTGATGACGACGCGTGGTTTGCTCAGTGGGACGAGCACGGCCGGGTCCGGTCAGTCAGCGCGTGCTTTGAAGAGCCCCTTGATCGAGGGTCAGCCACATGATCTTGAGGTCGAGGCGCAGCGACCAGTTCTCGATGTAGTAGAGGTCGTACTCGATCCGCTTCTCGAGCGACGTGTTGCCGCGCCAGCCGTTGACCTGGGCCCAGCCGGTGATGCCGGCCTTCACCTTGTGGCGCAGCATGTACTGCGGGATGCGCTGCTTGAACTGCTCGACGAAGTACGGCCGCTCCGGCCGCGGGCCGACCAGCGACATGTCGCCCTTGCAGCACGTTCCAGAGCTGCGGCAGCTCGTCGAGGTCGAAGCGCCGCAGGAAGCGGCCGACCGGCGTGCACCGCGGGTCGTCGTCGCGCGGCCCACATCGGGCCCGTGTCGCGCTCGGCGTCCATGGAACATCGACCGGAACTTGTAGACCGTGAACGCCCGGCCGTCGAGGCCCATGCGCTCCTGGCGGTAGAACACGGGCCCGGCGACGTCAGCCTGATCGAGCAGCGGCGACGATGGCCAGCGGGATGGCCAGCGACGAGCAGCGCGGCTGGCCGACACGACCGACGTCGATCGCGCGCTTCAGGGCGCTGTTGAGCCCCTGCAGCGGCACGTCGTGGATGTTGATGATCGGGATGCCGTCGAGGTCCTCGAGCCGCGCGCGCAGCGCGATGAACTGCAGCAGGTCCGGCACGACCTTGATGTCCACGCACCTCGCGGCTGGCGCTCTCGACGAGCTCGCAGCATCTTCACGTGCTCGTCGAGCGGCAGCGCGACGTAGAGCTGGTCGATCCGCTCGCGCTGGACGATCTCGCCGGCCTCCTCGAGCGTGCCGAGCGAGCGGCAGCCCGCGGTAGCCGAGGTGGTCGCCGCCCGCGCGGTCGTCGATGAAGCCGACGATCTGGTAACCCGAGCTCGCGGTGCTCGAGGATCCGGTCGGCGACGAGCCGGCCCAGGTCGCCGGCGCCGGCAATCAGCACCCGCTTGAGGCCGATGCCGGCCCGCCAGCGCCGCTCGAGCGCCTGCCGGACGAGCTCGCGCGAGGCGTAGGTGAGCGCGACGTTGAGCGACGAGGAACATGCGCCCAGACGAGCTGCGACACCTCGAACGCGCCCGCGCTCCTTCAGCGCGTCGCTCGACGTAGTAGGCCTGGAAGTAGAGCGTGTGACCACATGCCGAGCACGACGGCGAGGATGCTGCCGACGAACACGGCGAAGAAATCGTCGACGCGCGAGCGGCCGCGCCGCAGGCGGTAGAGGCCCTGGAGGTAGAAGGCGAACGGCGACCAGGCACGCGCCATGAACGGCAGCACGTTGATGTACTGGCTCGAACGGGCGGGTAGCCCTTGGTGACGGGGATGAGCCCGCTCTCGAAGCGCAGCACGTAGGCCAGCAGGAACGCCAGCCGCCGCGAGCACGGCGTCGGACGACGACGTAGAAGGCCGACGAGCAGCCGGTTGTAGCGCTTCACCATCGACGCCGTCGCCCGGCGTGGCGCGCCAGCATCTCGTCGACGCACGCGTCCGGAACCGCGCGCACGAAACGCGCCGCGGCCGAACCGCTCGGCGTGCCGCGCGGATCGCGGCCGGAGTCGAACGCCGTGCGCAGCGCCGCGCCGAATCGCCGGCCGCCAGCGCGGCGGCGTCGTCCGATCGGCACCAGCACCCCGGTGACGCCGTCCACGACCGTTTCGAGCGCGCCGCCGCGGCCGAGCGCGACCACCGGCCGCCCGCAGGCCTGGGCCTCCACCGGGACGATGCCGAAGTCCTCCTCGCCGGGCAGCAGCACGACGCCGGCCCGCCGGTAGCAGCTCGCGGATCTCCTCGTCGCTGCAGCGGCCCGAGGAACTCCACGTCCGGACCCGGCCAGCTGCTCGCAGCCGCGACTCGCTCCGGGCCCTGACCCACGATCCGCAGCGGCACGCCGGCCAGCCGGCACGCCTCGATGGCCAGATCGACCCGCTTGTACGGCACCAGGGCCGACACGACCAGGGCGATCGCCGCCGGCGCCGTGCCGTCCGGGCGGTAGAAGTCGGTGTCGACCGGCGGATAGACGACGGCCGACCGGCGATTATAGTATCGCCGGATCCGGCGCGCAACGTGTTGTGAATTCGCCAGATAGCGGTCCACGCGGTGCGCCGTCGCCGCGTCCCACCGGGCCAGCCAGGCCAGGACCGGCCGCAGCGCCGCCGCGCCGGCGCCGCTCCGATCCGCTCCGGGCCGAAGTACGCGTCGACGCTGGTCCCACACGTAGCGCATCGGGGTGTGGCAGTAGCAGAGGTGCCGCGCCCGCCCGGCGCCGACGACCGACTTCGCCGCGCAGTGGCTGGTGCTGACGACCAGGTCGAAGCCGTCGAGGTCGAACTGCTCGACGGCGAACGGGAACAGCGGCAGCAGGTGCCGGTAGATGCGGCCGGCGCCAGCGGCAGCGGCGGACGAACAGCGAGGCGCGCGGCGACGCCGCTCGATGGCCGGCGACACGCGTGCCGGGCACGTGCACCAGCGTGAAGAGGTCGGCGTCGGGTACAGCGCGCACGAGCGGCCTCGAGCACCTTCTCGCCGCCACGCATGCCGGTCAGCCAGTCGTGGACCAGGGCGACCCGCGGGGCGCGCCGCGCGTAGCCGTCATGACGGCTCAGGCCGTCTGCCATGACCTCGCCGTAGACCTCGCGGATGCGCCGCACCGACTGCTCCCACGAGTACTCGCGCGCCCGGGCCATGCCCCGCGTCACGCAGGATCGCGCGAAGGTGCTCGTCGGTCAGGACCGCGTCGCATGCCGTCGGCGATCGACGTCGGGACTGTACGGATCGACCAGCATCGCCGCGTCACCGACGACCTCCGGCAGCGACGAGACGTTCGAGGTGACCACCGGCGTGCCGCTGGCCATCGCCTCGAGCGGCGGCAGGCCGAACCCTTCGTACAGCGACGGGAAGACGAACACGCTCGCCAGCCGGTAGAGCACCGCCAGCGTGTCGAGCGGGACGAAGCCGAAGAACCGCACGTGCTTGTGCAGCTTGTGGCGGTGCACGGCGCGCCGCAGCGCCCTGGTACTTCGAGATCTCGTCGCCGATGATGAGCAGCTTCAGCGCGTCGAACGCCGGCTCCTGCCGCAGCTGGTGGAACGCCTCGATCAGCCGCTCGAGGTTCTTGTGCGGCTTGATGTTGCCCGACGTAGAGCACGAACGGGTCCTTCAGCTGGTAGCGCGCGCTGACCCGCTGCAACGTCCTCGTCGGTGGCGGCTCGAGCGAAGCCGCTCGTCGATGGCGTTGTAGATGACCGTGATCTTGTCGGCCGGCACCCGGAACCAGCGCAGGATGTCGAGCTTCGAGGCCTCCGACACCGTCAGGATCGCGATCCGACCGGTGCGCCGCGGTCCACAGTTGCAGCTTGGCGTAGGCGTAGGCCAGCCGCCCGGGCAGGTACTGCGGGAACATCAGGTGGATGCAGTCGTGGATCGTCACCACCGACCGGCAGTGCATCAGCGGCGGCAGCACGTAGTGCGGCGCGTGGAAGAGGTCGATGCGCTCCCGGCGACAGCGTCATCGGGATGCGGACCTGCTCGCCGATCGAGTACGGGGGGCCGGCTCGACGACCGACCGGAAGTTCGGGCCGAGCTGCCTGGCGACCCTCGCGTGGTCCTGCGGCCGGCACAGCAGCACGTACTCGGTCGTCCGGTCGATGCGCGCCAGCTGGTGGAGCAGGTTCCGGATGTAGGTGCCGATGCCGAAGTCGTTGTACCTTCCGGACGTCGATGGCGATGCGCACGGCTAATGCATAGCGGAAGTTCGGGCGCCCGGCTCATCGCTTCCGGCAGCTGCCCCTTCAGCGCGAAGGTAGGCGCGAAGCAGGCGGTGCCAGCGTCGGATGGTGCTTCGCGTAGAACGCCAGATGGCTTCGCCGGTACGCGGCCGTGGCCGCGGAGGGGTTCGCGCGCCGCGACCGGCCCCGCAGGTGGCGGACCTCGATCGACGGCACGAAGCGCACGCGGCGGCCACGCCGCGCGCACGGAGGCGCAGAAATCGACGTCCTCGGTGTACAGGAAGAACCGCTCGTCGAGCAGGCCCACGGCCTCGGCGTCGGCTCGCCACACCAGCAGGCACGCGCCGCTGACCCAGTCGACCTCCTGCGCCGTCGCGAGCGACCGCTCGACGCTGCGGCGGACCGGGCCCCAGCCGCGATCGTAGAGCGCACCCGTCACCTTCTGCCGCAGCTCGTTGAGCGGGCCGATCATCCGGCCGATCGACAGCTCCGGCCGGCCCTGGGCGTCCACCAGTCGAGGCCCGGCGACCGCCGGTTTCGGGATGCGCGCGCAGTTCCCGCACGAGGCCGTCGATGGCGCCGGGCGGGACCTCGGTGTCGCTGTTCAGGAGCAGCACGAGGTCGCTGGCGGTGGCCCGGATGCCGATGTTGTTCGCCTTCGAGAATCCGACATTCGCGCCGGCGTCGATGGCCAGCACGCGCGGGTGGGCGCCCCGCACCAGGTCAAGGCTGCCGTCCTTCGACCCGTTGTCGATGACGACCACCTGGTGCGAGAGGGACGGCGGCGCCGAGGCCAGGGAGCCCAGCGTCCGCGCGAGGTCGTCGCGCGTGTTGTAGCTCACGATGACGACGGCCAGTTCGTTCATGAGGCCCCGCCCGCGGCCTCGAGCAGGAGGTCGAGCGTCTCCCGCCCGGCGCGCGTCCAGGAGTAGCGACCCAGGACGCCCGGCGCCCGCGACAGCAGCGCCCGCCTCGCCGCTTCGTCGAACAGCATCGCCTCGAGCGCCCCGGCAGCGGCTTCGACGTCCGACGTACCGACGAACCGCGCCGCGTCCCCGTACACTTCGCGGGCGACCGGCGTGTCCCCGACGACGATGGGCACGCCGCAGGACAACGCCTCGAGCGGCGTCAGGCCGAACCCCTCGTAGTCGGACAGGAACACGAACGCGCCGGCCCGGGAGTAGAGCGCCGCGAGGGTCTCGTCGGCGACATACGACCGGATGGCCGTGCGATCGCCGACGCCCGCCTGCCGCGCGAGCGCCTCGAGGTCCTGGCGCGGGAACGTCCGGTTGTCCCCAACGATCTCCAGGCGGACCTCGGGACGGCGCCTCGCCACGGCAGCCACCGCCCGGATCGTCTCGGGGAGATGGCGGCGGTTGAAGATCGAGCCGACGAAGAGCACCAGCGGCTCCCGCGTGCGGCCGGCCTCGGGAGAGGCAGCGCCTGCCGGGGACGTGAGCCCGAGCGGGACCACGCGGATCCGGCTGGGCGGGATGCCGATCCGTCTGGCGACTTCCCCGCGGGAGAACTCCGAGTCGGTGAGGACGAACCGCGCCCGTCTGGCCGCCGCCGACGTGATCACCCGCTGGCGGATGCGCATCTTCAACGGAAACCACTCCGGGTGCGCCAGGAACGACACGTCGTGGATGGTGAGCACCGTCCGCGTTCGAACGGCGAGCGGGGCCGTGTAGGCCGGCGCGAACAGCACGTCCGGCCGGTCGCGCCTCACGGCCGAGGCGAGCGCGACCTGCTCCCACCACGTTCCGCTCCCGCCCGGCAGGACCCGAACCTCCGTGCGCAGGCGCGAAGTGGACAGTGGCGGCCGACTCGGGTCGAATTCCTGCGGCGTGTACAGGAGCAAATCGATGGACGAAGCCTCCGGCATGGCGTCCCACGCCGACAGCAGGCGCGAGAGGTATCGGCCGACTCCCGTGGGCCGGCCGCGCAGTTCTCGAGCGTCGATGCCGATCCGCACCTGTGTCAGCTCCCAAGGCGCGTCCGCCGCGCCTCGATCGCCCGTTCGTACGCCGCGCGCGTCAACTCGGCCGTTCGCGCCCAACTGAAGCCCGCGGACCGTCGAAGACCGTCTTCCCCCATCCGCCGCGCCAGCTGTCCGTCGAACAGGACGCGCTCGATCGCCTGGCTGAGTCCTGCGATGTCCTCGGGGTCCACCAGCAGGGCGGCGCCGGCGCTCACCTCCGGCAGTGCCCCCCGCGTCGACGCGACGACCGGGATGCCGAGCGACATCGCTTCCACCACCGGCATCCCGAAACCCTCGTCGAACGACGGGAGCACCAACAGCCTGGCGCCCGCGTAGAGCGCCTGCCGATCGCCGTCGCTGACATAGCCGTGGTAGTCCACTTTCCCGAGGAGCGGAGGCTGTCCAATCGCGTCTCGCCACGCCGTCGCGCCAGCGACTGCGGCGCCGGCGAGTTTGAGCGGCGGAGCGTCCGGTCGGCGCGCAATCAGGTCGCGGTACGCCGCCAGAAGGCCGTCCACGTTCTTCCGAGGCTCGAGCGTGCCGAGGAACAGGACGTAGCGGCCCGCCGCGTTTCCCGGCTCGATTCGAGGGGCCGCCGACCACCGGGGGATCCCGTGCGGGCAGACGCTGATGCGCTCGGGGTCGATGCGCAGCAGCCGGCTGGCCTTCTCCGCGACATGCTCCGAGACGACGATGATGCCGTCAGCGGCCGCGGCGTGTCTGGCGACGAGCGCCGGATAGGCGTGCCGCATTTCGGCGCGCGTCCGCTCGGGATGCGCCAGGAAGTCGAGGTCGTGAATCGTGATGAGGCCCGCGGCCCGTTTCGACGGCAGGAGCAGGGGGGCGGGGGAGTGCACGACGTCGTACGTCCTGCCGGTCACCCACTCGACCGGCGGCCAGCCCAGCCGGTGCCAGACGGCGTTGAGCCAGCGCACCGGGATTCGTCGATCTACCAAGCGCACGCCCAATCCGAGGTCGGCGACGTCGGCCGGCATCGGTCGGTCCTTCCAGGAACTCGTGAAGGCGTCGACGCGGTCATCCTGCCGCTCGGCGAGCGCGCGCGCAAGTTGGTGCACGTACTCCCCGACGCCGCTCCGCTGACGGAGGGCGGGCCGATAGTCGACGAGGATCTCACGAGTGGACACTAGCGTGCGCCGGGAGTTGAGCGCAAGTGATAAGTGCTTGTCCTTCAGTATCTTGACACGTATTTGACGTTGTGCTAACGTCGCGGCTTTTGAGGGCGTTCGCGCGTTCCGCGTCGTCTGCCGGGGGCCGAACAGGATGAGAATTGCCGTCATCGGGGCTGGCTACGTCGGGCTGGTCGCCGGCGCCTGCTTCGCCGAGACCGGCAACGACGTCGTGTGCGTCGGGCGCGACCAGGCGACGGTCGGCGCCCTGCGGCGCGGCAAGATGCCGGTGTTCGAGCCGGGCCTGGAGGCACTGGTCGGCCGCAACCGGGCCGAGAAGCGACTGATCTTCACCAGCCAGGTCGCCGCCGCTGTCCGGTCGTCCGCCATCGCGTTCATCGCGCTGGAGGCGCCGGAGATCGAAGCGGCCTCGTCCGACCACCCGTTCGCGCTCGAGGCTGCCCGCCAGATCGCGAGGGCGATGACCGGCTACCTGGTGGTCGTCAACCTCGGGACCGTGCCGGTGGGCACCGCCGAGCGGGTCCGGGAAGTCATCCGCCGCGAGACGATTCACCCGTTCAGTGTCGTCAGCAGCCCCGCCTTCCTCGAGCGGGGCGCCGCGGTTGACACGTTCATGAAGCCCGACAGGGTCGTCATCGGGGCGGACGACCCGCGGGCGACGCAGCTGATGATGGAGCTGTACTCGCCCTTCACGCGGACCAGCGTGCCGGCGATGGTGATGACCTCAGCCAGCGCGGAGATGGTCAAGTACGCCGCGAACGCGATGCTGGCCACCAAGGTCTCGCTGATGAACGAGATGGCGCGGGTGTGCGAACTGGTGGGCGCGGACGTCGACCAGGTTCGGAGGGCGGTCGGGGCGATCGGCGGATTGGGCCCGGGTTCATGTCGCCAGGGCTGGGGTTCGGCGGCACCGGCCTGACGCGCGACGTTCGTACGATCCGGACCGCGGCGTCCGAGCGGGGCTACGATATACAGGTGCTCGACGCGGTCGAGCGCGTGAATGCCAGGCAGCGCACGCTCCTCGTGGACAAGATGCGCGCGCATTTCGGTTCGCTCGACGGGCGCACGATCGCCGTGTGGGGCTTGGCCTTCAAGCCGAAGACCGACGAGGTGCGGGACGCTCCGGCCGTGGCGGTCGTCGAGGCGCTGCTCGCGGCGGGAGCGAAGGTCAGGGCATACGATCCGGAAGCGATGAAGGCGGCACGGGGTCTCTTCGGGCCGCGCGTGGCGCTGGTGAGCAGGGCCTACGACGCCCTGGTCGGCGCCGACGCGCTCGCGCTCCTGACCGAGTGGAACGAGTTCCGGAGGCCGGACTTCGCGAAGATGCGGAAGCTGATGCAGTCGCCCGTCGTCTTCGACGGCCGGAACATCTACAATCGGGACCAGATGAAGGCCGATGGGTTCACCTACTACGCGATCGGGCGATAACCCGGGGACGGTCCTCGTCACCGGAGGCGCCGGCTACATCGGCAGCCACGCCGCCAGGGCGCTGGCCGCGGCGGGCAGACCGGTCGTGATCTACGACAACTTGTCGCAGGGGCACCGCGAAGCGGCGCTCGAGGCGGACCTCGTTGTGGGAGACACGCGCGACGTGTCGCTGCTCCGGTCGGTGATCGCGAGCCGCGGCGTGACGGCAGTCATGCACTTCGCGGCGTGGGCGGCGGTGGGCGATTCCGTGCGCGACCCGGCAGGTTACTACGGCAACAACGTGGAGGGCACGCTGTCGGTGCTGCGCGCGATGTCCGAGGAGCGCGTGCCGGCGTTCATCTTCTCGTCGACCTGCGCCGTGTTCGGCGAGCCGCAGGAGGTGCCGCTCGTCGAGACCCACCCGACGCGGCCGATCAATGCGTACGGCGAGACGAAACTGGCAATCGAGCGGGCCCTGCCGCACTTCGAGCGTGCGTATGGCATGCGCTCGATCTGCCTCCGCTACTTCAACGCCGCGGGTGCGGACCCGGACGGCCGACTGGGCGAAGACCACCGTCCCGAACAGCACTTGATCCCGCTGGCGCTGGATGCGGCGAGGGGCGGCCGGCCCCTGCAGCTGTTCGGGGACGACTACCCGACGCCGGACGGAACGTGTTTGAGGGACTACATCCACGTCACCGACCTCGCCGCGGCGCACCTGCTCGCGCTCGACGCGCTCGAGCGCGGCGCCACGTCGGGCGTGTTCAACCTCGGCAACGGGCGGCCGTTCTCCGTGCGCGACGTGCTGCAGGCGGTGGAGCGCGTGACCGGCCGGCAGGTGCCGTGCACCGTGGCGGCTCGGCGGCCGGGAGACCCCGCGGTGCTCTACGCGGCGAATTCGAGGATTCAGGCCGAACTCGGCTGGGCCCCGCGCTTTGCGGACCTCGACACGATCATTGCGACCGCCTGGCGGTGGGCGCAGGCCCACCCTCGGGGCTACGCTTGAATCCACTCCTCCGGCTCCTTCGGTTCGCCCGGCCGTACCGGGGCCGTCTCGCGGCGGCCATCGCGTGGATGCTGCTGTACGCGGCTGGCAGCACCGCCATTCTCTTCGTCCTCAAGCACGTCGTCGACGATGTGCTCACGAAGGGGACCGGCCTGGGGCTCGTCGCCGGCGTCATCATCGGAGCGAACCTGCTCAAGGGGGTCGGCAGCTACTTCTCGGCCGTCATGATGGCCGATGTCGGGCAGCGGGTCGTGATGGACGTCCGGAACGAGCTGTTCCGGCACATGCTGAACCAGTCGGCCGCCTTCTTCGCGCGCCGGACGTCCGGTCAGCTGATGTCCCGGATCCTGAACGACGTCGGACAGATCCAGCAGACGGTCTCCGAGACGATCGGCGACGTGCTGCGCGAGTCGCTGGGCCTCATTGGCTACGTCGCCTGGCTGGCCTACCTCGACTACAAGCTGGCCCTCGTCTGCTTCACCGGCGCGCCGCTCGTGTTCTACCCGCTGACGCGACTGGGCCAGCGGCTGCGCAAGACCACTCGTCGAAGTCAGGAGGAACTCGAGCACCTGAGCCACGTGAGCGCCGAGGCGTTCACCGGCCAGCGTATCGTCAAGGCGTTCGCGACCGAGAAACGCGAGGCCGAGCGGTTCGGCGCCGCAGCCGACCGCCTCTACCGGGCGAACATGAAGGTCACGGCGGCTCTGTCGGCGCTGCCTCCGATCATGGAGTTGCTCGGCGGATTCGGCATGGCGGCGGCGCTGTGGTACGGCGCCAAGGAGATCGCGGGCGGCCAGCTCACGGGAGGCGAGTTCTCGTCGTTTCTTGGCGGCCTCCTGCTGATGTACGGCCCGGCGAAGAAGTTGAGCCGGGTGAACGCGAGCCTGCAGCAGTCGACGGCCGCCTCCGAACGCATCTTCGAGATCCTCGACATGCACTCGGAGGTCGTCGACCGTCCGGGCGCGGCGACGCTGACTGGTGTCACACGGGGGATCGAGTTCGGCGAGGTCGGCTTCCACTATGACGACGACCGGACGCACAAGATCCTGCGCGGGGTCTCGCTCAGCGTCCACGCGGGGGAGATGGTCGCCATCGTCGGGCGGAGCGGCGCCGGCAAGACGACGCTCGTCAACCTGTTGCCTCGCTTCTACGACGTCACGGCAGGGTCGATTACGATCGACGGCATCGACATCCGCGACCTCACCCTCGCGTCGCTGCGGTCGCAGATCGGGATCGTCACGCAGGAGACCGTGCTCTTCGACGATTCGATCGCGGGGAACATCGCCTACGGATCGCCCCTGGCGACTCCGGAGCAGATCGAAGCGGCGGCGCGCGCCGCGCACGCCCACGACTTCATCGTCGCGATGCCGAACGGCTACCGGACGATGATCGGCGAGAGGGGGCAGCGCCTGTCGGGAGGGCAGCGGCAGCGGCTGGCGATTGCGCGGGCGCTGCTGAAGGACTCGCCGATTCTGATACTGGATGAGGCGACATCCTCGCTCGACGCCGAGTCCGAGCACCTGGTCCAGGAGGCGCTGGCCAACCTGATGGCCAACCGGACCTCGATCGTGATCGCGCATCGGCTGTCGACCGTGCGGCGGGCCAGCCTGATTGTCGTCATCGAGCGCGGACGCGTGGTCGAGTCGGGGCGCCACGACGAGTTGCTGGCGCGCCCGGGAGGCGCCTACGCCAAACTGTACGCGATGCAGCTGGTGGCGGGCCGCCGTCCGGCGGAGCCGTCGACGGGTCAGCTATTCGAGTAGCTGGCAGCGAGAAGTAGGCAGTAGGCAGTAGGCAGCGGAGAGTTGACCGCTTGCAGCTGGCAGCTGGCAGCGGATCACCTGTATTCTGTGTCTTGTCTTCTATCTTCTATCTTCTGGCTTCTGTACTTCTGGATTCTGACTTCTGGATTCTGTCCACATGCTCCGTTCAATGACCGGCTTCGCTTCGCTCACGCGCGAGGACCAGCGCGCTACGGTGGGCGTCACCATCCGGGCCGTCAACCATCGCTATCTCGACGTGCAGCTGCGGTTGCCGCAGAGCCTGGCGGCCAGCGAAGGGACGTTGCGGGCCCTGCTCCAGCGCCATGTCGCGCGCGGGCGGATCGAGCTCAGCGTGTCGGTGCAGCTGCGCGAACCTCCTGCGCCCGACGTCGAGCTGCACGGCGAATTCGTCCGCCGGCTTGGTGACGCGATCGAGCGCGCGCGTGAGGCAGGCCTCGTGAGCGGGTACCTGACACCCGGCGATCTGGTTCGAATCCCGCAGGCCCTCGTGTTCAGGGACCGCGCGGCCGACACGCCCGAGGCGACAGGGGATCTCGCTCGGCTCGTCGAATCGGCGGTCGAGGAGACCGTGGCCGCCCTCGATCAGATGCGCCAGCACGAGGGCGAGCATCTGCGGGCCGACCTGGACGGGCGGCGCGACGCTCTCGCGGCGATGATCGAGCGCCTGGCCGCGGCTGCGGACGCGGGGCGTGCCGACCTCGAGACGCGGCTGGCGGAGCGCGTCAGGGAACTGACGCGCGACCTGCCGGCCGATTCAGCGGCGATTGCCCAGGAGATTGTCAGAACGGCGGCGCGCTCGGACATCAGCGAGGAGGTCACGCGGTTTCGCGCTCACGTGGCGCATTGGACGTCCCTGACCGAGAGCGCCGAGCCCAGCGGGCGGAAGTTCGATTTCCTGCTGCAGGAAATGAACCGGGAGATCAACACGATCGGATCGAAAGCGGACGGCCTTGCCGTGACCGAGTTGATCGTGAACGCAAAGGCCGAGCTGGAGAAGATGCGGGAGCAGGTGCAGAATGTCGAGTAGGCGAGGTTCCCTGTTCGTCGTCTCAGCGCCCTCCGGCGCCGGAAAGACGACGATCGTCCGGCGGATGGTCTCGCGGACGCCGGGCGTGGGCATCTCGCGGTCGTACACGTCGCGTCCGATTCGGGCGGGCGAGCGCGAGGGCGTGGACTACAACTTCGTGTCCGAGGCGAGGTTCCTGGAGTTGCGGGACGCCGGGACGTTCCTCGAGTGGGCGCAGGTCTTCGGCGACCTGTACGGCACGGGCCGGCCCGACACCGAAGCGCGGCTCTCGTCGGGCGAGGATCTCGTGCTCGTCATCGACGTGCAGGGAGCGCGCAAGGTCAGGGCAGCCGGTGTCGAGAGCGTCGGCATCTTCCTGATGCCTCCGTCGTTCGGCGTGCTCGAGGAGCGGCTGCGCGGACGCAGCCGGGATCCCGAGCCCGCGATCCTCCGCCGTCTGACGACGGCGCGCGAGGAGATCGCGGCGTATCCGGAGTACGACTACGTCGTCGTCAATGACGAACTCGAACCGAGCGTCGATCGGGTACGGGCGATCGTCCTCGCAGAGCGCTCCCGGCTCGGACGCGTCATGAGCGAGGCGGCGTCCATCGCGTCCACATTCACCAGTTCGCACGATCACTAGTTCGCACGATCGCAAGATTGCAGGGCTCTCCATATGTCGCTGATTGCCCTCGGCGTCACCGGCGGGATCGGGGCCTACAAGGCCGTCGAAATCGCGCGCGGCCTCCAGAACGCGGGCCACGACGTGGTCGCCGTCATGACGGAGCACGCCACGGAGTTCGTGGCGCCGCTCACCTTCGAGGCGATCACGGGCCGCCGCGTGATCACGGGGCAGTTCGAGCCCGGAGCCAACGCCGACATCGAGCACATCGCCCTCGCGTCGTCCATCGAACTGCTGCTGGTGGCGCCGGCGACGGCGAACATCATCGGCAAGTTCGCGCACGGCATCGCCGACGATTTCCTGAGCACGCTCTACCTGGCGACACGTGCTCCCGTGCTCCTGGCGCCCGCCATGAACACGAACATGTGGGAGCACGACGCGGTGCAGCGCAATCTCCAGGTCCTGACTGCGCGCGGCGTCGGGATGGTCGATCCGGGCGAAGGCTTCCTGGCGTGCGGCTGGACGGGGAAGGGCCGGCTGGCCGAGCCGGCCGACATCGTGGCCGCCGCGGAGCGCCTCCTGCGGCCAGTGCAGACGCTGCGCGGCGCGACGGTGCTCGTGAGCGCGGGTCCGACGTTCGAGGACATCGACCCTGTCCGGTACATGGGCAACCGGTCGAGCGGGCGCATGGGCTACGCCGTCGCGGCCGAGGCCGCGCGACGCGGAGCGGCGGTTACGCTCGTATCGGGCCCGACGGCGATCGCCGCGCCTTCCGGTGTCGAGGTCGTGCGCGTGCGGGCGGCGGCGGAGATGCGTGAGGCGGTGGTCTCGAGAGCAGCGGCCGCCGACATCGTCGTGATGGCCGCAGCCGTGGCCGACTATGCGCCAGTGCGGGCATCAGAGAAGATCGCGAAGGACGGCGACGAGCTCGTGCTGCGCATGGCGAAGACCCCCGACATTCTGTCCGAGCTGGGCGAGCGTCGCGCGCGCGGCGAGCTTGGGCAGGCGTGTCTCGTCGGCTTCGCCGCCGAGACCAGCGATGTCGTGGCGCGGGCGCGGGAGAAGAGGCGCCGGAAGCAGGTCGATCTCATCGTCGCCAACGACGTGTCGCGGGCCGACCGCGGCTTCGACGTCGATCAGAACGCGGTGACGCTGGTCACGGCCGACGACGAGCAGGGGGTGACGCTGCGGTCGAAGGCCGAGGTCGCGCGCGCGATTCTCGATCGCGTGGAAGCGTTCCGGGCGCATGCGTCGAGCAGGGCCGGCGCGCAGGCCAAGGGCGGGAACTGACGTGAATCAGCGAGAACAGCTGGCCGAGCACCTGGCGTTCCTGACCGAGCTTGGCGTCGACGGCGTCAGCCGCGATCCCCGCTGGCGCGCCGCTGATGTGGGGCGGGACGCTGTAGGGCGGGGCTTTCCTGGCCTGAGCGCAGTCGAAGGCAGCCCCGCCGAGTGCGCAGCCCAAGGCAGCCCCGCCGAGGCGTTGCAGGACATCCGCGCCGACCTTGGCGACTGCACCCGCTGCAAGCTTCACACCCTTGGCAGGCGCCAGATCGTCTTTGGCGTCGGCAACCCCAAGGCCGGCCTCATGTTCGTCGGCGAGGCGCCGGGCCGGGACGAAGACGCTCAGGGGATTCCGTTCGTCGGGCGCGCCGGTCAGCTGCTGACGAAGATGATCGAGGCGATTGGTCTTCGCCGGGAGGACGTCTACATCGCCAACGTCATCAAGTGCCGGCCGCCGGAGAACCGGAATCCCGAGCCGGACGAAGTCGCGTCCTGCGAGCCGTTCCTGTTCAGGCAGGTTGGCGCCATCGCGCCGACCGTCATTGTCGCGCTCGGCACCTTCGCGGCGCAGGCGCTGCTCAAGACCCAGGAACCGATCTCCCGCCTGCGCGGCCGCGTGTTCAAGTACGGCGGCGCGCGGCTCATTCCTACGTTCCACCCGGCCTTCCTCCTGCGGAGCCCCGATCGAAAGCGCGACGCCTGGCAGGACCTGAAGCAGGCCAAAGCGCTGCTGGATGCCTCAAGCGTAGCGCGGGGCTTCAGCCCCGCGAACACCGCCGACCCGCAGGCGTAACATGCGTCGCCTCGTGTCGGTCGCCGTCCCCGTTCCCGGCCTCGACCTGCTGACCTATCGCGTCCCGGATGGACTGGACATCCCGGCCGTCGGCGCGCGCGTGCTCGTACCGCTCGGCACGCGCCGCGTGACCGGCGTGGTGGTTCGGCAGGAGGGGGCCGCGACAGCCGACGGCCACGCGCCGGCGCTGAAGGACATCATCGACGTGTTCGACGCCGCGGCCTTCGTGCCGCCCGGCGTCGTCAATCTCGGCCTCTGGGTGGCCGAGTACTACGCCTGCGGGCCTGGCGACGCCATCGCCGCCGCCATGCCTCCCTTCGCCTGGGTGGAGAGCGAGTGGCGCGTGCGCCTGACCGAGGCGGGAGCGAAGAGGGCGGAGGGGCGCCGCGGCGCGGCGCGTCCGGCGGTGCGCGACGCCATCCTGGCGCTGCTCGACGGCCAGGCGTGGATCCCGCTTCGTTCGATCGCGTACCAGCTGGAGCACGCGATACCGGGCCGTCGAGGCCGAGCCATGCCCGCACGCGCCGCGGTGAGGGCGCTGCAGGCCGATCGGCTGGTCGAGGTCGACGACGTGCTCGAGGGGCAGGCGGAGGCGTTCAAGACCGTCCGCGTGGCGCAGATCACGGCTTCGGGCTCGGACGCCCTCAACGGCTCTGACCTCGTCGGCCCCAAGCAGCGCGAAGCGCTCGCACTTCTGGCGGGCGTGCCTGCGGGCCTGCCCGTCGCACAGCTGCGAGAGCGCGGCGTGTCGTACGACGTCCTGCAGCGCCTGTCCGGCCGCGGGTTGGTGGCTGTCCGCCGGGACGCGACAGACCGCGATCCGTTCGACACGGCCGCGTTGCCGGCCACCGCCGACGCAGCGATGGGCGAGAGCAGGACGCTGACCGTCGAACAGGTCGCGGCCTATGAGAGGCTTCGCGGACGTGCTGCAACGGGGCGGTTTGCCGCTGCGCTTCTTCACGGGGTGACCGGCAGCGGCAAGACCGAAATCTACCTCCGGCTGGCGGGCGATGTGTGCGAGGCCGGGCGGTCGGCGTTGATCCTCGTGCCGGAGATTGGCCTCACGCCCGCGCTGGCCGGGGCGTTCAGGCAACGCTTCGGCGAGCGCGTCGCGATCCAGCACAGCGGCCTCTCGGACGGCGAGCGTCACGACCAGTGGCAGAAGATCCGCCGCGGAACGGTCAGCATCGTGGTCGGGACGCGCTCGGCCGTGTTCGCGCCGCTCGTGTCGCTCGGCCTCGTGGTGGTGGACGAGGAGCACGACGGATCCTACAAGCAGGAAGAGACGCCGCGCTATCACGGCCGGGACGTGGCCGTCATGCGCGCCAAGCGCGAGGATGCGCTCGTGGTGCTGGGCTCCGCCACGCCCTCGCTCGAGAGCTATCAGAATGCGACGAGCGGGCGCTACGAACTGCTGACGCTGGACCGCCGCGTCTTCGACCGGCCGATGGCGGACGTGACCGTGGTCGACATGCGCGACGAGTTCGCGGCGCGCGGCCCGGACGTCGTCCTCAGCCAGCCGCTGGTGGATGCGATAGGGGCGCGGCTGGCTCGCACCGAGCAGGTGCTGCTGTTGCTGAACCGGCGCGGTTTCGCGACGGCGGTCTTCTGCCGCCAGTGCGCGGGCACCGTCGAGTGTCCCAATTGCAGCGTGTCGCTCACCGTACACGGGTCGTCGCGCGGCTCCATGCGCGCGCATTGCCACTACTGCAACTACTCGGCGACCGTGCCGGCGACGTGCCCGTCGTGCGCAGCGCCGTACCTCGTGCAGTCTGGATTCGGCACCGAGCGCGTGGAGCAGGAGGTGCTGGCCGCGTTCCCGACGGCACGCATCGCGCGACTCGATCGGGACGCCATCAGGCGACGCGGCGCGGCCGTCTCGCTGCTCGCCCGGTTCGGCCGCGGGGAGATCGACGTGCTCGTCGGCACGCAGATGATCGCGAAGGGCCACGACTTCCCGCGCGTGACGCTGGTGGGCGTCGTGTCGGCCGATGTGGGCCTCGGTCTGGCCGACTTCCGCGCATCGGAGCGCACGTTCCAGCTGCTCACGCAGGTGGTGGGGAGGGCGGGGCGCGGCGAGGAGCCCGGCGCGGCGATTATTCAGACGCTCTATCCGGACCACTACAGCATTCGCCATGCCCGGCGCCAGGACTACCGCGCGTTCTTCCAGGACGAGATGGCGTTCCGGCGCGCGATGCACTACCCGCCGCAGGTGGCGCTGACGAGCGGGATCGTCCGCGCGAACAGCATCGCCCATGCGATGACCGACGCGGGCGCGATTGTGAGGGCGCTCAGGGAATGCGGCCGGGACGGGCACTTCCAGGTTCTGGGGCCGGCGCCCGCGCCGTTCGTGAAGCTGCGCGGGGAACACCGCGCCCAGTTCTTCCTCAAGGGCAGCCGCCGCGCCGGCATGCGCGACGCGGTGCACCGCGTGCTCGACGCCCTCCCGGACCTCCGCCGGCGCGTCGCGATCGATGTGGATCCGATGACGGTGCTGTGACCTATTTCTGGATGAGATCCATCGGCTCGATGGGCGTCGGCGTGAAGCAGAGGATGAAGACGGCCAGCGCCACGAACGCCAGCGCGAGGCGCGTTCGATCGATGGGTACGTCCTCGTCGATCGTCTGCGGGTGCTTCGGCCCGAACGCGAACAGCATCGCGATCATCAGGACCGTCCACACCAGCCAGCTGAGCGAGAAGAAGGTCAGGACGATGGCGACGCCGATCGCGGTGAGCGTGACTCTCGTCGAATGGCGGCCCAGGACCGCGTACGAGATGTGGCCGCCGTCGAGCTGCCCGATCGGGAAGAGGTTCAGCGCCGTCGCGAGCAGGCCGAACCAGGCGGCGAACGCGATCGGGTGCATGTTCAGCGAGTAGCCGTCCTTGACGGTTCCCCAGATCAACCAGGCGGCGGCTTTGAAGGCCAGCGGTTCGCCGAGGGAGAGCATCCCTTCCGCGGCTTTCGGCAGCGCCGCGACGTGGGACATCGCCATCCCGATGAACAGCGCCGGGATCGCCACCGCGAATCCCGCAAGCGGGCCCGCGATGCCGATGTCGAACAACTGTCGCTTGGTGCGGATCGGCTGGCGGATCCGGATGAACGCGCCCAGCGTCCCCGTCAGGAAGAACGGGGGCAGCGGCAGGAAGAAGGGGAGCGTCGCGTTCACGCGGTGGTACACGCACGCGAAGTAGTGGCCGAATTCGTGGGCGCCCAGGATCAGCAGAATCGTCCCGCTGTACCAGAGGCCTCGGATAAAGGCCGGCCAGTCCAGCCGGAACGGCATCTCCTTGAAGTCGGCCTGCCAGCCGGCGTAGTGCCCGGCGCCGACCCAGGTCGTCGTCACAAGCGTGGCCAGGAACAGCAGTACGTGCACCCACACCCGGTCGCCCGGGTACGCCGCCCGCATGAAGTGAGCGGGAAGGCCGGGGCGAGACTCCACATCGAGCGGAATCCGCGGTACACTGGCGTAGCCGACGACGAAAGGCGGCGGCTGGACGGGGGCGTCTTCGGGGTTAGGATCCAAGGGGCCGTCTAGCTGATGTTCTGCAAGTCTTTGCCTGGCTTGAACCTGATGGTTCTACCCGGCGGGATGCGGACTTCCTTGCCGGTCCGAGGGTTGCGGCCGATGCCGCGTTTTCGGGGCTTCACCTGAAACACGCCGAAGCCTCGCAGCTCGATGCGGTCGCCGCGTTGCATGGACACCCGCATGGCATCGAACACCGCGTCCACCGCCAACTCGGCCTTGACCTTCGTGATGTCCGCGGCTCTGGAGACCTCGTTGACGATGTCCACCTTGATCATGCACCCTCGCTCCAACGGAAACTGCTAACCATCATAGGTAGAGAGACTTACACTGTCAAGTTCGTTCGCGGCGCCGTGATGGGGCCGCCGCCGAAAGGGGCTCGTGGAGAAGCGTTCCAAGCCGGTCGTCGTCCTCGCCGGGCGTCCGAACGTTGGGAAATCGACCCTGTTCAACCGGATCACGTCCTCGAGACGCGCCATTGTCACCGACGTGCCGGGAACGACGAGGGACGTGTTCTCCCAGGCCGTTGAGTGGGGCGGCGTCCGGTTCGATTTGAAGGACATGGGAGGCATGTACGGCGCCAGCGAGGATCCGCTGCACGTCCTCGTTCTGGAACAGGGGCGGAGGGCGATCGAGACGGCCGACCTGCTGGTGCTCGTCGTCGATGGCCGGCAGGGGCGGATGCCCGGAGACGACGAGATCGTGCAGGCGCTGCGGGCAACCGGGCGGCCGATCATCCTCGCGGTCAACAAGATGGACGATTGGCGGGCGCGCGATGGCACGCTCGAGCTGTATCAGCTGGGCATCGACCCGGTCATCGAGATCGCCGCGGAGCACGGTGTTGGGGTGGGTGACCTGCTCGACGAGATTGTCAGGCGGTTGCCTGCCGCGCACGTCGCAGCCGAGGGCGAGGCAGCCTCTGCCAGCGATCTCGGCGAGTTGCCGCCAGGTCAGAAGGAGACCAGCGTCGCCATCATCGGCCGGCCGAATGTCGGGAAGTCCTCGCTGGTCAACCGTTTGCTCCGGGAAGAGCGGGTGCTCGTCAGCGACATGCCGGGGACGACGCGAGACGCGGTGGATTCGCTGCTCAGGTGGCATCGCCGCGACTTCCGGATCGTCGACACGGCCGGCATCCGGAGGCCCGGCAAGGTGTTCCGGTCGGGCCCCCTGGAGTCAGTCAGCGTGATTGTCGCGCGGCGCGCGGTGGACGCGGCCGATGTGGCCGTCGTGGTGATCGATGCGGTGGAGGGCGCGACCGAGCAGGACGGCGCCATCGCCGGTGAGGCCGAGCGGGCCGGTTGCGGCATCGTCGTCGCGGTCAACAAGTGGGATCTCATGAAGGGGCAGGGCCCCGACGTGGCGGCGAAATTCGACGACGAGATGCAGCGGCGGCTGAAGTTCCTGGAGTACGCGCCGGTGCTGCACCTTTCGGCGCTGACCGGCGAGCGGACGCCGAAGCTGCTCGAGACGATCGACCGCGTGGCCGCCGCGCGCCAGAAGCGGGTCGGCACGGGGGAGTTGAACCGCTTCGTCGCATCGGTGACCGCGGCGCATCCGCCCGCGAGCCCGGGAACGAAGGCGGTGCGCATCATGTACGCCGCGCAGGTGGCGGTGGCGCCCCCGTCGTTCGTGTTCTTCACGAACGTGGCGACGACGTTCCATTTCTCGTATTCGCGGTTCCTGGTGAATCAGCTGCGCGAGGCGTTCGGCTTCAGCGGAGTGCCGATTCGCATCCAGGTTCGAGCGCGGCGTGACCATCAGGGCAGCCGGAAGCGCGCGGCCAAGGGCAGCGGGAAGGTCAGTGGCGAGGGTGGCGGCAAGCGCGCGGAAACGGGCAGTGGCAAGGGTAGCGGCAAGCGCACAGAGAAGGGCAGTGGCAAGGGTAGCAGCGAGCGCAGCCGCAAGGGCAGCGCCAAGGGCGGTGGCGGCAAGGGCCGTGGCAGTGGAAGCGCCAAGCGTGGTGGCCAGCGCAGCGGCAGGAGCGCCGCAAAGCGCCGTGGCAAGGGGCAGTGAGGCATCGTGACAGACACTCCAGTCGAGATTCCGGATCGGGCCGCCTTCAGGGCTGCGGAGGTGTGCGAGATTGCGCAGATTCCGCCGTATGTCCTGCGGTCGTGGGAGAAGGAGTTTCCGGGGCTCGGTGCGGCGGCGAGGCCGGGCGGGCCGAGGATTTATCGGCGCTCGGACGTCGAGCAGATTCTCCGCATCAAGCAGCTCGTGTTCGCCGAGGGGCTGACGCTCGCCGGCGTGCGCCACCGGATTGAAGGCGAGCCTCCCGACGAAGAGCAGACGCTGATCGATGCGGCGCCGGCAGCCGTGCCGGCCGAGGTGCGGAGTCGGGTGAGCCACGCGAAGCGCGAGCTGCGCGAACTGCTCGACATGCTCACCGGAGAGCCTCCAGGCGGCGGAGGCACCGCCGGTTGCGGACGCGGCCTCGGCGGCGCCGACAATCACGGGCCAGAGCGCGCCGGTCTCGACGGAGCCGGCGACTCCGGCAGAGAGCCCGCCGGCCGCGACGGTGGAAACGGCGGTCGCCGGCGTGGTACTTCCCGGCGGACAGGCGACGCGCGTTGAGGCAGACCCGGCGGCGAAGGAAGAGCGCGCTGCCGAGTCCTCGGATCTTCCGCTGTTGAACGGCGTGCTCGACACGCCGCCGAGGCCGCGGCGCGCGCGGCGCGCGACCAAACAGGCGCCGTGGGGTCCGCCAACTGAGGTAGAATGATCGGACAGGTCGGGGCGTAGCGCAGTTTGGTAGCGCACCTGAATGGGGTTCAGGGGGTCGCTGGTTCGAATCCAGTCGCCCCGACCAACAACTTGGCGATCGGCTCACGGCTCTGGGCTTCCGGCTCAGAGCCGTTTTGCGTCTCAGGCAACAGCGGGGTGACAAATCGCAGCCGGTGGCCGTCCTCGTTCGCCCCGCGCGCTCTCCTGCCCGCCTCACGCTCACCTCCACCGAGTCGCCGATACGCTGAGCAACGTGGGTTCCGGAAATCACTGTCCAGAATTCCCGGAACCCACACGGCCTACGTTGGTGCTCACGCTGTGGGGTTCAGACAGTTGGCTCGAGGTTCGCCACCTGTGGTTGCTGGCCACAGGTGCGTGGAAGGTCTTTGTGTTCTTCTTGGCGCTTCTGTGCCTCTGGCTGACTCTCTGGGCCAGGCAACTGAGGAATGGGGAGAGCGCCTGAGCACGGGCCGAGGGTTGCCGGCTGGAGCCGTTAGTCCCGATCGACGTCGCCAAGGGGATTGAGACGAGAAAGGCGTAACCTCTCCCGGCGGTCTCGGTATAGTTCCTTGTGAACAGCGGGCGCGGAGTCAGGCCTATTTCTGGCCCGCATAGCGCCGGCGTCATCCAAGGAGCCTGATCATGTTCTCGGCCGCATCCCTTCGAGTTGCACCGTTCGCTCTGGGTGTCCTGCTGGCGGCCGTGCCGGCCGGGCCGGTGGGGGCCGCCGGAGCCGCGCCCGCCGCCGTGCGCATCGGCACGTTCGATTCGCGGGCCGTGGCGCTCGCCTATTACCGCTCGCCGTCGGTCATGAAGGAGCTGACGGGGATGCGAGCCGACCTCGAGAAGGCCAAGGCTGCCGGCGACGACACGAAGGCGAAGGACTTGGAGGCGCGTGGACCAGCGATGCAGATGCTGATGCACCAGCAGGTGTTCAGCAACGGCTCGATCGGCAACATCATGCCGGCGCTGGCGAGCCGCCTGCCGGACGTGGCCAAGGCCGCTGGCGTCGTGGCCATCGTCTCGAGCTGGGAGCTGCCCCACAGCGCGCCCGGCGTCGAGCTGGTCGACGTGACGCCGCAGGTGGTGGCGCTGTTCGCGCCCGATGCTCAGACGACGCAGATCATCGAGTCGATGAGGGGCCAGAAGCCGATCCCGCTCCTCGACGCGCTCTTGATCAAGGACTGAGAGATGCGGAAGGGTAGGGGCCTCGGCGCAGCCGTTGGATCCGGCGCTGAAGGTCGACGAGCAGATCCGCTGCAGCGCCCGCCCCGTGACTTCAGGGCTTCGCGTTCGCCGTCCGAAACAGCCGCACGAAGATGAGGTGGCTGGTCACGCAGAACGCCGCGGCGATGCCCGCCAGCATGGCGACCCACAGCTCCGGCGCCATCATCGTCTGCCGGTGCGTATCGTCAAATCCGTACACGTAGTTGATGTTGACCGCCCAGGTCGGATGGGTGATGGATGGCGGCGGCGCGGGCGCGAGGTAGAACGACGCGGCCAGCACCGCGACGGTCACCGCAAGCTGCGCGCGCAGGGCGCGGCGATCGTAGCCAACCCGTGTCAGTAGCCACAGGAGCACGAACGGCAGCCATCCGTGGAACGACGACAGGCCGCGCACGAACACCGGAATCTTCTCGTCGAACATGTAGTGCGCGACGTTCGTCAGGTGGACGCCGAAGAATAACTCACCCACGAATTCCGCCACCCAGACCATCTGAGGCAGCACGATGCCGACGGCCTGCATGCCGATCAACAGCGGGCTCTCCATCCAGATGCCGACCGCCGTGACGAGCAGCGCGATATCGCAGAGGTACAGGTAATTCCAGGGCGTGTAGGTCACCCAGTAGTACGGGACGACGACACCGACAAAGCCGGTGTAGACCAGCTTGACCCACAACGGAATGCGTCTGTTTGCCATGGTTCTCAGCTCCTCGCCCCGATCTGAGGGAGTGGCGGGACAACGTTACCGCGCCCGGTTCACTCGCGAGCAGCGTAGAATGTTCGCACAGTCGAGCAACGGAGGAGCATCATGAAGCCGACACGCTGGGTCGATGCCGCCGTCGCGATCCTCGCCCCCTTCTCAGGCCTGAGTCTGATTGGGTTCTTCCTCGCCGGGCACGATATCTACCACGATTACGCGAGCCCGGAGGTGTGGGCGCGGGCCGGCCAGCCCCTTCCGGCGTGGTACTCTCAAGTGAACCGGACTCCGCTGGAGTGGGGCATGATGCAGGTGGGGTTCCTCGTCATCGTCGCGTTCCACGCGCTGCTCTTTGCCCGGTACCTGATGAGGGCCCGGACCGCGACCCCCGAGTAGCCTCGCGGCCGGTGGTACACTGGACTGGTGCGACTCCCACGGACCGTCCTGGCTCTCGTCAGCGCCGTCGCCGTGCTGCTGGCCTTCGTCCAGCCGCGCGCTCACGGCCAGGCCTATCGTTCGGGCGTGGACCTGGTCGTCGTCGCCGCCACGGTGCACGACGAGGACGGCCGCCTGGTGTCCGGTCTGACGCAGAGCGACTTCCACGTCTTCGAAGACGGCGCCGAACAACGCATCCTGCAGTTCAACGCCGAGCGAGTTCCGGTCAGCCTCGGCTTGGCCGTCGATGTGAGCGACAGCATGATTGGCGCCCGAATCGCGGCCGCGCGGAAGGCGATCGACCGGTTTGTCCTCTCGCTGCTGGACGAGGGCGACGAGGCGTTCCTGATGGTGTTCAACCACGCTCCGCGCGTGGTGGCGGCCTGGGCGCGGCCTCGCTCCCTTTCGGGCCGCCTCGACCGGGTGACGCCGTCTGGCGGCACGGCGATCTTCGACGCGGTCGTGAAGGCGGCGGCGATGTTCGACACGCGCCGGTTCCAGCGCTGCGGCCTCGTCGTCATCTCGGACGGAAACGACACGGCCAGTGACGCATCGCTTCAGGACGCCCTGCGGCGGGTCAACCAGACAGATGCGTTCGTCTACGCGATCGCTCTCGATGCGCCAGGAGGCGCCGCGATCAATCGCCCGTTTTCAACCGGGGCGCTGAACGACATCGCAGGGCAGACCGGCGGCTACACCGAGGTCATCCATGACCCGTCTGAGCTGACGGCGGCGGCCGAGCGGATTGCCAACGAGCTGAACCATCAGTACACCCTGGCCTACGCGCCGCCGCGCGCTCCGGACGGCCAGTACCATGGCATCCGTGTCAGGGCGAGCGACCCGACACTCACGGTTCGGTCCCGACGCGGATACACGCATCTGAAGCCGAAGCCCGGCGGCGCTTCGAAGTAGGGCGGCGGCGCGCCGGCGCCCGAGCGTGGCGAGGTCAGCTCGCGACGAGCTCCACCAGCGGGTCGAACACCCGTCCTCGCAGCAGCGCGGCCGGCCCTTCGAGCTGCGGCACCTGCTCGAACTGCTGGTCCCGCAGCGCGCGCCTGACCTGCTCGATCAATTCCCGATACGTGAGACCGTTCTGCGACGCCGCGATTGTCTTGCAGAGGAAGTAGGTCAAGGCGCCGTGGTAGTCGCCGTCGATGTAGGCGTCGGCGGAGACCTGATTCGAACGGCAGCCTGCGATCAGAATGGCACCGCGCTGAGCGGCGCGGGATCCGAACCGCCGGACGACCGCATCGGCGCGGCGCTGGCGCGAGTGCGCGGGCGGCGCGCTGATCCATCGACCTCGCGCGCGAGACGCGGGGCCGGCGGCATCGCGCAGCCCGGTGCCCGAATGACAGCAATCGAGGATGACCGACAGGTTCACGCCGGCCGGCAGGTCCTTCACAACCGCGTACAGGTCGTCATCGGTGAACGGATCGTCCCAGTTCAGATCGTACGGGCAGATGATCTCGTCCAGCCCGTCGTCGACCTCATCGCCATGACGATCGGGGACCTGCGAGCCGTGGCCGGAGTAGTGGAAGACAAGGACGTCGCCGGCGCGGGCCCCGTCGAGCAGCCAGTGGAGCCGGTCGACGATCGCCGCGGTCGTGGCGCGGGCGTCCGTCAGCAGGCGAATCGAGCCGTCTGCTGCGAATCCGAACCGCGAATGGAGCAGGTCGCTCACCTGCCGGACGTCGTTGATGCATCCCCTGAGCGTGTTCTCCGGATCCGGGTAGCGGTTGAGACCGACGAGCAGCGCCTTCCTTGTCATTCGCACCTCCAGTCGCGGGTTCCGCGTGCGGTCATGATCCGATGCCGACGTGCGTCAGGCAATGGTAGGGACGCAAGTTGCGTGCAACTTCCACGGTGTACGCGAATGTGTGCAACGGCCGCGCGGTGCTGGCACGGAATTCGATTGCAGGTGGGACCGACAGGGGCGCGCCCGCGGCGCGCCCCGTTCGAGCGGGAAAGGAGGAACCGACGAGTGCCGCCTACTTCGACGCCTGCAGGAAGGTCCGGGTCATCTCTTCCCACTGCGATTCGGTCAGCAACGACGGCCCTGGCGCGACCAGTTCGCCGCCGTCGGCCGCGGCCATGCCGAGCTGGTGCTCGAAGAACTGCGACAGCCGGACCGCTTCGCGCGAGAACCAGACGCGCGACTCGTCTCCGCGAGGCAACGTCTGGTACGTTGCGTCGTCCGGCTGCACCGCGTAGAGCCAGCCGCCCGCGTACGGATCGTTGTGCATCCGGATGGGGTTCGACGCCAGGCGCCGGTTGACGGCCACGACGCGGCCCGTTACGGGAGCCGGGATGGCCGCACGCCGTCTGCCGGCGCGGATGATCGCGGCCGGCTCGCCGGCCCGCACCAGCTGGCCGGGCGAGGGCAGGATCACCTCGCTGATGCGCGCCAGCACGTGCTGCGCCAGATCGTCGAGGCCGACGCGCAGCGCCCCGCGTTCACGCGGCTCCAGCCACGCGTGGCCGGGCGAGAAGAAGACGCCGGCCCTCCACATGAGGCCGTCGACGCGCGTGAGTCCGAGAGCCCGCCGGCGCGCCAGGCCGACGAGCCGGACGACCGCGAGGCCCGCGAGAAAGACGACGGTGAGGGCGGCCAGGACCACCAGCAGCACCGCGAACCGCACGGCAAGAAACGCAACGAAGATGCCGATGTTCTGAAGCGTGTCGAGTACCGGCTTGCATGGCTCACTCCCTTTCCGGGATGGCTCCTACTTGTGACAGGACGTGCAGTCGTCGAAATTGTGCGCGGTCTTGCCGTGGCAGGATCCGCACGCCTCGCCCTTCAGCATCGCCGCGTGCGTCGTTGGCGCGCGCTTGACGCCGGGGGCCGGCTTCGTGATCGGCGCGAGCTTCGGATGGCACACGGTGCAGTCCGGCTTTGCCTGGTAGCTGAGGTGATTGGCGTGGCTGAAGGTCACCTTGCCCGGGCTGTCGCCCGACTGCTTCAGCGTCATGTCCGCCGGCAGCTTCGGCATGTTCTGGGCGACGGCCGTCGCGGCGGCGCAGACGCCGACGAGGATGATCGCTGCGAGCGTCAGCGGCGTGCGGCTACGCATGCGGGCCTCCGTCTTCGGTCAGGAAGAACCGGCGAGCCACGCGATCCCAGTCCTCGGGCGACAGGCTGCGCGCCAAGCCGTTCACCAACTGGCCGCCGTCGAGGTACACCTTGCCGAGTTCCATCGGCGTCATCTCCGCGCCCAGGCTCTCGCAGACTGTGTCCATCCACTTGCCGGCCAGCGAGCCCGACATCAGGTTCTTCAGGTTGCCGGCCAGTCTCGAGCTCCTGACCTTCAGCAGCCAGCCGTCCCCGTACGGCGAGTCGTTCACCACGCCCGACGTGTCACCGAGGCGCGGGTTCACGGCGACGACCGTCCCGTCGATGGGGGAGAGCATCGGCACCGAGGCGCCGCCTGTGTCGAGCGTCAGCGCGGCCTCACCCTGTGCGAGGGACGCGCCAACCGCCGGCAGCTGGATGCGGCCCAGCGGCCCGACCAGCTTCTGCGCGAAGTCGCTGATGCCTACCGTCACCGTGTCTCCGCCGTCCATCCGCACCCAGGTGTGGCCGGGATGGAAGAACAGGTTGGCAGGCACCTGGAAGAACCCCGCCAGCTGATCCGCCCATCCGGTCGCCACCGCGCGAACCGCGACGACGGCCTCACGTTTCGGGCTCGCGAACTTCCAGAACAGGAAGAACAGCGGGAGGTACGACACCGCGAGGACGTACTCCAGCGCCTTGATCCAGTAGATGGTAATGAGGTCGTGACCCATCGAACTATGCCTCCGCCCTAATGGGCCTGGGGGAAATCCGGATGCTCGTTGAGCACCGGCATCCGGTTGACGATCCAGCGGAACATCAGGATTCCAATCGTGACAATCGTGACCGAGACCATGACCTCCATGAAGGCGGGCACGTACCGCTCGGGGGCGTTGTAGTTGAACGCGATGACCGACAGGTTCAGCCGGTTGACGACGATGCCGAGCACCGTCCAGCCGGCCACCCACCGCGCCATCTTCGCGTTCTGCCTGCGCACCGCGACGGCGTAGAGCAGGCACGGCGCCGCCACGAAGCCGAGCATCTCGAACATGTACCAGTAGCCGTACGGCGTCGGCAGCAGGTCGAACCGGCCGCCGTCCACCAGCCCCTGCAGCTTGAGGAAGAAGTAGGCGAACAGCACGACGGCCGCGCCGCGCGCGAGGCCGAGCGTGAGTCTGTCGGCCTGCCCGTGTTCGTGCGGGTCGACCTGCGACCGGAAGACCCGGTGCGAGATGCCGCTTTCGACGATCACCATGCTCATGCCGGCGATGATGGCCGAGACGAAGAAGAAGATCGGCACGTAGCCCGAGTACCACAGCGGGTGGACGCGATGCGGCATCATCAGGAACAGCGCGCCGAGCGACGACTGGTGCAGCGTCGAGAGGCACAGGCCGAGAATCGTCAGCGCGAGCGTGGCCTTGAGCGCCCACTCGCGGGCCTTCTTCAGGCCCAGCCACTCGAAGACCGCCGGGCTGAACTCGAGCGCGAGCACCATCAGGTAGAGCGCCACGCACCAGCCCACCTCGAACATCACCGAGCCGGTGCCATACGAGTAGACCATCGGGACCGGCAGCTTCCACGGCCGCCCGAGGTCTGCGCACAGGCCGATGACGACGAAGAGATACCCGAGGAAACCGGTGAGCACCGCCGGCCTGACGATCGGGTGGTACTCCTTGAGGCCGAGGACGTAGACCGCCGTCGCCAGCGTGAAGCCGCCGGCCGCCAGCGCGACGCCGCTCAGCACGTCGAAACCGATCCAGATTCCCCACGGGATTGACCTGCGTGAGATTGCTCACCGCACCGATGCCGAATGCGAACCGGTAGATGATGATCGGCACGCCGACGATGAGAATGAGAGCGTAGATCGCGTTGCCTAGCGTCAGGAGCGACTTCAGGTACTCGGGGATCGACATCCCCATGAAGAACTTCTCGGTGATGAAGGCGCGGGCGCCGAACCCGCGATCCATGGTCGTGTCAGTCATGGTGCGCCTCCTTGGGCTCGTGCGGCTCGCTGGCGGCCGCGTCACGCCGCTTGCTGAACGTGTAGAGCCCCATCAGGAGCGGAGGCCACAGGGTCAGGACGAACGGCACCGCCGCGAGCGCGGTGCGGGTCAGTTCGGGCGGCGACGTCGGGCCCGAGGTCCGTGCGGAACCCCAGCGATCTCGAACGGCACGTCGGTGATGTAGAGCCAGTTGGTGCCGCCCGCCTCGGTCTCGCCGTAGACGTGGTGGACGTACTTGTCCGTGTTCTGGTAGATCCGCGCGCGGCGCCTCCTCGATCAGCTCGGCGCGATGGCCGAACTGGAGGGCGCCGGACGGGCAGACCGACGTGCAGGCCGGCTGCTGTCCCTGCGCCTGGCGCTCGGCGCAGAACGAGCACTTGCTGATGTAGGGCGCGGCCGAGTCGAACTCGAACTTCGGCACGTCGAACTGGCACGCCACCATGCAGTAGCGGCAGCCGAGGCACCGCTCCTTGTGGTAGACGACCGGGCCGGCGGCGGTCTTCTCCAGCGCCTTCGCCAGGCACGCCGACGCGCACGCGGGGTCGAGGCAGTGCATGCACTGCCGCTTCACGAAGCGCTCCTCGCCCTGCTTCGACTTCATCGGTCGCCCGATTGACGACGGTGTAGACGTTGACGTCGGTGGTCCGAGGCTTCGCGAACACGGCGTCCTGCCCGGCCATCGCGGGCGCCGGCAGTGCGTTGGCTTCACTGCACGCGGCTTCGCAGCCGCGGCAGCCGACGCAGCGCGTGGTATCCACGAGCACCGCGGGCGTGTTCACCGGGTGCAGCGCCGCGGCCTCCGCCGGCCTCGGCCGCGCCACGACGCCGACGGCACCCGCGACGCCGGCGAACTTGATGAACGTTCTCCGACTGAGATCCATACGGGTCTCCAGGGTTCGGCGCCTCACCTGGCGTGGGCCGCCAGCGATGAGAGCGAGAGGAAGACCACGCGACGAGCGACAGCGCGACGGCGAGAATCATCGCTGCACCCCTTTCTGAGGCTCCACCGGCTCGAACAGCGCGGCGTGCTCGGGGCAGGCCTTCAGCCGTTCCGAGAGGTCCTTGAACAGCGGGCACTGCTGAAAATCCCCACCCAGGCACGGATTCGACCGAGGCCAGGCTGTCAAGAGGAACCATCTTCTTCACCGGATACGCCCGGCAGAACAACATCACGACTTCCTTCAGGTGTGGACAGGACATCAGCTACTCTCTTCTGCCGCTCACTAAAGCAAGGCCGATGCCAGGCGACGGACGAAGAGCGTCGTAACTATCAGGATATATCGTTACTTAGATGCGGTGCCGACTTGGCGAGACGAATGGCCGGAAACGGGGGGTGCTGAATGATCGCAGGCGGTTTTGGGTAATCCACAGCAGGCCGAGATGGCAGGCCCATAAAGCGATATTGGCCGAAATGTTGAAGAATGAGGCAGGCTGTTGAAATAGACAGCAGTTGCGCGCTGGAGTGTTCGACGCATCACGAACGCCACGGTGTTCGGGTGCCGCATCGTCCGACCGTCCGGCTCAGGCTCGGTTCACTCGGGCCGTTCTCATCGAGCTCGGCCTCGCCGTCCTTGCGCAACTGGTACTTCCGCATCTTGTTGTAGAGCGTCGCGCGGTCGATGCCCAGCGTGCGGGCGGCCTGGCTGATGTTGCCGTGCGATTCGTGCAGGACCCGGCCGATGTGGTGCCGCTCGACGTCTTCGAGCGAGGCCGTCGCGGCGGATCCTCCACGCAGGGCGGGCGCCGCAAGCCGAGGTCGGACGCCTCGATCACGCGCCCCGAGGCGACGACCATCGGCCCGCTCCAGGATGTTCCGCAGCTCACGCACGTTGCCGGGCCACGTGTGCGTCATCAGCGTCCCCATCGTCTCGGCCGAGACGCCGTCGATGCGCCGGTTCATCTCGGCGCCGAGCTGTTCGAGGAAGTGCTCGACGAGCAGCGGCATGTCCTCGAGCCGATCGCGCAGCGGCGGCAGGTGGATCGGGATGACGTTGAGGCGGTAGAAGAGGTCCTCGCGGAACGAGCCGTCCGCCACGGCCTTCTGCAGGTCGCGGTTGGTGGCGGCGATGATGCGGACGTCGACGTTGACGGTCTCCGACCCGCCGACGCGCATGAACTGCCGTCCTTCGAGCACGCGCAGGAGGTCGAGCTGGAGCTTGGCCGAGATGTCGCCGATCTCGTCGAGGAACAGCGTGCCGCCGTCCGCCGTCTCGAACTTCCCCTTGCGGCGGGCCGCGGCGCCGGTGAACGCGCCCTTCTCGTGGCCGAACAGCTCGGACTCGAGCAGGCTCTCGGTCAGGGCGGCGCACGACACGGCGACAAACGGCGCCTGGCTCCGCGCGCTCTCGGCGTAGATGGCGCGCGCCAGCAGTTCCTTGCCGGTTCCGCTCTCGCCGAGGATCAGGATCGTCGAGTTGCTGCGGGCGGCGGTCCGCGCCAGGTCGAAGACGGCCTGCATCGCCGGGCTCTTGCTGATCAGATCGCGGAAGTGGTAGTCGCGCTTGAGCACCTTGCGCAGCAGCACGTTCTCGCGGACGAGGGCCTGCTGCGTGACGATCTTCTGCACCATCAGGCTCAGCTCTTCCGGGTCGAACGGTTTCACCAGGTAGTCGTAGGCGCCGATCTTCATGGCCGCGACCGCGGTGTCCACCGTGGCATAGGCCGTCATGATGACGGCGGCCGCCTCCGGCTGCACCTTCTTCGCGTTCTCGAGCACCTGCAGGCCGTCGATGCCGGGCATCTTCAGATCCACGAGGAGGATCGACCACCGCTCCTTGCCGATGCGATCGATGGCCGTCTCGCCGTCCGGCGCGGTCGCCAGCGTGTAGCCGTCCTTCTCGAGCCAGGCCGACAGCGACTCCCGAACGATCTCCTCGTCGTCGACGATGAGAATCCTGGTCCGTTCTCTACTCATGATGTCCGTGTCCTTGGTGCCGGATCTCGGCGAAGCGGATCCGGCAATCGTGGCACAGTTCCGGTTGCTTGACGTCCACCTGCCCGAGGTTCACCGACCGCGCCATGACGCACGTCGGCGCCTGGCAGTGCAGGAGGCCGAACGTGTGTCCGAGCTCGTGGATGCATTCCTTCATCAGCCGCGACGTCATCTGGTCGCCGAGCGGCAGGAACCCGTTGTCCGACTGCAGCCGCGCCGTGGAGACCACGGCGGCCGTCCCGCCCAGCTGGGCCTCGCCGTAGACGAACGTCAGGATCGGAATGAACAGGTCCACGTCGGTGATGCCGACGACCTTGTGGCTGTGCGCCGGCTTGCTCTCGATCAACCACTTGAGAATCCGCGTGGACGAGTGCTGCTGGCGCCGGGCATCGAACGAGTCGGTGGGGCGGTCGTGGCCCAGCCACGCCCGCGCCGGCACCTCGAACACGTGCTCGGCCTGCCGGCGCAGCGTGCCCAGCACGTCATGGTCCGCCGCGCCGCCCCCAATCCACCACAAGTAGACGTTCACGCCGTGCGCTCTCCCGTTCCGACTCCGCTCCCGTTGACGCGCTATGACGAGGCCGGGGCGACGGGCGCTCCGGCGGCCGGCCCGCTCCGCCGACGCGACGGGCAGGCGGATGATCACCGTCGTGCCCTTGCCGACCTGGCTCTCGATGTCCAGCGAGCCGCCGTGCCGCTCGATGATCCCGTAGACGACCGACAGTCCCAGTCCCGTCCCCTTCTCCTTCGTCGTGAAGAACGGGTCGAGGATGTGCGACAGGTGCTCGGGCGGGATGCCGGGGCCGGTGTCGGTGACCTTGACTTCGACCATCCGGCCGGCCACCCGGTTCGTCACCGTCAGCGTCCCCCCGGCGTTCATCGCCTCGCAGGCGTTCAGCGCGATGTTGACGAACGACTGCCGCAGCTGCCCGAAATCGGCCATGACGGGGGCATCGGCGCCAGGTCCTTGGCCAGGGCGACGTTCTGCATCAGCAGGCGATGGCCCAGCAGCGACAGCGCCTCCTCGACGACGGCCGTCACGTCGGTTTCCTTCAGGCTCGGCGCCCGCTGCCGCGCGAAGTCGAGCAGGTTGCGGACGATGGCGCTGCAGCGCTCGGTCTCGCGCTGCACCAGGCGGAGGTTGCGGACGCAGCGCTCGCGGCTCTGCTCGGAGAGTTCGCCCTCTTCGTGCATCCGGATCAGCAGCTTCGCGTACGTCAGGATGCCGGCCAGCGGGTTGTTGATCTCGTGCGCGACCGAGGCGGCCAGCTTCCCGAGCGACGACATCTTCTCCGACTGGATGAGCTGGGCCTGGGCGTTCTTCAGGGCGTCCGACCGTTCCTCCGACCTGGCGCTCGAGGCTCTCGTTCAGGTGCTGCAGGTCGGTGCGCGCCTGCTGCAGCGAGGTCGTCATGTCGTTGAACGAGGAGGCCAGGCGGCCGATCTCGTCGGTTCGGCGCATCCGGACCAGCTGGTTCAGGTCGCCCTGGGCCACCCGCTCGGTGGCCGCGACGATTTCGCCCAGGGGGTGGATGACGTAGCCGCGCACGAACACGCCCACCGTCGCCGCGAGCAGCAGGATGGCGATCCCCGAGAAGATCGTGGTACGGCGGCCGAGCGCGGCGACGGCGAGGTCCTCGTCCTCGAGCGACATCGCGATGTCCACCACGCCGAGCACCTGCTTGTCGGGCGGGTGCTCGTGGCACGCGGCCGACGAACAGCTCGAGTCGTTGTAGATTGGCGTGATCATGCGACCACGCGATGGCCGTCGCGGGTGAAGATCCGGCTCCGGGAAGGCACGTTCAGCCGGACCAGCGGCTGGCCGGCGGCGTGACACGCATAGCAGGCCTCGGCGCCCTTGTCCACGAGGCGGCCAATCTCCGTCCGGTCGGTCGAGAAGGTGACCCGGCCGTCCTTGTTCAGCATCCGGACCTGCTCGATCCCCTTCAACCGCCCGATCATCTCCATGGTGCGGTACGCGCCGGTGCGCTCGTCGCTCAGCATGAAGTGATACGTGCTCGCCTTGATTGTGTCGCTGAACTGGGCCGCGCCCCGCACCACCTCCGCCGTCAGGTAGGACTGCTGCGCCCGAAGGCTCATCACCACCAGCACGGCGCCGCCGAGCACCGTCACCAGGACGATGACCGCCGTGGCCTTGACCCCGAGCCGGTTCCACCATTGGACACGGAGGGGAGCGGCGGCGGTATGGGGGGCTTGCTCAGGTTGAGCCTGGGGAGGCATCACGCGACTCCGAGCCCGCCCTTGAGGGCAAGGCGTTGCGGGCTATCTGCAAGGGGGCGGCGCCAGGCTGCAACGACCGTGGGGCACGGGACCCGGCTCCAACGGGTATCTATTCTACAGCGAACGCCGCCGGGCTCAAGGCCGATGTTGAAAATACCAACGCCTCCGCCGCGCCGTCAGCCGCCTCCGACACCGACGGGATGCAGCGCGGCGGTATATAATCGCCGCGGCGCCGCCGCCACCGTTTTATGAGCCTTCCAGGACTGATTGTCACAGGCGCGTCGGGGTTCGTCGGCAGGCACCTGGTCCAGGCCCTCCGCGACGACTACCGGATCTTCGGCGTGGCACGACGTTCGCAGCGCCGCAGCGGCATCCCCGCGCACCCGAACGTGACGTGGCTCCAGGCAGACGTCGGGGAACGGCCTCAGATTGGCCCGGTCTTCCGGCGGATTGCCGACCTTGGCGGGGCCGACGCCATCGTCCACCTCGCCGCCCACTACGATTTCAGCGGCGTCGAGGACCCCGAATACTGGCGCACCAACGTCGTCGGCCTGCGCAACGTCCTGGAGTCGGCCGTGCCATCGGCGTCGGCCACTTCCTCTTCTCCAGTTCCATCCTGGCGTGCCGCCCGCCGCGGCCTGGCCGGTCGATCACCGAGGAGAGCCCGCCGCACGGCAAGCACATCGCCGCCGTCACCAAGCGTGAGGGCGAGGCGATGATGTTCGAGTTCAGCGACCGGCTCCACCCGGTCATCGTGCGCTTCGCCCCGCTGTTCTCGGATTGGTGCGAGTACCCGCCGCTGTTCATGTTCCTCGAGACGTGGCTGTCGCGAGCCTGGAACCATCGGATGCTGGCAGGGCAGGGACGGTCGGCCGTGCCGTACCTGCACATCAGCGATCTCGTCCTCTTCCTGCAGGACGTGCTCGCGCGCATCGACGAGTGGAAGCCGTGCGAAGTGCTCATCGCCAGCCCCGACGGCGCCGTGTCGCACCGTGAACTCTACGAGGCCGCCACGCTGGCGTTCTACGGGGCCAGGCAGCAGCCGACGCTGCTGCCGCGCGCCCTGTGTGGTCCAGGGCTGTGGGCCCGCGACCTCTTCGGGCGGCTGACCGGCCACCGGCCGTTCGAGCGGGCGTGGATGGCGGACTACATCGACACGTGATGGCCACCGACGCCAGCCGCACGCGCAAGCGGCTGGACTGGACCCCGCGCCCTCGGCTCGACATCCTCCGGCGGATGCCGTTCCTCATCGAGAACATGAAGACCGACCCCGTCGCGTGGGCCGAGTTGAACCGCGCGGCGATGAAGGACGTGCGCGTGCCGGCGAACCTCAAGATCCACTGGCTGCTCGAACAGCACCAGGAGGCGGTGATGCGCGACTTCACCGCGCTGCTCACCGGGCCGGACCGAAAGGGTCGATTCGCGCACTACCAGGCGCTCGCGCGGCCGCAAATCGAGTGGCACGTCCGGCTGATCTACCGGAACCTGCTGAGCGCCGTGCGCACGCGCGACAAGGGCGTCTTCATGGGCTACTGCCGCGACCTCGCGGAACAGCGCATGAAAGAAGGGTTCAACGCCAACGAACTGTGCGGGGCGCTCGAAGCGCTGAATCTCGTGTGCTGGCGGGTGCTGCGCCGCGATCCCGAATCGAACGGGATGCGCGAGGCCATTTTCGACTACGTCACCTCGACGCTCCGCTCCGGCTGCGACCAGGCGCAGGAAGTCTTCGAACTGGCCGAGGCGCGGAGCACCGCACCGCCAAGCAACGGGTGGGACCGGCGAACAACTCTGAAGAATCTCGCGGTCGGGCGATTTCCGAATCCGGCGGGTCGTAGTCCCCTTAAGTCGCTGACAGGACTTGGCTTGCGGATGCGATCGGGAAAACACCCGATGCCGTATCGGGCGAATTCCCGATGCCGGCTCGGGACTTTATTCCGCTCGGGCGGGTTGCCACCCGATTGCCGCCATCGTCAGCACGCGCTTACATTGTGATCAGACAGTGACGCTCACCCCGGCATTCATAGAAGAGGTGGATCATGATGACGAAGCGAATCGGCGGCACGGCGGCAAAGAACGGCTTCTACTGGAATCTTGGCAAGTGGGAAATGACGATGGTCCCCAAGCAGGGCGGCATCCTGCCCGGCGACGCGTCTCAGCGGTACATCAAGGTGCCGGTGGTGGCGCTGCTCGTGCTGGCTCCGCTCATGGGCGCCGTCTACGCGATGTTCCTGCCGTTCATCGGCTTCGCGCTGCTGTTCACGTTCCTCGGCAAGAAGGCCCTGGCGATGGGCCGGTCCGGGGCGGTCGACGTGGCCGCGACGATGACGCCGAACTGGCGGCCGGGCGAGGCCTACCTGGCGAGCGGGCAGAAGAAGCGGCGGGCCGACGCGGAGAACGGCGACGTCGTGGACGCCGGAGTCGATCGACGCCTCCATCCAGGGCCCGCAGCGCCACGAACCGCGCCGTCCCGACCTGCACGACTAGCGGGACCGCCGCCCTCGCGGCGGCGTCCGAGCCTCCGGCCTACGGGTCGACGCGGATGACGCCCTGCTGGATCGCGAACTTGATCAGGTCGGTCCGGCTGTGGAGGTCGAGCTTCTGCATGATGTGCTCGCGGTGCGACATCGCGGTCTTGACGCTGATGTCGAGGAGTTCGGCCACCTCCTTGTTGCTGTGGCCCTTCGGCGACGAGTTTCAGGACCTGCTTCTCTCTATCGGTGAGCGCTTCGTAAGGGTCGGCGGCCTGACCGGGGGTTGCCGACCCGGCCTGCTCACGCATCGCCTCGCGGGCCACGTCCGGATCGAGCACGAGCCCGCCGCGTGACACGGCCCGGATCGCGGATGTCAGCTCGGCGCCCGGCCGCCTTCTTCAGCACGTAGCCCGACACGCCCGCCTTGAGGAACCGCCGGATGTACTCCCGGTCCTCGTACTGCGTCAGGACCAGGATCTTCGCCTGCGGGTTGTCCTTGCGGATCTCGATCGTGGCCTCGAGGCCCGCCAAGTCCCGGCATCGCGATGTCCATCAGGATGACGTCCGGCGTCAGCGCTGCGGGCCAGCTCGATGGCCTGCTGGCCGTTGGCCGCCTCGCCAACCACGGTGATGTCCTCCGACAATGCCAGCAGCGCCCGGACGCCGTCGCGGACGATGGCGTGGTCATCCGCGATCAGGACCCGAATGCTGCTCATGCTGCACCTCGCTGGCTCAATGGCACCGACACGGCGATGCGCGTCCCCTGCCCCGGCGCCGAGTCGAGCTCCAGCGTCCCGCCGAACAGCTCCACGCGCTCGCGCATGCCGAGCAGGCCGAGGCCCCGTTCGCGCGCGGCCGGCGGCGGCAGGCTCCCGGGCGAGAACCCCTTGCCGTCGTCCTCGATCTCGATCGAGATCCGATCGTCGCGCGCGAGGCACTGGATCAGGACGGTCTCGGCCTCCGAGTGTTTCGCGATGTTGGTGATCGCTTCCTGGCACACGCGGAAGAGCGCCGTTTCGAGTTCCGGGCACGAGCCGGTCCGCCTCGCCGCTGAACTCGCAGCGCACCGCGATGCCGCGTCGCTCGAGGTGGCGCTCGGCGTACCAGCGGATCGCCGAGAGCAGGCCGAGGTCGTCGAGCACCGACGGGCCGGAGATCGAAGATGAGCCGGTGCAGCTCCTCGAGCGTTCGCACCGTCAGGCCCGGGCTTCGACGAGGCGGTCGCGCGACGGTTCGGAGGGCCAGCCGGCGAGCGCCGTTTCGATCTTCATCGCCAGCGCGCTCAGCGTCTGGCTGGTCTCGTCGTGCAGCTCGCGCGCGAGCCGCTTGCGCTCGTCCTCCTGCGCCGAGATGACCTTGCGGAGCAGTTCCTCGCGCCACTCGTCGCGCTCCTGGAGCTGGCGGTAGAGCCGCTGGAGCTCGTGCGTGCGCTCCTCCACGCGCCGCTCCAGGTCCTGGTTCGCCTGCTCGACGTGCCCGATCGACGCTTTGAGCGCCATCCGCATCTGCTCGAACGACCGGCCAAGCCGCCCCACCTCGTCGTCTCCCAGGTCCGGGATCGGCTGGTTGAGATTGCCGTAGGCGATCCGCTCCGCCGAATCCGTCAGGAACGCAATGGGGCCGCGGACGCTGCGCGCGGCGCCCCAGGCGAACAGGAGCGCAAGGCCGAGCAGCGCAGGCGAGAGCCAGAGGATCGTGCGGCGGCCCGACCGGGCCTGCGAGAAGGCCGCGGACTCGTCCTCGCGGATCAGGACGCCCCAGCGAGCTGAGTTCGTCGGCGCCAGCGCCAGCACCGTCTGCTCGTCGGCGCCCCGGCCGACCCGCACGGAACCCTGGCGGTCGCGGATGGCGGCGGCAACCTCCGCGGTGTCGTCCCGCCGCTGCAGGCGCCGGCGGCGGTCGGTGCTCGCCAGCGCGACGCCGGAGAGGTCGACCACGTCGATCGAGCCGGCCGCCGTCAGCTGAAACGCGTCGAGGATGGAGGAGAACCGTGAACTCTCGGGGTTGATTTCACCCGCCGCCAGCAGAGCGACGTCGCCACGCCAGTCCCGGATCGGCACGAGCAGGTAGAGCCGATGGGCTGAGCCCGACGAGGACAGACTCGAGACCATCGGGCGCCCGCTGGTGACGGCCTCCCGGACCTCGCGTGGGTCGGGTGGGGGAACCGGCACGGTCCGCGCCGGCGGTTCGCGCAGCAGTGTCGTGCCGTCGGCCGCAATGAGCACGACGTGATCGACGAGGCGGGCGCGCAGGTAGATCTCGCGGAGGCTGGATCGATCGGCAACGACCTGGCGGTCGCCGGCGCTGACGATGCGGGACGCGGAGACGCCCTGGAGTACCTCCATGTCCGCCTGAACGACGGTGTCGAGGTGCTCCGCAACCGACCGCGCCAGCAGGAGCCGCTCAGCCGAGAGCCTGGCCTCCATCCGGTCGAGAGCGACGAACGCCGTCCCGCCCAGGATGGCCAGCGCTGCGAGGATGCCGGTGCCGACCAGCAGCACCACGCGCGCCTGAATGCTGCGGCCGCTCCACGCGCGGCCGACGGAAGGGTCGGTCATGGGCGTTCCCGCTCGAATGCGGCCGCGAGCCGCAGCAGCTCCTCGACCGGCCCCGCGTACCGGAGTGTCAATCGCCGAGTGCCGACGTCCCACGCGAGATCGTGTACCAGGCGGCCACCCCGCTCGAGCCCCCGCGTCAGCACCCCTCGGTGCGATCCGACGGGGACGTCGGTGACGAGCAGCGGCTGCAGCGGCTCGAGCAGCGGTCCCGGAGGCGGAGCCGGCGCGCCGATCGACTGCACGATGACGAGGTGCTCGCGCGGCTGCGAGCGCCCGTTCGCGCGCAGGGCCACCGACAGCGGCGGGCCCGGCCACGCATCGATGCGGAACGGCGGCCAGTCGACCGACGGCGGCAGAGCCGTCGGCAGCCACACGCGAGCGCCGGTTGCGCGTTCCACTTCAGCGACGGTCCGGTAGGAGCGGGCGCCGTGCGGCGCGCCCGCCACGAGCGCCGGCACCCGGTCGGCCGCCTTGAGCGCGACCGCAATCCCCGCGGTCACGAGCAGCCACGATAGCACGGCGTTCGTTCGGTTCGACATCGGACCTCGTCAGACGACGAAGAACACCAGGCCGAAGATGCCGAGCGCGGCCGCCGCCACCAGGGCGTGACTCGCGCGGACACGGGCCGGCGCCGTAGCCTGCCGGAGCCGCGCGCATCGGCGCGCCATCCCCTCCTGCCTGATGCGCCAGAACACGCGCTCGAACCCCGCGTGGCCGTCGAGCGGCGGGGGTTGGCCCGCCTCGGACAGCCTCTCGATCGCTCGGGCCAACGCCTCGGGACTGCCGGAGGCCGCCGCGGCCGTCTGGTCGGCGCGGCGCTCGATGTCGTCGACCATTGCGCGCGCGATCCACTGGGCGGCCGGGTTGAAGAAGAGCGCCGCCCGGACCGCGATCAGCGAAGTACCCCCATGCAGGGTCGCGGTGCCTCGCGTGGGCGAGTTCGTGCGTGATGGCGGCGTCGAGTTCGTCGGCAGCGAGCCGCTCGATGACGGGCGGCGAGACCACGAGCACGGGATCTCGTGCGCCTTCGCAGAGGAGCACCGGCCCCGGCGCGTCGACCAGCCTCACGTCCGGCGGCGGAACAGCCAGCGCCGCGGATCGCGCCGCCACCAGGCCGCGCAGACCGGCCGTCGTCGGATGCCAGGGCCCTGACGCCAGCGGCCGCGTCGCGCCGCGAAGCGCGTCGATCAGCGGAGGGAGCGCGTCGCGCAGGAACAGCGCCGAACCTGCGCCGCACGCGACGAGCAGAAGGAGATCGCCGACGCCCGCGCCGCCGATACGAATCTGATTCCACCGTTCGCCGGCAAAGAGCGCCCAATTCGCGACGAAGACCGGGCTCCGGCGAATCGGCGCGACGACCCAGAGTGCCGGCAGCCAGAGGACCGGGACCGTCAGGGCGAGGAGGCGGAATCGAAGCCGCCACGCGCCGTCCTCGATCCGCCACGCGCGCAGCAGAGCCTCGACGAAGACGGCCGCCACCACGGCGTGCAGGATTGATTGGGACAGAAAGGCGAGGGGCATGGCCTCACCCCTTGAGCTCGTCCGTCTCCTTCAGCCGTTCATACTCGAGCTCGTGCTCGTGGTGGAGCCGCTCGACGCTGATCTTGCCCGAGAAGATGGTGGTGTCGAAAGGAAAGACGTCTGGATTCAGGTGCGCGTTGTAGATGTGCCAGACGATGACCACGAGGAACGCCATCAGCCCTTCGTTCCCGTGGGCGAGCTTGGAGGCCGGGATGATCTCGCCGGGCAGATACGTTGTGGCCAGGACCGGGAACAGCAGGACGAGGCCGGTCGAGATGACGATGGCGGCGCCGAGGACGAGGCCCCAGTACTCGAACTTCTGCTTGTAGTCGAACTTGTCGAACCTCGCGGGCTGATTGGTCATCCCGAGGTAGTAGCGAAGCTGCTGGATGGAGTCGAGGAAATCCTGCCGTGTCGGCACGAGCGACAACGCGGCGCGGCCGGTGATCACGAGGGTGGAGATGATCCCCAGGTGGGCCGCCGTGAACAGCGTGAAGCCGATGCCCGCGGCCCGGTGCACCCACCGGACCTGCTCGATGCCGCCGAGCGCCATGATGATGCCGCGCGCCCAGGAGGCCTCGAAGAACTTCTGCGGCAGTCCGGTGAGCGCGAGGACGATGAACAGCGTCATCACCGACGCGTGCTCGATCCGCTGCTTCAGCGTGAAACGAATGACGTAGCGTCTCATCGGTTGACCACGACCCGCCAGAGGTGCAGGAGAATCTGGAGCACCAGCCCCCCAATCATGAACGGGATCAGAATCCAGTAGGAGATCTTGACCGCGTAGACGAGCGGCGCGTTCTTGAACGTCGGCTCGTAGTGCGACAGCCAGGCCGCCGAGAAGTTCTTGGTGGCGCCCGGGTGGCACCGCTGGCAGGTCTTGAGGATGTTGGCCTGGATGACCCCGGAGTTCGGCGCGTCGGTCTTCGTGATGTTGTGCACCCCGTGGCAGTCGATGCAGAGGGCCACGACGGCGGAGTTGTCAGGGGTCTGCTGCTTCTGGAGCGACGCCGTCATGCCGTGGAAGTCGGCCAGGTACGTCTGCATGACGCCGGTCGAGAGGTTGTACTTCTTCATCATCGCCGGCTGCGTGTGGCAGCTGGCACAGAGATCCGGGCTCTTCATCTTCCAGCCGGGCGCGTGCGGGCCGGCGATGTCATGCGAATGGTGGCAGTCGGTGCACGTCGGCACGTCCGCGTTCTTCTCCTCGTTCAGGGCGCGACCGTGCACGCTCTTCGCGTATGTCGCTGACACGCCGCCATGGCAGCCGGCGCAGGTCTGCGAGATCCGCGACCGTGGCTTCGACGGGTTGGCCACATTGTGGGCCCCGTGGCAGTCGACACACAGCGGAGCCATCCGGTCGCCGCGCGCGATCGCCGGATAGTGGACGCTGTCGAGCGTCTTGCTGTAGTTGGCGAAGTGGCACCGCTTGCAGGCCTCGTAGTACGCCACGGTGAACTCGCGCCGCGTCTTGAACGGCTTCGAGGCGTGCGGGATGTCGGTCACATCGGCGTGGCAGTCGGTGCACCCGAGCTTGCCGCCGTGGACCGACCGGCCGAATTCCTCCCGATCGACGAACAGGCCTCGCGTCTCGCCGCTCGGCAGCGTCACCGACATCGCCTTGTCGCCGTGGCAGGACAGGCACCCCTCGACATCCTCGTTCTTCGGTTGCGGGACACCTTGCGCCTGAACCGCGACGGCCACGACAAGCGACAGTAGAAATGAGTGCAGCATGCGGGCTATGAATGCCAACAGGTTGAGTCGGTGGGTGACCCCCAGGGTGACGAGGCGATGGCGAAAATTCGGCAGTGCGGTCGAACACCGCCCCGTATTAGTGTTGAATATTACCACGAGTCCGCTCGCGTCAAGATGGTGCCCGGGTCCCGAGTGTCAGGACATAGGCGGTCAGGTCCGTCAGCGCATCGTCACCGAGCGCGCGCCAGGCCGGCATCGCGGTTCCGGGGACGCCATCCCGTATCGATCGGAAGACACGTTGAGGTGTGGCCGACTGCCGCCACGCGGCACTGGTGAGATCGCGGGGCGGAGTGGCGAAGGCCGACGACCTCGAGCCCTGGCCGTCGCCGCGTTCGCCGTGGCAGAGGGCACAGTACTGTCCGAAGAGCCGGCGCCCGTTGCGGCGGGCGGCGTCGCTGGCGAGCCGGGACGCGAAGCCGGGCGGATCGTCAGCCGGCCGGCTGCAGCAGGCGCAGGCCGACGCGATCAGCAGGACCGCCGTCGCGAGAGGTGGTCGTCGGTTCATCGGCCGCCCTCCTCAGGAGCCGAAAGCCCAGGCGTGCGGCCTCCTCGCAGACCCGTTCGACCAGTGCCGGCATTCCGGCAAGCACGGAGGGAGACAAGCCGACTCCCAGGTCAGTGGTCTCGGGCACGAGGCCGAGGAGGACGAGCGTGGGAGGGACCCGGTCCCGCCATCGGGCCGCCTCGATGAGGTCGGAGACGCCCACCTGGTGCACCGAGAGGCGGGCGGCGACCGCCGGGCCGACCTCGTCCCCTTCGAGGCGGACGCCGGTGCCCGGAGGCTCGTCGGTCTGGATCGCATCGACGAGGATGGCGCGATCGGCGTCTTCGAGATAGGGCAGCAGCGAGAGGCCGAGCGTCCCCCCGTCCAGCACCCTGACCCCCTCCGGGACGATCCGGGTCCCGGCAATCTCCTGCGCGACGAACGCGCCGAGCCCGTCGTCGCGGCACAGGAGGTTGCCGAGCCCCAGAATCAGGAGTGACGACCGGCTATCCACGCGTGTCCTTCCGGTCGATGAATCGGTAGCCGGAGTAGACGAGGTCCTCTCGCGGCACGAACTTGTAGCCGGAGAAGATCGACTCGACCGTCGCATTCGCCTCGACCTGCGACATCAGCACCGCGCTGTAGACGTGGTGGGCCGCGAAGCCGATCAGCATCCACATGAACCCGTGGTGGAGCCATCGCGCCATCGACAGTCCGCCGAACCATGGAACCAGGAACGTGAACAGGCGGAGCGGCGAGCCGACGTGCGCGCTGACGGAGTACATCGCCAGGCCGGTGGCGATCATGATCAGGTAGATCACGAACACGACCGTGTATGTGATCCCGGCGAGCGGGTTGTGGCCGACGAAACCCGGCGGCTTGCGCATCTGGAACAGGTAGTAGCTCAGCGTGGGTCCGATCGCCATCCAGCGCTTCCGGCGCGCCGGGACGAACTTGTCCCACCGGGCGTAGTTGTTCCCGACGAACATCCACCAGATGCGGCTGATCACGGCGAGGCCGAAGACGATCGCCGTCGAGTAGTGGATCAGCTTGACGAGGCCCATCAGCGATCGCTGCGCGACGACACCCGTCGTCATGAGGGACGGGTTGGCGATGTACAGGCCGCTGACCGAGAGGAGCGCGATCGACCCGGCGATGAGCCAGTGGCAGACCCGCACGGGCCACTCCCAGACGTACACCCGCACGGTTTCGGAGAGGGCTTTGTCGCCGATCATGGCAGCCTCACTCGCGCGATTTCCCGCTTGCGCGCGTCAAGGACGTGGACGCCACAGGCCAGACACGGGTCGAACGAGTGGATGGTCCGGAGGATCTCGACGGGCTTCGCCGGATCCGCCACCGGCGTGCCGAGCAGCGCCTCCTCGTACGGGCCGCGCTTGCCGCCGGCATCGCGCGGTCCGGCGTTCCAGGTGCTGGGCACGATGCACTGATAGTTGGCGATCGCACCGTTGCGGATGTGGACCCAGTGGCCGAGGGCGCCGCGCGGCGCCTCGTGGAAGCCCGCGCCGGTCGCCTCGTTCGGCCAGGAGGACGGCGCCCACTTCGAGTTGTCGTGCGTCCGCAGGTCATGCCGGGCCATGTTCTGCGCCAGTTCGTCGAGCCACTGGCCCTGCTTCTCGGCGAGGACCAGCGTCTCGATCGCGCGGGCCGCCACGCGCCCGAGCGTCGAGAACAGCGCCTCGGGGCCGACCCCGAGCTTCTGCAGGACGACGCCGACCAGCTCCTTCACCCGGGCGTGGCCGGAGCCGTAGGCCACCAGCATGCGCGACAGCGGGCCGACTTCCATCGGCAGCCCCGCGTACCGGGGCGACTTCAACCAGCTGTACTTGGCGTTGGTGTCGAGACGATCGTAGGGTGGCTTCGGACCGGTGTATTTCGGCTTCGTTTCTCCCTGGAACGGGTGCAGCGCGGTCTGGTCCCCGCCCTCGTACTGGTACCATGAGTGGCTGACGTGCTCGGTGATCTGGGCCGGATCGAGGCGCTCGATCTTCGAGAGGTCGCGGTTGCGGATCACCCCTGACGGCAGGAACAGCGGCGCCTTCGGCCCCTCGTCCTCCGGGTATTCGCCGTAGACCAGGTAGTTGCCGACCCCGGCGCCGTGACCCGCCCAGTCCTTGTAGAACGACGCGACGGCGAGGACGTCGGGGATGTAGACCCGCGCGACGAAGTCGTGGGCCTTGTTGATCAGGACGCGCACCGCGGCCAGCGTGTCGGCGTTGAGCGACGACTGCTTGTCGGGGTCCACGGGCGTCGCCATCCCTCCGACCAGAAAGCTCTGAAGGTGCGGGTTCTTGCCGCCCAGGATCGCGTGCACCTTGATGACCTCGCGCTGCCAGTCGAGCGCCTCGAGGTAGTGCGCGACCGCCATCAGGTTCGCCTCCGGCGGCAGCTTGTAAGCGGGGTGTCCCCAGTACGCGTTCGCAAACGGTCCCAGCTGGCCGCGGTCCACGAAGCCCTTGATCCGGTCCCGGACGCCCGCGAAGTACTTCGTGCTCGAGAGCGGCCAGTCCGAGATCGACTCGGCCAGCGACGAGGTCTTCGCCGGGTCGGCGCCGAGCGCCGAGACGATGTCGACCCAGTCGAGCGCGTGCAGGTGATAGAAGTGCACGACGTGGTCCTGCACCGCCTGCATCGCGATGATCAGATTGCGGAGGAGCCGGGCGTTCGGGGGAGGCACGGCGCCAATCGCGTTTTCGACCGCACGAATCGACGCGATGGCGTGGACCGTCGTGCACACGCCGCAGATGCGCTGCGTGAACACCCACGCGTCGCGCGGGTCGCGTCCCTTCAGAATCAGCTCGATGCCGCGGAACATCGTGGAGGACGACCAGGCGTCCGTCACCTTCCCGCCGTCGACCTCGGCCTCAATCCTGAGGTGCCCCTCGATCCGGGTGACGGGATCCACAACGATGTGAGACATCACCGGCCTCCCTTCTTGGCGTCACCCGCTGCGGGCGGTGCGGCTTCCGGCTCCGGCTTCTGGCGCGATCGCTTGACGTAGGAGATCACGCCGTGCGTGGCGAAGGCAGCGGCGATGCCCACCGAGGCGGCGACGCCGACCCGATCCACGGTGTAGCCCGGGCCGAGGAACGGCGGGCCCTGCAGGTGGTTGTAGAACGGCGTCATCTTGTCCCAGAAGTCCGGCTCGGCGCAGCCGACGCACGGGTGGCCGCAGCCGATCGGCCAGTTCGTCCCTTCGTTCCAGCGCACGCGCGGACAGTTCTGGAAGGTCACCGGACCCTTGCACCCCATCTTGTGGAGGCAGTAGCCGGTGCGGTGCCCCTCGTCACCCCAGGCCTCGACGTACTGGCCGGCATCGTAGTGGGCCCGGCGTTCGCAGTTGTCGTGGATCAACTTGCCGTAGGCGAACAGCGGCCGCTGGTACTGGTCGAGCGGCGGCCAGTCCTTGAATGTCAGGTAGTGCACCAGAAGCGCCGTGATGTTCTCGGCGTTCGCGGGGCACGCGGGCAGGTTGACGAGGTTGCGGATCCCCGGCACCGCATCACGGACGCCCAGGGCGCCTGTGGGATTCGGCGCCGCAGCCGGGAGGCCGCCAAACGCCGCGCACGTTCCCATGGCAATCGTCGCCGCCGCGCCGCCGCACACCTCGCGGGCGATGTCGAGCGCCGCCCGGCCGCCGATGGTGCAGTAGGCCCCGTTCTCGAAGGTCGGAATCGATCCTTCGACGACGACGAGGTACTGGCCCTTCTTGCTGCCGACGACCTTCTGAAGCGCTTCGTGCGCCTGCGTCCCCGCGGCGGCCATGATCGTCTCGTGGTAGTCCACCGAGAGCGTGTCCAGCACGATGTCGGCGACGGTGGGGCGCGCCGCCCGCAGGAACGACTCGGTGTTCCCGCAGCAGTCCTGGAATTCGAGCCAGACCAGCACGGGCTTCTCGGTCTGCTGGATGGCCTTGGCCACCTTCGCCGAGAGCGAGGCCGGGAGGGCCAGCGCCGAGGTCATCACCGTGCAGAAGCCCAGGAACTCGCGGCGGGAGACCCCGCGCCGCCGGAGTTCGTCCATGAACCAGCTCTCGCGATCGCTCATAGGTCACGTCCTTTGATGAACGGAGCACCCCGAGACGACGTCCGACACCCGTCCGTGGTCGATGAAATTGGGAATGCCTGCGCCCTAAGCAAGCAATTGGAGAGCCAGTCTACCTAAGTCGTTGCCCCATGGCTAGTTGTTTTCTTCTGTCGCCTGGGGGGCTTCCGGGAGGCGCCGGAATCCCGGCGATGGCGGGAACGGGGGATCATGGGAATTGAGAATTGAGAATTGGGAATTGAGAATTGGGGGTGGGGAGTGGGGGATTGAGAATGGGAGTGGAAGGGTTGGCACACGGATTGAAGGGGCGAGGAGTGGCCGGGGGAATCCATGCCAGAGGCGGGCGGAGGCCGAGACATCCAGGAGAGGGCATTTCAGTTCGCGTGCCGGCTGGTCGGCGCTTGTGAGCGACTCGTGCGCCGCGGAGGGGTCGCGGCGCTCATCGGGCGGCAGCTTGCCGCTGCAGGCACCTCAATAGGCGCGAATCTCGAGGAGGCCTCTGGAGCTCAGAGCAGGCCTGATTTCATTGCGAAGATCAGCATCGCGCTCAAAGAGGCACGGGAGACCCATTACTGGCTCCGACTCGTCATCGCGACCCAGCAGCCGGTTCCCGCCGATGCGAGTGCACTCGGCCGGGAGAGCGACGAACTCGTCGCTGTTCTCACAGCCATTCTGAGGAACGCTCGTTCGAATCGGACGGAGTCGGAGGACCGATAGGCTAAGGGCCATCCACGATTGCAGATCCTGCGCGCGCGGCCCGCTGCCGCATTCTCAATTCTTCATTCTCAATTCGGAATTCGCGGCCTTCGCCTCAGCTCTCGACCACCCAGCCGTCCCGCAGCTGGATGACCCGGTCGCTGTAGGCGGCGTTCGTTTCGGAGTGCGTGACCTGGACGATCGTCGTGCCGGCTCCGTTCAGCGTCTTGAACAGCTCCATGATCTCCCGGCCCTGGGCGGTGTGGAGGTTGCCGGTCGGCTCATCGGCGAGGATGACCTTCGGGCTGGCGACGACGGCGCGCGCGACCGCGACGAGCTGCTGCTGCCCGCCGGACAGCTGGCTGGGATAGAGGTCCTTCTTGCCCACGATCTGGAAGCGGTCGAGCACGTCGCACACGATGGCCTGGCGCTCGGTCTTCCTGACGTCGCGGTAGGACAGCGGGATCTCGAGGTTCTCGTAGACCGTGAGGTTGTCGAGGAGATGGTAGCTCTGGAACACGAAGCCCATGTGCTGCTTGTGCAGCGCCGAGCGCGCCTTCTGGTTCAGCGTGTGGACCGGCTGGCCGAGGAAGTCGTACTCGCCGGTCCAGGCGCTGTCGAACATCCCCATGATGTGAAGGGCCGTCGACTTGCCGGCGCCCGACGGCCCCATGATCGAGACGAATTCCCCTTCGCGGATCTCGGCGGTCATGCGGCGGAGCACGTACGTGCGGCTCACGCCGTGCTGGTAGAACTTCTCGAGGTTGCGAAGCGCGATGATCGGCGTCACGCCGGCGTCGCCTCCATGCTCTCGTCGACGACCTGGCCGTCGAACAGGTGGATGTTGCGATCCGCCTGCCGCGTGAAACGCGGGTCGTGCGTCACCATGCAGATCGTCGCGCCCTGCTGGTGCAGCTCGCGCAGCAGATCCATGACGGCTTCGCCGTTCCGCGAATCGAGGTTGCCGGTCGGCTCGTCGGCGAGCAGGATGAGCGGGCTGCCGACCAGCGCGCGCGCCACGGCGACGCGCTGCTGCTGGCCCCCGGACAGCTGGCTGGGGAGGTGCTTGGCGCGATGCGCCATGCCGACCTTCTCGAGCGCTCCGATGACCCGCGTCTTCCGCTCGGCCGACTTCATGCCCCGGTAGGTGAGGGGCAGTTCCACGTTCTCGAACACCGTGAGATCGCCGATCAGGTTGAAGCTCTGGAAGATGAACCCGATCTCCCGGTTCCGGATCCGCGCCCGCTCGGCCATGTTGAGTGTCGCCACCGGCTGGCCATTGAGCGTGTAGCTGCCGCCGGTCGGCGTGTCGAGCAGGCCGAGGATCGACAGGAGCGTGGATTTCCCGCACCCCGACGGCCCGGCGATCGATACGTACTCGCCTTTGCGGATCTCCATGTTGATGCCCGCAAGCGCGTGCGTCTCGACCTCGTCGGTGTAGAAGATCTTCGTGACGCCATCGAGTCTGATCAGCGTGTCCTGCGATCCATTGCCGTTCATCGTGCCTCCCGACTGCCTGTCGATGCCGTTCTACTTCAGGCGAACCCGATCGAATGCGTCGTACTGAGACATGTCCGACAGGATGACCTGGTCGCCCTGCTTCAGCCCGGACCTCACCTCCACCGTGTTCACGGAGGTCTTGCCGATCGAGACGGTCGTGCGCGTGCAGGTGACGCCGTCGGCGTCCACCTTGAACAGGCGGATGACGCTCTGCTCCTGGCCGTAAGTGGGCCGCCCGACGAACAGGATGTCGTCGAGCCGCTCGAGCTCGATGGTGCCGTCCACGCTCAGGTCGGGCCTCGCGCCTTTCGGCAGCTCGCCGGTGAGCGCCACGTCGACCGTCACCGTGCCGTTCTGCACGGCCGGGTCGATCCGCGACACGCGGCCGGGGATGATGCCATTGCGCGTGTCGATCGCCGCCGTCTGTCCGATCATGACGTCCTTGGCCTGCGTCTCGGGGATCTTCAGCTGGGCCTTCAGATGGCCCTGGTCGGCGACGCGGGCCAGCGGCGTGCCCGTCCCGACCTGCTTCCCGACTTCCACCGGCACCTCCTGCAGCATGCCGGTCATCCCGGCACGGACGCGCAGCTGGCTTACCTGGCTCCGCCGCAGTTCGACCAGCGCGCGCAGCCGGGTGACTTCGGCCTGCTGCACGGCAAACCGCGACTGCGACGAGTCTCTCGTGGCGGTGAGGCGCTTCTGCTCGATCTCGTCGCGGACGCCGAGATTGTCCGACCGGACCTGCGAGAGCTTCGCGGTGAGCGACGAGACGAGGCCTTCCTTGGCCAGCTCCGCATCCGCCTCCGCCTGGAGCCTGGCCTGCCGGTACTCGGCGCGCACCTGGCCCGCCGCGGCCTCCTCCGCGAGGAGCTCGTTCGCCACGGTGACCTTGAGGTTGGCGAGCTGCGCGTTCGCTCCGTTGAGCTGCTGCTCGGCTTCGAGCAGCGCCTGGGTCTGCGTCGGGTTCACGAGTTCGAGGATGACGGTGTCGGGCGTGACCGGCGTGCCCGGGTAGACGACGATGCGCTCGACCCGGCCGTCGGTGGCAGCGGGAATCCACCGGATGTCCTCCGGGACCAGCGTGCCGAGGCCCCTGACCTGCCGGACCATCGGGCCGCGCTTGACGGTGTCGATGTAGGCCGTGCCGCGCTCGACGGTGGGTGCCGCCGGCTTCAGGCGCGAGAGCGCCACCGTCACGATGACGATGGCCACCAGCACGATGCCGCCGATGATCGCTCGGCGGATTTGCTTGTTTCTGGCGACGCTGGACGGTCGCTGAATATCCATGCTCGAAGAACTTAGACGTGAGTGACCCCGAAAAAGGTCACTCACGGATGCTATTTCTTCAGCTTGAACGTCGCCGGGACCGCAACCTCCTCCGCCGGGACACTCGTAGAGACGCTCAGCAGGTTGTTCGTCCCCGTCATGATCGTCACGCGCGTATCACTGTCGGCCGCGGCCTTCGGCTGCGCGTCGGCCGGCTTCGGCTCTTCCTTCTTCTTGCCGAACCGCCCGAGCATGCCGCCGAGCCCGCCCGCCGGCGATCCACCCTGCTGGTCGTCCTGCTTTTGGGCGGCCTGCTCCTTGGTCTGGACCGACTGGATCGCCATGATGGTCTCGATGGGGGTGCCGTCCATGTTGACCTTCTCCTTCTCGAGCCTCGCCATCCCGTCCTTGAGCCCGGGGTACATCGCGAACGCTTGCATCATGTCCTGAGCGGAGGGCATGGCCGTGTCGAGCGCCAGCTTCTTCCAGTAGCGCACGTCGAAGTCCATGACCTCGTTCATCGCTGCGATCTTCGGGGCGAGCCACGAGTCGAACGTGATGAGCATGCCGCCGGCCTGATCGAGCGTCTTGCCCTTCTCGTGCATCGCCATGGTCATGACGACCTGCCGGCAGTCGAAGCCGTTGATCTGCCGCCGCTGGCCCGTCTCCTTGGCGCTGAATTCGATCTCCATCTCCTTCGCGTTCGGGTCCTTCTTGCCCTCGGCCGCCCGCTGCTTCCGCGCTTCCTCCTCGGCCTTGGCGCGCGCTTCCTCCATCTGTCTTCGCATTTCGGCGAAGGTGACGACCCTGTAACTCTTGTCCTTCAGGTTCAGCTCGTAGACCTTCTCCTCGGCCAGGTCGATGATCTCGGCGGTGTCGCCGCTGGTGGTGATCTTGCGGTCGCCCTTGACGGCCACGGTGCTGACCACGCCTTCCTTGGCCGCTTTACCGCCGAACATGCCCATCATTCGACCGAGCATGCCTTCGAACTTCATCTGGGCCTTCGAGCTGCTCTTCACGTCGGCGCCAGCCGCGGCCGCCGTGACGAGGAGCCCCACCAACGCGAGCGCCATGCCGACTCTGAGGCGATTCATTCTGATTCCTCCCGCAACCCATTTTATCAAACAACTACCTGCAGCTTCCGCCGGCCGTCGAGAACGCCGTCTTCACCTCCGGCTCCGCGATCTCGACGATGTCGAATCGCTCGAAGCCCCAGCCCGACCGCTGGACGGCCCAGTAGAGCGCGCCGCCGAGACGAAACGAGCCGAGGCCCATCGTGTAGAGCAGGCCCTCCCGCCTCGTGTCGGAGAACGTGACCATCTCGCTGATGCGCGGGGGCGCCTGCGGGTCGAGCACGATCCAGCCGGCGGCATACGAGATTGGCTCGGGCGGCATGACGTACTGCCGGAGCGCCTCGGCTGTCCGGCCATAGTACTTGATGCCCTCGAAGTAGAGCAGCGTCGTGTCCGGTCTCGGCCCCGCCGAGCGAAACAGCACCTCGAGCGTGAACGGGCGCTTGGCCCGCTCGGCCTCCTTGAACCGCAGCGCGGACCGTTCGCGCGCGAGCAGTTTCGTCTCGGTGGCGTTGATCTTGGCGGCCACATCCGCGGAGACCTTCGACCATTCAGCGGACTTGGGGTCGAGGATGGTCACCGGTTCGACCATGATGTCGCCAGCGGTCGCCAGGCCGTCTTTCGGGAAGGGCTGCATCTGGGCCAGGCCTGGAGCCTCGATTCGAGGCGTAGTTGGTCTGGAGGCCAATCTGGGGCTGGCACTCGGCCGTGAGGTTGATCGGGTTCTTGACGTAGACGACCTGGCTGTCTCCGCGGAGCGGCCACGCGGTCCAGTAGCCGACCGGGCGATCGTTCACCCACCACGCCTTGGGCGAGCCCGCGACCGAGATCGGAATGTCCTCGCGCCGCCCCGGGGCGGGCCAGCGGTTCACCCATCGCGAGCCGTTCCAGGCGGCGAACGGGATGACGATGCCGTCACGGCGAAGGACGCCGAGAGTGAACGTCACGGCGCTCTTCGGCGCCTGCAGTCGCGGGGCCTCGAGTCCGGGCATCCGCCCATGGGCGTGGGGGAGGCCGCTGGCCGCGAGCGCGACCAGCGCGGTCAGGAGAAGTCGTGGGCCGGGCCTGCGCAGCATCGTGTCCCTCGGTTGAGGCGCGGAGCGTGTCAGCCGCCCCGCGTGTGCATCTCGAGATGCGGATTCCCTTTCAGCGCGGCCGCCGGAATGTAGACGCCCCGCTGGCGTTCGGCCGCCCGCAGCTCCGCGCCCCGGTCGCTCCGCGCGCGCCAGGCGCCGGCGACGATCTCCGCCAGTTCGTCGCGCGAGGCGCCCGCGCGCAGCGGCTCGCGGAGGCTGATGCCGCAGGTCGCGTAGAGGCACGTCAGCCACATGCCGTCCGCCGTCAGGCGCGCGCGATCGCAAGTGCTGCAGAAGGGCGACGTCGCGGAGGCGATCAGCCCGAAGACCGTGCCGTCGGGTAAACGGTGCCGGTCGGCCGGGGCCCACGTCGTGTCGCCGATTGGTTCGGCCGGCCCGTAGTGCGCCTCGAGCCGCTCGAGGATCTCGGCCCCGGACATCACTCTGTCCGGCGACCATCGCGTGGCGCCGCCGACGTCCATGTACTCGATGAACCGCACCTCCGCCCGGTGCGCGCGCGCGTACTCGACCAGCGGCACCAGTTCGTCGTCGTTGACGCCGCGCATGATGACGCTGTCGATCTTGATCGTGTCGAAGAGGCGGGCGCACGCCTCGATGCCCTCGAGAACGCGCGCGTGGCTGGTGAGCCGTGTGAGCGCCTCGAAGCGGTCCGCGAGCAGCGTGTCGAGGCTGACCGTCACTCGCATCAGCCCGGCGGCGCGAAGCGGTTCGGCCTGCTCCGCCAGGAGCACGCCGTTGGTCGTCAACGCGAGGTCCCGCACGCGCGCATCCGCGGCGAGCAAGCGGACGAGTTCCGGCAGGTTCCGGCGCAGCAGCGGTTCGCCTCCGGTGAGACGGACCCTGTCAACGCCAAGCCCGGCGAACACGGCCACCGCGCGGACGATTTCCTCGAAGGACAGGAGGTCCTCACGCGGCAGCCAGGCGTACTCCTCTTCGGGCATGCAGTACTGGCAGCGGAGGTTGCAGCGGTCGGTGACCGACACGCGCAGGCTCCTCAGCGGGCGCCCGAGGAGGTCGACGAGGGACATGTCCAATCGTAACCCGGAACGGCAGCGCGAGCGGCGGTCAGCTCGCAGCCGGCAGCAGGCAGCTGGCAGCGGACTGCGTGATCACGCGTGAACGAACTGCGCTACTGCCAACTGTCTACTTTCGAATCTGCCAGCTGATCGGCTTCGCCGCGCCCCACCGCCCCGGAATCAGTGCGCCGCACGACGGACAGGCGCCGGACGGCGTCAGGCGGTTGCGCTGGATGAGGTAGCCGCGGCGCTCGATCAGCGTCTCGCGGCACGCGGGGCAGCGGGTGTGTTCGAGCCCGCCGACCGATCCGGGGATGTTGCCGGCGTAGACGAACGACAGGCCCGCCTCGACTCCTCGCTGCGCCGCCCGTTGCAGCATCGCCACCGTCGTCGGCCCGTTGCCGCTCATCCGGTAGTCCTCGTGATACGCGGTCACATGCCAGGGGATGGATGGCGACACGCCGGCGACGAAAGCCGTCAGCGCGCGCAGTTCATCGTCGGAGTCGTTGAAGTCCGGCACCAGCAGCGTGACGATCTCGACCCAGCACCCGATTCGGTGCAGTTCGGCAATCGTCTCCAGAACCGGCTGGAGGCGGCCGCCCAGCCTCCGGTACTTCCCATCGTCAAAACTCTTGAGATCCACCTTGAAGAAGTCAACGCGGGGCCCCAGGAGCGCCAGGACCTCGGGCGTGCCGTGGCCGTTCGAGACGACGCCGGTCGCGAGTCCCGCCGCCTTCGCCCGCGTGAAGATCTCGGCCGCCCATTCGGCCGTGATCAGCGGCTCGTTGTAGGTGCTGACGATGGAGCGTGCACCGCTCCGGACCGCGGCTTGAACGAGCTGATCGGGCGTGACCGGCTCGGACTCGAGCACGGACTCGGGGTCGCGGAGCGCCTGCGAGGTGACCCAGTTCTGGCAGTACGAGCAATGGAAGTCGCAGCCCAGCATCCCGAAGCTGAACGCGCGCGAGCCGGGGAAGGCGTGATAGAAGGGCTTCTTCTCGATCGGATCGCAGTGCGCGCCCGACACGTAGCCCCACGGCACCATGAGGCGGCCGTCCCGGTTGAAGCGCACCTTGCATACGCCTTGGGCGCCGTTCGGGATGGGGCAGCGGTGGGCGCAGGCGACACACCGGGTCCAGTCGCCATCGTACCGTTCGTACAGTGTGCCTTCGCGGGTCTGTTCGGCCAGCGAGTCGGCGAGGCGCTTCACGGTCCGGTCTCCGCCGGGGCTTTGCGCATGCCGCTAGCTTACGCTAATCTCTGTGGCCATGACACGCAGTGCCGCGAGGGTGCCAGCGCTCGCTGACCGCCTCGTTTCGCTGGACGTCTTCCGCGGTCTGACGATGGCGGCGATGGTCATCGTCAACGACCCGGGCGACTGGGACAACGCCTACTGGCCGCTGCTTCACGCCGAGTGGAACGGGTGGACGCCGACCGACCTGATCTTCCCGTTCTTCCTGTTCATGGTGGGCGTGTCGATGACCCTGTCGAAGTCGACGATGGGGCCGGCGTGGAGGATCGTGCGCCGGGGCGTGACCATCATGGCGCTCGGCTGGCTGATTGCGCTCGTCCCGTACTTCCGGTTCGCGACGCTGAGGCTGCCGGGGGTGCTGGTGCGGATCGGGTTGTGTTACATGGCGGCGGTCGCGATCTATCGTCTGACTGCGCCGGGGCCGGACCGCGATGATCGACGCCACGCGACGCGGCTGATGATCTGGATCGCGGGGCTGACGGGCGCCTACTGGCTGGCGATGGTGTTCATGCCCTTTCCCGGCCACAACCCGGGGGACCTGACCGCGGCAGGGAATCTCGGGGCGTTCATCGATCGCGCCGTGCTCGGCCAGAGCCACATGTGGGGCCAGCGGCCGTGGGATCCGGAAGGGCTCCTGAGCACCGTGCCGGCGGTTGCGAGCACGCTGATGGGAGTGGTGACTGGCTTCTGGCTGCGTGCGCCCGTGTCCGGCGGGACGCGTGCGCTTGTGATGGCGGCCGCCGGGATCGCCGCGATGGCGATCGGGTCGCTGTGGGATCTCGCGTTTCCGATCAACAAGAACCTGTGGACGAGTTCGTACGCGTGGTTCATGGGCGGCGCCGGCGCCTTCGGCCTGGCGGTGTGCCACTGGATCGTCGACGTCAAGGGCTGGCGATGGTGGACGAAGCCGTTCGAGGTGCTGGGCGTCAACGCCATCGCGCTGTTCGTCCTCGCCGGGCTGAGCGCGAAGACGCTGCTGCTGGTGGAGGTGGCGGGCGCCAGCGGGAAGACGATCTCGCTCTCCGCGTACATCTACCGCACGTGGTACGAGCCGTTCGCGGCGCCGAAGAACGCGTCGCTGCTGTTCGCCCTGAGCTATCTGGTGGTGCTGTACGTGATTCTGTGGGTGATGTATCGGCGGCGGATCTTCCTGAAGGTCTAGCACCTGTTCTCTGCTACGATGCGCGAGGAGCATCGATGACGGGACCTGAGGCCTTCGGCCTCGAACTGCGGCGCGCACGAGAGCGAAGAGGGCTGACGCTCGAGCAGGTGTCCGAGCGGACGAAGGTGAGCGTCGGGCATTTCGCGGGACTCGAACGCGGGGACATCTCCCGCTGGCCCGCGGGCATCTTCGGGCGCGCCTTCGTTCGCGGCTACGCCGGCGTTGTGGGCCTCGATCCCGAGGAACTCGTGGCGGCGTTCGCGCAGATCTACCCCGAGACGCCGGACGGGCGTCGGGTGGCGCCGACTCCTGTTCGGCTCGCAGAAGGACGCCGAGCCGGCGGATCTTCTGGAAGCTCCGGCTGACAGCGAGCCCGAGAACGCCGTGCTCCGATTGGTGCTCGACTCCGCGGTTCCGCCGTCACGCCCGAGCCGATTCGAGAAGACAGCGCTGAGGGTCGCCGCGGGGCTGGTCGACGTGCTGTTTCCTCTCGCCGTGGCTGGCGCCACCGCCTTCGTCGCGGGCCGGGAGTGGTTCTGGATCACCGCCGCGTGCGTGGGTGCGGCGGGCCACCTCACGGTCTTCGGCCTGACCGGATCGACGCCGGGCCTGTGGCTCTCGCGCTACCGCCGGGGTGCCGCTGCCGTCCTGCTGACGCCGCAGTCGCGGCGCCGAGCCGACGCGGAGCTCGGGCTGGCGGCGAGGCGTCACGTGCCCCGCCATCCCTCGACCCGCCCGGCGCCTCACGCGCACCGCCTGCGCCACTGAGGTCCGGTTCATGCCTCCAGTCTCCGACGACGCTGCGCCGCAGGAACAGCCGGCCGCGGGGCGCGGTATCCGAGGCCTCCCGCGCGCCGTCTGGATGCTCGGCGTCACCAGCCTGTGCACGGACACGGCGAGTGAGGCCGTCTACCCGCTGCTGCCGGTGTACCTCACCCGGGTCCTGGGCGCAGGCGCGGTCTCGCTGGGCCTCATCGAGGGGTTCGCGGAGGCCGCGAGCAGCCTGCTCAAGATCGTCTCGGGGCATTACTCCGATCGCTGGAAGGTCCGGCGACCGATCGTGATCGCCGGCTACGGACTGTCGTCGGCGGTGCGGCCGCTGACGGCGCTGGTGGCGTCCTGGCCTCAACTGTTCGCCGTGCGGTTCGCGGACCGGGTGGGGAAGGGCGTGCGCAGCGCGCCTCGTGACGCGATACTCGCCGCGTGCGCCACGCCGGCGAATCGCGGCCTGGTCTTCGGATTCCACCGCGCGATGGACCACGCCGGAGCCGTCCTCGGCCCCGTGCTCGCGTCGCTGTTCCTCCTGGCGTGGCCCGGGCGGTACCGGCTCCTGTTCGCGCTGACGATCATCCCGGGCGCGCTGGCGGTGGCGTCGCTGTTTCTTGTGAAGGAGCAGGCCGGTGCGGGTCGCGTGGTCCCGCGGGCACCGGCGGAAGCGGAAGGAGCGGGCCTCCCGGGCTGGCGTCATCTGCCTTCGCGGTTCTTCGTGCTGCTCGCGGTCCTGCTGGTGTTCGCGCTGGGGAACTCGGCCGACGCGTTCCTGCTCCTGCGGCTGACCGACGTGGGGGTCGATGCGGCGTTCATCCCGCTGCTGTGGGCGGCGCTGCACGTCGTGAAGGCGCTGACGTCGGTGTGGGGCGGGGCGGCGTCGGATCGCTTCGGCAGGCGCGCGGTGATTGGAGTCGGCTGGTTGATCTACGCCATCGTCTATGTCGGGTTCGCCGTCAGTACGTCGGTGGCGGCGCTGGTCGGCCTGCTGCTGTTCTACGGTCTCTATTACGGCCTGTCGGAGGGGACCGAGAAGGCGATGATCGCGGACCTCGCGCCCGCGTCGCTTCGCGGCACCGCTTTCGGGGTCTACAACGCGTCGGCGGGCGTCGGGGCGCTGGGGGCCAGCGTGGTCTTCGGCCTGGTCTGGAACGCCGTGAATCCGGCGGCTGCGTTCGGGATGGGCGCCGGGATCGCGCTGCTCGCAACTGCGCTGCTCGCGGCGCTGGTCCGCGAGAGCCCTGGCGCGCAGGTGTAGCGCGTCTTCAGAGCCGGCCGATGAGACGTCAGTCGTGGCCCGGTTCGTCGGCTCCCGCCTTCGCTGCTTCGCAGCTACGGCGGGGCAGGCCCGGCTCCGGTTCGGCGGACCTCACAGTCGCCCTTTGCGCCGACCCGGTCCGCGCCTGCCTCTCCGGTGGCCGGCACCTCGCTGGTCGCCGGAGATGGTCCCCGCGATCACCTGCTACAATCGCTCACTCACATGATTCGCATTCTCGTCACCAACGATGACGGCGTTCGTTCGGAAGGCATTCGGGCGCTGGCGGAGGCGCTGGCGCCGCTCGGCGAGGTCGTGACCGTGGCGCCGACGCGAGAGGTGAGTGCCATCGGCCACGCCCTGACGCTGCACCATCCGCTGCGACTCGAGCACCGGCGCGATTCGATCTACGCGCTCGACGGGACGCCGACCGACTGCGTGAACATCGCGGTTGCGGCCGTGCTGAAGGGGTTGCCTGACCTTGTGGTGTCCGGCATCAACCGCGGCCTCAACGTCGGAGACGACGTGACGTACTCGGGGACGGTCGCGGGCGCGATGGAAGGGGCGCTACTCGGCGTGCCGGCGATCGCCGTGTCGCTGCAGCAAGGCCCTGGGGAATGGGAGTTTCGGGACGCGGCGGCGGTGGCCCGTGTGATGGCCGAGCGGGTGCTCGCCATGCGGCTGCCGCCACGGACGTTTCTGAACGTCAACGTGCCGTGCCGGACGCCGCTTGGCGTTCGCGTGACCGTGCAGGGCGCGCGGAACCACGCGACGACCGTCACCGACCGTCACGATCCGCGCGGACGTCCGTACCTACTGGATCGGCGAGGGGCAGGACGAATGGCTGGCGAACGGCGACTCCGACCACGAGGCGGTCCGGGCTGGATTCGTCTCGGTGACGCCGCTGCAGGCGGATCTCACGGCGTTCGAGATGATCGGTGCCCTGAAATCGCTTGGTTTCGAGAACGGCCCTGAGGTAGAATGACTTTCTTGGGTCGGGGCGTGGCTCAGCCTGGTAGAGCACTCGGTTCGGGACCGAGGGGTCGGAGGTTCGAATCCTCTCGCCCCGACCAACCATCTTCAGGAACCCTCTGCGGTCCTCGGGCTTCAGAGGGTTTTTTCTTGTACACCACGGAGGTCTCATGGGTACGCGAGGTCGCGAGATCGTCGGGATGGACGTCGATCGGCTGATCGACATGCTCAACCGTGCCTACGCCAGCGAGTGGCTCGCGTACTACCAGGTACCTGGCTCGGCGCGCGGGTCCTGAAGGGCCCGATGAAGGATGCGGTGGCCGCGGAGCTCAACCTCCACGCGACCGAGGAGTTGAACCACGCCGTGCTGCTGGCCGGCCGCATCGTGCAGCTGGGCGGCACGCCGCTCCTCGATCCGAAGGACTGGTTCCGTTTCAGTCCGTGTGAGTACGCGGCTCCGGCCGATCCGCACGTCGCGACGATCCTGGAGCAGAACATCGCCGGGGAGCAGTGCGCCATTTCCTCCTACAAGGAGCTGATGGACGCGACGAAAGACAAGGACATGGTCACCTACACTCTCGCGCTGACCATCCTGCAGCAGGAGGTGGAGCACGAGGAGGACCTGCAGAGCCTCGAGGAAGACCTGAACATCATGTTGCGGCCGGGCGGGCGCTAGACCGGGGCCTGCAACGCGCATCGCGATTCGCGGCGGGCGACCGTGGGGTGGATGGACGGGTCGGTTCCTGGCCGGGCTGGGCCGGAGGTAAGCATGCGTGTCTATCTTGCCTGCACCGTGCGCGGCGACCGCGGGGGCTTGCTGGCCGCACGGGCCATTTCCGAACGCCTGCGGGCGCTCGGCCACGAGGTGCTCACCTCCCACCTGCTCGAGGACGGCGTCGACGACAGCGAGGCGTCGCAGTCCGAGCGGGAGGTGTTCGACCGCGATCGCGCGTGGCTGGACTCGTGCGAGGCCCTGGTGGCTGAGACCTCGGGCTCCTCGTATGGCGTCGGCTTCGAGGTCGGCTACGTCACGGGCCGAGCGGCATCCACCGGCCAGCGCGTCTTCGTCCTTTACGATGCCGCCCGCCGCCATCTCGTGTCCCGCCTGATGGTGGGCTACAACGACGAGCGCGGTGCCGCGTGCGAGTACCGCACGTTGGATGATGTGCGGGCGTTCATCGACGCGCACCTCGGCACGGGGCCTGACAGCCCGCGCGGCGGTTGAGTATAATTCGCCGTTCGCGTGCACACGCCGGAGTCGGAGGCACATGCTGGTTGCGCGCAGGATCCTCGTGTCCGGACGGGTACAGGGCGTCGGCTTCCGCTGGTTCGCCATCGAGCGCGCGTCGTTCGAGGGGATCACCGGCTGGGTCAGGAACCTGCCGGGCGGAGAGGTCGAAGTGATGGCCGAGGGGGACGCCGAGGCCATGGACCGCTTCGAGCGCGCGCTGCGGCAGGGCCCGGGCAGGGCGCGCATCGACGACGTCGCGGTCGACATTGTGACGCCGACGGGCCGCTTCGCCACGTTCACCGCACACCACTAGTCAGGACGGACACCGATGGACACACTCAAGTCTCGCATTCGCCACATCCCCGACTTTCCGAAGGTGGGGATCCTGTTCTACGACATCACCACGCTGCTCGGCGATCCGGCCGGCTTCAAGGCGGCGATCGACGCGTTGACGGCGCCTTACGTGGGGCAGGGGATCTCGCTCGTCATCGGCATCGAGAGCCGGGGCTTCATCCTGGGCGCGGCCGTCGCGGACCGGCTCGGCGTGGGCTTCTGCCCGATCCGCAAGCCGGGCAAGTTGCCGGCGGCGACGATCAAGGAGTCGTTCAGCCTGGAGTACGGCACCGACGCCATCGAGATCCACGCCGACGCGGTCGCGCCGGGACAGCGCGTCTTGATCGTGGACGACGTGCTGGCGACGGGCGGCACGGCGAGCGCGGCGGTGCGGCTGGTGAAGCGCCTCGGCGGAGACCTCCACGGCCTGGCGTTTCTGATCGAACTGGAGGCGCTGAAGGGCAGGGGACTGCTGGAGGGGCAGAAGATCTACTCGGTGCTGCAGTATTAGGGCTCAGGGGGCAAGGCTCAGGGCTCAGGAAGGACCGGTCGGTCACGCTGTCGCCCATGCGATAATGTGAGTTCGGGCGCCCGTAGCTCAGCAGGATAGAGCATCGGTTTCCTAAACCGGGGGTCGCGTGTTCGAGTCACGCCGGGCGCACCACCTAACACACTGACAACACAGCATCTATACGAAAGGCCCGGTCGAACATCGCCGGGCCTTCGGCGTATCGGGGTGCATCAGGGGTGCATTCTCGAAGGCTTCCGCGGGTGCCGTGTCCTGCGGCGGTTGTCCAGGGATGCGCGCGATCTCCATTGCGTCCGCCAGTGCTGCTTCAGGATCTGCATTCCTCGTTCGGAGACTCCAGCGCGAGCCGGGAACCTTGGCGAAGGCCTTACTTGTATTGCTCGGACAGCGCGAGCGTGAGCAGGGCCCATTGGACGTCGGTGAGGTCCACGCCGTCGAGTACCAGACGGCGATCCTACCGATGTTTCCCGTTGATGAGCCCGGTTGTCAGGGCAACTGTTCTCTGAGGTGCGGGCGGCAGAACGGCCATGCGCCAAGCACCAGCAACAGGCCACCTACAAGAATGAATACGAGGGTCACGTAGAAGCCGGCCAGGAAATGCGGCAGAGTATAAGGTTGGCCCTCGAAGAACAGTCCGTACACAATTCTCACCGCAAATAGCGCGACAAACGCAAATACAGGGAACAGTGAGGACAAGATGCGCTGGACGACTGAACCCTTCATTCGGCGCGACCAATATGCGGCGAGGGCGCCGGCGAATGGCAGCACCAGATATGGGATGGCCATGAACTGGAATCTGTTCTTGTCAAAAGGCAACCAGATGAGCACGTAATGGAATCCGAAAAACAACAGACAGGATGCTGCTCCAGGCAACCACACCTTCTTGATATGCAAATCCATGGAAGGTCTCTTCTGACTCACTGACTTCGGCACAACGGGCCGCCAGAATTGCGCCCGATAAGGCTGACCCGCTTCACCGTCTCACCGCGCAGTTTCAGCGCGCGGATTGGTCCACGGCGGGCCGCGCCCGTCCGGGCGACGGCGAGGACCGACTCTCGGTTCGAGCACCGCCCACTGGGCGTCGGTCAAGTCCATGCCGTCGAGTACCGACGGGGATCATACCGCTGTTTCAGGCGGCTTCCGTATTCATGAGACAGCTTCTAGCATCAAGGCCTGGCGCTCCGGAGGGAGCCGGCGGAGCAGGGCCAGGAGCGCCGCGACGCGGGCGTGCAGCCAGGCCCACGGAAGCGCTGGCGCGAGCCGGATCGTGCACGTCGGTTTCATCCAACCGTCGGTCGCATCGACGATGATCGCCCCTGTGTCAGGGCGGCGGCTCCGCGAAGCGGTTCCTCCGGAAACCGCGGAGATGGAGACTCCGTCTATACTTCGTAGCGTCCGCGCCAGTTGCCAGCGGACCGGCCCGCGAGCCGACCGTCCCGGGAGCCGACGATGACTCGACCGAAGCGTCACCCTGGTCCGTTCCTCGCCACGATCACCCTCGCCGTTCTCCTTCTCGGCGCGACGGGATTCATCGACAACCGGATTCTGCTCGCCGTCGGCCGGGCTCAGCGAGTCAGGATGCCGCCGCAGGTCGCGGCGCCGGAACTCCCAGACGACCGCGTCCTGCTTTGCATCGACCGGATCCAGAGGGTCAGGGTGCCGCCGGAGATGGTGGCGACCCTGTCGCCGGTCCTCGAACTCCGCACCGTGTGGGTCGCCTCGGCCCCGTCGTCTGTGGTCCAGGGGCTGCGGCGACTTGGCGTTTCGCTGCGCGTCCTCGAATCGCCCGCCGGGAACGCGTCGCTCCACCTGGTCCGCGCTCGGCTGACGGATCCGACGCGTCAACTCCCGGCCGTCGCGCGAGCCTGGCCTCTCGAAGAGGGACTCTGGCTGGTCGCCGGGGCCGCCAGGCTGACTCGAGACCAGCTGCCCGTGGACGCCTCGTTCGAGCCGCTGACCGGGCGCGTGAACGTGCCGGTCGTGCTCGAGGTGTCCGGCGCCCGCGCGATCGTCCGACGGCAGCTCTCGACAGCCGCCGCGACCGACCCGCGGATCCAGTCACTCGTCGCGTGGGTGTCGCTCGACCGCCTGGCCTCTGACATCCAGGATCTCGAGAGCTTCCAGACCCGCTACGCCACGACGGGTAGCGCGCGGGCGGCGGCCGAGTCCGTCTTCCGCCACTTCGCGGAGGCCGGCGTGGCCGTGCACACTGAGGAGTTCGTGTCCGGAGGCGTGACGGTCAGCAACGTGATCGCCACGATCCCCGGGCGCGTGTCGCCAAACCAGGTCGTGATCGTCGGCGCCCACTACGACTCCTTCGCCCGAACCGTGTTCCTGACGACCGCGCCCGGCGCCGACGACAATGCGAGCGGAACGGCCGGCGTGATGGAACTGGCGCGAATCCTGGCCGGCCAGGCGTTCGACTTCACGATCCGCCTGGTGGCATTCGGCGCCGAGGAGACGGGCCTCAACGGCAGCCGCGACTACGCCGCCCGCGCCCGCGAGCGGGGCGAGCAGGTCGTGGGGATGCTGGACCTCGACATGATTGCCTTCGTGGACCGTGCGCCCGAGGACGTTGACGTCACGGCGAACCCGGCGTCCACGTGGCTCGTGGACCAGTACGCGTCGCTGGCGGCCGCCTACACCGGTCTCCCGGTCCGGAAGATCGTGGACGCGTCGTCGAGGTCGAGCGACCACGCGCCTTTCTGGGACCAGGGGTATTCCGCCGTCGAGATCATCGAGGACATCCCTCTCGCCAATCCCTACTACCACACGACCGGGGACAGGTTCGGCACGCTGAACATGAACTTCGCGACCGATGTCGTCCGCACCACGCTGGCCGTGGCCGCGACGCTCGCGCAGCCCGTCAATGCTCCCTCGCCCCCCGCGACTGTTCGCATGCGCAGCCAGATCAGCAGTTCATTGTTCTCGAACCTCGAAACGACGCTGATCGAATGGGACCGCAGCCGCGATGCGACGGCCGGCTACAACGTCTACCAGGCAGCCGACTCGCATGGCGACTACCGGAAGCTGAACGCGGCGCCGATCACCGGCATGTCGTTCGTGCAGACCCGGTTCTTCCGATCGACCACCATGCCCGATCGTCCGTTCTACGTCGTCACGGCGGTGGACGCCTCGGGGCGCGAGGGGAATCGATCGATGGAAGTGCGTGCACCGTGACGACCAGCCACCGCTTGTGCGTCGTGACCCTGCTGGGAGTGTTGATGGTCGCGGTGGGCGCCGTGACCGTGACCGCCCAGGCTCATACGGTGCCACGCGTCGACGTGAGCGTCGCAGCGGGCATCTTCGTCGCGTCGGATGCCGCCGTCACGGCAGTCTATCCAGGCACGAAGGTCCCGATCGCAGTATTGGCCGACGTCACTCTCACGCGGCACGTCTCGGTGTTCGGCGGAGGCCGGTTCCTCGAGATGACCGGGCACCCCATCGTCGCGGGCAGCGACGCCGCTGCGCCCGATTCGCAGGTCGACCTGAGCGTTCGTGCCGTGGTGTTCGGAGCCAGGGCGCACTATCGAAGAGGCCGGATTGACGTGGCTGCGGGACTCGGGGCGGCCTGCTCGACCTACGCCGAGTCGTGGGCCGGCACCGGCGAGTCGGTCAGCGGAAGCGCCTGGGGCCCCGTTCTCCACGCTGGCATCTCGGTCGGCCTCAGTCGCCGGTTTGCGGCGGTCGGCCGGGTCGAGTGGAGCCGGACGGCTACCGGGCAGGGCAGCCTGGCATCCCCGAGCGTTCAACTGGGCGGCGTTGACGTGCTCGGCGGGATCGCCGTGAGGTTCTGAGCCGCCAGGCCGCTCGTGTCTCGGGAGGGCGAGACACGGGTTGTGCGCCAGCTTCCAGTCAATGTATCCGCCGAAGCCGACCAACCATCAGATATAATCCGGAGTTGGTGACGACACCCGGCTTGTTCCCATCCAGGGACGGGCCAGCGGCGCCGCGGCCCTCGCGGCTGTTGGTTCGAAGTCATGAAGAGCACAGAACGCCATCGCCTGAAGGAAAACGAAGTCGCCTCCACGTTCGCCCGCCTCACGGAGACCTACGACGCCAACAAGCACCAGATCACGATCGGACTGGTTGCCGTCGTGGTGATCGTCGCGGCCCTGGTCGGGTTCATGATGTGGCGAAACCAGACCAGCAGCCAGGCCGCCGCGATGCTGGCCGACGCGATGACCGCGGAGGGCGCGCAGGTCGCTCCGGCTCCGGCCCCTGGCGCCACGGCGCCGGCACCGGCGCCGGCCGGCAGCTATCCGACGGAGACGGCCCGGAACGAGGCGGCGCTCGCCAAGTTCATGGCGGTCGCCAGTGCGTACCCCTCGTCTGATGCCGGCATCGCCGCCCGCTATCACGCCGCCGCGATGCTGACCGCGCTCGGGCGTCACCCGGAGGCGCAGCTGCGGTACCAGGAAGTCATCGATCGCGCCGGACAGTCGGTCTACGGACAGATGGCGAAGCTGGGTAAGGCGGATGCGGAAGTCTCAGCAGGGAAGTTCGACGGCGCCATCGCCGTCTACAAGGAGCTGTCGGCCGACAAGGAGGGTCCGCTGCCGGTGGACGGCATCCTGATGCACCTAGGCCTCGCCTGCGACGCGGCCGGCAAGGCCGCCGACGCCCGCCAGGCCTTCAAGCGCATCGTCGACGAGTTCCCGCAGTCGTCCTACGCGGCGGAAGCCAAGCGGGCGCTGGAGCAGATCAAAGGCTAGCCGGAAGCTGGCAGTCGGCAGTATGCGGCAGCGGTATGCGGTGGTCACGCTGTGATCCACCGCCTAGCTGCCACTGTCTACCGCCTACTGCTGTTACGCCGCCTTCGCAAACCGATAGCTGAGGATCTTGTAGATCAACTTCGCGCAGAGGAAGTTCGGCCCCACCATGCCCGGAAGCGGGCACAACTCGACCACGTCACAGCCCACGACGAGGCGTTTGCTCATCACGGCCTTGAGCAGCGCCAGGGTCTCGTGCCACGAGAGCCCCCCGGGCTCCGGCGTTCCCACCGCCGGCATGATCGCCGGATCGAGACCGTCGCAGTCAATCGTCAGGTAGACGTTGTCGGTGAGCGACGCCACGACGTTGTCGATCCACTTCGGGTCCTGCCGCATGTTGTGATCCCAGAACACGCGGGTCCGCAGCCCGGGGATCGCCTGCGACTCCTCCCGGCAGAGGCTTCGGATGGCCACCTGCGCGCACGGCGCGAATTCGACGATGCGGCGCATCGCGCAGGCGTGGCTGTAGCGGCTGCCCTGATACGAGTCGCGCATGTCGGCGTGCGCGTCGATCTGCAGCACCGAGAGATTGGGGACGCGCTCGGCGAGCGCCTCCACCACCGGCACGCTCACCGAATGCTCGCCGCCGAGCACCACCAGGAACTTCTCGTGGGCCAGGAGGTCCGAGACGACGCGCTTGATCTCGTCCAGCGCCACGCGGATGTCATTGAACGGCAGCTCGAGTTCCGGCAGCGTGTAGATGCCGCGATTGTACGCCTCGCTCTGTGTCTCCTCGTCCCATAGCTCGACCTGGCCGGACGCGAGGAGGATCTCGCGCGGGCCGTTGCGCGTGCCGGTGACGTAACTCGTCGTCCGCTCGAAGGGCACGGGCAGCACGACCGCCCTCGAGTTCTCGAAGCCTCTCGAGTGTTCGAAGCCGCCGAAGTTGAGCGGCGCGTGATGATCGTAGTCAGGCGTATAGGTCATGGACCCGATCATTGTACCGGCGATCCCGTCAGAACGACGGGCCAATTCGAGCGTAGACGCCCGTGTCGCTTCGCCCCGCGGCGCGGTCGTACGTTCGCGCCAGGCCCGCGGTGAGGGTGAGCGGCAGGCGGAAGCCGACGACGGTGTCGAGCGAGCCCTCGACGCCGAAAGACGCCATCAGCCGGTCCGCGGAGAACTCGCCGGTCCACGCATGGCCCGCATCCGCGAACACGGCGGCATGGACGGTTCTGATGAAGACCGGCCAGGTGCCGAACCCGCGCTGGAAGCTCCACAACGGCTGCCGCCATTCGACACTCGCCGACGCGATGCGGCTGCCGGAGGCGACCTCGGTCTGGAAGCCGCGGACCATCCCTAGCGCGTCGCTTCCGAAGTTCACGAGGCTGCCGGCCGACGATGTGCCGCCCAGGAAGAACTGGCGCCTGACGTTCCGGTCACCTGCCGCGGCCCCGTATCCGGCCCGCACTGCGAGGACCGCGTGGCTCCGGCCCGGCCGCCAGTAGCCGCGCGCCTCCGCCGTGTATGCGTCGGCATTCCCGTCGGCGCCAAACGCCGTGCGGACCTGCTCAGAGGTGACGCCAACGGACACGCCATCTTCCGCGCTGATCGACCGGCCGTACGTCAGCGCCGTGTTGACACTCCACGCAGCGCGGAACGCGTTTCGATACCAGCTTGTCGGCGCCCCCGTCCACGTGCGTGTCTCGCGCTCGACATCGAACTCGGCCTGCCACAGTTGCTGATGCCTCACATGCCTGACCGGCAGTTGCAGACCGGCAGCGACGTTCCGCTCGCGCAGCTCGGCCTCGGGTACACCGGAGCCGGCGGACGCGAGGGCCAGGAACGAAGTGGTGTCGGTCGCCGCAACGTAGAGCGCCGGCCGCCAGCGGGAATACACGTAGGAGGCGCTCCAGTCGGGTCGGCCGCTGTGCGGCCCTCCCGGAGCCGTGGTTTCGGCGAAGCGCCACATCAGAGACGCCCCGACCGAATGGCGCTGCAGGACGTCCGCGCCGGCCACGGTGAGGCCTGCCCGCACGTTGCCGTTCCGAGTGTCGACGAGGGGCGTCCAGGCGCGGGGGAGAAGCGTCGGAAGGGGAGAGTAGCCAATATCGGCCGATTGCACCTGGCGAGTTGCCGCCGCTTCCGCCTGCTCACGCCCGGGTGCCGGCGCCGCCGCAGGCAGTTCCGGGACGGCGCTCGTCATGGCCTCATCGAGGGGCTGCGCGAAGAGATCGTAGCCCGTGGCATCCGAGCCAACGTAGACGAGCGTTCGCCCGTCTGGCGACACCTCGGGTGAAAGGGCGCCGCCAGGCGCGGTGGTGATGCGGCGCAGGTCCCGTGCGTCGATTGTTGCGGCGTAGATCTGGAACGACCGGTTGGCGCGATCCGACGCGAACAGAATCGTGCCGCCGTCCGGCAGCCAGGTCGGGGAGATGTTCCTCGCCCGCGCCGACGACGCCGTCACGCGCTCGTGCCCGTCCCGGACGTCGAACACGACGATCTCGGAGGGGCCGTCGAGGCGCCGCCGCTCGACGGCGAGGCTTCGGCCGTCGGGGGACCAGCGGGGTGCGCCGAACGTCGCGCGGCTGTCAACGGCGATGGGGAGGGTCAGCGCGTGTAGCGACAACTTCCCTCGCCGATCCCGCTCTATCGTGAAGAACACCAGCTCACGTCGCCCGTCCGCGGCGGTGCGGACGCACGCGAGGCGCTGGCCGTCCGGCGAGACGTCAGGTTCGAGGAGGCGCTGGTCGCTCGTCAGGCGGGACGTGCGTCCGCCGGGCATGCCCGCCGCGTACAGATCGCTGCGCCAGGCGACGTTGTCGCGCAGGTCGAGCTGATCGAACACGACAACGCCACCGCGCACGCTCAACTGCGTCCCGGCGAACCGGTCGAGGAAGGGCCGATCGGAGCCCGTCGCCACGTCAATGGCACGCAGCGCCGGAAACCCGTCGGGGTCATGCGCCGCGTAGACGAGCGTCTTGCCGGTCTCGTCGAATCGGGGCGACGCGACCTCAAACCCACGGCGAGTCAGCCGGGATCCACGCTCCGCCGACACAACCAGGGCCGAGGCCTCCGCCTTCACGTCCCGTTGGAAGTCGGCCCAGAGCGTCCCAAGGCTTCTGCCGAACACCCGTTTTGTTGCGGGGGACGAGAGGAAGGGGAGTCGGCCGGCGGTGACGTTCGCGAGGCGTCCGACCGCCTCTTCGCCGAAGCGGCGATAGAGGTAGTCGTAGAACCACGCCCCCTCGAGATACGGCCCGAGACCGCCGGGCCATTCCACCGATCCGCCGTTGACGCGGTCAAGTGGCTCACCTCGCGGCAACCCCGCGCGGTTACGCACGACCGCGGCGGTGTCGCCGGCATTCAACCGCCCGAGGCCGGTCAGCTCCGTTTCCCAGTACGTGGCAAACCCCTCCACCTGCCAGGTGGGGAGGAACAGATTCGGGAACGTGGACGGCGCACGCCCCATGATGGCCCGGGCGACGGCCGCCCACCCGGCGGACTGGTTCAGCTGGAGGATGTGAACGTACTCGTGAGCGAAGACGAGGCGCAGCCAGTCGTCCGTGTTGCCGATGAACTCCGACAGGGCAGGCCAGATCGCGTTGACGCGGACGACGCAGTACGGCACCGGCGTCGCCCACCCATTGGCGTCGTCGTCCTGGTTCGCGAGCACCACATGGGTGAGCCGCGGCGCGCCGAGCCGAACGCGGGAGGGGAGGTCCGAGCGAACCGACTCGGCCGCGTCCGCGAGCCGCCGCGCGAGCGGTTCCTGGCCCTGGTGGTAGTAGATTCGGAAGTGCGCGGTCGCCAGGACGCGGAACTTCAGGTGCGGCTGGTACTGCGCAGTCGCTCGGCCAGATGCGAGGAGCAGCGCACCCGCCGCGAGCACAGCGACGGCCAGCAGCGCCCGGCCGTTCACCGCGCCCGCCTGTGCATCACGATTCCTGCGCTTCCCGCTTCAGGTCAGCGAGCAGCGCGATCGCCTCGAGTGGGGTGATGCGGTTCGGGTCGACTTCGCGAAGCCGCTCCGCCAGCCGTTCGCCGGGTGATGGCAGGGACTGGAACAGGCCCAGCTGCTGCTGCGGGTCGGTCGCGGTCTCGGCGAGCGACGGCCGTCCGCCCCGCGTCAACTCGTCCTGCTCCAGCGCGCCGAGGATCTCCCGCGCCCGCGCGACGACGGTCGCCGGCAGGCCGGCCAGGCGGGCGACCTGGATGCCGTAGCTGCGGTCGGATCGGCCGGCCACGACCTTCCTCAGGAAGATGATGTCGTCGCGCCACTCCCGCGCGTCCACGTGGTAGTTGACGACGCCGGGGATGCCGTCGGCGAGATCGGTCAGTTCGTGGTAGTGCGTGGCGAAGATCGTCTTCGGACGGCATCGGGGGGCGGTGGCCAGGTACTCGGCCACGGCCCACGCGATGCTCAGCCCGTCGAACGTGGCCGTGCCGCGGCCGATCTCGTCGAGGATGACGAGGCTGCGAGACGTTGCGGAATGCAGGATATTGGCCGTCTCCTGCATTTCCACCATGAAGGTCGACTGCCCGCGCGCGATGTTGTCGGATGCGCCCACCCGCGTGAAGATCCGATCGACCAGCGCGAGCTTGGCCTGACGCGCCGGGACGAACGACCCGGCCTGCGCGAGCAGGCAGATCAGCGCCACCTGCCGGAGATACGTCGACTTGCCGCCCATGTTCGGGCCCGTCAGGATCATCAGCTGGTGCGCGGCGCCGTTGAGGAGCGTGTCGTTCGGCACGAATGCCTCGGTCGAACGACGCTCCACCACCGGGTGCCGCCCGTCGACGATCTGAATCTCGTCGCCTTCGTGCACGTGGGGCTTGGTGTAGTTGCTGATCGTCGCGGTTTCGGCCAGCGCGGCGAGGGCATCGAGCGCGGCGAGCGCGCGGGCGGAGTCCTGGATGCGGGGCGCATGGGCGGCGACCCCGGCTCGCAGCGTTTCGAAGATCTCGATTTCCCGCGCCAGGATGCGCTCGTCGGCGCCGAGCACCTTCTCCTCGTACTCCTTCAGCGCCGGCGTGATATACCGCTCGCCGCCGACGATGGTCTGCTTGCGGTGGTAGTCGGGCGGAACCGCGTGGAGGTTCGACTTCGATACCTCGATGTAGTAGCCGAAGACGCGGTTGAACCGGACCTTGAGCGAAGCTGATGCCGGTCCGGGCGCGTTCCTGCTCCTCCATCTCCGCGATCAGCTGCTTGCCCGACCGGCTGATGTGGCGAAGCTCGTCGAGCGCCGTGTCGAACCCCTCCCGAACGTACCCCCCGTCGCGGGCCAGCGCCGGCGGCTCGTCGGTCAGGGCGGCTTCGATCGCTGTCCGCACCTCGGGCACGTCGTCCAGCTCCGCGGCCAGACTCCGCACGAGCGGGGACTGCATGTCACCCTGGAGCACCCGAACCCGGGGGACGGCTCCAAGCGACTGCTTCAGCGCGACGAGATCGCGCGGCCCTGCCGAACCGAGCGCCGTGCGAGCGACGAGGCGCTCCAGATCCTGCACCGACTTGAGCGTGTCGCGGAATCGGCCGCGCTCGGTCGTCTTGAACGCGAAATCCTCCACGGCATCCAGCCGGTCACGGACCCGTTCGAGAGAGAGCAGCGGGCGGAGCAGCCACTGGCGGAGCAGGCGCCCGCCCATCGCCGTGACCGTCCGATCGATCTCATCGAGCAGGGAGCCCGCCCGTCCGCCCGTCGCAGACTCCACGACCTCCAGATGCCGGAGCGTCACGGGATCGACGAGCAGCGTGTCCGAGGTCTGCCGGAAGGTGGCCGTGCGGACGTGAGCCAGGTCGGCCTTCTGCGTGTCACGCAGGTAGCGCACGAGCGCGCCGCCGGCGCGCACCGCCAGCGGGCGCTGCTCCAGGCCGAAGCCGTCCAGGCTCTTCGTCCTGAACTGCTCGAGCAGGCACGACCGGGCGGCCTCCGGCTCGAAGCCCCACGCGTCGACGGAGGTCGTCGGAATGCCGAGCGCCGCCACCGCCGGCAGGAACACCGACAGCGCGAAATCGGCGGGGACGACCAGCTCGCGCGGGCGCAGCACGGCCATCTCGTCGGCGAACGCCTGCAGACCGGTGTCCCCCGAGTACTCCGCAGACAGAAACTCGCCGGTCGACAGGTCGATGAGGGCGACGCCGACCGCCTGAAGCGTCCGTTCGTCCTGGGCGTTGGGGGGGCGACGGGACGCCAGCTCCGGCGCGATCGCCATCAGGAACGCCGGCTCCCTGGCGTCGAGATAGGCGGCGTCGGTCAGCGTCCCTGGCGACACGACGCGAACGACTTCGCGCCGCACCAGCCCCTTCGCCTTCTTGGGATCCTCGACCTGCTCGCAGATGGCGACTCTGAACCCCTTCTTCACCATCTTCGCCAGGTAGCCGTCCACGGCGTGATAGGGCACGCCGCACATCGGGATGCTGCCGCCGCTCGCGTCCTTGCTCCGGGACGTGAGGGTCAGCTCCAGCACGCGGGCGGCCACCAGGGCGTCCTCGTAGAACATCTCGTAGAAGTCGCCCATCCGGAAGAAGACGATGGCGTCGCGGTACTGGCGCTTCGCCTCGAAGTACTGCCGCATGGCCGGCGTGGCCTGGGCGGGTGCGACGGGCGGGGCGTGGTCGGAGGAGGACGCCATGAAAGTCAGGTTGCAGACAGTCTACAATAGGGCGTCACTCCGATGCTGGTTCTTGCGCTCGACACGACGACGCGCGGCGGAAGCCTGGCGCTGGCGCGCGACGGCGACGTCCTGGACGTGTTCGCGGGCGACGCGACGCGGACCCACGCGACGCGCCTGCCCGGAGACATCCTCGACTGCCTGGCGCGCCACCAGGTCGGCATTCGCGACATCGACCTCTACGGTGTCGCTGTGGGGCCGGGATCGTTCACCGGATTGCGGATCGGCATCGCCACCATCCAGGGGCTGGCCTTCGCCAACGGCCGTCTGGTCGTCGGGGTGTCCGCGCTTGACGCGCTCGTCGAAGCGGCCGTCGGCGCCGAAACCGGGGAGGACGGCCTGCGGGCCGCATGGATGGATGCCCAGCGGGGCGAGGTCTACGGCCGTCTCTACCGCCGCCAGGCCGGTCGGTGGGAGCCGCTGTGCGAGCCGGCAGTGAACAGCCCCGTCGACATGCTCGCGGCCTGGATGCCGGACCTTGCGGGAGCGGCCGTCGAGTTCGTCGGCGACGGTGCGGTGGTTCATGCGGCCGCGCTGGAGGGGCTGTGCCGCGGCGGAGCGCGGATCGTCACTCCCGTGCCGCCGATTGCAGCGGCGATTGCCGCGATTGCCGCGAGACGCCGGTCGGAGGCCGATCCGCCGCACCGGATTCGCCCGCTCTACGTGCGGCGGCCCGACGCGGAGCTGGTGCGGGAACGGCGGCAGGCGGGGGCGGGTTGATGGAGATTGGAGGCGCCCTGCCGTCCGGGTGGCGCGTGGAGCCGATGACCGCGCTGGATCTGGACGAGGTCCTCGAAATCGAAGAGACCTCGTTCACGAACCCCTGGACCAGGCCGATGTTCGAGCAGGAGCTGCTCAGTCCAGGCGTGTCCCATCTCTATGTCCTGCGAACCGGCGAGTGGCGGGTCGCGGCGTTCTGCATGGACTGGATCGTTGCGGACGAACTGCACATCAACAACCTGGCCGTTCGACCGGAGTGCCGCGGCATGGGCGCCGGCCGGCTGCTGCTGGAAGCGGTATTCGGCCGTGCCGCGGCGCTGGGCGCCCGGCGGGCGACGCTCGAGGTGCGCCGGTCGAATGCGGCGGCCCTCAAGTTATACGAACGACTCGGGTTCTCGGTTGCCGCCATTCGCAAGGACTACTACGACCACCCCGTCGAGGATGCGCTGATCCTCTGGAGAGATGAGCTGGTGCCGCCGGACGGCGCCGGCGGCGAACCGGCGGGACCAGGTGCGGCTTGAAACCCCCGGGTACGATGTGGTAGGGTGCCGATAGGTTGCCCCGGCACGCCGTTCACTCCATCCAAGGAGGCTGAGCATGGCAGACTCGCTTGATTTTAAGCCCCTGCTTCTCGAAACCGACGAGGAGTTTCGCCACCTCGCCAGCAAACATCATGAACTCGAGCAGCGCCTGCACGAGCTTACCGCCAAGCATTACCTTTCGGGCCCGGAGCAGTTGGAGGAAATCACTCTCAAGAAGCGGAAGCTGCAGCTGAAGGACAAGATGGAAGTTATCGTCCGGCGCCACCGCGAGCAGGTCGTACCGGTCGTCGCCGCTCCGAGCCTGCAACGCGGCTAGGAAGCGGCGCCCACGATCGCGTTTCTGACTCGAGAGCCGGCCCGGTTGCCGGCTCTCGACGTCTTGGATGGTGCCGGATCCGCAGCGCTGGTGCTCATGAAGATCGACCGAGCCGGGTTCCCGTTCGTGGCTGGGGCGCTGGTGCCCGCGCTCGGCCTTGGGGCGCTCGGCTGGTGGCCGTGGTCATTGCCGTTCGTCGTGCTCGCCGTCGCCCTCGCGCTGTTCTTTCGCGACCCGGATCGGGCAGCCCCGGCGAGCACCGGCCTGGTGGTGTCTCCGGCGGACGGCCGCGTGATGGTCGCCGGCGCTCCGCCGCCTGGCGCCGCTCCCGCCGGCCAGTGGACCCAGGTGAGCATCTTCCTTTCTCCCCTCGACGTCCATGTCAACCGGATCCCCGTGAGCGGAACCGTGACCCGGGTCGAATACAAGCCGGGGAGCTATAGGGCAGCCTACAGGCCGGAGGCCACGACGGAGAACGAGCGGAGCGAGGTGTGGATCGACGCCTCGACGTGCACCGTGGTGTTCCGGCAGATCACCGGTGCGCTGGTGCGCCGGGTCGTCTGCCGCGTTCGGTCGGGAGACACGGTGCGGGCGGGCGACCGGATGGGGGTGATGAAGTTCGGGTCGCGAATCGACCTGTTCCTGCCCGCCGGCACGGCGCTGCGCGTGGGTGTCGGCGAGCGCGTGCGGGCTGGCGAAACGGTCCTGGCGCAGCTGGCGGGCGGCCGGGAGCGCCGCCGGGACCGGCCACTGAAGTCCGCATGCCGCTTGATCCCGACCCGGAACGACGGCCCGCGCTGCTCGGTCCTCTTGAGGAGGGCAGGCGACCCGCGGCGGCGGGGGCTGCGGCGGGGCGTGTCGCTGCTTCCCAGCCTGTTCACCGTCGGCAACATGTTCTGCGGCTATGCGTGCGTCGCGCACGCGATGCGCGGCGAGCTGGAGACCGCCGCGCTGTTGATCGGGGTCGCCATCGTGCTCGACATGCTCGACGGCCGCATCGCCAGGCTGACGGGCACGACAAGCGCGTTCGGACGGGAGTTCGACTCGCTGGCCGACGTCGTCTCGTTCGGCATGGCGCCGGCGCTGCTGGTCTTCCGCTGGGGCCTCGAGCCGCTCGGGCGCCTGGGGTGGGCAGTCGGGTTCGTGTTCGTCTCGGCGGGCGCCATCCGTCTCGCGCGGTTCAACATCCAGGCGAACAGCGACAAGCGCTACTTCGTCGGCATGCCGATTCCGGCAGCCGCGGCGGTGCCGGCGTCGACCGTCTACCTGTATCCGTACGGACTGCACGACTACATGAGCGCGCTGCCGGCGCTGGCGCTGATGCTGGTGCCGGCGCTGCTGATGGTCAGCACCATCCGGTTCCGCAGCTTCAAGACGATCGACCTCGAAGCGCGCCGGTCGTACAAAGTGCCGCTGGCCGTGGCCATCGTCTTCTTCGCGATCGCCACGTATCCGCGACCAGCACTGGTCGTGCTGGCGTATTCGTATCTGATGTCGGCCTTCATCGGGCTGGCCTGGACCGCGCTTCCGCCGGCGCGGTTCGGCCGCTCGCGGCAGGCCGCCGGCGGACGCCCGCGACTCCCCGGCCGAGAGTCGCTCGTAACGTCGGACGGCGGAGGCCTACAGGCTGGCGACGGGGAGCGTGATCGTCACCCTCGTGCCCTGGCCGGGCACGCTGGCGACGGCAATCGTGCCGGCATTCAGCTCGACGTTTCGCCGGGCGATCGACAGCCCGAGTCCGGTCCCCACCGCCTTGGTGGAGAAGTACGGCTCGAACAGGTGCGCCAGCGCCTCCTCGTCCATGCCGACGCCCGTGTCGGCCAGCGTCAGTTCGACAGCCCGATCTCCCGCCTGCCGGATTCCGATCGTAATCGTGCCGCCGCCCGGCATGGCGTGAAGCGCGTTGTCGATGATGTTGGTCAGCGCGCGACCGACCAGCGTCCGGTCCACGAGCAGCGGCGGGATCGGACCTTCGATGAGCCGGGCGAACGTCCACCGGTCTCCCGCGCCGGCCTCGTAGGGCCGGACCACCTCCTCGACGAGGTCTGAGAGGTCGACGGGCGCGAGCCTGGCGGTCGGCGACGCCGCGAAGCTGGAGAACTCCGACGCGATCTGGCGGAGCAGCCGCACCTGGGAGAGGATCGAATCGACGCAGCCGTCGAGCACCGGGTCGAGCGGGCGGCCGCGGTCGGCGTGCACGCGGCGCAGGTGCTCGGCCGAGAGCTGAATCGGCGTCAGCGGGTTCTTGATGTCGTGAGCCACCTGGCGCGCCATCTCGGCCCACGCCTCGAGCCGGTGCGTCCGTTCGAGCTCCTGGCGCTGGCGCAGCAGCTCGGCTGACATCCGGTTGAACGCGTCCACCAGCCGGCGGAACTCGTCGGACGACGTGGCCGCGACGCGCGCATCGAGATTGCCGCGCGCGATGCGCCTCGTTGCGCGCGTGAGGCGGTTCACCGGGTCGGCGATCCGTTCCGCCATCGGGTAGCCCACCGCCGCACCCATCAGGATGAACAGCAGCGCCGCCAGCACGAGCCGGCGGTTCAGGTCGTCGATTTCGCGCTCGATCTCCTGCTGGCGGAGCGTCAGCGGAACGGTCAGGATCGCATCGCGATCGGCCGGCCGCAGCGGGGCGGCCGCGACCATGTAGCGGAAGCCGGCCGCCTGCTCCTCGGTGATGACGGTGGGCATGCGGTCCAGCACGATGCCCCGGTACACGTCCGCCGGCGTGCGCGAGGGCAGCAGCCCCGACGCGAACAGGTCCCGCTCGCTCGTCGCCTGCAGGCGCGCGCCGCTGAAGATGTTGACGTCCTGCCCGATCACGCGGCTCAGCCCGACCAGCGCGTCGTCGCCCAGCTCGGCGCGGCGACTGCACGCGGTAGTCCTCGATGATCTGCCTGGCGATCACGGTCGTCTTGTGCGCCGCCGACTCGACGTCGGACCGCAGGCGATCCGCGATGTAGACGCGGGTCACGAAGGCGAGCGCGACGACCGGCACGACGGATGCCGCCACGAACGCGAGGAACAGCTTGCGGTAGAAGCTCTCTCGGATCTCGCGCAGCAGCGCCCGGCCCGACCGGACCCTCCGCACGCCGATCGCACGGAACACGCGCCGCGCCAGCCAGGATGCCCAGGTAGGCGAGCGCCGACCAGCACCGCGAGTTCCGCGACGTTGATGAGATGTCCGATGGGAGGGATGACGGGTAGCCAAGGGCGTAGATCCCGGACCGGTCGTTCTGCAGGTAGACGTGGGACTCCGCGTCGCCAGTCGCCAGGCGCGTCCAGAACGGCTGGCGCGAGCGTAGATTCTCGCGAACAACGCGTCGTCGATCGGCCAGGCGCCGCCGCCCGACACGTAGAGCGCCGTCCGGCTCCAGCCATAGACCGACGAACTCGATATTGCGGCCCCGGACCTCCTCACGCCGCATCGGTCGGCCCGGCGGCGGAGCAGCTCGATGTACGGGTTCTGCGACGACAGGAACGACAGCGAGCTGTTGTCCAGGATGACGTGGATGACGATGGCGCCGAGGTGCGCGCCGCCGGCGCCGCAGATGTTGCGGCCGGCGTGCAGCAGCTGCCGTTCGTGCGCGCCGAACGGGCTGATTTCGCCGAACGTGCGCCACGTCGCAGCTGTCTTCCTTCCACGTCTGGATCGTCGTCTCCTCGGGCAGGTTGAGCGCGAACCGGCTGACGAGGGTTTCAGAGGCGTTGTAGAGCTCGATAGCCGAGGACACGCGGTTCCGCTCGAGCGCGGTGCCCTGCCAGATCAGGAACGCGCTGTCGGTTCTGGCGCTCGTGCCGGGCATCGGGGCGGGACCGGACACGGCCGCCTCGAGCTGCGCTCCGGCACGCGCGTCGATCTCCGTCTGGGCGGCGGCGAGCCGGTTCTGGAGGTTCTCGCGCTGCGTCAGGACCTCGGGGCCGAAACGCGTCTCGACCACGCGACGCTTCGCGCCCTCCTGCAGGAACACGAGCGACGGGTACATCGCGACGGCTGGCAACAGCAGCGCGAAGAAGCGCGACGACCAGGCGGTAGCCCTGCGATGCGTGGCGGAGCCCCGAGAGGCCCTTGGGGCGCAGAAACACCGCGGCGGTGACCGCCACCATGATCACGAGCGCCTCGATGCGCGGCAGGCCGGCCAGCTGCCTGTTCCAGGCCACGGCCCAGACCGCCGCGATCGACACGCTCCATGCGGCCAGGAGCGGCAGCATCGCGCGCCCGTCGCCGCGGCGGACACTCCACCGCGCCACCGACAGGCGGACAGCCAGCACGATCGACCAGCCGAGCGCAGCGTGCAGGCAGACCAGGCCGAGCGCCATCGCCATCCGACCGTCTCCCACGGGTGGGGAGAGAACTGCAGGACGTTGACGGTGGCCTGCCTGAACGTGGCGGCGAGGAATCGTCTCGTACGCGATGACCGCGATCGCCGCCGCGGCGCCGGCGGCCGCGTGCTGCGCCAGGAACGCGGCGGAGGGACGGCCGCCGGTGAGCGCGTGGCGACGGCGGCCGCGGAGCAACGGACGCCAGCGCTCGACGGGCATGGCGACCAGGACCACGCCCGCCAGGATCGCCAACGCCGTGAGCAGGAAGTCCGCCGGATGCCGGCGAGCGGGCCCAGGGGCAGCCAGTGGTAGACCTGCGGCGACAGCACGGGCTGGCTGCCGGCCGGAAGGGCCAGGACCACAGCCCGCGGGCGGCCACGATGCAGGACGAGCCCGGCGCAGCGTCGCGCCGACGTGGGTCCGCACCGACCTCGCGAGCGAGCGGCGGTCGAGCACGGGGCCGACGAGCAGCAGCGCCGTCAGTGCGAGGACGGTATAGGCCAGCCCCGTGACGAACCGGCGGTGGTACTGCCTGGCGCCGCGGAGCGACGTCGGGGTCGACGGTCGCCTCGGCGAGCACAACGCCGTCGGTCGTGCGGACGAGGAACGTGAACGGCCTGTCGCGCTCGGCCCGCGCCCTCGCGCCGGGTTCGAGCGTCACCGGGGCCGAGCGACGTGTCGATGCTGAACGCGTCAGGCGACGCGTTGACGACCGCCGCCCGCTCGGAGAACACCCGTTCGGCGGCAACCATGCCCAGCCGGGTCGGCTGCGGGTCGCTGCCGGCCGTCACCGGCTGGGTCCAGATGAGCCGGAAGCCCAGCGGGCCGGGCGCGACGAACACCGCCGGCGACGCGGCGAACCTGTCCGGCGGCGGACTGTTGGGCGTCGGCCTCCCGCCGGCAGGACTGCCGGTCAGTTCGGCTGGCCGCCCGGCCCACGCGAGGGGCGTGCCATCGAGGCCGTAGACCGTGACGGCCAGCGGCTCGGCCGGGTCGCGCCCGACCAGCTCGGCCGCGCGGTCGAACAGCGGGCGCACGTCGCGCTCTTCGGCGGGCTGACGGAGCACGGGCTCGGCGCCGACGGCCTCGGCCCGCGCCACACGGCCGAGCGACGACGACATCCGCGTCGAACGCCGCACGCGACCTCGCTTCGACCCGCGCGAACGCCGCGCCATCGTCGGCGCCCAGGCGGCATCCGCTCGGTCAGCCAGCCCCCGACCACGACCCCGAGCGGTCGCCAGGAGGCCAATCAACGCGATCAGGACGAACGGGCGCTGCCGGAGGTCGACCCGCATGTGCTGACGTCAGGATACGTCAGGCGCAGACGGGGGAAAGGGCGCTTCGGTGTTATAGTGTGCGGGCGGCTTGCGGCCGCCGGCCCGCGCGCTCGTGTTCGCCCGCGTCCGACTCCCACCCATGACGCATCCCGGGAAGGCTCGGACGGCGCTGAAGAGCGGCTCGCTGATTGCCGCCGCGAACTGGCAGGTCGTCGCCATCCAGTCCGTCGCCGACACGACGTTCAAGCTCCTGCTCGCAGTCCCGATCGTCGGCGGCGGAGTCCTGGTGACCACGCTGCTCGGCCGGGACCTGGGCGAAGTGCTGGCCGGCGATCTCCGGCGGATCCTGTTCGGCGTGGCCGGACACGCTGGTGGCCCGCCCGCTCGCTCTCGCGTCCTATCTCTTCGGATTCGCCGTCGTCCTCGCCGGCGGCGCGGCGCTGATGTTCCTCGTCAAGGGCGGCACCGTGGCGTGCTCGTGCTGGCCGACAGGTTCGGCGGGCCCGGTTGAGCGTCCGCCGCTTCGCGTTGCCGGGTTCCGCCGGGCGATGCTGTTCTCGATCGAGACGTTCACCGATGCCTCCGCGCGGCTCTTCCGGCGATATCTCCTCCTCGGCGTCGCGCTCGCGGTCGTCTACCTGCTGACCGCGGCGCTGTGCGGGGGAATCGCCTACGGACTGTACGCGCTGGGCGGCGACCGCCCGCTCCTGCTCGGATCGGTCGTGGCGGTGGGTATCAGCCTGTTCGTCGGCCTCGTGACGATCGTGAACGTCGTTCTACCTGCTTGTGCAGATCGCCGTGGCGGTGACGGACAGCCGCGTTGGCGCGGCCGTCCGCGACGTGGGCCGGTTCGTGCGCGGCGAGTTCTGGCGGGTGTCGCGGGTGTTCGGCGTGACCGTGCTCCTGCTGCTGCTGGCGACCGTCCTGTCGGTGGTGGCGACCTGGGGCTTCTACCTGATCGCCTACGTGCCACTCGCCGGGCTCATCGTGCTGCCGCTCCAGCTGGGCGCCTGGCTGCTCCGCAACCTCGTGTTTCAGTACCTCGGCCTGACCGCGTTGTCGGCCTATCTCTCCCTCTTCCGGTCGAGTGCCGGCGCCGCCGAGCGCGGCACGATCGTCCCCACGTCCTCATGAGCGATGACATGATTGACTACGATCGGTTCTTCTCGAGGGCGGCGAGCAAGTCCCAGGGATCAGCCATCCGCAAGATGGGCGTGATGGCCGTGCGCGTGCCCGACATGATCTCGTTCGCGCCCGGGTATCCGGACCCCGCGGTGTACGCGTGGGAGGAGTTCCGTGAGATCGCGTCGGAACTGCTGAGCGGGAAGGACGCGTCCGTCCTCCAGTACGGGCCGACGCGCGGCCACAAGGCGCTGGTGGACGCGTGCCTCGAGATCCTCGCGTCGCGCGGGATCACGGCCACGACGGAGCAGGTGCTCGTCACGACCGGATCCCAGCAGGGCATCGACCTCGTGGGCAAGGTGCTGCTCGATCCGGGCGACGTCGTCCTGGTGGAACTGCCGGCCTACACCGGCGCGATCAGCGCGTTCAAGAACACCGGCGCGGCGCTCGTCGGCGTCAAGCAGGACGCGTCGGGCATCGATCTCGAGGACCTCGATCGGGTCGTCGCCCGGGAACGGGCCGCGGGTCACACCGTCCGGTGCCTGTATCTGGTTCCGAACTTCCAGAACCCAACGGGTCTCCTGCTCGTCGCTCGAGAGACGGACGCAGCTCCTCGCGTGGGCGTCGAGGGCCGACGTCCTGATCGTCGAAGACGATCCGTACGGCGCGCTCTACTTCGACGACACCGCAAGCGTGGCGGATACACGGCCGATCAAGGCCGACGACGTCGAGGGGCGGGTGATCTACCTGAGCAGCTTCTCGAAGACGCTGGCGCCGGGGTTCCGCGTCGCGTGGATGGTCGCACCCGAAGCGATTGCGTCGAAGCTGGATCTGTTCAAGCAGACGCAGGACCTGATGACGCCGGTGCTCGATCAGCACATCGTCTACGAGGCGTATCGGCGCGGCATCCTGACGGGCCGGCTGCCGATGCTGCGCCGTTTCTACCAGGAGAAACGAACGGTCATGCAGACGGAGCTCAGAGCGCAGCTGGGTGACGTCATCACGTGGCCGGAGCCGAAGGGCGGCTTCTTCCTGTGGGCGACGCTGCCGGCGCGGTGCAACACGGATGAGATGCTGCCGCGCGCCGTCGAGCAGCGCGTCATCTACGTCGCGGGCAGCGCGTTCTTCGTGGACGGCAGCGGAGGCAACATCCTGCGCCTGTCGTTCTCGCTTCCGTCCAAGGAGAAGATCGTGGAAGGGGTGCGCCGGCTGACGCAGGTCGTTCGCGAGGAACTCACCGACCACCGGGCGCCCGTGGAGATCTGAGTCGGACCGGGAGCTACTCGGGCGGTTCCAGCAACTGCGCGACGCCGTCTCCCGAGATCACCAGCAGGCGGGCGGAGCGGCCCTGGCTGCCTGGCACGAGCACCGCCGACCCGGGAACCTCGCCTCCGAGCTTCACGCTGCCAGCCAGCCTGCCGTCGGCGATACGGAAGGCGGGGAGTGTGGAGGACACGCCCGGTACGAACAGCAGCGAGCCGATGAGGAAGGGCCCGCCCGTCGGGCGATGGGGTACGGCGGATTTCCAGCGCTGATGGCCGTTCGTTCTGTTGAGCGACCGCAGGACGTTGTCGAGCGAGACGAAGAACGCCCGATCGCCGACGACGACCGTGGTACCGACGATGGCTGCCGCCCGTCCGCCAGCGCCACTTCCGCTTGCCCTGGTCCGCGGAGAGGCAGTAGAGGAACCGGTCGCTCGCGCCGACGAAGAGGCGGTCATCGAGCGGATCGAGCGTCGTCCCTTCCGCCGGGAGCTTCACCGCCCAGATCGGCTTCCCGGTGTCGAGCGCGAGCCCCACGACGCGGCCGTCTTGAAGCGCGACGTACACCTGCTGGCCGGCGGCGATCGGCTGCACGCGTGACGGCGCACCCAGCGACTGCGTCCACAGGATCTCGCCGGTGGCGGCGCGGAGCATCGTCGCGCGCCCGCCTTCGGTCACCGCCATGAGCCATCCGCCCTGGCTCAGCATCGGCGCCGCGACGGTTCCGTCGACGGGCACGCACCACCGCCGTGCGCCGCTGCGCGCATCGAGCGCCTCCACCTCGTTCGGGCGGGCGAGCAGCACGAGGCCGGCCGCCGTCTCCGGCGGCATCGCGACATCGGCCGCCGGCACGGACCACGCCACCTTGCCGTCGCGCAGGCCGAGGGCGGCCAGGCGCGATCCGCGGAGTACGACGTAGGCGTTCTCCGCGTCCACGGCCGGGGCGGCCGCAGGGACGTCGGGCAACGCCACCGTCCACGCCGCGATCAGCGGGGGCGCCTCCGCCGGGCCCGTGCCAGGCGCCTGCGCCGGAGGACCGGCTGTCGCCTTTGCGGGCGCTTGCGCAGGGGCTCTTGCCGGCGCCTGCGCGCCGACCGGCCCGAACGCGGCGAGGAGAACGACGAGGACTCGGAGCGGGAGAGTAGGTCGGCGCCACTGCACGCCGCTATAATACCGTCTGGCGCTTCCGCACGTCCCGACGATTCGACGAGACAGCGGCCCGATGGCTGAGTTCATTCACCTTCATCTCCACACCGAGTACTCGCTGCTCGACGGCGCGTGCCGGATCGACGAACTGCTCGCGCACGCGTCGAGGCAGAAGGTGCCGGCCCTGGCCGTGACCGAGCACGGGAACATGTTCTCGTCGGTCGTCTTCCACGACAAGGCGAGAAAGAAGGGCGTCAAGCCGATTCTCGGGTGCGAAGCGTACGTGGCGACCGGGAGCCGGTTCACGAAGGGCGGCGGGATCGGCGAGAGCAACAATCACCTCGTGCTCCTGGCGGAGAACCGCGAGGGATACGCCAATCTGATCAAGCTGTCCTCAGCCGCCTACACCGAGGGGTTCCACTACCGGCCGCGGATCGACAAGGCGCTGCTGTCGCAGCACTCGCGCGGCCTGATCGGGCTGAGCAGCTGCCTCAAAGGGGAGATCCCGTCTCATCTGCGCGCCGAGCAGGAGCAGCGCGCCATCGAAGCGGCCTCCACCTATCGCGACATCCTGGGCCCTGGCAACTTCTTCCTGGAGATGCAGTACCAGGGCATCGACGATCAGCGCACGGTGAACGCCGGCCTGCAGCGGGTGGCGAACGCGCTCGACCTGCCCCTGGTCTGCACCAACGACGTCCACTACCTCTACCGGGAGGACTTCCGGGCGCACGACGTGCTGCTGTGCATCGGCACCGGCAAGACCGTCAACGAGGCCGAGCGCCTGCGGTACTTCGGCGACCAGTTCTACCTGAAATCGCCAGAGGAGATGGCGCGGGTGTTCGGGGACTTCCCGGATGCGATGGCGAACACCGTGGCCATCGCCGACCGATGCAACGTGGATCTCGGCCCGACGGCGCACCAGCTGCCGGAGTTCGAGGTGCCCGCCGGACTGGCGCTCGACGACTATTTCGAGCGGACGGTGTGGGACGGATTCGCGCGGCGGCGACCGCGGCTGGAGGCCCAGCTGGCCGCCGGACAGCTCCGGCACAGCCTCGAGGCGTACGAGCGACGGGTGGCGTACGAGATCGCGATGATCAAGCAGATGGGGTACACGGGGTACTTCCTGATCGTCTGGGATTTCATCCGCTACGCGCGCGAGCAGGGCATTCCCGTCGGCCCGGGCCGCGGGTCGGCGGCGGGCAGCGTCGTGGCCTACTCGCTCAATATCACCGACGTCGATCCCCTGCACTTCGACCTGATCTTCGAGCGGTTCCTGAACCCCGAGCGCATCTCGCTGCCCGACATCGACATCGACTTCTGCGAACGCCGCCGGGGCGAGGTGATCGAGTACGTCACGCGGAAGTACGGCCGCGAGAACGTCGCCCAGATCATCACGTTCGGCACGATGAAGGCCAGGGCCGTCGTCCGCGACGTTGGACGTGCGATGGATGTCGCCTACGCCGACGCGGACAAGGTGGCGAAGCTCATCCCGCCGACGCTCGACATGACGCTCGACAAGGCGCTCATCGAAAGCCAGCCGCTCAGGGACCTCGAGGCGGGCGACCCTCGGGTCAAAGACCTCCTGGAGGTGGCGCGCCGGCTCGAGGGGATGACGCGCCACGCGTCGGTCCACGCGGCCGGCGTCGTGATCGCCCCGAAGCCGATCACCGAGTACGCGCCGCTGTACAAGGGTGCCCGGGACGAGATCACGACCCAGTGGGGCATGAAGGAGATCGAGCGGATCGGCCTCCTGAAGATGGACTTCCTGGGACTGAGCACGCTGACGCTGCTCGACGACGCCCTCAAGTCCATCGCCAGGACGACGGGCCTGGCGATCGACCTCGCGGAGCTTCCGCTCGACGACGCGAAGACGTACGAGCTGTTCGCCGAAGGGCAGACACTCGGCGTCTTCCAGTTCGAGAGCTCGGGGATGCGCGACATCCTGCGAAAGGCCAGGCCCCAGCGGCTCGAGGACCTGATCGCGCTGAACGCCCTCTACCGGCCCGGTCCGCTGCGCGGCGGGATGGTGGACGACTTCATCAACCGGAAGCACGGCCGGGTCGAGGTGAAGTACGATTTGCCGCAGCTCGAGCCGGTGCTGCGCGAGACCTACGGCGTCATCGCCTACCAGGAGCAGGTGATGCGGATCGCCAACGAGGTGGCGGGCTTCACCCTGGGCGAGGCCGACCTGCTCCGGAAGGCGATGGGGAAGAAGGACGCGCAGGTCATGCAGGCGCAGCGCCAGAAGTTCCTCGAGGGGGCCAAGGCGCGCAAGGTCGACTCGAAGAAGGCGGGCGATCTGTTCGACCTGATGGAGGCCTTCGCCGGGTACGGTTTCAACAAGTCGCATTCGACCACGTACGCGCTGGTGGCCTACCACACCGGGTACCTGAAGGCGAACTACCCGGCCCACTTCATGGCGGCGCTGCTGACGATCGAATCGCAGAACACCGCCAAGCTGGCGATGTACCTTGGCGAGTGCCGCGCGCTCGGCGTGACCGTGCTCCCGCCGGACATCAACAGCAGCGAGCTGGCGTTCACCGTGACGCCGGACGGCGTGCGGTTTGGTCTCGGCGCCGTGAAGAACGTCGGCGAAGCCGCCGTTCTGGCGCTGCTCGACGCCCGGCGGCGCGATGGCGGGGTGCGGTCGCTCTACCGGCTCTGCGAGCAGCTGGACTCCAAGCAGGTCAACCGGCGCGTCTTCGAGAGCCTCGTGAAGTCCGGCGCCCTCGATTCCCTGGCGCGGGGCGTCCCGGCACTCGCGGGCTTGCCCACCCCGGGGCTGCGCTCACGGCTGTTCTCTGCGGTGGAGAAGGCGCTCGAGCACGGCAACCGCAGCCGCCGCGACCGCGATCAGGGCCAGACGCAGCTGTTCGCCGCGTTTGGCGAGACGGCGGACGGCGGGACGGCCTTCGACGACGAACTGCCCGACGCTCCGGCGTGGACAGAGGCCCAGCACCTGGCCGGCGAGAAGGAATCGCTGGGACTCTACTGGAGCGGGCATCCGATCGAGCGGTACCTGCCCGAGCTCCAGGCCATCGGGGCGCGGAGCATCGCCGAGCTCACGGGTGCCGACGACGTGCGCCCGGAGGACGGTTCGCCCGCGCCGAGGGCGTGTGAGGTGACCGTCGGCGGCATCATCGGGGCCGTGCGCTCGCTGAAGACGCGCAAGGGCGATCGCATGGCGGCGTTCGCGCTCGACGACCTGAACGGCAGCCTCGAAGTCGTGGCGTTTCCGGAGGCGTTCGCAAAAGCGTCCTCCCTGATCCAGACCGACAGCATGGTCCTCGTGAAGGGGAGGTTCGAGCGAGACGACGAGACCAGCCGGCTGCTGGCGAGCGAGATCGTCGCGATCGAGCTGGTGCGGGAGAGAGCCGCGCGTTCGGTGGCCATCCGCCTGGCGATGCCGCCCCACGACCGGGCAACGGTCGAGGCGCTGCTCGGCGTGCTGGCGCGCCACAAGGGTGACCGGAAGGTGGCGCTCGAGGTCGAGCTCCGGGGCGGCATCCGGCCGCTGAAGGTGAAGGCGGAGCTGCTGGGGCCGACGCGCGTGAAGCCCTCCGCGCAGCTGATTGCGGAGATCGAGCAGGTGTGCGGCGAGGGGACGGTGTGGCTGCGGTAGCGGCCGGGAGAGACATGAGCAAAACCAGCGACGTTCCGGATTTCGAGGCGCCGATCGCCGTCCTGCTGAAGGAAGTCGAGGCGATGTCGATGATGCCTCGCACCGAATCACGCGAGCAGGAGATCGGCCAGCTGCGTCGGCGGATCGACTCGATGCGGATGGAGATCTACGCCAATCTGAAGCCCTGGCAGCGTGTCCAGGTGGCCCGGCATCCGAATCGGCCCTGGATGCTCGACTACGTGGCGCGGCTCTTCACCGAGTTCGTCGAGATCCACGGCGACCGGCGATTCGCCGACGACCATGCGATCATCGCCGGCATGGCCAGGTACCACGATGAGCCGGTGCTCGTCGTCGGCCACCAGAAGGGCGGGGCGGATACCAAGCAGAAGATCTACCGGAACTTCGGCTACGCGAAGCCGGAAGGGTACCGGAAGGCCATCCGGGCGATGAAGCTCGCGGAGAAGTTCGGCCGGCCGATCATCGTCATCGTCGACACGCCGGCGGCCTATCCGGGCATCGAGTCAGAGGAGCGGGGCGTGGCCGAGGCGATTGCCTACAATCTCCGGGAGATGGCCGTCCTCAACACGCCGATCATCGTGGCGGTGTGCGGGGAAGGCGGGAGCGGCGGCGCGCTGGGCCTTGCGATCGGCGATCGGATCCTGATTCAGGAGTTCGCGATCTACAGCGTCATCCCTCCGGAAGGATGCGCCGCCATTCTCTGGCGCGACGCGGGGCGCAAGGTGGAGGCCGCGGAGGCCCTCAAGCTGACGGCGCCCGACATGATGCGGCTCGGGATCGTCGACACGATCGTGCCCGAGCCGGTGGGTGCGGCCCACAACGATCCGGCGTCGGCGGCGGGGCTGCTCGACCGCGCGATCAGCAGCGCGCTGGCGGCCGTCAAGGCCATGTCCCCCGAGGACCGGCTCGACGCGCGGTACCAGAAGTTCCGGAACATGGGACGGCTCGGCATCGATTTCGTGGAGGCCGCCTCGTAGCGACGCGGCGCGTACACCTGGCCGCGGCTGCCCTGGCTCGGAACCCGTCATGCCACCACTGCTCTGGGACCACCCGCCCTGCGACGAGGCCGCCGCCGCCTCGCTGGCCCATGCGGCGGGGATCGGACTCGTCACGGCGCGGTTGCTTCAACAGCGTGGCGTGACGACGCCGGATGCCGTCGCCCGATTCCTCAGGCCCTCGCTGGACCATCTCCACGATCCGTTCGCGCTGTCGGACATGGCGGCGGCCGTCGATCGCGTATTCGCCGCCGTTGCGCGGAAGGAACCGGTCGTCATCCACGGCGACTACGACGCTGACGGCATCACGTCCACGGTGATCCTCGAGCGGGCCATCGCGTCGCTCGGCGGAGAGGTGTCGCACTTCATCCCGGAGCGAATCAGGGACGGATACGGGCTCCACGCGCCGGCGGTCGAACGGCTGCACGCGGACGGGGCCCGGCTGATCATCTCGGTGGACTGCGGCATCCGCAGCGTGGACGCCGCGAGACGGGCGTCCGAACTCGGCGTGGACCTGATTGTCACCGACCATCACGAGCCCGAGGGCGAGTTGCCGAAGGCGCTGGCGGTCATCAATCCGAAGCGCCCCGACTGCCGCTACCCGGACAAGAACCTGGCTGGCGTCGGCGTCGCGCTGAAACTGGTGCAGGCGCTCTGCGCGAAGGCCGGCCGCGAAGCCTGGCTGCCGGGATTCGTGAAGATCGCGGCCATCGGCACCCTCGCGGACGTGGTGCCGCTGGTCGGCGAGAACCGCGTCATCGCGAAGGTCGGCCTCGATCTCCTCTCGCGCGGACCGCACAAGGTGGGTCTCCGGGCGCTGCTGGAGGCATCGGGTCTGACCGGGAAGTCGATCGACAGCTATCATGTGTCATTCATCCTCGCGCCGCGGCTCAACGCGGCGGGCCGGATGGCGACGCCCGATCTCGCCGCGCGGCTGCTGCTGGCCTCTGACGAGGCCCAGGGGGAGGAGACGCGGGTCCTGGCGGCCCAGCTCAACGGCGAGAATCTGAAGCGGCAGGATGAGGAACAGGCCGTGCTGGCGCTGGCCAGAAAGGCGATCGAGCACGATCCGGACATCGGGTCTCACGCCGTTCTGGTCGTCGCGGGGGAAGGCTGGCACCGCGGCGTGATAGGCATCGTCGCGTCGAAGCTCGTGGAGGCGTTTCACCGGCCGGCGGTGGTGGTGTCGCTGGAAGACGGCGTCGGGCACGGGTCGTGCCGCAGCATTGGCGCGTTCGACATGCTCTCGGCGCTGGAGTCGTGCGGGAGCCACCTGGTCCGATTCGGCGGCCACCGAATGGCGGCCGGGCTGACGGTGGATGCGGGCGCGTTCAAGGCCTTTCGGGCGGCGCTGCAGGCGCTCGGCGACGAGCGCCTTGGCCCGGACGACCTGCGGCCGCGGCTCCGGGTGGATGCCCGCCTGGATCTGGATGCGATCAGGGGCCGGCTCGTCGAGGAGATCAGGGCGCTCGAGCCGTTCGGCATCGGGAATCCCAGGCCGGTGTTCTTCGCAGGGCCTGTGGAGATCGTCGACGGGCCGAGGCGTATCAAGGAACGACATCTCAAGATGTCGGTCCGGCACAGGGGACGGATCTTCCGTGCGATGGCCTGGCGCGCCGCCGAACGCGAGGCGTTCGTCCTCGCGAACCGCGGAGCGCTCGACATCGCGTTCTCGCTCGTCGAGAACACGTTCAACGGGGAGACACGCACCGAGTTGACGCTCGCCGATCTCCGGGCGCCGGACCGCGGCGCGGAGGCGTTGGCACCATGACGCCCTGGCAGCGGCGCCTCCGGTTCGGATTCGGGATCTTCGTCGTCGCGCTGGCGACGCTCCTCGGTGTCTCCCTGTACAAGTCGCGCCGACCGGCGGTCGTCGCGCCGCTGCCCACCAAGGCCGATCCGACGGCGATTGTCGAGAGTACCTCTGGCGCTCTCGTGCGATCCCTCGGTGCCAGGCAGGACCTGACGATCGAGCACTACGACAAGCTGGAAGGGTACGCGGACGGACGGACACGGATCACCGGCGGTCGGTTCAGGATTCTGCAGCGCGGCGGCCGCGATTTCTCGATTCGGGCTCGTGTCGCCGAGATAACGGGCACCGCGCCCAGCGTTGACGTCACGATGACCGGCGCCGTCGAGATGGTCTCGAGCGACGGGCTGACGGTCAGGACCGAGCAGGCGAGCTACGTGAACGCCGACGGTCTCATGCGGGCACCGGGTGCGGTTCAGTTCGAGCGCGGCCGGATGAGGGGCACGTCGGTCGGCCTGACGTACGACAAGGCCCGCGACGTCCTCTCGCTGCTCGACAAGGTCGTCATCCGGACCGCGCCGGACGAGAAGGGTGAGGGGGGCGCGGACATCGACGCCGGGACCGCGGCGTTCTTCCGCGCCGACAAGTACACGCGGTTCGAGCGCGGGGTGAAGATGGTCGGCCGCGAACAGACCATCGAGGCCGAGACCGCGGTGGCGTTCCTCACGCCGGACGAGACGCGCATCCAGATGCTGGAGCTGCGCGGCCGCTCGAGCGTCAAAGGGGCGCCCAGGACCGACGGCGGGCTCGAGGGCATGACCGCCCGCGACATCGATCTCACATACGCTCCGGATGGGCGGACGCTTCGGCGCTCGGTGGTGGTCGGAGACGGCGCGATCACGCTGGCAGGCTCTGCCGGCAGCTCCCGCCGGAAGCTGTCCGGGCAGTTCATCGACATCGGCCTGGCGCCCGACGGGGCAACGCTCATTGCGCTCGATGCCAGGGACCGGGTCCTTCTCGAGCTGTTCGCCGACAAGGCCACTCCCGCGCGGACGATCAAGGCGAATGCGCTTCAGGGCAGCGGGCCGCCGTCGACCGGGCTGACCGGCGCGACGTTCAGCGGGGGAGTGGAGTTCCGCGAGACGCCCGCCGCGCCGGGAACGCCGAGGGTCGCCTTCTCGCCGACGCTGGACCTGACGATGAAGGCCGGCTTCGGTTCCCTGGAAACCGCGCGGTTCGGGGGCGGTGCCAGGTTCGAGCAGGGCAGGATGACCGCGACCGCCCGCGACGCGCGCTACGGCATCGCGGCGGGCACGCTGAATCTCTCCGGCTTCGACGAGCGAACGGGTCGCGGGCCGCAGGTCGTGGACGAGCGCGCGACGATCGAGGCGAGGCGGATCGACGTGGCCCTCGACTCGAAGAAGATCACGGCCGCCGACACGGTGAAGACGGAATCCCGCGGACGTGCGGAGGGCGCCGACGCGCGAGGCGGAGGCCGTGCGGGCGATGCCGGGCCGGGCCGCCGGTCCGGCTTGATCCACGAGGACACGCCCGCCTACGCCACCGCTGACACCCTCAACTACGACAGCGCGGCGTCGCTCGCCGTCTACACGGGGAACGCGCAGCTCTGGCAGGGCGAGACGACGATCAGGGGCGACACCCTTGTCGTCGACGATCAGAAGGGCGACCTGTCGGCGTCGGGCCGGGTCGTGTCGAAGATGGTGCTCGATCGGGTGAACCCGACGACGAAGGCGAAGGAGCAGACCCGGTCGGTGGCGACTGCCCGCGAGATGGTGTACGAAGATCGATTCCGCCGAGCGACCTACACCGGCGAGGCGAGGTTGAACGGTCCGGAGGGAGACCTGGCCGCGGACCGTATCGAAGTGTACCTCCTGGAGGGAGGCGGCCAGATCGAGCGGTTGGAGGGGTACGGGGCGGTCACGATTCGAACGCCAGAAGGCCGTAAGGCGACCGGAGCCAGATTCACATACCTGGCGGCGACCGACGAGTACACCGTGACCGGGTCGCCGATGACGTACGAGGACGAATCAGGCGAAACTACAGGCAATTCTTTGACTTTCTCCAGATCGACTGATAGGATCGTCGTCGACGGCAAGGGGCTGAGACGCACCGAACTCAAGCGCACAATCAAACGCTGACGGGATTCGTGTCGACCGCATGGCCACCCTCCGGACCCAAGAGCTGACGAAGTCCTACGGCGGCCGTACGGTGGTGCGCGGCGTCAGCCTCGACGTGGCATCCGGCGAAGTGGTGGGCCTGCTCGGTCCCAATGGTGCCGGCAAGACGACCACGTTCTACATGACAGTCGGCCTGACGGCACCCGATTCAGGCCGCGTCGTGCTCGACGGCGCCGACGTCACCGGCGACCCGATGTACGTCCGGGCGAGGAAGGGGATCGGATACCTGCCGCAGGAGCCGTCCATCTTCCGCGGGCTGACGGTCGCGCAGAACATCCTCGCCATTCTCGAGACGCTCCCGATCGACGCGCAGACCCGGCGGGTGCGCCTGGGCGAGCTGCTGGCCGAATTGAACCTGGCGCCGCTGGCGGATTCGCCGGCCCACACGCTGTCAGGCGGCGAGCGCCGCCGCGTCGAGATTACCCGCGCCCTCGTGGTTTCGCCGCTGTTCATCCTGCTGGATGAGCCGTTCGCCGGCATCGACCCGATCGCCGTCGCGGACATCCAGAAGATCATCTTCCACCTGAAGGAAAGGGGCATTGGTGTCCTGATCACCGACCACAACGTGCGCGAGACGCTGCGCATCACCGACCGGGCGTACATCGTGCGCGACGGCGTGATCTTCCGGAGCGGCACGCCCGAGAGCCTTGCGAGCGACGAGGACGTCCGGAGGATTTACCTCGGGACCGAATTCAGGTTGGACTAAGATGGATCAGCGCCCGGCGAGGGCGCCCCGACAGACCATGCCGATTCAGCAGCGACTCCATACCAAGCTCGTTCAGAAGCTCATCTTGACGCCGTCGCTCCAGCAGGCGATCAAGCTGTTGCCGATGTCCACGCTCGAGCTTGGCGAGATGCTGACGCAGGAGATGGTCGAGAACCCGATGCTCGAGGAGGCGCAGGTCGAGGAGCTCCAGGCGAGCGATGCCACCCCGGTCACGGACAAGGCAGACGAGCCGCCGAAGGAACCGAAGTCGGATGCCTGGGACGACCAGGACTACGAGTACTTTTTCGGCGACTATCTCGACGAGGGGTACCGGCCGCGCGCCCAGCAGGAGGTCAAGGAGCTGCCGCCGATCGAGAGCACGCTCTCGACCACGACGTCGCTATCCGATCATCTGCTCTGGCAGCTGTCGATTCAGACCGACGACGACGTGTTGCGGGAGATCGGGACGGCCATCATCGGGAACCTTGACGACGACGGCTACCTGGTGGCGTCCGTGGACGAGATCGCGTCGATGGGGACCTGGAGCGCCGAGGACGTCTCCCGCGCCCTGGCGCTGGTGCAGGGGTTCGACCCGATTGGCGTGGCCGCACGCGATCTCCAGGAATGCCTGTCGCTCCAGCTCCGGCAGCTCGGCCTCGAGGGCACGCCGACCGAGCGGATCGTCACCGAACACCTGCGCTTGCTGCAGAACCATCAGGTCCCCGAACTCGCGCGCAGGCTCGGCACCTCGATCGAGGAGCTGAAGCAGCACATCGCGATCATCCAGCACCTCGACCCGAAGCCGGGCAGCCGCTTCAACCTCCCGCAATCCCAGTACGTGACGCCGGACGTCACGGTGGTGAAAGTCGAAGACCAGTACGTCGTCCTGCTCAACGAGGAGGGGCTCCCGCAGCTCCGCATCAGCCCGGCCTACCGGCGGCTGCTGGACAAGGGGGCGGAGAACAGCGACGAGACGCGCGCCTACGTGAAGGACAAGTTCCGGTCTGCGCTCTGGCTGATCAAGTCGGTCGACCAGCGGCAGAAGACGATTCACAGGGTCGCGACGAGCATCGTGAACTTTCAGCGCGACTTTCTCGACCACGGCATCGAGCACCTCCGGCCGCTGGTGCTGCGCGACGTCGCCAACGACATCGGGATGCACGAGTCGACGGTGAGCCGCGTCGTGACCAACAAGTACATGCACACGCCCCAGGGCGTGTTCGAGATGAAGTACTTCTTCCACAGCGGCATCAGCAGCTCGTATGGGGAGAGCGTCTCGTCGGTGACGATCAAGCAGCGAATCCGGAAGATCATCGAAGGCGAGGATCCCCACAAGCCGCTCAGCGACTCGAAGATCGTCAGCCTGCTGCAGAAGGAAGGTCTGGTGCTGGCGCGGCGCACCATCGCGAAGTACCGCGAGGAGCTGAAGATCTCCACGTCCAACCAGCGCAAGGTGCTCTACTGACGGTGGCCTATGCGACTTGAACTGACTGGCCGGCACACCGAGGTCACGGCCGATCTCCGCAGGCAGGTCGAGAAGGGGTTGGCCAAGCTCGACCGCCGCCTCGAGGGTGGAATCGTCTCGGTGCAGGCGGTGCTGGCGCTGGAGAAGTACCGCCACGTATCCGAATTCACGGTCCACACGAAGGGCGATCATTTCCTTCACGGGATCGCGGCGACCAACGCGTGGGCGTCGTCCATCTCCGGCGCGACCGAGAAGATCGAGCAACAGCTGGCGCGGATGAAGGGCAAGTGGCAGGGGCGCAAGCGGCGCGCGGCGTCGCAGCGGGGCGTCCCCGTTGAACCACCGCCACCCCCCGCGGCGATCGACGAACCGAGGGCGAGGCGCATCCGCCGGGTGCGGCGCTACGCGGTCAAGCCGATGACCGTCGACGAGGCCGCGCTCGTGGTGGAGGCCGGCGACGCGACGTTCCTCGTCTTCCGCAATGCCGCAACGGACGCGGTGAGCGTGCTCTACCGCCGAAACGACGGCGACCTCGGGCTGATCGAGCCGGAGGTCTGAGCGCCCGGGGACGGCCCACACGATGGCCAGCGGCACTTCCGGTGTGAGCATCGAAGCGCTCCTCCGAGCGCATCCCGAGGGCGTGGGCCTTCCGCTCGAGCTGATCTCTGGCGCGAATGGCCTGGACCGCCGGATTACGAGCCCGCACATCCAGAAGACGGGGCTGGCGCTCGCCGGGTTCGACGCCTACCTGTCCGCCGGCCGCATCCTGATCCTCGGTGAGAGCGAGGTCCGCTACCTCGAGAGCCTGCCGGCGTCGTCCCGCGGGGACGCGCTGCGGCGGACGTTCTCGCACGACATCCCCGCGGTCATGATCACCGCCGGCCTGCCGGCGCCGCCGGAGCTCCTGCTGGCGTCGAACCGGGCGGGCGTCCCGCTCCTTGCCACGCCGGTCTCGACGCCGATTGCCATCGCGAAGGTCAGCTTAATCCTCGAGGACTCGCTTGCGGAGCGGACGATCATCCACGCGGTGCTGATGGACATCCTCGGGCTCGGCGTGCTGATTGTCGGCGAAAGCGGCATCGGTAAGAGCGAGTGTGCACTCGACCTGGTCGTCCGCGGCCATCGGCTCGTCGCCGACGACACCGTCGAGATCCGGAGACGCGCCGAGAGCGTGCTGATTGGCACCTGCCCGGACCTGACGCGGCACCACATGGAGGTGCGGGGGCTCGGCCTGATCAACATCCAGGACCTCTTCGGCGTGGCTTCCACGCGGTCGTCGAAGCGGGTCGAGCTGGTCGTGCAGCTCGAGCGATGGGAGCCGGGCCGGGAGTACGAGCGGCTGGGCCTGGACGATGTGCACTACGAGATCCTGGGCCTTCCGGTCCCGCTGCTGCGCATGCCGGTGGCGCCCGGGCGCAACCTCTCCGTGCTCGTCGAGGTGGCGGCGCGCAATCAGATTCTGCGAACCCGAGGCCACCATGCCGCCCGCAAACTGGCGGCCCGTCTCGAGCGGCAGCTCCTGGAGCCGGACGCCGGCGACAGCGGTCCCGAGGCCGATCGCGACGACAGGGCGGAGGGAGACGCGTGACACGCGGAGCGAAGCGGGCTGTCGGAGCGCGGCGGGCGGGCGACGGCAGCCGCTTCGTCGTCCTGACGGGCCTGTCGGGGGCCGGGAAGTCGCAGGCGATTCGGGCGCTGGAGGACCTGGGCTACTTCTGCGTGGACAACCTGCCGCTGCTGCTCGTCCCGACGCTTGCCGAGCTGTCGCTTCGAGCCGCGGGCGATCTGAAGAAGGTGGCGATCGTCGTCGACGTGCGGGAGGGGGCGTTCCTGTCCCGGTTCCCGCAGGTCCTGCGGAAGCTGCGCGCGATGCGCGGACTCGAATCCCACGCTGATCTTCCTGGAGGCCACCGATGCGGCGCTGGTTCGCCGGTTCAGCGAGACGCGGAGGCCGCATCCCCTCGCGAAAGACCGGCCGATCATCGACGGCATCCGGGAAGAGCGGGAACGCCTGGCCTCCATCCGCCGGCTCGCCGACGAGACGGTCGACACGACGGACCTGACGGTGCACGAGCTGCGCGAGGTCTTCATGTCGATCTCCCGTGGCTGGTCGCCGCGCGGTCGGATGCTCATCGCGTTCACGAGCTTCGGATTCAAGCACGGCGTTCCGTCCGAGGCGGACCTGGTCTTCGACGTCCGGTTCCTGCCCAACCCGCACTTCGTGCCCGAACTGCGGGCCAAGACCGGGCGCGATCGCGGCGTCGCGCGCTTCATGGGGCAGCACGCGGAGACCGGCGCGTTCCTCGAACGGCTCACCGACTTCCTCCGGTTCGTGATTCCGCACTACGTCGCGGAAGGGAAGAGCTACCTCACGGTGGCGATCGGGTGCACCGGCGGGCGCCACCGATCCGTGATGATTGCGGAGGCGCTGCGCCGCACGCTGAGCGACGTTGACGGCGTGAGGCTCCGGGTCCGCCACCGGGACATCGATATCGGGAACGACTAGAACTGCCACACGGGAGTGAAGCGATGATCGGTGTAGTCGTCGTCACGCACGGGCAGCTGGCCATCGAACTGGTGAACGCCGCCGAGACGATTGTGGGCGACCTCCCCCAGTTCGCCGCGGTCTCGATTGGCTGGCACGACGACGTCGATGACGCGCGGGAGGAGATCAAGCAGGCGATCGCGCGTGTGCAGGGCCCGGAGGGCGTCCTGATCCTGACGGACATGTTCGGCGGCACGCCGGCGAACCTGGGCCTGACGTTCCTCGAAGCCGACCGTGTCGAGGTGATCACCGGCGTCAACTTGCCGATGCTCATCAAACTCGCCGGCGCGAAGAAGTCGGCCAGCCTGTTGGCCGTCGCGCGGGAGATGCGGGAAGAGGGGCGCAACGCCATCTGGATCGCGTCGGACCTGCTGAGGTCGGAGACCAGGGGAGACGGGTAGTCAGTTCCTATATGCTGTCCCGCACTGTCGCCATCCGCAACCAGCTCGGGATGCACGCCAGGGCCGCGGCGCGCTTCGTCCACACCGCCAGTGCCTTCGACGCGCGCGTGCGCGTGAGCCGCGGCAGCCGCGTGATGGACGGCAAGAGCATCATGGGCGTCCTGCTCCTTGCCGCCGCCCGGGGATCCGACATCACGATCACGGCCGAGGGGTCGGACGAAGCCGCTGCGCTGGACGCGTTGTGCCAGCTCGTCGAGTCGGGCTTCGGTGAGGAGCCGTGCGGCGCCTGACCGGGATTGGCGTCTCGCCGGGCGTCGTCGTCGGACGCGCGGTTCTGCTGATGCAGAACCCGCTCGTCATCCGATTCCCCATTGGACTCGAGCGGGTGCCGGGCGAACTCGCCAGGCTGGAAGAGGCGCGGGAGCAGTCGCGCCGCCAACTGGTCGAGATCAAAGGGCGCGTGGCGCGCGGCAGCGCCGCCGAACTCGGCTATCTCTTCGAAGCCCAGCTCCTGATGATTGACGACCCGATGCTCGTGGCGCGGGCGCGCGCGCTGATCACCGAGCAGCAGGTGAACGCGGAATGGGCCGTGCATCGCGCGTTCGAGGACCTCTCGGGCATCTTCGACGGGATCGAGGACGCCTACCTGCGCGAGCGCCGGGGCGACGTGGCTGACGTCGTGGGCCGGCTCCGGCTGAACCTGGGGATCGCGAGGGGACGGGGAGCCGATCTGTTTCGCGACGTGGACGAGGGATCGGTCCTGATCACCGACGAACTGACACCGTCCATGGCGGCCCAGGTCGACTGGCGAAAAGTCCTCGGGTTCGCCTCCGACACCGGCAGCCGAACCGATCACACGGCGATTCTGGCGCGGTCGCTGCAGGTTCCGGCCGTCGTCGGACTGAGGAGCGCGAGCCTTGAGGTGCCGCCGGGCGCAACCGTGATCATCGACGGGGCGTCGGGCGACATCACGATCGATCCGGCGCCGGATCTGGTTGAGCAGGCAGCGCGGCGCGGTCACGCGCGCCGGGGCCTCGCGCGCGTGGACGGGCGGACGCGGGCCTCGTCGCCCGTCACGACCGACGGTGTGGCGATCTCGCTGCAGGCCAACATCGAGCTGCCGAACGACACGGCTGTGGCCCGGGATTCTGGCGCGACGGGTATCGGCCTGTACCGATCGGAGTTCCTGCTCGCAACCGCCGCTGCCGGGGATGCGAGCGAGGACGATCAGTGCTCCGCCTACCGCGCGCTCGTCGAGGGCATGGCGCCTGGACCGGTCACGGTGCGCACCTTCGATGTCGACGACGGGCAGTGGCGGCCGTGGCCCCGGTCGGATGAGCCGCCGGCCGGGCGCTCGCGCGGCAGCGGGGCTGGCGGTGCACTGGGGCTGCGCGGCACGCGCCTTGCTCTCGCGCGGCGCGACCTGCTCAAGGTGCAGCTCCGGGCGTTGCTGAAGGCGAGCCGATTCGGCCGGCTGCGGATCATCTTCCCGTTCGTGTCTGGCGTCGAGGAGTTCCGCGACGCGAAAGCGGCCGTCCGCGAAGCGGCGGAGGAGCTGGCGTCGAAAGGGGAGCCGGTTGACCCGCTGCCGCCGATCGGGGTCATGATCGAGATACCGTCGGCGGCGCTGACCGCCGACCTGCTGGCGCGGGAGGCCGACTTCTTCAGCATCGGAACGAACGATCTCGTGCAGTACCTGCTCGCCGTCGACCGCACGGACGCGCGGGTGTCGCACCTCTTCGAGCCGCTTCACCCGGCGGTGCTGAGGACGATTCGCGGCGTGATCAGGGCGGCGGCGAGGCGCGACCTCCCCGTGTCCCTTTGCGGAGAGATGGCGGCCGATCCGGCCGTGCTGCCACTCCTGGTGGGGCTTGGCCTCAGCGAATTCAGCATGAGCCCGGCGGCGATTCCGGCCGCTCGCGCTGCGGTGGAGCGCCTGGACACGCGCGCAGCCTGCCGGCTGGCGGCGCGCGTGATGCGGATGCCCACGGCGTCCGCTGTGGAGCGGTGCCTGGTGCAAGGGCTGAACGACGACTCGGAGCGACGCGAATGACCGGGCGGCGGCCCGGCAGGGGAGGCAGGAGTGGGACACGCCGAGTACACGAGAGTCGAGAAACCGTGGGGATACGAACTGCACTGGGCCAAGACCGATCGCTACGTGGGCAAGATCCTGCACGTCGCGGCCGGGCACGCGCTGAGCCTGCAGTACCACAATCAGAAGGACGAGACGATCCTCCTCTGGGCGGGGCGGCTGCTGTTCGAGATCGAGCGCGACGGGGAGCTGGCACGCATCGAGATGCAGCCGGGCGACCGGGTGCACGTGCCGCCGAAGACGGTGCACCGGATGACGGCGATCGAGGACTGCGACGTCTTCGAGGTGTCGACCCCGGAGCTCGACGACGTAGTGCGGCTGGAAGACCGGTACGGGCGGGAGGACGGGAAGCGGACGTAGCGGCAGAATCCAGAAGCCAGGAGCCAGAATCCAGAAAGCAACACCCGTGCCGTGGGAACGCGGCTGCTCGCCGCCGTCGCCGCCCAGATTCTGAACTCTGGATTCTGTCTTCTGACTTCTTCTTCTAGAACGGCACCTCGTCGTCGGCGGGCATCGGCGTGCGCGTATCGTCGCCCGAAGCCTCGTCGCGCTCGGCGGCCTCGCGCCGCGGGCCGCCGCCGAGCAGGGTCACGCGGTCGGCCGTCACCTCGACGGTCGTGCGGTCGTTGCCTTCCTTGTCCTTCCACTTCTGCGTCTTCAGGCGCCCTTCGACGTAGACCTGCTTGCCCTTGACCAGGTACTGCGCAAGCGTCTCAGCCGACTTGCCCCACA
>CAWARN010000005.1:0-375474 GCA_963784455.1 uncultured Acidobacteriota bacterium | reverse complement strand
CGTCATGAACACCAGCCGGAACATGTAGGTCGCCGTCAGCAGCGAGGTGAGATCCCGACGACCCAGAGGTCGGTGGCCGCTCGAGAACGTGCGGAACAGGATTTCGTCCTTGCTGAAGAACCCCGCCAGCAGCGGGACGCCGGCGATCGCGAGCGCGCCCGATCAGGAACGTCCAGTACGTCATCGGCAGGTCCTTCTTCAGGCCGCCCATCCGCCGCATGTCCTGTTCGCCGGCCAGCGCGTGGATGACGGCGCCCGACCCGAGGAAGAGCAGGGCCTTGAAGAACGCGTGCGTGTAGAGGTGGAAGATGCCGGCCGCGAACGCGCCGACGCCCATCGCGAGGAACATGTACCCGAGCTGCGACACCGTCGAGTACGCGAGCACGCGCTTGATGTCGTTCTGCACGAGGCCGATCGTGCCGCCATCAGCGCGGTCGCCACGCCGACGATCGCCGACCACATCGAGCACGTCTGCGGCGCGGGCGAACAGCACGGCGTTGCGCCCGATCATGTACACGCCCGCCGTCACCATCGTCGCCGCGTGGATGAGGGCCGAGACCGGCGTCGGGCCTTCCATGGCGTCCGGCAGCCAGACGTAGAGCGGGATCTGCGCCGACTTGCCGGTGGCGCCGACGAAGAGCAGCAGCGTCATCGATCGAGAGCATGCCGAACGTCGGCCTCGGGCGCGCAGCGTCGACGCCGCCTTGGCGATCGTCGTGGAAGTCGAGCGTGCCGAAGCGCGGAAGAGCAGCAGCATGCCGAGGATGAACCCGAAGTCGCCGATGCGGTTGACGATGAACGCCTTCTTGCCGGCGTCGGAGGCCGACTTCTTGTGAACCAGAAGCCGATCAGCAGGTAGGAGCAGAGGCCGACGCCTTCCCAGCCCGACGAACATCACCAGGAAGTTCGCGCCGAGCACCAGCACGAGCATGAAGGCCGCGAACAGGTTCAGGTACGAGAAGTAGCGCGCGTACTCGCTGTCGGCCTCCTCGTGCATGTAGGCGGTCGAGTAGATGTGGATGAGCGAGCCGATGCCGGTGACGACGAGGATCATCACGGCCGAGAGCGGATCGAGGCGCAGCGCGAACGGCACCTGCAGGTCGCCCGGACGCGATCCACGTGAAGACCGTCTGCTCGATGACGCGGCGCCTCGGCGGGCAGCGCACGAGCGGCCACGACGCGCCACGCCGACACGACGAACGACGCGACATGGCCGCGACGGCGACGCCGCCCGAGACCGCCTTCGACAGCCGGCGGCCGAAGCGAGGCGTTGACGAGGAAGCCGAGGAACGGGAGGAGCGGAATGAGCGAGCAGCACGGCGTCGTCTACCACTTGAGCGAGGTGAACGCGTCGGGATCGAGCGACTCCCGGAGCCGGAACAGCGCGATCACGATCGCCAGGCCGACGGCCGCCTCGGCGGCGGCCACGGTCATGACGAAGAACACGATGATCTGCCCGTCGACCGTGCCGAAGTGCCGGCCGACGCCACGAACGTCAGGTTCACGGCGTTCAGCATGATCTCGATCGACAGCAGGATCGTGATCAGGTTGCGGCGCAGGAACACGCCCGCCGTCCCGATGGCGAACAGCACGCGCCGAGAGCACGAGGTAAGTGGTTCAGCGACGGCATGCACGAGCTCACCTCTCCCGTCTTCGCTGGCCAGCACGACGGCGCCGACCATGGCCACCAGAATCAGCACCGAGGTGACCTCGAACGCGAACGCGTGGTCGTGAAGAGCACGCGGCCGATGGCCGCACCGAGCTCGACGCCGCGGCCGGCGAAGCGCCGGCCGCTCGACCGGCTCGCGCAGCGAGGCCACGCGCCAGAAGGCCCAGACGAGCTCGACGAGCGAACACCAGCGCGAGCACGGCGCCGAGCCGCCGCGGCCCGGCCGGCGAGCCGCGGGCGCGCGGTCCCGCCGGCATGTCCTCCGCGGCGCGTTGAGCAGCATGACGACGAAGAGGAACAGCACCATGATGGCGCCGGCGTAGATGATGATCTGGATGACCGCCATGAACGGGCGCATCGAGCAGCACGTAGAGCCCGGCCAGCGCCGACGAACGACGCGATGAGCAGCAGCACGCTGTAGCATCGGGTTGCGCTGCCCGATGACGAGCAGCGACGCGCGACGGCGACGGCCGCGAACAGGTAGAAGAGCAGGCAGATCACAGAGCCCAAGTAGCAGCACGCCCGCCGCCGTCACGAGCAGGTTCAGCACGGCCAGCGGCAGCAGCACCTTCCAGCCGAACTGCATCAGCTGGTCGTAGCGGTACCGCGGCAGCGTCCACCGCATCCAGATGTAGAAGAACAGCAGCGCCGACACCTTGACGAGGAACCAGATCCAGCCGAGCGACGCCGGGCAGGAACGGGCCGTGCCAGCCGCCGAGGAACAGGTCCGTGGCCACCGCCGACACGGTGACCATGTTGATGTACTCGGCCAGGAAGAACAGGGCGAAGCGCATGCTGCTGTACTCGGTGTGGTAGCCGGCGACCAGTTCCTGCTCGGCCTCCGGGAAGTCGAACGGCGCGCGGTTGGTCTCGGCGACGCCGGCGATCATGTAGACGAGGAAGCCGACCGGCTGCAGGAACACGAACCAGCGCGGGATGAACGCCGAACCAGGTGCCGGCCTGGGCGTCGACGATCTCGCGTCAGCGACAGCGAGTTGGCCAGCAGCAGCACCGAGGCGAGCGCGAGGCCGTACGACAGCTCGTAGCTGATCATCTGCGCGCCGACCGCAGGCCGCCGAGCAGCGAGTACTTGCTGTTCGAGCTCCAGCCGGCCAGCACGATGCCGTAGACGCCCATCGAGGTGATGGCGAACACCACCAGCACGGCGACGTTCACGTCGGCCACCTGCAGCTTGATCGGCTCCGCGAGCAGGCCGAAGAACGTCGTCGCGGCGCCGAACGGCACGACGGCGAAGGCGGCGAAGGCGGCGGTCGCCGAGATGACCGGCGCCAGCAGGAACAGGAACGCGTCGGCCGCCGCCGGGCCGCAGCTCCTCCTTGAACATCAGCTTGAGGATGTCGGCGAACGGCTGCAGCAGCCCCAGCGGCCCGACGCGGTACGGCCCGACGCGCTGCTGCATGAGCGCGGCGACCTTGCGCTCGGCGTACACCATCGCCGCCGACGCCAGCAGCATGCAGACGACGAAGACCGACGACAGCGAGCGAGATGCCGAGTTCCGGATCGAGGATCGGTGCACAGTGCGCGCCATCGTGCGTGCGCAGCCCGCCAGTCGCGCACGGGCAGCGTGCAGCGGCCCTCGCGGATGTGCGCCTCGTACTCGGCGCGGAAGTGCTGGATCGTGCTCAGCACCGGCGCGACCGCCGCGTCGCCGAACGGGCACAGCGTCTTGCCGCCGATGTTGTTCGCGACGCTCGAGCAGCAGGTCGATGTCGCGCATCGCCCCCTCGCCGCGCTCGATGCGTGTGCAGGATCTTGAGCAGCCAGTCGGTGCCCTCGCGGCACGGCGTGCACTTGCCGCACGACTCGTGCCGGTAGAAGTGCAGCAGGTTCTCGGCCAGCCCACACCATGCAGGTCGTGTCGTCCATCACGATCGATGGCCGCCGACCCGAGCATCGACCCGGCCTTCACGAGGCCGTCGAAGCTCGCCTGCGCGTCGAGCTGGTCGCGGCAGGAGCACCGGCGTCGACGAGCCGCCGGGGATGACCGCCTTGAGCGTCCGCCCGCCGCGCATGCCGCCGCGCGAAGTCGTAGATCAGCTCGCGCAGCGTGACGTCCATCGACGCCTCGTAGACGCCCGGCGTTCTCGACGTGGCCGCTGACGCAGTACAGCTTCGGCCCGCCGTTCTTCTCGGGCCCGAGCGACGGCGAACCACTCCGCGCCCGTTCGTCATGATCAGCGGCACGTTGCAGAGCGTCTCGACGTTGTTGATGACCGTCGGGCACCCGTAGAGGCCGACGACGGCCGGGAACGGCGGCCGGAGCCGCGGCTGCGCGCGCTTGCCCTCGAGCGACTCGAGCAGCGCGGTCTCCTCGCCCGCCTCGTAGGCGCCGGCGCCGCGGTGCACGTAGATGTCGCAGTCGAACGCCGGTGCCGAGGATGTTCTTCCCGAGGTAGCCCGGCGCCCGCGCCTCGGCGATCTCGGCCTCGAGCACGCGCTGCACGTGGCAGAACTCGCCGCGGATGTAGATGTAGGCCACCTTCGCGCCGATGGCGTGGCAGGCGATCAGCGCACCCCTCGAACAGCAGGTGCGGGTTGCGCTCCATCAGCACGTGGTCCTTGAACGTGCCCGGCTCGCTCTCGTCGGCGTTGCAGCAGAGGTACTTCGGCTTGGGCGAGTCCTTCGGCACGAACTGCCACTTCATGCCGGTCGGGAACCCGGCGCCGCCGCGGCCGCGCAGCCCCGACGCCTTCACCATGTCGATGATCTGGCCGGGGGCGATGCGCGAGCGCCTTCCGCAGCGCCTCGTAGCCGCCGCGCTGCCAGGTAGGCGTCGAGCGTGTGGCCGTGCGGCTCGCTGACGTGTGAGGTGAGGACCGGGTCCATCGGCTGACGAGCATGTCGTCGGTCCGCTGCTCCGTTGCCATCTCGGGTGCGACAGCCGCTCGACCGTCTGCCGCGAGCCCCTTCAGCGCCGCAGCGCCCTCGCACGCAGCCGCGCCGACGTCCTCGGGCCGCTGGCACTCGTGCCAGTGCGTCGTTGTTCACCATCACCACCGGCGCGCGGTCGCACGCGCCGAGGCACTCCATCTCCATCAGCGTGAACGTGCCGGTCGGGTCGGTCTCGCCCGGCCTTGATGCCCAGCGTCCGCGCACAGCTCCTCGGTCACGCGCTCGGCGCCGTGCAGCGCGCACGACAGCGTCCGGCACACCTGCAGCACGTACTTGCCCGACCGGCTTGCGTGAAGAACATCGCGTAGTACGATGACGACGTCCTCGACCTCGGCGCGGCGTGCAGCCGATCGACCTCGGCCACGTGCCGCATCGCGGACGCCGTGATGTACCCCTGCTGCTCCTGCACGAGGTACAGCGCCGGCAGTGACGGCCGACCGGCGGTGCTCCGGCGGGTAGTGCGCGGCGATCTCGCTCGAGGCGCTCGCGGTTCTCGGGCGTGAAGGCGAACGGCTCGCCCTCGTCGGCGCAGCTTGCGCTCCGACTCTGTGCAGCCCGCGGCTCGTAGCGCATCTGCGGGTGGAAGCTCACCGGTCCACGTCTCCCATCACGACGTCGATCGAGCCGATGACGGCGATCACGTCGGCGATCAGGCCGCCGACGATCATCTTCGGCAGCGCCTGGCACGCCAGCAGCGACGGCGAGCGCATCTTCACGCGCCACGGCCGGTTGGTCCCGTCCGACACGACGTAGAACCCGTGCTCGCCGCGCGGCCCCTCGATGGGCACGTACGCCTCGCCGGCCGGCACCGTGAACCCCTGCGAGTAGATCAGGAAGTGCTGGATCAGCGCTTCCATCTCCGTGTAGACCTTGTCCTTGGGCGGCGGCACGACGCGCGGGTCGTCGACCGCCCACGCGCCGGTCGGCGTGATCGCGCTCGAGCGCCTGCCGGCAGATCTGCAGCTCTCGCGCATCTCGGCGATGCGCACCAGGTACCGGGCGTACACGTCGCCCTCGGCGCCGACGGGCACGTCGAAGTCGAACGTCTCGTAGCCAGAGTACGGGAACGCCTTGCGCACGTCGTAGTCGAACCGGCCGCGCGCGCGATCGGCCCGACCAGCCCCATGCCGAGCGCGTCGTCGCTGCGAGATCACGCCGACGCCGCGCGGTGCGCTTGAGGAAGATCTGGTTCTTGCGTCAGCAGGTCCTCGTACTCGTCCAGCTTGGCCGGCAACCGGTCGAGGAACTCCTGCACGGCCTCGTGGAAGCCCGTCGGGCAGGTCCTCGCGCAGGCCGCCGACGCGGATGTAGCTCGGGAACATCCGGAACCCGCCGATCAGCTCGTTGATGTTCAGCAGCAGCTCCCGCTCGCGGAAGCAGTAGAGCATCACCGAGACCGCGCCGAGCTCCATCGCGTGCGTCGCCGAGCCAGACCAGGTGGCTGTTGAGCCGCTGCAGCTCGGCGAGCAGCACGCGGATCCACTTCACGCGCTCGGGCATCTCGATGCCCGAGCAGCTTCTCGACCGACAGCGCGTAGGCCAGGCTGTTCGACTGCGCGCTCAGGTAGTCCATCCGCTCGACGAGCGGGATGACCTGCTGCCACTTCTTCTGCTCGGCCGTCTTCTCGATGCCGGTGTGCAGGTAGCCGATGGTCGAGTCGCGCCGACACGACGTTCTCGCCGTCGAGCTCGAGCACGAGCCGCAGCACGCCGTGCGTGCTGGGGTGCTGCGGCCCCATGTTGACGGTCATCGTTTCGGTGCGGAGCTCAGGCATCGGCGTCCACGCAGTTCCTGCTCGACCAGGTCGCACAGCACGTGCAGGAGCGTCGACGTGCACCTCCTGCACCCGGGCGGTCGACGGCGACGGCACGTTCACGTGGACGTCCACGGCGCGCCCGAGCGCGCCGCCGTCCCGCCCCGTCAACCCGATCGTCACCAGCCCGCGCGGCCCGGGCCGTCTCGACCGCGGCCAGCACGTTCGGCGACCCGCCGCTCGTCGAAATCCCGATCAGCACGTCGCCCGGCTGCCCGTGCGCCTCGACCTGGCGGGCGAACACCCGCTCGAACCCGTAGTCGTTGCCGATCGCCGTCAGCGCGCTGGTGTCGGTCGTCAGCGCCAGGGCCGGCCATGCGCGCCGTTCGCGCGTGAACCGCCCGACCAGCTCCGCGGCGAAGTGCTGAGCCTCGGCCGCGCTCCCGCCGTTGCCGCAGACCAGCACCTTCCGGCCATCGCGGAGCGCCTGCCGCAGGGCGTCGGCGGCCGCCGAGATCGCCGCCTGGCCCTCGCGCCGCACACGCTGATGCAGCGCGATCGTGTCGGCAAAGGCGTCATCCACGACGCGGTCGCGGTCGGTCTTGGTCATCTCGGGTCAGCGATCCTCACGGTGCTGATTGCCGCGCGCGTCCCGGTCGGCCACGATGTTCGCCCGGAACTCCTGCTCGGTCAGCTGCAGCGGCTCGTACACCTTCGGCTTCATCGAGATCTGCACCGGGTAGTCCTTGCGCAGCGGATGCCCCTCCCAGTCCTCGGGCATCAGGATGCGGCGGAGGTCGGGGTGCTCCTCGAAGACGACGCCGAACAGATCCCACACCTCGCGCTCGAGCCAGTTGGCCGACGGCCACACCGCCTGCACCGACGACACGCGGGGATCGTCTGCCGCCAGGAGGACCTTCAGCCGGATCCTCGCGGGGCCGCCCGTCGCCACCACGTGGTACACGACCTCGAATCGGGGCTCGGCCGGCCACCGGTCGACACCGGTCACGTCCACCAGGACGTCGAAGTGCGGCAACACCCGCTCGCGAAGCGCTCTCGCGACCGCGAGCAGATGCTCCCGCGGGCACGATGACGGTCGGACGATCGGTGGCGGCCCCTGGCTCAAGATGAACGTCGGGCACGGCAGGGGCGAGGGCGGCAATGATCGCGCGAGCGTCCACGGTGTCTACCCCGCCTTCACGACCAGCTTCGACTGGCTGATCTTCTTCTGGAGCTGGATGATGCCGTAGATGAGCGACTCGGGGCGCGGCGGGCAGCCCGGCACGAACACGTCCACCGGCACGATCTGATCGACGCCCTGCACGATCGCGTAGTTGTCGAACACGCCGCCCGACGAGGCGCAGGCGCCCATCGAGATCACCCACTTCGGCTCGGGCATCTGGTCGTAGATGCGCCGCAGCGCCGGCGCCATCTTCCGCGAGAGCCGTCCGGCCACGATCATCAGGTCGGACTGCCGGGGCGACCCGCGGAAGACCTCGGCGCCGAACCGGGCGATGTCGTAGCGCGACGCACTCATCGACATCATCTCGATGGCGCAGCACGCGAGCCCGAAGGTGACCGGCCAGATCGATCCCTGCCGCGCCCAGTTCACCATCTTCTCGACGGTGGTCGTCAGAACCGGAATCTCGACGTCAAAAGCCATGAGGGGCCGCCTCGTTCGCTCAGACCCGGCGCGTCCTGCGGTGCATGGCGCGCACGTCTACGGCTTGTCCCACGTCAGGGCGCCCTTCTTCCAGACGTAGGCGTAGCCGGCAATCAGAATCGCGAAGAACACGAGGATCTGCGCCAGGCCCGGCCAGGACAGATCGCGCAACGCCATCGCCCACGGGTACAGGAACGCCACTTCGATGTCGAACAGCAGGAAGATCATCGCGATCAGATAGAACTTGATCGGATGACGCTCCCGCGCGTCCGACACGGCCGGCATGCCGCACTCGTACGGCGCGAGCTTCTCGGGCGACGGCTTGCGCGGCCCGAGGATCGTCGACAGGACGATCGAGCCGGCGCCGAAGGCCGCACCGAGGATCAGCAACAGGAGGATCGAGAACCAGCCCTGCATGCGAACGAATTCTCAAGGCGGCGCGGCCCGGAGACCCGCCGTACTGGTTGAGGCCACAGAATCAGGAAACGCCACAATCCTATCGGACGGACAAAGGCAAGTCAACGAGCGGACGCCAATGACGGACGGCGAGGGTGGGGACACTCCGTGCTGTCGAAGAGCTCGGCTACTCGGGGAGAAGCGGGCGGTGAGGCGCAGGCAGTCCGTGAGGGTGGCCGGCGCAGGGAAGGACGGGCGCTCGGCGTCTCAGTCAGGAGCGATCTGCACCGGCAGGACCTCGCCCGGGCGCCCGCCGCGTGTGGCAAGGTGGGCGATGCAGTCTGCTGGGCTGGTCGGTGGCAACCCCAGCCTGAGGCCGTCGCGGCTGCTTGTCGATCCCCAACCTGGGCCGCCTCGACCGACCTCACCTTGGGCGGTGAGGTCGGTCGCTGAGATCCTGCGTATGGGCAGTGGCTGCAGTCGCCGCTCTTCTCTCACTGGCGAGAACACAGCGTCACAGCCAGGCTACCGCTGTTGTTCCACAGCGTGTACCAGTTGTCATTCGGTGCCAGATACAGCGTCCCCGTCGTCGTGACCGGAATCGCCTGTCCGCCCTGCACCAGGAACGGCGTCCCGGTCGCCCCGATGCGTGCCACCAACGCCATCAGCGGCGCGCCCGACATCGGACAGTTCGGGCCGGTCACCGCCTGGCTCCCGTCACCGGCCGCCGTCAGCGCGTGATTCCCGGCGCGCCATGTCCCCGCCGCCGTGATCCGCAGGTCGTCTCCGGCCTGGACGGTCATCCCCATGTCCTGCCACATCGCCGCCGCTGGATTCATCCCCGCTCGCGCCGGCGGCGCGGCCAGGACCGTCCGCGGCCTGCAGATGTAGTTCGACACCGCGATCGTCCCCGTCTGCGGCGCCACCGCCACGCCGCCTACCGTCGCCTCCAGGGTCCACGTGTAGCTCTCGGCCGCGTAGTAGGTGGTCGACGCGGTCCCCTCCGCGCTCGACGTCCCGTCGCCAAGCGCCCACTCGTACGTCACCGCCCCGATGCAGCCGGCCGGGCTGGGCTGGGCCGTGAACGCCACCGGGCTCCCCACCGCTCCCGTCACCGGTGCCGTCGCCGTCACACCCGTGCACATCACCGGCTCCGGCGCTCCCACGCAAATCGTCACCGCCAGGCTGCCGCTGTCGTTCCACTGCATGTACCAGTTGTCATTCGGCGCCAGATACAGTGTCCCCGTCGTCGTGACCGGAATGGCCTGGCCGTCCTGCACCAGGAACGGCGTCCCGGTCGCCCCGATGCGTGCCACCAACGCCATCAGCGGCGCGCCCGACATCGGACAGCTCGGGCCGCCCACCACCTGGTTCCCATCACCGGCCGCCGTCAGCGCTTGACTCCCATTGCGCCACGTCCCCGCCGCCGTAATCCGCAGGTCGTCCCCGGCCTGGACGGTCATTCCCATGTCCTGCCACATCGCCTCCACCGGATTCATCCCCGCCTGCGCCCGCGGTGCGGCCAGGACTGTCCGCGGCGTGCAGGTCTGGTTCGACACCGCAATCGTCCCCGTCTGCGACGCCACCGCCTCGTCGTCTACCGTCGCCGACAGGGTCCACGTGTAGCTCCCGGCCGTGTAGTAGGTGCGCGACGCGGTCGCCTCCGTGCTCGACGTCCCGTCGCCAAGCGCCCACTCGTATGTCACCGGCCCGGTGCATCCGGCCGGGCTGGGCTGGGCCGTGAACGCCACCGGGCTCCCCACCGACCCCGTCGCCGGTGCCGTCGCCGTCACACCCGTGCACACCACCGGCTCCGGCGCCCGCACGCAAATCGTCACTGCCAGACTGCCGCTGTTGTCCCACAGCATGTACCAGTTGTCGTTCGGCGCCAGATACAGGGTCCCCGTCGTCGTGACCTGCATCGCCTGGCCATCCTGCACCAGGAACGGCGTCCCGTTCGGCCCGATGCGTGCCACCAACGCCATCAGCGGCGCGCCCGACATCGGACAGTTCGGGCCGGTCACCACCTGGCTCCCATCACCGGCCGCCGTCAGCGCTTGACTCCCATTGCGCCACGTCCCCGCCGCCGTGATCCGCAGGTCGTCCCCGGCCTGGACGGTCATCCCCATGTCCTGCCACATCGCCTCCGCTGGATGAATCCCCGCCCGCGCCGGCGGCGCTGCGACCACCGTTCGCAGCGTGCGGACGCCGTCGGACATCGCAATCGTGCCCGTCTGTGCCGCCGACCGCCGCGCCGTTTGTCATCACCGACAGCGTCCACGTGTAACTCCCGGCCGCAGCGTACGCATGCGACACGGTCCTCAGCGCGCTCGACGTTCCGTCGCCAAACGCCCACTGGTAGGTCACCGCCCCCGTGCAACCGGCCGGGTTGGGCCGGGCCCTGAACGCTACCGGGCTCCCCACCGTCCCTGCCGCCGGCGACGTCACCGTCACCCCCGTGCACGCCGAGTTCGATGACACCGCAATCGTGCCCGTCTGTGCCGCCACCGTTGCGCCGTTTGCCGTCGCCGACAGCGTCCACGTGTAACTTCCTGCCGCGGCGTACGCATGCGAAGCGGTCGCCGACGCGCTCGACGTGCCGTCGCCAAACGCCCACTGGTAGGTCACCGCCCCTGTGCAACCGGCCGGGCTGGGCTGGGCCGCGAACGCCACCGGGCTCCCCACCGTCCCCGTCGCCGGTGCCGTCGCCGTCACCCCCGTGCACGCCGAGTTCGGTGACATCGCAATCGTGCCCGTCTGTGCCGCCACCGGCGCCCCATTTACCGTCCCCGACAGCGTCCACGTGTAACTCCCGGCCGCAGCGTACGCATGCGAAGCGGTCGCCGACGCGCTCGACGTGCCGTCGCCAAACGCCCACTGGTAGGTCACCGCCCCCGTGCAACCGGCCGGGCTGGGCTGGGCCGTGAACGCCACCGGGCTCCCCACCATCCCCATCGCCGGTGCCGCCGCCGTCACCCCCGTGCACGCCATGGAGCCGATCGGCAACGAAGCGCTCACTTCCTGCGACAGCGGGCTGGTCATGCCAGCGGCGTTCACGGCCTGCACCGCGAAGTAGTAGGTTCGCCCCGCCGTGAGGTTGTCCACCGTCCACGTTGTGGCGCTGCCCGCCGCCTGACTGAACGTATAGACACCAGACTGGGTGCCGTAGAGCACCGTGTAGCCTGTGACGTCCGGCTCGGTGTTCCGGTCCCAGGTGACAGTAACCGACCCGGCGTAGACCGAGGCCGTCAATAGTGCGAACAGCACTAGAAGGGTCGGGATGCGTCTGATCTTGGACATGGTGCCTTCGGCTTGAGGGACCCGCATGCCGGTCGAAAGGGCAAGCCGGGTACCACCACGACGAGGGCAGCTCAGGCGCCTAGAACGGACCTGTTTGCTGAGTAGTTCGGGCTGACGACCGCGATGGGTGGCAGGGCGTCCGAGCCGGTGTCTTACACTTTGGTAATCGGAATGTCACAATCGTGGCACGGAGGCGGGATAGAAGATGACCGTCTTCGAAGTGGAGAAACGGCAGGGAGCGGCTGTCCGACGGGGACTGCCGGTGTCGGCGAGGCGGCCGGCCTCCCGTGCGGCGTCAACTCGTGCACGATCCTGAAGGACGCACGGCCTGCCGCCAGCAGCCCGAACGTCAGCGCGCCGCAGATCACGAAGACCGCGCGTGAGTAACCCTCGAACCGGAAGAAGTACGACATCGCCGCGACGGAACATACCGTGGCCAGGGCCGTCCCTTTCAGCACGCACAGCGCATCCTGAAGGCCAAAGCGACGCCAGACGCCCCTGTAGCCTCCCGTCCACCAGAGCGACGTAATCGAGACCGCCACGACAATCGGCAGCGACTTCAGGAACAGCGGGAAGAACAGCGTGAACGCCGCGTCATCGAACCGGATGCGGTACGCGGTGTAGTACGCGAGCGTCACGACGGACATGTCGATCAGGACGTCGAGTACCCTCGTTCGCGTGCTGACGGCCTTGAGCACCAGGGCAACGGTGCCGTTGGGCTCTGACGGAGCCGTGTCGGCGTCGTGGATGCGGACCTGCGCCAGATGCGCACCGAACAGCGCGAGTCCGCCCGCGAGCAACCCGGCAACGATGTTGGCGTGGCTCAGGTCGAGGAAGAACGCCGAAAGCCCCGTGATGGCCGCGACGCCCGCAAACGCCCACAGCACGAAGACGGCGCGGCGTTCAGGCAGGCCGAGCGCCACGAGCCGGTGTGACGAGTGGTCGCGTCCGCCCTCCGAGATCGGACGGCCGGCGAGGCTGCGCATGAACGTCACGAGCGCCGTGTCGAAGATGGGCACAGACAGGATGGCCAGCGGAATGACGACGGCCGACGCTCCGCCCGTGCCGATTCCCGCACCCGATCGCACGGCGAGCAGCCCGAGAGTGAACCCGAGAAACAGGCTGCCGGCGTCCCCCATGAAGATGCTCGCCGGATGGATATTGAAGACGAGGAACCCGCACGTCGCACCCGCGAAGGCGGCGAGCATGAGGACGTCGGCCGGCGTACCGCCGGCCAGCGCGAGAATCAGATAGGCGGCCGCACCGATGCCCGCGACGCCGGCCGCCAGGCCATCCATGTTGTCCAGCAGATTGAAGGCGTTCGCCATCCCGACGAGCCACAGCAGCGTCAACAGCGAATCGAACGTCAGAGATCCGGTCCACCCGAGGCGATAACCCAGGGAGAGGGCGACCGCAGCCGCAGTCGCCTCGAACGCCAGCTTGGCGGCGGGACTGAGGCGGCGCAGGTCGTCGATCAGGCCGAGCGTCGTGACGGAGAGCGCGAGCGCCACGATGGGACCGACCTGGTTCCAGGCGCCCATCACCAGCACCGGGGCGGAGAAGCCGGCGGCGATACCGATACCGCCGAGCAGCGCGGTCGGGCGCCGGTGCCAGCGGTCATCGCGAGGCTGGGCGACGATCCCGGCGCGACGAGCGACGGCCCGCACGACGAGCGTCAAGCCGAGTGAGGCCGCAAACGCGAACCCGAAGGCGAGCAGCGGCATGGTCCTACGGTCTCACCGCCTCAAGCAGCTCGCGGTAGTAGGTCTCGGTCTCGGTGACCATGCGGTCCCGCGCGTAGCGCTCGCGCACCAACTCCTGCCCGTTTCTCCCAAACGTCTCGCGCATCACAGGGTCCGCGACCAGGCGCCGCATCGCGTCCGCCAGGGCCGCCGGGTCATTCGGGGGAACCAGCAACCCCGTCTGCCCAAGCCGAATCACATCGACCACCCCTCCGACATCAGTGGCGACAACGGCACGGCCCGCGGCGAGTGCCTCGATGAGCGTCACCGGCGTGCCCTCGAAATCCATGACCGTCGGCAACACGACCAGATTCCAGGGCCGAGAGCACCTCGGGAATGTCGCGACGCCACCCGAGGAACCGCACGGAGTCCCCCAGCCCGAGGCTTCTGGCCAGGGCCTCACACTCCGGCCTGAACAGCCCGTCGCCGACCACGAGGAACCTGAGGTTCGGGCACGCCTCCCGCAGCCGGGCAGCCGCTCGAAGGAAGACGCCCTGTCCCTTGATTGCCACGACGCGGGCGACCACGCCCGCGAGCAGGACGTCGTCGTCGAAACCCAATTCGCGCCTGAGAGGCCCGACCCGCCTCGAGGCGACGAAGAACGGGTCGAGGTCGAGCCCGAGTCTGATGACGCGCAGGCGGTGGGACGGGGACACGCGCAACTGCAGGAACTCCTCCTGCTGCTTGGCGCTGACGACGATGTTGCCGGTCGCCAGCCTCGCGAGCAGCCGTTCGGCCCACAGCACCGAACTGCGCCGCCAGCCCTGGGGAACACGTCGAATCCCTTCCCGTGATACGTGTGGACGACGACAGGAACGCGGGTGAGCCTGGCCGCCACCCGGCCGAGCGCCCCGGCCTTGGACATGTGGGTCGCGACGACGTTCGGTCGGAAGTCCCGGAACAGCGCAACCAGCCTGGCTAGCGCGCGGGCGTCGCGAACCACGTGCGGGTTGCGGCGGAGTCCTGGGATCGTGACGACGGTGGCGCCGGCCCTCGCGGCTTCGGCTTCGAGAGAGCCCTCGCCCGGCTCCGGGCTCCCAACCGCGAGCACACTTTCATGACCACGGGCGCGAAGGCCAACTGCAAGGGAGATCACGGGCGGGGAGGCGCCGCCGATGTTGAGCCGCGTGATCACGATGGCTACGCGCATGGTGGTGGATTCGGTCGCCTCCCGGCCGCGTCGACGCGATTCGGGCCGGCGAGGACCGCCCGGTAGCCGTCGAGCGTCGCCTCCGCGGAGGCCTCCCACGTGTATTCGGACATACCCGGTCCCGCAGGCGCTCGGGGACGGCCTCGGCCGCCTCAAGTATAGCCCGGCGAATCGAGCCGACGTCCCCCGGATCGCAGTAGCTGGCGTCCTCACCGAGGTACTCGCGAGTGTAGCCACGGTTCGTCACGACGACCCGACAGCCGGCGACCGCTCCTTCCAGGCACGCCATGCCGCACGTCTCAAACCAACTGGGCAGCGCGACGACCCGCGCAGCGGCGAGCGCCGACGCCAGCCGCTCGTGTGGAACGTGCCCCAGCATGGTCACGCCCGACCGCCGGGCGGCATCGCACACGGCCCGGTAGAAGGCGGCGTGGGTGGGAACCCGGCTCCCGGCGATGACCAGCCGCAGTCCCGTCCCCTCGATCGCCGCGATCAGGCGGAGCTGGTTCTCCAGACTCGAGATGAACCCGACGGCGATGACGAAGTCGCGCAGCCCCGTCTCCAGTCGGAACGCGTCGCCCGTCGCTCCGGCGAACGTCGACGCGGCCACCTGTTACGGCACCACCCGGCACGCGCCGTGACGGTCGAAGCGCGCTGCAATCGCGCTCGCTTCCGCTGCCGAATTCGGCAGCACGAGCGCGGCTCGCGCCAGCAGCCGGCGCTGCTGGCGCTCGAGCGTCACCGGCAGCAGGCGGGCCAACGCCAGCCGGCGTCCCCGCGCGCGGCCGATGCGAAGGCCCAGCTTGGCTGCCTCCGCGAGCGGTTCAGCCGGCAGCAGCCGGTAGGCCCACGCCGCGAGCCCGAATCGGCCGCCGCGGTTGTATCCGAAGATTCCTGGTAGGCCGGCGAGAGGACGACGGGGACGCCGTGGCCTGACGCATGTTCGGCCTGCAGCAGCGGTTCGGCCGGCTGGGTCAGGCCGAAGACGTGGACGACATCGATCCCGTGGAGGTCCGGACGGAGGGCACTGTCGACGTCAACCGCCACTCCCCACCGGCGGAGCGCCGCGGCGGTCTCGCGAATCTGGGTGGCCTCGCCGCCCGAGAGCATGTCGCTGCGAGGCTGCATCAGCACGCGCATCAGGATTGCCCCCCGAGCACGGCGTCGATCCGATTGGCGATGACCGCGGCCCGCCGAGCCCAGCTGTTCTCCGCCGCGAACGCCAGGCGGGACCGGATGAAGATCCGGCTCCCACCGCGACGGTGCAAGGCGCTCTACCGCCGCAATGAACTCGTCCGCTCCGGCAACGCGGGTCACGATGTCCGGCTCGAGCCCCTCGAGTTCCGGCAGCAGTGTGCTGACAACCGGCAGGCCCGCGCCGGCGTAGTCATTGAGCTTCGTCGGGTAGATGAACCGGACCATCGGACCGAGCGCGTAGGGTACCAGCCCGACGGAGAATCCCTTGAAGAACGACGGAAGCGCCGCCTGCGGCCGAGGTGACACAAACTGGACGTTCGGCAGCGCCGCCAGCATCGAGACCGACGTGCGGACGGGCCCGATGAACACGAACGACCACGCCGGCCGTCGGCGGGCCACGTCCGCGACGAGCCCCTGGTCGATGCGGAAATCCACCAGCCCGCTATACCCCAGCACCGGCGCGCGGAGGCCCGAAACCTCGGCGGCTACAGGCGTCCCCGGCGCGAGCGCGGCGGCGTAGAGTGCGGGATCGGATCCGTTCGGAACGAGAGTAGCCTCGCAGTGCCATGCCTTGAAGCGCTGCCGCAAACCGCGCGATGTCGTGAACACCAGATCGGCCTTCGCGAGCAGATCCCGCTCGAAGCCCGCCACCACCGCCGGGTCGATCACCCGCGTCAGCGAGCCCATGTCGTCGACGCAGTAGTAGCAGACGGCCCGTTCGCCGTACCTGCCGACCGACGCATGGAGGTGCGGAAGATAGGTGAACAGCACCGGCCGCTTCATGCCCAGCGATGCGGCTGCGCGGCGCACGAACGGGCGCACCCAGCGCTGGCTCACGCGGTTGAAGAGGGGCACGCGCGTCTTGAGCGGCAGCGCTGGGGGCGGCATGTACACGGCGAGGCCGTCGGCGATCTGCCGCGGCGGCCGTCCGGCCCGAAGCCATCGGCGGTTCCGACCGGGATCCCGGGCATAGAGGGCGCACAGAGGAGGCTCGACGTAGAGGACGTCGTAGCGCCGCGCCAACTGGAGGGCGATTCTGCTGGGCGTGCCCTTTGGATCGTCCCAGTGCACCGACGCGAAGTAGAGAATCGCCTGTCGCATCAGGACCATCCCGAGGATCTCGGTCAGAAGGCGAGCCAGGCCCTCGGCCGCCGCGTCGACCGAGTAGAGCGCCGCGCGCTCGCGCCCGGCGGCAACCAGGCGCTCCCGCAGCGCCGCATCGGACGTAACCCGCGCCAGCGCGTCGGCAATCGACTCCTCCGACTCCGGCTCGAAATACCAGGCCGCCTCGCCGCCGATCTCCGGCAGCGACGATCGGTTCGAGCAGGCGATGGGCACCTCGCATGTCATCGCCTCGAGCAGGGGAAGGCCGAATCCCTCGTAGAGGCTGGGATAGACCACGCAGGCGGCGCCGGCGTAGACGTGCGCCATGTCCGCGTCTTCCACGCGGCCCGGCATGTGGACCGACGCGCCGATCCCATGACGGTCGAGTTCCGCTGCCAGGCCCGCGTAGCGCTCACGCGCTCCGGTCAGGACGAGCGCCGGGCCGTCCGGCACAGCGCGCCGGAATGCCGCGTACGCGCCCAGCAGTCGGCTCAGGTTCTTCCGAGGCTCGACGCCGCCCGGGTACAGGACATAGCGCCGGGGCAGACCGTACCGCGCGACGCGTAACGTGTCCGGTCCCCCGGAAGGCCGCCGGAACGAAGGAGGGAGCGCGAGCGGAACGACGTGCAGGCGCCGGGGGTCCATCCCCGTGCACGAGAGGATCTCGTCGCGCGAGAAGACCGAATCGGTAACCACGGCGGCGGCGCGGGCGGCGTGGATTCGCATCAGGCTCCGATAGTACACGCGCTGCGCAACCGGGTAGAGGCGAGGGAACCGGTAGTGAACGGCATCGTGGATGGTCACGATCGTCGGCACCCTCAGCCCGATCGGCGCATCGAGGTACGGGCTGTAGAACGCCGACGCCCGCTGCCGGCGCACGCCAAGCCTCAGCTGAAACTGATCGTAATCGGCAGCCGCGCCCGCCCGACGCCCCGCACCATTTCAATCGGCACGAGACGAACTCCGGCCGGGACCTGCCGGCGCGCCGATTCCGGGCCAAGCGCCACCCATTCGATCGCGGGCGTCCGCTCGACCAGGCGAGGCAGCACCGCGGCCAGCGCAGCGCTGATCCCGGCCCTGTGAATCGCCATGGTCTTGACGTCGATCGCTATGCGCATCGCAAGAAGCCAGGTCGAAAGTTCGTCATCGACTCGCGGCCGGATCGCGGACCGTGACGCGGACTGCGGGCGGCGCGCAGCCGCCTACCGCTCGTCCGCGGGTCCCGGCGGTAGAACCTCGCGCGGCCGCTCCGAGTCGGCGGCAGACTGGATGGCGCCGAACGCCAGGCCGAGGAACATGGCTCCGGAGAATTCGAACACCTTGTTGGTGGTCAGCGACAGCACCAGCACCGCGACGAGCGCCCCCCCCATCCCGAGCAGGCCCTCGGCCCACGGGTGGCCGCCGCGCACCAGGCGAAACGCCGTCCGCAAGGCTCGGAGGGCGAGGCCCACGAACACCAGCAGGCCAACGACCCCGGCCTTGTGCAGCCATTGGAGGTACGCGTTGTGGTTCCAGTTCGTGCTGGCCATCTCCTGACGCTCGAGGTCCGAGTAGACGAAGGTGGATCCCATCCCGCTGCCGAGGGCGCCACCGGACCGGATCGCCTCGATCACGCCCTCGGACTCGAGCAGCCGGAAGGTCACCGTCCACGGCCTGGACCGGACGAGTTCGCCCAGCCGCCCGGCAAACCCACGCGCTCCATCGGACCACGCCAGCGTGAGCGTCAGCACGACGACGCCGGCGGCGATGCCGGCAGCGACACGCCGAAGCCCGGCGCGCGAACGCGCGACGGCCCCAAGGGCGACCGCCGCGACGCCGGTGGCGAGGCCAATCCAGTTCGACCTCGTTCCCGACAGCATCGCCCCGCCAAGGCTCAGCAGCCCCGCAACCGCAGACACCGACGCGACCCGCGCGCGCCATACCAGGCGTGCGAAGACCACGACCGAACCGGCCACGAAGAACAGGTCGGCACCGCGCAGGATGATCCGCGGAAAGCCCGACGTCGTGGCCCGGCTCGCCTGCCATGGCCCCTCCCAGCTGACCGGGAACGGCACCGCCATCAGGAAGACCACCTTGCCGAAGGCGAGGCAACTCCCGGCCAGCATCGCCTTCAACAGGAAGTCGAACTCGGGTCTGGTGCGCACGAGGAGACGCGTCGCGACATAGGTCAGAACCAGGAAGACGATGGGCACGACGTCTCCCCAGATCAACTCCGCCGGCGCGAAGTCGGCCATCCCGACGAGGGTCGCCAGAACGGTCACGAGTCCGACCGCTGCCATCCCGCGGTCGACGGGTCCCGTCAGACGCGGCAGGTCCGCCAGCCTGTGCAGGGCCACGGCCACCGCTGCGGGCAGGTAGGCGAACTGGGCCACGCCCACCGGCAGCGCGGACAGCCGCAGCCCTTCGCCGGCCAGTTGGACGATGACGACCGGGAACGCGAGCGACCAGACGGGAGGCGCCCAGAGGACGAGCGCCAGGACCGCTGCCCCAGCGACTCCCATCGCGACCAGCGCCGGAGCGAGCGCCGTCGCGGCGGCAACGACGGCCAATCCGAGAGGCACCGCGGCCCGCTGGAAGCGCGTCACCGGTTCACCTCCGCGGCGCCCGCCGTTCGCGCCCGCCACAGGTCGCGGACGGTGACCACGTCCGTGCGTCGGAGCGCACCGGTGAGGACTGCGCCCATGACGAAGACCGACAGCGCGAGACCGAGACGCCATACATCCGACGCGCGCCACGCGGCGGCGAGCGCCGCGACAGACGCGCAGGCCGCGACGGCGGCGCCCGCCCACGATCGCAGCCAGTCCGATGGGCGATACCACTGCCTGGCGGCGAACGCCAGATGCGCAGTCACGATCCCGCTCACGACGACGGAACCGACGCTGGCTGCGATGGCGCCGTGGGTCGGAATCAGGCTCAGGTTCCACGCGAGCTTCGCGGCCGCACCAACCAGCATCACCCAGACATTCGCGCGCTGCCGGCCGACCGCGTTGAGGGCGACCAGGCTCACACACTGCAGGTCGACCAGGACGAACGACGCGAGCAGCCACCGCAGGTACACGGCGGCGCCGTCGTAACCTGGGCCGGCGACGAGCCGGATGACCAGAGGCGCCGCGGCCGCCACGGCAAGCGCGGCGCCGACTCCGGCGACGGCGAGCGCCCTCGTGGCGCCGGCACAGGCCCGTCCGAATCCCTCGCGGTCGCCGTCGCCATCCAGACGCGACAGCAACGGATACACCGCGCCGGTCACGACCGCGGGGAGGACGAGCATCGCTTCGATCACGCGGAACGCGGCATAGTAGCGACCGACCTCGTCGTCGGGGCGGACGCCCTTCAGCATGACCATGTCGAGCCGGAAGGACACTGTGAACAGCAGGCCGTAGGCGGCGAACGCAGCCGCCTCGCCGAACACCCGGCGAGAGTCCCCGCGAGGTCGGAAGAACTCCGCGCGGAAGCCGTGCCGCCAGGCCCACGCGGCCAGCACCGCCACCGTCGCGGCGCTCGCCGCCCAGTAGCCCGCCGCCACTCCCACCACGCGGGCGCCACCGAGCAGGAGCATCGGCACGAGGAGCAGCCGCACGATGGCCGCGCTGGCTTCCGACACCACGCCGTACTCGGCCCGCCCCCGGGCCAGGTAGCATGCCGCAACCGTCCGGTTGGCCGACTCGTGCCACACCGCCGCCCCGAGCAGTGCGACAGCCAGCAGCGCAGGGCCCTTGCCGGCCTGAAGCCAGGCGCCCGCCACGAGCACGGGGAAGAAGACGGCGAATTGCAGCGTCTTCAGGCGCAGCGCCACGCCCGCGGCCTGCGGCCCCATCCCCCTCGCGGCTTCCCGCGTCACCACCATGTCGAATCCGAAGTCCACGACGATGGTCAGAAACCCGACCATCGACATCGCGTAGCCGAAGAGGCCGATCTCTTCGACCGAGAGGAATCGTGTGACCGTCGCAAACACCACGAGTCCCGATGCCCGGGCCACGAACTGGGCGGCGAACATCAGCGCCGAGTTCCGGGCAACCAGCGCCTTGCTCATCGCGTGACCCGATCGGCAGCAAGTGGGATCAGCGCCACAAGAACACCAGCCGCCCAGCCGCGCGCCACGCCGCCCCACCATCTGCGACCCGCGACGTGAGGCGGTTCAACCTCGAATGACGCCTGGCACTCACCACGAGCAGGTTGACGTGCCAGTCCTCTGTGCCGGCCGAGTTGCGCAGATAGCGGCGGCGGCCCCTCCATGTCGCGGCGGCTTCGAACCCGAAGCCGCTGTCGGCAAAGAGGCTCAGCCATCGTCCGTTCGGCTGGACGTTGATGTGGCTCGGCTCGTGCCGGCTCTTGTTGACAATCGCAATCAGCACGCCGCTCAACGCCGCGATCCGCTGCGTCAGTAGCCGTGCCTCCGCGTCGTTGAGATGCTCGTAGATGTCGCCGGCGAACACCGCGTCGTAGCGTCGGTCCAACGGCATCTCGAGGGCGTTGCCCTGCCATATTCGTTCGCGGACCGGGCTGGCCGCAACCACGTCCGCGCTGAAGTCGACGCCGCGGGCGTCGTAGCCGCGGGCCACGAGTTCCTGCACCAGAAGGCCGTAGGAGCAGCCCACATCCAGGACGCTCCCGCGGGGCGGAATCACGCCTGTCGCCTCGACGACGTCGGCCATTGTCTGGACGAGCGGTGGCTCGGTATGGCCGCGGATCGTCCGTGGCCGCGTCATTGTGTCGAGGTAACTCCGGCGAGCGAAATACTCCCGATCATAGTAGTCGCCGCCGAAGGCTCGGCCGGCGTTGGCGCCGCCCCACTTGCGCGCGAGGCGCGCCTGGTTGCGCAGCGCAATCGCCCCGGTCGTCTCGCTGCGGCCCAGCCACGCGATCTCGCGGCCTCGGTCCCACGCGCTGACGCCCCATTCGTGCTCGTACCGCAACCCGCCGAGCGCGCAGACGCCCCACTGCTTCCTTCGCACTGCCTGAGCCAGATCCACCTCCTCGCACCCGGCCGGTGAGAACTCGTCGTCGAAGAAGCCGCATCCGGCAAGCGCCGACCGGCGCACCGCGAACAAAAACCCTGAGACCGCGTCGCACGGCACGAGGCCGCCGCCCGACACGTACCTCGACGTGCCGCGCGCGGTCGGGCGCGAACTCCCACCGGGCCCCGCGCGGCCCGACCAGGCCCAGCGTGGAATCGACGCGCAGAGCCGACACGAGGGCGTCGACGCACCCCTCGCCCACGACGACGTCCTCGTTCACGAAGACGAGGTACTCGCCGAGCGCGAGGTGCGCTCCGATGTTCCAGCCGCGTGCGACGCCCGAGTTCTGGGTGAGGAAGGCGGCGCGCGTCACAGCCGGCTCTCCGCGCAACCGCTCGACAAGCGCGGGGTCCTGTCCGTTGCAGACCACGACGATCTCGAAGGGCGCCGTCGCTGTCGCGGCCACGCTCCTGATCAGCCCCATGACCGGCGGCGATTCGCCGCCGCGCCACGCCAGGACGATGATGCTGGCGATGCCTGTGCTCACGACTCGCTCCGGCGACCGACGGCCTCGATGATGGCCTCCCATGCCTCGTCCAGCGCGCCCGCACACGAGGCGGGGGCAGAGAAGTCGAGGCCGAAACTCGTGGCGCCAACGCGGTCGTTGGTCATGAGCGCGCAGCCGCAGAGCGCCGCCTCGACCACCGCGCGGCCCTGGGGCTCCGGCCACCGCGGCAGGTGTACGAAGACACGTGCGCGGTTGAGCAGCGCCGGCACGTGATGGTACGGCACGACACCGATGTGGCGCCCGAGCCCGGCGTACCGAGAATCGGCGAGGCGGCCGGCCAGCGTCAGCGTGCCCCCTGGAAATGCCCGCGCAAGGTTGTCAGCGCCCTTCGCCTCGTTGATGTGGCCGAGGTACAAGTGATCGATATCGCGGTCGCACGCCTCGTTCCGAAACCGGGCCGTGTCCACGATCGGGCGCATCTCGAAATAACGACCGACGGCGTCTTCGCCGACCACTCCCTGGATGGTGCGGCGGTGGAGCGGCGAGACGAAGACGTTCAGGGCCGCGCCCCGGTACAGATCCCTCGTCTTCGCCCCGTGACACGCCCGGCTTCGAAACCAGCGGCCTCGCTTGAACGGGCACTCATCGCCATCGATCTGGCCGTTGCACGGAAGGTAGGGGAGATCGCAGACGTCGACGTAGGCGTTGTCGAGATGCACATAGGGCCCATGCGGAGATCGCACGCTCGACGACGCGCTTCGGCAGACGGCGGCGCCACGGACGTCCGGGCCGGTTGTGGACGTCGGCGAGGATCCAGAAGTCCGGGTCGTCGAACCCGTCGCGAACCGGCCGCGGGAACGCACAGGTGCGGCGGATCCGATGACCGCGCCGCTCGCCAGCCTCGAGCAGCGCGCGCGCCACCATCTCGCCTCCACCGGACCAGGCGAACGGGTCGATGCAGGCGACGTAGTTGATCCGAAAATGCGTGGGCATCCCGGGCGCGCTCCTGCCGCCGGGGGGCCTACCGAGCGCCTCCGCTCCTCGCCGTCCGGCCCGAGCGGCGTCGGGCGTCGTTGGCCACCGCCCAAAGCACCGCGAGCACGAAGCCCGACACGGCGCCGGCCAGCGTCGTGACCGTGCGGCGCGGACGCATTCGATCACGCGGCAGGAGCGGTTCGGCCACCATCACCGTCCGCTCGCTGTGCACCGTGAGATTGAGGTCGAGGTCGCGCTGCTCCCGCATGAAGTTCAGCAGTTGGGTCTGCTTCTCCTCGAGTTGGGCCCGCATGAGCAGGACCGCCGGGGCGCTGACCGTCGGCCTGGTCCGGAAGTCCTTGAGCGCCGTGTCGATCTCGGCGATGTCGGAGCGGGCGGCCGCGATCTGCCGGTCGATCTGCTCGCGGAACACTCCCAGCCTTGCCATCCAGGCGTCGAACTTGGCGTTGTGGTCGTCGACGATCAGCTGAGCGGCAACCCGCGCGAGGCGCTTGGCGTAGTCCGGACTGTCTCCCTCCGCCATCACCGTGATGAATGGGCTCGGAGTCGTGGCGGGCCCAACCGCCTGGACGCGGACGGCCGCCGAGACCGCCTGGGCGAGATCCTCCGGCGTCTGGTCGCTGAAGCCGGCGCGAGCCAGGCGGCTGCCCGTGCTGCCGTCGCCGATCTCCACCGCCACATTGAGGGGGTCAGCGATGAGCCGGTCCATCACCTTGCCGACATGAATCGTTGCGGCGGCCCCGTATGTCCGCGGGATCAAGAGCACGATCACGGCTGTCAGCACGCCTGCGCCGAGCGCTGCCGCAATGACCATGTAGCGCGCGCGCCAAAGGACGTCCAGCCCGTCCAGCCAGTTCCACTCCTGACCCGAGCCGTGTGCGTCCTGTCGGTCCACCAGCCCTCGCTCCCCTGTCCGACCCGTTGTTCGCCTAATCAACGCGCGTGGCCCGACAGCCGCTCGACGTCGGCGTCCACCATCATCTCAATCAGCCGCTTGAAATCCACGCTCGGGTGCCAGCCGAGCACGCTCCGCGCCTTCGTGGGATCCCCAATCAGGTGATCCACTTCGGCCGGCCTCAGGAGGGCGGGGTCCACCCGCACGTACTGCTGCCAGTCGAGGCCCACCCGCGCGAAGGCCACTTCCACCAGGTCGCGCACCGAGTGCGCGATGCCGGTTGCCACGACGTAGTCGTCCGGCTGGTCCTGCTGAAGCATCATCCACATCGCCCGCACGTAGTCACCCGCGAATCCCCAGTCACGACAGGCGTCCAGGTTGCCGAGCGCCAGCGACTCGGCCAGGCCGAGCTTCACCCGCGCCACGCCGTCGGTGACCTTCCGCGTCACGAACTCGAGGCCACGCCGCGGCGACTCGTGGTTGAACAGGATCCCCGAACATGCGAACAGGCCGTAGCTCTCGCGGTAGTTGACCGTGATGTAATGGCCGAACGCCTTCGAGACCCCGTAGGGGCTCCGCGGATAGAACGGGGTCAGCTCGGTCTGCGGAATCTCGCGCACCTTGCCGAACATCTCGCTCGACGAGGCCTGGTAAAGCCGCACTTTCGGATCCACCTGGCGAATGGCCTCGAGCACCCGGGTCACGCCCTGGGAGTTGAACTCGCCGGTGAGCATCGGCTGATCCCAGCTGGCCGGCACGAACGACATCGCCGCCAGGTTGTAGAACTCCGTCGGGCGGACGTCGTCGATCACACGCATCAGCGACAGTTGGTCGAGGAGGTCGGCGGGCCGGAGGGTCAGGCGGTCCAGCAAGTGCTCGATCCGCCAGAAGTTCGGCGCGCTCGCGCGCCGGACGATCCCCGTGACGTCGTACCCCTGCTCGAGGAGCAGTTCGGCGAGGTACGACCCGTCCTGGCCCGTGATTCCGCTGATGATGGCGCGCTTCGACATGAGCCTCCTGCCGCGTGGGGGTGGTCGCGTGGGACCTCGCATTGTACGGTTCGCCGAGCGGAGCGGTCAAGGGACCGCAGCGACCGCCTCTACTGGACCGGTTGAGCACCAGAGGGCACAAGGTACCAGTCGCCGAACTTCTCGTCCTTCACTCGATACGCGCGCAGGATGGCGTCGCGAAGGTAGCCGGGGAACAGGGAGTCCTCGCTGGCGCGCACGGGCATGATGACCATGGCGGCGAGCTTGTCGCGGATCGGTCCGAGCAAGACCTCCCGGGGCAGAACTCCGGCGCGCACCAGTTGGTTCAGCTTGAACACGTCGACCGCCAGGTTCTCGGACTGGGTTCCAAGGCTCAGCCCCATCCGGTAGCTGAAGACGATACCGTGGGGAGCGGCGACGTAAGCCTCGCTGATCGCAGCATCCCGCAACCGAGCATCGGGAGAAGGGCCCCCCAGCGGCGGCAGCCCGTAGAGCGGCGCGGCGATGATGAGGGCGAGTTGGGCCGTCGCGATTGCCGTCGTCGGAGAGAACAGAGCGGCGGATCGAACGTGCCGGCAGATCGCCGGCCAGGCAAGACCCACCGCGATCGCCATACCCGCCACTAAGTCGCACATGTAGGAACGGCTTGCGCCTTCGCGACCACTGGTCAGGGCAAACACCAGGCCGAACCCTGTGTAGAGGGCCGGCAGGAGATACCGCCTCTCGGTGCGCGATCGATACGCCAGTGCGGTCCACGCCAGGAACGGCACGAAGGCCGCAGCCACGACCAGGAAGATACGAAGCAGAGAAACGCCGAGGTCGATCGGCGCGACGCTGGCATACGTGAATGTATTGAGGACGTACGCGGGCCCGAACAGGGCTACGCATGCGCCGAGCGTCGCGCCGCACAGCGCGCAGAACCCACCGAACGACACGGTGGCCTCCCCTCGCCGTCCCTCGAGAAAGAGTGCGGCAAACGCCGCCGCGGCCGCAAGCATCGAGCTCTGCTTCGTGAACGCCGCGACCGAGAACGCCACGATCGCGCCGAGCCGCACGGCGCGCCCGCGGCGCCACAGGCACAGCCCGAGCAGCGAGAAGAACAGCGCCGGACAGTCGGTCACCGCGAGGCCAGCTCGCAAGGCGAAGTGGCGCTCGCTCAACAGGAACAACGCGGCGACGACGGCGGCCGCGCGCGACTCCGTCTCGCGCCGGACGAACAGATAGACCAGAAGCCCGATGCCAAGATAGAACGCCAACGCGAGCACCCGGGGTGCGATCGGCGTGGGCCCGAACAGCTTGAACGCCCACGCGCCCATGTACACGAACACCGGGCCGTAGACGCTGAAGTGGTACGGCGGATGCGCGATGACTCCGTACAGAGGCCTGCCAGACGCGACGTTCCACGACAGGCCGAGGAAGCAGCCCTCTCCCTCGTCCAGCGGCCAGGGGTAGAAGAGGACGGCCAGGGTTCGAGCGACCATGACCGCCGTCATCATCACCAAGACGGCAATCGTGACGACCGTCAGGGTGTCTCGCTGACGCGCTCTCGGGACCGCCGTCGACGGCGTCCGTTCCGTGGCCATCTCGGTTCGTCCAGCAGGCATCGATTCGTCGGGCATATCCTATCCGATCGATGCGCGACCCAAACCGTCCCGGGACTGGACGGCCGGGAGCCTGGCAAGGGAGATGAGGCTGCTGTCTGGGGCAGGCGAACGGCGGTCAAGGACGGGCAGCCGGTGTGGCGCGGTCCCGCAGGTACCGCGCGAGCGCGTCCTGCCAGCTCGGCATGACGACGCCCGCCCTGGCCAGTCTGCCGTTGGCGAGGGCGCAGTAGAGCGGCCGCTCGGCCCTCAGTCCGGCGTCGGCCATCCTGCCCAGCGCCAGCCGCGGCTCGAGGTTCAGCTGCCGGGCCGCCTCGCGGGCCAACGCCTCCCACGAGCACGAGCCTGAACTGACGCAGTGATACAGCCCGCCGGGCGCCTGCCGCTCCAACAGATCCTGAGTCGCCCGCGCCACGTCGGCGCTGTAGCTCGGGGACACGGTGCGGTCGACGAACACCCGCGCCTCCCGGCCCTCCAGGATCGCGTCCAGGATCCGGTCGACGCTGGTCCGCCGCGGACTCGACGACGGGGCGAGCGAGCCGAACACGCTTTCGACTCGGAGCACGTAGTGGCGGCCGGCCTCGCGCGCGAACCACTCGCCAATCAGCTTCGAGCAGGCGTAAGTGCTGCGCGGATTCGGCTCGTCCTCCTCGGTGTACGGCCGGCCGGCGGCGCCGTCGAAGACAAAATCGGTGCTGTAGTGCACGAATGCGGCTCGGGCCGCTCGAGCCGCGGCAGCCAGCCGCTTCACCGCGAAGGCGTTGACCTCGAGCGCCTCCAGCGGCTCGTCCTCCGCGCGATCGACGTCGGTGTACGCCGAGCAGTTGATCACGACGTCCGGGCTCACCCGCCGCACCGTCGCCTCGACGGCCCGGCGGTCGCGCACGTCGAGATCCCTGCGCGTGGTCGCCGTCACGTCGGCGGACGCGGCGAAGTGCCGCACCACTGCGGTCCCGAGGTGCCCGGCGGCTCCGACAACCAGGATCCGCATCTCAGGCCGCCCGGCTTCCGATGAACTCCCGCATCTGCCGGTCGTCGAACACGCCCTCCCACCGGGCCACGACGGCCGTCGCGATGCAGTTGCCCATCACGTTCACCGCCGTACGGCCCATGTCCATGATCTGGTCGATCGCCAGCAGGATCGCTGCGCCTTCGAGCGGCAGCTTGAACTGCGCCAGTGTCGCCGTGAGCACGACGAGCGCCGCCCGCGGGACTCCGGCCACCCCTTTGCTGGTCAGCATGAGCGTCAGCATCATGACGAGCTGCTGGCCGAAGGTCATCGACACGCCGAACAACTGCGCGACGAACACGCTGGCGAGCGACAGGTAGAGCGTCGTCCCGTCGAGGTTGAAGCTGTAGCCGGTCGGCAGGACGAGCCCGACGATATTCTTGGGGCAACCGAAGCGCTCCATCACCTCGAGCGCCTTCGGGAGCGCCGCCTCGCTGCTCGCCGTCGTGAAGGCGATCAGGAACGGCTCCTTGATGGCGCGCAGGAACGCCAGGAACGGCACGCGGATGATCAGCGACACGCCGCCGACGACGATGAGGGCGAAGACGAGCAGGCCGCCGTACATCAACAGGACGAGCTTTCCGAGCGTGAGGAGGATCCCGAGGCCCATCTTCCCCACCGTGGCCGAGATGGCCGCCATGACGCCGATCGGCGCGAACATCATCACGTAGCCGGTGAACCTGAACATGACCTGCGCGACGCTCTCGAGGAACTCCAGCACCGGGCGGCCCTTCTGGCCAATCGCGGCGAGGCCGATGCCGAAGAAGATCGAGAAGACGACCAACTGGAGGATGTCGCCTCGGGCCATCGCGTCGAACACGCTCGTCGGGAACAGCGTCACCAGCATGTCCCAGCCGGTGTGGGCCTTGATCTCCTGGATGGCCTTGAGCGAGTCGCTCGCGGTCAGCGGGATCTGCACGCCCGCGCCCGGCTGGAACAGGTTGACAATCCCGAGGCCGAGGAAGAGCGCGATGGTCGTCGCCACCTCGAAGTAGATGATCGCCTTCAGCCCGATCCGCCCCATCGCTTTCAGGTCACCCGTGCCGGCGATGCCGACCACCAGCGTCGAAAACAGAAGCGGCGCGATGATCATCTTGATCATCCGCAGGAACGTGTCGGCGATCGGCTTGATGCTCTCGGCCGCCCCGACAACGTGGACGCCGTTCGCGTCGGACGACGGCCACAGGTAGCCGATGGCGATGCCGACGAGAAGGCCGATGAAGATCTGCGTCGTGGTGCTCGGCACCCGCGAGCGTTTCGCGGGAGCCTGGGCCTGAGCGTCGCTGGGTCGTAGAGCCATGATGGCGTCTGGTTCTAGATGGCCTGCGCAATCGAGTCGACCACGTACCGCTGCTCGGCCTCGGTCAGCTCACCGAAGATCGGCAGCGCCAGGGTATGGTCGGCCGCCGCCTCCGCCGCCGGGAAGTCGCCCTTCGAATGGCCGAGAGAGGCGAAGCACTCCTGCAGGTGGAACGGCACCGGGTAGTAGACCTCGTTCCCGACGCGGCGGGCGTCGAGCGCGGCGCGCACGCGGTCCCGCTCGGCGACACGGATCACGAACTGGTTGTAGATGTGGTAGATGCCGTCGGGCTCGACCGGCAGCACGACCATTCCCGCGGCAACCAGCGGCGCGAACATCTCGCGATAGCGATCCGCGTTGAGGCGGCGAGCCTCGGTCCACATCGGCAGGTACGGCAGCTTCACACGAAGCACCGCCGCCTGGAGCGCGTCGAGCCGGAAGTTCGCCCCGACGATCTTGTGGAAGTACTTCGGCTCGGCGCCGTGGTTGCGGATGAGGCGCAGGCGATGCGCGAGCGCGGCGTCGCCTGTGGCGACGAACCCGCCGTCACCGAACGCGCCGAGGTTCTTGCTCGGGAAGAACGAGAAGCAGCCGATCGTGCCCAGCCCGCCCACGGGCCGGCCTTGGTACCGCGTGCCGATGGCCTGAGCCGCGTCCTCGATCACCGCGACACCGGACTTCGCCGCGACCTCGAGGATGGGCGCCATGTCGGCGCTGCAGCCGTACAGGTGCACCGGGATGATGGCCTTGGTCCGCGGCGTCACCGCCGCCGCCACCGCCGCCGGGTCGATGTTGTAGGTGACCGGGTCGATGTCGACGAGCACCGGCGTCGCCCCGAGCCTGACCACGCAGCCGGCCGTGGCGAAGAACGAGTAGGTGCTGGTGACCACCTCGTCGCCGGGGCCGATGTTCAGCGCCATCATGGCCGCCAGCAGCGCGTCGGTGCCAGACGAGACGCCGACCGCCTCCTTCACCTCGAGCATCTGCGCCAGTTCGCGCTCGAGGCCCTCGACCTCGGGCCCCATGATGAAGCGCTGGCTGTCGCAGACGCGCGCGATCGCGGCCAGCACCTCTTCGCGAATCGGCTGGTACTGGGCCACCAGATTCAGCAGTGGAACCGACGTCACTTGCGACGACATGCCAGGACACCCTCCGGATTGAATGAGCACCAGCGCTCAGCGGCCGACGACGAGCGTCGGAGAGCACCAGAGCGCGAGATCGTTCCGCAAGTCCGCGATCCGGCCGGGAACACTCGCGTTCGTATTCAGAGTCAGGTTGATCTCCCGTCCGGCCCAGGCCGAGAGGTCAATCGCCACTGGAATCCATCGACGCTCGGACGTGTTGGCCGCCGGGTCGAGGTGCTGATTCAGCAGTTCCTCGTATCCGCCTTTCGCGTCGCCGATTCCGAGCCTGAAGAGGACCCCATCGCCCTCCTTGTCCCACGCCGCCGGGTCGACAGCCAACCACGCGGTGAACCACGCCGAAGCCGGCGGCGTCAATCGGAACCTGATGCGGCCGTCCGCCCGTTCGAGGATACACGGCTTCGACTCGCCGGCGATCGTCACGGTCACGACCCTGATCGCCTGCTCGACCGGCTCCGGAACGGACCGGCGCTCCGCCTGCGGCAGGAGCTGGATGAGGTCGACGGCCCGCGCCGCACCCCCTCCCGTACCCTGGCGCGAGCCCCATGCCACGAGGCCGGCCACAACGACCGCGCCGATCAGCATCACCCAGCGGTTCCGAAACACGTCTCGCCTTCCTGCCAGAGGTCCGAGTGTATCCCACGACCGCGGAATCCCGATCTCCTGAAGGAGGCGAGCAGCCGCGGCCTGCGCTCCGGCTGGAGCCACCCGTTACCGCTGTCGTTCCTTGACGGCTGCACGGGTCTCCCGCTCGGTTTCGCGCCGCTTGATCGTCTCGCGACGGTCGTAGTCCTTCTTGCCCTTCGCAAGGCCGATGGACATCTTCACCCGACCGTTCTTGAAGTAGAGGCTGAGCGGCACGAGCGTCATCCCGCGCTCGGTCGTCTTGCCGACCAGCTTCCTGATCTCCTGCTTGTGCAGGAGCAGCTTGCGCCGCCGCATCGGATCGTGGTCTGCATAGCCGCGATGGCTGTAGGGGCTGACGTGGACGTTCATCACGTACACCTGCCCGGCGTCCACGCGCGCAAAGCTGTCACGCAGGTTGACGCGCCCCTCCCGAATTGCCTTCACCTCGGTGCCGAGCAGCGCGACGCCGGCCTCGAAGGTTTCCAGGACGTGGTAGTCGTGGAACGCCTTCCGGTTCTCGGCGACGCGCTTCTCCGCCTTCTGCCGCTCGGTCTTCTCGGCCATCGCACCCACGCTCGCTCGCGTTACGTCCGCGCCGCGGAGCCGCGGCGCCGGGCCGACAGCCTTGCGGCCAGCAGCACGGCTTCGATCAGGCTGCCGGGGTCGGCCACGCCGAGCCCCGCAATGTCGAACGCGGTCCCGTGGTCGACCGACGTCCTGATGATGGGCAGGCCCAGCGTCACGTTGACCGCACGGCCGAACGCCGCCATCTTCATCGGCACCAGCCCCTGATCATGGTAGCAGGCAATGACAGCGTCGAACTCGCCGCGCATCGCGCGCACGAACAGCGTATCCGCGGGCAGCGGCCCCTGCACCAGAATGCCCGCGGCCCGACACGCCTCGACCGCCGGCCTCAGCACCTGATCGTCCTCGGCGCCGATGACCCCGTGCTCCCCGGCGTGAGGATTCAGGCCGGCCAGCGCCAGCCGGGGCGCAGGGTAGCCGAACCGCGGCAGTTCTCGTGCGGTCAACCCAATGACCTCCACGAGGCGTTCGCGCGTGACCAGGCGCGGGACGTCGGCAAGCGCGACGTGCACGGTCGCCAGCACCACCCGCAGTTCCCGCGAGTAGAACATCATGGCGGTGCTGGATGCGCCCGTCAGGTAAGCGAGCAGATCGGTGTGGCCGCGCCAGGGCAGGCCGGCCATCGCCCAGGCCTCTTTGTTCACCGGCGCCGTCGCGACCGCATCCACCCGCCCCGCCATGGCGTCTCCGACAGCGCGCACGAGCGCGTCGTAGGCCGCAAGGCCGGCGTCGCTCGACAGCACGCCGGGAGCGAAGCCCTCCCCCGGGGACGGTCCATATCGCACCGGCTCGCAGACGGCCAGCACGGCCGGTTCACGCATCGCCTTCTCGACCAGCTCGGGGCCGACGCCGGCCGGATCGCCCACGGTGAGCGCGATGCGGGGATGAGAAGGCATGGATGCAGGCGGCTACAGCGAGGGGCCGCCGAGATCGGCGATTCGACTCGTCGCGAACGTCCGACTTCCGCGGCAGCTTCCCTTCCGGGAGCTCGTAGCGGAGGCAGCACTTGAGGCGGCCGCACAGGCCCGAGAGCTTCGACGGATTGAGGCTCAGGTCCTGCTGCTTGGCCATCTTGATCGACACCGGCTCGAACGTCTGCAGCCAGGCGCTGCAGCAGAGCAGCCGGCCGCACGAGCCGTAGCCGCCGAGGAGCCGCGCCTCGTCCCGGACGCCGATCTGACGCATCTCGATGCGGCTCCGGAACTCCGTGGCCAGCTCGCGGACCAGTTCCCGGAAGTCCACGCGGCCTTCAGCCGTGAAGTAGAACACCAGTCGAGAGCCGTCGTACAGCTGCTCGACTCGCGTCAGCTTCATCGCCAGCCCCCGCTCGCGGATCTTCAGCAAGCCGACGCGGAACGCCTCGCGCTCGCGCCCCTGCTGTCGCCGGCGGATGGCGATGTCCTCCTCGGTCGCGACCCGGATCAGCCTGGCCGGCTCCCCTGAGCGCAGTCCGTTCTTGCCGTTGACCGCCAGCACGAACCCGACGACGCTGCCGAACGCGACGCCCAGCTCGGTGTCGACCACGACCGGCATGCCGGGGCGCAGCGGCTTCTGGAGCGCACCCCTGGCCACCAGGCAGGGGTCGGGCCTTCCGCCGCAGCTGAGCCTCACCAGCACGATCGTGTCGGCCTTCTGGGAATCCATCTGCTTTCGATCTGCCCCGAATCAGGGCTCATGGCTCAGGCCAGGCATGACGACGTGCCTGAGCCCTGGGCCTTGGGCCTTGAGCCCTTCTACAACTCCACCGCCAGCCACGCGGCCACGATCTTCGGGCTCGCATTCCGGCGGAGCGCCGCCAGCGCGCGATCGGCCGCGGTGAACGCGCGCGAGGCGCGCCGACCGTCGAACGAACCCCCGAGCGTCGCCAGGTCGTCGGCCAAGTCGGCGTTCGCAAGCTGGTCGCCGCGCCCGCCGCAGGCCACCAGCGCGACGTCGCGGAGCAGCGAGGCGAGCATGGCGATCCGCGTCGCCAGTTCGTCCCGCTCGCCGGCGGACGAGGACTTCCCCGCCATCAGGTTCGCCGCAGCCTGCAGCCGGACCTTCGAAGACGTCGCGACACTCACCGCGCGCAGCGTCGAGAGCGCCGCCGCCCGGCCATCCCGGTACGCGCGCGTCCCGGCCTCCAGCGCCCGGCCGGGGCTCCCGTCCGCGACCGCCGCCACGGCATGCGCCTCCTCCGCGTCCATGCCCTTCCGTTCGATGAGGAACCGCGCCACGTCGCCTGCCGAAAGTCGCCCGAACCGCAGTTGAGAGCAGCGGGAGCGGATCGTGGGCAGCAGCACCTCGGGACGCGCCGTCACCAGGATGAACACCGTCCCCGCGGGCGGCTCCTCCAGGCTCTTCAGCAGCGCATTCGCCGCGTCCTCGGTCAACCGGTCGGCGTCATCGACGATGACGACCCTGCAGCGGCCTTCGAACGGCCGGTAGCCGGCCGCGGCGATCGCGGGCCTGACGACGTCGATCTTCGTCGCGCCGACCTCGGGCGGCTCGATGGCCAGAACGTCCGGATGGGAGCCCCGGGCGATTCGCCGGCACGCCGTGCACGAACCGCACGCGTCTCGGCCCTTGGGCGACACGCAGTTGAGCGCCTCGGCCACCGCCTGCGCCGCCAGCCGCTTGCCGACACCCTCGGGCCCGGTGAACAGGAGGCTCGGGGGCAGCGTCCGCCGGGCGATCGATCCGGCCAGCAGGCCGAGCGGGCGCGAGTGACCGAAAACCCCGGCGAACGGCATAGGACGACACTAGCATATCGTGCGATCGTGCGATTTGGCGATCTTGCGACCCTGCGACGCGCTCAGGGCCGCCCCGAGCCGGGTCGAGGGGCGAACTGAGGACCTTGCAGCGGCTTCAGAGGATCTTCAGTGGCGGCGGATTTCCCCTCACCGGTGATCGCAGCGCTCAAGAGGCTCTATCCGAGGCAACCATCACGGTGGCCGAGAGGTTGACCGAGGGGACGAAGGTCGAGTACGAACTGCAAATCAAGGGCGCCGCCGTGACGAGCGTGGCCTCCATGCCCGATGGCAAGCTCGTCCCGCCCGAGGCTCCGGAGAAGAAGTAATGAACAAGCGACTCTCGTTGCTGGCATGCATCGCCCTCATCGCGTCGGCCGTGACCTGGCACGCGCCGCTCGGCGCCGCGGAGGGACCGTATCGGCTGTTGAAGGAAATCCCCGTCGGCACTGAAGGCGGCTGGGACTATTCACAAGGAAGTCTACGCGTTCGCGTCGAGCAGCGACGGAACGCTGGCGGTGGCGACGGTCGATGCGGCCGGGAAGCTCACGGTCGTGCAGAAGCTCGCCACGCCGCAGCGCACCCGGACGATGACGCTGGACCCCGCCACGCACCGGCTGTATGCGGCCGCGGCCGAGTGACAAGCCAGGCGCGCCGGGCGCCGACGGCAAGCCGCCCGCGCGCCCGGCGATGGCGCCCGGGTCGTTCAAGGTGATGGTGTACGAGCTGGTCAAGTAGAATGCCGCCAGCCGGGTCCGTTGGAGCGGGCGGAACTGCAACGCTCCGTCCGCGGCGGGCGTAGGTAACGTCGGGCAGGTGTGGCTCGTCCCCCCTCAACGCGGAGCATCCCAGGTGGTCAAGACAACGATTCGGTTCACCGCGGCCATCCTGCTGGCGGCCGGGCCCATGGCCGCGCGCGCGGAGGCGCAGTCGCCGGCCGCGCCGCTCACGTTCAGCGCGGCGCTGGATCTGGCAGCCTCGCGCAACCTCGACCTCGCGGCGATCAAGCGCCAGCGCGCCATCCGCGAGGCTCAGGTGCGGATCGCCAAACAGTGGGCGAACCCGGCGGTCGGGTTCGAGGCGACCAAGGACACGCCCCACGAGAACCTGACGTTCGACTTCCCGCTTCCGCTCGGCGGCGTCCGGGGCAGGCAGATCGATCTGGCGAAGGAAGAACTGACGCTGGCCGACGTCGACGAGAAGGCCGCGATGCGGACGCTGCGCCGGAACGTGCGCCAGGCGTTCTACGGCCTGCTCGGGTCCGACCAGCGCCTCCTGCTCGCCGAAGACGTGGTTGGGCTCGTCAAGCGGACGCGGGAGGCGGCCCAGGCCCGCTTCGAGGAAGGGGCCGGACCGCGGATTGACGTGCTCGCCGCGGACCTGGGGCTGGCCCGCGCCGAGAGCGACGTTGCGCTGGCACGGTCGACGCGCGCGGCGGCCCTCGCCGGCCTCAATGCCGTGCTGAACCAGCCGCCGGGCCAGGCGGTCGCCGTTGTCGGCAATCTCGCCGAGGCGCCGCCGCCGCCTGATTTCGCTGGCGCCATGGCGCTCGCCGCGACGTCGAACGGCGAGCTGATGGCCGCCGAGCGCGAGGCCGCCATCGAAGCGCGGAGGCTCAGCCTGATTCGCGCCGAGCGCGTGCCGCAGCCGACGGTCACCTTCGGCCTGCCGATGAACGCCCCGGGCGAGTTCACCGTCGGCGCTGCCGTCGGCGTCTCCATGAACGTCCCGCTGTTCAACCGCAGCCAGGGCGAGATCGCGGCGGCGCAGGCCACGATCGTCCAGATTCACGCCCGTCGCGACGCGGCCCGCCGATCCGTGGAAAGCGCCGTGTTCGCGGTGCTCGCGCGGATCGACGCCCAGCGCCAGCGTGTGGAGTCGTTCCGGACGCGCGTGATTCCGGCGGCGACCGAACTCGCGGACCTGGCCGAGGAGAGCTACAAGGCGGGGCGGAGCCCGTTGCTGATGTTGATCGAGGCGCAGCGCGCCCTGCGCGACGCCAAGCGCGACTATCTGGACGCGCTGGAGGAGTTTCAGGCCGCCCTCGCGGATCTGGAGGAGGTCATCGGTGGACCGATTGCATAGCGGAAGGACCGGGCTCAGAAGCCCCTGGTGGAGCTGGAACCTGCTGCTCCTCGTCGTCCTGCTGGCGCTCCCGGGATGCGCGAAGAAGGCCCAAGAGGAGGGTGCGGCCGAAAACGTTCCGACGATTACCGCGGACGTCGGCAAGGTCGTGCGACAGGACCTCGTCGAGCGGCTGGTCGTCCGCGGCACGATTACGGCCGTGCCGAACGAGGACGTCCGGATCAGCGCGCTGGTCCCCGGCCACGTGATGATGTTGAAGGTCGCGGAGGGCGACGCGGTCGCGGCCGGGCAGGTCGTGGCCGAAATCGATCCACGACCGCTCGAAGACCAGAAGCGGCAGGCCGCGGCGGCCGTGGCGCAGGCGAAGGCCTCGCTCGAGAACGCGACGCTCAATCTCGAGCGTACCGACCGGCTGTTCAAGCGAGGCATCGCGGCCGGCAAGGAAGTGGAGGACGCGCGCTCGCAGCAGGCAGCCGCCGAGGCGGGCGTCGAAACGGCTCAGGCGATGCTCGCGACAGCCGACCGGCAGCTTTCGCGAACCAAGGTGACCTCGCCAATCGCCGGGAGCGTCGTGAAGCGCCTCGTGAGCGTCGGCGAACAGGTGGACGGCACGGCGGGCCAGCCGCTGCTCGAGGTGGCCAACCTCGACGTCCTGGAGCTGGCTGCCAACGTGCCGTCGGAACACCTTGCGGCCATCCGCGTCGGACAGACCGTCGAGATTCTGTCGGACGCGTACGTGGGTCACGTGTTTCCGGGTCGCGTCATCGCGATCGCTCCGGCTGTCGATCCGGCGACCAACATGGCCCTGACACGCATCGCGATTACGAACACGGGACGCCTGCTCAAGATCGGGATGTACGCGCAGGCGCGGGTCGGCATCGGCGAACGCAAGGGCGCGCTGACGGTGCCTCCGTCAGCGATCGCGAAGAACGAGGAGGGCGAGGCGGCCGTCTACGTCGTCACCGGCGACACCGCGCAGCGGACGGTCGTCAAGGTCGGCCTGGAGACGTCGGACGCTGTCGAGATCCTGTCGGGCGTCGGCGACGGACAGGCCGTCCTCACGTCGGGCGTCCACGGCCTCGGCGAGAAAGCCAAGCTCGGGAAGGCCTCATGAACCTCGCGCAATTCGCCTCCCGCAACGGCCGCGCCATCGCGCTCGGAGTCGTCCTGCTGACGGCGGCCGGTTTCTACTCGATGTTCAGCCTGCCGAGCAGCATCTACCCCGAAGTCGAATTCCCGCGCATCGTCATCGTCGCCAAGTCCGGCGACCTGTCGCCCCGGCTGATGCAGCTGGCGGTCACGCGCCCGCTGGAGGAGGCGGCACGCGCGGTGCTCGGCGTCCGGCGCGTCCGGTCGAAAACCATCCGCGGCGCCACGGAAATCTCGGTCCTGTTCAACCCCGACGCCGACATGCGCTACGCGCTGCAGCTCATGCAGGGAAAGACGGACGAAGTGAAGCCGTCGCTCCCCGCGGGCACGCAGATGCAGGTCGAGCGGATGACGCCGTCGATCTTCCCCATCTTCATGTTCAACCTGACGGGCAAGGTGCCGGCCAAGGACCTGCGCGACCTCGCGGAGTTCGAGATGCGGCCGCTGCTCAGCCGCGTACCCGGCGTGGCCAACGTCGAGGTGCTCGCCAGCGAGGAGCGGGAGATCTCGGTCATCGTGGACCCCGAGCGCCTGAGCGCGGCGAAGCTGACGATCGACCAGGTGGCCGACGCGCTGGCGGCCACCAACCAGGTGAACGCTGTCGGCCGGCTGCCGAAGGACTATCGGCAGTATCTCGTGCTGGCCACCGCCGAGCTCACGAACCTCGAGGATGTCCGCAATGTCGTCGTCGCCTTCAGGCAGCAGGCGCCCGTCTACGTTCGCGATCTCGCCGAGGTCCGCGAGGGCGTCCTCGACAAGACGACGCTGGTCAGCGGGGACGGTCAGCCGGCCGCGCTGGTGAGCGTGGCGCGACAGATCCGCGGCAACATTGTCGACGTCGTGGACGGCGCGCGCGCCGCCATCGAGGGCTACCGGGGCTCGCTGCCGCCGACCGTCCGGTGGAAGGTGATCTACGACCTGGCCGAGTTCGTCAAGGGACGCAGTCGCGAGCGTGCGCGATGCGATCATCATCGGCGGCCTGCTGGCGGTGTTCGTCCTCATCGGATTCCTCCGCGACTGGCGGGTGACGTTCATCGCCGCCACGTCCCTGCCGCTCACGCTGGTGGGCACGTTCTGGATTCTGCACCTGGCCGGCGGCACGATCAACCTGATGTCGCTCGGCGGCCTCGCGATCGCGATCGGCCTGGTCATCGACGACGCCGTCGTCATCGTCGAGAACATCCACCGGCATCGCGCGGCGGGAGAGACGGTCGCTGTTGCCGCCGAGAGGGGAACGCAGGAACTCATCGCGGCGGTCACCGGATCGACGCTGACGACGGTGGTCGTGTTCGTGCCGCTTGGCCTGCTGCAGGGCGTCGTCGGGCAGTTCTTCGCGGCCCTGTCACTGACGCTGGCGGCGGCCGTGCTGCTCTCGCTGGTCTACGCGCTGCTGTTCATCCCCAACGCTGCGGCCCGCTTCCTGCACGACGCGCCGGGCGAGCCGGCGCGTGCCGAGCGGCCGGACGGTTGGCTGTCGGTCCGCTACCAGGCGCTTCTCCGACAGGCGCTGCGGCGGCCAGCGCTCGTCGTGCTTGTCACCGTGGCGTTCGGCGGCGTCGGCGTCGTCTTCTACAACCAGCTGGAGACAGGGTTCCTCCCGGAGATGGATGAGGGCGGGTTCGTCATCGACTACTGGACGCCGACCGGCACATCCCTGCCCGAGACCGACAAGATGGTCGGCCGGATCGAGAAGATCCTGACCGACACGCCGGAGGTGCTGGGCTTCGCGCGCCGAACCGGCGCGGAACTCGGCCTGTTCGCCACGGCGCAGAACACCGGCGACATCGTGGTGAGGCTCAAACCCCTGTCTGAGAGGTCGCGCAGCTCGGAGGCGGTGGTCGAGGGACTGCGAGGCACGTTCGAGAAGGACCTGCCGGGGATGACGGTGGAGTTCATGCAGCTCCTGCAGGACGTGCTCGGCGACCTCGAAGGCAACCCCGAGCCGATCGAGGTGAAGATCTTCGGCGACGACCTGCCGACGTTGGCGCACCTCGGCGACGTCGTCGCGGAGAAGATGAAGCACCTCGACGGCGTCGTGGACGTCGTGGCGCCGCAGCGCGGCAACCCGGAGATGAACGTCCACGTGGACCCGACGCGGGCGGCCGAGGCCGGATTCACGGTGGACCAGGTGTCGAGCCAGCTGGCCACCGGCCTGCTCGGCAAGGTGTCCACCGGGTTCCGGCGCGGCGACCGGCTCGTCGATGTGCGCGTGCGCTTTCCAGACAAGTACCGGTTCGACCCGGGCTGGGTACGGGAGTTCCCGTTGGGCAACGCGGCCGGCACGATCGTGCCGCTGTCCGCGACGGCGTCGGTCTCGACCGCCGAGGGCGAGGACGAACTGCACCGCGAGGACTTGAAGCAGATGGTGCCGATCACGGCCCGGCTCGAAGGCCGTGGAATGTCGAGCGCGGTGGCCGACGTCCGCACGATGATGGCGACGGTGACATTGCCGCTCGGCTACTCGTGGACGCTGGGCGGGCTCTACGAGAGCCAGCAGGCGTCGTTCCGGTCGCTCCTGATGGTGGCCGCTGTCGCCGTGCTGCTCGTGTTCGGCCTGTTGGTCGCCCAGTTCAGGCGGTTCAGGGCCGCGATCGTGATCCTGTCGGCGGCGCCGCTGTCGCTGGTAGGCGCGTTCGGCCTTCTGCTCGTCACGGCGACGCCGCTGAACGTGTCGTCGTTCATGGGGCTGATCCTGCTCGTCGGCCTGATCGTCAAGAACGGGATCATCCTGGTGGACTACGCGGACGTCATCTCGCGAACCGAGCCCGACCGCGTCGAGGCGCTCGTGCGGGCCGGGGCGACCCGGCTGCGCCCGATCCTGATGACGACGCTGTGCACGCTGTTCGGGTTGCTGCCGCTGGCGCTTGGCCTGGGCGCGGGCGCCGAGATGCAGAAGCCTCTCGCGATCGCCGTCATCGGCGGCCTGTCGGTGTCGACGGTCATCACGCTGGTCTTCGTGCCCGCGCTACTCGCGCTCGTCGAGCGCGGAGGCGGATCGCGTGAGGCTTGATCGCGCGAGCGTTCGTGCTGGACAATCGCGCGTGTCGATCCGGTGCGGCGCGTGCCTGACGTGACTCGATCGTTCGATGCTCGAACGGCGGCTCTCGCCGCGACGCTCGCGGTCGCGGCGGCGCTGCTGTGCGATCCATCCGGCGCCCTGGCGGCCGACACGGCCGTCCTCTACGGCACCGTGACCGCCACCTACGGCGACGTCCGGCTCCCGGGCGTCGAGGTGTCGCTGAGCGACCCTGCCACCGGGCGCGTGGTGAAGACCGCGTTCTCGGAAGGAACCGGACAATTCCGCTTCGACGGCGTGACGCCCGGCGCCTACGATCTCGTCGCCCGCTTGTCCGGGTTCCTCGACAGGAAGATGCCGAGGCTGACGCTGGCGCCAGGAGAGAGGCGCGAAGTGAAGCTGACCCTCGAGCTGGCGCCGGTCTCGGAGACGGTCAGCGTGAAGGGCGAGGCAGGCACCGCCCGCCCCGACGAATCGGAGTCGAAGGCGTCGCTGAGCGGCCGGACGCTCGATGCGATGCCCGTCGAGTCGAACAGCTATCGGGCGCTCCTCCCGATGCTGCCCGGCGTCATCCGCCAGCCGGACGGCCGCATTTCCATGAAGGGGTCCCGGCCAACTCAAGGCGCGCTGAATGTCGGCGCCGGGAGCGGCGTCGACCCGTCGACCGGGAACTTCGGCATCGAACTGCCGTCGGACGCCGTCGAGACGGTGGACGTGGTGCCCAATCCGTACGCGGCCCAGGACGGCCGGTTCAGCGCGGGCCTGGTACGGGTCGAAACCCGCGCCGGATCGGGCGCCTGGCGGGCGACGGCGAACTCGTTCGTCCCGATGCCATGCCTGACGCTCTGCGACGGCTACAGCTGGGGCGTCCGGAACTACAACCCGCGAGTCTGGTTCGGCGGGCCGATCGTCAAGGACAAGGTGTTCATCTCGCAGGCGGTGGAGTACCGGCTCACTCACGCGAGGATCCCGAGCCTTCCCGATCCAGACAACCAGCAGCGGTCCGACAGTTTCGACGCGTTCACGCGGCTGGACGTGCATCCCGCGGCCGGCCACGCGCTGACGGCGACGGTGGCGTTCTTCCCGCGCCAGCTGCAGAACGCCACGCTCAACACCTTCAACCCGCAGGAGGTCAATCCGGACCTGACCTCGTGGGGCTACAACCTGACGCTCTCCGAATCGGCCACGCTCTCGCCGAGGAGCGTGCTCGCGTCGTTCGTCAGCGCCAGCCTCTATGACGCGACGGTGGAGGCGCACAGCGATCGAGACATGGAGCTGACGGTGGACGGCAATCGGGGCGGCTACTTCAACCAGCAGCAGCGGCACACGCACGCCTTCCAGTGGTCGGAAGCGCTCACCTGGTCCCTCCCCTCGTCGGTCGGCGATCACCTGTTCAAAGTCGGATTCGACGTGCTGCGTTCGTCGTACACGGGCGAGAGCGTCAGCCGGCCCGTCGTCATTCGCCGGGCTGACGGCACGGTCAGCTGGCGGGAGGACTTCAGCGGTCCGACGGCGCAGAGCGCCGCCGGAACCGACCTGGCGGTGTACGCGCAGGACCGGTGGCGCGTGAATCCGAGGCTCCTGTTCGAGCCCGGCGTCCGTGCGGACCGCGACGGCGTGCTGGGTCGCACCGCCGTTTCGCCGCGGCTGGGCATGGTGATCGCCGTCGTCGCCCCGGACGTCGGAATCCTCCGCGGCGGCGCCGGGCTCTTCACCGAACGCGCGCCGCTCAACGTCGCCGCGTTCAAGTCGTTCCAGCCTGCGACGATCACGCGCTTCGAATCGGACGGCACCACGCCCGTCGGCCCGCCGGTTACGAGAGTCCACCGCACGCTGCCACTCGACACGCCGCGGGCGGTGGTCTGGAACGTCGAGTACGCCCACCGCCTCGGGTCCTCGGTGTTCGTCAAGGTGAACCACCTCGAGCGGTCCGGCTCGCGCGAGTTCATCGTCAACCCGGTGGCCACGACGACGGGCGCCGAGCTCCAGCTGGCGTCCAGCGGCCGATTGGAGTTCCGCGAGACCGAGGTGTCGGTGCGGGTCGGAGCCTCGGACGACAAACAGGTCACCACGAGCTACGTCCGCTCGCACTCGTCAGCCGACCTCAATGCCTACGACGTCTATTTCGGGACGTTTCGGCAACCGGTCATCCAGCCGAACGAGTCGTCTGTGTCGGCGGTTGAGGTGCCGAATCGCCTGCTCGTGCGAGCCACCGTGCCGGTCGTCTGGAAGTGGTCGGCCGGGGCGCTGCTCGAGGTACGGGACGGGTTCCCGGACCCGCTCGTCAACGAGGACCAGGCGTTCGTCGGGGCGCGCAACACGGGCGGGCGCCTCCCGACGCTCTGCACGCTCGACGTGAGCCTGCTGCGACTTGGGCGGATCCTCGGCCGCGAGGTGCGCTACGGCGTCAAGGCGTTCCAAGTGCTCGGCACGTTCGAACCGCGGGACGTGCAGAACAACGTCGACTCGGTCTCGTTCGGCAGCCTCTACAACGGCCTGCTGACGCGGGTGATGTTCACGCTGCAACTCACGGCAAAATGAAAGAGCCGGGCTGAGGACTCTCTCCACTGCCCGGCTCTCCTCTGCCGGCTCTCCGCTGCCGGCTGCTCCTCTGCCCGCTAGAAACTGCTCCAGAGATACTGGTTCGTCACCTCGTGGTGGAACTGCACCTCAGAGGTCTTGATCAGCGCGCCCAGCGCCTTCGGGCAGCGGTCCGCCTGCAACTGCTTCACCTCGGCGAACTTCTCCTGCACCGACTCTCCCACCAGATCGCCCACGAACCGGCTGGACTTGAACAGCCGGATGGCGTCGTAGATGTTGTCGGGGAGGAAGCGCGTCCGCGACTGCCGGAAGTCCTTGTCGAGTTCCTTCGGCTGCGGTCCCTCGAGGCCAGTCTTGATGAGCGTGTAGATGGCGAGGTACGGGTTCGAGTCCGGAGCGATCGAACGGACCTCGACGCGGGCGGACTTCTCGTTGGCCAGCGGGATGCGGACCATCGCGCCGCGGTTGATCGCCGAGGCCTTGATCTGGTTCGGCGCCTCGAAGTGCGGGTCGAGCCGACGATACGCGTTGACACTCGAATTGAGAATCAGACAGATGTCGTTGGCGCTCGTGAGCAGCCGGTCGATGAACGACCAGCCGAGAGCCGACAGGTGGTCCTCCCCCGCCGCGTCCCAGAACAGGTTCCGGCCTTCGCGCATCATCGACAGATTCGTGTGCATGCCGCTCCCGTTCACGCCTGTCACCGGCTTCGGCAGGAACGAGGCCGTCATGTCCATCGACTGCGCAACCTGCCGGCAGATCAGCTTGTAGAGCTGCACCTGGTCCGCCGCCACGCACGCCTCGGTGTAGGAGTAGTTCATCTCGAACTGCGACGGCGCGACCTCCGGGTGGTCCTTCTCGTTGGCGAACCCGAGCGCGCGCTGCACCTCCGCGGAGCTGTCGATGAAGCGCCGGAGCGCGTCGCCGGGCAGCGAGTGGTAGTACCCGCCGGTCGAGAGGAACTCGAACTGCCGGTTCACGTGATACTGCCGCTCGGCGTCGCGGCCCTTGAACAGGAACCCCTCGATCTCGTTCGAGGCGTGAATGATCGTGCCGTCCCTCGCCTGGAGACTCTCTGTGTAGCCCTTCAGTCTGGTCCGCATGTCCGCGTGGTACGGCGTCCCGTCGCGCTCCTCGACGAAGCCGAACACCAGCACCTTTCCGGGGCCGAACACGTCGGCCGGCAGCCAGTAGAAGGCGGCCCAGTCCACGGCCAACCGGAGATCCGACTCCGCCTGCTGAGAGAATCCCCGGATCGACGACCCGTCGAAGGTGAGGTTGTCGGCAGCGGACAAGAGGAACTTCTTGTCGTAGTCGAGCATGTGGAAGCGGCCTTCAAGGTCCGTGAAACACACGGTCACGGCCTTGATCCGCTTCTCGTCCCTGAGGTACTTCTCGCGCTCCTCTCGAATCTGGCCGGTCGGGACGCGGCCGAGCCTCTGGCGTTTGGCCTCCAGATTCATCTCCTCGAGCCGGTCGTACGGAATCTCCAGGAAGTCGCGCAGCGGCGTGTGATCCATGTCGGCCTCTCTTTGAGTCACTGAGTGCGGCTCTCAACAACAAGCACGAAATCTAAACCTGAACACATTAAGGCTTCATCAAGCGAATATTAACGCAAAGCATCGCACGGAAATGCTTCTCAGCGCCAGAATTATTGTTGACGCGATGGCGGCTACTCGTATCTGAGCGCCTCGACCGGGTCGAGCGAGGCCGCCTGGCGCGCGGGCCAGTAGCCGGCGACAATGCCGACACTCGAGGAGGCCAGAAGGCCCGAGATGACCGCCCACAGGGGAGGCATGGCGGAGAACCCGCTGAGGAACAGACCGACGATGAGACCGACGATGACGGCGATCAGCACACCGGCCAGACCGCCGGCGGTCGAGAGGATCACCGCCTCGAACAGGAACTGGGTGAGCACGTCCCGCCGGGGCGCGCCGATGGCGAGGCGGACGCCGATTTCGCGCGTCCGTTCACGCGCGCTGATGATCTGCACGTTGGCGATTCCGATGCCGCCGATGAACAGGCTGACGGCGGCGAGCAGCACCGTCACCAGGCCGACCTGCGCGCTGACGCCGTCGAGCGACCGGATGATCTGATCCGCCGTCGACAGGCTGAAGTCGTTCTCTTCCGCCGGCGTCAGCCGCCGCGACCGGCGCAGGCTGGCCTCGACCTCCAGCTTCGCCTGGTCGCGCAGGCCCGGCTTGGCGCGCGCGTAGAGCACCACCTTGTCCGCTTCGGCATAGCGGCGCTTCGCGGTCCCCGCGGGGATCGACAGGACGCTGTCCTGCCTGTTCTCGCCGAAAAATCCGCCCTTGCGCGGCGCCATCTCGCCGACCACGAAGTAGGTGTCGCCCGACAGCGTGAGGGACTTTCCGACGGCGCGCTGCGATCCGAACAGCGCGCGCGCCAGGCTCGAGCCGATGACGGCCACCTGCGCGCCCTGCCGGTCTTCAACCTCGGTGAACGGCCGCCCGGCGGCGAACTCGGCCCCGACCACCTCAGAGAAGTTCGGTGACGCGCCTTCGACCAGCACGGTGTCCGATTCCCGGCTGCCGGCCCGCGCGGTCAGCGCCCTCCCGCCCACAATCGTGGGCACCAGGACCTGGATCCCGACGTCGCGGACCGACCGGCAGTCGCGCGCGATGTCCGCGGCGTATTCGGCCTCGAGCGGCTTCCGCCGCGCCTCCACTTCGGAGGGCGGCTGATAGGGGTCGCCCGTCAGATGGAACGCAAACACGTTGTCCGTCCCAAGCTCCCGGAACAGCAGCGCCACCTGGTCGCGGAGGTTCGCCAGCACCGAGGCGACGAGCACGACGGTGACGATGCCGATGACGATGCCCGCGATGGCGAGAAGCGATTGGGCCGGCTGCGTCCGAACGGAATCCGCCGCCAGCGAGGCGGACTCGCTGAGGGCGGCGGACCAGGGACGGGGCGCGCGCATCGTCTTCACGTCTGGCTCACTCCTGTCGGATGGCGACGATCGGATCGATGCGCGCCGCGCGCCGCGCCGGGTACCAGCCAGCCACGATGCCGCTCGCGGCCGCCGCGCCAAGGCTCCAGACCATCGTCGACACCCGGATCGGCAGGTCGAGGTCGAGCGGGCCTGACGCCACGGCGAGCAGCGCCTGGGCGCCGGCCAGGCCGACGGCGCCGCCGGCGACCGCGATCAGGCTGGACTCGGCCAGCACCTCGATGACGATGTGGCGTCGGGTCGCGCCCAGCGCGCGCCGCACGCCGATCTCCCGGGTGCGCTGCGTCACCGACACGAGCGTCGTGTTGGTCACGACCACGATCGCCGCGAGCAGGGCCATGATTGAGATCGGCGCGGCGGCGGCGCCGATCTGCTCCGACAGCCGCTGCACGAAGCTGCGCGCGGCCTCGGGCGTGAGGATGTCGAACGTGTCGCGCTCGCCCGGCCGCAGCTGCCGCCGCGCCCTCATGGTGACACGGGCACGGTCCTCGGCGGCGTGGGTCAGGCCGACCTCCGGGGCGCGGGCGAAGACCTGCAGGCTCGCCGGCGCGCCGAACACCCGCTCGAACGCCTGGAGCGGCATCCAGACGAAACGATCGAGCGAGACGCCGCCGCTCGAGCCCTGGCGCTCCTGCGTGCCGATCACCGTGAACCCGCGTCCCCCGATGCGCACGGTCCGACCCACCGGATCGAGGCCTGGGAACAAGGCCTCCACCACGTCCGTGCCGATCACGGCCACCTGGGCGGCGCGGTCCTCCTCGTCCTTGGAGAGAAACCGCCCGCGGGCGATACCGAGGTCGCGGATGTCGAACAACGTCGCCGCCGTGCCGCTCACCGACGCGTTCTCGAACTTCCGCCCGCCGGCCGTCACGTCGGCGCGCGTCTGCGCGAGCGGCGCGTAGAGCACCTGCCCGTTCGTATAGCGGTCCAGGAACCGGACGTCGCTCCGGGTCACCGGCCGATTGCGTGCGAGCTGGTCCGCGAGTTCCTTGCGGCTGACCTCGGAGGTGGTCACGCGGGCCAGCACGAAGGTGTCGCTGCCGAACGCGCGCGCCGAGGCGCGCTGCGTGTAACGCGCGAACCCGTCGAGACCGGTCACGACGACGGTCATCGTCCCCACAGCGACGGCGATCGCCAGCGCACCGAGGCCCGAGCGAAGCGGGTTGGCCCCGCAGCCTCGCGCGGCTTCAACGAGCATCGAGAAGGCGATCCGGGAGGGTGAGCGCTCGATCACCGCGCCTGCCCCCCGCTCGCAGCGCGAATCGGCGCGCCGTCGGTGAGGTCCCGCAGCACCTGGAACGGGCCGACGATGATCGGCGTACCGTCCGCCACGCCTTCCAGTTCGATATCGAGCCCGCCGATGATGCCAGTCTTCGCCGGCACGAAGACCGCCTTTCCGTCCCTCGGCTGGAAGACGCCGCTGCGGTCCTTCCCGTCGGGCCCGGCTCGCAGAACGACGGCCTGGAGCGGCACGGTCAGCACGCGCTGACGCTCGGCGGTGAGCACCTCCGCGTCGCACGTCAGCCCGGGTCGCATGCCTGGATCTGGCCGATCGAGGCGGACCACGACCTTGAACTCCCGCACCGCGGCGCCCGTGCCGACGATGGGCAGCGCGCTGGCGCCCACTTCAACGACGCGGCCCGCGAACTCACGGCCGGGGAGCGCTTCGAGCGTCACGCGAGCCGTCTGTCCGACGGCGACGCGGAGCACGTCGGCCTCCGCCACCTTGATCTCGGCGTTGATCGAGCTGAGATCCGAGACCGTCATCAGCGTTGTGCCCGGCTGGTTCTGGATCCCGATGACCACCATCTCTCCAAGCCTGACCTGCAGCCGGCTGACGACACCGTCGATCGGCGCGACGATGTCGGTCTTCGAGAGGATGTCCTGCGTCCTCGTCACACCGGCCCTGGCCTGCGCAACGCGCCGGCCGGCCGCAGCGAGCAGCTGCCCGGCGCGATCGAGATTGGCCCTGGCCGCCGTCACAAGCGCGGCCGCAGCGTCGGAACCCGCCTGGGCGGCGTCGAGGTCCGACTGCGGGTTGAGCCCGTCGGCGTGCAGCTTGACGGCTCGTGCGAGCGTCTGACTGGCCTCGCGCGCCCGGGCCTCCGCCTGCGCCACCGACGCCGTCGCCGACTGGGCCTGCCGGCGGGCCGCTTCCTCCTCCGACTGGAGCGCCTTCACCTGCTCGCCAGCCGCGTCGCTGTCGCTGCGCGCCTGCACGGGGTCGATCCGGGCCAGAATCTGACCGCTCCGCACGCGGTCGCCTTCGGCCACGTTGAGCGCGACGATCCGGCCCATCACGCTCGAGCCAATGTCGGCGAATCTCGTCGCAACGATCTCGCCCGACGCGGTGACATAGGATCGGAAGACGTCACGCTTCGCCACGCGCCCGACGTCGACGGTCGTCGCGTTTCCATTCCGGCGGGCCATCACGACCCAACCCGCGGCGACGACAACGAGCAGCGCGGCGAGGATCACCCAGGTGCGTCGTTTCATAATGCTCTCGTCCAAGAACCCCTGAGCCGGCGCCGGTATTCCGGACCGGCAGCCCGGACCGGCCCGTCGGGCCGGCAGCGGCCTCTCCGTTCTGTGCTAGGCTAACAGGTTTGGGAGGATCGCATGCAGCAGTTCGATCGCCTCGACTCCGGAGACCTCGACCTGATTCTCAAGACGTTGAAGGAATTCGCGGGCCGCGAGGCATCGCTCGACAAGCGCCTGAAATGGGACGAGGACGACGTCTGCCCCGAGGACGTCGTGCGGGCGATGCTCAGCCCTGAGGTCGGCCTGCACCTGGTGTTCCTGCCGGCCGAGTACGACGGCATGGGCGGCGGCGCATACGACGTGTACCGGTTGTCCACCGAGTTCGCGAAGATCGACCTCGGCCTGGCGACCGCCATGCTGGCCGTCGCGCTCGGCACCGACCCGATCCGCGTCGGCTGCACCCACGAGCAGAAGGCGAAGTGGGTCACCCGAATCGCCAACGAAGGGCTGATCGTCGCCTACGGCGTGACCGAACCCGAGGCCGGGTCGAACGTGCAGAGCCTCAAGACCACGGCCGAGCGCATCACCGACGCCGACGGCCTCGTCACGCACTACAAGCTGAACGGCGTCAAGCAGTTCATCTCGAACGGGTCGATCGCCGATCTCTACACCATTCTCGCCAAGGCGCCCGACGGCCCGACCTTCTTCGTGGTGGAACGCCAGACGCCTGGACTCACGCCGGGCAAGCACGAGATCAAGCACGGCATCCGCCTTTCCGACACGGCGCAGGTGCTCCTCCAGGACGTCGTCATTCCCGCCGGGAACATCGTCGGCGAGAAGGAAGGGGAGGGACTCAAGCAGGCGAACGAGGTGTTCGGGTACACGCGGCTGATGGTGGCCGCCTTCGGCCTCGGTGCCGGCCTCGTGTCGCTCGAGAAGGCCATCGCGTTCTCGAAGGAGCGGAAGCAGTTCGGCACGTATCTCTGCGAGAAGCAGGGCTACACGCACAAGCTGCTCGTGCCGAACAGCGTCAGGCTGGCGGCCGCGCAGGCGTACATCGAGTATGTCGCCGACCTCCTCGATTCGGGCACCGAGGACCGGCAGGTGGAAGGGTCCGTCGCCAAGCTGTTCGCCACCGAGGTTGGCAACATCGCGGCCGACGACGCGGTGCAGGCGCTGGGCGGGTACGGCTACTGCGTCGACTACGAGGTGGAGAAGATCCGGCGCGACGCCCGCATTCTGAAGATCTACGAGGGCACGTCGGAGATCCAGCAGAACATCATCGGCGTCTTCCGCATGCGCGAGAACGTCCGAAGCAAGGGCCGGTTCTATACCGGGATGGCCGCCGAGGCTGAGGGGTGGGTGGATGCCGGCGGGCCGGTCGTGGCGCGCGTGGCGCGGTTTCTGTCGGAGGCGACGATCGCGGCGTTCAGGGCGAAGCTCACCCATCAGCAGCACGCCGTGTTCGAGTTCGCGACGGCGATGACGGAGGTCGAAACGGCGGTGGCGCTCGCCCGCGCCGCGACGAAGGGCGGGAACGTCGTGATGCTGGCGCAGGCCCGGGTCTGGTCGAGCGACGTCGCGCTCAGCGTGCCGACGCGCCTGCTGAAGGTGATGGCCCAGGCCGGCACCATCGACCCGGCCGAGTTCGCGCGGCTCGCGGAGCTGGGCAGCCTCGCGCAGGCGATTGGCGACCAGGCCGGCCGCCTGGCGGACATGGATTTCATTGCGAAGGCGATCACCGCGAGGTAGCGGGCGGCGGGGATCGCCGAGCGCCCTCATGGCCACCTTCGGCGGCGTGCGACTCACCCCAGGAAGATCCGACGGTACCCGCCGGCGATGAGCGCTGATGCGTCTGCCAGAATCCGCGGGAGGCTGAGGCCGCCTGGATACGCGAGGTAGCGCGGCTCCCATACCGGGTTGAATTTCTCCTTGTATCCGCGCAGGCCCTGGAAGCTGTACACCCTCTCGCCGTGCTTGTACACGAACCCGCCCAGGCGCTGCCAGAACGGGGCGAGCGGCGAGGCCTCGAAGCCCGACAGCGGCGCCATGCCGAGGGCGAACCACTGGTAGCCGCGCTCCTTTCCCCACAGGATCGCGTGAACCAGGAGCGCCTCCATCACGTCTTTCGGCGCCTCCCGCTGATAACGCATCAGATCGAGCGAGAGCTCGATGCCGCCAGCCCCCGGCCAGAGGTTGGCAAAAGCCACGATCTGCCCGTCCTTCTCGACGACCGCGACCGGGAAACGCTCGAGGTACGGCTCGTCGAAGAACCCGAGCGAGAAGCCCTTCTCGGCAGCCGCCCTGGCAGCCAGCCAGTCGTCGGAGACCCGTCGGAGTTGCGCCATCACTGAGGTCACGTCCCCGGCCTCGACGACGCGGAACGTACCGCCCGCCTTTTCGAGACGCCGTGTCACCTGCCGGTACCTCGCGGAGGATCCTCCCTGCATCGTGAACGCCCGGAGATCGACCTTCGCTTCCTCGCCAAGCTTGACGAACGTCATGCCGAAATCGGCGTACCGGTGCAGATGCGTCGTGCCAACCTCGTAGAACGCGGGCGTGCCGTTGAAATCGTCGCAGCGTTCGAGGAACGCCCGGATCATGGCCGATGTCCGGTCGATTGGGCCCACCGGGTCTCCAAGCGCGAGCCACGTGCGCCCCTGGACGCCGTACATCACGAATGCCTTCCGGCTCTCGTGGAACAGCACCGCCTTGTCCCGGAGGTAGACAAGAACGGGCGTCGTGGCGGGCTGCGCCGCAATGACGCGCTCCGCGTCCGACAGGTCCTCCGTCGTCGGAGGGTCGATTTCGTGCGGCGCCGCCCTCATCATCCACGCGATGGCCGTGAGCAGCACGACGATGGACGCGCCGACCGAGGCTCGGAGGAAGCGGGAGGCCTCGCCATGGAGTTCGAACTGCCACCACAACTCGTGGGCGTAGTCGACGTGCGCGTACGCGAAGAAGCCCAGCCACACAGACGCGCCGATGCCTCCGACGAGAGCCGCAATCCACTCGACCGAGAATCGGGTCTCGAGAAACGCCGCCCGGCGGTCGAACGCGCCCCTGGACTGGCGCAGGACCACCAGCACGAGCAGCAACAGCGAGGCCTCTTCGTAGTCGAACCCTTTGAGCAGCGACGCCGTCATGCCGACGACGATCAGGATCGTCGAGAGGTAGTAGGCTGCGTCGAGCCGCCTGGCGAGCCCCTGCGACAGCACCAGCAGGCCCGCGCCCGCGACGCTGCCCACAAAGTGCGACGCTTCCACGAGACCGAGCGGCAGCAGACGGTTCAGCAGATCCAGCCGGCCAGGCGCGGCGGGGGTCGCACCCGACGCGAGGAGAATGAGGCCCGACAGGAAGGTGAACGCGGCCAGCAGCTTCGGCGTCACCGATTCCGAAATGCGCCCGAACCACCGGCTCGCGCGCGCCACGTGGGCGCGCCTCTGGTAGATCTCGTCGCCCACGAGGCCTAGCAGGGCGACGGCGAACGGCAGGAGATAGTAGACGACGCGGAACACGACCAGCGCCGGCAGCAGCTCGCCGGACGAGATCGAGTTCCTGAGCAGCAGGACCATCAGTCCTTCGAACACCCCGACTCCGCCCGGCACGTGGCTCACCATCCCGAGCAGGATGGCGATCAGGAACGCGCCGAGAAACGCGAAGAAGGACAGGTGGCCCGGAGGCAGCAGCACGTACAGGACGGCACCCGCCAACGCCCAGTCGGCGGATGACACGAGCAACTGCCGCACGGCAATGCCCGGACCCGGGAGCGGGAGCACGAACCGCCTGACGCGCAGTGGTTCGGTCCTGATGGCCGTCGCCGCCAGGTATCCAACGACCGCGGCGATCAGCAGGCAGCCGGCAGCCGCGAGCGCGCCCCGACCGGGCAGCGCCGGGTCGCCCGCGAGCGGGCTCGCGACGAACGCGATGCCGCCGAGGGCGAACAGCCCCAGCCAGAAGGTGACCGAGTAGCTGAAGACGATTCTCGACAGCTCCTCCGCCGTCACGCCCCAGCGGGAGTAGAAGCGGTATCGGACGGACGCCCCGGACAGCATCGCGACACCGACGTTGTTGGCGACCGCGTAGGCGAGAAAGGCCGCCGCCGCAATCCGGCGGCGCGGAAGCGCCTTGCCGATGTAGCGGAATGCGAGCAAGTCGTACCCGGTCAGGACGAGGTAGTTCAGCGCGGTCAACAGAACCGCGAGGGCAAGACGGGACGGCGGCGTGCCAAGGATGTCGCGGGTGATCTCGGGCCAGCGAACGGCCCGCAGTTCGGACCGCAGGACCACGAGGGCAACCAGGAACAGAATGAGGCCGATCAGCGCGGGCAACGCCTGGCGGAGTCGCTCGTTCATGCCGTCACCTACCGCCCTCCCTTGGCGACCCAGGACATGGCTTCGAGCAGCCTCCGGTCGAACTCGGTCAGGTTGTCCGAAAAGCGATGGTTCGAGGCCTTCACGATCCAGAGCTGCTTCGGCTCGCGTGCGGCGGCCATCACCCGCTTGATCTCGTCGAGCGGAACGAATTCGTCCTGCGTCGAGTGAATCGCGGCCATCGGCAGCGGCGCGACGCGGTCGATCACCTTCGCCACGCTGAACATCGGCTCGTTCGGGTCCGCATGGGTGAAGTAGATCGCCGAATCCGACCAGCGCCAGCCGAGTTCGTTCATGTCCGGCAGGCCAAGGCCGATCACGCCCGAGATGACCGACCTGGTGGCGGCGTCGGTCGCCGCCAGCACGGACAGACCGGCGCCCTCGGACACGCCCACCAGCACCGGCCGCTGGTCCGTTCCCCGGGCGGCGAAGGCGGCAAGGACCCGATAATCACCAGGTTCGTCCTCGGGCTTCAGCGTCGCCTTGCCGTTCGTGAAGCTCGACAGATACGCCTTGGTATCGAACCCGACGACGAAGTAGCCGTGCGCGGCCAGGACCTCGGCGACGTGCGGGCCCAGGTGCATCCAGCCCCCGTCGCCGCTGGACACGATGACCGGCGGCCGGCCCCGGACGCCGTAAACATGCACGGACTGGGGCTTGCCTCGGATTGTCACCGTTTCGAGGGACTGCGCGGCGGCGGCGGGCGCGGCCAGGCTCACGATCAGGCCAGCGACCCAGGCGAGCATGGGGCAGGCGAGGAGACTCGGGAAGCGAACCGGCGACATCTGGACCCCTCCGGAGCGTGCGGGAATGCCAGGCCGGAGGGGGCCGGGCCGTGGCCTCATCGAGGCTATGATACCCGGGATTCACCACCTCGCATGTTCGCACGATCGCACGGTCCCCGCGTGGTCTGGGTCTGGCGCGACGCGGTGCGTACGTTACCCTATCTGGTCCCCATGATTGCCTTCTCGCGCATCAGCAAGCAGTACGGCCGGCAGGTGCTCTTCGTAGAAGCCTCCTTCCAGCTCAATCCCGGTGAACGCGTTGGCCTTGTCGGCCCGAACGGGTCCGGCAAGACCACGCTGTTCAGGATGATCGTCCGCGAGGAATCGCCGGACGAAGGCGAGGTGTCGGTCCCGAGGCGGCTGACGATTGGGTACTTCCGGCAGGATGTCGAGGAGATGTCCGGGCGGTCGGTGCTCGACGAGACGATTGCCGGCTGCGGCCGCGTCGGCGAACTGCACCACGAACTCGAGGCGCTGCAGCACGAGATGTCGGAGCCGGAGCGTGACGGCAGAAGCCTCGACGCCATTCTCGCGCGGTTTGGCGAAGTCCAGGAGGAGTACGACCACCTGGGCGGCTATGCGCTCGAGGCGCAGGCGCGCGAGGTGCTGCACGGGCTGGGGTTCGACGACGAGCGGATCGACGGGGACGTCGGAGCCCTGTCGGGCGGCTGGAAGATGAGAGTGGCGATGGCCCGGGTGCTGCTCGGCAGGCCGGACGTCCTGCTGATGGACGAGCCGACCAACCACCTGGACATCGAGTCGATCATCTGGCTGGAGACCTTCCTGAAGTCGTACCAGGGCGCCCTGCTGATGACCTCGCACGATCGCGAGTTCATGAACCGGGTGGTCACGAGGATCGCGGAGATCGACGACGGTGAGATCACCGCCTACACTGGCAACTACGACTTCTACGAGCGCGAGCGGGCCATCCGCGACGCGAACCGCGAGGCGGCCTATGCGCGCCAGCAGGCGATGCTGGCCAAGGAGCGCCGGTTCATCGAACGGTTTGCCGCGCACGCCGCCAAGGCGGCCCAGGTGCAGAGCCGGGTGAAGGCGATCGACAAGATCGAGAAGATCGAGCTGCCGAAGAAGCGGCGCCTGGTCCGGTTCGACTTCCGCCCGCCGGCGCGATCGGGCGACCTCGTCGCGACACTCGAGGACGTGTCGAAAGCCTACGGCCGCCGGACGGTGCACGATCGCCTGAACCTCACCATCCGCCGCGGCGAGCGGTGGGCGGTGATGGGGCGAAACGGCGCGGGGAAGACCACGCTGCTCAGAATGGTCGCGGGCGTCCTCGCGCCCGATTCCGGCGAGGTGCGTCTGGGCGCGAGCCTGCAGATGGGCTACTTCGCCCAGCAGGCGCTCGACCTGCTCGACCCGGACCTGACGATCGAGGACCAGCTGCAGAACGACTTCCCCCACGAGTCCGTCGGTGTGCTGCGCAATCTCGCGGGCGCGTTCCAGTTCTCCGGGGACGAGGTGGACAAGAAGATCCGGTCGCTGTCGGGCGGCGAAAAGACGCGGCTCGTGATGGCGCGGATGCTGCTGAATCCGCCGAACTTCCTGGTGCTGGACGAACCGACGAACCACCTGGATCTGGCGACCAAGGAGATGCTGGTCGAGGCGCTCTCGGGCTTCGACGGCACCATGCTGTTCGTCTCGCACGACCGCACGTTCCTGCGAGGCCTGAGCAACAGGGTCCTGGAACTCGGCGGCGAGAGCGGCAGCGACGCGCAGCCGCACGTCTACCCCGGGTCGTACGTGGAATACGTGCAGCGCACAGGCCACGAAGCGCCGGGAGTGCACTCGTAGCGCGTGAAGAGAACGCAGGGAACCACAGAGGACACGGAGCGCACGGAGGCTTCCACGCCGAGGGCTTCGACGACGCCCCGGCCTTGCCGGGCGCGTACCGCGGGGAGCCGCGCGGCGCGGGCACGAGCCCGGCATTGCGGAGATCGGGTTCGTGCCCGCACCGCACGGCCCCCCGCCCGGGCCTGCTGGCCCGGCGTCGAAGCCCGGTCCGCCGTTACGCCGGCACGCGCGTGATCCGGTTCTTCTCCGTGTTCTCCGTGTGCTCTGTGGTTGAGCCGCGGACAGACGGCAGTTGGTGTGACACGCCCCCACGCCCGGTCAGCGCTGACGCGTCACCGACGTGTCCCTCCGACGCTCGTGCAATCGCATGATTCTCGTGCGCTGCCTGCTGCCTACTTCACGCTCCGCGCTGGCTGCGGAGCGAAGCGGACCTTGATCTCCGCCAGCGCGCTCACCAGACCAGGCTGCACGACCGCCGGCTGGGTCGCGGGCGTGCCGCCCGGAAGCGACGCGCTGAACGTCGCCGGGCCCGGGCCCGGCTTCAGACCCTGATCCACGAACTGCATGTTCCGAATCCAGGGCCGCCGCCCGAACTGGTAGTGCCGGCCGTCGATCAGCCCGTTGATCGTCTGCTCGACGAGGCCTCCCCTCGCCGCGGCGTTCTGCGGCGTCTCTGGCTCCTCGACGAGTTCCTCGAGGTTCTGCAGCAGGTCGTAACCGGCGAAGACGTAGATGGTATCGATGCCCGCCTGGGGATCGACCGTCAGCCAGCCGGGTTCGACGGGAGCGCGGTAGGTGCGTCCGGCCCGAACCCGGCTGGCCCCCTTCATCGTCTCCACCGGGAAGAGCACCGACACGCGGCCACGCGTGTCCTTCGCGATGATGTACGCGTAGCCGTCGGCGCTTGGGCTGAATGCGACGGTGACGTGATCGCCCCCGGCGAGCGACGCACCGTCCACGAGCGGAAAGGCCACGGCCCCGCCTGCGTCCGCCCGCTGACCGAAGCCCGACCAGTAGAGCGCGAACGGTGCGACCGGCGGCAGCGGCTTCGGTTTCGTCAGCGTCCTGATGAGCGCAGGCACGATCTGCAGCGACGCGGCCGCCAGCACGAAGACCGCCGCGCCGATGAACAGCCGCTTCGTCCGCCGCATCAAATGGCGGTCGGTTACCGTAGTGTCGCTCGACAGGCTGTGCTGGATGATCGACAGCGACTCCGCCAGGCGGTCGGGATTGTAGGCGAGCGCCTTCTGGGCGCGAAGCGATGAAAAGGCGGGCAGAAACGCCGCGGCTGGAGGGGCCGGCGCATCGGATGGCGCGACCAGGATGACGTTTCTCGCCGTCGCAAGAGCGCGCGCGATCTCCGCGTGCACGCCGCCGCCGGTCCCGCCCATGACGTCGACGGTCGCGCGCGTCAGCAGGAGGAGGAAGTCCGGCACGGCCTCCGCAAGGGCCAGCCGACGTTCGTCGGGCACGTCGGTCGCGGACCGATCCTCGAGGAACACCCGGAACCCCTGGCGCCGCAAATACGCGGCCACGGTGGCCACCACTTCGTCGCCCGACGGATTGGCGCAACAGAGGAACGCGTCGAAGTCGGAGTCGGCCTGCGGCTGCTCGCTCACGGCTTCGGATTGTACATCGCCCGCCTCCGCTGGCCGAGCGCGTTATGATAGGCCTTCAGTCGCGGTCGTGAACGGTGGACACGGGAAGGCAGTCATCATGCGCAACATGTGGCCGACGGTGGCGGTGGTGTCGGCGCTCGCGGTTGTGGCGTGTGGCGGGTCGGGAGGATCGCAGCAGGCTGGTCAGGCCGGCCAGTCATCGGCGCCGGCCGTCGAAATGCGCTGGCTGAGGGGACTCTGGGCGAACGACATCCGGGCCGCGCTCGACACGGTCGGACTGCCCTGCAAGGGCCCGGTGATGGAGAACCGCACCAACGTCTGGACGTGCGAGTCAGGCACCCCGCTTGTGACCTACAGGGTGCGCTACTTCGGCGTCGCGCCGGGGAAGATTGACTACGTCAACGCGGTGGTCACGCAGGGCGGCGTGGCGAAGGACGCGCTGCCTCTCAGGGTCTTCGCGGCGCTGGCGGGCCTCCGGTTCGAAGGGGCCGACCAGGCGAAGGCTCGCGGGTGGATGGAGGCGTCGATCGCCGCTGGCGGAAGCACGTCGATCGGCCCTGCGAAGTACAGACTGTCGGGCGACGCCAACCGCCGCGTCCTCGACCTCAAGGCGGCGGGGTCGGAGTGGTAGGCGCGCGCAGCTGACAGCGGTCAGCTGGCAGCTATCAGCGGAGTGCTGATCCGCTGCCAGCCGCCAGCTGCCAGCTACCCGCTGTCTACTGCGGAATCGTCACCACCCTGAAGCTCTGCGACAGCCCGATGGGGGTCACCTTGTCGCCCACGACCTTCCCAAGCGTGGCGGTATAGCGCCCGGCCGGCACCATCGCCGCGCCAGCCCCGCCGCGACCGCCGCCGCCGCCCGCACCCGCCTGGCCGCCGCCGCCCGCACCGCGCTGACCCTGCGCGGCGCCGGCCGCACCCGCCGCCGGCACCGCCGGATCGGCCCGCAGCGGCCAGGCCACCCGCTTCAGCCCCGGCGCCTTGTCCAGCTCGATCTGGCGCACCTGCTTGCCGGTCTCGTCGGCAATCGTCAGCACCAGCTTCGTGTCAGCCGGCAAATCCTGCTTCAGGTTGTAGGTGAACACCGCGCCGGATGGCGGATTGGGCGCCGTCCAGTTGCCGGCCATCAGCCCGATGCCCGCCGAGCCGGCTGGCGCCATCCCCGTCTGGCTGAACGAATACGCGTCGCGCAGCGGGAACAGCCGCGCCTCCTCGCCGAGCGCCTGCGGCGTCAACTCGCGCAGCGCGCTGTAGTCGTCGAGGATGTAGAACCCGCGGCCGAACGTCGCCAGCACGAGGTCGTTCTCGCGCCGCTGCACGGTCATGTCGCGGACCTGGATGGACGGCATCCCGCCCTTCAGCTCCACCCAGCTCCGCCCTCCGTCCACGGTGAAGAACAGGCCGAACTCGGTGCCCGCGAACAGCAGGTCGCCATTCACGTGGTCCTGGATGATTGAGTACACGTCGTGGCGGTCCGGCAGGTTGCCGGTGATATTCGTCCAGCTCTTGCCCCGGTCGGTGCTCTTGACGACGTACGGCTTGTAGTCGCCGCGCTGCCAGTTGTTGAGCGTGACGAACACCGCGTTCGCGTCGCGCGGCGAGGCGAACACGTCGCTCACGTACGTGTACGCCGGCACGCCTGGGAACTGCTCGATCTTCCGCCAGCTCTTGCCGCCGTCCTCGGTCACCTGAACCAGCCCGTCGTCGGTCCCGACCCAGACGAGGCCCTCGAGCAGGGGCGACTCGTCGAGCGACACGATGTTGCTGAGTGCCGTTGTCGACACGTTCAGCGTGACCGATCCCGCCGGCCATACCTTGCCCATGATCGGGATCTCCTCGCGCTTCAGGTTCCGCGAGAGGTCGCCGCTGACCGCCACCCATGTGTCGCCTCGGTCGTCGCTTCGATAGAGCTTGTTGCTCGCCCAATAGAGGCGCGTCGACGAATGCGGGCTGATGATGTAGGGCGCGTCCCAGTTGGCGCGGTCGCTGCCCGGCGCCTGCGCAGCCGCGCCGGCCGCGCCGGCGCCTCCGCGCTGGCCGCCCGCCGCTCCGGCCTGGCCGCCGGCCGCCCCGGAGGCTCCGCCGGCCGGCCCGCCTCCCATCGCGTCGTCACCGCCGCCTCCGCGCGCCTGGCGTGCCATCGGCGGGCGAATCGGCCTCGACTGTCCCGTCTTCGTGTCGTACCTCGTCACGTTGCCGTCCTGCGACGACGCGTAGACGATCGTCGGGTCGTTCGGATCGTTCCGCGTCTGGAAGCCGTCGCCGCCGGCGACGATGAACCAGTCGCTCGTGCGCACGCCCCACCGGTTGAGCGAACGCGACGGCCCGCAGTGCGACCAGTTGTCCTGCGTGCCGCCGCAGACGTTGTAGAACGGCTTCGCGTTGTCCACCGACACGCGGTAGTACTGCGTCACCGGCAGGCTGGCGAAGAACCGCCACGTGGCGCCGTCGTCGTACGACTCGTAGACGCCGCCGTCGTTGCCGAGCAGAAGGTGGTTCCTGTCGGAGGGGTCCCAGACGAGCGCGTGATGGTCCACGTGCACGCCGGTGCGCTCCCAGTTGACCTGTCCCCAGGTCTTGCCACCGTCCGTGCTTCGCTCGAGGTTGGTGTTCATCGACCAGATCGTGTCGGGCTTCCACGGGTCGACGAAGATCTCGTGGTAGTAGGCCGAGCCGCCGCCGCGGTACCAGTCGTCCGCGGGGGCGCCGCCGCGCCCGCCCGCCTGAGCCTGCACGGCCTGGCCTCCAGCCGGAGGCGTTGCGCCCTGCCCGCGCTGACCTGCTGCCGCGCCGGCCTGAACTCCGGCCGGTGGCGTTGCGCCCTGCGCCCGCTGACCGCCCGCTGCGCTGGCCTGCGCCGCCTGCCCGCGTTGGCCGCCCGCTGCCGTCTTCCCGATGCGTGCCCAGGTCGCGCCAGCATCGTCCGAGCGGTAGAAGCCCGACTCCTCGCGCGTGGCATCGATCAGCGCGAACACCGTCGCGGGCGTCTTCTTGCCGTCAATCGCCAGGCCCGCGCGGCCCACGTCGCCCTTCGGCAGGCCGTTGGTCAGCTTCTTCCAGGTCCTGCCGCCGTCTGTCGTCTTGTGGATCCCGCCCTCAGGCCCGCCGCCGATCATCTGGCCGACGGCACGGCGGCGCTGATACGCCGACGCGTAGAGCACGAGCGGGTTCCTTGGATCCATCACCACGTCGCTGATGCCCGTATCGTCGCTGATCGTCAGGATCGGCTGCCAGGTCACGCCTCCGTCCGTCGTCTTGAACAGGCCGCGCTCCCCTCCGGCCGACCACAACGGTCCCTGCGACGCGACGTACACGGTGTTCGTCTGCGCCGGGTGGATGACGATCTTCCCGATGTGCTCGGACGTCGCCAGCCCGACGCGCTTCCAGGTCTTGCCGGCGTCTGTCGACTTGTAGACGCCGTCGCCGAAGTGCGCGCTGCGCTGGCTCGCGTTCTCACCCGTGCCGAGCCACAACACGTTCGAGTCCTTCGGGTCGATGGCGAGGCAGCAGAGGGTGAACGACGGGCCCTCGTCGAAGATCGGCGTGAAGGTGATGCCCCGGTTGACGGTCTTCCACAGCCCGCCGAATGCCGAGACGATGTACCACACGCTGGGGTTCTTCGTGTCGATTGCGATGTCCGCGATGCGACCGGTGCTGAGCGTCGGGCCGATGCTCCGAAGCTCGAGGGCCTTCAGCGCCTCGGCCGCCAGCGGGCCGCCCACGGTCTGTGCCTGGTCGGCTGCCATCAGGCCGGTGACCGCCAGGGCCGCCGCGAATGCTGTCAACGCGATTCTCTTCATGTGTATCACTCCGGGTGGGAGACGGACGAATGTGGACAGACCCCGGCGCGGCCGGCAGGCCGGCGGGGGTCGGGCTCGAGGATTGTAGCGCAATGGCGGGCGTCCCGGGCGACGAACACGACACGAGGTGTAGAATCCCCACGGGGTGACCCGATGAGGCGAGGGGTGTCATGACGAAGCGACGAGTGGCGCTGGTGACCGGCGGGGCGAGGGGCATCGGGCTGGCGATTGCCAGCCACCTGGCCCACGACGGCTTCGACCTCGCGGTGTGCGGGACGAGGAGCGCCGAGGCCGCGGCCGACGCCGTCCGGTCGCTGCGCGAGCACGGTGGTGACGTGCTCTACGCGTCGTGCGACGTGGGCGACCGCGCTGCGCGCGCCGAACTCGTCGAGAGCGTCCGCAAACGGTTCGGGCGCCTGCACGTGCTTGTCAACAATGCCGGCGTCACCCCCCTCCAGCGCCGGGATCTGCTCGACGCCACCGAGGAGAGCTTCGAGCGCGTCGTCCGCACCAACCTCCAGGGACCGTACTTTCTCACCCAGACGATCGCGCGCTGGATGATCGAGCAGCGCCGCGCCGATCGCGCCTACCGGGCGGCGGTCATCAATATCACGTCCGTCTCTGCTGCCGTCGCCTCCGTCCAGCGGGGCGAGTATTGCGTGTCGAAGGCGGGCCTCAGCATGGCCACGCAGCTGTGGGCCGCGCGGCTGGGCGAATGGGACATCCCCGTCTACGAAGTGCGGCCGGGGATCGTCCACACCGACATGACCGCGCCCGCGAAAGCGAAGTACGACCGGCTGATCGCCGAGGGCCTGCTCGTGCAGTCGCGGTGGGGCGAGCCGGAGGACGTCAGCCGCGCCGTCGCCCTGCTGGCGCGCGGCGAACTGCCGTACTCGACGGGCCAGGTGCTGACCGTCGACGGCGGCCTCAGCCTGCGGCGGCTGTAGCGCGGGGATGCCAGGTGCGGCGCGCGGATGCCGGGTGTGGCGCGGGGCTTCAGCCCCGCGATGCTGCGAGGCTCTCCGTGCTCGACAAGCGATATGCGCCGATGGACGACCTGGTGGCGAAGGCCCGCCACAAGCTGCCGGATCTCGTCGTCGTCGACCGCGCGGTCTGCGGAAGGAGCCAGTACGACCTGACGCCCGGGACACGGTATGATCGGGCCAGCGAGGTACTCGTCGATGGCGTGGCACAGAATCGCTGACATCCTCAACGGCGCGGTGGCGCCCGGAACGGACGTGACGGTCAAGGGCTGGGTGCGCACCCGCCGCGACTCGAAGGCCGGGCTCTCGTTCCTGCACGTGCACGACGGATCGGGCTTCGACCCGATCCAGGTCGTTGCGCCGAGCGCGCTCGCCAACTATCAGGATGACGTCCTCCGCCTGACCACCGGTTGCTCGGTCGAAATCGACGGTGTGCTGGTGCCGTCGGAGGGGAAGGGCCAGCGCTTCGAGATCAAGGCGGCCTCGGTCCGCGTCGTCGGCTGGGTGGAGGACCCGGACACCTATCCGATCTCGCCGAAGCGCCACACCTACGAGTACCTGCGCGAGGTCGCCCACCTGCAGGCCGCGGACCAACACGTTCGGCGCGGTGGCGCGGGTCCGCCACGCGCTCGCGCAGGCCATCCACCGCTTCTACCACGAGCGCGGCTTCTACTGGGTGCACACGCCGATCATCACCGCCAGCGACACCGAGGGGGCGGGCGAGCTGTTCCGCGTCTCGACGCTCGATCTCGTGAACCTGCCGCGGACGGAGGACGGCGCAGATCGACTTCGCGCAGGACTTCTTCGGCAAGCAGGCGTTCCTGACCGTCTCGGGGCAACTGAACGTCGAGTCGTACTGCCTGGCGCTGTGCCGCGTCTACACGTTTGGCCCGACGTTTCGCGCGGAGAACTCGAACACCAGCCGCCACCTGGCCGAGTTCTGGATGATCGAGCCGGAGATCGCCTTCGCGGATCTGAACGACAACGCGAACCTCGCCGAGGACTTCCTGCGCTACATCTTCCGCGCCGTGCTCATCGGAGCGTGCCGACGACATGGCGTTCTTCGCCGAGCGGGTCGACAAGACGTGCATCGCGCGGCTCGAGAAGTTCCTCGCGTCGAGCTTCGAGCGGATGACCTACACCGAGGCGATCGCGGCGCTCGAGAAGGTCGGGACGATCGTTCGAGTACCCGGTGCGGTGGGGGATCGACCTGCAGTCGGAGCACGAGCGCTACCTGACGGAGGACCTGTCAGACGGCCGGTCGTCGTCACCGACTACCCGAAGGAGATCAAGGCGTTCTACATGCGGCTGAACGACGACGGCAGACCGTGGCGGCGATGGACGTGCTCGCGCCGGGCATCGGCGAGATCATCGGCGGCAGCCAGCGCGAGGAGCGGCTGGACGTGCTCGACGCGCGCATCGACGAGATGGGCCTCGACAAGCGGACCTACTGGTGGTACCGCGACCTGCGGCGTTACGGCACCGTCCCGCACGCCGGCTTCGGCCTCGGCTTCGAGCGCGCGATGAACTACGTGACCGGCATGGGAAACATCCGCGACGTCATCCCGTTCCCGCGCGCGCCGAAGAGCGCGGAGTTCTGACGCCGCCCGCGTCCCGTCGACGTCGCGCCGGCCGCGCCAGGTGCGCCGGCCTGCGCGGACGCAATCTCAACCACTGAGAACACAGAGAGCACGGAGGCGGGTCTCTGTCACGCGAGCCCGCGTGACGGCTGCCTGGGCTTCGACCGGCTGCGGGCCTTCGGCCCGGAGCGGCTGCGCGATGCGCGGCGTGCACGAACCCCGCGAGTGCCTGAGGGGCTCGTGCGCGCCGCGCATCGCGCAACCGCCCGCGCCCCGACCCCAGGTCGGGGCGCCCCCGGTCGAGGCCTCTCTCGGGAGCCTTTGTGGTCTCCGTGTTCTCTGTGGTTGCCCGTCGCGGGCGAGGACGCAGCGGGACCTCGCCCAGAGCGGCGTCGAGTGAGTGGCCCGTCTACTTCGCGGTGCCCCAGTTGCGGCGGTCGACGAACATCCGCGGCTCGAGCCGCCGCCCCTCCGGGAACAGCCGATGGTCCCGGCGCGACGCCCACAGCGCGACCGGGCCGGCGATGTGGTTGACCAGGCGGGACACGATACCCAGCTCGCGCTCGACCTGCCGCCGCAGCTCCCGAATGCGCTCGGACACCTGCCGGTTCGTGTCGCGCAGGTACTGCTCCATCGCCCACAGCGCCGCACCGTAGCTGGTGCGCAGCTGCTTGGCTTCGAGCCACGCGCGCGCGCGCACGCGCGCGTCCGGTCGTTCCGGTACCGCTTCCACCCGTCGAACATCGTCCGCATCATCCGGAACAGGCTGGGGCCGTTGCGCTCGAAGTCGAGCGTGAACGCCCAGTCGAGCAGCGACTTCGAGTCGTCGCGCCCGATCGCCTCGTGCTGGAAGTTGAACTTGTACTGGCCGTGGATGTCGGCCAGATCGACGTCGAGCATCCGCCCCTGCGCCTGCATCTCCGGGTAGAGCGGCGTGCCGGGCATCGGCGTGTAGAGCATGAACTGGTGGCAGTCGGCGTCGTGCGCGACCGCGTGCTCGATCTCCGCCGGATGTTCTCGGGCGTGTGGTGCTCCATGCCGACGATCGTCGATCCCTGCACGCGGATGCCGTGCGATCTGCAGCTCCTTCGTCAGCTCGAGGGTGTCGGTGCCCTTCAGCTTCGAGTAGCTGCTGTGCGGCGACTCGAAGCCCATCCAGACCCAGCTGACCCCGAGCTCGACCAGCTGGCGCATCTGTACTTCGCGATCGCGTTGGCCGAGGAGAACACGTACATCGACCAGGCCTTGCCGTGCTGCTTCATGCGGTCGAGCAGCTCGAGCGCCCGCGTCTGGTCCAGCAGGAAGTTCTCGTCCATCATGAAGAAGACTGCACGCCCAGCTGGCCTCGGCGTTGCACATCGCGCGGTAGACGTCCTCGCCCGTCTCGAGAAGTTGACGATCCTGCCCTTCCCGCCGAAGAACGACGAGGTCGTGCAGAAGCTGCAGCCCATCGGGCAGCCGACCGAAGGGATGATCGTGGCCGCCGGGTCGCCGCCGCCGTCGCGGGGCTGGCAGCCCCATCAGGCGGAAGCCGAACGACGACGGGATCGCCGGATGCGCGATCGGCGCTCTACCGGCTCGCCGAGGAACTCGCGGAACCAGCGGATTCCTTCGCCCTTCACGATGTGGTCCGCGTCGAGCATCCGTTCGACGCCGGGAATGGCCGCCACGTGCCCGCCGACGACCATCGTCGACTTCGGCGAATGCTCGCGGACCAGGCGGCACATCTCGCGGACCTTGCCGACGTTCACGATGATGCCCGAGATGCCGACGATGTCGTAGCGGCCCGTCCTGAGCTCCTGGACGAACGCGCTCGCGCGTCGGGAAGTCGAGCACCGTGGACGGCGCGGGGATGTTCTCCTGGATCAGCATGATGCCCCAGGAGCGATGGTGCATCCGCAGCGAGAACGGGCCCTGCGCGCTCGTCACCTGGTTCTGATACAGCTCCATCGGGTTGATGGCGCGGCTGCCGAATTCGTCGTCCTGGGCGAACGGGCCGAAGACGGACGAGAGGAGGACTCGTGCGCGGGCGCCTTTCGGATGTGCCATGACGTTGCGGCTTTCGAGGTGGCGTTCCTGCGAGGGAATCGGCCCTTCAAGAAACGGCGGGATGAACGGACGGCGAGTGCTCGAACGGGCGACGCGCGCGGGTTGGACGCGGTGCCCTCATTATAACGCCGCAGGGGCGACGGCAGACAGCGGATGTTCGAGGGCAACTTCCGCTGACCTCTCCCGGTCGAGCTGGATCGAGAACGCGCCCGGCTCAGTGCTTCGACTCGCAAGCAGGCTATGACCGGGTCCGTGCGCGCGCGGTCTGTGGCGCTCGCTCAGCACTGAGTCCTGAGGGCACGAATGCGCCGCCCCAATTGTGCATCGAAGGAACCAGAAGACGACCGTCTTGCGCGCCGGACCCGTCCCGCCAGACGACGCCGCGCCGCTGCCGGCAGCGGCCGTGCCGCCTCGCTGGCCCGGAAGGTCCCACGGCAGGACGGGCCGCTCGACCAGCGTGAGTTCGACGGCGCTCGGCTTGCCGTCTCTGACGACGGTCAGCTTCAGTCTGCTGCCCACCTCGAGGGCGCTGAGAAGCGTCGCCAACGCCGTCGGGTCGCCAAGCACCGTGCCATTGACCTGCGTGATGATGTCCCCGCCGAGCAGAATCGGCTGGCCCTCAATCGTCAACTCGAACAAGCCGCCCTCCAGGCCCGCCTGCTCCGCCGGACTGCCCGGCTCGACCGCCTCGATGAGGAACCCGTCGACCAGGGGAACCTTCAGCAGCTGCTTCAGCGCCGGCACGACGAACTGGCCTTGCACCCCCAGCCAGGGGCGCACGACGCGGCCCTTGCTGAGCAGTCGCGGAATGACGTCCTTGATGAGATCGACCGGCACCGCGAATCCGATGTTCTGGGCCCCTGGCAGAATCGCGGTGGTGATCCCGACGACCTGCCCGCACGGGTCGAGCAGCGCACCGCCGGAATTCCCCGGATTGATGGAGGCGTCGGTCTGGATCATCGGCTCGGCCAGCGACCACGCCGCACCCGGCATCATGCGGTTGACCGCCGAGACGATCCCGCGGGTCAGGGTCTGGTCCAACCCCAGCGGATTGCCGATGGCGTACACCTCGACACCCACCGCCAATCGAGACGAGCTCCCGAGCGTGGCGGCGGGCAGCGACCCTTTCGTTGGCGGCGGGATCTTGATGAGCGCGATATCGAAGATCGGATCGGCGCCGATGAGTTTGGCCGGCAGGTTCGTCCCGTCGTCGAGCGTCACCGAGATGACCTGGCGTCCGAACACGACGTGCGAGTTGGTGAGAATCAAGCCGGACGCCTCGATGATGACCCCGGAACCGGACACGCGCTCGATGCGCCGGTCGATGTCGTACGGATTGATCGAGATCGCGCCGATCGACACGACGGATGCCGACACCTGGTTGAAGAGCGCAGGCAGCGACTCGGGGCAGCCCGAGGGCGCCGATTGCTGCGCTGCCACCGGCGGTTGGGGCACCGACTGGGCCGTTGCCCGACCGACGGTCGCGCCCAGCGCAATGGCGAGTGCCAGGAGAACGCGGACACAGGATGAGTGCGGGCGGCGGCTCATTCGACAGGTCAGCTGTCTCGCAATCATGATTCCCCCTTCTGATGCAGGGTCACCCCTGGCCGAACGCCCAAGCGTAGCACGCGGCAGAGCCGCCAGCGCGGACGGCCGGCCGCCGGCGAGTCGTGGTAAGGTGGCGCGGTGGGTGGCTGGTGGATCTCGAACTGAGGGGCGTTGATGATGTGGAAGTGCGCCGGGTGCGGTGAAGAGGTCGAGGACGACTTCAACGTGTGCTGGAACTGCCAGCGGGGCCAGGACGGCACGCCGCCTCCCGCTCCGGAGAAGGCCGCAACGGGTGCGCTGATCGAAACGTCGCTCCCGGACGGCAGCGTCGAAGTGAGCGCGGCAGGCAAGCCGCTCGTGTGCCCGGTGTGCGCGAACGCGACGTTTCACGAGCGCAATTCGCTGCTGAACACGCGGTTTGCGACCTTCATGAATGTCGACTGGGCGAACGCGCAGGCGGTCAACTACATCTGTAACCGCTGCGGCTACATCTTCTGGTTCTGGGCGGAGTAGGCGATTGCAGGCGGAGGCCGAGACTCGCGCGGGCCGACGGTCACGTCGAACGTGGGCGGCGATTGCCGCCGGCGCCATCAGCGTGCAGGCTCTCGCGCTCTGGGCGATGGGGCGGGTCCCGATCTGCGCTTGCGGGTACGTCAAGCTCTGGCACGGCCTGGTGCTCAGTGCGGAGAACTCTCAGCACGTCTTCGACTGGTATTCCTTCTCGCACGTCATCCACGGATTCATCTTCTACTGGATGCTGGCGAAGGTCGCGCCGCGGCTGCGGCCGGAGGTCCGGCTCGCGCTGGCTGTCATCATCGAGGCGGCGTGGGAGATCCTCGAGAACAGCCCGATCGTCATCGAACGGTACCGCGCGGCCACCATCTCGCTCGACTACTACGGCGACAGCATCCTCAACTCCGTGAGCGACGCGCTGTGCTGCGTGACGGGCTTCCTGCTTGCGCGCCGGCTGCCGGTGGCGGTGACCGTCGGTCTGGCCATCGCGATGGAACTGTTCGTGCTGTACTTCATCCGGGACAACCTGACGCTGAACGTGCTGATGCTGCTGTACCCGATCGACGCGATCAGACAGTGGCAGGCGGCGGGGATGAGGTAGCGAACGTGCGCGCGGGGGCTGCGATGTGCCCTCGCGGATGCGGGTCCATCGCGGCACACTGAGGCAGGTACCATGCAGATCAGATTCGTCAGCGTGATGGTCGAGGATCAGGCGCGGGCCCTGGACTTCTACATGAAGGTCCTGGGGTTCGAGAAGATGGCGGACATCCCGATAGGTGAGCACCGCTGGCTGACGGTGACGTCACCCGAGGGGATCGAGGGCGTGGAGTTGGTGCTCGAGCCGATGGCATTTCCGCCGGCCCGGGTGTATCAGAAGGCGCTGTTCGAGGCGGGGATTCCGGCGACGGCGTTCACGACGAAGAACATTGCCGCGGAGATTCGACCGCCTCCGCAAGCTCGGCGTGACGTTCCGCACCGAGCCGACGGACATGGGCCTCATCACCGCGGCCCTGTTCGAGGACACCTGCGGCAATCTCATCTACCTGGTGCAGCCGAAGGACTGAGCCGGGCCATCAATCTTCGCCCGGTTCCGCCCCGGCTGCGTCGAAGCGACGCGGGACCTGTTGCGATCGCGACGAACCTCGCGGCGCCAGACGCCGCCGACGATTCTGTGTGCCTGCCATACGAACGGAACGAGCCGGTCGAGCGCCTTCCTGCGGTACGCCTCGCAGCCCGTCAGCTCTCGGACGAGTGCTTCCTCCTCGTTGCGGATCCGGACAACGAAGACCGAGATGAAGGCGAGCGGCGGCAGCGCGGCCCACCACGTCAGGTCCCCGCCGGCGGCGAGAAGAGACACCCGTCACCGGTGCCCGCGCGGAGGTGAGGACGAGATTCCCTGTTGACGCCCGGACTCAGGGCTCCAGATAATCCCGGCAGGGACATCCCGATCACCTGAATGGCACCGAAGGAGCCGGAGATGGCATCTCTCACGCGCAAGGCGTTCCTGCAGGCGATGTTCGGCGCAACCGCAGCGTCCTCGCTCGCCGCGTGCCAGTCCGGCAGCGGTGCGAAGTCGGCCGCCGGGAACCCGCCGGCGGCGGCGTGGCGTCGATTGCGATCGCGAAGGCTTTTCCCAGGTCCCGTGCGGTCGGCTACGAGCCGTACGCGCCGAGCGTCGCGCGGGCAAGGCAGAACGCCAAGGCGGCAGGCGTGGGCGACCGGGCGACGTTTCGGACCTTCGATGGCATCCACGTCCCGGGCGGCCCGTACGACCTGATCACGATCAACTACTCGCTGCACCACGCCGGCAAGCCGGTCGACCTGATGGAGTCGGCGCGCGCGGCCCTGGCGCCCGGCGGCGTGTTTCTCGTCACGGAGTTCCGCAAGTCGGACCGGCTCGAGGACGACATCAGTGCCGACCGTCGCGTGTTCTACGGAACCGGTCTGCTCGAGTGCCTGCCGGCGGCTCTCGCCGAGGGCGGCCCCGGCTACGGGACCGGCATCCCGGAAGGCGAATTGCGAAGGCTGGCGCAGACGGCGGGGTTCACGACCTGTGAGCGGATTCTGCCGGACGACCCGATCCGCATCTTCTGCGTCCTGCGCGCGTAGCCCCGCACTCTACAGTCGCGTCGCCCCATCCAGCTTGCTGAGGCCCCGGTCGAACGTGCCCAACGGCAGATGGCCTGCTTTTCGCGCAAGTGCAACGAGGAGGCAGTCCGAGAATCCCAGCGCGGGTCGCCGCCGAAACGTCTCGAGAGCCGCCGCGACTGCCTCCGGCTCCTGAAGCGCGAGGCATTGGTGGTTCAAAAGCATCTCAACCGCCCGACCGACCTGCGCCGCATCGCGGTCGTAGACCGCCGCGAGCACCCACGTGGCTTCAGCCAGAGCGAGTATGGGCACCCAGGCGCCGGGTTGCACGAACGCGTCGGCGACGGCCGCCTGCTTCGGCTCGTCCCGCGTCAGCAGCCGCACGAGGACATTCGTGTCAACCGCGCGCATGGCGTGCCCGGACGTGCTTCCGGATACCTTCCTTCAGCTCGGACATCGACCGTGGCTGCACGTTCTCGCGCCCGAAGAGCGCCCGATGAATGTCCGCGGACGTGTACCGCCCGGACCGCCTGACCACGACGGCGTTCCCCTCTTCGTTCCATTCCAGCAGGGACCCCGGCCCGACCCCGAGCCTCCGCCGCACCTCCGCCGGAACGGACACCTGACCTTGAGCCGTCACCCGAGATCGTGCCAGTGGCATAGACATACATTACCACGGTAATGAACGCTGTCGCAAGTCGCCAGCCAGGCCCTGGCTCTCGGCTAACGCCGGAATTGACCGGCTGTGCCGAGAAGAAGACGGACGTCACGGCGGCTTCGCGCCGTCCGGTCCAATTCCTTGTTCGGCGGCTCCCTTACGCCGGGGACGTAGGAACAACATCGGGGTGATAGCGCTGCGCCGCAAGGGACTGGGGTGCGCCGCGATGTCGTACGAGCGGAGACGCCCGACACCCTAGGCCGCATCGATTGGGGCAGGACGGTGTACGACGCGCATCAGCAGCCCAATGCCCACCAAACCCAGCGGCATGCTGAGCCACAGGTGTCGCTCATACGCCAGAAGCCCGGGCCCAGCCACGGGGGTGAACAGGCCCTGCACGGCGACCACGGCGTTGGTCGCGAAATGCAGCACGACCGCGGGCCAGATGCTCCTGCCGACCACCACGAGCGCCCCCCACCAGACCGAGACGACCAGCGCCTGCAGCACCAGCAGCAGCGCCGCGGAGCGCGAGAGGTCATTTGTGAGGACCTGGGTGGCGTGCAGGGCCGCGAAGAGCAGGGCGGTCAGAACCACGCTCGCGACGACGCCCGCCCTGTTCCGTGCCCAGGCGCGGACGAGACTGTGAAGCACCAACCCGCGAAACAACACCTCTTCCCCAAGGGCGCCGACGGAGACCGCCAGGACGGTCGTCCTGGCGGCCGGCATCGTGTTCAGGATCGAAGGATCGAGAAACACGCTGCCATAGAACGAGTAGAGGCTGGCGCTGACGCCGTAGGCTAACCCTCCGATCGCCAGCAGCCAGACAGGCCAGCCCCCCAGCCGGCCGATACCGGAGGCTCTCAGCCAGCCAAGTCGCCAGACCAGCGCCACGACGAAGGCGGTGGTTGCGAGGCGAGCGATCGCGGTGGAGACGCCGTCGCCATAGGGCCTGCGGAGCGCGCCGGAAGCGAGGCCCATGAAGACCAGAAGCAGAGCGGTCCACGTCACCGATGCGGCCAGCGCGAACCAGACCGGATGTCCCGCTGCAAAGCGATTGATCGAACTCATCCTCAGACTCCGTTTCTACCCGGTCCGCGACTCGCGTGCGAGGCGGGGTGTCAACGACCGGTCACGGCTCCTGACTGGCTTCAATGGCGCCTCCGAGCCTGCGGGCAGTTGTCCGCCGAACGATCGGCGCTCAGCCGCGAGCCGCCTGCACACGGCGCCTTGACTTCGTAGCGCCTCTCCGGCGGCTCGTCGGCTGCAGCACCTTGCTAGCCGGGCGATTGCGGGAGGCCCGCCACCGCCGTAACGAAGCCGCGCTTTCGCCGGAAGGTAGACCTGCGAGCAGAGCGTCGACCGAGATGTCCTCGTCGATGCCAGGCCGGTGGATGCCGGCCCCAGGGCCTACCAATACCCACGTCCGCCGCTCCCGGGGAGACGCTTCCGCCAGTCGCGGGTACCAATTCAGCGGCACCGAGACGACTCGCCCATCGACGAGTGCCACAGTCAGCTCGCGTTCAGTGACGCGAACCTGTCTTGCCGCGGCCGTTCCCACCGCCGATGCCAAAGTACCTCATGCCATGCCTTCACAAGTTCGGCCTCGTGCTGCTCAACGAGGCCCGCCAGTCGGCGTACTTCGCGCGCTCCACATCCGAGATTGGTCGCCAGTCGGACTGGCACCAACCAGAACTTCGCCAGCTTCCGTTCGCGTGCCACAGGCACGTGCGGCGGCTCGGCTCGGTCGCTCGAGAAGAAGAAGAAGAACCGATACGGACCGCTTTCGAGAATGGTCGGGCTCACGTGGGCTGAACTTGCCAGTTTTCAGATGGAACTACCACCCGTGTCGTTGCTCCGGCTAACACCGGGGATAAGCTGCGAAGCGGTGCCCGCGTGCTGCCGCGGCGGCGCGGGCATTCGGCGGCACCTCCGGCCGAGCGCCTCCTGCGGCGCGAGGGTTGGTGCCGCCGAAAGCTTCGTCAGCTTCATCCCCTTATTGGGCGGCCTCGTGCTACAACCCCAACGTTCCTAGTTGTGACAATCCTCAGCCCTCGCTCCTAAATGCCGCCGAGACTCGCTCGGATTTCGATGTCCGGCCGCTGACCGCCAGGAAGCACGAATGCAAAGAACGGAGGCGTTAACCCCATTTGCCGCATGTACTCAGCCAGCTGCGCCTTGTGGTGGATCTCGTGTTCCAACATGTACCACAGCCACGAGCGAAGGGACCATTCAATGGGCGCTCCGAACTTGGGCACAGCGGCGTTCAACTGCTCTTGAGTGAGCGTCGAAAAGGCGTCCAACGTGAGTTTCCGCACCGCCTCGAACTGGCCCAGCAACTCGGCCTTGTTCGGCAACGGCTTCGGAAAGCGCAGCCGCTCCTGGTTCCAGTCATGCCCGAATAGCCCACGCATGTAAAACTCCTCCGTACGCGCCACATGCACGAAGTGCTGTGCGCAATTGAAGGCATCGGGCCGGGGGCGCCACAGGAGTTGTTCGTCGCTCAGACATTGAAGATGTTCGAGCGTAACAGCCCGATAGCGGTTGTAGTGTTCCCTGAGATCGTCGATTTCACTCGCCATATTCAGTTCCTCTCTCGGGCCAGTTGGAACCGGCCGCTATTTGGCGGTGATCCCGATCGTTGTTTCGGTCCGCCCAACGGCGGCGTCAGCCGCGCGCGAAGAGCGTCGGCTGCACGCCGGTGTTGGGCGGCTCTGAGGTGTGGGCTAGCCTGACATGACACCATATCCGTTGAGAACACGGTACCAAACGACGGCGAAGGAAAGGGTGACGAACATATGCATAGGGATGAGTTCCCAATGACGCGGCGTTCTTGAGATCGCAGATCGGACCAGAAGGAACTGGATCGCAGGATACACAAGCGTCAAGAGGGAGTCTGCGCTGGTAAGTCTAGCGCCAAGAGGGACGCTGAGGACAACGCCCAGAAGCACGAATGGCCATCCGACTGCGCCGATGCTCTGCCAGAACAGGACTTCGAAGAACTCGGATGGCGAGTAACCTCGGAAAGGCGGTATTACGAACGGCAAGAGGGTCCAGGAAAGCAGGACATTGGCGAATAGTGCTGCCGCTATGAGTTTCGTTTTCGAGTTTGTTGCAGGCTCGATCATGATTCGCCGTGTAGATGTCGGTCACGATGATCTGCTGTTTCCTTGGTAAGAACGGACGGAAAGCCGCCCTCGAATAGCACAGCTCAAGAGTGATGCCCCCCCGGACACGATTATGAGAAGAAGTAGGGCGGATAACACTCTCAACCACTCTCCTTGAAATGCAAACCAGACCTCCCTCACTGAGAGAAACAACCCGGTTACAACGACGAGGATTCCTAGAGAGCCGATCAAAGATCGAAAGATCGGTCCGATGGAGATCTCGTGTGTCTTGAACATGGTATTCAGTCAGCCCGCCCAGCGTCCGCGCTTCAGCCGCGTCGCCTCATGTTCGTCCTTGGCGGCGTCGGCTGCAAGCGTGTGTTAGGCCGCATCGGGAAGTCGTGATCCCTTCACGAATTCTGTGGCGCCGAAGTAGTACCCGAGGATCGGCGCCGCGCCATATCCCATGACGGGTACGGGATAGTTGCCCACAGACGCGGCCAGCACGATGCAGAGCACATACGCGGCCACGGCAGCGCCAAGCCATCGCTGGCTCGGGTCCAACATGAAAGGAAGCGGCAGCAGCAACAACGAGAGCCCACCAGTCACCGCCCGGCCGGTGCTTTGGGTCTGTGCCAGGCGCAGGATGCCCTCCACGTACGGAACCGGCCCCAAGGGATCCGACCGAAACAAAGTCGCAGCCCCGAGGGCCAACACGACGAGGGCACCAGACGTCTCACGGGCGCGTCGCCTCGCGCCGGCAATAATCGCCCACGCGACGGCAAACGCCGAAGCCTGGGCGGCGTCGGGCTGCGCGAACAGGGCGACCGATACCATGATCGGGCCGTAGACAGCGGTACGCCGACCGCACCCAGCGTCGTACAGGTACAGCGAGCATGGCCGGTAAGAGGGTGGCGGCGACGTGCAGCCGCACCGGTCCGACCCCAACCCACCGATGGACGCCCTCGATACCGGGGCTCACGAACGTTGCCGCGAGCGCTGCCGTCCCGACGACGACGAGCCACGGCGCGGCGGTACTCGCCCCTCGCCGGCGCCTGCGAGCCGCGGCCGCAACACACAGCAGCGCGCCCAGGACCGCGGCGGCCACGTTCTGACTCCACAGGATCGTCGAAAGCCCAGCCGAACGCATCACCACGACGCCCGTTGCGAGGGCCGGGGCCGGTGTGGCCACCAGCGCGATCAAGAGCCAAGGCCTACTCAAGGGAACTCCAGCGACTGGAACAAGGGGAGCCACGCGCTCTTTTTCGGCCTAACGTCCAATAGGTAGAACGCCACATTTCGAGGATCGGACGAGGAAACCACCGTTTCCATCGGCCGCCATCGACGTCCACCGTGGGGATTATCGTGGGCGGGACGGCGAGATGCAAGTGCTTCTGCGACGTGCGGTTACGCGGCCCGAACGCAGACGGGTCCGCGAGAGGCCGCCGGCGGCCCAACTCAGGCACGGCCGTGGTTACCGGGTCCGCGGCATTCGCCGGGCTCGAGGGGCAACTGGCGTTGTCGGTTTCCACGGAGCTGGACGGCTGACGTGATCGGTGCGCACGGCAACCCGTGTCGGGACCACCACTTGGCCGCGCAGCGTGCGAATGGCGAGCCACACGCAACGAATCCGATGGAGGAGAACCCATGCGGGAAACCGAGTCCTCCTTGCAGCAGTTCGGCGAGTTCCTTCGCGCCCGCCAGCCTGTTCGCAAGCAGGCTCCCGCCGACCGCGGTAACCTCTTGATGTGATTTGAAGTGGCGGGGTCGACGGGACTCGAACCCGCGACCTCCGGCGTGACAGGCCGGCGTTCTAACCAACTGAACTACGACCCCGCACCTGGGTGGGACCACCCCGCGCCCGCCGTCCGGTTCGACCCGCGACGTCTGTCCACGTCGCGGCCGGCCGACAAACGACCCGCACGACCCTGGTGGGCGGTGCAGGATTCGAACCTGCGACAGCCGGCGTGTAAAGCCGGTGCTCTACCACTGAGCTAACCGCCCGCTGCCGGCAGAGCCTCTAATTATAGCAGCAGCCAGCTTTTCAGCGCGAGCAGAATCATCACGCCCGCCACGCCCGCGACAGCCCGGTGCTCGCGGTTGCGGATCGCCCGCTCCAGGCTGAACCGCCTTGCCTGCCCGCCCGAGCGCCCCGCCCGATACTCGTCGGTACTCGCGCCCGAACTTCGCCCGCAGGCCGGCCTCCTCGCTCCGGATCGCCGCGCCCAGCGTCAGGCCGAGGTAGGCCACGGCCATCCCGCCGACGACCAGGCTGTTCGAGGCCACGGCGAATCCGGCACCAAGCAGCGTCGAGCCGAGGTAGAGCGGATGTCCCGTGAACCGGTACGGCCCGGACGAGGTGACCTCCCTGCCCTTCTCCAGGTGGCCCGCCGCCCAGAAGCGGGTCGCCTCGCCAGCCGCGGCCAGGGCAAGCCCCCACCCGATCGACGTCCACGTGGGACGCGCGAACAGCAGCGCCGCAACACTCGCGGCGAATCCGATAGGCACTCGCAGGCGCGCGAGGGGGGCTGAGAGATCAGGCATGCGGCTCGGCGGTGGCCAGGCGTCGGTCGATGGCGGCACGCACATCCTCGACGGTGAGGTCTTCGATACAGCCGCGGCTCCGGCGGCACCGCCTCTCATAGTGACACACGCAGTCGGCGAAACGCGAGAGGCTGATGTCCGACGCGTCCCACGGGCCGTTGCGCGCCGGATCGGTCGGACCGAACAGCGCGACGACGGGCGTGCCCACGGCGGCCGCCAGGTGCAGCGGCCCCGTGTCGCCCGACACCATCAGGCGCGCGCCACGCGCCAGCGCCAGGAGATCCCCGATGCCTGTGGGCGCCGCAACCATCGCGATTCCATTCGACGCCTCGACGACTCCCGCCGCAAGCGCCTGCTCACCCGGCCCCCACAGTACGACCGGCAGGAGACGGTGGCGCTCGGAGAGCAGCGAGGCGATTTCGCCGAATCGTGCGGGCGGCCAGCGCTTGTTCGGCCAGGCCGCGCCCGGGTTGATCAGCGTGTACCCTCGAAGGCCGGCCCGCCGGACGCGTTCGACAACCGGTTCGCACGTGACCGACTCCGGTACTGCGATGGGGAACTGCCGCCGCCTCTCGGCGATGCCGAACAGGGTCAGAACCGACATGTTCTTGTCGATGACGTGCGTCGCGTCCCCCGGATCGCACGCCTCCGAATAGAACCCGGCCGCGATCGGCTCGCGCAGGTGGGCCCGCGCGAACCCGATCACGCGCGCCGCCCCCGACATCCGCGCGAACGCGGCCGACTTCACGAGGCCTTGCAGGTCGACCGCCGCGTCGTAGCGCTCGCGCCGCAGTGCGCGGACCGCGCGGAACGAGGCACCCCACCGCCGGCTGTCCACCACCACCCGCCGGCTGATGACCGGCACGAGGTCGAGGACCGCCGCGTGGCGGATGTCGACGAGCCAGTCGACCTGCGCGTCCGGATACCTCTCGCGCAGCGCCGCCGCCGCGGGCAGCGCGTGCACGATGTCGCCGAGAGCGCCCAAACGCACCAGGAGGAACTTCATCTTGCGATCTTGCGACGTAGGGATCGTGCGAAGTGAATCCGGCGATCGTCGACGCGAGTCCCCAATTCGTAAGCTCGCAAGATCTCAAGATCGCAAGATACACCCGTCACTCGTTCCTGATCTTCGTCAACAACTCCGTCGTCGAGTGGTCCTTCCGGTCGCCGACGATCGCGATGCGGCCGCCGTAGGCCCGGACCGTCTCGCGCTCGGGGACGGAATCGACCGTGTAGTCGGTCCCCTTGCAGTGCACGTCCGGCCGATACCGCTCGAGCAGTCTGGCCACCGTGGCATCCGGGAAGATCACGACGTAGTCCACGCCGCGCACCGCCGCCACCAGTTCCGCCCGAGCCGCCGCTGCCAGCACCGGACGCCCGCTCCCCTTCAGACTGACCACCGCCCCGTCGTCGTTCACGGCGACGATCAGGCGATCGGCCTCCGCGGCGGCGCCGGCCAGGTAACGCACGTGCCCGACGTGGAGGACGTCGAAGCACCCGTTGGCGAACGCGATGCTCCGCCCGGCCGCGCGATCGGCGGCGACCAGGGCATCCAGTTCGGTCTCGGTCACGACGGGCATAGGTCTGATCGCGGGGCTAAAGCCCCGCGCTACAGCAGGAGCCCGCGCCACAGCACAAGCCCCGCGCCACAGCACAAGCCCCGCGCCACATTCAGTCCGCTGCCAGCTGCCGGCTGTCCGCTGGCGGCCGTCCGCTGTCAGCTGCCAGCCAGTCCGGCGCCGTCCGACAGAATGGCCTGCCTCAGTTCGTCGGCGGACGCTGTGGCGGTGCCGCGCTTCATCACGACGAGGCCCCCGGCGTAGTTGGCGAGCCGCGCCGCTTCGTAAAACGTCGCCCCTGCCGCCAGCGCCAGCGCCAACGCCGCCATCACGGTGTCGCCGGCGCCGGTGACGTCCGCGATCTCATCGCCCCCGAAGATGGGGATGTGCACGGTCGGCATCTTCGGCTCGAACAGCGACATGCCGTGGCTGCCACGCGTCACGAGCACGGCGTTCATCCGCAGTCGCCGCAGCAGCGTCCGGCCGGCGCGCTCGAGCACGTCCATGTCGTCGTTGATGCGGACGCCGAGCAGCTCCTCCACCTCCGGCTGATTCGGCGTGCAGGCCGTGACGTCCCGGAACGCGCCGAGGTTGTACCGGGAGTCGACCAGCACGGGCACCGGCCGGCCCCGGGAGGAGGAGGCGAGGCGGTGGACGATGGCCTCAGCGAGGAGCGGCGTGACGACGCCGTAGCCGTAGTCGGAGAGAAGCACCGCGTCGGCGTGGTCGATCGTGGCCAGCACCCTCTCTGTGAACGCCTGGAGCACGGGCGCGGGCGGCGGGTCGGCCGGCTCGCGGTCGATGCGCACAATCTGCTGCTTCGCCGAGTGGATGCCTCCCGCCAGCACGCGGGTCTTCGTCGGCGTGCGGAAGCCGTCGGGCCGCAGCACGCCCGTCTGCCGCACGGTGCGCGGGAACGCCCTGGCCACGGCTCGCCCAGCCTCGTCGGCCCCCACGAGTCCGTAGAGATCGACGTGGCCGCCCAGCGCCGCGACGTTGTTCGCCGCGTTTCCGCCGCCGCCCGGGACGATCCTCGTCGAGTGGTAGCGGAGAATCAGGACCGGCGCCTCGCGGGACACCCGCGAGATTTGTCCGGTCAGGAACTCGTCTGCCACCACGTCGCCGACGACGGCGACGCGGCGCTGCGCGAAGACGTCGACGAGGGCCAGCAGGCGCGCGAGCCGTTCCTGCTCGCCCGGCTGCGAACTTGCGGTACGTGAGATTGGCATATTCACCGCCTCGGCCTCAGGCCCATTGTCCCGCCGCAGCCCGGTGGGCGGAGGCGGATGAGCCTTGAGCCCTGAGCCTTCTCAATATCCACGACGCCGCGTCCATGAGGTTGTCGGCCACGTAGTCGGCGCGGACCTGGTCTTCGGGCCGGCCTTCCTCGTTCCGGCCGTAGCCCGTCCGCACGAGCACCGCCTGTGTGCCTGCCGCGCGGCCCATCTCGACGTCCAGCCACCGGTCCCCGACCACGAACGAGCCGGCGACGTCGATGCCCAGGTCGCGCGCCGCCTGGTGAATCATCCCCGGCTTCGGCTTGCGGCATTCGCACGCCTGCCGCAGCGACTCGACGACACCCTGCGGATGATGCGGACAGTAATAGTACGCATCGACGCGCGCGCGGCCGGCCGCAAGCCGCCGGTCGATGAGCGCGTGAGTGTCCCGCACCAGCGCCTCGTCGAAGTAACCCCGCGCCACGCCCGCCTGGTTGGTGACGACAACTACGAGCAGCCCCGCCTCGTTCAGCACGCGGATCGCGTCCACGCTCCAGGGGAAGAAGGTCACGCGGTCGAGGCGGTTGAGATAACCCACTTCCTCGATCACGGTCCCGTCACGGTCCAGAAAGACAGCGCGCTTCACAGCTCTCCAGTCGAGGTCCGGCCGGCCAGCTGCCGCTCGACCGCCTCGCACACCCGCTCGGACTCGATCCCCTTCATGCAGCGGTGGTCAATCGGACACTCGCGCAGCATGCACGGCCGGCAGAAGACATCGCACGTGAGTATCTCATGAGCCGGCGCGGACGCGGACGCCGGGCCGAGCGGCGCGGTGGCCCGCTCGTCGGTGGCGCCGAAGATGGCGGTGACCGGCAGCCCGACCGCCGCGGCCATGTGCATGGCGCCCGAATCGTTCGACACGAAGGCGCGCGCGCGCGCCATCACGCCGGCCAGCGTGGGCAGGTCGGTCTGCCCGATGAGATCCAGGATGTGCGGAGCGGGCACGATCCGATCCCCCGCCGCCCTGTCGGCCCTCGAACCGACCAGCACCGAGACGATCGCGCGCCGCTCGCTCAGGAGGCGCGCCAGGTGCCCGAAGCGCTCCGGCGGCCACTGTTTCGCCCCCCCGTACGCGGCGCCCGGAGCCATGCCGACAAGCACCGTATCGTCGCCAACGCCGCGCCGGGCCAGCAGTTCGGAAGCGCGGCGGCGTGCATCGTCGGAAACGACGATGCGGGGAGGCTCGCCCGTCCGTGTCATGCCGAGCGCCGACACCAGCGCGAGGTAGAACTCGGACTGATGCACCCGCCCGCGCGGCTTGCGAACGGCCTTCGTCAGCAGCGGGCGCCGGAAGTCGGATGCGAATCCCCAGCGCTCGGGAATCCCGGCGCGGCGCGCGGCCCACGCGCTGCCGAAGGAGTTAGGGAGCAGCAACGCGCAATCGGCCCCAACCTGGGCAAGCACCTCGGCGTCTGCGCGCCTGGACGATGCGTCGAGCGGGAGGACGCGATCGACGCCGGGGACCATGCGAAACAGGGCGGCGGTGGAGGGCCGCGCGGCCACGATCAGCGTGGCCGGCCCGAGGTGACGCCGGACGGCCGCCAGCGCGGGCAGCGCCATCACGGCATCGCCCAGCCAGTTCGGCGTCAGCACCACCATCGTCTGAGACATCGGTCACACGCTCCGCATCGCGCGAAGGCTAGCGAGGCGGCCCTCGGACCGCCAAGCATGTCCGGCAACGACGCCCGCCTCGCTAGCCCTGGAGGCAGCGTTTCTGCGCCCCGCGCGAGCGCGGGGCCGTAGACGTCTTGAACAGCCGGGTGAACGTCGATGACACTTGACTCAATCGCAATGACTTCGGCCGTTCAAGACGTCTAGGGCTCGGTCCGGTCGTCTGCCGGCTCGCCATCGAAGCCGCCCGCCGGGAACAGGTCACGCGCCGGCTCGGCGGACGTCGCCGCGTCACGCCAGCGGCGGTGCATCCACAGCCATAACTCCGGGTAGCGCCGGACGTACATCTCGAGCACGTCGGTGCAGCGCTGCGTGAACTCGCGAATCGGGTCGGCCGAGTCCGCGGGCGGCACGTCCACGGCGCGTTCGTAGATCATCCGGTAGCGGCCGGGCCCGATCGGAACCGCGAACACCGGAATCACCCGCGCGCCCGTGCGCAGCGCCAGCGCAGCCAGCGCTGTCGTCGTGGCCGCAGGCCGGTTGAAGTAGTCGACGCGGATCGCGTCGGGGCCGTGGATGTGCTGGTCGATCAGCATCGCAACGCCCTGGCCCGACTCGATGGCGCGCAGGGTCCGACGAATGCCGCCTTTCCGGTAGATCACGAAGTTGCCGGTGCACTGCCGGGCGCGCTCGAGCAGCGCGTGGAGGAGCGGATTGTCGAGCGGCCGCGCCATCACGCCGATCGGCGCGACGCGCACGGCGTGCGCCAGCCCGTGCATCTCCCAGCAGCCGAAGTGCGCCGTCAGGAAGAAGACGCCGCGACCCGCGGCGTACGCCTGCCGCGCGTGCCCTTCGCCCTCGAACTCGACGCGCGCGAGCATCTCGTCCGGCGGGAGCGCGCTGAACTTCAGCAGCTCGAACACCATTCGGCCGAAGTGGCGGAAGACGCCCCGGGCGATGCGCCGGCGTTCAGCCGCCGGCCGCCCCGGGAAAGCCCGCGTCAGGTTGTCGACCGTCACCCGCCGCCGCGGCCCGTCGAGCCCGTAGACGAGCAGCCCCAGCATCCCACCGACGGTGCTCACGATCCGCCACGGAAGGTGCCGGACGCAGAAGGCCACGGAGGCTACGAGCTGGTATTCGAGACGATAGCGCAAGGACATGTCACCAATCGCGGGGCTGAAGCCCCGCGCTACACCGATCCGCCAACCACGCGGCAAACTCCGCCGCCGGCTCGACGCGGACGCTGAGCGGAAGCCACGCCACGGGCATCGGCAGCGGGCGCAGCGGCAACATCCGCACCGCGTCCTTCTCCGTCGTCAGCACCATCGCCGCGCCGGCGCCGCGCATCGCCGCCGCCAGGCGCGCGAGGTCGCCGCGCGAGTAGCGGTGGTGGTCGCGAAACGCCACCGTGTCCGCCACCGTCCAGCCGTGCCGGCCGACATCGGCGAAGAACCGCTCCGGCCGCGCGAGGCCAGCCACCGCCAGAACCCGCGTACCGGCCGCCGGCAGCTCGAATCGACCGCCCTCATCGACCGGCTGGGGCGATCCCGACTCGCGAGCGAGGCGGAACGCGGTCCCGACGCCCAGTGCCCTCAGCGCTTCGGCGGCCGCCTCTTCGTCTGCGGGCTCGACGTTGGCGAGGATGACCGCCGACGCCTCGCGCACAACGTCGATCGGCTCGCGAAGGCGCCCTGACGGCAGCGTCGCCGGACGCAAGAGGTCTCCGCCCGACACGACGACCAAATCCGCGTCGCGCTCCAGCTGGAAGTGCTGGAAGCCGTCGTCGAGCAGGTGCACCGAGCAGCAGAAGCGGCGTTCGGCAAGCCGGCCCGACAGGTAGCGATCGCCCGACACGAGCACCGGAACGCCCGGCAGCCGGCGCGCGAGCATCAACGGCTCGTCGCCCGCGCGATCGAGGTCGGCCAGGAGGCAGTCGCCGTCGCTCACCACGGTCACGCCGTCCGACGGGCGCGCCCGCGCATAGCCGCGCGTCAGGATGGCCGGGCGGTGTCCCGCGTCCTGGAGCAGGCGTGCGAGGTGCGCGACGAGCGGCGTCTTGCCGCTGCCGCCGACCGCGACGTTTCCGACGCTCACCACCGGCCGGTTCAGCCGTCGCCGGCGGTCCGGGCGGCGGGCGTACCACCGGCGTCGTTGACGCGCGACGGCGGCGTATGCCAGGCTCAGCACCATCGGCTCTTCCGCCTCCGCCCGTCGGGCTACGGCGTGACAAGCGGCTCCAGGCGCAGCGCACTTCGCACGATCGCCCGGTTCACTTCGCACAATCGCAGAATCGCACGATCGCAAGATTCCCCTCGTCCCTACTTCACCACCCGAAACTGTCTGACCTTCGGCGTGCCTCTGGGGGGCAGCAGCGCGGCAATGGCGTCCAGCGTCCGCTCGCGCGCGCCGTGATTCCCGTCCACGATCGCCTGCGCCGCGCCGCCGAGCGCGCTGCGCCGGGCCGCGTCGCCCAGCAGCTCCCGGAACGCCGCCTCCAGCTCCCACTCGTCGCGAACCTCGACCGCGGCGCGCCCTTCGAGGAACGTCGCCGCAATCTCCCTGAAGTTCTGCATGTGCGGCCCGAACAGGATCGCGCGTCCGAACGCCGCCGGCTCGAGGATGTTGTGCCCGCCCGTCGGCACGAGGCTGCCGCCGACGAACACCACCGTCGCCACCCGGTAGAGCTGAGCCAGCTCGCCAATCGTGTCGAGAATGACCACGTCGGCCGCCGGGTCCTCGTCGATGGTCAGCTGCGTGCGCCGCGCGGTCCTGAATCCCTCGTCGCGCGCCAGTTGCTCGACCTCGCCGAACCGCTCGGGATGGCGGGGTGCGATGACGAGCATCGCCCGCGGCGCGTCGGCCCGCATCCGTTCGAACGCCTTCAACACGAGGCGTTCCTCGCCTCGCATCGTCGATCCGGCGATCACCACCGGGCGATCGGCGGGCATGTCGAAGAAGCGGAGCACGCGCGGCTTGGCGCGGTCGGATCCGGGCGCGGCGCCGGCCGCCCTGAACGAGTCGAACTTCAGGTTGCCCGTAACGCTGACACGCGCCGGGTCGGCGCCCAGGTCGATCAGCCGGTCGGCCGACTCGCGCGACTGCATGCAGAAGCGGTCGATGTCCGCCAGGACCCGCTTGAACAGCGGCCGCACGAGCCGATAACGCGGGTACGACCGCGTCGAGATCCGCCCGTTCACGACGGCCGTCTTCACGCCGGCGCGGCGGCAGGCCCTCAGCAGGTTCGGCCAGATCTCGGTCTCGACCATGAGGAACAGCCGCGGGTTCACGAGCCGCAGTGTTCGCTTCACGATGAACGGAAAGTCGAGGGGAAAGTAGAAGACCGCGTCCGCTTCACCAATCTCGCGCGACGCCACCTGCTGCCCGGTCACCGTCGTCGTCGACATGAACAGCCGCAGCGACGGGTACCGCGTCTTCAGCTCCGCCGCCAGCGTCCGCGCCGTGAGCGTCTCCCCCACCGAGACCGCGTGGATCCAGATCGACTGGTCGCCGTCGACGTTGAACGACACCGGGAGATACCCGAGCCGCTGGCGCAGGTTCGTGACGTACTTCCGGTAGCGCAGCGCCTGGTAGACGAAGCGCGGCAGGAGCACGACGAACAGGACGAGGCTGACGGCGGTGTAGAGGGCGTACATCGAGTCGAGCTGCGACGGCCGGCGGGCACACGTACGGCTGCCGGAAGGTAGTCGAGTATAGCGTGCGTTTTACAGGCCCGGCAAGCCGCGGCATTGACTATAATGTGAGGGCTTCGGTTACGAAGGGCGTGAATCACACAGTCTATTTCTTCCAGTTGGAGGGCAGTTCATGGCTATCAAAGTTGGCATCAACGGCTTCGGCCGCATCGGCCGGAACATCCTGAGGGTGGCGCTGGGCCACGACGACATCGAGTTCGTCGCCGTCAACGACATCACGAGCGCCGAGACGCTCGCGCACCTGCTGAAGTACGACTCGGTGCTCGGGAACCTCAAGGCCGACGTCAAGGCCGGCGAGGGCTCGATCAGCGTGGACGGCCACGCCTTCAAGGTCCTCTCGGTGAAGGATCCGGCCGAGCTGCCATGGAAGGCGCTCGGCGTCGACGTCGTCTTCGAGTGCACCGGCAAGTTCACCAAGCGCGACGACGCGGCGAAGCACCTGGCGGCAGGGGCGAAGAAGGTCGTCATCACCGCGCCGGCCAAGGGGCCCGATGTGTCGCTCGTCATCGGCGTGAACGACGGGATCTACGACCCGGCGAAGCACCACATCATCTCGAACGCGTCCTGCACGACCAACTGCCTGGCGCCCGTGGCCAAGGTCCTCCAGGAGCAGTTCGGCATCGTCAAGGGCTGGATGACGACCATCCACTCCTACACGAACGACCAGGTCCTGCTCGACATGCCGCACAAGGACATCCGGCGCGCGCGCGCGGCGGCGCTCTCGATGATCCCGACGACGACAGGCGCGGCTTCGGCGCTCGGCGAAGTGATCCCGGCGCTCAAGGGCAAGCTGGACGGATTCGCCATGCGGGTGCCGACGCCGAACGTCTCCGTGGTGGACCTCGCCGTCCTGCTCGCGAAGAAGACGACGGCGGCGGAGGTCAATGCGGCGTTCAAGACGGCGGCCGACGGCCCGCTGAAGGGAATCCTCGAGTACGTCACGGAGCCCCTGGTGTCGATCGACTTCCGCGGCAACTCGCACTCGTCGATGCTCGACTCGGCCTACACCAAGGTGATGGACGGCGACTTCGTCAAGGTCCTCTCCTGGTACGACAACGAGTGGGGCTACTCCTGCCGGTGCATCGACCTGCTGCGCCTGATGGAAAAGAAGGGGCTGTAAGGAGGTTTGCCGTGGCGACGCTCTCCATTACAGACCTGGATCTTTCCGGCAAGCGCGTGTTCATGCGCGTCGACTTCAACGTCCCGATCAAGGGCGGCCAGATCAAGGACGACACGAGGATCAGGGCATCGCTCCCGACGATCGCGTACGCCCTCGAGCACGGCGCCACGGTGATCCTGGCGTCGCACCTGGGCCGCCCGAAGGGCAAGGTGAACCTCGAGTACACGAATCCGGCCGGTCGCCGCGCGTCTCGCGGAGCTGATTGGCCGGCCGGTCGAGTTCGCCGACGACTGCGTGGGGCCGTCGGCGAAGGCGGCGGTAGACCGCGCCGCAGCGGGCGGCAAGGTCGTTCTGCTCGAGAACCTCCGCTTCCACGCGGAGGAAGAGAAGAACGACCCGGCGTTCGCGGCGGAACTGGCGGCGCTCGCCAACGCCTACGTGAACGACGCGTTCGGCTCGAGCCACCGGGCGCATGCATCGGTCGAGGCCATCACGAAGCTCCTGCCGCAGCCCGCCGCCGGGCTGCTGATGGAGAAGGAAGTCCGGTATCTCGGCCACGCGCTCAGCGCCCCGGAGCGCCCGTTTGTTGCCATTCTCGGCGGCGCGAAGGTCTCGGACAAGATCGAGGTCATCGAGAACCTGCTCGGCAAGGTGGACGCGCTGGCCATCGGCGGCGCGATGGCCTACACGTTCCTCAAGTCGAGAGGTCTCCCGGTCGGCAAGTCGCTCGTCGAGGACGACAAGCTCGAGGCGGCGCGGGCGATCACCGCCCACGCAGCCGAGCGAGGCGTCACGCTGGCGCTGCCGGTCGATCACGTCGTCGTCGAGAAGCTGGAGGCGGGCGCGCCCCACGAGACGATGGCGGTGGACAACGCGGCGATCGGCGACCGGATGGGCGTGGACATCGGACCGAAGACCGTGGCGCTCTTCCAGGGCCTGGTCGCAGGTGCGAAGACCGTGGTCTGGAACGGGCCGATGGGCGTGTTCGAGATGCCGCCGTTCGACACCGGCACGAACGCGCTCGCGAAGTCGGTGGCCGCCGTGAAGGGCACGACAATCATCGGCGGCGGGGACTCGGTGTCGGCCGTCACGAAAGCGGGGGTGGCGGGCCAGATTACGCACATCTCCACCGGCGGCGGCGCGTCGCTGGAGTTCCTCGGCGGACGGGTGCTGCCGGGGGTGGCGGCGCTAGCGAAGAAGTAACGGGTAGTGGCTAGTGGTCAGTGGCTGGTGGTCAGTGACCACTGGTCGGTGTGCCATTCGGGATTCGCGAGCCACTAGCCACTAGCCACTAACCACTGACCACTACGGGATTCTGCATGCGCACTCCTTTCGTCGCAGCCAACTGGAAGATGTACAAGACCATTGCGGAGGCCCAGGCGTTCTTCCGCGACTTCGGCCCGCTCGTCGCGGGGGTCGATGACGTCGAGATCGTCGTGGCGCCGCCGTCTCTCGCCGTGCCCGCGGGCGTCGACGCCGCGCGCGGCACGCGGGTCGGCATCGCCGGCCAGAACCTCTACTGGGAACGCGAGGGCGCGTTCACGGGCGAGGTCAGCGCCGGGATGTTGAAAGCGGCAGGCGCCCGCTACGTCATCATCGGGCACTCAGAGCGGCGGACGAAGTTCTGGGAAACCGACGAGCACGTGAACAAGAAGGTGCATGCGGCTCTGGCGGGCGGCTTGACGCCGATCGTCTGCATCGGCGAAACGCTCGAGGAGCGCGAGCGCGAACAGACGATGGCGGTGCTGGACCGGCAGCTGGAGCTGGGGCTGGCTGGCCTGGCGGCCGACGCGATCGCCGCGTTGGCGATCGCCTACGAGCCTGTCTGGGCGATCGGCACCGGGAGGAACGCCACCGCCGCGCAGGCGCAGGAGGCGCATGCGCACATCCGCCGCCGGCTTCGGGAGCGGTTTGGCGCCGAGGCCGCGGACGCCTGTCGGATCCTCTACGGCGGAAGCGTGAAGCCGTCGAACACGAAGGAACTGGTGAGCCAGGCGGACGTCGACGGGGCCCTGGTCGGTGGCGCGAGCCTCGATCCAAAGGGGTTTGCGGAAATCGTAGCCTCGAGCCGCCCGGGCAGGATATAATTAGGGGTTCGTCGGCTCAGGGTTTGAGGTGTAGCGCGGGTCTTCAGACCCGCGAGCAGGTGAGCAGCCGTGGTTCTTCAATACTTGTTGACGTTCGCGTACGTGGTCATCTGCCTGGTGCTGCTGATGTCGATCCTCCTCCAGCAGGGGAAGGGCGGCGACATCGCCAGCGCGTTCGGCGGCAGCGGCAGCCAGACGGCGTTCGGCGCGCGCGCCGGGGCGACGCTGCTGACCCGGATCACCACGGTGACCGCGGTGCTGTTCATGGTCGGGTCGATCGGCCTTGGGATTCTCTGGCAGCGCGGCGGCGCGTCGTCGGTGGTGAGCGGCAAGGCGGCGCCGATCAGCGCGCCGGCGCAGCCGGCACCGGCGGCGCCGGTGAAGAAGTAGGGCGTACGTCACCCTCCTAGACGCGGAAGTGGCGAAACTGGCAGACGCACCAGCTTGAGGGGCTGGCGCCCGCAAGGGCGTAGGGGTTCGAATCCCCTCTTCCGCACCAACCTTCGCTCACCTGCCCGGCTTGCGCTCCTGCTCGGTGAGCTTCGGTTGGCAAGCCACCTTCAGGCGAAGGTTGTCCACCGTAGCGACGCGAGGAGCGCATCCGCCCGGAGCGTTGCGAAGGTGGACCTCCTGCCCATGCCCACGCGCAGGCCTGCGCAGACCTCACACACGCCATCGACACAGGCTGGCGCTCGTAGCAGTGTCGCCCTGCCGTTCGTCCTTCCTCAGCAGACAGTTGCGGCCGGCCGGTGGGACTCCAAGCTGGTGAGCCGGTGGGAAAAACGGTGGGACTCTTCCCCACTCTCTCGCCAGCCGCAAGAACACCGTCGCGTCGATTGTCGGCTTTGGATCGAGGGGGTGTTCGACGCTGGGCCTGCTGCTGGGTCCGCATTCGGTGGCGTAAAGTAGCGAAAACTGCTACTTTGCGAACATGAAACCGACGCCAGGGCCGCCAAGAGCCCGCCAGTTCATCGAGCGCCTGGCAGCCGCCGGGCGTTACCATTTCGATTCGGCGGCGGCGCATGCGGCACTCGGAGAGACCGCCGCCAAGTTCGCCCTGAGCCGCCTCGCAAGGCAAGGCGTCATTGCGTCACCGGCGCGCGGCTTCTACGTTATCGTTCCGCCCGACTACCGCACGCTCGGTTGCCTTCCCGCCGATCAGTTCATCCCAGGGCTCATGGAGAAACTCGGGAGGCCCTACTACGCCGGGCTCCTCACCGCCGCGCAGTATCACGGGGCTGCGCATCAGCGACCTCAGGAGTTTCAGGTGTTTCTGGAACAGCCGCGCCTGCCGATCGCATGCGGCAAGGTCCGGGTCGTGTTCATGACCCGTCGTCGTCTGCGCAACGTGCCGGTGCAGAGTCTCAACACACCGCGGGGGGCCGTGCTCGTCTCGACGCCAGAAGCAACGGCCGTGGATCTCGTTGGCTACCAGCATCGCGCGGGCGGGCTGGACCAGGTTGCCACGGTCCTCGCGGAACTGACCGAGAAGATCGACCCGCAGAAGCTCGGCGCCGCCGTCGCCACCGCCCCCCTTCCGTGGGTGCAACGCCTCGGCTATCTGCTCGAGTTGATCGGCGCTGCCGAGAAGCTCGAGCCGCTCAGGGCGTACGTGCACGCGCGTGCGCATGAATCGGCGCTACTACTCCCGAACGCGCCGAGGTCCAGCCAGCGCACGCGTAAGGCGCAGCGCAGTGACGATTGGAAGCTGTGGATCAATGCAGTCGTGGAGCCTGACTTGTGATCCCGCTCGACTACATCACCGAGTGGCGTGCGCAGGCACCCTGGGTCCCGGACTTCCAGGTCGAGCAGGATCTCGCCATGAGCCGGGCGGTTGTCGAGATCTTCTCACACCCGGTGCTGCGTGACGCGCTCTCCTTCCGCGGCGGAACCGCGATCTACAAGCTGCACCTGAGACCGCCTGCTCGGTATTCGGAGGACATCGATCTCGTCCAGACGAGGGCGGAGCCTGCAGGACCGATGATGGACGCGCTGCGCGAGGTACTGCATTCATGGCTCGGCGAGCCGCGGCGCAAGCAGAGCGAAGGCCGCATCACGTTCATCTACCGGTTCCAATCCGAGAGTGAGCCGAAGATCCCGTTGCGTCTGAAGGTCGAAACGAATACGCGTGAGCACTTCTCAGTGTACGGACTGAAGAAGACACCGTTTCACGTCAGCTCACGGTGGTTCGAGGGCTCGTGCGAAGTCGACAGCTACGATCTCGACGAACTGCTGGGGACGAAGATGCGCGCGCTCTACCAACGCAAGGCGGGAAGGGATCTCTTCGACGTTGCGGTCGGGCTGAGGAGCGGCAAGGTGAATCCTGGCCGGATCGTTGAAGCGTTCCTGCGCTACATGGAGCACGGCGGGCACACGATCTCACGTGCCCTATTCGAGAAGAACCTGGCTGAGAAGCTGATGGACCCTGGCTTCCTTGCGGACATTGGCCCGCTGCTGGCCCACGGCTACACATGGGATCCCGAAGCCGACGCGCCCCTGGTGTCGTCGGCGCTCGTCGAGCGGCTTCCTGGCAAGCCGTGGAGAGGCGGCCCGTAGCGGCTGCCCCGGAGAGTCTCGCGGCCTGCGGGTTCCGGGAGTTCGAGCCTGAACGCGAGGAAAGGGGTTTCGAATGATCGTCCGCGGAAGATGGGTGAAGAACACAGACCCGGTGAAGGGCCCCGCACCAGCTGAAAGGGCAGCACACGTCTTCCAGCTTCTTGTCGTGCTGCCGAACACGGATCCGTTGGTCTGGCGGCGCATCCAGGTACCGGAGGCCTACACCTTCTGGGATCTGCACGTCGCGATCCAGGATGCGATGGGGTGGCAGGACTACCACCTGCACGAGTTCGAGCTGGTCGACCCGCGGACCGATCGTCTCAAGCGCATTGGAATCCCCGACGACGAGTTCCCACGCGAACGGCCGTGCGTGGCCGGTTGGAAGATCCCGGCGGCTCGATACCTCAGGTACGGGATTCGCCCTGTGCGGTATCGGTACGACTTCGGGGATGACTGGGAGCACACCGTGGAGTTCGAGGAAATGCTGCCGGCGGACACTGGTCCCTACCCGCGGTGTCTGGCAGGAGCTGGAGCGTGTCCGCCGGAGGACGTCGGCGGCACCCACGGCTACGCCGAGTTCCTGAAGACCATCCGGGACCGGCGGCATCCCGAGCGTGACAGCCTGCTGCAGTGGGCCGGCGGCAGTTTCGACCCCCATGCGTTCCAGGCGGCGGCCGTCAGGTTCGACGACCCGAAGAAACGCTGGAAGATCGCGTTCCAGCGCTGAACGATTGTGCCTGGCCGTCTTGAAGGTCCCGGCGGGGATCGGTGGGAAAAACGGTGGGACTCGCTCGGGCACGGACGAGAGAACCCGAGGAAAACCGGGCATTCCTGAGAACGTCTTCGAGCCGCACCGGCCCACGCGGCTGCTGAATTCCCTAGGAAAACGTGACTATCCTGAACTTCGGCGCGGTCCATTGAGGGGCTGGCGCCCGCAAGGGCGTAGGGGTTCGAATCCCCTCTTCCGCACCAACCTTCGCTCACCTGCGCCCGGCTTGCGCTCCTGCTCGGTGAGCTTCGGTTGGCAAGCCAACCTTCAGGCGAAGGTTGTCCACCGTAGCGACGCGAGGAGCGCATCCGCCCGGAGCGTTGCGAAGGTGGACCTCCTGCCCATGCCCACGCGCAGGCCTGCGCAGACGTCACACACGCCATCGACACGAGCTGGCGCTCGTAGCGGTTTCCACCTCGGCTTCTTCCTGCCAGATCAAGCGCAAGCGGCCGGCCGGTGGGACTCCAAGCTGGTGAGCCGGTGGGAAAAACGGTGGGACTCGATCCCGCCGGGGGGCCTGCCTCAGCTTGTGGGCGTCGGTTCTCCCGTCCTGGCGCAGGAAGTCGCCGGCCTGGCCGGCTCGACCAACTCTCGCCGCGAAACCGGCTGAAGACTTCAGAAGAACCCGCCTCCTCCTGACACCAACCTGCCGGACGCCCCCCCCCGACTGCTCCACCATCTCAGTTGGCTGGAACCCCCCTGCGGTTCGACTACGATACCGGGGGTCTGCACGCCCTGGGTCTTTATGAACCGATCGCCGATTGAAGTTGAGACAGGTAGAACCATGGATGTCGAACAGCATCTGGCCCTCCTAGAGGACGTATTCAAGGGCATAGTCGGGTCGCCGGTCTTCGCCACCAGGAAGTAGCGCAGCCCCGTGTCCAGCCTGGAGTAGGCACGTCCACCGCGTTTGACTTCGGTTCCCCAGGAGATCTTCTACTCCCTCAACTCCCAAGGTCTGCCGCTGTCTCAATCCGCCGGCGCTGCCGCCGTGCGGGCTCACGCTGGCGCGCGTCACGATCGGTCGGCGCCGGGACTCGCGAGCCGCCACTGCGAGCGCGTAACCCGCGCCAACGTGCCGGGGCCCAACGATGCGGATGTCATCGTGATTGGAGCTTCTGACAGAGTTGGGCAAACGAGTCCTTCCCGTCGTGTTTCAAGATGACGGAATGGCGGCCTGCCAGTTTGACAGGCTCGCGTTCCCCGAACGCCGCGAGCGCGTATTCCTTCGGCGTGTCGCTCCAATTGAAGACGCCGAGGTAGATCTCCTTCCCCTTCCGGGCGAGTACCAGTTCAAAACCGTCGCCGCGGCTGCTGGCGTGCCGCCAGATATCCAGCGGAACCGACTCGTCCATCGCCGGATACTGGAACACCTCTTTCACCAGTGACTGGCGTTCGGGGCGGAGTGTCATCAGGTTGTCACTGCTCAACCGGCAGGTGCCGTAGAGCTTGGCGAAGTCCGCCCACATCTGCGCTTCGTTCATCGTCAGGCTGCCGCCGTGTTTGACCGTTTCTGCGGCGACCTTCTCATCTTCGTCGGCCGCCGCACGGAAGACGAGGTAGTCGGCATCGCCATTGAAGACCTTGCCGCTCAGATAGAAGTGGCCAAGGTTGGCCAGGGAACGCTCGGGGAAGGCCTCGTACCTCGGGCTGATGTCGCCACCGGTGCGCATGCCGTCCACGTAGCCGATGCACGGACCGAACACCGCGGAGCAACCCAGCAGATAGGTGTTCGGCCCCACCGCCTCACGCATGGCCTGCAAACCCAGGCGCATCCGCTCGACGTCCGTGATGGCCGGATCGTAGGCCTTGATACGCGTGACCGCCGGCTTGTTCCGGATGATCTCCCGATTCAGGCCGAAGCGCATGAAGTCGATCTTGATGTACGGGAAGCCCCAGTCCTGTACGATGGCGCGGATGCGACGGGCGATGTGAGCGCGGGCGCCGGGGTGCGAGTAGTCGAAGTAGATGCGGTCCCTGTCCGTGCCTTCCTGCCGTCTGACCTCGATGATCAGATTCCCATCCTGATCGTGGAGGAAGTATTCCGGGTGTTGTCTGCAGACCTCCGAGGTTGAATTGGCCCGGAATCCGTCTATCCAGATGCCCGGTGTCATCCCTGCGGCTTTGATGCGATCCGCGATGTCCTTCATGCCTGCGGCCAGATTGGCGCGAACCGAGTAATCGCCGCGCGCCGAGTACCATCCGGCGTCAATCTGAACAAGATTGGCAGCAGGGCTGAGCTTCTTGATCCGCTCGGTGTTCTCGCGGATGTCGTCGGAGGAAAACACATAGGCGTAGTAATCCCATGTGGCCCAGCCTCTGAAGTCGGCGTTCTTGAGACTGCCGATGCCGTTCTCTCTGGCGATGGCAGCGCCGAACTGGTTGAGCAGATCGAGCCAGTTCCCGGCGCGCCGGAGCACGATCTGCTCATACTGGGTGGTCTCGTTCGGCTTGAGCTGTCTGCCCTCGCCATCGGACCAGATCACGAAGGCCCCGTTCTCGACCGTGAAGTTGGGCAGGAACACGCGCCACGACAGCGAGCCAGCGAACAGATACCGCCCGTCCGCCAGCCGCACCATCTCATACATGTGGCTGGAACTCAGCTCGGTTCGCGTGTCGATGTTCTGGCGCAGCAGTGGAGTCTGCCCCATGCAACTGCCGCCATAGAGCATCTCCAGATCGCCCGTCAGCTGCCCGGCCACCGGAATGCGGACGGTGATCTTCTCAATCGTCAGTGGCTGCCTGCCTGTATTGGAGAGCGTGACGGACAGGCGGTGGAAGCCATCGGCCTGTTCCTTCAGGCTTTGGGCCGTTGCGACCGGCCGGTCGGCCTTCACCTCGACCTTGATGTCCGTCCACGCCTGGGGCTCTTGCGCCGTGGCCGGGCCGGCCCTGAGTCCCAAGCCAGCCCCAGCCAGCCCGGCAGCCATCGCGCCCAGGAAACCTCGCCGATCCAGCGTCGTTTCCGGACTCGATTCCGGTGTTGCGGATTCCGTCGTGATCGATCTTGGTGGTTTCATCGTGATGGCCGCTTCTGAGGGCGCTCCAGAATCCGGGGCCTCGCGACCGGGAGAGCGACGCCGGACGCCGGCGCCAGATTGGCACATCGGCACACGCTCGGCAAGCTCCGGACCGTTGCGCCCGCTTCACGGAAGCACGGGCGGTTTCAGTGATTCGTGGAGCAGACCGTGGAGTGACACGGCCTTGGCGAGTGAGGGATGAACATCATGGTTGACTTGCTGTACCGGCGGGGCACGCTCCCGGTGAGGTCCCGCGAGGAGCTGCGCATCACGACGATTCGCACGAACCCCATACCGTCAGCGGCTGCAACACGGCAGCGGCTGACCACGGAGAAGCCGCTGGGACTCCTGCTATACTCCCGGCGTCGACAGCACCGGACAGGGCTTCGACACGCCTGCGGCGAATGGCTTTCGAGACGTCGCTCCAGAGGATCTGAAGTGTGAATACTCCCGTTTTGGGAGAAGGCCGAATGCCGTCGGCGCTGCTCTTGGGCTCTCCGCTGGTGGCGGCAGGCGCAGATTGCTGATCCCGGTCATTGGCGAGGCGACACATGATCAACCGATGGATAGTGAGCGTAGGGTGCCTCGGGGCCCTTTTCGCAGGCTCTCTCTGCGCGGGACAGGCTCGGCCCACGGCCAAGGACGCCGGGGGAGCCGGCGGCCCGGCGCCGCTGGCGATCCCCAGGGTCTCCCGCGACCAAGTCATCTGCTTCGCCCTCTACACGGTCAGCAACCACACCCTGAAGTTGACGGCGCAGCTCTATCCGCTCGATGCCGGCGAAGATCGTACGGTCCGCCTCGAAGTGAAGAAGGGCGGCCAGTGGGTCGAAGTCGCCACCACCAAGGTGATCGAGCCGGGCTTCACCGCGCCGTTCCGCGTAGAGCGGTGGGATGCGACGAACGACCACGAATACCGCGTACGACATGGGGCTGACGCCGTGTACGCCGGCCGGATTCGAAAAGATCCGGTGGACAAGGAGACCATCGTCGTCGCCGCGTTCACCGGCAACGGCAACAACGACCGCGGCCCGCGCCCTGACATCATCCGCAACATCAAGGCCCAGGATCCCGACCTGCTGTTCTTCTCAGGCGACCAGGTCTACGATCACGGCCAGCACTACGCCTCCTGGCTCCAGTTCGGCCGGCAGTTCGGCGAGATCATCAGGGACTATCCCACCATCACCATTCCCGACGACCACGATGTCGGGCAGGGCAACCTCTGGGGCGCCGGCGGCTCCCGGCGCGCGGCCACGCAGGCTGGTGATGACGGCGGCTATCATTGGCCCCCTGAGTTCGTCAACGAGGTCGAGCGCGCCCAGACCAGCCATTTGCCCGATCCGTACGAGCCGGAGGTGCTCCCTATCGGCATCGGCGTCTACTACACCCAGTTCACCCTCGGCGGGATCAGCTTCGCCGTCATCGAGGACCGGAAGTTCAAGACCGGACCCAAGGGGCTGGTTCCCGAGCAAGGCCCCCGGCCGGATCATGTCAACGATCCGAACTACGATCGCAGGAGCGTGGATGTGCCGGGCGCGACGCTCCTGGGCGACAAGCAGGAAGCATTCCTCGAAGCCTGGGGCAAGGACTGGACCGGGGCGAAGATGAAGGTGGTGCTCTCCCAGACGATCTTCGCCAACGCGGCGCACGTGCATGGCAGTCTGGGCGGGCGGCTGCTGGCCGACCTGGATTCCAACGGCTGGCCGCAGGCCGGACGGAACAAGGCCGTCTCGCTGATGCGCAAGAGCTTCGCCCTGCACATCGCCGGCGACCAGCACCTGGCCACTGTCATCCATCATGGCATCGACGACTACGGCGACGCCAACTGGTCGTTCTGCGTGCCCTCGATCGTGAACTACTACAACCGCTGGTGGTGGCCGCTGGTGCCCTCAGCACGGCCGGTGTCCGCCGACCTGGAGATGACCGGCGATTATGAGGATGGCTTCGGCAACAAGCTCACCATGCATGCCTATGCCAACCCGCGCACGGACAACGACCGGGCGGCCGGATACGGAGTGGTACGGCTGAACAAGAAGGACCGCTGATCCGCATGGAATGCTGGCCACGGCATGTCGATGTCACCGACCCGATGCCCGGCCGTACCGTGGCTGGCCGGTCACCATCAACCAACTGGACAATTTCGGCAAATCCGCCGTCGCGTATCTGCCGACCATCCAGGTGCGCGGCGCGGTCGATCCGGTGATCCAGGTTGTCGAGGACGGCGGCGAGGTCGTCTACACCCTGCGCATCTCGGGCAGTACGTTCCGGCCCAAGGTGTTCAAACAGGGGGTGTACACCATTCATGTCGGCGAAGGGCCCACGCGACAGACGCTGCGCGGAATCACGTCGCTGCCCCCGGATCAGCAGCAGACCATCACCATCGACTTCTAATCGGCGACTGGCTACTGCCGCTCGAAGTACAGCAGCCGTCCGAGGGGGACGGGAAAGGTCCGCTGGACGGGCCCGGTGATCAGGGTGCCGTCGTCGGCCTTCCATGTGCCCGGCGGAATCTGCACGGTGCGGGCAGCGCCCCTGGTCACCATCGGAGCCACCAGCAGGTTGTCGCCCATCAGAAACTGGTCTTTGACGTTCTCGTAGCCGCCGTCGGGGAAGACGTAGGCGAGCGGGCGCAGGATCGGTTCGCCGGTGGCGGCGCCCGCCTCGGCGAGTTCGAGGATGCGCGGCGTAAACCGCGTCCGCAGCGCCACGGCCTGCTTGATGGCGGCCAGATGGGCGGCGTCCAGCACGCGCCATGGCGCGACGGAGAACTGCATCATCGGCGCGAGGGCGTGGACTTGCGCGGACCGCACGATCAGGTCCTGATCGATGGTCGCCTGTTCGAGGAAGGACGTGAATTCGCCGCCGCCGATCAGGTCGGGACAGACGAACGTGTACCCCATGAGCCCGGCCGCGATCATGTCGGGGATGAGTTGTCCGAGATCGGCCCAATCGTGGTTCTTGTCGCGGAGGCGTTGCGCGAGCGGCCGGCCTGCGAGTTTCCACGTGGCGCGATACTCGTTCAGCGGAAAGGCGAGACCGATCTCCCCGAACAGACGGGCGTGCTCGTTGGCGTCGAGTCTTCTCGTGGGCGCGATACTCGGCCTTGTAGAACCTGGAGTCGCCGGCATCGAGCTTGAACCCGTCCACTCCGTAGGTGGTTTGCAGGCGCGTGAGTTCGCCGGTGAACCACGTCCTGGCCGCCGGGTTCGAGAGGTCGAGCATGGCGCTTCGGCCGTTCCACCATTTGATCATCGCCGGATCGCCGGGCTGCTCCACGAAGAAGGCCTGCCTCTTGGCCAGCGCGCGGTACACGTCGGAGTCCGGGCTGACGAATGGGCAGACCCAGACCATGACCTTGAAGCCGAGTGCGTGCAATTCGTTGATCATCGCCTTGGGATCGGGAAAACGGCCGGGGTGGAAGTCCCACTTGCCGTAGTCCTCCTGCCAGTTGTCGTCGATCATCAGCACGCCCGGCGGCAGTCCGTTGTCCACGATCGCGTGGGCGTACTTGAGCACGTCACGCTGGTTCTGGTCATACATCAACTCGATCCACGTGTTGTATTGCGGCACGGCAAACAACGCGCGATCCGGCAGCCTGCCGTCAGTGGGAAAGAAGCGCTTCGCGGCGTACCGGAAGGCGTCGCGCAGCGTCCGCCCCGCCCGGCCGTGGTGAAGCGTGTTGCCCGCCGACGTGACGCGCAGGGTCTTGCCTGTGAACGCGAAACGGAACGCCTTCTCGCACCAGACATACCGCCCCTTCGACGAGACGAGGAACGGCGCGGACTGATTCCCGCGGTTGTCGCCGTCGAGGTTGATGTCGATGGGCACGACGCCGTACGGCATGTTCCTGCCAAGCGTGACGGCACCGCCCCACCAGCCTTCGGAGGGCAGCAGATCGAGCGTCAGTTCGGACTGCACCGAGTCCTGCGCGAAGCCGGCCGGTGCGACGAGCAGGAGTGCGAGGCACAGAAGGCCGCGAGCGTTCAGTCTGCGCATGATGCGATGTCCCCCGCGGCTACTCGTAACGGAGGAACAGCACGCCGTCCGGCCTGACATCGATCTCGATGGCCGACGTGGCGGTCAGCGAATGTTCCTTGCGTCCGTTCCAGACGTCGTAGAGCTTCGCCTCCCGTTCCAGGCCGAGGAACACCGGGGTCAAGGTGACGGTTTTCAGAGCGATCCGTGCGATTGAACACACCCACCCAACCCCGCGCTGTCTGGCCTCTCTCGGGAGTCTTCCACACCTCGACGCCGCCCTTGGCTGAGACCAGCTTCCCCATCACGCCGTTCTGATTGCAGGTCAGCATGTCCGGATCCGTCAGGAGGCGCAACGAAAAGCCATCCATGGTCGGCAAGTCACCTCCAACCATCAACGGGGACGCCGAAAGCGCCCTCAGCGTGATGAACGTGAACATCTGATCGTGTGAGAACTGCTGCCAGCGCCGGTAGCCGTTGCCGGCCAGTCGCACGGCACTGGCGTCGCCCTCCCGGACCAGCTCCGTCTTGGGGGACATCATGAGCAATTGCCCGAACGGAATCATGTCCATGTCGATCCAGAAGCCCTCGGATTCCTTGCCGGTCCACTTCCTCCAGGCATCGAAACACTCATCCAGAGAGCGCGCCTGATCCCACACGTCCCTGGTGACCCTCAGCATGTGTGCCATCTGGAAGCTCTTGATCGCATCCGGAGGGACATTGCCGCCGGGTGAGAGGCTCAAGAGGATGGGTCTTCCGGTCTTCTTGATGGCCTTCGCGACGGCCTCGACCTCGGCAGGATAAGGAACGATGTCGTCATACTTGATCATGTCCACGCCCATGTCGGCGAGGTGCTGGATCAAGCCGTCATACCATTCCTGGGCGCCCGGCTTGGACATGTCCACGCCGTAGTTGTAACGGAATCACGTGCCCGTGTTCGTCGAGCCTCACATCGCTGGCGTGTCTCTCGAGTGGATAGACCGTCCCGGGCTTGAGCTTGTATTCGCCAAACCAGCCGTTGTCGATGACGAAGTACCTGATACCCGTACGGTTTCAGATGCTCGGCCATCGCCTCGAGGTTCTCCAAGGCGGCCTTCTCGTGAAGATACACGCCATAGCTGTCGAAGCTGTTCCATCCCAGAGGCGGTTTCGGAGCGATTCCTGCGGGTCCCGCTGCAGCGTCGAGCGGACGCTCACGGCTTCCCGCCACGGCAGACACGACAAGGGCGAGAATCAGGAAGGCCGCGTATGGAGCAGCAGACAGCTCGAAACCCAGGAGTCAATTGAAGAGCCCTCCCGACAGGGACGTGATGGCTACTTGCGGAAGCCCTTCTCGGAGCCGGCGCGTGTGCCGTCGTCCTTGAGGGTGCCGGGCTTCCAGTTGCGGGCGATGTCGAGATCGGCGGCGACCTGTTCCGTCAACGCGGTCACATTCACGTAGCCCACGCGGTTGTAGAGGGCCGGAACATAATGGGCGTCGCGAATGGCCGCATACCGCTTCCAGTGGGCCAGGGCATCGCCAAGGTGGCGCAGCGCCGCCTCGTGCTCGAACGTGTCGCCGTTCACGTCAAACAAAGCCAGCGCACTGGCACCGCGAATCTTGGAGGCATAGTAGCGGCCCAACCAGGCCAGCGCCTCGCAGTCATTCACGGCCTTCCGGAGTTCGCTGGTCCACCTTCGCGGCCTCGCGGAGCGCGTCGAGCGCGGCCATGGTTTGCGCTGCCGCGCCGTCCAGGGCTTCGGCGATTTCGAGCGGCGTGTTCTGATCCATCGGCTCGCGGGCGGTGAGGCGGGAGCGCCAGTCGCGGATGCACAGCACTCCAGCGCCTGGCATGGAGGTCCCCTCCATGAAATGGCGCACGGTGTAGTAGCCCTTGCTCCTGGGGTGGCTCAGGCTGGCCTCGGGATACCACTTGAGATCGATGTCCCCCCAGAAGAAGCGCGTGGTCAGCGGCATCACCTGCGACGCGCCCTGGAGGGCGCGGAAGAGATGCTGTGACGACGCCTTGGGATGGCGGGCGGCCAGCATCCGCTCGAAGCGGGAGTCCGGCAGCGAGGGATCGTAGGCCAGGCGGCCCACGAGCATGAACGCATACCATTGCTTCTCGATGACCAGCGGGCGCGGGCCGCTATCGGGGTGGCGCTCCAGGAAGTCGCGTCCCCACACGTAGCCGTCCGGACCCATGTAGAAGCCGGCGATCTTGTCTGCCGGGGGCATGTTCAGGACGTATTCGCGGACGAAGGCCGGGTCGCCGAAGCGGAAGGTATAGATGTCGTCATTGCGCACGGTCAGCCAGGTCTTCCTGCCGGGCGCGAGGTTCTCCAGCAGCGGCTGGATGAAGGGCGGCTTCGTGAATCGAATACATGTGCGCCACCGAGTACTTGAAGCTGAACTCGAATGGCCCCGGGTAGCCTTTGAAGGCGTCCAGGATGTCGCCTTGCGCCGTCCAGTGGAAGCGATGGATCATGCCGAATTCGCGCGTCGGGTCGTCCTTCAACGCGTCGCGTACGCCTTCGGCGTAGGTCTCCGACAGCCAGGCTTCCTTGGCCTTGGAATCCATCTTCTCTGGCATGCCCTCGCCCGCGGTGATGCCCATGCCGGCGAGCAGCGGGTAGGTCTTCACCATCTCACGCACGGTGGCGCGGAAGTACCGCTTCGTGATCGCGTTGCCCAGGTCGTTGGTGATGCCGTGCTTGCCCTCGGCACCGAAGGTGAAGACGTTCCAGGTGAAGACATAGACCCGGATGCCGCGGTCGGCGGCGTGCTGCATGACCCAGCGCCAGAACCCGATCTTCTCGTCGATGGTCATGCGCTTCACCACCTCGTGGGTGGCGAGCATGTCCGGCCGGACGAAGTCGGTGCCCGTGAAGCTGAAGGTGTCATCGAGCTTCGCGCGGGTGCGCCAGACGTCGTTCAGGGCGACCTCGGGAAACTCCGGCACCTTCACCAGCGAGGGGAATGGATGGAGGCTCCAGAGCGAGAGCACGTTGTAGCGGTGGCGGGCCATCGCATCGAGGAACTCCGTCCAGAACTCGCGCTCCCACATCACGGGAATGTTCGCCTGCCCGGCGTCGGAGGTATCGGTGTAGCTCGGCGTGCGCAGATCGAGCGGGATGTTGAACTTGATGCCTCGACGCGCGACGTGCGGCGTGTGGTCGGAGTCCTTCAGCGAGTCCAGCGTGCCCGTGCGAATCGCCTCGGCGATATCCAGCCCGCCGTACATCGCGCCCGTCGCATCGGCGCCGCGGACCGTGATGATGCGGCGGCCGTCCGCCGTCTGCACACGAATGCCGTAGCTCTGCGCGGCCGCACCGCTCTCCGTTCCGACGGTGAGCACGATGCGAGTCGCCGCGGCTTCATCGCCCGTCGTCATTCCCTTGGCCGCCGCCTCGCGACGAATCTCCTCGGCAGCGAACTTCCCCGGCCCGCCGGTCGCAGGGGTGTTCACCAGCTCGAAGTCCGCGGCCAGCCCGGGAACCGCCAGCGCGACAATCAGCGAGGTGAGGAGTGCGCGGGTGGATGTCACTGTGGTCCCCTATCGTCGGCCGGTCCCTGGAGACACCGGCGCCGGCCAACGCCAGTGTTCGTTGTCCACGTGGGCCGTGCGCATGATGGCCGCAATCCGCTCGACGATGGCGGGGTGACGTGCCGCCACGTCCGACCGTCTCGGCCCGGTCGGACGCCTGGTCGTACAGCTGAATCGCCGCGTCCGGCGCCTTCAGCCGGATGCCCTTCCACCGGCCGTCAACCAGCACCGCCTGGCTGAAGCCGCCTTCGTAGAACTCCCAGTAGAGGTACGGGTGCGAGGCCTGTTCGCCGCGGCCAAGCAGACTTGGCACGAAGCTCAGGCTGTCGCGCCCCTCCGGCAGCCGCACGCCAGCCAGTTCGCAGAACGTGGCCATCACGTCACCGAAGTAACCGACGTGCGCCGACACGCGGCCGCCGCCGATGCGGCCCGGCCACCGGGCGAGGAACGGCACGCGGATGCCGCCATCGGTCAGGCTGCGCTTGATGCCGCTGTAGGGCCCGTTCGCGTCGAAGAACTCGGGATCGGTACGCCGGTCCCCCTTCCTTGTGCGGCCCATTGTCACTCGTGAAGACCACGACGGTGCGCTCGTCGAGGCCGAGGGCCTTCAACCGATCCAGCAGACTCGCCGATCCGCCGGTCCATCCGCGTGATCATCGCGGCCTGCCCCTTCATGGGCTCGGGCCAGTCCTTCGACGCGTACGGTCCGTAGTCGGGCACCTCCTGCCCGTCGCCCAGCGCGCGGGCGCGCTCGTTGTTCGCGTGCGGTACGGTCAAGGCCAGTTCGAGGAAGAAGGGATGGCCCTTGTGGCGTTCGATGAAGGCCACGGCCTCGTCGAAGAAGAGGTCGCCGGCGTAGGCGACGCGACGCGTCGCGTAGCCGGCGCCTGGAACGCCGCCCATGGGCACGAGGTCGTTCGGCAGCGGAACCTTCGTCGAGCCTCGCCACAGGAAGTCGGGGTAATGGTTGTGGGCGTGCGTCTGGTTGACGAAGCCGAAGAACTCGTCGAACCCGTGACGGAGAGGTTCACCCTCCGACCCGATCTCGCCGAGCCCCCACTTGCCGACGAGGCCCGTCGCGTAGCCGGCTTGCCGCAGCAGGCGCGCAATCGTCACGTCGCTCGCGGCGAGCGTCTGGGCCGCGTAGTTGCCGGCCCCCGCGTTCCCCCGGACGCGCGTGTGCCCCATGTGCTGGCCCGTCATGAGCACGCTGCGCGACGGCGCGCACACGGTCGATCCGGCATAGAACTGCGAGAAGCGGATACCCTCGGCCGCCAGGCGATCGAGCCGCGGTGTCTGCACGGTTCGCTGGCCGTACGATCCGAGGTCGCCGTAGCCGAGATCGTCGGCCAGAATCAGCACGAGGTTCGGCCGGGGATCGGTCTGGGCGCGGGCACCACCGGCCACGACGAGTGACAGACCGACAACGAGTCCGCTCAGGATCAGAGGTCCGGACGGCATGGTCCCGCGATTATCGCTCAATTCGGGGAAAGCGGCTCGACGCGGGGGCCGCCCGGGCGGTCGGGTCTCGAGGTGCGCGTTCGCCCGGCGCTCGGCTACACTGTCCGCCGTGCCCAGACGCCGATCCTTCGCCGTGGCCGCCCCGCTCGCACTCGTCCTGGCGGCGATTTGCGACGCCGCGCCGCCGACATCGAAGTATATCGATCCCGACGCCGCCCGCCCCAGGGTCGTCGTCCTGACCGACATCGCCAACGAACCCGACGGTTCATAGGACGGATTAGCGGGGTGTCCGCCAAGCCCGCCCCTCCTGCCCGGATAGCGGAATGCCCGTTATCGGACACCCAGCGCACCGGCCAGCCCGGCCAGCCAGCCCGTGACACAGCGTACATCGGCAGCGCGCAGAACGCGTTCACGGCTCGATGACGAGGGCGTCGCTCACGGCCAGCAGACGCGCCGACGCGGCCGCTGCCGTCCACGGGCACGAGCGAAGGCCGACGATTGACACGCACTCGGCGGTCTGGCGAACATCACTCCTCCTCGACCGCGGGTCAGGAGCGCGACAGTGGGACGGCCGAAAGCGGCCGGAAGGTCCCGAGGCCGAGCGGCCTCGAGATCCGGAATCCGGCGAAGTGTCGTATGCTGCGTGAGGTGCGAGGGCATGCCGCGATCGATGCCGTGCAGCATTCGCGCGAAGGGAGGAATCCGATGGTCCGTGCGCTTTTGATTGTCTGCGGTGTTCTTCTGGCCGGACAGGCCGACGCCCAGGTGCCCGTGGGGGATGCGGCGCGGGGCGAGCGACTGTTCAAGGAATTCCACTGTGCGTCATGTCACGGTTCGGGCAAGGCAGCTGGCACTGCTGCACCAGCCCTGTTGAAGCGTGACGACCCCGCCTACACCCCGAACGCGATGGCGAGCGCCATGTGGAGCCACGCAACCGGGATGTGGCAAGCGATGGAGAGGGCGAAGGTGGAACGGCCGCGGATGACGCCGGCTCAGGCCGCCGATCTGTTTGCTTACGTCGCCGGGGCCTCGCGGACGGACAAGACCGGTGATCCGGCGCAGGGCGCCAGGGTCTACCAGGCGAAGCACTGCGGATCCTGCCACGACGAGCCCTATCTGGGAGCGTCCAGTTTGGCAGCGCGGGCCGGGACGTTCTCGTCGTTCTCGATGGTTTCGTCGTTGTGGCAGCACGGAGCCGGAATGCTCTCGCGCATGGTGTCGAAGAACACGGAGTGGCAGAGGCTCACGCCCGAGGAGATGTCCCACCTGGTCGCGTACCTGAACCGCAGGAGACCATGAGGGGCGGCCGACCGGCGATGCTGAATCGGTCGATCTTGCCCCGGACGAGATTGCTCACCCTCGGTTGAGTGCCCGCCGGGCGCCGCCCGCAGCGCCGTCACCGAGTCGTCGTAGGCGATGGCCGTGATACGAGGCGCGGTACGTCGTGACGTCCATCCGAGGAGGGGCCAATGCGTCGAGGTCGACGGTCGTTCCTGCGTGTAGCAGGCCGATCCGTGTTGGCTGGCGCCTGAACCGTGATGACGAGGGCGGCCACGGCAGCCGAGCCGGCGGCGCCGCAAACGCCGTCCGCGCCCGTGTCCTTTCCCAACGTGCCCAATCCGCTCGAAGGTCCCGTCGAGGTCATCGCCTGGATGAAGCGGTCGCGGCGTCTCGTCGGGCGGTCGAACGGGATCCGCTGTCTCCGTTCCTGCAATGGCGTCTCGGCTATCGGTATGACCTGACTCGGCAGTGGGACCGCGCCGTCGAGCAGTACCATAATGCGCTCGAACTGGATCCGCACGACGCTTTCGCGCATGGCTGGCTCGCCCTGGTCTTCCTGCAGACAGGAGAATGTGATGGCGCGATTGCAGCCATGGAGACGTTTGCTCAACTCATGCAGCGCACCTCAGTTGCGTTAGGACTCCTCGGTGTGGTCTACGCCATGGCCGGCAGGATTCAGCGAAGCCCGGAGAGTTCTGGAGGAACTGGAGGAACTCGCTCACAGAGGACCCGTGCTATCAATGGGTTGTGCGTGGGTCTACTTTGGCCTCGGGGATATCGACAGATGCTTCGACTGGCTTGAGAAGGCGGTCGATGATCGTGAACCCTGGATCCAGTTTCTCACCGTCGTTCCCGCGTACCGATCCGCTTCGCTCTCAGCCGCGCTACCTGGCCCTTCTGCAAAAGATGAACCTGGCGCCGTGATCGGCCGGCCGCCGCGGAAGAGAGCGTCCGCCATTACACGGATGGGTGTAAACTGGCACGGTGAAGCGCCGCGACCTCGAGAAGCGACTCCGCGAGCTGGGGTGGCTGCTCGTTCGGCACGGGGCACGCCACGACGTCTGGGCACGCGGCGAACACGAGCTCGTCGTCCCGAGGCACGGGGAGATCGATCGAGTACACCGCCAAGGCCATCCTGAGGGAGGCCGGAGGGAAACGGTAATGCGCTTTGAAGGCCGTGTGTTCAGGGTCGGCCGCTCCTGGGCAGTCGAGGTTCCGATCCTCGGTGTCGTGTCCCAGGGGCGGACGCGCCGTGCCGCCTTGGAGATGATCGCCGACGCTGTCGAGTCGCTGGTCAACCAGAGGGGATTCGAAGTCGCCGTCTTTGACGGAAGCGGCGCGCACTTCGAGATCGGTGCGTCGGACCAGGCCGCGCTCACGGCGTTGCTCCTTCGCCGTGCACGGCTCAAGGCCGGGCTCAGTCTGGCCCAGGTTTCCGCCAGGCTCGGCGCCAGATCCCTGAACGCATACGCTCGCTACGAACAGGGACGCACGACGCCGAGTGTGCAGAAGCTGTCGGAACTCCTGTCGGCTGTCGTTCCTGACCGGGACTTCGTTCTGGTGGAGAGCCGGGCCCACCCCTGAACGTCTCAATCGACCGGCCTCCTGCGCGCGCTCGTCTCGGGAGGGTGACACGCAGATTCCCCGGCCGCTACGCGAGGGAGGGCTGTAATCGCCCTCGCACCAGCACTTCACGAGGAATCACCTCGCCTTGGAGGCGGGTCCGCTCATCGAGGAAAGCAGACGTGGCAAGGCGGACGCGTGTGTCGAGATCCGGCATGAGGCTCGCTAATCGCCGGGAACTGTCTCAGTCTACGGCCCGAATGTCAAGGAGGCGGTCGATGTTCCTGGCGAACCCAGGCCGCCCGCCGGACTGCGCTATCGTCTCGTCCTGGTATCGAGGAGTGCCTCCAGCCTCCGCGCCACCAGTGTCCGCCGTCGAACCGGGACGATTCCTTGGGCCATCGCGCGAGCCGTGGACAATCGGAACTTCTTCGGCCACTCGAGTTCGGGCAAGGCGCGAAAGAGCCTGGACCGCGCCGGTGTGAGGTACAGGAAATCCACCAGCGCCTTCTCCGACGTCGCGAGGCGGGCCCCAGGGCGCGCCCCATCCTCGAAGCCAAAGAAGAACGACGGCTGGACGTGATGGAGCGAGACGACGCCGAACGGCGTGACGAAGCGCCTCGTTCTGGCCAGCGTCACGGCGTAGGTCACGACCGGCATCTGCGAGATCATCCCGTGCAGATAGAGCGCGCTCTGCAACGAGACGTACGCAGGGAACGGAGCAGTGAGGAGCTCCGGAAGCGCCAACGGGTCCACCCCACCAGGCGCCACCCACACGCCGCGACGCAGCCGCACCAGCTGGCCGGCCGCCGCCAGGCGCGCCAGCAGCACGCTGGCGTGCGCATTCGGCACGCGCAGGCGCGTGGCGGCCTCCCGCGTCGTGAACACCCGCGCGTCCATGGAACCGAGGGTCGTGAGGACGTCGACGAGCCTCATCGCCGGCCTCCCCGAAGCGCGTCCACCACTTCGAGGACGATCGTGTCCCATGCGGAAGCCGAGTCGAAGCGCGCCTGGTCGTCGGGCTCCAGGAAAGCGAGCACCTGGCTCTTGAAGGTCGCGAAGTCGATGGCCATCGCGTTCGCCGACGCTCGCTCCACGAGGCGCTCGTCGAGACCGAGCGCCAGAACGCCCGCGGCGCCGCCGCCCAGCAGATGGTGGGCGTCGAACACGTCGCGCGCCTGCGTCTCGGGGCGTCCGGCGAGCGCGCCGATCTTCTGCCGCAGCGCGGCGCCGGCGTCGTAGTGGCTGACCATGAGCGGCGGCAGCTGGTAGTCGCGGACCAGGCGTGGATCGACGCTGCCGAACGCCACCCCGGCGTCCAGGCCCCGGCGCGAACACTCGATCTTCGTCGGCAGCGTTGCACTGGCAGTCGTCAGCCGGAGCCCGAACTTCCACCGCTGCGTCGTCTCGGTCTTCTTGGGCGCGGACACGCGCTCGATCGCGATCCCCCTCGCCTCCAGGATCTGAGCGAACGGACGCGATGCGAGAACATCGCGGACCTTGTCGCGGAACACGGCGGAGCCCACGTCGCCCAGGTCGAGGTCCATGTCCGCCGAGTACCGGACGCTTCCCAGGAAGAAGCGGAGGTTGCAGCCGCCTCTGAGCACGAACAGTGAGGGATTCAGCCGGCGACCGAGCTGGGCGAGGAAGAGCAGGTGGAACTGCTCGACGAATCGGATCGCGCTGACGGATCCCATGACGGCCCCCCGAACTCAATAATATTACTCATTTTCAACACATATGTCAATTATAGGTATTACTATATCAGAAGCCGCCCCCGGGGCTGGCTCGCGTCGACGGTGGGAATAACGGTGGGACTCGCTCGGGCACGGATGGGAAAACCGAGGAAGTTCTGGCACTCCTGAGAACGTCTCCGAGGCGCGCCGCCCTCCCCTGCCCGGGTAACTGAGCATCCGTTGTTGGACAGGCAGCGCACCGGCCAGCCAGCCCGTGACACAGCGCTCAGCCGCACCCGCCCGCCGTGTCATCCCGCCAGCCACCCGGCGTCGCGCGCAGGTGCGAGCCGGCGAGCGCCTCCAGCGACGGCAGGACGACGTTGGCGAGCGACGCGATGAGGTCGGCGCCGGGGAGATTGTGTCCCGGCACCGCGATGCAGTGCATCCCGGCGGCCCGGGCGGCGCGAACGCCGTTGGGAGAGTCTTCGAACGCCACGCAGTCGGGCGGGGGGATCCCGAGACCGGCGCAAGCGGACAGGTAGACGTCAGGATGCGGCTTCCCGCGGGCTTCTTGCGCCGCCGAGCGCACGACCTCGAAGCGTCCCGCGAACCCGAGGCGGTCGAGTACGGCGTCGATGATCTCCGGCGATGACGAGGACGCGAGACCGAGCCGGAGTCCGAGCCCCTCGCAGAGCGAGAGCGCCCGGCCCGCGCCCGCCATCTCTTTGCCGCGGGTCCGCACGAACTCGATGACGCGCTGGACGATCCGCTCCGCCACTCGTTCTGGAGGCACGCCCTGCCACGAACGACGGGCCGCCCAGTGCGCCACCACCTCGTCCACTCGCAGGCCCATCGTCTGCACGCAGTCGGCGTCGGTCAGGCGCACGCCAACCTCGGCGAACACCGCTTGCTCCGCCTCCCACCAGAACGGCTCGGAGTCGATGAGGAGGCCGTCCATGTCGAAGACGGCGGCGCGAAAGACGGGGGGCGGAACGTCGGGGTGAGCACTCATCGCGAAGGATGATACGTCGGCCTTGCCCCGAACGAGGCTCGCCGGAGCCGGCAATCGGGACCGCGACCCGCGCGTTCGGAAGGCCCGCGCTACTGCTGTGCGGTGTAGTCGACGACGAACACGCCTTCGACGACGCCGAGGCGGCCGAGTTGGTCGCTGAACTTCTTGTGCTCCGGGTGCGGCAGGAAAGCGTCCCGGGCGGCCACGCTGTTGAACGTGATGAGGTACACGTGGGTGAACCCCTGGTCCAGCTTCTCCGGGCTGTGGTTCTTGCCCTGCTCGAACGCCATGATGCCGGGGATCTTCTTCGTCATCGCCCGGAACGCCGCCGTTACTTCGGCGATCTGCGCGTCGGTGGTCGTGGCCTTGTACTTGAACACCACGACGTGCCGAATCACCGGCTGCCCCTGCTGAGCCGACACGGTCGCCCCGAGAAGAACACCGCCGATCACGATCAATGCGAACCAGATCTTCATATGTCGCTCCCGGCCTCCCGACACGCGCCTCGCCAGTTGAGTGGTGGCCATTATACAGGCCGCCGGGGGCGTCGACGAAGCGAGGCCGGGTTCGGGGCGCTGTACTCCCGCCCGGCAGGGTGGGAGCGAATCGCGCTCTCACACCAGGCGAGGCTGGCCCGTCTCGACAACCGTCAGTCGATCCTCGCCCACGCTCGACAAGTGGAACGGAAACGCGGAACGGCTCCGCAGCGGGAGGGTCTCAGGGGACGTGTGTCTTCTGGAACGGGCCCGGTCACTATCCCGGCTCACGGCAACGGCCGGCCAACTCCGCTGGCTACGAGCTGGTCGACCGCCGCCGCGCCAGAGACCTGGAGGCCCCGCGCAAACCTCAGCCGGTGCTACAATCCGCCCGTCCTCCGCTCGGCTGAAGCTGGAGTTCCGAATGAGCCTCGCTGCCGGCAGCCGTCGTGGGCGGTACGAAATAGCGGCGCCCGTCGGCGCAGGAGGGATGGGCGAGGTCTACAAGGCAAAGGACACACGCCTCAACCGGACGGCCGCCGTCAAGGTGCTGCCACCAGAACCGACGCGGCCCGGCCGCGGGTGAGCCGCAGCCGCTGGACTGCGACGGTATTCCTGAGCTCAGGAGGGCACAATGGAAATCCGAAAGTCGGAACCCTCGTTAGTCCGAGCCGGGTTCGTCCTCTTCACTTTCGCACTGCTCACAGGCTTTGCCATTCCTGCCTTTCTCAACCACAGGATGGCTCTCGCTGCCCACGTCACGGGAATCTTGAACGCGCTCCTCTTGGTGGCACTTGGTCTCGCTTGGGGCCTCCTGGCGGTCAGCCCGCTTCAGGCGAAGCTCACGCGGGCAGCCTTCCTTTACGCGACGTACGCCAACTGGGGCACGTCCTGTCTCGGGGCCGCTTGGGGAACGACTCGCCTCACGCCTCTGTCAGGGGCTGGGTATGGCGCCGCACCGTGGCAGGAGGCGGTGGTACTGGCACTTCGGGTGTCGTTCACTCTCGCGATTCTCGCCGGGGCTGTGTCAGTGGTCTCCGCGCTTCGCTCAAAGCCGGATGCCCCCTAGGAGCTTGCGCGGCAGGCTCAGCGCACTCGTGGCCACCTCGCCGCGCGCGGACGCCTGGGTGGTGAATCCGAGGAGATTCGCGGCGGGCACGCCGGCCGGGAAGACGGTTCGTTCGCGCTCGGCCAGCCGGCGGACGTCAGCAGGGTTCGGCGTGCTGCGTCCGAACGCGGTGGTTCGTGAGCGATAGTAGACGCCCTTGCTGAGCCGCTGCAGTTCACCGGCCCGGGCCAACCTCGAGAGCGCCTGCGCGACGGCCGAGAAGGACGCGCCGCGGAAGTCCGCGATGCGCCACAGCTGCTCGCCGCCCTCCTCGACACGTCGCCGGACCGTGTCGGCCACCGGCCTCCGTGTGGTCGTCCTTGAGACTCGCCCCACAAACGGCAGTTTCGCGCCGCGACGACAGTGTGTCAGATTCTACTGCAATAGAACTTGACGGTTTCGTCAGGACACATGACCGTGTCGTACCGGGGCGCGCCTGCGTCGGCGCAGGAGGTCCCGCGGCGCAGCGGCTGACACAGCGGCTGGCACTTCTTGACTTGGGTCGGGCTTCACCGTACCCTGCAACGGCCAGCACCAGAAAGCGAGGCAGACACGTGAGTCAGAAGATCTTGATTGTGGTGGGTGATGGTGGAGAGAGCTACGAAACCTGGTACGCCGTGCACCGGCTGCAGGAGGCGGGGTACACGACCGTCGTGGCGGCGCCGGCCAAGCGACGGCTGAACCTAGTGATCCACGACTTCGAGCCCGGCTGGGACACCTACATGGAGCGTCCGGGCTACGTCATGGAATCGGACGTGACGTTCGAGCAGGTCGACCCGGAAGACTTCAAGGCCGTGCTGTGCATCGGCGGTCGCGCGCCCGAGTACCTGCGCAACGACAGGCGCGTGCTCGACATCATTCGTGAGTTCGATCGGCTCGGCAAGTGGATCTTCGCGATCTGTCACGGCGTCCAGTTGCCGGCGGCTGCCGGTATCGTCAAGGGCAAGAAGCTGACCTGCTACGAGCACGTCAGGCTCGAGGCCGAGACGGTAGGGGCCACCTGGGTCCGCGAAGATGCCGTGCGCGACGGGCGTCTGGTGACCGCGCCGACCTGGCGTGAACATCCGGCGTTTTATCGCGAAGTATTCAACTGCTTGAACGAGCAGGTCCCGTCCTAGTCCGGTAATGATCCGCGACAGTTTCACAACAACACGCGGTTGGGAGTGGCCGACCGAACAGGCGGGCGACGGCCCCCCGGTTCTCGCCCTTCACGGTGTGGGCGGCGGCGCGTTCTTCTTTCGTGGCCTGGCTGGCCGGCTCGGCGGGCAGTACGCCGTCACGGCCATCGACCTGCCCACGGCTCCCGCCGGGGCGGACGGGGCCGTGCTGCCGCCGTCGATGGCGGAGTGGGCTGACGGTCTGTGCGAGCTCATCCAGGCGCGGTTTGCCGAACCGGTCGCGATGGTCGGCCATTCGCTCGGGGCGATTCTCGGTCTGGAAGTCTGGCGGCGTCGTCCGGCGCTCGTGCGCGCCATGGTCTTCGTCGGCGGGCTGCCCGCGGCTCGTCCGCTCATATGCGAGCGGCTCGGCGCGCGCGCCGAGTTGATCCTGTCGGGCGGCATGTCCGGCTGGGGACCGCGCATCTCGCCCGGCGTGTTCGGTCGGCGGTCGTTTGATCGCCGGCCCGAAGTCATCGGCCTGTTCGAACGCCTCATCGAGGCACTCGACCCAGTGGTCTATGCCGGGCACCTCCGCGCGTTGATCGCGGCGTCGGCCGCCGACGTCGTCGCGTCCGTCTCGGTGCCGTGCCTGGCGATCAGCGGGGCCGAAGATCTCTATGCGCCACCCGAAACGGTGGCCGCCTTCGTGACACAACTGCCGGCGCCCTGTCCGCACGTCCTGCTCGACGAGTCAGGCCACATGCCGTTCTTCGAGCAGCCCGAGGCATTTGCCGATGCCGTCGGGACGTTCCTGGCCAGTTTGCCGGAACGCGGCGACGTCGACGATAGGGCGCATTCATAGGTGAGTACTAAGGCCGGGTCACGGAGTACCCGCTATCGGACAGGCGGCGTGCCGACGAGCCAGCCGTGACACAGCCAACTGGTGCTCAAGGCCTGAATCCACCGCGAGCGATCCGCGAGAGGCGATGACGCTGGAGGGGGCATGACGCTCAGTCGGTCGATCGACGATCATCATCGGCGGCGAAGATCGGTCTCTTCCGAACGCTCTCCCGCGGACGCGAACGTCACATTCACCCTGAACAGGTCGGTCACCGACGACCTGTGCCAGGGAGGCGCGCAATGAGTACCGTGATATCTGAATCCAGGTCGGAGCCGGGCAGCGGGAGGCCCCGCATGGCTACGGACATCCCTGCCTGCATCACCACCCCGGGTAGCGTGGAGACGCGGCTGGGCACGTTGCGCTTCTTCGACGGCCTGCCGGACGAAGAGACCGTGCAGAAGGTGTACGACAACCTCGACTTCCAGCGCGGCGTGCAGGCATTTCTGACTGGTTTGGCGGCAGCCTCGGCCCACGCGATGCGAACCGGCATTCGAACCTTCGGCCCGGACAACCAGACCGTGCTCATCGCTGAATCGCTGGTGGATGCCCGCTCGCTGTTCTTGACCGGCAACACCGAGACCGTGTACGACATTCTCTGGCTCGACACCAAGGATGGCCCGCTGGTCGTCGATGTCCCTCCGCGCGTTCTGGGCATCATCACCGACTTCTGGTACCGGTACGTCACGGACGTAGGCAATGTCGGTCCCGACCAGGGCCAGGGCGGCAAGTACCTGCTGCTCCCACCGGGTTTCAAGGGCGATGTGCCGCACGGGTATTACGTCCTGCACTCGCGCACGTACGGGAACTGGATGTTCTTCCGCGGCTTCATCGAGAACGGGAACCTGCGGGCAGCGGTGGAAACGGCCAAGGCCGGGTTCCGCGTCTATCGGCTGGACCAGGCCGTGAGCCCGCCCGCGATGAACTTCGTCAATATCTCGGGGGCCGTGGTCAACACGATTCACGCCAACGACGTGTCGTTCTTCCAGGAACTCGCGGCGGTGGTCCAGGAAGAGCCGTTGGAGGCCGTCGATCCCGAGACGCGCGGCCTTCTCGCTTCCATCGGCATCCAGAAAGGCAAACCCTTCGAGCCCGACGCCAGGATGCAGCAGATCCTGACCGAGGCTGCGGCCGTCGGCAATGCGACGGCTCGCGCCCTCGTATTCCACACGCGCGACAGGAGGGCCTACTACTACCCGAACGGCGCTTGGAAGATGTGGTGGGTTGACGACGACTTCGAGTTCTCGCCCGGAGGCGTGCTGAATCTCGATGGGCGGACCCAGTTCTTCTACGTGGGCACCGGAAGCAGCCCGGTGTTCAGCCAGAAGATGGTTGGGAAGTCCTCGCAGTACGCCTGGGCCACCCAGGACGCCAGCGGCCGGTACCTCGACGGCGGGAAGTCCTACAAGCTTCACCTGCCCGCGGGCATCCCGGCCGGGAGATTCTGGTCGGTCCTCGTCTACGACTCGCAGACCCGCTCGATGCTGCAGACCGACCAGCAGTTCCCGAGCGTCAGCAGCCAGAAGAAGGACCTGAGCATCAACCCCGATACGTCCGTGGATGTCTACTTTGGCCCGACGCCGCCTCCGGGTAAGGAAGCCAACTGGGTCCAGACGGTCCCGGGCAAAGGCTGGTGGACGGCCCTTCGGCTCTACAGCCCGCTCGAGCCGTGGTTCGACAAGACGTGGCGGCCCGGGGAGATCGAGCAGGTTCCGTGATGCGTGAGAAGTGAATGCGAGCTGCCATGTTCTCGCAAGGGGACCTGATCATACTGGCGCGCGCGGCGCTGGCCGTCGGATCGGGCCGCGAACTGCTCGGCATCGGTCTGGCCACGCTGACCTACACGGTAGTCGCGTGGGGAGAGTGGCCTCTCATCACATGACGGTAGGCGCGCCGGTTCTGGCCGGCAGGGGAAAGGAAGGAGCCTGACCAGTAGCGCCGGCTCCCGGGAAACGTAAACCCGAGGTTGCGCCCAGGAAGGTGAGGGCGGACGGGGTGTGGTCTCTTCCTCGGAGGCCCGATGCCCGACCGAACGGCTACCTTCGGAACGCCTCTTCGATGGCATGCAGGGTCGCCTTCTCTTCGGCGGAGACCTTCGCGAGCCCAAGGATGCCGCCCGCCGCCTCGGCAATCGAGCGGGCGTCGGCCATGACCTCGTCCCTGAGCGCCTTTCGCTCGTGGGCGCCGAGTTCCTTGCAGAGCATCTGGATGTAGTGCTTCCAGGCCCTGAACAGGGCAGGGTCGGGCTTCGTCTTCAGCCAGGACGACATGATCTTCGGGTCGAGCCCTTTCCGCCTCATCCCGGCCTTCTCGGCGTACGCAAAGAGCTTCTTCCGCTCCTTGTCGTCCATGGTGCCGTCGGCCCAGGCGACCTCGATGAGCGGGATGCCGATGAGCGTGGCGAGCGTCTCCGGGCGGATCTCCAGCTCCGTCAGCTTGTCCAGCAGCGCTTCGTCCTGGATGCCCGAGACCTTGGCCAGACTCGCCCGCGTCAGCCTCATCTGCTGGAGCTTCTCGCGCTGTTCGATGATTCGGCGGTCCTGCTCGTAGAAGAACATGTCCTCGAGCGTCTGTCGGCGCTTTTCGGTCAACTCAGGGTTCATGATCCCCAATTATACCGAAGCCGTCCGCGGGCGCGGAATCGGCACCGCCTGACAACCCGTCCGCGCCCAAGTGGGGACCAAAGGCGCCCGCTTGAGGTAAAGTCAACTGCCGAGGCAGGAAGCTGCCTGAGAAGCCCCCCGGAGATCGTGATGACTCAGGACGAGGACGCCTGCCGCCGGCTCTGCGCGTACACGCTGACGCGCGGAGTCATTTGAGTCGTAACGCCGGCACTTGACGGTCCGCAAGGAGGTCTCCAATGCTGCAGGTGTTCGCCAGCCCGTCACGCTACGCGCAGGGCCCCGGAGCTACCGAATCGTTGGGCGCCGAGATGCGAGGGCTCGGCCTGCAAGGGCCGGTTTCGATTCTCGCAGGGGCATCGACCCGCCGGCGGCTGGCGAGCTTCGTGGGCCGGCTCCTGCGCCGCAGCGGGCTACCGGCACGACGTGCTCACGTTCGGCGGGCAGTGCTGCCGCCGCGAGATTGACGCGGGCATCGCGTCAGCGCAAGCCTCGGCCGCCCGCACGATTGTCGGAGCCGGTGGCGGCAAGGCGATCGACACCGCCCGGTCGATAGCCGCCGCGCTCGGGCTGGACTTCGTCTCCTGCCCGACGATCGCTTCGACCGACGCCCCCACGAGCGCGGTCTCGATCATCTACAGCGAGGAGGGAACCGTCGTTGAAATCCAGACCCATCCCCGCAACCCGGCGCTCGTGCTGGTCGACACAGAAGTGATCCTTGCGGCCCCTGCCCGCTTCCTCGTGGCGGGCATGGGCGACGCCCTCTCCACCTGGTTCGAAGCCAGGGCCTGCAGCCGTTCCGGCGCGGCCAACTGCCGGGGCGGCACGATGACCCGATCGGGATTGGCCCTGGCGGAGCTCTGCTGGAACACGCTCCGCGCAGACGGCGGTGCAGCCCTGGCCGCCCATGCCGCCGGCACCCTGGCGCCCGCGTTCGAGCGCATCGTCGAGGCCAACACGCTGCTCTCCGGGCTTGGCTTCGAGTCGGTGGGGCTCGCCGCCGCCCATGCCGTCCACAACGGTCTCTCGGCCGCCCCTGGGTGTCACGGCGCCCTGCACGGCGAGAAGGTGGCATTCGGGACGCTCACGCAGCTGTTCCTCGAGCGAAGTGGCGATGCCGAGATTGACGCGGTGCTCGATTTCTGCGAGTGCGTGGGCCTTCCGGTGACACTGGCGCAGATCGGCCTGGAACAGGTCGACGACGCGCTGTTGCGCAGGATCGCCGAACGGGCGGTTCAGCCCGACGAGTCGACTCACAACGAGCCGTTCCCCGTGACCGCGGGGATGGTGGAGCGGGCGATCGTCGCGGCCGACGCCGCCGGCCGAACTCGTCGATCGCAGGATTCTGCGTCGCCGCGGACGAGCGGCGCGTGAAGCAACGGGCGGACAGCTTGGGTCGCGTCCTGGCCGCCGCGGGGCGTTACCACTTCGACTCGGCGGCAGCGTCGGCGGCGCCCGGGAAGACCGCCGCCAAGATCGCCCTGAGCCGCCTCGCAAGACCGGACGTCATTGCGTCACCGGGATCGGTTTCCTGGGCGCGGGCGTCATCATGCGCGGTGCCGCCGGCGAGGCGCGCGGCCTCACCACAGCGGCGAGCCTGTGGGCGATGACCGGGATCGGCCTGGCCGTCGGATCGGACCGCGAACTGCTCGGCATCGGTCTGGCCACGCCGACCTGCACGGTAGTCGCGTGGGGAGAGTGGCCTCTCATCACATGGCTGTGGCGGCGACCCTGACGGCAGACGGCGGTCGATCCGGTCGGCCGCATGCGCGACACAAGCAGCACGCCGGTCGAGATGGCGCTCGACGTCGGCGACGACAGCGAAGCCGCGTCTCCGCCCGCGGTCCCCGAGCCGAGCCCCGGCCCTGCCAACGGAAGATCATAGGGATCATAGACCATGGCGGACGCGGTCGGCGGGAGGAGTCGGGCTGGCGGCTGCCGCGATCTGCCCGACGGCCGCTGGCGCTCCGGAACCCTCCCCACACTACCCCGGGTGTATAGTTGGCCCGACCCTCGTGCCGCCTGGAGCGGCCCTGGCGCGCGACACACCGTGGAGGTCCTGATGACGGCCCGAGGAGTCCTGTTCGTCCTGGCGACGGCGCTTTCGATGACGGCCGCCGCCCGGGCCCAGTCACCGGCCGCGCCGACGCCGTTCAGTCCGGCTGTTGCGGCGGGCGATTTCGTCTACCTGTCCGGCATGCTGCCCACCGACGCCTCGGGAAAGGTCGTCGCGGGCGATGTCCGAGTGCAGACGGCGCGCGCACTCGACAACCTCGGCGCGCTGCTCGAGAAGAACGGCTCGAGCCTCGCCGGGGTGGCCGCTCTCACCGTCCACCTGCGACGCATGTCGGATTTCGCCGCCATGAACGAGGTGTCGGCGAAGGTACTGGCCGAAGGACCCGCCGACGCGTGCGACAGTCGTCGGCAATCTGGCGGCGCCGGATGCGCTCGTCGAGATCAGCATGATCGCAGTCCGCGACGGCCGCGAGCGCAAGGTCGTCCATCCGTCCGCGTGGCTGAAGCCGACCAACCCGTACAACTACGGCGTCCAGTCGGGCGACACGCTGTTCCTGGCGGGGCTGGTCTCGCGCAACCCGAGAGACAACTCGATCGTGCCCGGCGACATGAAGGCGCAGACGCAGACGATCCTGAACTGCGCCACCGAAATCCTCGGGGCGGCCGGCATGACGCTGGCCGACGTCGTCTCGTCGCGCGTGTTCATCACTGACACCGCGCTGTTCCAGGACATGAACAGCGTCTACCGGACGGCGTTCCCGACGAATCCGCCGGCGCGCGCGACGGTAAAGGCCGGGCTCACCGCGCCGCAGTACCTCGTCGAGATCGTGATGGTCGCCGTCAAAGGCGGTCTGCGCGACGCCATCACCACGCCAAACGCCGACGGTACGCCTGGAACGGCGAACCCGGTCCTCAGTTCCGCCATCCGCGTGGGCGATCGCCTGTTCCTGTCGGGGATGCTCGGCAACACGCCCGCGACGAAGGACGACGTCGTGGCACAGACCCGAGAGACGGTTGCCCGACTCGGGCGCACGCTCAGGTCGGCCGGCTTCGGCTGGGCCGATGTGGTAGATGCCGTGGTCTACCTGCCGGAGATCGCGAACGCGGGCGCAGTGAATGCGGCCTGCCGAGAGGTGTTTGCCAACGGGTTCCCGGCGAGGACCACGATCGAAGCCGGGCTCGTGTCGCCCGACGCGCGGGTGGAGATCATGATGACGGCGGTGAAGTCGCCTTCGCCGCAAGGCGCCGCCGTGGCGAAGACGGCAGCGGCTGGCAGCGGCGACTGGCGGCCGCTGTTCGACGGGAAGACGCTGACGGGCTGGAAGGAGAGCCAGTTTACCGCGCGTGGCAAGGTGAGCATCGAGGACGGTCAAGTGGTCCTCGGCAACGGGTACATCACAGGGATCACGTGGACGGGCGCGTTCCCCACGTCGAACTTCGAGGTCCGCTACCAGGCGCAGCGCCGAAGCGGCACCGATTTCTTCGGCGCCCTCACCTTCCCCGTGCACGACTCGGTACTGCACCTTCATCACCGGCGGCTGGGGCGGCTCCGTCGTCGGGCTGTCGAGCCTCGACACGATGGATGCGTCCGAGAACGACACCACCGTCACGATGGATTTCACCAACGGCCGGTGGTATTCGTTCCGCGTCCGCGTCACCGACGGGTCGATTGAAGCCTGGATCGACGAGGAGCGAGTGATCGCCGTCGACATCCGTGGCCGGAGGATTGGTCTGCGCCCTGGCGACATCGAGTACTCGGCGCCGCTCGGCATCGCGAGCTACGAATCGGTCGCAGCGATCCGCAACATCGAGTACCGCGTGATCGAGGGGTCCGCCTCACAGGCTGGTGAGCCGTTGGAGAGACCCGCAGGGGCCCGGTGAGCGTCCGGCGTGAGCCGGATGCTCAGACGGCCACGTTGTTCAATCGTGAGATCGCACACCGCCCGAGGCCGCGGGTGGCGGGATCGTGCCCCCGGGCGGACTGTGTCTACCCACGCCCTCCCCGCCCGCGCCCACCCGCGTTCGCGGGCATGAGCGACACGAGCTTCTCGTCCTGGAGATTGCGGGACCCGGAGACGGTGTCGAAGACCATGACCTGCGGGTCCTGCGGCGTGTAGGGCTTCCACGCGAGCCCCGGCTGGCTGGGATTGCCCGTGCGGGCGAAATTGATCCACGCCTGGGAGACCTTGTCCTGCAGCGCGAGCGCGGCCGGAGTGTCGCCGGTTGCGAGCCGGCAGTGCGGCTCGGTCACGTTGTGAAAAGCGAAGACGATCTCGCAGGTATGGAAAGACGTCTGGCCGCCATTGACCGGGTATTCCCAGGTGAAGATGTAGTTGTAGACCGGCGTCTTTCCCTTTTCGAGTTTGCGGGCCAGCGTCTGCCTGGTGCCGGGCTGAGAGGTGGCGGCGTAGAACAGCACGTCCTGGATCTTCTTGCCGGGGAAGACCTTCTTGAACTCGGCGACAATCTCCTCCTTCTTGGCGCCGTATGCGGCGGTGAGATTGTCATCCACTTCCTTCTGGCTCCATTCGTTCTTGCGGAGTTCGCCTCGCTGGAGCGTGCCAACGAACTCGCTGAAGACGGTGCCGTTGATGAGAGGAATGGTTTCGGCCCAGTCGCAGAACTCGCGCATCACATAGATGTCGTCGGCGATGACATCCCCGATGCCAACGTTCCGGCCGAGGTCCTTTCCGACCGCCTGGGCCGCGGCGGTCGCGCCGGCCAGCAGCTCCTGGTAGTTCAGCTTCTTGAGCTTGTCAATCTGGCTGCCGTCGAGGCCGAGGTTCTTGAGCGTCGCGGCGGCGAGCATCTGATGGTCCTTGATACTCCTGGCGGGATCGCTCGTGCGGTAGTTCAGGCCGCCTCCGCTCTGGGCGATGACCTTGTGGAAGAGGCCCTTCGCTGCGGGAATGTGCATCAGGCGGACGACTTTGCTGCCGCCGCCGGACTGGCCGAAGATGGTGACGTTGCCCGGATCGCCGCCAAAACTCGCGATGTTCTCGTGGACCCACTGAAGGGCGGCCACCAGATCGGCCATGCCGGTGTGCCTGGAGTTCGCATAGTCGGAACCATAGGCCGAGAGATCGAGGGTTCCCAGGATGTTCACCCGGTGATTCACGCTGACGACCACGACATCGCCGAACTCGCTGAGGTTCTTGCCCTCATAGGCGTAGGACTCCATCGAGGAGCCATTGATGAACTGACCGCCATGCATCCAGACCATGACCGGCTTCTTCACATTCGGGGCGGTGCTTTGGGTCCAGATGTTCAGGACCTGGCAGCGATCGTTCTGCAGCCAGTAACGGTGCGGGAAGACGAACTCGTCGGCGCCGGGCGTGTTCATCGTTGGGATCGGGCACACCGGTCCCCATGCCTGCGCACGCTTCACGCCTTCCCAAGGCTGAACGGGCTTAGGCTGTTCGAAACGGTCGGCGTCGGCATAGGGGATCCCGAGGAAGGTGGTGGTCTTGCCATCCCTGAAACCGGCCAGCTTCCCGCCTGTGACCTGGACTACCGGCGGATGGAGGTTGGGGGGCTCCACCCGTCTTGCGCTTGCGGGAGCAGGCTGCGAACCCGCCTCCGCGGCCTTTGGCTTCTCCTGCCCAAAGGCTCTGCCCGGTTGCAGCGCCAATCCGGCGAGCGTGCCGCTCACCACGGCCGTGCTCCTGCCCAACAGTCTTCGGCGATTCATCTTCTCCACGATTTCTCCTTTGGGTGTGGCTAGCACGCCCTCTCCCGAACCTCGGTCCGGGTCGCCGCCACGGTGGGCCGATTGTATCGTTGCAGTCTCAGGAAGTGGTGGAGATTCGGCGAGCCGCTCCGGCCTTCGCGCCACCAGGGTCCGCGTCGAACCAGGATGATTCGCTGGACCATGGCCCAAGCCGTGGACACTGATCCGACCGTACGCGCGGGGGCGTGACCGACGTCTCTTCCGCAGCCGTCAGGACCGGAACGTGTGGGCCGCCGTGACCGCCGCGCGGATGCTGTCCCACTTGATGTCGCCCGGCAACGTGCAGTCGGCACCCAGCACGAACGGCGAGGGCGCCGTGCGCAGCACGTCAGCCACTGCCTTCCCGATCTGCTCGGGCGTCGCCGATGCGATCATCCCATGGCGATCGATCCCGCCCATGCAGGGGCGCCCGAACAGGCGCGCGACGTCTGCCCATTCCAGCGTCTTCGATGTGAGGCGCGGATTGCAGTTGACGATCTGGCCCGGGTAGTCCACAAACGGCGCCAGGTCGGAGTACGGTGCATTGTAGTCGCACACGTGGAGGATGTTGAACGGGCAGGTCCGGTTCATCTCACGCATCAGGACCAGGTCGAACGGTTTCACGTGCCGGGTGAAGATGTCCGGATCCTTGAATCGCCCGGCCTCGCCCCCCTGCGTCGACGCGTAGAAGCCGTCCACGCCGATTCGCACGCACTCCTTCACGAAGCGCATGAGGCTGTCGGTGATCGCCTCCAGTCCGCGCCCGACGGCTTCCGGTTTCTCCTCGAGATGCGCCGTGAGCAGCGGCAGGCTGGTGGTGTGCCCGGCGCACATGAACGGCGAGTACAGCGTGACCAGGACGAGGGCCTCCTTCTTCGCCTCTCTCACCAGGCCACGCACGGCCTCCAGCACGGGCTCGTAGAAGTCGAGCGTGTATGACGGCATCATGCGCCAGTCGTCGGGCCGCTTGATCGACGGCACTGGCGGAAAGGTCCGCTCGTACTGGATCTTCATGAAGTCCATCCCGGTGTACCGGAAGTACTCCAGGTGCTTCCGGACCGCCGGCTGCCCGTAGTGGAAGGCCTCGTCGAAGTGGATGAAGAAGGCCGCCGGCACGAAACCGGGGCGGGCGCCCTTCTCGAGCAGCCCGAGCATCGCGTCGCGCTTGTCGGATGCCGCGGACATGACTTGCCCTCCTGCCTGGGTGGCGACCGCCGCAGCGGCGATCGAGCGAAGGAAGTCGCGCCGCGAGGCGGCCTGCCTGGGGGCTGGATGGGTGCTCACCGGCGTCTCCTCTCTGCCTGGCGACGCCGAAAATCGAAAGGACATCGGCACCGCCGAGATACTTCGTGAAGGTCTTCGGCCCCGTCGAGTCAGCTTCTCAGCTTCCTGAAGCTCTCGAGGTTCGTCTCGAGCGCCTCGAGCGGCGGCGGGCCTTCGCGCTCGTACTCGATGATGTACCACTCGAGGCCGCCCACCGATTCGGCGGCCGTCATGATGCCCGGCCAGTCCAGTTCGTCGGCGCCGATGTAGGCGTTCGGGTTCCTGGTGGAGAACGGCTTGACGTGCAGCGAGACCGTGCGGCCGGCGTTGCGCCTGATGAGGTCCGCCAGGCGGACGCCGCCCGGGAGCTCGGACGCGTTGCCGGTATCGAGCTGCAGGATGACGTTCTTGGCGGTCCGGTCGGCGAACAGGTTCCACCAGAACTCGGTGTCGATGCGGTTGAAGTCCGTGGTGTGGTTGTGGTACCCGACGCGCATCTTGTAGGGCTTCACCCGTTCCGCCGCCTCGTTGACGGCGTCCGCCGTCTTCTTGAGGAGGTCGGCCGACCCGTACACCTCGGGCGCGAGGGACCGGATGATCAACTTGTCGTTCCCGATGGCCTGGTTGAACTCGACCGTCGCCGCCAGCCTGGAGCCCTGCAGATCCGCGAGCGTGTGGTGGAACCCGCACGCCTTCAGCTTCGCCGCGTCGAGGTGCCTGCGCCACTCGACGCCCGTCTTGCCGAACGCGTTCTCGAGCTCGACGCCGTCGAACCTGGCGGCCGACAGCGCGTTGAGGGTGCCCGGGATATCGGTGGCCAGCTCTTTTCGCACGCACCAGAGCTGGGTGCCGATTGGCAGCCGTTTCCATCCCGCCGCGGCCGACGCGCGGAGCGCCGTCGGGAGGAAGGCCGTGGCAGCGGCGGTGCTGCCGAGCGTCAGGATGTCGCGCCGGGTGGGATGCTTGGTCATCGAGTGCGTCCTTTCCGTTTGCTGCATCCTACGCGCAACGGGCGGGTCCGGGCAAACGCGTCCGGGCGCCGGACGTCGATGGCCCTGCGCGCGGCAGCCCGGTCAACGTGGTCCTGTTCGTCCACGACGCAGGCGCGTCGGGCGCCGAACACGGTCACCTACTTTCTCCAGCCACCCAGCGATGAAGTTCGGGTACCATTGGCCGGTCCTGGCCGCTTCCTCAGCTCTCGCGCTGGCGTCGAGCGCGTTCCGCGGTCCGTCGGGGTCGCCGTCCGCCGACGCGAGCGACGGGGCCGGGGTGCCGGAGGACGTCGAACGTCTCAGTCTCACCGACCACTGTCGCAACACACGTCGTGGGAGAGGCCCAATGGATCGACGCGAGTTCCTGCGAATCTCGGGCTTTGGCGGGGTCGGGATTCTGGGCACGACGGCCGGTTCCACGAAGGCATCGCCCGGTGTGGGACAGGTGATGACCGTCCTCGGCCCCGTTCCGCCGGACCAGTTTGGCAGCGCGTTGTCTCACGAACACATCCTGGTGGACTTCATCGGTGCGGACCGGGTCAGCCGCGAACGGTACGACGCGGACGAGGCGTATGAAGTGGCCCTGCCGTACCTGCGGAGAGTCAGAGACCTCGGGTGCCGCGGGTTCGTGGAGTGCACGCCGGCGTACCTCGGGCGGGATCCCCGGCTGCTCGAGCGCCTGGCAAAGGCCACGGGCCTGCACATCCTCACCAACACGGGATATTACGGTGCAGCGAAGGATCAGTACGTGCCCCGCCACGCGTACCGAGGAAAGCGCGGACCGTCTGGCGAGCCGATGGGTCGAGGAATGCTCGGTGGGGATAGAGAGAACCGGGATCCGGCCCGGGTTCATCAAGACCGGCGTGGACGCCGGGCCGCTGTCCAGCATCGACAGGAAACTCGTCCAGGCGGCGGCCCGCACGCACGTCCGCACGGGACTGACGATCGCCTCGCACACCGGAGACACACGCGCGGCTCTGGAGCAGATGGAGATCTTGTCGGCGGAGCGCGTCCGGCCTGATGCCTTCATCTGGGTTCACGCCCAGAGCGATTGGGAACTGACATCACGTGTCGAGGCCGCCCGCAAAGGCGCATGGATCGAGATCGACAACATCTCCGAGAACACCGTCCCGGAAGCCGTGGCCCGGGTGAACGGCCTGAAGCAGCAGGGGCTTCTGAATCGCCTGCTGGTCTCGCACGATGCCGGCTGGTACAAACCCGGCGAGCCCAGGGGCGGCCGTTTCCGTGGATTCGACACCGCCTACACCGCGTTCGTACCCGCCCTACAACGAGTTCGCTGGACCGCCGAGGAGATCCATCAACTCCTGGTGACCAATCCCGCCACGGCGTTCACGGTCCGGGTCCGGCAACCGCGCGGCGATCACAACGCGACCTAGCACGGCCTCAATCGATCATCTCGATCTCACCCGGCCGCCAGGTCTTGTCGAACCAGGGCTCGAGAGGCCCGTAGAGCCGGAGCATGACGAACCATCCCTTGCCGGGGATGGTCTGCACCCAGTTGGCCTCGCCTTCCGGCGGCGGCTCCGGGCCGAAGTACACATCCACCGAGGTGTCGGGCTTCGACGTGATGCCCGGCCGCTGGCTGCCAATCGCGGGGAACCGCTGGTCGGTCTGCAGCATCGACCGCAGACGGACAGGTGAGCAGGTCCGCGCTCCCGAATCCGAACCGGCCGCTCCCGGCAGTTCCCTCCAGCTGGATGTCCGTGTCCCCCCCGGCGCGGGCTTGGTACCCGTCGAATTCGGAAGAAAGGCGGAGCGGCAAGGTGCGTCCATCGACGGATGCGCTCGAGCGGTTCGCCCAGGCGACCGGCACTCGGCTCCGCATTTCCTTCGAGCCCGCAGTCGCACGTTGACGTGACGGGACTGTTATCGGCCCCGCGCCGGGTGCGCGCCGTTGCCGCGGCCGTAGCCCCTGCCCATTCTCCGGCGGGTCGAGCCGCGCCTACCGGGCGATCTTCAGCACCCAGGCCGGCTGGTGCCGAAGGCCGGCGGGCACCTCGGGCAGCTGGATCGCGAGCCCGCCGTTGGACGGCTGGAAGCGGATCGGGCTCGATGCGCCGAGCAGGGTCACGGACTTCGCCGCGCCGATGCCCTTCACGACGAACGTGCGACCGGGCCACCGCGGCAGGATCGCGTAGACATCGTTCCCCCTGGCGGTGAAGAACGCCTCGATGGCCGCCCTGCCCGGTTCCGGTTCACCGGCCAGGCGGGTCACGTCGTAGGACGCCTCGAACTCCTTGCCGTACTCGACCTTCGGCACGTCGCCGGCGCCCCACTGCCGGGTGACGTTCCACGGCTTCGTGCCGAAGATGGCGTCGCCGTTCACCTTCAGCCAGCCCCCAATCTGCGTGAGACGCTCCTCCATCACCACCGGGATCGTGCCGTCGGCGGCCGGCCCGATGTCGAGCAGGAGGTTGCCGCCGCGGCTCACCAGATCGATCAGCATGATGATGAGCTCGCGGCCCGTCCTGTAGTGCTCGAGGCGTTCCGCGCGGTTGTAGCCGTAGCTGAAGCCCATGCCGCGGCTCTCTTCCCACGGGTGTTCGATGCCCGCCATGCCGGGCGTGTACTCGGTCGTCCAGTAGCCGCCGTGGCGGTGGCGCGAGTCCTTGCCCCAGCGGTCGTTGATGACGACTTCGTCCTTGACCGGCGAGTCGTTGAACAGCCAGGCGAGGAGCTCGGGGCTGCGCCACTCGGCGGACGTCTGGTCCCACTCGCCGTCGCTGAAGATGATCGACGGCTTGTAGCGGGTCACCAGGTCCTTGAACTGCGGGAACACGTGCCGCTCGACATAGCGGACGCGGTCGGACAGCCACAGCGGGTTGTACCACTCGTAGAGCGAGTAGTAGTAGCCCATCTTCAGGCCCTTCCGCCGCACGGCGTCCGTCAGGTCACCCAGCAGGTCCCGCTTGGGACCGATCTCGACGGCGTTCCAGGGGCGGCCCCACGTCGCCGAGGCTTCCTTGCTGGGCCAGAGGGCGAACCCCTCGTGGTGTTTCGAGGTGAGCACCACGTAGCGCGCGCCCGACCGGGCGAACACGTCGGCCCAATGGTCGGGGTCGAAGAGCTCGGCCCGGAACAGCGGCGCGAAGTCCTGGTACGGAAACTCGCTGCCGAACTGCTGCTGGTGGTACGCCCACGTGCCCGACTGGACGGCGTCCGCCTTGGGACCGGTACGGCCGCGTGTCATCGCGTTCCAGTACCACTCCGCGTACGCGAGCTTGCCGGGCAGCACCGGCGCGTACGCCGGCACCGAGTAGACGCCCCAGTGGATGAAGATCCCGAACTTCGCATCGGTGAACCACTCCGGCGTCGGTCGCTTGTCGATCGAGTCCCACGTCGGCTGGTAGGGCGGGGCAGCCAGGCTGGCCAGCGCAGCGATCAGGATGGCGAGTCGCTTCATGGGGCGTCCTCCTGTGGCGGGGATCTTTATCACAAGATCGCGCCCGCGACGCGGCCAATCGCCCGTATGGCTCAGAATCCCGGCGCCCCTACTACCTGTCGCCTCTCGTTGTGCAACGGTTGCGCAGCGGGAGCGGGAAGCGGCCAGCAGCGGCGCTGAACGGCTCGATGCCTACTTCGTGTTGAAGCCCTCGATCACCATGCGCGGGCGTTCCCCGCGCGCGTCGGCGTTCTCACACTCCGTCCGGATGGTGCGAGATTCACCCGGCATCAGGGCGATGTAGTTGTCGCTGTAGATGGCAGGGAGAATGCGGTCGCCGCTTGCGGCCCGGACCGCTTTCAGCCGGATCAGCAGAGCCGGCGTCTTGGACGGATTCGTGATGGTGGTGCTGAGCACCCAGCGGCTGCCCTGCCGGCCGGCGGTCGTTCTGGTCTCGAGGGTCACCTTCGACAACTCGCGGATCGCGCGGAAGTCATCCTCCTGCACGCCGCGCATGTAGAAGTTGCTGGAGACCGTCTGGTTGCCCTGGCTGAGGGTCAAGCGGAGGAAGTGCGTGGGTGAAAGACCGGCCGGGAATTCCAGCCTGATCGGAGACTCGACGCTGTCTTCCCTGCTGTCGACAGTCGCGGTCTTCTCCCACTGGCGGGTGCCGTCCATGTTGAGGATCTCGACGCGCGCGGTCAGCCCGGTCTTGTCGCCGGCGCTGTAGTTGACCACTTCGACGGTGTCCGTCGCCGGGTTCCACTGAATGTGCAACGGCTCGGTCCCTTTCTTCGCGCCGAAGTACGCGGCGGTGGGCTCGAAGAAGTAGTCGTAGGTCTGCCACACGAAGGTCGGCCAGGATGGGTGGCTCATCCAGATCAGCAGCCCCATGCGGTTCTTGCTCTGCGCCTCGAACATGGCGCGATGGCCGTCGTAGTTGACGAACTGCGCGAGCAGCGCCCACTCCTCCGCGCTCTGTGCGCCGCCGTAGCCCTTGTCGATCGTGTCGCGGAACGACTGGCCGCCCTGCGCGCCGGCGGTCGTGAAGTCGTGCAGCCCCCACATGGCGCCCTGGGGCCACGCGTCCTTCTCCGCCATGGTCAGGCGGATGCTGTCCATCGTCATGATATTCGGCATGCCCATCTCGCTGTGCAGCTTGGGCGTTGCGCGCTGCAGGAAGTAGCTCTTCACAGGCTGCATGCGGTAGGGGCCTTCGCCACTCACCACTCCCCTGGCGGAGTTCGAGATGTAGTGGATGCCGGGGTGGATCTCGGGCAGCAGGGCGCGGATCGGCTTGTCGATCTCGAGCGGCGGGTTCCCCTCGTTGCGCCCGACGTAGATGCCCATCGAAGGGTGGTTGCGGATCTTCAGCACGTAGTCCTTCACGTTGGCCATGAAGAGGGCGGGGTCGTCGGGGTTCGGCCCGTCCACGGGGTTGGCCAGCCAGAAGTCCTGCCACACCATGATGCCGTGCCTGTCGCAGGCCTCATAGAAGGCCTCGTCGCCGGTCTGCCCGACCCAGTTGCGGATCATCGTAAAGTTCATGTCCTTGTGGTACTTCACGGCGACGTCGTATTCGCGGGCGCGGTAGCGCAGGTTCGACTCGGGGTGGCCCCAGTTTCCGCCGCGGCCGATGAAGCGTCGGCCATTCACCCAGAGTCTGAGGCTGCCGCCCTCCTCGCTGTAAGTCATCTGGCGGACACCGCTCTGGAAGGACTTCGAATCCGAAATGGTCTTGTCCGCCGCCACGAATTCCAGTGTCACCGGATAGAGGTACTGATCGCCGTAGCCGTTGGGCCACCACAGCCTGGGACGGGCAAGCCGGAGCGCCGGCGTGGTGGATGGGTCGAGCGTGACGGTCTTGGTGGCGGAAGCGTCCAGCGTCACCGGAGCCTCGAACGCCGTCGTTCCGAACGTGCCCCGGAGTGTTCCCGCGATCGGCCTCGCCTCCAGATTCCTCAGGGTCGCCTCGACGGAGAGGTCCGCGCGCGAGGTGTCCGGCAGCGGGAGCGTCGAATGCACAAACGGATTCTCCAGCGCCACGGCGCCGGTCGAGGTCAGATACACGTCGGCCCAGATGCCGTCGTCACGGCCGCGAACCGGCGGGATCCAGTCCCAGCCGACGGTGGCGTGATAGGTCGGATTGTCGGCTCCGAGCGCGCCGCCATTCAGCCCTGTACTCAGGGCGGTCTTCTCCTTGATGCTGCCCGGCGTCGCGTTCTTGATGACCAGAACCGCGACGGCGTTCCTGACGCCCGGCCGGATCTGCCTGGTCACGTCGAACGTGCCGCGCATGAAGCCGCCATCGATGCGGCCCACCTTCTCGCCGTTCACGTAGACGTCGGCCTTCCAGTTGACACCGTCGAAGTTCAGCCAGACGTGCTTGCCCGCGCCGGCGGCGGGAGCGACGAACTCGTTGCGGTACCAGAAATCGGCGTAGAAGAAGGAGTCCGAAATCTGCAACTGGTTGTCGCCGAAATCCGGGTTGGGGATCGCGCCCACGTTCAGGTAACTGACCAGTGTGGTGGCAGGCACGGTGGCAATTACCCAGTCGGCGTCCGGAAAACCTACGGTGGAGATGGCATCCGGACCGCCCTTCACGAGTGAATCCCGCTGCACGCGCCACGCACCGCCGGCGAGCAGGAGGCGGCCGTTGGCCCGAGCCAGCGGGGCTGCCTTCGGTCTGGCCACGGGGCCGCCGCGGCCGAAGACCTCCATCTCACTCAAGACGTAGCCGTCCGGAGAAGCGGCCTTGGTCATCAGCACGCGTACGTAGCGCCCCTTGGCCGGTTGTGCCAGCTTCATGTCATCTGTCAGGCCCGGGCCCGAGGGCAACGCCTGAAGAGTCGTCCACTTTGCGGCATCGTCTGACACCTGAACCGAGCCTTCGGAGGCGCGGCGGATCCAGTTCAGTGTCACGCGGTCGAAGGTGCAGGGCGCGCCGAGATCGACGTACACCCAGTCCTCGCCCGCTGCCCGAACTCATCCAGGCGCTGGTGAAGGAATAGGGACCGCCGATCTTCACCCGCTCTCCCTTGTTGAACAAGAACACTTCCGAGAAGTTCCAGCGGGTGTCCGCGGGGCCGTTCAACTCCAGCCTGATAAACCGGTGGCGGGAAGGCGCACCGAGTTGGACGACCGGCCGGAACCCCTGTCCCATCGGGCGCTCGGCGCCGCCGACCTGCCCCAGCTGCACCCAGGACTGTCCCTCGTCTGACCCGGACACGAGAAGGGCCCAACCGCCCGGTTGCGGCTGCGCGGCCGGTTGCTGGCCGCCGCGTCCCCCGCCCCCGGCTCGGGGGACCAATTCGAACTTGTCCACCTCGAGCGGCGCGGAGCCGCCGCGCAACTCGAATTGGATCCACACCCTGGGTCCGGCCAAGGCGAGTGTGGAGGTCACGTTGTCGTCGAGCACCATCTCGCGATCGATACGGGAGAGCACACCGGGCGTGTTGCCGGGACCGGCGGCGCTCGTCGAAACCGCGATCGTACGCGGCATGACGGTGTCCTTGATCCCGTCGGTGATCAAGGTCGCGGTCAGGTTGTAGTCGTAGCTCGATGAGTGATATGCCGCCCGCCGCAACGCCAGGTTGCGATAGGTCGTCGAATCTACCGACATCGAAGGCCCGAAGAACTGCGTCGGATCGCCGGGATAAACGCCCAGGCCGCGCGTGGAGTCCTGCGCGTTCATCACCGACACCGACATGAGCAGGATGAGCGGAATCGCGAGTCTCATTTCCGAGTCACCTCGTCTCGTCACTCAACGGACCCGTACGTCGAACTGTCCCGATCGACGCACGCGCGAAGCGGCCCCAATCATACTGAATTCGACGCTGACCTGGTAAGCCGCCACGGGCACGTCGAAGCGGTCGCGCATCCTCGAAGCCGAAAGGGTCAGCCCGATCCATCCGAGTTCCGTCAGACCGTTTGAGGGCGAGAGCGTCGTAGTGTAAGATTCCGGCTCGATGCCCGGGTTCCCGGGTCGGCACGCCTCTGACCCGACCGCTCGCCTTGCCGGCAAGAAGACGGAGGAGTCTCCTGCGTATGCACGTGTCGATTGCCGTCGTGATGCTCGCGTGTCTCCCGGGCGCGGCGAGTGCCGCGGACTCGTGCCTTGACTGCCATCGCGTGATGGAAGGCACGAGCATCCCGTTTCAGAACGACATCCACTTCAAGCGGGGGCTGAGCTGCGTCGATTGTCACGGCGGAGACGCCAGCTCTCCCGACCAGAACATCGCGATGTCGGCTGCGAAGGGCTTCCGGGTTCGGGTCACCCGGGAGGGCATGGCCGAGTACTGCGGGCGCTGCCACGGCAATGCCACCTTCATGCGGAAGTACAGCCCGAAGCCGCGCGTGGACCAGGTGACGCTGTACGCCACCAGCGTTCACGCGGGCAAGCCGGCCGGCGGCGACGGTGTGGCGGCCACCTGCGTGGACTGCCACGACGTTCACAAGACCCGCGCGGCGAGCGACCCGCAGTCGAGCGTGGCTCCCGCGAGACTGGCCCGCACGTGCGGGAAGTGCCATGCCGATTCGTCGGCCCAGTTCCAGAAGAGCGCGCACGCCGCCGTGTTCGTCACGGGCGAGATGCCGTCCTGCGCGACATGCCACTCCAGCCACGCCGTCGCGCGCGGCACCGACGACATGCTGGCCGGCGGGCGAGCCGTGTGCTCGAAGTGCCACGAGCCCGACTCCAAGGGCGGAAGGACCGCCGCGACGCTGGGGCGGGTCCTGGAGAACGCCAGGATGGCCTTGTTCACGACGGCGCCCCCGCGGGTGGACGCGCAGCCGGGCGCCGCCGGGGCGGGAGTCCAGGGCCGCGGCGCCACGCCAGGCGGCCGCGGCGGGCCTAGACCGAGGGACCCGAGGATCAGGAAGGCACTGAGCCTGGTTCACGCGTTGGACGTTCCGGCCGTGAAGGCTGCGGTCGAGGCCGTCACGAAGCAGCAGTAGCCACCATCAGCCTGACCGGACTGGAGACACGAACATGCACCCATGCAATCGCCGCGATTTCATCCGAAGGGGAGTGGCCGCGGGAGCTTCCCTTGCCTTCGCTCCCGCCGCGTGGCCGGCCCAGGTGCGCAACGCGAACGACATCATCGAACTCGGGCCGCAGAAGCTGAAGGTCTCCCGCATGGCGATCGGCACGGGCACCTACGGCGGCGGCGGGGCTTCGAACCAGATGAGGCAGCTCGGCGCCGCAGGCCTGGCGGACCTGTTCTGGGACGCCCACGACCGCGGCGTGATCTTCTGGGACCTCGCCGACGGATACGGCAGCCATGCCGCCGCGAAGATCGCGCTGAAGAAGGTGCCGCGGGAGAAGGTGATCATCTCGACCAAGACCGCCGCCCGAAGCGCTGACGCCATGAAGGCCGACCTCGATCGGTTCCGGCAGGAGATGGGCATCGACCAGATCGATATCGTGCTGCTCCATTCGCGCATGAGCCCGACGTGGACCGAGTCGGACAAGGGGCCGATGGAGGTCCTGGCGGAGGCGAAGGAGAAGAAGCTCGTGCGCTCCGTCGGGATCAGCTGCCACTCGATGGAGGCGATGAAGCTCGCGGCCAGGACCGCCTGGCTGGACATCTGCATGGCGCGCCTGAACGACTTCGGCATCCGGATGGACGGGGACACGGAGGAAATCCTGCCCCTGATCGCCGACATGCGGAAGGCCGGCAAGGGCGTGATCGCGATGAAGATCCTCGGCGAGGGCCAGCTGCGAAAGCGCCTCGACGATGCGTTCCGGTACGCCGTGACCAAGGATGCCGTCCACTGCTTCACCGTCGGGACGGAGAGCCGCGCGGAGTTCAAAGACAACTTCGACCGGGTTCCGAGGGTGTCGCAGCCGGCCTGAAAACCATACTTGAAGGAGGAGACCCGTGAACAACCGAATCCTGCTCTGCAGCGCGATCGCCGCCGCGATGCTCGTACCGGTCGTGGCCCAGCAGCGCGGCACGCCGCCCCCGGCGCCGGCCCAGGGCCCGGACGTCGCGCCGCTGCGCGTCTACCTCCGCGGAGGCCTCAAGACGCATGGCGCGGGCCAGCACGACTACCCGCAGTTCGTGGCGGACTGGAGCAACATCCTGACCGAGCGCGGCGCGATCGTCGACGGCGGCCTCCATTTCCCGACCGCGCCGGAGCTCGACGGCGTGGACGTGATCGTCATGTACAAGGGCGACGCCGGCTACATGACGCTGGCGGAGAAGGCGGCGCTCGAGACCTTCCTCAAGCGGGGCGGCGGTCTGGTCGGCATCCACGACACGATCTGCACCGACGATCCGGCCTGGTTCTCGACCGTGTTCGGGGGCGTCAAGAAGCATGGCGAAACGAACTTCACGCTCGACGCGAACGTCCCCTACACCATCGTCGACAAGGCAAGCCCGATCATGCAGGGGATCCCGGACTTCGCCCTGAAGGACGAGTCGTTCTACTCCATGACGTGGGCCAAGCAGCCGGAGGTCCACGTGCTGGCGACCGCGAAGATCGACGACACGCCAAGCTCGCAGAGGGCGGGCCACGTGGGCGAATCGGTGCCGCAGATGTGGACGTACCAGCGGACCATGTTCGGCGGGCAGGAGTTCCGGGCCTTTGTCTGGATGCAGGGACACACCTATGCGAACCTGACCCACCAGTACGTGCAGCCGATGCTGCTGCGGGCCATCGCGTGGGTGGGGAAGCGGCCGATCGACTCGCTGATGACGGTGCGGAGCCGGGGGCGGATGGGCGGCCCGCCGACCGGCGGGATCCGCGGTGGACCTGGTCGCGGCGGCATGTAGGCCCTTGCTGACATCCGGGTGCTCGCGAGGTCTCTCTGCGCGCGCCTGTTCCTTCTGAGACACTAATCGCATGGGCAAGCGCAGAAGGAGGACGGGGCCGGACGTGCGGCCGGCGGTTTCTGAGAAATGGGTGTGGCTGGCGCTCGCCGTGATCGTCGTGTGCTACGCAGCGATTCGGATCCGTCTGCTCTCCATGCCCTTGGAGCGCGACGAAGGCGAGTACACGTACACCGGGCAGCTCATTCTCCAGGGCATCCCGCCCTTCACGCTGAGCTACAACATGAAGGCGCCTGGCATCTACTACGCCTACGCGCTCGTGATGGCCCTCTTCGGCCAGAACGTCATCGGCATCCACGTCGGCCTGCTGCTCGTGAACGCCGGCGCCGTGATCCTGCTGTTTCTGATTGCCAGACGGCTCTTCGACTCGACGGTCGGCCTCGTCTCGGCGGCCGCCTACGGCTTCTTGACCATCAACGCGCAGATACTCGGAACCCAGGCGCACGCCACCCACTTCGTCGTTCTCCCGGCGCTCGGCGGGATCCTGTGCGCGATGACGGCCGTCGAACGCCGCGGCCTGAAGTTCCTCATCTGGAGCGGGCTGCTCCTGGGACTCGCGTTCACGATGAAGCAGCACGGCGTGTTCTTCGTGCTCTTCACCCTGCTGTATCTCCTCTGGAACGACATCAGCAGGAGGCGGGCGGACAGGAACGTGAGGCTGGCCTCGATCGTCTCCCGTACGTCCGCTTTCGTGGTCAGCGCGGCCGTGCCCTGGCTCCTGATATGCGGGGTCCTCGTTGCGGCGGGCGTGTTTCGATCGTTCTGGTTCTGGATGGTCGACTACGCCCGCGAATACGTGTCGGAAGTCCCGGCGGGCCTGGGCCTGGTGTACGGCTACCAGAACACGGTCATGATGCTGACGCCGAGTTGGCCGATCTGGGCTTTCGCCGCCGCCGGCCTGGTGTTGGTGTGGGTTGACGGGCTGTCCCGCCGGAGGGCGGCGTGGGTGACAGGGTTCTTCGGCTGCTCCTTCCTGACGATCTGCCCGGGCTTCTTCTTCCGTGAGCACTACTACGTGACGTGGATGCCCGCCATCGCGCTCCTGGTGGGCGTGGCTGTCGGCGCTGGCAGGAACGTGTTGTGGCGCGCCTCGAGGCGGGGATTTGTCTCGCGCCTGCCGGCCGGCGCGTTCGCGGTCGCGCTGATGGTGACGGTGTTCGTGCCGCTGCAGCCGCGCTCGGCGCTGGCGCACAGCGACTTTCTGTTTCACGCGCCGCCGCGGACCGCGAGCCGGATGATGTACGGGACGAACCCGTGGGTCGAGTCGCAGGCCATCGCCGCGTACATCCGAGAGCATTCACGGCCAACCGATACGATCGCGGTGCTGGGGTCCGAGCCGCAGATCTACTTCTACGCCGACCGCAAGTCGGCAACCGGCTACGTCTACACGTATGCGTTGATGGAGCCTCAGCGGTTCGCCCGCACGATGCAGGCCGAGATGATCCGCCAGATCGAGACGTCGCGGCCGAAGTTCCTGGTGGTCGTGGTCATGCCTTCGTCGTGGCTTGCCGGGGCCGATTCCGATCGCACGATCTTCGATTGGCAGGTCGCCTACACGTCCCGCAACTACGACCTGGTCGGCGTGGCCTACCCGCGTCGGTCGGGCCCTGAGTACTACGACGTCGAGCCGGTCTACAGCTGGGGCGCGGAGGCGCGCGCCTTCCGGCCCCAGCCCGGTCAGGAGGTCCTGTACGTGTTCGAGAGAAAGCCGAGATAGCCGCTCGACGCACAGGCCGGCTGGACTCGATCCCTCCTGAGGGCCGCCCTTGGCCTCCCCTATCGCGTGGGCACAGCCGTGCCTCTCTTCGCCACGACCGTCGCGCCTTCGATCCGCACGACGGGTGTGACGGCCCACCCGGACCGAAGGTCCGTCCGCTGTTGCGAGGCGGCCGGCGCAACGAGGCCGATGACGAGACCGCAGGCGATGACGGCTCGGTTGATCATGTGCGTCACCCTCCGCCCATACGAATCGAAAGAATGGTTGGCAGATGACCGACTTCGGGAGGCGGCCGTCGGAAGCATGTCGCGGGCCGGCGCTCTCGGTTATCATTTCGGCTATGTCCAGAATCACTGCCATCCGGATGGTCGTCGTCCTCGCTTGCGTGATCGTCGCCGCCGATGCGGCGGCCCAGGCCAGGGTCGGCTGGTCGCTCGTCTGGGCCGACGAGTTCGCGCAAGCCGATGGCAGTTCTCCCGATCCCGCGAAGTGGGTCTTCGACGTCGGCGCCACCGGGTGGGGCAACCGGGAACTGGAGTACTACACGTCCCGCCCCGACAACGTCCGCGTCGAAAAGGGCCAGTTGGTAATCGAGGCGAAGCGGGAGGCCTACCTCGGCAGCGACTACACGTCCGGCCGCGTGAAGACGCAGGGCAAGTGGGCATGGACGTACGGCCGCATCGAAGCGAGGATCCGGATCCCGCGCACGCAGGGCATCTGGCCGGCGTTCTGGATGCTTGGCGCGAACATCACGTCGGCGAGGTGGCCGAACTGCGGCGAGATCGACATCATGGAGAACATCGGCCGTGAACCGGGCGTCGTTCACGGCACGCTGCACGGTCCGGGCTACTCGGGCGGCGCCGCAATCGGCGGCCCGGTCTCGCTTCCAGGCGCCGGCGCCTTTGCGGACGACTTCCACGTGTACGCCGTCGAGTGGACTCCGAGCGAGATCAGGTGGTTCGTCGACGACCGGCAGTACTTCAGCGTGAAGCCGTCGAGCCTGCCAGCGGGCACGGCGTGGGTATTCGACCAGCCGCAGTTCATCCTGCTGAACGTCGCCGTCGGCGGCAACTGGCCGGGGAATCCGGACGGCAGCACGGTCCTGCCGCAACGGATGCTGGTGGACTACGTGCGCGTGTACGCGCCGAGCGGATCGGGCGCCGGGCGACACTGAAGCGGCTCACGCGACAAGGCCGGCGGAGAGCGCCTCCGGCGCTGCGGGTCGATGACCGGCTACCAGCCGGAACGACCTCCTTCGCAGGCTGCGCGCGCAGGTCGGCAAAGAACTTGGCGACCGCCGGGTCGTTCATGAAGTCGTAGCGGTAGTTGGGGCCGTAGTCGACCCACAGCTCTTCGCCGGCGGCGATGTCCCTCAGGGCCATGATCTTCACGAACGGGGCTTCGCAGATCTTCTCGAACTTCACGTTTCGGAACTCGGCCGGGGCGTAGTTCATCCGCGTGAAGGCGTTGCCGGTAATGCCGTCGATGATGGCGATCCCGCCGGTGTGCGGCTTCGCGCAGTCCAGCAGCCCCATCATGTCCTGCCACCGGTCCGCGTTGTAGCGGCGCCGGTCCTCATCCTCGGTGATGAACTCCCCCGTGTAGGCTCCGAGGTATGCTCCCTTCGGGATGGCCACCTTCGTGTAGACGCCGTTTCCCGCATGCGGAATCCTCGACGTCCTGATTTCGAGGTCCTTCTCGTAGGGGGACTGGCCGCTGGACAGCGCGACAGCTGCCGCGACCGCGATTCGCCGGAAGGAGGTACCGAAGCCTGGCTCGCATCATCTCCGTCTCCAGTCGCCGACCGGCGCCGTCGGATCGCGATGCCGCCACGGCAGCGGCGGGGACCGCGCCGGGCCGGCACACGAAAAGTCTAGCACGTGGCCGCGGCGGGCTCAGGACGTCAGAAGTTGACCCCTGCGCTCAGGTAGAACTGCCGCACGTTGTTCACGACCGTGGGCTGCATGAAGAACGGCGACGTCATCAGCCCGCTGTAACCCGCGTAGTTCGGATGGTTCGTCATGTTCCGCACCGAAAGCGCCAAGGTCAGCCGGAACCTCGGAACAGACTGCCCTCCCAGCATGGCGACGTTCGTGCCGCCGCCCGATGGCGTGACCAGAACGCCTGTCGACGTCGGCACCAGACGTTTGCCGAAGCTGAACACATAGCTGGCGTTTCCAGAGACCATCCACGGCGTGGCGCCCCGCGCGGTGTTCCGCCCGACTCCCGCAGGGCGGTCGTTGAAGATGAGATCGCCGTTGTCGTCGTAGCCCGTCCGGATGGTGTAGGGCGGTGCGCTCGAGCCGCTAACCTGGAAGAGCAGCGTGAGATTCCTGAGCGCCTGGGTGACGGCCGTCATGCTGATCCGGTGCCGCACGTCACTGGCCGCGGACCCCACTCCGTTGCCAGATCGCCGCTCGCCGGCGCGCTGAAGGCGCCGTCGCTGTTGTTCTCGATCTTGCCGAACGTGTATGTCCCGAACGCCAGAAGCCCCCTGTTCCAGACGAACCAGGGCCCCGCCGTGACGCCGGCACCCACGTACGAAGAGAAGTTGGCGTTCATGTTCAGCGCGAGCGACCGGGAACGCAACCGGCCCGCCGATGCCGCCTGGATCGTATTGGCGACGGCCGGATCGGGCCGGACGCCGTTCACCGGGGCATTCAGGTTCTGCCCGACGAGCACGCCGTGGCCCCACACGTCGCTGTAGACCGCGCCGAGACGAAAGGCCTTCGTGATCTGTCGGTCGATCCCCGCGCTGAGGCGCACGTTGCGGGCCATGTCGAGATCCTCGCCGAGCAGGTACCGGTTGGTTGGCGGGATGTCTCCGGTCAGGTCCTCCACCGGGAAGCTCGGGTCCACGATGTTGAGCTCCTGCTGGCGCTGGCCGTCCACTCGCAGGGTCTGCTCGTACGTGTTGGCGGGCATCCAGTCGTAGAAGACGCCGACGCTGCCTCGCAGCGTCGTCTTCCCGCTCTTGAACGGCGCCCACGTCACGCCGAACCGCGGGCCCACGTTCACCCGGTCATCCAGGTGCGTCTGCGCCTCGAACCGCACGCCCGGGCTCAACGTCAGCGTCTTCCTGACCCGGATGTCGTCCTGGAGATAGACGCCGCTCTGCATGTTCCAGTACCAGATGTTCGGATCCCCAATCCGGCGAGTGTAGGTCCGCGGCTCGCCGGCCTCGTAGGTGGGTAGGTTTTCGAACGTGTACGTCCCGAGATAGTTGGACGCTTCATCCGACCCGTATCTGCCGCCATCGAACTGGACACCCACACGCCACGAGTGGATTCCCCGCACATAGTCGAGATCGGACTGGAGGGTGAACGTACGGGTGTGCCTGCCGCCGGCGCGCTGGGCCCCGCCGCTCGTGAAGGCGTCGTTGACGACAATCGTGGGGGCTTCCAGCGAGGACTCGGCGTTCGTCTCGACCCAACGCAGCGAGAGCCGGGTGTTTGTGAAGAACCTCCGGCCGATGGGCCCGGCCTGCTGCACGCGGAGCATGGAGTTGCGCGACGTCGTCGAGTACGCGCGACCGATCGAGTTGTACGCCCCCACTCCCTGGTTCCGGCTGGTGACCGTGTACGTGTCGAACGACGCCCGCAAGGTCTGGTCCCGGGTGACGGCGTAGTCGAAGTTCCCGTAGAGTTCGTACTCGTCGGTGGGCATGCGCAGGTTCTGCACGTTCGCGGCCACCGTCCCGCTCGGTACGGCGGCATAGAGGTTGGGCGTACGGTAGAACCTGTCGCCATAGAAGGAGAGCGAGAAACCGGCGCGCTCCTTGACGAGGGAACCCGAGATGTTCACGTTGCCCCCCTGGTCGCGTGCCGGGCCCTTCTTGGGCACCAGCGGGTTCTCGCCGTCCATGGCGCTGTCGTAGAAGAAGTAGCGGACACTGCCGCGGATCGGTCCTATTCCCGGCTGCGTGATGACGTCGACGAACGTGCTGCCGGCCGAATGGCTCTCGGCGGCGAACATGTCGCGCGTGACATGGATCGACTTGATCTGGGACTTGGGCGGCAGTTGCTGGCCCTCGAAACTGTCGACACGTATCACCGCCCCCGGGCCTGCCATGTCCGAGAGCTGGCGCTCCATCTCTGCAGGGTCATCCGACAGCGCCTCGATCGCCTCACGCGTCAGCGTCGTGCCGAACGTCGCGCCTCGTTCCGACGCGACGATCTGGGCATCCCGCTTGACGGTGACCTCCGCCGTGAGCTTCTGGAGCGGCAGCACCAGCACGCGCCTGTTGTCGCCGCTCTTCACAGTGAAGTCCCGCAGCAGGCCCATCTCAAACCCAGGGAATTCGCCCTGGATCGAGTACCGTCCCGGGGCCAGGCGCTCCAGCGTCGCCACGCCGTTCGCCGAGGTCTGCAACGGTGCGATCGCGGCCTTCTTCGTCGCGTCGTCGAGTCCGATCACCCTGACGGTCGCGTTCGGAATGACGGCCCCGCTGGGATCGACCACGGTGATGATGAGGCGTGCCTCGCGCGGCGGCTGCGCCATGACCGTCGGAGCCCGCGTGATCAGGAACAGCAGCGACGCGGCAACGACCGCACGACGAGGCATGGTGGTTCCCTTTCCCTACTTCGCGGAGCTGAACCTCCTGGGATCGATGCGGACGTTGGTCTTGAATTCGTCGAAGTTGGTTTCCTCGATCGTCTCGCCAGCCGTCGCGCGGCGGAGGCGGAACGGGAAGCGAAGGCCGTTGCCGATGTCGCGGTAGTCGGCGTAGTAGATCCGGTGCTCGACGGGCTTCGCGCCGGCGAGCGTCTTCTTGCGGAGGTCCTGGATGTCCTTTACGTACTTGTCCTGCTCATCCTTCGTCGCCGCCGCCCCGGGCAGTGGAGGGCCCTTCACCACGATCGACCCGGGCGCCACGTTCTCCGGCTGCGGCCGACCCGGCACCCAGAGCACCACGTTCGTTGCAGGGGTCGTCCAGCTCACCATGATGGGCAGGTGCGTGTCGCTGTTGATGAACAGCTTGAGCGCGAACGTGCCCGCGCCCTTCACGTCGATGACGTCGGCCCGGCCCTGAGGAGCCTCCGCCTGGCCGGCCGCAGAAAAGGTCACCGGGTAGCTGGCGAACGACGCCGCGAACAGGCCGAGCGTGAGGCGCACGAAATCCTGCTTGATCGAAACGACTCGAGCCAGGCGCGGATCGGGCGGGACGGCGGACGGACTCGTGGCGGCCGGCGCCCCGCCAGCCGCCTGCGTGGCCGCCGATGGCTTCTTCGCCGCCACTCCGGCCGCAGGTTCCGCCGGCGGCCATTGAAGCAGCGCGTCACCGTCGAAGCCCGTTGACGTCAGCCCGCTCTCCTGCGCCGGGACCTCATCGCGGCGCAGGTACTTGCCGGGCAGTTCGCACCAGATCTCGAACTCGATCGGCACCAGGTTGTTGCCACGGACCTGCCGCGTCCGGCCGGTGGCGACCAACGTCCTGATGCCGGACAGTTTCTCATCACCACCAAGGGCCGCACGGGCTGCGGTGAGGATGGCGGATGCGGCGGAGGCCGGATCCCGCGCAGGAGGTGTCTGCGTGGCGCCGAGCGCAGAGGCTGCCAGGACCGCCGCTAGAATGATCCGGGACGATCGCATCGGCACCTCCGTTGTGAAGGCTGCGGGACTTCTCCCGCTGACGGCTGCGACACGTGGCTTGTGAGAGAGGCTATCATACGCCTTCCGGAGTCAGCTGGCCTGGAAACCGCCGGTTCGTTGCCGGTTCGTGCAGACCGCGCCAAGCAGCCCCTGCGTCCGCCGGAGCCCCGCGAACGGGGCAGTTCGGTTCACCGGCTTGCCTGGAAGGGCTACAGTAGTCAGTGTGGGGGCGATGAGAATGCCTGGTCTACGTCGTCTGTGCCGGTGGATCCCGGCACCGATTGCCGTGTCTGCCGTCCTGGCGCTGTCCGCGGACATGACGGTCGAGCATCGGGCGCGGTCCATTCAACCGGGCGAAGTCGTGGTGCTGACGATGGAAAGCACGCGGCCACTCCACGAGGTGCGGGCCAGGGCCTTTGGCCGTTCATTCCCCTGTGTCGAAACCGCGGACCCGCTGAAGTGGTCCGGCCTTGTCGGGATCGACCTGGACACGAAGCCGGGCCGATACGTCGTGAACGTCACAGGGCTTGACGCCGATGGGAAGGCGGTGGCGGTCGACTACCCTGTGACCGTGGCGCCCAAGAAGTTCGCGACGCGCGCATTGACCGTGGATGAGCGATACGTGTCGCCGCCCCGGGAAGTGCTGGCCCGCATTCAGAAGGAATCGGAGACGGTGCGCGCGATCTTCGACGCGGTTTCACCCGAGCGGTACTGGGCCGGGCCGTTCGGCCTTCCTGTCCCCGGACCACCCATCAGCGAATTCGGGAAGCGCAGCGTCTACAACGGACAACCTCGCAGCCCGCACGCGGGAACGGATTTCTCCGGGGCCGCGGGCACGCCGGTCAAGGCCCCCAACGCGGGGCGAGTCGTGCTGGCGGCCAACCTGTACTACTCGGGAAACACGATCATCCTGGACCACGGGCAAGGCCTGTATTCCTATTTCGGCCACCTGTCGGCGTTCTCGGCGCACGAGGGAGACATGGTCGCGACCGGCGACGTGGTGGGCAGAGTGGGAGCCACGGGGCTCGTGACGGGGCCGCACCTCCACTGGTCCGTGCGGCTGGCGGGGACCCGAGTGGATCCCCTGTCGCTGATCGACGTACTGACACCGCGCCGGTGAAGGTCCCGCGGCCCGGCGCGGCGGCTTCAGCAGGAGGTACCGTTAGTAGAGAACCTGCCTGTCGGCGCTGCCGATGAGGTCGGCCTTCGGGTCGTAGACGACGACCCGCACGTTCCGCACGCCGGCACTCACCGGGAACCGCACCTTGTACGGGATGCCGGACTTCACGACCTTCTGCCACACATCGTCGTTCAGCTTGAGGTCGGCCGTCTGCATGACGTTGCCCAGCGAGGCGCCCTTGGCATCGAAGCAGAACACCGCGATGCTGACCAGGCCTTGGTGGACGCCTTCCTCGAACGTCATGGCGAGCTTGGCCGGGTTGATTGAAGCGCTCACGCGGATCTCGGTCCCCGAGCCGTCCTCCGCCTTGCCCACCGACGCGTCGAGCGAGACCTTGATGTCGCTGATGGTCCGACGGAACGTCGCTGCCGCCAGGATACGGTCGTTGGTCACGAACTCGCGCCGGTTGAAGTTCGTCAGCTCCTTGCGCGCGTAGTAGCCGTGCCGGTAGAGCACCGTGGCCCCGGGCCGCGTCACCTTCACCTCCACGTTGCGGTAGGCCGCGTTCCAGTTGCCGTTGGTCGGGTAGTAGCCCAGGAGGTACCCGTTCCGTGTAACGGCGTCCAGCCGATCCATCGCCGTCGTCCCCATCTCGGCGACCGACGACATGCCGCCCGACAGCTCCGCGATCGTCCGAAGCGTCTTGAGGGCGAACGTCTGGTTCCATCGCCCCTGCTCGAGCTGCCCGCCGGTCTGCGCGACGCACATGCCGCCGGTCTGGATGGTGTCGATCGCCACGCGCGCATCGTTGGCGACCTGCGCCATCAGCTCGTCCTCTTCGACCCTCGTGGTCGTCAGGCCGCACTCGGTGAAGAACACCACGTGCTTCTCGCCCTCGAAATGGCGCAGGTACTCGATCGCGGCATAGATGTTCCCGATGTCCTGCAGCGTCTGGGCGGTGGCGGCGATGTAGTCGTCGAGCGGGAGGTCGGCGAACATCTCGGTCTTGAACTCGTCGAGCGCGGTCCAGTTCGTCTGGTTCGGGAAGCCGGAGGCCGCGGCGCCGGCGGCCCGCTCGACTTCGATCTGCTTCTGGATCTGCGCGTCGATCTGCGTCTTGGCGTCCTTCTCGACCCGGCTGCCGGCCGCGTCTCCCGCCGCGACCCGGTTCGACGCCAGGAGGCCCGAGCCCTCGAACAGCTCGTCGATCTTCTTCCGCAGCGAGCGCGGAATCGCCTTGCTGCCGTAGATCCCGGCCAGGCCGCTCAGCTCGAGGCCGATTTCGAAATTCACCTGCTTGTGCAGCGGCTTGAATCGCTCCACCAGCTTGGCGATCGCCTCGTGGTCGCGCGTGAACGTCGTCGCGCGGTCGTAGGCGAACAGCGCCACCTGGTCCTGCGGCAGGAGTTGCTGCCTGACGAACTTGATGAGCGCGTCCACCGCCTTCGACGGCTCCTGGAGGTAGCCGCGGCCGAGCACGACGAGGAAGATCCGCTTCGTCTGGGGCTCGAACGACACGGTCGACTGCCGGAGGGCCATCTTTTCGTCCGCCGCCGGCGCCTCGGCGGCCAGCGCCTTCACAGAGAAATGGCGCACGTTCTGCTTCACGCCGTCCTCGTAGAGCGAGAACTCCTCCGCCTTGAGGTCGGTGATCGGCGCGCCGTTCCTGTCCACCACGCGGACATCGACCGGCACCAGCGTCACCGCGCTGCGAAACGTCGGCAGCGGCTGCTGGGCCGGCGGCGGCGGGAGGGGCTGCTGTTGACCCTGGCCGGACGCCACGCCTGCCACGGCTGCCGTCAGCGCGACGACGAACGCCAGCCTCGTCCCGATGTGAACTCGCACTCGTTTCTCCTCTCGGCAGGGAACCTCGCCAGCCTCTATTCTACATGCTTCAATCCATGGGCCGCCGGCGGCGCCCCTCCGGCTCTCCACCCGTTCCGTCGCCTGGTCTCGCCCAAAAAAAAGGGGCACGCGGCATGATGCCGCGTGCCCCGGAGTCACCGTCCAGTCGCGGAAACGACTAGAAGTTGATTCTCCACGAGAACTGCAGGAGCCGGCCGCCCGGGTCCTGAGTGTTGCTCTGATCGCTGTAGCTCGACGTGATCGCGTAGGCGGTCGGAGTGCTGCCACCGTACGCCGTCGTGCCATTGAAATTGATGGCGTCGAACGCGTTCAGCGCTTCGAGCCGCAGCTCACCGTTCACCTTGCGGGTGATGTCGAAGCGCTTGGTCAGCCCGAGGTCGAACCGGACGAACATCGGACCGTTCACGTAGCGGTGGGTCGGCGTCGCGGACGGCGTGATGACGCCGCCATTGCCGCACGCTCCGCGATAGACCTGCAGGCAGGCGGGGTCGGAGTTGATCGGCGCGAAGTAGGCACCCGTCGGCGCGGCGCCGGAGTACCCGGTCGCCGAGGTCGCGCTGGTCTGATAGGCCAGGATCGTGTTGGCGATGAAATCCTGCGGCAGCATGTACACCCGGGTGATCTTCGGGTTGGTGGCGTCCGGGATCTGGTACACCTTGATGTTGTCCTGGAGCTCCTTGTCGGTCCAGCCCACCAGGCGCACGTTGCCGTAGTCGAGGATGTTGCCCGACTGGATGCGGGCGATGCCGTCGAACGACCAGCCGCCGATGACGGCGTTCAGGCCGCGGCTCGCGCTGCCGCCCCATTTCCTGCCCTGGCCGAACGGCAGTTCGTACCGACCAGTTGAACTTGAGGGCGTGCACCGGCGACGCCTGCCTCACCATCTCCGGTCCCGTGCGAACCGTGAAGTAGCTCGAGCTTTCCGCCCGGATGATGTACTGGTAGCTGCTCGAGAAAGTGAGGCCGCTGCTCATCCGCCGTCGCAGCTCGATCTGGACGGCGTCGAAGTTCGTCTTGCCCTGGTCTTCCGGCCGCCCCGTCACATACACCCCGCCGCCGATAGCCGGGTTCATGTAGAAGAAGTTGGCCGGATAGCCCGCCTTGGTCCCGTTGGCGCGGTAGGTCGCGTTGTTGAACATCTCGTAGGCCTGGCTCGAGGTGCCGGTGATGGTCGGGTTGGTCGGCACCAGGCGCGCCAACTGGGTCGCGTTTGTGTAATTGGTCGACGTGTACTTCGTCGGGTCACCTTCGGTGCCCGCCACGCCGGTGTAGAACGCCTGGTAGATCGGCAGCGGGAACTGGCCGGGGAGGCCCTTGTACGCGAAACTGTTGCCCGCCGTCGAGTTCCAGCCGTACGTCTGCTCGTTGATCTTGTAGTTGGCCTGCGCGTGCTGGAACTCGGTCATCCAGCCGTTCTCGACGACGTTCAGTTCGTTGATGTTCCGACCGCCGTCCACCCAGCCGCCGCGGGCGCGGGTGCCCACGTAGCGGGCCTCGACGACCATGTTCTTCGACAACGTCCGCTGGAAGCCGAGGTTGAACGAGTGCACCCACGGCGTCTGCGTATTGGGCATGAAATCGTTGATCGAGTCACTGAACGTCGTCGATAGCGGGTAGGTCGGCTCGGCCGGGAAGGCCGGAGCGCCGAGCTGAGCGGTGTCCCGATACAGCAGCGGCCAGCTCTGTCCCGGGTTGATCAGGTTGCCGAGCGACACGTTGCGCGAGGCCGCGTAGGAACCGCCGGGGTTGGCCGCATAGATGCCGGAGGTCGTCGTCAGGCCCTCGCGCGTGTAGGCCTTTGTGTAGCCGCCGCGCAGCACCGGGTCCTGACTCAGGAGCTTGGACCAGAAGCTGCCGGACGTGACGGGGATGCGCCACGCGAAACCGCCGCTCGGCGCGAAGTTGTTCTTGTCGGTCTTGAACGGCGCCTCACCCGGCGTCAGCTCCGTCACGTACGGCTGCGAGATGCCACTGTAGGTGGTTCCGGGCTTGTAGAAGTAGTTCGGGTTGCCGTTCGCGTCGAGGCCCGATACGCCGTACAGCATGTTGGGGTCGGTAAGCCGCGTGAAGTAGTGGTTCTGCGAGGTGAACGGCATCTGCAGTTCGTACCGCAGTCCGCCGGTCAGCGTGAGGGAAGGCCGGATTCGCCAGCTGTCCGACACGAAGAACCCCATTTCCTTCTGGGTCACGAAGTACTGAAACGGCCCCATGTACTCATACTGACCGGTGGACGGGTTGAGGAACGCCGTGTTGTTCAGCGAGGTCACGCGGCCGGTCAGCAGCGCGTACAGCGACCGCGCATTGGCGAGGTCACTGGTGCCGGCGCCCGCGAAGTTGGCGCTCGTGAACATCGCCGCGGCCGGGTCGTTCGTCGAATCGAACCCGATCCCGACGTATGGCACGTAGTACTGGAAGTAGTCGTCGTAGCCGAACTTCGAGTACGAACCGCCGACCGAGATCGAGTGCTTGCCCTTCATCCAGGTCACGGTGTCATCGATGTTGAACGCCGGCCCCTTGCGGAGCTCGAGGTTGTTGCTCGTCGAGTTCGTATAGGGCGTGCTGACGAGCGGGATGCTCAGGCGCTTGCCGCCAGGGAACTGATCGGCCGTGATGTTGTCCGAGAAGTGCGTGGCCAGCCAGCCCATGTAGCCGACGCGCGCCTGGTTGACGACGTTCGGCCCGATCACCGACCGCCAGTCCACCATGACCGACGGGCGCCAGCCGAACTGGACGCCCTGCATCTTATAGCCAGGGAACGCGGGGTCGCGGTTGTTGAGGATGTCGGGATCCGAGTTCCTCTTCTGGAGGTAGAACGACACCCCGACGCGGTTGTTCTTCGTGACGTTCATGTCAACGCGGGTCGTCGGGAAGTAGGCCAGCGACGGGCCGGTGTTCTGGAACGTCATCGACTTGGTCACGGAGTTCGAGCCCGTCACCACGCTCTGCCCGGCAAGCGTGGCGTTGATGTCGCTCAACATCTGCCCGATGGCCGGGTCGGGGGTGGACGTCTGGCCGTAGCTGCGGGCCAGCGCGTAGAGGTCGATCAGCGGGCCGCCGGTGACCTGGAACCGGCCGGCCAGCGCGTCGCTGGTCAGCACGGTCTTGGTGCGCGACATGCCCTGCGGCTGCGTGTACTTCTCGTAGTTGAAGAAGAAGAACGCGCGATCTTTCTTGATCGGGCCGCCGATGCGGAAGCCCCAGGTCGTGTTGTCGGCCTTGTTGTTGGGCAGTTTCGGATCGTTGGCGTTATCGTTGAACCAGTAGTTCGTGTTCCACTTGGTCTTGCGCAGGTACTGGTACGCGCTGCCCCTGAACTGGTTCGTCCCCGAGCGGGTCTGGAACCGGATCTGGACGGCGCCCTGGCCGGAGCTCTCGGCGCCCGGGTTCGTCGTCGACACCGTCACTTCCTCGACCGCGTCGAGGCGGGGGTTGATGAACGTGAAGAACGAGCTGCTCGTGGAGCCCTTGAGCGCCTGGTCCTGGGTGTTCAGACCGTCGATCGTGATGTTCAGCGCGCTGCCGGGCAGGCCCATGACCGTGGAGTAGCGCGGAGCGCCGGTCGTGCTCACGCCGGGCAGCGAATTCACGAAGTCCATCGTGCTGCGCGTCGGGAGCGGCGTCCTGGCGATCTGAGTCGTCGTCAGCGTGCTCGAAACCGTCGCGGACTGGGTCTGGATCAGTTCGGTGGCGCCGGTGACGGTCACCGTCTCCGTCAGGTTGCCGACAGCGAGGACAACCGGCTTGACGCTCGCCGCCACACCTTGAACGATCGTGACGTCCGCCAGAACGACGGTCTTGAATCCCATGAGGGAGACCGTCGCGGTGTACACGCCGGAGGCAATGCCGTCAACCGAGAAGTGCCCCGTGCCATCCGACACGGTACGGTACTCGATGCCGGTCGCGTTGTTCTTGACCAGGACGTCGGCACCGGGAATGACGCCTCCGGACGCATCGATGACCGAGCCAGACAGCGTCGTCCTCGCGGCGCCCTGGCCGAATGCCATGCCGCTCAGCGACGCCAGCAGGGCGCCGCACAGGAACAAGCTCGCGACCCCTCCGCTTCGCAATCTGAATCTCATGAACTACTCCTCCAAGTGACTGACATCCACGCGACCCTGAGTCGGCCGCCACGGCAACGCACGACTACACGAATCCCCTGAGGTCATTACGCCTCGCAGTCGAACCGCCCGACTGCCGAGAACGAATGAACCCAAGGGCAACACCGCTGAGCCAGCGGGCCCAGGTCCCGTCCGGTGAGCCATCCGGTTGTCGGAACGCGTGTAGCGGGCAACTGTATGCCACGACCCATCCCAAAGTCAAGAACCGACCAAGTCGGGATGAGAAGAAAGATGTGGCGCCTGGGGTCGCTGGTCCCGCCGGTGCGTAAGCATATTGCGGGCCAGCTGCTTCATGCCAAATCTGGCCCGTTTCGGTCTGGTTTGAGATATTACCACCTGAGCGATCCGGCCAATTGGATGTGAAGGATTCGGGTTTTCGGATGCTGGCTAGCGCCGTTCACGGAGCGCCAGGCCCGCTTCACACTGCGCCACCTCCTGCGCGAGGGCGCCGAGGAACCCGCTCTGACCCTGCGCTCGTGCCTGCTCCAGCGCCTCGCGGCCGGCGGCTGCAGCCTCGGCAAAGCGCCGCTGTTCGGCGTAGGCCGCCATCAGGGCCTCGAGCGCCAGGACGTCGCGGCGGGAGGTGAGCGTGACGGCGCGTTCGGCATACGCCACGGCGCGGACGCCGTCCCGGACGCCATCGTCGGGCGCGGTGGCCAGCAGCCAGGCCGCCCGGCGGAGTACCGGCACGTTGTCGGGCAGACTGCCGAGCGCCAACGTGAACTGCGACGCCGCCTGGGAGTACGCCCCCTCGGTGGCATAGGCCTCTCCCAGCGTCGCGTGGGCTTCAGCCAGCGACGGATCGTGCCGCAGGGCTTGCTGGAGGCGGGCGACGCCCTCCGAGACCCGGCCCTGGGCGCAGAGCGCGGCGCCCAGGTACATGTTGGCCTGCGCATGGGCCTTGTCGGAGCCCTGGAGGCGGACCGCCTCGTCCAGTTCCGACTCGGCCTCCGAGAACCGGCGCGCCGCCAGCAGTTCCGCGCCGTAGGCCACGCGCGAGCGGATGTTGTGCGGCGCCTTGTCCACGGTGTCGCGCATCAGCCGCTCGGTGCTTGTGTAGTCAACGTTCCGGGCCCGCGTCATCGTGCCGAACGCGGCTGCGACGGCGAGGCCGCCAACCAGGCCGACGGCGAGCGGGAGGGTCCGCGCCGGCTGACGGCTCCGCGCCAGCCGGTAGCTTGCGGGTACCGCCAGGGCGACGACGGCGGCCACCGGCAGGTACATGCGGTGCTCGGCCGCAACCTCGGTCGGGATCGGCAGGATGCTCGAGGTGGGCGCGAGGATCAGGAACCACCAGGCGCCGGCGAAGCCAGCCGGATGACGTCGCACGACGGCCAGCGCGGTCAGCGCCAGGAGGCCGGCGAGCAACAGGGCGTGGGGCACCACAGGAGCCCACGACACCGCGCGCGGCCAACCGTAGTCGAACACTAGCGGCCAGGGCACGGCCGCCAGCCGCAGGTAGTGGACCACCACTCCCGCCTGCGTCCGCAGGTACGACCACCAGGTCCAGTCGCCCAGGCCGAAGCCGGCTGAACCCGACCGCGGATTGCCGGCCACGAGGACGGCCAGCACCACCCAGGTTGCGGCCAGGCCCGCGTAGAGCGGCCACCGCACACGCCACCACGGCCCCTGTTCCGGCCCGGCGGCCTGCCCGCGGCCCAGGAGGTAGTCCCACAGCACGACGAGGACGGGGGCCGTCACCATCGTTTCCTTCGCTCCCATCCCAATCGCGCACGACAGAACTGACGCCGCCGCCCACCACGGCGACCGGCGGCCAGGCTCCGCGGCCCGAACGGCGCAATACAGCGTCAGCAGGAGGCAAAGCCCCATCAGCGACTCGACCCGCTGGACGATGTAGGTCACCGCTTCGGTGTGGACCGGGTGCAACAGCCAGACGAGCGTGATGAGCCACGCGAGCGGCGTCGAACCCTCGCCAAAACGCTCGCGGAGAGCCGGCGCGCGGAGCGACCGCCGGACGAGGCCGAACAGCGCCAGGCCCGCCAGCAGGTGAACGGCGAGATTCAGGGCGTGGTAGCCCCAGATGTTCCGCAGGAAACGCTCGGCGTCCTCGGGCGGCGCGCCCGGGCCAGGCGGGGTGAGGGCATCCCGGGCGTCTGACGGCGCCAGGGCGTAGTTCAGGGCCAGCGTGAAGGCGGCGGTCGGCCGGCCGGCGACTGTCACGTCACGCGGCGCGGCCAGCGACGAACTCAACGGCCAGAGCGACTTGATGTGGGGGTTGGCCGTGATTGAGATCAGGTCGTCGAACACGAGCACGCCGTCGAAGCTGTTCGAATAGGCCCACGTTCCGGCGGCGAGCAGGGAGACGACGGCCGCGAGGGTGGCGTACTTGCGCCAACCTGCCGGCTCGACCTTCTTCACCCTCGTGCGTGCCACGTGCGGCTCCCTCGCTCGGCTTCGAACTGGATGACTACTCTCCCGGCCCTGGACGCGGGGCTCGGCGCGGCCTCAGTGCCGCAGTTCCTCCTTGAGGCGCGCCGCGGTCTTGTTGCCCGGGTTCAGCCGCAGCGCCTCGTCCAGCTCGCGCGCGGCGTCGTTCATGCGCCCGAGCTTGCCGAAGGCGATGGCCAGGTTCAGCCGGGCGGCGTCAGAGCGCGGACGCAGGCGAACCGCCGCCTCGAAGTGCTTCGCCGCCTCGTCCAGCCGCCCCTGGTTGCCCAGCGCCGTGCCCAGCGACATGTGCGCGTGCGTATTCGTCTACGTTCATCGTCTGCATCGTCGCGCGAGTCCAGAGCGCGACGTTGTCTTCCCAGACATACGCCTGCGCGCGTGCCACCCAGGCGCAGCCGAGCACCGCGACGAGCGCCGCCGCGGCGACCGCCGTGCGAAGCCTCGGCGTACGCTCGACAAGGGCCGCGACGCCCCAGGCCATGACGATGAAGAACCCGATGAGCGGCACGTAGGTGTACCGGTCTGCGCGCGCCTGGAGGCCGACGCGAACGATGCCGGACACCGGGACGAGCGTGCCCAGGTACCACAGCCACCCGACGAGCAGCCACGGCCGCGTCCGCCGTTGGCGCCAGGCCAGCCAACTCACGCTGATGACGAGGGCGAGGGCACCCGTCACCTGCCAGGCCGGAAGGCTCGTCGGATAGGGGTACAGCATCGTCAGGCCGGCCGGCCAGAACGTGTCCCGAAGGTACAGCACGGTGGATACGAGCGCGTTCTGGATGCGGAGACCGAGCGGGTCGACGGCCAGCGCGGTCACGGCCCCGCCGCTCGTCTGAACCATGATCGTCACGATGCCGGACGCGGCGGCCATGACGAACAGCGGGATCTTCTCGCGTACGAGGGGCCATGCCGCAGCGGTGAACCCGGGCATCGCCTCCGGTTGGGCCCCGGCTCGCCTGGCCTTCGGACGGTGTCCGCCGGGCGCGGCCTTAGCGGTGGCCGGACCGGCAAGGCGCAGCCGCTCGAGCGGCCAGACGTCGAGCAGCAGCAGGACGAAAGGCAGCGTGACGAGCATCGGCTTCGCCATCAGGCCGAGGGCGTAGAGCACGAGCGTCAGTCCGTAGAGGAGCAGATGGCCCCGCGCGACGTCCCGAGCGCCGGACGAAACCGACGTAGGCCCAGGTCGTGAGCAGCCAGAAGAAAGTGCTGAGGACGTCCTTTCGCTCCGCGACCCACGCCACGGATTCCACGTGCAGCGGGTGGACGGCGAAGAGCGCGGCGACCAGCGCGCTCCGCCACGTCGCGCCGGTCAGGGAGACCAGCAGCGCGAACAGCAGCAGCGCGTTCGCCGTGTGGAGCAGCGAGGCTGGTGAGGTGGTGCCAGCCGGGATCGACGCCAAACGCCTGCACGTCGAGCATGTGCGACAGCCACGTGAGCGGGTGCCAGTTGGCCGCGCGGCCGGTCGTGAACGCCCAGCCGATGCCGTCTATCGTCAGGCCGCCCCGGACGTTGGGGTTCTCGATGACGTACAGCGGGTCGTCAACCTGGACGAAGTCGAAGTGGCGGACCGGCGCGTAGACGGCCAGCGTCAGAGCGGTCAGGGCCAGCGCAATCACGACCAGTCGCGACGCGTCTTCCAGTCATCGACGCGTCCTTGCCGCGGCGAGCGCCTGGCTTGCCGCTGTGTTCGCCGGGTTGAGCCGCAGCGCTTCGCTCAATTCGACGATCGCCTCGTCGAACCGCCCGGCTCCGGCGAGCGCGAGGCCCAGGTACTGATGGGCGGCGTCGGAGGCGGGCTGCAGGCGGGCGGCTTCGGCAAAATGCGGGAGCGCGTCCGCCAGTCTGCCCGTGCCGGCCAGTTCGAGCGCAAGCCCGGTATGTGCCTGCGCCAGGTCGGGCTGCAAGCGCAAGGCTTCATTGAATTCGCGGATCGCCTCCTCGCGCCGGCCGAGCGTCGCGAGCGCCACACCCAGATTGCTGTGGACCTCGGCGCGGGCGGGCTGGAGCCGCAGCTCCTCGCGGTACTGCGCCACCGCCTCTGCCGGCGCGCCTCGCGCCATCAGTGCGACGCCGAGATTGTTGCGGACGTCCGGCAAACGCGGGTCGAGCCTCAGCGCCTGGCCATAGGACACCACCGCATCGTCCACGTTCCCCTGGCTGGCCAGCGCTTTTCCCAGGTTGTGGTGGAAGCGCGCAGCGTCCGGCTTCAGACGGATCGCTTCCCGGTATTCGGCGATCGCCTCCTGGGTGCGATGTTGGGCCGCCAGCGCGAACCCCAGGTTGTTGTGCGCGTCCGCCAGGCTCGGGTCCAGTGCCAGCGCGGCCCGGTACTGCCGGATCGCCTCGTCTATCCGTCCCTGCCTCGCGCGCATCAGCCCGAGGTTGTTGCGCGCCTCCGGGTAGTCGGGAGCGAGGCGAATTGTCTCCTCGAACGCGCGCGCCGCTTCGTCGGTGCGGCCGGCGTCGCTGTCCAGGCAGCCCAGCGAGTGAAGCGCGAAGTAGTTGCGCGGATCCGTTGCGAGCGCGTGGCGCCAGAGCGTGGCGCTGTCGGCCCACACGGCCACCTGCGCGTGCGCGGCGGCAGCGGCCAGCGCGATCGCGGTCGCTGCGAGGGCCGGCAGCACGATCCGTCGGGCGGGCCACTTCGTGGCGAGGTCGCACACGCCCCATGTGACCGCGATGAAGAGTCCGACCAGCGGGAGGTAGGTGTAGCGGTCGGCCATCGCCTGCCGGCCGATCTGCACGATGCCGATCACCGGGAGGAGCGTGACGAGGTACCAGAGCCAGCCGACGAGCAGGTACGGCCGGGCGCGTCCCCAGCGGGCCGCGAGGACCGAGGCGCCCGCGAGGAACGCCGCGGATGCCGCGAGTTCGAGCGTCGGAACGTGGTCCGGATACGGGTAGAACGGGCTGAGGCCGCTCGGCCACACGGCCTTCGCGGCGTACGCGCCGTAGGAGACGAGGGCGTTGGCCACGCGGCGGCCGAACGACACGGTGTCGAGCGCGGACACGGCGCCGCCGCTTCGCTGGACGATGAAGGTGATGACGCCCGACGCCCCCGCGAGGACGAACAGGGGAAGCTTCTCGACGACGAGCGCGCGCCGTGTCCGCCGGCCGGCAGGCCGAGGCTGACCTCCCGCTCCCCCGTCCGGCCACGGCGCCCTGCCGAGCGGCCACATGTCGAGGAGCAGCAGGACGAGCGGCATCGTGACCAGCATCGGCTTGGACATCAAGCCGAGCGCGTAAAGCGCCAGCGTCAGCGCGCAGGACAGCCAGGCGGCGGGGCGCATCCGGGCCTCCCCTGCCGGCTCGGCTCCTCCGCCCGGTGTGGCGGCGCGGACAGACGACACGTACGCCAGGGTGGTCGCGAAGAAGAAGACCGCGCTCAACACGTCCTTGCGTTCGGCCACCCAGGCGACCGACTCGACGTGCAGCGGGTGAACCGCGAACAGCGCCGCCACCACCGCGCTCGGACCGGCGCGCCCGGTGGTCGTCCGGAGCAGCAGGAACAGGAGCAGCGTGGCCAGCACGTGCAGGGCGAGGCTCGTCAGGTGGTGCGCCCCTGCCGACATGCCGAACCACTGCACGTCCAGCATGTGCGACAGCCAGGTGAGCGGGTGCCAGTTCGACGCGTGGCCGGTGGTCAACGCCCAGACGACCCCGTCCACCGTCAGACCGCGCGACACCATCGGGTTCTCGGTGACGTAGGCGGGGTCGTCGATCGAGACGAAACCGTGGTGGCGTACGGGCGCATAGACCGCGATGGTCAGCGCGGCAAGGGCCGCGGCGATCACGCCAGCCGAAATCCTGGAGCCGGGAGTCACGGCTGCTAATGACCTCGTGGCCCGAGGGCGCCGCGGAGCTTGTCGGCGAGCGAGCCGAACGCCGAGGACGGCTCCGCGTCCGCGCGCGCCTGATAGTCGCGCAGCTCCTCGTCGAGCGACGGGGCTCCTGCCCCGGCGCCCCTGGGCGCGCCCTCGAGCACCAGCGCGACGCCGATCCGCTTCTTCTCGAGGTCGAGAACGAGGATTTCGAACCCGCCCGTCATCCCGACCGACACCGAGCCGGCCCAGTCGCCCGGCCGCGCCGTCGGCGGGAACGTGGACACGTGCGCCAGCGCCTCCACGCCCGGCTCCAATTCCACGAACGCGCCGAACTCCGCGAGGCGCGTGATCCGGCCCGGGCGCAGCTGGCCCACTTCGTACCTGGCCGGAACCGTCGACCACGGATCGACGAGGAGCTGCTTCAGCCCGAGCGCAATCCGCTGCGGCTGGTCTTCCACTCGCAGGACCTTGACGGTGATCTCCTGGCCGGGCGTGACCACCTCGGACGCGTGCGCCACCCGCGACCACGCCATTTCCGAGATGTGAAGCAGGCCCTGGATTCCGGCGCCCAGGTCGATGAACGCGCCGAAGTCGAGCACCGAGGCGACGCGCCCGGTGACAATCGCGCCGGGCACGATCGACTGGCGGATCTCGGCCGCCCGCACCTGCTGTTCCTCCTCCTGCAGCGCGCGCCGCGACACGACGAGGTTCCGGCCGCCCTCCTTGTACTCGATGATGCGGAAGGTGTAGACGTGCCCCTCGTGGTCCGCCGGGGCCGTATTCCGCACGATGTCGATCTGGGAGGCGGGGCAGAAGGCGCGCTGCCGGGCGATGCGCACCTCGTAGCCGCCCTTCACCGCCCGCTCCACCCTTCCCTCGACCGGGAGCCGCGCATGAAAGGCGTCTTCGAGCTGCCGCGCGCTCGCCGCGCGGCCCGCGAGCTTGCGCGAGAGGGTCAGCCCGCCGTCTGTCGACACGACCACCGCGTGGATCCGCTCGCCGACCGCGACCTCGAGGACGCCGTCCTCGTTCTTCAGCTCGTCGAGCTCGATGACGGCCTCGCCCTTGCCGCCGACGTTGACGAACGCCGCGTCGGGGCCGATCGCCACAATCGTGCCTTCGATGGTCTCCCCGCGCTCGAAACGCTTCGCCTTGATCGACGCCTCGAACAGGGCGGCAAAGTCTTCCTCGGGCTCGGTCACGGTACGCTCCTCATGTGGACCCACGACTTCTGGCAGGCGCCTGCCTACTTGCACTTCCGTTCGAACGTGGTCTTCCCCATCACCGTGGTCCCGCCCTTCCCCGGCGACGAGCCCAGCACCGTCGCGCCGGGACCGGCGCTCGCGACCTGGGCGGTGCACGCCACCGTCATCTCCGACTTGGCCATCACGGTGACGTTCTTTTCGAAGCAGTACCAGCCTTTGGGGTTCATCAAGCGGAACGTCAGCTTCCCCATCACGTTCACGCCGGGCCGGACCAGGATCAACTGCGGGTCCGCCGTTTCATCCTGGTCGCCGATATCGGCCCCGATGCCGAAGACCTTGACGCTGCTCTCGAGCACGCGGAACCGGAGTTTGGAGTCGTCCTTGAACGGGTGCTGGTCGCCCCAGACCTCCAGGCAGGCCTTGACGGCTGGCCAGTACTCCGAGTCCTTGCCGGCGGAATACTGCGGCCCGGCGGGGGCGACCGCGCCAGAATGGGCGGAGAGCCCCGCCGCGAGGGCCAGCGCGAACAGGCTGGCCACCACTGCTCTTCTCACAGGCATTGAAACCTCCTGAGACCCGGAAATCACTCCCGGAGTGATGATTGGCCCGCGCGCGCGGAAATCACTCCCGGAGTGATTATTCTACGCTCGTCCGAAGGCGGACGCCGGAATCCGACCCGGCGGCTTTGATTACCAGAGGCGGGCGAATACAATCAGCGCGTCACCGAGGTGTCGACGCCGCCGCGCCTCGCCATGCCCGAGGAGGGCCACCGTGAGCCGACCTCAGTTCAAGCCCAAGGACGGGGACCTTCGCGGAGCCGCTCGGATCTACATGCAGGACGCGTTCTCACTCGGCGACGTCCTGCTGTCGAACGACCCCGTCTGGGCGAAGCGGCAGAAGTTCACCACGCTGACCGGCCATTCACAGGCCGGCCTCGAAGCGCTGTGGGCGGGCCCCAAGAAGGGCTACACGACGTGCGGCGACTTCGCCGGCCACTTCACCGACAGCCTCGGCCTTGGCTGGCTTCCGCTGCTCAGCCTCGACGACCCGAGGGCGTACCTACACGAGCATCGGGAAGCGAATGGCCTGGGTGCCGATCGACAGCCGGACACGGCCAGGCTTCGGTGACGTGTTCAAGCAAGTGAAGAAGTATCAGCACGTCGGCGTGTCGCTCGACTGCGACGCCAGCGCATGGCGGACGGCGGAAGGTGGTCAAGGATCGCCTCCGGACAAATGGGATGCGGTGAAGCGGAAGAGCACTGAGCAGTTGACTGCCCTCAACGGCATACTGGGCTGGATTGACATTGTCGTACATCACGAGTTCACCGAGCCGAACACCTCCGTGCCGAAATGGTTGATCGGCGTCTGGGAAGTGAGCTGGCCGAACCAGACGTACCTGGTACTACTTCTCGCCGGACCGCCACATGTACTTCACCAGCATGAAGACCATGCTGGACAGCTTCCCGTGGGTGTCGCAGGGTATGGGGATGTATGGCATCAGTGCCACGAAACTGCTGACGCGCTGGTACGGAACCGGTACCATGGAACGGTTCGCGGTTCCAAGCGGGAAGCCGACCGTACTGACCGGAAAGGTGGATGGCCTTCCGAACCCGATCACCGCGACGAGGAAGGTGGATCTCGGCTCGGCATTCGCCCCGTTCCAGCCCTAACGCTGTCCATCGAACTCGGACAGGACGCGCCGGACGGATCCCTGTGAACGATCCATCAGACGAACGGTCGCGTAGACGCTTGCGGTCAGGCCGACCCAGCGCCCCGACGATGCGAAGGTCGAACGACCCGTAGAACAGGTAGCTGACCGCCATGAGCCACGCCCATCTGAACCGGAGCGGCACGAGGCGGTGGCCCCCCACGGCGAGCGCGCTGAAGAGCCAGAAGGGAATCGAGTTGAAGGATACAGTGCCACGCTCAGACGCGGGGGCCGAGGAACTCGAGGACGTTCGTGATGCTCAACGGGAGCCTCCAGCGACTTGACCGCCGGGGAGGTTCAAGCGGCGCAGGAGGTCCTGAAACCGGGGATCGGGGCGCAGGTCGTTGAACTCGGGAGTCATCCCGATGTACTCGAGGAGTGCACCGTGCTGCCGGTAGGCCCGTTCCAGCCAGTCAATCGCCTCCTTCTTCTCGCCGGCTTGTGCGTACAGCAGGGCTACGCTGAAGGCCATGACGAACTGCGTGCGCGCGCGCGCCGCCATGGTCACGGCCGCCTCGCGCATCGCGCCAGCGTACCCCGCCTGCCGCTGGCCCCGGTCGATCGCCTTGATCATCTCGGCGTCACCCTGGGCCGAGAATATCGCGCGCGCTTCCGCCAGCGCCGCGTCGAACTTCCCCAGCTGCCCGTAGGCCCTCCACAGGTGATGGTGGGCCCAGAAGAACTCCGCGTTCATGCGCAGGGCTTCCTGGCATACCGCGATGGCATCGTCGTACCGACCGGCGCCGATGAGCACCGAGGCGTAGGCGGTGTGGACCGGAAGCGACAGGGGATCCAGTTCGCGAGCTCGTTGACCTTCCCGCAGGCTCTCTCCTGTTCGCCCCAGCCCCGCCAGCATCTGCGCGAAGTTGATCCGCGCCACGGCGCTGCTCGGGTTCAACTCGAGCGCGCGCCGGAACTCCCGCTCCGCGGTGACCCAGTCCCAGTTCAGGAAGCTGATCCACGCCAGGGACGCGTGCGCGTCGGCCAGCTGGTCGTCCAGCTGGACGGCCCGTACCGCGTGCATCTTCGCCGTTTCGAGCGCCTCTACAGGCGGGACCAGCCCGGAGAGACGGCGGGTCACGTTGAGATCGGCGAGCCCGGCGTGCGCGAGCGCGGAGGACGGGTCCTTCGTCATCGCGCGGTTGAAGAACTCGTCGGCCTTCTGAAGCCCGTCGGGCGACAACTGGTAGAGAAAGAAGCGTCCCTTGAGGTAGTCCTCGTACACGTCGGCACGCACCGGTCTGGCCGTCAGGCGCCGCTCGACGTCGGGAGAGAGCGTCGCCTGAATCCTGCCGGCGATGGCGCGTGCGACGTCGCCCTGCAGCGCCAGGACGTCGCGCATGTCGCGCTCGTAGGTCTCCGACCAGAGGACCGTCTCCGTGCGGGCGTCGATCAGCCGCACGGTGATCCGCGCGCGGTCACCGGATCGCAGCGCCGAACCCTCGACGATCGCCTCCACGTTCAGTTCGCGGACCACCTCGCGCAAGGGCCTGCCGCCGCCACGATAGGCCATGACCGAGGTTCGAGAGGTCACGTCGAGCGACTTGATGCTGCCGAGGTTCGAGATCAGCACGTCGGTCATCCCGTCCGCGAAGTACTGATCGTCCGGGTTGCGCGAGTCGTTGGTGAGGGGAAGCACAGCGATCGATTTGAACCTCGGGCCCGTGGATCCACCTGGCATCAATTTCCAGAGTCCGATCCCGGCGATCGCCATCGTCGCGACGATGAGCGCGGCGACGGCAGCCAGTGTGCCACGCCGTCTGCCGGCAACGCGCGCCAACGGCGCGGACGCCGCGATCGGCGTCTGCGCCACGGCGCCCGGCCGGGTCACGCCCGACGCGAACGCTGCCAGATCGGCGGACACCCCGGCCATGTCATCGCGGCGCTTCGCGCGGTCCTTCTCGAGGCAGTGACGGATCAGGTCCCGGACGCCCGGCGGTGTCGATGGCGGCAGCCCGTCCCACTGCGGCTCGTCCTTGATGAGGGCGGCCAGGACATCTGTGGCGGTGCGCCCGGGAAACGCTCGCCACCCGGCGAGCATCTCGTACAGCACGCACCCGAACGCCCAGACGTCGGCCCGCTCGTCCACCGGCTCGCCGCGCGCCTGCTCGGGGCTCATGTAGGACGGCGTGCCCAGCACGGCGCCGGCGACGGTGGGACCACGGGTGAGCGTGGCCTCCTGGGACCGGTCCCCGACACCCGCCGGCACGGCCCGCTTCGCCAGACCGAAGTCCAGCACCTTCACCTTGCCGTCGCTCGTGATCTTGACGTTGGCCGGCTTCAGATCCCGATGGACAACCCCGCTCGCGTGGGCGGTCCCGAGCGCGTCTGCGATTTGCCTGGCGATCCCGAGGGCCTCGGGGAGCGGCATCGGTCCGGCAGCGATTCGCTCGCCGAGCGACGGCCCCTCGACGAGTTCCATCGTCAGGAAATCGAGGCCGTTCTCGTGCTCGACCGAGTAGATCGTGACGATGTTCGGATGGTTGAGCGACGCCAGGGTGCGCGCCTCTCGCCTGAAGCGCGTCGCGCCGTCCTCGTCCTGCATCAGCCAGCCGCCGAGCAGCTTGATGGCCACCCTGCGACCCAGCTCTCGATCCTCGGCGAGGTACACCTCGCCCATGCCTCCCGCGCCGAGCGGTCCCAGGACGCGGTAGCGACCGAACTCGCTGCCATGCGCCAGCTGGGGTTGGAGCGAAGCGACGGGCTTCCGATGCTCGGAATCCACGGTTGGCTCTCGGTCTCAACGACCGACGTGTCGAGAGCTTAGCACGGACTCCCGACGCAGCTCGTCGATGAAACGCCGAGCGTCGTCGGCCGACTCCCGGAACCTGCGGAAGAGCGTGAGCTGGGCCGCCGCCCTCGCCCGGTTGAGGTCGGGCGGGTCGGCCGGCCCGAGCGTGAAGTAGCTGTCGCCGCGCAGGTAGTCGGTGAGGAACCTCAAGCCGAGCTCGAGGGCGATGATTTGCGGCGCGTCGGCCATCAGGTCGACCTCCGCCGGCGTCACCTCCCGCGCCGTCGAAAGGAAGCCCCGCGCCACCGCACGGTACACGTCCGTGTCGACGCGCACGCGGGAAAGGTCGCGTTCCTTCTCGCCGGCGACGTTGACGAGCGACCGCACCATGTCGCCCCAATCGGCCAGCCAGGTGTGCGGCATGATCGTGTCGAGGTCGACGAGCGCCTTCACCCGACCTGTCCGGGTCGAGAACAGGAAGTTGTCGAGTTTCGTGTCGCCGTGGATCGCGACGCGGCGGAGCCGGCCCGACTCCATCCCCTCGAGGAGCGTCATGCCGTAGGCTTCCTCCGCCCGCACGAGGTCGACCCAAGGCTGGATAGCGGGGTCGTCCACGCGCCGGCGATACTCCGGCTCCTCGAGGTGGACGAGGAAGTGCTCCCCGGCGCTGTGGCGGACGGTCGGGTCGCTCGGAAGCAGGCCGGCGGCATCAGCGAGAGTCCGATGCCCGGCCAGCACCGACCGGAACTGGTTGAGATACAGGCGCGTGTCGCGATAGCCGGGCAGCGGGTTCTCGAGGCCGTCGGTGGCCATCCGGCACGTCAGGTCGCCGTAGATGGCGAGACCGCGCCCCGCTTCGGCTGCGACGCGAAGGCGCCCCGCCGCGTCGGCGATCTCGCCCAGGCTCTTGTACGTCCGCGACTCCTGGATCTTCACCATCAGGCGCCAGCAGCCGAGGCCCTGATGGTCCTCGACGTCCAGGTACGGCAGGCCGCCCGAGGTCTCGACGAGGGTGACTGGCTCCCACTCGTCGCCAGGTGCGAGCCGGCCATCGGCGATCGACGCCCGCTGAGCCTCGATCGCCGCGATCATCGCGCGCATCACCGACCGGGGGCGCGTGAACACGCGCTCGTTGATCCGCTGGAGCAGGTACTCGCGCGGCGGCGGCGGCCCGGCGCGCACGACGTACGTGAGCTGGTTGATGTTCCCCTTCTCCGGGAAGTCGCGGACCTCGACCGGGTGCTCGATCCGGAAGCGCGACGCGAGCCTGGTCGCCTGGACGAGCGGGTGCTCCTCCCTCGGTGTGATCGCCCTCGTGATGCGCCTCGGGTTCTTCAAGTTCATTTCGCCTGCAGATCCGTTATCGTAATCGAAACCGATGCGAGAGACCTCCCGACCTCATGACCTCCGTTCAGGAGCGGTGGCCTGGCGATGACGGCTCGGCGGCGGACGATGCTCGTGTCCGGCGCGCTGGCGCTGGCCTTCGGGTTCCGGCTGGCGTACGGCCTGACGTCCATCTTCTGGACCGAGGACGAGCGGCAGATCTACCTCATCGGCCTGCGGTCGTTCGCGAGAGGCGAGTGGCCGTACTTCGGGGCCGACGTCGTCTGGACCGGCAGCAGCCTGCCCGGGGCGATGCAGGGGCTGCTCATCCGCGGGGCGCTGGCCGTGTGGCCCGCGCCGGAAGCGCCGTTCGTGCTGCTGAACCTGCTGTCGTTCGGCACCCTCGCACTGTTCGCCTGGTATCTGTGCCGCCGGGTGCCGCTCGTGCCGCGGTGGGTCGTCTGGGGAGCGCTGCTGACGCTGCCGTGGACGCTGAACTTCTCGACGCACGTGGTCAACGTGTCGTACGTCCTGCCGGGGGCGCTCATCTTCTTCCTTGGCTTCCTCGAAGCGATGCCGTCGTTCCGGATCGGCGCCCTGCCGGCGAATCTGGCGTGGTTGATGATGGGCGCGGGGATTCCCTGGGTGGTGCAGTTCCACATGTCGTGGGTGCTGCTGCCGGCGTACGTCGTGGTGGCGGTGCTGGATCAGGCTCGGCGGAATGCGAGGGTGCTCGTTCCGGCCGCGGCGGCGTTCGCCGTCGGCGGCCTGCTCACGGGGAGCACGATCCTGCCGACAGTGCTCCGCTACGGCCTGGGCGCCGGCAGCGTGGAGCGGACGCTGCAGTTCCACGCGCAGGGCGTCTGGGAGCTTCTCACCTTCGTCGCGCGCTTCCTCTCATTCGCGGCGCACGAGACGAATCGCTTCCTCGGCCTCGACTCGGCCGATCGGCTGATGTTCCTCTGGCGGCAGCCGTGGGTCGCGCCGTTCACCCTCGCGGCGACCGCCGCCGGCCTTGTGCAGCCCATCGTGATGGCTGCGGCGTGGTTCAAGCGGGCGCCCGGTGATTGCGAGTGGGCGCGGGTGAAGTGGCTGGCCGCCGGGACGGTCCTCTGGGTCTATGCGAGCTACTTCTTCTCGGTGCGAGGTCCGCAGGCCCATTCGTTCTACGTCACCTGCCCCGTGGCGCTGGTCTACGCGGCGCACTGCTGGCAGATGTCCGCCTCGTCTTCGGCCGCCGGCCGGCCGCGGCGCCTGCGCGTGTCAGCGGTGTGGGTCGAGCGGATGGCGGCCGCCGCGCTGGTGAGCGGAGTGGTGATGCACGCGGGGCTTGCGATTGACCGCGCGCCCCGCCGGTCGCTCTATCTCGACCGCCCGCTCGTTCAGGCTGCCATCAGCGGCCGAAACGACCGGTTCCTCGGCGAGCGCCGCGACTCGCTCATCGAGACGCGGGACCGTCGGGCGAGGCCGATCGACCCGGTCGCGGATGCGGCCGCGTACGACCGGGCCTCGGCCCGCGACGATCTCGTTCTCGTCGGAGCGGACTGGACGCCGGCCGTGTTTGGCCGGGTGTCCCGGTTCACGGTTGCGGTCCGCAATACGAGTGCGACGGCCGCGTACCTCGACATCCGCTTCACGACCCGCTATCGCGACGCCTCGGGCGCCGAGGTGACCACGCGGCAGGGTGTCATCAAGGAGATCCTCGAGCCGGGCGAGGCCCGCCGATGGGGCGATCTGACAGACGGCATGGTGCCGGCGGGCGCCGTGAGCGCCGCGCTGTCGCTCGACGGCGCGGAGAAGTGCATACCCGCCCCGCGGCGTCATGCCGACTGACGCTCCTGCTGTCGAAGGATGGCGCGCTGAGCTGGATTGCCAGCCGGCGGTAGCGCTCGTCGGTCTGCGGATCACGCCAGCCGGGCGAGTCGCGAGAGCCCCTCCGCAAGGCTGCCGCGATCGGTCGCGGCCCCGATTGAAATGCGTGTGCCGTCCTCGGACACCGACCGTCCTGCGGCGAACACGCTTGCGGGGACCACGACGACGCCCTCGGCCAGCGCGCGCCTGGCAAACTGATTGGATTCCGCCTGGCGGAGCCGCCACCCACACGTGCGGGCAGTGCGGCGTGCCCCGCCAGTCGAAGCGGCCAAGATGGCGGGCGCACAGGCGATGGCGGGCCGCCAGCTCGCTGCGCTGAGCCAGGAGCCGGCGCCACGCCGTGCCGTCCTCCAGCCACCGGCTCGCGAGCGCCGTCGAGAGCGTCGACACGTACCACGTCGTGTGGTGTTCGGTGTCGCGCAGCCGTCCGCGCAGATCCGGTGGAACGACGAGATACCCGATTCGGAGGCCGGGCGCGACGGTCTTCGACAGCCCCGTCAGGTAGATGACGCGCTCCGGCGCGAGAGCCGCCAGCGGTGGCGGGGAATCCTCCGCCAACAGACCGTAGACGTCCTCCTCGACAATCGTCACGTTCCAGCGCCGGGCGATCGTCACCACCTGCCGCCGACGCTCCACACTCATGGTCGTCGTCGTCGGGTTGTGCAGGGTCGGCGACAGGACGGCCAGACGCGCGCCGCCTCGGCAGGCCTGGGCGAACGGCCCAGGCAGAATGCCTTCGCCGTCCATCGGAATCGGATGCAGACGGCGGCGCAGGTGGCGCGCGACGGCGTTCAGCCCCGGGTAGACCAGGTCCTCGCACACGATCTCCGTCGACCTCCGCGCAGAGCCCCAGGGCCGTGTCCATCGCGTGCTGCGCGCCGGCGCACACCAGGATGGCATCGGGGTCGGTCTCGACGCCGCGACGGCGGAGCCAGCCCGCCGCGGCCTCCCGGTGGACGAGCGCGTCGCCCGGCCCCGGGTAGTGCAGCAGGCGCGCCGCATCGCCCGGCCCGAACCGGGCGAGGGCCGCCGCCAGGTCGCGATCGCGCGCCGACACGGGCGGCATGTTCGTCGACAAATCGATCACGCCGCCCTCGGGGCGCTGCTCGAGTGCGAAGATCGCCGCTTCGGACGCGGCGGCCAGCACGAAGGTGCCGCGGCCCACTTCGCCGCCGACCAGGCGCCGCCGCGCGGCCTCCCGGTAGGCCCTCGTCACGGTGCTGACGTTGACGCCGACCAAGTCCGCGAGCAGCCGGTGCGTGGGCAGCAACTCGCCCGGGCGCAGCTTGCCCAGCCGAACGGCGTCGGCGATCGCGTCGGCGATCGCGAGGTACGCCGGTCGGCTCGAACCCGCCAGGTCCGGCAGCCACATTGTCATGCACACAATCTACCATTTCGTGCATACAACATAGCGCCAATCATCGACGCGGCCCGCCAGCGGCGCAGCCGCCCGGAGGACCCATGAGCAGTTTCGACTTCAACGGAACGCTGATCGAGCTGAACGAGGAGGGGTTCCTCGCGAACCCGGCGATTTGGACCGAAGCGCTGGCGCTCGCGCTGGCGAAGCACGAAGAGGGCCTCGACGAGCTGAACGACCAGCACTGGGCCGTCATCCGCTTCATCCGGGAGCACTACGTGGCGAACCAGACGGCGCCGATGGTGCGCGCCATCTGCAGGACCACGGGCATGCCGCTCAAGCAGGTGTACGCGCTCTTCCCGAGCGGGCCGGCCAAAGGCGCCTGCAAGCTCGCGGGTCTTCCGAAGCCGGACGGCTGCGTGTAGCAGGCGCGGCCACACATCGAGGCGCGGGCGATGAGTAGGACTCTGAGCATTCTCGAGAACGACGTGCAGATCATCGCGCTGCTCTTCATGTCGACGGTCTACCTCCTTCGCCTGGTCTGGCTGTTCCGCTTCCGGTCCGCTCCGGAGCGCACGTACCCGGCCGGCAGCGCCGCCATCGGTGTCGCCTGGTCGATGCTCAACGTGGCGATGCCGTGGGCCATGGAATCGACCCGGAGAAGGCCGCTCTTCTACCTCCAGTTCGTCGTCTTCCACATCGGCATCGTGCTGGCGATCAGCGCGACGTTCATCATTCCGTACTGGCCGGCGCTGTTCGAGAACACGCTGGTCGTCCGCATCTTCCAGGCCGCGCTCGGCGCCGCCTTCGCCGTCGGCCTGATGCGCCTCTATCGGCGCCTGACGACGCCCGCCCTGCGGCTGATCAGCACGGCCGACGACTACCTGTCGCTCGCGCTGATGATCCTGTTCTTCCTCTCCGGAGTCGTCGCGGTGCCGAACCGGCCCGCGGACGGCGAGTGGCCGCTCATCGCCTTCTTCGCGCTGACCGCGTTCTTCCTCGTCTACGTGCCGTTCTCGAAGATCTGCCACTACCTGTACTACCCGTTCACCCGGTTCTACTTCGGGCGCATGCAGGGGCACCGCGGTGCCGTCGCCAAGACGCGGAGGCTGCCATGAGCGACGAGCCGATCGATCTGAAGAACGTGCTGAACCTGCCGCTCCAGACGAAGGCCCAGGCCAAGGCGATCGCCGACAAGCCCGCGTCGCTCGACGGCCGGCGCCTGACGGTGTTCGACCCGTCGGCCGACAACCCCGAGAAGCTGGTGCAGCTGATGCGCGAGCGGATGACGCGCGCGCTGGCGACGTCGCTGACCGGCTGCGTCCACTGCGGCCTGTGCGCCGAGGCGTGCCACTACGCGCTCGCCCGCCCCGACGACCCGGCCATGACGCCGGCCCACAAGGCCGACCAGATCCGCCGCATCTTCAAGCGCCGCATCGACTGGACGGGTCGGGTGCTGCCGTCGCTCGTCCACGCCGGCGCGCCGAAGAACATCGACGAGCTGAACGAGCTGAAGAACATGGTCTTCGGCACGTGCAGCGCCTGCCGCCGCTGCACGTACAACTGCCCGATGGGCGTGGACAACGCGGCGCTGATCCGGTTCGCCCGCGGCATCCTCACCGAGCTGGGCATCGTGCCAGAAGGGGTGTTCACCGTCAGCCGCGATCAGTGGGAGACGGGCAACCAGATGGGTGTCGGCGAAACGGACTACCTCGAGACCCTCGACTGGGTGAAGGAGGAGCTGCAGGCCGAACTCGAGAACCCGGACATCGAGATCCCCGTGGACCGCGAGCACTGCGACTTCATGTACTCGCTCAACCCCAGGGAGATCAAGTTCGACCCGCGCTCGGTCAGCAACGCGGCCAGGGTCTTCGCCGCGGCCGGCGAGAGCTGGACGCTCCCCAGCTTCGGCTGGGACCAGACCAACTTCGGCCTCTTCTCAGGCGACGACAAGCTGGGCGGTTACGTGGCGCGCAATCTCTACGAGGCCGCCGTCAGGCTCAAAGCCAGGCGCATCGTCATCTCCGAGTGCGGCCACGGATACCGCTCGACGCGGTGGGAGGGGTACAACTGGGCGAAGTACGACCAGAACCTCCCGTCGGAGTCGGTGATCATGACGCTGATCCGGTACATCGACGAGGGGCGGATCACGGTCGATCCGAGCCGCAACGCGCTCCCGGTGACGTTCCACGATTCCTGCAACATCGCCCGATCCGGCGACCTCGTCGAGGAGCCGCGCTGGATCCTCAACCGGGTCTGCGCCGACTTCCGCGAGATGGAGCCGCACGGCCGCGAGAACTACTGCTGCACCGGCGGCAGCGGCCTGCTCTCGATGGCCGAGTACCGCCCGCTCCGCCTGGAAGTGGCGAAGATCAAGGCGGAGCAGCTGAGGGCCACCGGCGCCAAGATCGTCTGCACCATGTGCCACAACTGCGTCGACGGCCTGAACGACGTCATCAAGCACTACAAGCTCGGCATGAAGGTCGTGCAGATCCTCGATCTCGTCGCCGGCGCGCTCGTCCCGAATCCCTGAGACCGAAACCACGAGGTGAACGATGGCCGCAACCGATCCGACGCGCACTCCTACCGATCTGCTGGACGCCATGCATTCGAAGCTCATCTTCCTCGACAACGGCGCCACGTCGTTCCCGAAGCCGGAGGTCGTCTACCAGACGATGGATCGGTTCTACCGGAGCTACGGCGTGAACCCGGGCCGCAGCGGCTTCGACCTGTGCCTGGAGGCCGGGTCGATGGTGGACAGGACGCGGAAGCTGCTGAACGGCCTGTTCGGCGGTACCGACCCGAATCGCACGGTCTTCGGCTACAACTCCACCGACGCGCTCAACCTCGCGATCTTCGGCCTCATCAACCCTGGCGACCACGTGGTCACCACGCACCTCGAGCACAACTCCACGCTGCGTCCGGTCTGGACGCTGGAGCACGAGCAGGGTGTGCTGGTGGACTGGGTCGACTGCGAGGCCGACGGATACGTCGACCCGGAGAAGGTCATCGCGAAGATGGGCCCCAAGACGAAGGCCGTCGTGATGAACCACGCGTCGAACGTCATCGGGACGATCCAGGACGTCGCGACCATCGGCCAGGCGTGCCGCAGGCGGGGCATCCATCTGATCCTGGACGTGAGCCAGAGTGCGGGCGTGGTGCCGGTGACGCTCGACGGCCTGGGCGCCGACGTCATCTGCTTCACCGGCCACAAGAGCCTGATGGGCCCGATGGGCATCGGCGGGATGTGCGTTCGCGAGGGCGTCGAAATCCGCCAGACCCGGGCGGGCGGCACGGGCGTCAAGAGCGCCCAGCGCCATCACCTTACGAGTACCCCTACCGGATGGAGTACGGCACGCCCAACCTGCCCGGCATCGCGGGACTCTACGCGGGAGTGACGTGGGTCCTCGGGGAGGGGATGTCACAGATCCACACGCGTGAGATGACACTGTGGCGCAAGCTCCGCGACGGCCTGCGGGAGATCCCCGGCATGATTCTCTACTGCGCCGACGACGTCCCGGGCCACGAGCGGGTGTCCGTGCTCGCGTTCAACGTGGAGGGGTTCGAGGCGGCGGACGTGGGCACGATGCTCGACGTCGACCACAACATTGCGTGCCGCACCGGCCTGCACTGCGCGCCGATGGTCCACGAACACCTGGGCACCGACAAGATCCACGGCGCCGTCCGGTTCGGCATCGGCCCGTTCAACACCGAGGCGCACATCGACGCCGCGATCGCTGCCGTGAAGGACATCGCGGCGCTCAGCGCGAAGAAGTAGGTCGCCACAGACTCGAAGGGTCCGGAGCGTCCCGCGGGGACTCTCCGGACCTCACCTCCAGCCGTCCCTTCACGAGGCCGTCCGATTGGGGGACGCTCGACCATTTGGTCGAACGTCGCGACCGTCCGGTCGAGATTCTCCCACTCCGGCGCCGACATCCTCGACCGCGTCTTCAATAGTAAGTCTATATTGTGCAATGTTTTATGGCGATTGTCGCCATCATGGACCACGGTGGTCCCGTCCTTGCCTTCTCATGGGTCGAGCGGGGTGCGATGGTCGCATCGCCGCTAACGGACACCGACAGGAGGAACCATGAAACGCGCATTGATTCTCGGGCTGGGAGCGCTGCTCGTGACCGCTACGATGGCGGCCGCGCAGGGCAGGCCGGCGGCCGCGCCGAAGGCCGGCGGACAGACAGCCGTGGGCGCCAATTTCGTCGACGCGAACGGCGATGGCATCTGCGACACCTTCCAGAACGGCACGCGTGGCGCAAACGGCCAGGGTCAGGGGAAGGGCTATGGCCGCGGCAAAGGCAACGGCACACACGTGGGACCCCAGGACGGCACGGGCTTCGGCGCTCCGGCCGGCGCCGGCACCGGCACGGGCGTCTGCGACGGGACCGGCCCCAAAGGCAAGGGGCGTGGGCCCCGCCGGTAACGAGACGACCGCGGGAACGGGCCGGGTCGATCCTCTTCCCGGCCTGCTCCCGCGGAGTCAGTCGTGAACTCTCGAGGACTTTCTTCGAGGCCGATCATGGACGCGCGAACAGTCTCTGCACCAGCCCGTGTCGGGCACATCGCCTGGATGGCCGCCGCGCTGCTCTGGACGCTGGCATCCGGCCAGGCCTTCGCCCAGCCATCGATCACGGTGTCGTTCGGTCGAGCCCTCAACGCCCTCACGTCGACCGACACGATGACGTCCGATGGCCCGCGTGCGACGGCCGGGTCCATCGAGGCTGAGCAGAAACTCGCGAGCGAGCGCCTGCGGCTCTTCTACACGCTCGATGCGGGCGACTACACGACGGCCGGCGACTGGCGATACCTGCAGAACGATCTCGGCGCCACCTGGCAACTGCGCAAGGCCGCGACGACGGGACCGTCGATCTTCACCGGCGCCAGCGGGACGTGGCGAAGCAACGGCACGTCCTGGGCGGCCGCTGATTACCGGGCGCTCGGCGTGTTTCTCAACGCCCAGTGGACATCTCATGAGACGAGGACGATTCGCGCCGGCTACCGGGCCGACATCCGGGCGTTCCCGGACATGCCCGAACTCGACCAGGTCGAACACGAAGGGTTCGGGAGCTTCCTCGTGAACCTCCCGTCGAGAACCACGCTGATCGCCGAGGTTCGGCCCGGCGCCAAGCGCTACGACGTGCTCGAACCGGCCTCGCTTGCCGCTGCCACGACGACGGGCGTACCCGCCACCCTCTCCCAGTCGGGTTTCTCCCGCGGGCGCGGCGTCGGCGCCCAGTCGCAGGCGTCCGGCAGGGTGATGAGTTCAGCGGCGTACTCGGCCACCGGCTCGGTCGGCGGGACCGCAGGACAGGTGACGGTGCTCGGTCGCATCGCGCAGTCGCTGGCCGACCGCACCGGCGTGACCCTGCAGTATATGCAGCGTACGAGCTTCGGCGCGCTGCCGACGGCCGTGGTGACGACGCCTGCGCTGTTCTTCGACGACGGCGTCTACGACGACCCGTTCGCGAGCAACGCTCGCGCGGTACTCTGGATCCGCCAAGCAGCTGTTCCAGAACGGCATGACGCTCGAGGCGTTCGGCGCATACACGCGGAAGGACTACCGCGGAACCGCCGCGTTCGGACTCGACGGCCTCCCGCTTGTGAGCGGCGAACTCCGCGCCGACCGGATTTGGCGCGCAGGTGCGGCGTGGAAGCTGCTGGTGCTGCGCGAATGGGCCGGCCCGGTTGGCGTCCACCTGGTCCTGGACTATCAGTTCACCCGACAACAGTCGAACGATGCCTACTACAACTACTCGTCTCATGGCCTCGGCCTCGGCCTGAGCGTGTCTTACTAACCCCATTCACGCTGCTCTTCCTCGGCGCGATCGCCCTCCACGTCTACTTCAACTGGCGCGTGATCCTGAACTACCTGCGACGGAAAGTCGGCGAGGGGTTGCACCGCAGAAAGGAAATGGGACTCGCGGTGGCCGTCGGCACGGCGGTGCTCGTCCTGACGATTGTCGGCGTTCCTCCGTTCTCGACGGTCATGACGATTGGGGAACAGGTGAAGAACTCCTGGGGCGATGGAGAACCTGCGCGAGGCAGGTCTACCTGAAGGCGCTCGGGCCGGTCAGGGCCGCATCGGTTCCGGTCGCTCAGGGCGGCGGGTTCGGACGGAAGACGGTAGGTCAGCTCTGCGACGAAGCGAGCATCCCGGTCGACACGGCCCTGGGCGGCTGCGCCAGGCGGGGTTCACCAATGTAACGGCCGACAGCAACATGAGACAGCTGGCCACGCAGTACGGGAAACGTCCGATCGAGGTGGCCCAGATCATTCAGGGATTGCCGCCAACCGGCGAGGAGGGTCGGCGATGAGGGCGCTCAGCTTGTATTTCCGCAGCTTGTAGCGCAGGTGGCGCTCGCTCATCCCGAGGGCGCGGGCCGCGCGTGTCTGCACGCCGCCTGCCCGGTCGAGCGCCTCGACGATCAGCGCGCGTTCGAACTCGGCCACGCGTTCCACGAACGTCGTCGCCGCGCTCGGCGTGTCCGTCGGCCTTCATCCGCGCGACCCGAATCGGCAGGTCCGCCGTCGTCAGCGTGCGCCCTCGTGCCAGAACGACGGCGCGGTGCACCAGGTTCTCGAGCTCGCGCACGTTCCCGGGGTACTGGTACTTCACCAGCAGGTCCATCGCCTCGCGTGACACCTCGGTCGACGGGCGCCGGCCGCTCGCCGGCGAATCGCTCGAGAAAGAGCCCGACGAGCGCCGGGATGTCCTCGCGCCGCTCGCGCAGCGGCGGGATCTCGATCGAGACGACGTTGAGGCGGTAGTACAGGTCCTCGCGAAACTCGCCCTGCGCCACCATCGCCTCGAGGTCGCGGTTGGTGGCGGCGATCATCCGGACGTCCACGCGCAGCGTGCGCGTGCCGCCGAGCCGCTCGAACGCCTGTTCCTGCAGGACGCGCAGCAGCTTCACCTGCGTGCTCTTCGGGAGGTCGCCGATCTCGTCCAGGAAGAGCGTGCCGCCGTCGGCCAGCTCGAACCGGCCGCGGTGCTCGCGGTCGGCGCCGGTGAACGCGCCCCGCTCGTGGCCGAACAGCTCCGATTCGATGCAGCGTGTCGGGCAGGGCCGCCACGTTGACGGCGACGAGCGGTCCCTTGCCGCGCGGGCTCGCGTAGTGGATCGCCCGCGCCATCAGCTCCTTGCCGGTGCCGCTCTCGCCTCGGATCAGGATCGTCGCCCGGCTGGCGGCCGCGCGCGCCGCCATGTTGATCGCGTCCGCCATCCGCGGGTTCGCGGTCTCCATGCCGGCCAGGCGGTGGCGGCTTCTCGAGCTGCCGCTTCAGCTCCCGGTTCTCGGCCACCAGCGCCCGCCGCTCCAGCGTGCGTCCGATGAGCACGTCCAGCTCGTCGAGGTCGATCGGCTTGGTGAGGTAGTCGGAGGCGCCGTGCTTCATGGCGTCCACCGCGCTGGCGACGGTGCCGAACGCGGTCATCACCACGACCGCGATCTCGGGATTGATCTTCCGTACGCCGTTCAGCACGTCGAGGCCGGTGCCGTCGGGCATGCGAAGATCGGTGAGGACCAGGTCCACCAGCCGGGCGGACACCTGGGCCAGGGCTTCCCCGACGCCTGGCGCCTGCAGCACCTCGAACCCCCGCTTCCGCAGGAAGCCCGCGAGCACGGTTCGCTGCGCCGGCTCGTCATCGACCACGAGGATCACGTGCTCAGGCACCGGCGCCTCCTTCGACACTGAGCGGCAGCCGGATCGTCATCCGCGTCCCGCGCCCCGGCGCCGAGTCCACCTCGATGGTCCCGCCGTGAGCGCTGACAATCTGCTGGGTCACCGCCAGGCCGACCCCCGTCCCGTGTGGCTTCGTCGTGAAGTACAGGTCGAACACCTTCGGGAGGTCCTCGGCCGCGATTCCTGCGCCGGTGTCGCGAACCTCAATCGTGTGCCCTTCGCTGTCGCTCTGCGCAATGACCGTCACCTGGCCGCCCGCCGGCGTCGCCTCGATGGCGTTCCGGACCAGGTTGTCCACGGCCTGGCGCAGCTGCCCCGGGTCACAGACGGCGGCGCCGGCCGTGCCGGCTTCGATCTCCAGCTTCACCCCGCGCGACTCGGACAGCGCCCGAAGCGAGTCCACGATCGTCCCCACCTCGGCGGCGAGGTCGGTGACGCGCGGCGCGAGCTTCGGCGGGCGGGCGTAGTCGAGGAACTGCTCCACCACGTCGTTGATGCGGCGCGTCTCGCTTTCGACGACGCCGAGCAGCTGCTCGAGCTCGGCGCGATCCTCGTCGGTGTCGGCCGAGGCGACGGCCGGGAACTCGCGACGCAGCCTCTGCGCGCTCATCGCGATGGCGTTCAGCGGGTTGCGCACCTCGTGCGCGACCGTGGAGGCCAGTTCACCCATCGCGCTCAGTCGGTCGCGCCGGCGCAGCGCCGCCTCGGCCAGCGCGTGCTTCTCGCTCAGGGCGCTGTAGGCCTGGCGCAGCCACACCGTGCCGAGCGCGAGCAGGGACAGAATCAGCGCGGCGCCGAGCGAGACGGCCAGCCGAATCATCATCCGCCGCTCCGAGCGCCTGAGATCGTCGAGCCGAAGCCCGACCCGGAGGCTGGCGGCCTCGCCCTGTCCGAGCGTCACGGGCCCCGCGAACTCCAACACCGGGCGGCCTGGGCGGACAGCTCCCGCTCGAGCAGCGGCCCGCCGGCACCCTCCTCGGCGGCGACGGTCGGCGCCGCAGGCGCCGCCACCGGGAGCTCGCCTGCGGCGATGTGGAGGTCGCCCCGGTCGAGCGTCACGTACGCCAACTGCCCGGTCGACGCGACCATGTCCTTCACCAGGCTGTCGAGGGACATCTGGCGCTGGAGCGCCTCGATCTCGCCCGCGTCCGCATTGAGCAGGATCGCGCCACCGTTCGAACGGCGAATCCCCGCGGCGATGCGTGCGCGCCCTCCCCATCTCGGGCTGTGCAACTCGCCCACGGCCTCCGTCTCGCTGCCGGTCATCAGCCGTTGCAGCAGGCCTGCGGCCGGGAAGCCGCGTCCACCGGCGCCGAATCCCGCGCCCTCTCCGCCGCTCGAGTACTCGCGTGCGCCGGCCCTGCCGAACACCGCGACGCGAAACAGCCGGTTCCGGGCGGCGATGCTGTCGAGGAAGACCGGGTCGAGGCGGCGCTGGCGATCGAGTTCCGCGAGGAGTCGCGCGTTGTCGAGCAGGCGCTCCTGAATCTGCGCTTCGGCCTGCGCACCCGCCGCCTGGTTTGCCCGGGCCGCGGCGGCAATCGTGTGGCGAAGTGTCACCGCCTGCTCGCGGAGCAACTGCAGCAGGTCGCGGCGGGTGGCGGTGTAGTCGAACCAGCCGACGACGAGCAGCCCGATGGCCGCCAGGGTGCTGGCGAGCAGGATGCGGGGGGTACGACGCGGTGACGCCATCGGCCCAGAGGATATCACCGCTCGCGCCGGCGGACTCGTGTCGGACACCGGATCGCTCCGTCAGGATTTCCTGCCGCCGAGTGCGGACCACAGCTCGGACATCAACGCTGCCTCGGGCACCGCGCCCTCCTCGTTCAGGGATTCGCGGCCGAACCGGATGGTGACGGCGCGATGGAGACGCTCGTTGGCGATTGACGGGTCGGTCGGGCCATTCGACAGACCGGTCGGGATTTGGGTGAATCCTTTTCCGACAAACGCTATCTATTGAATGGAGGGCGCTGGGTCGCCCCCCACATTCAAGGAGAATCCGATGGCGATGATGTTGCCGACGAACATTGGTGGTGTGGACCGAGCAGTGCGGGTGATTGCCGGGCTCGTGGTGTTGAGTCTGACGTTCGTGGGACCGAAGTCGATGTGGGGGTTGGTGGGAGCCGTGCCGCTGCTCACGGGTCTGGTGAGTTTCTGCCCCCTGTACGCCCTTCTCGGAGTGCGTTCAGCGCGTGTGAGCGAGTAACGCGCCGCCCCCGCGCGGTGGCGGCGCGACTCGAACGAGGTCACTCCGCCGGGAGCTCGATCTGCCGGGCACGTCGACAAACCGGCTCGCGAACATCAGGAAGGCGAAGACGTCGGCGAAGTTGGAGGCGAGTCCCAGCGAGATGCGCATCGTGTTCGGGGGCTTTCCTGTCGAGGCCCGGAGCGTCTCGGAGCATTCCTCGAACGTCACGGGCCCCGTTCGGCCGACGAAGCACTGCGCCATGTCCTCGCGCGTGATCCCGTGCGCCACCTCGCCGTCCCCAGGATTGCAGAAACACCCGGTGCGGATGGAAATGCGGCGGCGGATCGCCAACTGCTCGATGCCCCTCACGTCGTACGGCATCCCGTCGGGCCCCTGCAGGTAGAACGCGATGGTGGCCCCCCGCCGCGTGGTGTCGGTCGGCCCGAAGATCCGCGCCACGGGGGCGCCGTTGGCGTGGGCGAGCGATGTCATCCGGGCGATGAGCCAGGATGTCAGCGCCATGACGCGCTCGTGGATGACGTCGATGCCGGCGCGCGAGATGTGGTCGAGGCCGATGGCGACCGCCGGCAGACCGAGGTAGTCCACCGTGCCGTCTTCGAATCCGGCGTGTCCCGGCGCCAGCCGGTACCAGTCCTCGCCCTGGACGGACGCCATCGTGATGGTGCCGCCCGCGAACCAGGGACGCCGCAGCGCCTTCAACGCGTCGTTCCGGAAGACGAGCGCGCCGATTCCCGTCGGGTACCCGAAGATCTTGTAGAACGAGAGCGGGACGAAGTCCGGCCGGACCCTGGACAGGTCGAGGCGATTGGTCGGTGCGAAGGCGGCGCAGTCGAGGACGACCTGCCACCCGTGGTCGTGCGCCCACTCCACCCACTCCAGCGGGTGCTGCACGCCGCTGAAGTTCGATTGCGCCGGGAAGGCAAACAGGCGGTGGCGTCCGGGCGACCACCGCTTCAGTTCGGCGGCCACGGCCTCGCCGTCGACCCGAAGGTGCGGGGCGTTCACCGGGAGGTAGGTGACCGTCGCGCCGTTGTGGCGGGCGAATTCCCGGAGGCCGTTCACCGAGTTGTGGTTGTCGTACGTCAGGAGGTAGCGGTCGCCCGGCTCGAACGGGTACGACTCGCCGACCAGCTTCAGGGCGCCGCTGGCGTTCGGCGTGAAGATGACGCCGTACTCGCCGGGGTCGGCGTTGAGGAACGCCAGCACGGCGGAGCGGGCGTCCTGCACGAGCGCCGACGCGGCGAGCGACGTCGGGTTGTTCGAGTGCGGATTGCCGAAGACGCCGTCGCGCAACTGCTCGTCGTGCGCGCGGATCTGCGACATCGCATAGAGGCCGCCGCCTGTGTAGTCGAGATAGACGTGGCCCAGGCGGTCGAGGCGCTCGTAGTCGGTGGCGCGCAGTTCGTCCAGGCGCGCCGTGCCGGCGTAGGAAGGATGCGCATCGAGGAACGCCCGATAGGCGTCGCTGTAACCCATTCCCTAGAACACGCCCACGCGGATCCCGACGCTGCCGAAAGCCCCGTTCACGTGGTCGTCCGACCCGTAGTAACTGTTGCCCGTCAGGCGGTAGCCGCCGGAGACGTCGAGCGACAGCTGCCTGGCAAGCCGGATCGTCGCGTTCACCGACGGCTCGAACACCACGAAGTCCCGGTACACCCACGCCTTCTGGGTCGACGGGCCATAGCAGCTCCCGTGATGGCAGTAGCCGGGGTCAGTCCACTCCTCGAATGTGTCGGCATGCCCCCAGCCAAGGAGTCCGCGCACGCCCACGTGCAGCGACCTGGTGATAGGCGCGCTCCAACCGGTGATGAAGCCGCCGTAGGTCAACTGCTGGTCGCCGGCGCCGCCGACCAGCCAGTACCACGCCACCGCCGAAGAAGAACCTGTCGTCGTACCACCCAGCCGCCCGATGCGCCGAACTGCGTGCCCCACGCGTGGTTCAGCTCGGTCCACCGAACCTCCGGCATCAGGACGAAGCCGCTGCCAATCGGCTCGACAACCATCGGCCCCTGCTGGAGAGCGGGCGGCCGCTGCCCGCCAGCCGCCGCATCCTGCGCGTGCGCCGTCGTCGCGGTCACCGCCAGCGCCACCAGGCAGGCGGCCACTATGCCAGTCATCGATCTGGCGAATCTGTTCATCACGGAACGCCTCCGGCTAGTTGCCCTTGATGGGCAGACTCACGTTGAGGGGCAGCGTCTCGCCCGACCGCACCTGGATCGTGGTGGAGAACGGAACGGATCCCTCCTTGCGCACCTCGATCTTGTGTGACCCGGCCGGCACCTGAATGACCAGCCGCTCCGAACCCTCGGGCCCTTGCCAGCGATCGCCGTCGATGAAGACCTCCGACCCGGAGGGCTGGACGCGGATCACGAGCGACCCGAAGCCCTGGGCCTCCATGCTCACGGCCCCTCCAGCCGGCGCCCGCTGAGGCGCGGGGCGCGGCGGCGGTGGCGCCTGGTCGTTCACATACGCGTCCTGGGGCGGCTCGGGTCTCGGCTGCGGGGGCGGTTCCGCCGTCTGACCGGCGGCCAGTGGCGTCATCTGGAACTTGATCTTCCCCTCTTGCCGCTGCCCCAGCCTGACGTTCTGTTTCACCGTCTGGTAGCCCTCGAGGTAGAGAACGAGTTCGTGGTCGCCCGCCTTGAAATGCAGGCGTTCGAAGGTGCCGTCGAAGTCGTCCACGATGCCGACGTAGTAGCCGTCGACGTAGACCTGGGCCTGCTTCGGCTTCACCTCCAGCCGCAGCTCGGCGCCGATGTCGTACGAGCCGCCACCCCAGTACCGGATACGGATAGCCCCAATACGGACCACCCCAGTAGGAGCCCCAATACGGTCCCCAGCCCCAGCCGAGTCCCATGTACGGGTAGCCGTAGTAGCCACCGTAGCCGCCCCGAACGACGACCGTCCCTCCGCCCGGGTATCCACCGCCCGGGTGCCCTGCCGGCGGCCGGCTGGCGGCCGGCGGCGGCGCCCCTCCCTGCGGGTGCCCTGCCGGCGGCCGGCTGGCAGCCGGCGGCGGCGCCCCTCCCGCGGGACGCCCGCCCCGCTGAGCTTCGGCGGCCGCAGGAATCAGCGCGAGCGCCATGGGAATCACGGCGATCAGCATCATCAGTTGAAGTTTCCGTCGCATGGCGAAAACCCTCCGATTGAGGAGACCAGCAATCTCCGGGCCAGTGAACGTCAGCCTGTGTTCACCCGAAAACGTCCGGTTTCAGACAAGATCGTTCATCAGGCCGACCGTCCGCTGTCCCCACCGAACGACAGCTGTCTTGCCGGGGAGACACCCGCCAGTTCTACGCCGACCCCCTCAGCTTCCGGTAGCGTCGGATCAGGCCGTTCGTGGAACTGTCGTGTCGGAGCTTCGGCGTCGCCGGGCTCTCGAGTTCCGGGACGATCGCCTGCGCGAGCGCCTTGCCCAGCTCGACGCCCCACTGGTCGAAGGGGTTGATGTCCCAGATCGCGCCCTGCGTGAAGACGTTGTGCTCGTACAGCGCCACGAGGGCGCCGAGCGTCGCCGGCGTCAGGCGGTCGGCGAGGATGGTGTTCGACGGGCGGTTCCCCTCGAAGACCTTGTGCGGCACCAGGGCCGCGGGAACGCCCTCCGCCTTCACCTCGGCAGCGCTCCTGCCGAACGCGAGCGCTTCGGCCTGCGCGAACACGTTCGCCATCAGCAGGTCATGGTGCCTGCCAAGCGGCGTGAGCGCGTTCGCGAACGCGATGAAGTCGCACGGGACGAGCCGTGTGCCCTGGTGGATGAGCTGGTAGAACGAGTGCTGGCCGTTGGTGCCCGGCTCGCCCCAGTAGATCGGGCTCGTCGCGTAATCGACCGCCCGGCCGCCGATCGTCACCCGCTTGCCGTTGCTCTCCATCGTCAACTGCTGGAGGTACGCCGGCAGCCGCTTCAGGTAATTCTCGTAGGGCAGCACCGCCACCGACTCGGCGCCCAGGAAGTTCGTGTGCCAGATCGTCAGCAGCCCCATGAGCGCCGGCAGATTCTCTTCGAATGGCGCCGTCCGATAATGCTCATCCATCTGGCGGAAGCCCGCCAGCATGTCCCCGAAATGACCGGGGCCGATGGCGATCATCGTGGACAGCCCGATCGCCGAGTCCATGGAGTACCGGCCGCCGACCCAGTCCCAGAACCCGAACATGTTCGCGGTGTCGATGCCGAACGCGGAGACCTTCTCCGCGTTGGTCGAGACGGCGACGAAGTGCTTCGCCACGGCCCGTCGGTTCCCGCCCAGGCCGGCGAGGAGCCAGTCGCGCGCGCTCATCGCGTTCGTCATCGTCTCGAGCGTCGTGAACGTCTTCGACGAGACGATGAAGAGGGTCTCCGCCGGATCGAGGTCGCGCGTCGCTTCCACGAAGTCGGCGCCGTCGATGTTCGACACGAACCGGAACGTCAGCGCGCGTTCGCTGTAGTGACGAAGCGCCTGGTACGCCATCACCGGGCCGAGGTCCGAGCCGCCGATGCCGATGTTCACGATGTTGCGGATCGGCTGCCCGGTCTGGCCCGTCCAGGCGCCGACGCGGACGCGCCCGGCGAACGCGGCCATCCGCTCCAGCACGGCGTGCACGTCGGGCACGACGTTCCTGCCGTCCACGAGGATCGACGTCCCCGACGGCGCGCGCAGCGCCGCGTGGAGGACAGCCCTGTCCTCGGTCCGGTTGATCTTCTCGCCGCGGAACATCGCGTCGATGCGCTCGCGCAGGCCCGACTCGTTCGCGAGCCGGACCAGCAGCGCGATCGTCCGGTCGGTGACGCGGTTCTTGGAGTAGTCGAGAAACAGGCCGGCGGCCTCAGCGGTCAGGCGCCGCCCGCGGCCCGGGTCGCCGGCGAACAGCGCCCGGAGATGCCGGCGCCTCATCGCCCGCGCGTGAACCCCCAGGGCCTTCCACGCCGGACGCGTCGTCAACGGTGTCATGACAGCGCCCCAATCGTCGAGACGCGTTCGCTAGAACCGGAGCCCGAACGAGTACACCAGCGAGAGCCCTTCGGCCTTGACCGTGGTGTTGATGACCTGGCCGTTCTGCGCCGTGTAGACGGCGTACAGCGGCGTCGTACCGGCCTGGTAGTCGAGGCCGCCCGCGAAGAAGAACCGCCCCTTTTCGCCGCTCATTCCCACGGTGAAGCGCAGCAGGTTCGCCTTCTGGAACACCTCGTCGGACTCGCCGACCGGTGAGTTGTTCGTCGCCACGCCGCCGTGCAGCGTCAGTTTGCCTGACTCGGAGAGGAGGATGCGCCCGCCGACGCGGACGTCCACCACCGACCGCTGGTCCACCTTGTAGGTGCGGAACTTCGTCTCGACGGCCTGCGCCGGGCTGGTCCCGGTGTCGACGATGCCGGTGACCGTCCGGTTCGGGGCGAAGAAGTCGTAGACGCCGCCGCCCTGGGTGATCCGGACGTCGCCCTCGGCCGTCATCTTCCCGACGTTGTAGGCCACGCCGCCCGCAAACTCGAACGGCACCTTGTACTTCATCGTCGGGCTGCCGTCGTAGTAGGAGAGGTTGGTGGTGGTGCCGTTCTTGTAGAGCGTCGCGTCCATGCCAGCCGAGCCGCCGTTCGACATCGCGATGCCGGGCGTCTTGACCGTGCCGCCGACCGTGAGCTTCTCGTTGAATTGGTACTGCATGCCGAGCGTCGCGCGCAGGTGGGTGAACGCCGCGTTCGAGTACCAGGCGACGAGCAGCGACGTGAGCCGCGGCGTGCCGAGGATGCGGTCGTTGACCGACTGCGCCTGGTTGATGCGCGTCAACTCGACATCGAGGCTGCCGCCGAACCGGAGCTTCTTGTCGGGGGTGTAGCCGCCGCCCACGCTGGCCACATAGCGGCTGAACTTCGACGACGCCGTGTACGCGAACCGTTCAGGGGCCTGTGCCGTGCCGACCTGCAGCTCCGAGCTCAGATCGTCCTGCCAGCTGTTGCTCGACGAGAAGTTGAACGCCATCGTCCACCCGACGTAGTCGAACGGCTCCTTCCACGCGAGGCCGAGCTGGACGGGCAGGTGCGTCGCCGAGTAGGCGTTGTTCGGAAACGCGTTCGGCGACACCCACAGCCACTGGATTGCTCCGGCGCTGCCGGTCATGCTGGACGACTCGATTCTCGACAGCCCGGCCGGGTTGTACCACGTGGCCGACGCGTCGTCGCCGCGCGCCACCATGGCGCCCGCCTCGAGGCTGCCCGTCACGCCGGGCTGCTGGCCGTTGAAGTTGGGCAGGATGATGTTGGATGGGGCGATGATCGTCGGCACCTGGGCCGCCGCGCCCGCAGCGCACAGCATGGCGAGCGCAAGGCACGCTGCGACTCGAGATCCGGGTAGTCTCTTCATTCGACGTTTCTCCCTTGAGCGGCACCGCAAGGCCGGGCCATCAACCATGATACAGGCCGGCCAAGCCGGGCACAACGAAACCTGGCGGAGCGGAGGCACAAAGCGGGCTGGTGGGAAAGGGATATAGTAGGGGCGCTCCGCATGGACGCTCAGAAACTGCTCTACCTCTCCGCCACCGACGTGGCCAGCGTCGGGCTCGAGCCCCGAACGATCATCGATCTGCTCGAGGCCGCATTCCGAGAAAAGGGGCACGGGCGCGTCGAGATGCCGCCCAAGCCGGGCATTCACACCAAGCCGGACGCGTTCATCCACGCGATGCCCGCCTTCATTCCCGCCATGCGGGCGGCCGGCGTGAAATGGGTGAGCGGCTATCCCGAGAACCGCGCAGCCGGCCTGCCGTACATCAGCGGGCTGATCGTCCTCAACGACGTCGACACCGGCCTCCCCTACGCCGTGATGGACTGCACCTGGATCACGGCCTGCCGCACGGCCGCCGCCTCCGCGCTGTCGGCGCGATACCTGGCACGACCGGAGAGCGGGACCGTGGGCATTCTGGCGTGCGGCGTCCAGGGGCGCACGCACCTCGAGGCATTGGCGCTCGAGTTCCCGGTGAAGCGGGCGCTGGCGTACGACATCGCGCCGGACGTGCAGCGCCTGTTCGTCGAGGAGATGGGTCGGAAGATCGGCATTGAAATCTCGGGTGTCGACGACGCGCGCACGGCCGTCGCCGAAAGCGACATCGTCGTCACATCCGGCCCGATCCTCCGGCAGCCGGTTCCCACCATTCAGCCGGGATGGCTGAAGCCAGGCGGATTCGCGAGCGCGGTGGATTTCGACAGCTACTGGTCGCCGGCCGCACTGGCCGAATTCGACCGGCTGACGACCGACGACCATGCCCAGTTCCAGTACTACCGCCGCGTCGGGTACTTCCAGCACACGCCCGATCCCGACGCCGATCTCGGCGAACTGGTGGCGGGGATCAAGACGGGGCGCGCCGACGCCAGACAGCGGACCATCGCCATCAACCTCGGACTGGCGCTCGACGACATGGCCGTCGCCCCGGAGGTCTATCGCAGAGCGGCCGCGCGAGGCCTTGGAACCTGGCTGCCGCTATAGGGCGTGGGCGCTTTGACCGTCAGCGGCGCGGGCGCCTGGAGCGGCTGGGTCGTCCCGTCTCCATAGATGACCGTGAATCGCCCGTCCTTGATCTCGAGGGCGGACCCCCGCCCCTTGTACGCCTCCGGCAGCATGCCGGTGTCGATCGCGATCACCCGGTTGGCCAGCCACTCCGTCACCGTCGCCTTCGCCTGGACCGTGTGCCCGACTACCGCGTAGCGCGCGCCGAACCGCGCGAACAGCGCGTCGAGTCCGGCGGCCACCGCCGGTTCCGTTTCCGTGGTCAGACCGCGGTACCACAGCGGTCCGTCCGACGAAGCCACCATCCACTGGCGGTAGCTGAGCAGCTTCTGGATATGCCCGGTGATCACTGGATCGGGAGGAGCGGCCTGCGCCTGCATCCACTTCTGCTCTTCCTCGACCTGTGCGAGGGCCTCGATCAGCGTCATGTAGCGCCAGATCACCTTCGCCCGAGAGAGCGCCTGCCACAGTTCGTCGAACCCCTCCAGTTCGGCGTGGACCTTCACGTCCAGCGCGGCGGCGCTCTCGAACGGCAGCGCGGGATACAGGCCGCCGTGCACGAACAGCCCGTCCCCGATCTGGACAATGGCCTGATGGCGGCGTATCCAGCGGCCGTACTTGCCGTCGGAAGCGAACGCGTCCCGATACTCGAAGTAGCCGAGCGGGTGGTTGTCCAGCCACTTCTTCCTCGCCGCGTCGCCGGCAGGCACGAGGAGGCTGTGAACGTGCCCGACGTGCGCGGAGAGGAACTCGGCGTAGCTCTGGAGCGCCTGGGCGCGGACGTCTTCGGAGCGGTCGGTCGCAAACGTGCGATAGATCTCAGGCGTCACGTACCGCAGATCGCCCATCAGATTCATCGCCTCGTGATTGCCGAGCAGCGGCACGACCTTTCCCCCGGCCTTCTCCGCTTGCCGTTCGAGGTCCATGACGAGGTCGAGGCACTCGCGCGTGCGGGCGCCGCGATCCAGCAGGTCGCCGACCTGGACGAACGTTGTCGTGCCTCCGGTCCAGCGGCGTTTGGCATCGATGAGCCCCACCCGCTGCAGGAGGGTTGTGAACTCAGTGAACGCGCCGTGCACGTCGCCGATGGCCACGATGCGTGAAGGCTCGGCGGCGCTGACGACGAGCGTGAGTGCCGACAGCAGTACGGCAACGCGCAGGGGCGGTGCGAGACGGGGGCTGCGAGCCATGATCGGATAATACCACTCCGGCATCCCCGCTCCGGAGGCTAACCGATGCGCGAGTCGCGCGAGCGGGCGGGTCGAAAAGCCGCCCTGAACTCGCCGCCGCTCAGTCCTTCGATGCACAAACACGGCGACGTGACTTGTGCCCTCAGGACTGAGTGCTGAGCGAGCGCAGCCGGCCACGTGTACCCAAAGCCGTCCGTGGCCGTGATTGCGAGTCGAAGCACTCAGCGGACGTGGAACGCCACGGTGAAGCTCCGGCCGCGGGCCGGTGCGAACTGGAACTGCTCACGGTAGTAGCGATCGGTCAGGTTCTCCACCGCGAACACGAGCCCGAGGCGGCCGCCGCGCGGCCGGAAGTTGACGCCCCCGGACATCCGCTGCACGGTGAACCCGTTCAGCCCGAGCAGGTCCTGCGGAATCAGGTAGGGCGAGTCGATCAGCGTGACGGCCACCCGCTGGACCTCAGCCTGATGGCGGACGCCGTACTCCACCCACCACCGGTCGTGCGCGTCGTTGAACCGCACGCCGGCGACGAGCTTGAACGGCGAGATGTTGTCCTGTGGCGTGCCGGCCAGCGAGGCGCCGGTCAGCGGATTCTCGCCCGCCAGCACGGTCCCGCGGGTGAGCGCCGTGTTCCCGAAGAACGTGACCACGCCCGGCCGGAGCACCACCGGCGCGTCAATCTCGGCCTCGATGCCGTGGATGCGGACGTCGCTGAAGTTGATCGCCTGCGACAGCGGTCCTGACGGGGTCTGGGACACGATCTCGGTCGAGATGAACCCGTGATACGTGTTGTTGAAGTACGACACCGACGCCGCGACGCGCTTGAACGTGAACTTGGCGCCGACGTCGACGTTGTCTCCCACCTCGGGCTTCACCGCCATGTTCGGGACGATTGAGCCCACGGTCGCCGGCCCCGAGAAGAGCATTTCCTCGAGGTTGGGGTGCCGGTAGCTGCGGCCGTATCGGGCGCGCAGCACCGCAGACGAGGTCAGCCGGTAGACCACGCCCACGTCCCCCGTGAAGGCCGCCCGGGACACGCGATCGCCGTTCTGATTCGGGAGCGACTCGGTGGGAATCGGCGGGTTGGCGCCGACCAGGAGCGAGTCGATTTCGTAGCCGGGCGTCGCCGTCGACACCACCCGGTACTGGTCGACGCGCGCGCCGGCCACGAGGCTCAGCGCCGACGCCACCTGCCATTCGTCCTGCGCGAAGATCCCCACGTCGCTGAACGAGGCGTTCGGCACCCGCACCGGGTGCGTGATCGACGGCGCGCCCTGCACCTGCGGCGAAGCGAACACGTTGGCCTGCGGTCCGCGCGCCCCCATCGCCACGTTGCCGATGATCGTGGTCTGCGTGCTGTTGGTCCGGCTGTCCTGGCTGGCGTCCGAGTACGCCATCAGGCCGGCGGTGATCACGTGGCGTCGCGCCGGCACGAACGTCGCCTGCGCGTCGAGCCCCGGCGTGGTCACGTGTTGCTCGGTCTCGGTCGCCAGGTTCAGCCGGTAGACGTTGATCGGGAAGAACGCCGGCGACGGCACCGGGAACTGCACCGGGAACTCGTTCCTGAGCAGGCGCCGCTGGTCCTGGTAGTAACCGGTGACCTTCAGGTTCGTGAACCAGGATGTGATGGAGCGCGCCTCGTACTTCGCGGACGCGCGGTCGAAGTTGTCGAGCGGCAGCGTGACGCGCGAGAAGAAGACCGGCTGCTCGAAGTCGGGAAAGCCGACGTTGTTCATGTGGCGGCGGCTGTAGGCCACCTGCAACGTCGAGTTCGGGGTCAGCGCGAACAGGCCGCTGGCGCGGACATGGTTCCCCTCGGCGCCGGACGTCGGAATCGTGGACGACGAGCGGACATAGGGCGCGTTGAACGGGTCGGGAAACGCCTTGAAGGAGAAGCCGAAGTTCGAGTCGATCGTGTCGACGTTCTTGATCTGGCCGCTCGTGAAGAACGGGGTGGTGTTCTCGCTGGCGCCGGCGGCGCCCGCGCGGTAGTTGTCGTAGGCCTCGAGGCCCGCCGAGAACTGCAGCGCGAACCGCTTGCCCGTCGCCCCCAGCCGCACCGTGCCGCGCCGCCCGTTCTCGTTCGAGCTGAAGAACCCGTCGAGGCCGTAGTTCATCGACACCGTGTCGGTGAACCGCGGCTGGCTCGTGAGGATGTTGACGGTGCCCGACAGCGCGTCGGTCCCGTAGAGCACCGAGCCCGCGCCGCTGGCGATCTCGAGCTTCTCCACGCTGTCCAGGTCGACCAGGCCGACCTCGGTGCCCGAGCGGTCAGTCGCCGTCCGCGCGTTGTTCAGCCGCTCGCCATCCACAAGGACGAGCACGCGCGTCGAATCGAGGCCGCGCAGCCGCGGCCGCACCTGCATCGGGCCGCTGCCGACCGGCGTCACGCCGGGCGCCATCACCAGCGCGTCGCCGGTCGACAGCGACGAGGCGGCCTGCAGCCTCTCGCGACTCAACGTGTCGGTCCGCAGCGGGACCAGATCCGCCGCCCGCTCGCTGCGCGTCGCCGTCACCGTCACCCCCATCTCCACGTTCCCGGGCAGAAGGGCAAACGAGACGGCGGGCGTCGCCGACCCGTCGGTCACGACGACGGTCGTCGTCCCGCGCGCCAGGCCGGCAGACTCCGCGGCAATCAGGTACCGGCCCGCCGGAACCTCCGCAAACCGAAACTGACCATGGTCATCCGTCCGAACGACCTGCTCGACGCCGGTCGCCTCGTTTCGAAGCGTGACGACCGCGGCGGGAAGCGCCGCCCCGGTGGCGTCGGCGGCCTTGCCGACGACCTCGCCCGCCTCGGCGGCTGACGCGCCAAGGACGGCCAGAGCCACACCGAGCCAAAACAGAATTGCTGTACGCATATGCTCAATTCATCGAGAAACGGCGGGCCGCTCGGCGCCGCCGGACGTTATCGAACCGGAAGCTCGGCTTCGGCGGCGACCCGGACCGAGGTCGGTCGCCACGCGCATGTTCGCTCGCCGAGCCAGATCAACAGGAGACCGACGCACTCGCCGACATAGAGGGCCTCGACAATCCCGGCCTTGGCCATGGACCCGCCGATGCCCGGCAGCAGCGCCCCCACGGCGATGAGCGCATTGCCCGCCGCCCGGTTGCCGGCGCCGCCCGACTGCCAGAAGCGCCACGCGCTGACGGCGGCGCCGCCGATGAGGAAGAACGCCGCGTAACCGTTGATGAACGGCGTCATCAGCCGCACCCACCGCCAGGCCAGGATGGCGCCGGAGGGCCGGTGCAGTTCGAATCGCGTCAGGTCGACCGGCGACAGCACGACCAGCACGCTGGCCGCCACGACAATCGGCAGACTGATCGCGGTGGCCCAACGCGCCGTCGAGCGCGAGTACGAGAGGTAGAGCGAACCCTGGGCCAGCGGATAGCCTCCCAGGACGGCGCCGGCGACGTACCACGCTTTCGTCAGGAATACGCTGTTGCCCGTCAGCGTGATCGTCGCCTCGACGAGCGTGCCGAGCCCGTAGAACGCCACGCCAATCGCCCACCAGAGCAGGTGCGGCGACGGCTGCCGGCGCCACTTCGCGAACAGAACCGTGCTGAACGCAGCCGCGACGGCCGTCGTCAGCACCGGAAGGTAGTGAATCCAATACAGGGAAGATCCCGAAGTCATAGCACTCCACCAGGAGAACGGGTGCACGCCGGCGGAGGCCGGGCACCGCAAGAGAGATCAACGCGGAGGGTGGAAGCTACGCGAGGGGAGGAGGACGGGGGGCGAATGGGAAGGCGAAGCCCGGCGACGCGAGGCCGGCGAGAATCACCGGCGAGGCAAACGCCGCGCGTCCGTCGCGCCGCAGCCTCTGCAGCGCGACCAGCAGAACGACAAGCAGCGCGCCCAGCACGGTGAGCGACCCGGTCAGCTGGCTCAACGCGCCCAGCGTCTCCGGCACCGCAAGGTGGAGGCTCGTCGAGCCGTTCGCCCATCCCGCATGGCAGTGAAGCAGGATGACGAGCAGCCAGAGCACGACGGCGCGCTGGCCGAACACGAGCGGCAGACCGAGGTGGCTGAGTCTGCGGAATCCGGCGAGGAGCAGGACGGCCACGATCCAACGGCCGGCCGTCTCGGGTTCGAACAGCCTGCCCTGGATAACGTGAACGGCGAACAGACCGACGTGGAACGTGACGAGCGCCCAGAAAGCCAGGCGCCCGGCGGCGTGGATCACCCGCCTCGCCAGGTCCCCTGCGCCGGTGACCCGTCGTCGATCGAACGTCTTGCTGCTCGACATGCCTCCTAGCACCATACGATACTCTTTGCGCGGAGCGCAACCCCGACCAACTCGGTCGGCCGCCTCACAACCCCAGCCGTCCGGGCTTGACTCTCCTGCCCTACTTCCGCTAATCAGAGGATCCATGAGCGAGCGACATCACTTCCAGGCCGAGATCCAGCAACTGCTGGACATCGTCATCCACTCTCTGTACACCGACCGGGACATCTTCGTCCGCGAGTTGATCTCCAATGCCGCGGACGCGTGCGAGCGCCTGCGCTTCCTCCAGTCGTCGGGCACCGAAAGCGCGCAGCCCGACACGGCGCCCGCCATCTCGATCACGACCGACGAGAAGGCCGGGACGATCACCGTCGCCGACACCGGCGTCGGGATGACACAAGGCGAGATGGTGGAGAATCTGGGCACCATCGCGCATTCGGGCACGCGGGCCTTTCTCAAGCAGCTCGCCGAGGAGAAGAAGCCGGACGCCAGGCTCATCGGCCAGTTCGGCGTCGGGTTCTACTCGGCGTTCATGGTGGCGACGCGGGTCACCGTACTCAGCCGCTCCTACCGGCCTGACGAGCAGGGCTGGCGCTGGACCAGCGAGAACGCCGGCGGCTTCGAGATCGAGCCCGCGCCGCTCGTCCCGCGCGGCACCCAGGTGATCATCCAACTGAAAGAGGACGCGCGCGACTTCGCCAAAGGGGATCACGTCAAGCGGCTCGTGCAGCGGTACTCGAGCTTCATTCAGTTTCCGATCGAACTGAACGGCTCTCACCTCAACACGATCCAGGCCATCTGGAGCCGCAACAGGAGCGAGATCACCGACGGCGACTACAACGCGTTCTACCAGTACGTGGGCCACGACCACGAAGACCCGCTGCTCCGGCTGCACTTCACGGCGGACGCCCCGCTCGCCATCCAGGCCGTGCTCTTCGTCCCCAGACACAACCTGGAGAACATGGGCCTCGGCCGGATCGAACCGGGCGTGAACCTCTACTGCCGCAGGGTCCTCATCCAGGACCACGCCGAGGGCCTCTTCCCGGAATGGCTCCGCTTCCTGAAGGGCGTCGTCGACAGCGAGGACCTCCCGCTGAACATCTCGCGGGAGACGATGCAGGACAGCGCGCTGCTGAAGAAGCTGAATACGGCACTGACGAGCCGCTTCCTGAAGTTCCTCGAGGAGACCGCGGAGAAGGACGCGGCGCTCTACGACACGTTCTACGCCGAGCACTCGCGCTTCATCAAGGAGGGTGTGGCGACCGATTTCGCGCAGCGGGAAACGCTCGGTCGGCTGCTCCGCTACGAGTCGTCGGTGACGGAGAAGGGCACGCTGACGTCGCTTGCGGACTACGTGAAGCGGATGCCTGGCGACCAGAAGGAGATCTTCTACCTGCTCGCGCCGAACCGCGAGGCCGCCGAGAGCAGCCCGTACTTCGAGGTGTTCAAGTCGCGCGGCTACGAGGTGCTCTTCCTCGACGACCCGTGGGACGAGTTCGTGATGGACCACCTCCACCAGGTCGACGGCAGGACGCTCCGCGCCGCCGAGAAGGCCGAGCTCGACATCGTCGCGCCGCCGGCCGCAGAGGGCGCGCTCGGCGAGACCGAGGCGGGGGCGCTCGCCGCCTGGTTCAAGCAGAAGCTGGGCGACCGCGTCGGTGCCGTTCGCGCGTCGAAGCGCCTCGTGACGAGCCCCGCCGTCGTGGTGGACGCCGACCGCATGATCACGGCCGGGATGCGCCGGGTCCTCAAGGCGATGCAGAAGGACAAGGCGGCGGTGCCCGACGCCACGCTCGATCTCGAGATCAACCCGCGGCACATCGTCATCGTCCGGCTCGATGCGATGCGGCGGACGGACGAAGCGCTGGCGGCGACGGTGGCCGAGCAGGTCCTCGACAACGCACGGGTCGCGGCCGGGCTGCTCGACGACCCGAGGACCATGCTGGGCCGGCTGAACACCCTGCTGGAGCGTGTGCTCACCTCGTCGTCATCGTCGTAGCGCGGGTCTTCACACAGGAGACAGCGATTCGGGATCGCGGCCGGCTGGCGGGCCCTTGCCGGACGAGCCGCTTCGGAGCAGCCCGTCACCGCCACTCGGAAACCGACGAGCGGGTGGGCCGGTTTCCCCCGCCGCTGCGCGGCCGCTCGAGCCAGGGCTTTAGCGCGAGGCGGGTGTGGAGATCGGAAACCCGCCCAGAGCGAGGACGGTTTCCCGGGGTGCGGAGGCGGCGAGGGAGGTAAGGACCCGCCAGCCGGCCGCGAGTCAGCATCGCGGTTTCCTGTTCAGACCCGCGCTCGCCTGAGCCCTTCGTACACCGGCACGCCGGCCACCAGCAGCAACGCGCCCCACAGCACCGCTTCCCGCCCGGCGCCCGCAAGCGCGCCGATCGAGTAGACCGCTCCCGCGGAGCCCAGGATCCCCAGCGCCAGGCCGGACCGCCGGCCGCTGGTTCTATCGCGCGCCCTCAGGCGAATCAGCGCGAGCGAACTCGCCAGGTACGCAAACAGGGACGCGGTCGTGGCGAGCAGCACGAAGAAGGTGAACACGCCGACGAGTGTGCGGTGCACGTTGACCAGGACCAGGATCGTCGCGAGGCCGCTCGTGAGGAGGAGGCCCGCGACCGGTGTGCCCCGCGCCGTCGTTCTGCCGAAGGCCCGGAAGAACAGCCCGTCGGCCGCCATCGCGCGCGGGAGTTCGCCCTGGAGGAGAATCCAGCCGTTCAGCGCGCCGAGGGCGCTCGTCGCGGCGCAGAACGACACGGCCGCGGCGGCACCGCGCCCCCACGCTCCTCCAATGAGCGTCGCGAACGGCGCGGTCGAGGCCGCGAGCTGCGGGCCAGGCACGAGCAGGAGCACGGCGGCGCATCCCGCCGCGCTCAGGGCGACGGTCACGACCGTGCCGACGACGGTCGCGCGCTGGACGGTGGTTGCGGCGCCCGTCACCTTGTCCGCCGGGATGGTCGCCGATTCGATGCCGAGCATCGCCCACAGCGCCAACGTGGCCACGGCTGCCGTGCCGTTGAGCGTGAAGTGCGGCGCGACCGTCACCGTGGCGCCAAGCGACGGGGCGCTGGACGCGAGCAGGCCGATGGCGGCGACCAGCGGAAGGAGCTTGATCAGCGTGGTCACGCCCTGCACCCATCCCGCCGCGCGGATCCCGACGCAGTTCACCAGCGTCAGCGCCCAGACGAATCCGAGCGTCGACAGCGCGGTGTTGAGCGGCGTCGTAACCATCCAGGGGAAGAACTCGCCCGAGTAGCCAACGGCGCTGGTTGCGATGGCCGCGTTGCCCACCCAGATCGAAATCCAATAGGCCCAGGCCACGGTGAAGGCCGCGAGATCGCCGAACGCCGCCCGTGTGTACACGTACGGCCCGCCTGCGCCGGGCACCTGGCGGCTGAGCGCCGCGAACACGAGGCCCAGGGCGATCGCACCTCCGGCCGTCAGCAACCAGCCGGGGACGTTGTCGGCCCCGAACGGCGCGAGCGCCGGCGGCAGCAGGAAGATCCCCGAGCCGATCGCGTTGCCGACGACGAGGGCCGTCGCCATCCAGAAGCCGATCTGCGCGGCGCCAGGGGATGTCCGGTCGGACGAAGGCATGCTCGATACGTACCCTACGCCTGGCCCGCGGAGGACGTCGTGCGGCCAATCGCGGGAGTGCGAGGCGGCCGAGCCGCGTCGGCGCAGGGCTACGCGGTCCGCAGAGCGAGCCCGAGCGCGAGGCCACGCGCCGCAACGCTTCGCCGGATTCAGCGCCCGTCAGCCGCTTGATCCGAACGGCCGTCCACCCGGCTGTCGCGCGTCACCCGCTCGGCCTCCACCAGGACGTGGATGCCGCGGAAGAGCGGGACCCGGCCCTTCGCGCGGACGAGCGACAGTGCGTGGTCGGCCGGCCCGCGCGTCACCGTGTGCATCCACCACACCGCCGCCTCCACGCCGAGCACCGGCAAACCGCGGACCGTCAGTTCCGCCGACCCGGAGGCCGTCACGCCCGGACCGTAGTCGAACGCGCGGTTGGCGCGCGGCTCCGCCGCCGAGTCGATGGTTCCGAGCGGCGATGACGCCGCCGACCGCCGTCGTCGAGATCGACACGCCCGGGCGCAGTTCGACCCGGCTGGCGAGGCCGCCGACGACGCTCTGCTCGCCGAACAGGAATCCAGGGGCCTCTCGGTAGCCGTAGTCCTGGGCGACGATGAGTTGGTGTGCGAGCGGGTCCAAGCTGCCCAGCGGCCGGCTGGCGAGCCGGCCGCGAATCGGCCGCGGCCGACACGGTCGCACCGCCGCCGACCCGGACCGCCATCGAGAATGCGTCGAACGGAGCCTCGGTCGGGCCTCGCTCGGGCGCCCCGTAGTCGAGGGCGAACGATCCGAACACGTTCTTCGGCGATGAGCCTTCCGCGCGAAGGTCGCCCTCAGGCCACGAGAGGCCAAGCTGGACTTCGGCCATCGCGCGACTCGGCCGACACGTCGCCGGCTTCTCCCCTGGGCGAAGCGCCTCGCGCCATCCGAACCGGTTCAGTCCTCCGATGGGTCGATCACCGTGGCGCCAATCTCGCGCCAGAGCCGAGACCGGCCGGTCTGGCGAGGGTCCCGCACGAGCCAGGCCATCCGGTGGAGCACTTCACCGAACGCCGCGCCACCCATCGTCGTGTTGATGACGTCGTTCCACGCCGGGTGGGTGCTCTCGCCGAACCACTCCCACGTCACGCTGCCCAGCGCGGTCAGCGGGATCGACTCCCAGTAGCTCAGCCCGTTGCGCGCGGCCCGCCGAGAAGTAGTTACCGCCCTGGTAGGGGTGGCCGAACTGGTTGACGATGAACGGATCGTTGTCCCAGGTGAATCCGTGGCCGATGTTGTCGCGCCAGCGTGTCGTGGCTGACGCTGAAGTCGCCGCTGTACTCGGTCGGCAGAGCCTGGTTGATGAGGTTGTAGACCAGGTTGACGCCGAACACCTCGGCGACGGCCACCGAGCGGACGCCGGCGCGGACAACCGTCGCACGGCTCCGGTCGGCGGCCGACGGCTCCTCGACGGGTGTCCGTCGAGCGGCGAGGGATCCTGCGCTCGCCTGGCGCGCCTCGGCGGGTCGGGTCTGTGCCGACCCGCCCGACGCGACGGCGAGGGCCAGCAGAGCCGCGGAAGCCGCGAGGTGTGCTGACACATCACCTCTGGTGTCGTCCGTCTTCTATCTGCGCCGCGCGCTCTCGGCGCGAAGCCGGTCGTCGAGCCGTGCCAGCTCCTTGGCGAAGAGCGCATTGTTCGGGTACTCGCGGGCGAGACCGGCGAGGATCGTCTGTGCGTCGGCAGGCTTGCCCTCGCGCAACGAGACCACGGCCAGGAGCACCCGCGCGAACGGCGCATAGTAGCGTCCCTGGCGGGCGACGATCTTCATCGCGTCGATCCCCTTCCGCTTGTTGCCCTCCACCGTGTCGAGCGGCACGAACCACCGCACGAAGAACGGCAGGCTGCCGACAACGTACTCGAGAATCCCGACGTTGTAGTAGGCGTCGTAGACCGGCGGATCCAGCGCCAGCAGCTTGTCGACGTACCGCTTCGTCTCCTTTGACAGCGTGAGAAACCGCCACTGGCGGCGCTCGACGAGACCGGTGTAGTCGGCCACGACGCACGCGGACATGGCCATCGCGAAAAGCGCGTTTCGGTCGTCCGGCGCCGCGGCCAGGCGCGCCGTAGCCCGCTGCCGCGCGGCGGCCACGGCATCCAGGAATTTCTGGCGCACGACTGGATCGGGCTGCAGCTTCCGGTCGTCCACGAGGTTGTCGTCGTGCAGGAAGAAGTCGCTCTCGAGGATCTTCAAGCGCCCGAGTTCTGCGAAAAGGTACGCCGCGGCCCTGGTGGAATAGACGAGCGGATTGCCGGGGTCGACGGTGGTCTGCGCGTCGAGCACGGCGTGCGCGCCGGCGAAATCGTAGTCGTACATCCGCGAGAACGCGACCTCGATCGGGTCACGCGGCGCGACGTCGGCAGGTGGCTGAGCCGCGGCGGCGGAAGGCCAGGCCGCGAGCGCGCATACGATGGCGGCAAGCAGCGCGGGCATGCGTTGGGGCCGATCCTAGCACGTGCCGCCAGTCGAGTCCCGAGTCACCTGTGCTATTCTCGCGGACCTTGGGAGCGGAACCCCTCACACGGAGACTCCACGACATGCGGAAGATCCTATCCACCATCGTTCCTGGTGTGATGCTCGCGTGCGCGCTCGTCGCCGCCTTGGCGGCGCAGGCCCCGACGCTCTCAACCGGTGGCGCCCGCCAGGCCCGCGGCCACTCCGGCCGGGCCTGCCGCCTCGAAGTGGCCGCTGACGCGACCCGAGGCGACGAACTACGCGGAAACGAGCTCGGTACGACGAGGTCGTCTCGTACATGAAGGCCATGGCCGCCGCGTCGCCGCAGATCCACATGACGACCTACGGCTACACGTACGAGGGCCGACCGATGCCGCTCGCCGTCATCGGCGCCCCGGCCGCGACCGCCGAAGCGGTGCTCGCCGCGAAGAAGACGCGGATCTACATCCAGGGGAACATCCACGCCGGTGAAGTCGAAGGGAAGGAGGCGCTGCTCTGGCTGCTCCGCTCCATCGCGAAAGGCGAGCGCGCCGAGTGGTTCAAGTCGGTCGTCCTGCTCATCAACCCGATCTACAACGCCGACGGCAACGAACGCGTCAACGTGGCGAACCGCGGAAGCCAGAACGGCCCCGTCGGCGGGATGGGCCAGCGCACCAACGCGCAGAACCTCGATCTGAACCGTGACTGCACGAAGATGGAGACGGCCGAGGCCCGCTCGCTCGCCATGCTGCTCACGGCGTACGACCCGCAGATGGCTATCGACCTCCACACGACCGACGGGAGCGCCGACAGCGGCTTCTACCTCACCTACGAGACGTCGCTCAATCCGAACGACTCGAAGGCGACGGTCGGGTTGCTGCGCAACGTCCTTCTCCCGCAGGTGACCAGGGCGGTCAAGGCGAAGCACGGCTGGGACTACTTCTACTACGGCGGCATGATGCGCGGCGGCAGCGAGCGCGCCTGGGCGTCCGACGCCGAACTGGCCAAGCCGCGCTACACCTCGACGTACTTCGGCGTGCGGAACAAGCTCGGCATCCTCGTGGAGACCTACTCGTACGCCTCGTTCGAGGACAGGATCAAGGCGACCTACTGGTTTCTCGAGGAGGTCATCGACTTCGCCGTGAAGAACGGCGAGACGGTGCGAAACACCGTCGCCGCGGCGGAGCGCGAGTCGGTCGCCGGCACGCAGCTGGCGGTGCGCCAGCAACTCGTCAAGGCGCCTGATCCCGTGACGATCGTCACGGCGCAGACTGTCAGCGAACGGAATCCGTACGTGCCCGACCGGCCCTTCCGGAAGCGCGTGCCGGGAGGCGAGAAGAGCGAGACGGCGGGGCACTATGCCACCACCTCCCCCACCGAGACGAGCCTGGCGCCGCGGTTCTACGTGATGCCGCTCGCCGCGTCGGCGCCGCCAGCCGCGGGATCACCCGTGGCTCCTCCCGCTGCGCCGAGAGGCGGGGGCGGAAGCCCGTCCAGCCGAGCCATGGCGAGCGTCGTCGATCGCCTCGAGGCCCACGGTGTCAGGTTCTTCAAGACCGAGAAGGAGACGTCGTTCAAGGGCGAGCGGTTCGTGATCGACACCAACGTGCTGGCCGATCGCGAGTACCAGGGCACGCACAAGATGCGCACGCTGACCGGCAAGTGGGAGACCGTCGAACAGACGATCCCGGCCGGGTCGGTGGTGGTGCCGATGGATCAGCCGCTGGCGCGGCTGGCGTTTATGCTGTTCGATCCGCGTTCGGACGACGGGCTCATGGCGTGGAACATCCTGGACCCGGTGCTGGGCGCGACGCCAGCGCCGCAGTACTACCCGGTGCTGCGCACGATGGAAATGGTGTCGAGGTAGCGGGCCGTTCACACCGAATCGGCATCGCCGCAGGCCACCAGGTGGCCGATCGACTGCCTGAAGTAATTGCGGCGGATCGCGTCGGCGAATATCGGGGCCGCCGACAGCACCCGCAGCTTCGCGTGCCGCCGCTCGGGCGGCATGTAGACCGTGTCGGTGGTCACGATCTCCCGCACCTGTTCGATCGCCGCGATGCGCGGGAGCGCGTTTCTCACGAACACCCCGTGCGTGCACGCGATGCGGATGTCGTTGATGCCCTCCTGGATCAGCCGGTCACACAACTCCACCACCGACCCGCCGGTCGCGATTTCGTCGTCGTAGACCAGCGCGCAGCGGAACGCCTGGAGCGGGGGCCCGACGATGCTGGTGACGCGGACCTGGGTGTCGGAGAGGCGCTCCTTGTTGCCGGCCGCGACGGGCAGGCCAAGGTCCTTGGCGAAGCGCGCCGCGGCCTTCGCGTGGCCGAGGTCCGGCGCGATGACGACCGCGCCCGTCAGGTCGCACGCCAGGAAGTGGCGGTTGAACGCCTGCCGGCTGGCCAGCGGATCGGTCGGGACGCCGAAGAAGCCGTGCACCTGCGGCGAATGCAGCACCATCGTCATCACGTGGCTGGCGCCGGCCGTCTCGAGAAGGTCGGCGACCAGGCGGGCGGTGATGCAGATCCGGGGCGCGTCCTTCTTGTCGGACCGCGCGAACGAGAAGTACGGGACGATAGCGTGGACCGCCTTCGCACCGGCGCCGCGGGCGATGTCCAGCATCATCAGCAGCTCCATCAGGTGGTCGTTCACCGGCGGCGAGAGCGACTGCACGATGAACACCTCGCGGGAGCGGACGCTCGCGCCAAGCTGGATGTACAGATTGTCGTTGCTGAACTTGGTGACGGCCACGCCGTCGAGGGGGACGCCGAGCAGCTGGGCGATGTCGGCGGCGAGCGGGCCATTCGAGCTGCCCGCGAAGAAGCGCACCTCACTGGGGTCGATCATCTCGGGATTCATGGTGGGGGGAAGATATCAGAAAAGAGAGAAGCCAGAAGACAGAATCCAGAATCCAGAAGACGGAAGACAGAAGACGGAAGATAGGAGACTGCCGCGCGCAGTGGATGAGCGGTCGGGGGCGTGGCTGATATGATCGGTCGGACGATCTGCATAATGGCGACATCCCTCACCCTTCCCACCGGGGACACGGGCGTCCGGCGGCAGTCGATGTTCGGCTCGATCGCGGCGCACGTGGGCGCGAAGCGGGCTGCATGGCTTATCGCCGGCGGCCTGGCGGTCGTCGCGGCGTCGGCATGGTTCAACCGGGGCTTCCTGAGCTACGACGAGCACTTCCAGATCCTCGAGCTCGCCTGGTACAAGCTCGGTCGCGCGCCGGCTGAAACGCTGGCCTGGGAGTTCCGCGAGCAGATGCGCCCTGGCCTGCAGCCGCTCTTGGCGGTCTGGGCCGCGCGAGGGGTCGAGGCCATCGGGGTGTCATCGCCGTTCGTCCTGGCCTTCCTGCTCAGGCTGGCGTCCGGCCTGCTGGGCGTCTGGGTATCGCTGGCGGTGGCCACGCGCGTGCTGCCCGAGATTCGCAGCGAACGGCTGAAGCTGGTCCTCGTCGCCGGCAGCATGTTCCTCTGGTTCCTGCCCTTCGCCCGCGTTCGATTCTCCGCGGACAATTGGGGCGGCCTGCTGTTCTTCGCGGGCGTGTGCTTCCTGCTGGACTCCGTCCGAGAGAGTCGCGAGGGGGCGGCGGGGCCGCGGGTCCGCTGGGAGCCTGGACCGGTGGCCGCAGCGGCGGCAGCCGGACTGCTGTGGGGCTTCGCGTTCTACTTCCGCTATCAGGTCGGGTTCTCGATCGCGGGCGCCGGATGCTGGCTCCTGTTCGTCCGGCGGGCGCGTCCGTCGGTTGTGGCGGCTCTGGCCTTGTCGTTCCTCGTGGCGTGCGCGGCGGGCGCTCTGGCCGACCGGTGGTTGTACGACGCCTGGGTGTTCACACCCTATGAGTACGTCCGGGCGAACCTCATCGAGGGCAAGGCGGCCACCTTTGGTGTCGAACCGTGGTGGTACTACATCGGCAGGATTCTGCTGTTCCTCCTTCCCCCGTTCAGCCTCGCGCTCGCGGGCCTGCTCGTGGCCGCCGTCTGGTATGACCGCCGGCACATCCTCGTGTGGGCGACGCTGCCGTTCCTGGTCGGGCACAGCCTGATCGCGCACAAGGAGGATCGCTTTCTGGTCCCGATCACCTACGCGGTGGTGCCGCTGCTGGTCCTCGCTGCGGACCGGTTCGCGTCAGGAGCCTCGTCCACGCTCGAGCGCTGGACCCGTTCGCGGGCTGCCCGCAACGCCGCGCGGGCGTTCGTCGTCGTGAACCTCGTCGCCCTGGCTGTCGTGACGGTGAAGCCGTCGCACGAAACCGAGGTGCTCTTCCGGTGGTTGTGGGACGCAAGCCAGCAGCAGCCCATCACGGTTTACACGGCGACGGATTCGCCCTACAGGTTCCTCTCACTCGAGATCTGCTTCTACAGGTCGCCCAACACCACGGTGAGGAACTTCGAAACGATTGAGGAGCTGAGACACGCCGCCTCGGCAGCGCCAGGTCGCGTCTTCTTTTTCCACCGATCGTTCTCGCCACCCGACTGGCTCGCGGCGAGCGGACTCGAGGTCACGCCGGTCGCGAGAACCCTGCCGGCGTGGGTGACCCGAGTGAACGTCAACAACTGGGTGTCGCGCATGCGGGTGTGGACGGTCTTCTCGATCCGGGCGCCCGCGCCGTAGAGGTCGGTGTGGTAGACTCCGCGGCAGTCCGCCGGGCCCGCGTCGGGCGTCGGCTCGGCATAGGGAGCATCCGATGGTTCTTCATTTCCTGCCGCTCCTCCTGGCGATGAGCGGCCAGGCGCCTCCGCCGCCGCAGCAGGCACCGCCGCGGCAACAGAGCGTGCCGGCGACGCCGACGGCGGCGCCTCGTCAGCCGCAGGCGCCGCGCAAGATCTACAGCGAGACGGCCGACGCGAAGGCGCTGATCGCCACCGCCACCGCGGGCGCCGAAGAGAGCGACATTCGCGTCCTGATCAACTGGGGCGCGAACGACGACGAGCGCTCGACGAAGTTCACGCAGGTGCAGCGGTCGCCGGAAATCACGACGCCGCGGTTCTTCTCGGATGAGTACAAGCTCGTCTACGTGGACGTCGGCCGCATCGACAGGAACTTGGACGTGGCCGCGGCGTACGGCGCGAAGCCGGCGCCCGGAGCCCTGCCTTACTTTACCGTCCTGGACGCACACGGCAAGGTCCTGGCGAACGCGTCGGCGACGGAGATGGCGGGCGACGACCCCGCCACCGTCGATCCGAAGAAATTCGCCGCGTTCCTCGAGAAACACCAGGCGCCGGCGCCCGATGCCGATCCGCCATTCAGGGCCGCCCTGAGCCAGGCGAAGAAGGACGGCAAGTACCGTCTTTCTCTGGTTCACGGCCCCGTGGTGAACGTTTTGCCACAGGCTGGGCGCCTGGATGGCGTCCAAGGATGTCGCACCGCTGCTCGCCAGGGAATTCGTCTTCGCGAAGCTCGACTACGACCGTGCGAAGGGCGCGAAGGAGATCGAGAAGCGCTATATCGACAAGGAACAGGGCCTGCCGTGGTTCGCGTTCCTCGACGGTGACGGAAAGGCGCTGATTCACAGCACGGGCCCCAAGGGAAACACCGGGTTCCCCGCACAGCCCGACGAGATCGCGCACTTCAAGACGATGCTCCAGACGGTGAAGAAGAAGCTCAGCGACGAGGAGATCGCGTTCCTCGTCACCTCGCTCGAAGAGGCGAGCAAGAAGAAGTGACGGTGCTGGCAGAAGGCCCCGGCGGAGACCAGACGGCCACCGGCCAGGGAAGGGCGCCGAGCGGCGGTCTCCTGGCCGATTGGATCCGTCTTGCCCTGACGACGGTCGCCTACGGGCTGATGCTGTTTGCGTGCGCCGGCACATTCGCCTGGCCCGCGGCGTGGGCCTACCTGGGTCTGATGACCGTGATGCTCGCCGGCTACATGGTGATCCTCGGCCGCCATCCCGACTTGGTGGCCGAGCGCCGGCGGCCTCCGGCAGACGCGAAGCGCTGGGACAAGCCGCTCGTGGCCGTCATCGGTGGCGTCGGCCCCCTGGCGCTCCTCCTCGCGTGCGGTTTCGACCGGCGGTTCCACTGGAGCCCGCAGATGTCCGCGGCGTGGAACGCGGCCGGCTTGCTGCTCATAGGGCTCGGCGGCGCGCTGTCGAATCGGGCGGTCGCCGCAAACCGATTCTTTTCAGCCATCATCCGGATCCAGCGGGACCGGGGTCACCACGTGGTGGACACTGGACCGTACCGGCTGGTCCGGCACCCGGGCTACCTTGCCTCGATCGTGCACATGCCCGGGGTCGCTCTCGCCTTGGGCTCGCTGTGGGCGCTGACCATCGCCGCCGCGATTGGAGTGGTGGTCGTCGTGCGCACCGCTCTCGAGGACCGCACGCTCCGTGCCGAACTGGAAGGGTACGCGGAGTATGCGGGCCGCGTGCGCTACCGGCTGCTGCCCGGCGTGTGGTAAGCGGCGCGTCTGGCGATGGCGCGCAGCATGCCCCTGAAGATGAAGGCGTGCGCCGGCAGCATCGCCGCCCAATAGAGCAGCCCCAACAGGCCTCGAGGGTCGAAGAGCGCGGTCTGTCGAACGCGGGTGTGTTCCCCGTCGTTCCCCGGCACGACATCGAACTGCAGCCAGGCGCGGCCGGGCATTTTCATTTCGGCGGTCAGCGTCAGGCGCCGGTCTGGTTCGAACGCCGCGACGCGCCAGAAATCCACGGCGTCTCCCACAACGCAGGTGTCCGGGTCGCGCCGGCCCCGCCGCATCCCGATTCCGCCGATCAGGCGGTCGAACCACGCACGAAGCGCCCAGAGCAGGTTGCCATAGTAGTAGCCGTTCGCCCCGCCGATCGTCCTCACCGGGTCGAACGCGCGCGACGGGCTCGCCTCGACGTCCGACTCGCGGTGGTCCAGCACGCAGCCCGAGGCCCTGAGCGCGGTCAGCGCGGCTTCGGCGTCCGGACCCGCGGCCTCGGCCAGAAGGACGTCCACGCGCTCGCCCCGCTGGCGGATGGCCTCGGTGACCGCCTGCTTCAGCCTCAGCGGTTTCAGCGCGTAGCGGCGCGCGGGCTCGACGTCGGTGACGATCGTCTGATTGCGCATACCGTCGATGAGCCAGCGGCCGACGCTCGCATAGAGCGGTGTCACGAGCCGAAGCCACAGACTCGACAGCCGCGGCGTCAACAGCGGAACGGGAATCAACAGGCGCTTCAGGCCGCGCTGCCGGGCGTACTCCCGCATGATGTCGCCATACGACACCACATCGGGCCCGCCGATCTCGCACACGACGCTTCCGCTCGCCTCGTCTTCGGCCGCCGCCGCCAGGTACGCCAGCACGTCCCCGACGGCAATCGGCTGCGCCTTCACCGCCACCCATCTCGGGCAGATCATCACGGGCAGCCGCTCGACGAGCGATCGCACCATCTCGAACGACAGGCTGCCGGCCCCGATGACGATCGACGCCCTCAGCTCGATGACCGGCACGCCCGACTGGCGGAGCACCTCGCCCGTCTCGCGCCGGCTCCGGAGGTGAGGCGACAGAATCGTCGCGGCCGTCGCCGAGGCCCCCGAGATAGACGATGCGGCGGAGCCCGGCCGCGGCAGCCGCCGCCCCGAACCGCCGCGCCGCCTCCCGGTCCGCCTCCTCGAACGACCCCGCAGAGCCCATCGAGTGGATCAGGTAGACCGCAACATCGATGCCGGCCATCGCCAGGGAGAGCGACGCCGGGTCCCGCACATCACCTTCGACGATCTCTGTTCGGGGATCGGCTCGCTGCCGCAGTCGGTCGGTGCGCCGCGCCAGGCACCTGACGCGGTGGCCGCGTGATTCGAGCAGAGGAAGGAGGAGGCCACCGACATAGCCGGTGGCCCCCGTCAGCAGGATGGAGAGAGCGGGCATGGCCGCCTCGCGCATCCCGGCTCGCGACTTGGCGACCGGGAGCAGAACCGCGTCAATCACGTGGCAGCGTGACGTCTTGCCTTCTGGATTCTGTCTTCTGGATTCTGCCTTCTACTTGATGAACGTCCCGTCCCGAAGCTCCCGTTGCGCCTGCCGCAGCTCCTCCTCCGTGTTCATCACAATCGGCCCGTACCAGGCGATCGGCTCCTCGATTGGGCGCCCTGAGACCAGCAGGAACCGGATCCCCTGCTCGCCTGCGCGGACCACCACCTCGTCGCCGCGGTCGAAGAGCACGAGCGATCGGTTCGTCGCGTCATCCGAGAGGCTGGCAGGCGGCGCCGGACCGCCGATCCGCTCGGTCTGCACGCCCCGCGGCTCGGACGCGTCACGGAACGATCCCGAACCCGAGAAGACATATGCGAACGCGCGCTGCGCGAGGTGGCACGGCGAGCCGCCTGTGGCGGCCGGCCGGCACGGAGACGTCGAGGTACCGAGGGTCGGCCGCGATGCCTTCCACCGGCCCCGTCTTCCCGCCGAAATGGCCGCACAGCACACGAATCGTCGTCCCGTCGTCCTCCACGACCTCGGGCACGTCGCGCGCCGGCACGTCCTGGTAGCGTGGACTGGTCATCTTCAGCGACGAAGGCAGATTGGCCCACAGCTGGAATCCGTGCATGCGGCCGTTCTGATCGCCTTGCGGCATCTCCTGGTGGAGAATGCCGCTGCCGGCCGTCATCCACTGGATGTCGCCCGGCCCCAGTGCGCCCCTGTTGCCAAGGCTGTCCTGGTGCTCGACGGCCCCGGCCAGAACGTAGCTGATAGTCTCGATGCCGCGGTGCGGATGCCACGGGAATCCCGCGCGGTAGTCCGCGGGATCGTCGCTGCGGAAATCGTCGAGCAGCAGGAACGGATCGAACTCGGCGGTGTCTCCGAACGGGAAGGCGCGGCGCAGACGCACGCCGGCGCCTTCGCGCGTCGGGACGGACTGCGACATGCGGGTGACTGGTCGAATCGACATGGGGGGCCTCCGATCGCGGGTCTGAAGACCCGCGCTACACCATGCGGGGATCGAGCCCCGCGCTACATCTCAGGCTAGCACAGCGGCGGTCATCGGCCGAGGGTCCGCGCAATCACCTCGAGGAACCCCTGACCGAATCGCTCGAGCTTCGAGGGCCCGATGCCGTAGATGCTCTCGAGTTCGCGGAGCGTCCGGGGCCTGAACGTGGCGAGTTCCCGGAGCGTGCGGTCGCTGGCGACGACGTAGGGCGGGGCGCCGAGCGCTCGCGACAGGTCCAGCCGGTGGCGGCGCAGCGCGTCGAACAGCTCGGCCTCGCCGGTGTCGGTGGCGTACTGGGGTGAGCTGGCGTATGCCGCGCCTCCCTGCGGTTCGACCGCGGCGCCGGTTGCCCCGCGCCGGCGCGGCGCCGCGGAGACCGGCGCCAACCGGCCGCGAGGCGGCAGCAGAATCCTCGCAGTGCGCTCGGCCTTCATCACGGCGCGGCCAGCCTCGGTCAGACACACCAGCGGCCGGTCGCCCGTGGAGAACTCGACCCAGCCGGCCACCACCAGCCGGCGCATCAGCCGCAGCAGCCATTCCTCGGTGTGCTCCCGCAGCACGCCAAACGTCGTCGTCTGATCGAGACCCGCTCGCAGGAGGCGTTCGTCGGCACTCCCCCTCACCAGCTGGACGGCCGCCGTCATGCCGAACCGGCCGTGGACTCGTGCCACACCGCTCAGCGCCTTCCTGACGATCAGCGACACCTCCTCCTGGTCCTGGCCCGATCGCGATTCAACGAGCGTCTCGCACACGTCGCAGATGCCGCAACCGGCCAGCGTTTCCGCCTCGTCGCCGAAATACCTCAGAATCGCGTCGTGGCGGCAGCTGCCGCCTTCCGCCCACCGCAGCAGCTCGAGGAACATGTTCCACTTGTGCTCGATCGTCTCGGCGGTCGTCCCCTCGGCGCTCTCCAGCAGTCGCCGGCGAAGCGCCATGTCGCCCGGCGACACCAGCAGCAGCCCCCATGCGGTCTGGCCGTCGCGGCCGGCGCGCCCCACTTCCTGGTAGTAGGCCTCGATGGACCCCGGCGGCGAGAGGTGGATCACGGCGCGAACGTCCGGGCGGTCGATCCCCATCCCGAAGGCGACCGTGGCCGCGACGACGTCCACGCGGCCGTCGGTGAACATCGCCTGGGCGCGGGTGCGCACGTCGCGTTCGAGTCCGGCATGATACGCCGCCGTGCGCCAGCCCCTCGCGGCCAGGCGGTTCGCTTCCTGCTCGGCGCCGACGCGAGTCATCGAGTACACGATGGCGACGCCGCGGGCCTGCCCGGGCCGGCCGAGCGATTCGAGCAGCTGGGCGTCCACGTGGCGGGCGCGCTCGCGCGGTCCCGAGATGTCGATCGCGCGGAGCACCAGGTTGGGGCGCGCGAAGCCCTGCACGATCTGCGGCGTGTCGGCGCCCAGCCCCAGCCTCGCAAGGATCTCGTCGCGCACGACCGGCGTGGCCGTCGCGGTACAGGCGAGCATCCGCGGCGGCCGCACGCCGGCGAGCATGTCGCCAATCTGCAGGTACTCGGGGCGGAAATCGTGGCCCCACTGGCTGATGCAGTGCGCTTCGTCCACGGCCACGAGGGGAATCTCGAGGTCCGCCAGGAGCGCCTGGAAACCGGGGTAGGTGAGGCGCTCAGGCGCAACGTACAGCAGCTTGAAGTCGCCCTCGGCCGCGCGGGCCATGCGGCGGCGCATGTCCCCCGACTCGAGCGTCGACGACAGGAACGTGACCGCCACGCCGCGCTGTTCGAGCGCCTGCGCCTGGTCCTGCATCAGGGCGATGAGCGGGGAGATGACGATGGTCGTGCCCGGGAGGAGCGTGGCGGGAAGCTGGTACGTCAGGCTCTTGCCGCCGCCGGTCGGCGCGACAAGCAGCAGGCGCCCGACCGAGAGCAGCGTCTCGATCGCCTCGCGCTGACCCGGCCGAAACCGCTCGTAGCCGAGACCGGCGAGACCTGCGGACAGGTCTAGTTCCATTGGCCCGCCCGCATCGCTGGCGCCACACCTCGCGGGTCTAAAGACCCGCGCTACTTGATCTTGGCCTTCTCCAGCATCAGCGCGTAGGCGTAGCCGGAGCCGAAGTCCTTGTCGACCGCCACCGTGCCGGTGACGGTGATCACGTCTCCAACCTTCGCCACGGCGTCGGTCGTCACGGTGAGGTCATTGGTGCCGTCGGCCGCCTTGCCGCTGCCGTCCTGCAGGTGCAGCCAGTTGCGGTCCAGGATGCCGCCGTTGAACTTCACGACGGTGCCGCGGACGGTCACCGTTTTCCCGGCGAGCTTCGCGCGGTTCGCCCAGGCGTCGGCGATGCTCGACCCGCCGGCGGGCGGCGCGACGGGCTCCACCTTCACGGGCGTCTGCGGGGCCGCCGGGGCGCCCGACATGCCGTGCCCGACCGCCATCGGCGGCGGCGCCGGCTCGCCCTCGCGCGAGACACCCGTCACGAAGTAGATCACGGGGAAATCGCGCTTCAGCGACGGGCTGTGGAAGTTCTCCATCGCCTGCTCGAGCGGGACCACGACCTTCTCCCCCACCTTCACCGGCGTCTTGGCGGTCGCCACCCACACGTCACCCCTGGCCGACTTCACGCGCAGATAGGTGTAGTTCGACGCGTCCATCGTCTCGGCCACTTCGCCGGTGATGGTCTCGACCGTGACCGGAGCGGCCGCCTGCGGCATGCCGGCCGGCGTCGCGCTCTGAGAGGCGGGCACCGCCGCGGGCCCGGCGTTCGCGGCTGCGGCAGGTGGTTCAGCCTGTTTCGAGCAGGCGGCTCCGGCGACGAAGGAGCCCGCGACGAAGAGCACGACGAGCAGAACGGAGCGCGACTTGATCACACAACCCCCAACACGGATGCCGGCATCGACACCCGACAAGCTGACGATGCCGAGAATGGCCCTCCAGCTACGCTACCACAACACCGGCGGCTTCCGCCTACCTCCGCTCGATCGGCATCACGCGGAACGAGTACGCGTACGGCTTGTCGGGCGCGATCCGATAGGGTTCCATCGGATACGCCTGGCGCGACCAGCTGTCGATCCCGCCGACGCCCATCTGCATGAAGTCCACGGTGAGGTAGACCTCCGGACGCGGCGTGATCCGATACGTGTAGGCCGCCTCCTCGATCTGCCTCCGGCTGGCGTGATGGGCCTCGACGCCCACGAGCGGCATCCCCTCGACGCGCAGGCCGACCCCCTTCTCGTTAGTCAGCTCCACCCATCGCACGTCTGCCTTGTTGCCGTTGGCCTGCGGCCTCGAGTATTCCACCCACTCGGCGCCGACCGTCGACGAGTACACGCCGACACGCTCGAACGCGCGATCGACGTAGGTCTCGACCGGGCCGCGCCCGTACCAGGTCATCCGCTCGAACCCGGGCGCGACGACCAGCTCCATCCCGAATCGCGGCATCATCGCCAGCGGCTTCGCGCCTGGCTGATACTCCGCCTTCACCGTCAGCTCCCCGTCCTCGCGAATCGTGTAGGTCGCCGCGTACTTCGCGTCCACCAGCGGCAGCACGCCGCGGACGACGATGGTGGCCGTCGACTCGTCCACGCGGCTGACCTGGGCCTCCGTGACCTTCCACGACGCGCCAGCCTCGCGCCAGACGAGAATGTCCTGCGCGGGGTCGGTGCGCGCGCTGGTGCCGACCGACTTCCACGCCCCGATGTCGTTGTCGGTCATCGCCCGCCAGAAGTCGGGTACCGGCCCGCGGTCGATCATCGGCGCGCCCTTGTAGGAGTAGCTCACCAGGTAGCCGTTGAGGCGATCGAACACGAGCGCGAAGTCGCGCCCGCCGATGCGGACGTACGGCGAGCCGTCCGCGATGCGGAGCGGCCGCCTCGGCGCGGCAGCCGGCGGCGCCGCCGGGGCGTCGACGGGCAGCTTCCACTGCTCCCACGCCATCTCGTGCCCCTTCTTCGCCCAACGAGCGTCGCTCTTCAGCCTGAAGCTCACGTTCAGCCAGTACCTCCGCGCCAGGTTCCGGGGCGAGCGCCGGCAGCGTCAGCGAGAACTCGCGCTCCTGCCGCGGCGCGACGTCGAGGTCGGGCAGCGGACCGGACGCGACCCGCACGCCGTTCTTCGTCACCTCCCACATGCCTTCCGCCGCGTCCTTGACGTTGACGGCGTCGAACCAGCTCCTCACCTTGAACGTGCCGGACTTGAGGTCGACCGGCGTGACGTGGATGTAGCGGTAGACGTACTTGATGGCGAGCAGTCCGGGGTGCGGCTTGCGGTCGGCGCCGATCAGGCCGTTCTGGCAGAAGTTGTTGTCATTGAAGACGCCGACACGATCCTCCCAATACCCGCCGTAGGCCATGAACGTCGCGCTCGGCCCTCCGGCCGGCGGTAGGCCGCCGGCACCGGCTGCCTGATCCCCTGGTCCACCCAGTCCCACACGAACGCGCCCTGCGCGTTGGTCCCCGAGTAGAAGACGTCCCAGTACCTCCTTCAATCCCCCGTTGCTGTTCCCCATCGCGTGGGTGTATTCGCAGAGGATCAGCGGCATCGTCGGCCGCTTCGCGGCGCGCTCGACCACGGCCGTCGGCGAGGCGTACATGAACGAGTTGATGTCGGAATTCGAACCGCCCCGTGCGGTGCTCCCGCAGTAGTGGACCGGCCGGCCGGCGTCGCGTGCCTTCAGCCACTGGTAGCCGGCGGCGAAGTTCGGGCCGTCGCCCGCCTCATTGCCCATCGACCAGATCACGACGGACGGATGGTTCTTGTCGCGCTCGACCATCCGCTCGATGCGATCCAGGTGCGCCGGCTTCCAGGCCGGGTCGTTGGCGAGACGGTTCTTCACGTCGTCGCCATAGCCGTGGCTCTCGATGTTCGCTTCGTCGATGACGTAGAGGCCGTAGAGGTCGCACAGCTCGTACCACTCGGGGTCGTTCGGGTAGTGGGCGGTGCGGACGGCGTTCACGTTGTGCTGCTTCATCAACTCGATGTCGCGGATCATCAGCGCGCGGTCCAGGGTATGGCCGGTGTCGGGGCTGTGCTCGTGGCGGTTCACGCCCTTGAAGAGCGCCGGTTGGCCGTTGATCAGAATGCGGGCGTTCCTGATCTCGACCTTGCGGAAGCCGACGCGCGACGGGATGACCTCGATCACCTTGCCGGCGCCGTCCTTGAGCGTGAGAAGCGTCGTGTAGAGATTGGGCGCGTCGGCAGACCACTTGAGAGGCGTCCGCACGGGCACCAGGAACTTCGCGGCCAGCTCCTGGCCGGCCGGCACGTCGATCTTCTTCGTGACCGGGGCGCCCACCGGCTTCCCGGCCGCGTCGAACAGCTCGAGCGTGACGCCGGCTCGGGCGCGCGCGGTTCCGAGGTTGCGCACGGTGACGGCCGTGTCGAGCGTCCCGTCCTTGTACTGCAGGTCGAGAATGCCGCGGCTCTCGAAGTCGCGGATGTGGACTGGCGCCCGGCTCCACAGGTAGACGTCGCGGAAGATCCCGCTCAGCCGGAACATGTCCTGGTCTTCGAGAAACGACCCGTCGCTCCAGCGGTAGACCTCGACGGCCAGGGTGTTCGAGCCAGGCGTGACGAAGCGGGTGACGTCGAACTCGGCCGGCGTGCGGCTGTCCTCGCTGTAGCCGACGCGCGTGCCGTTGATCCAGACATAGAACGCCGAGTCGACGCCGGCGAAGTGGAGGAAGACGCGGCGGCCCGGCCAGTCCGCCGGCACCGTGAACGTCGTGCGGTAGGAGCCGACCGGGTTGTCCTCGCGCGGCACCCGAGGATTGGCGGCGTCGAAGGCGAACGGGTACTGGATGTTCGTGTAGATCGGCATCCCGAACCCCTGGATCTCCCAGTTGCCGGGCACGGCGATGGTCGGCCAGGCCTTGTCGTCGAACCCGGGCCGCTCGAAGCCGGCTGGGCGGCTCGCGGGATTCGGCGAGTACCGGAACTTCCACCGGCCGTTCAGGGAACGGAACCAGGGTGAGGCGGCGCGGTCGCCGCGCGCAGCCGATTCGGCGGACGGGTAGGTCATCATCGTCGCGTGCGGGCGCTCGGTGCCGACGTGGAGTACGGCTGGATCGTCCCACTCCTCGCGCGCGGGTGAGGCCGACTGCCCCGCCGTCGCCGCGAGGGTCGGCGCCGGCGCTCCGGGATCCCGCGACGCGGCCGACAGCGGCCGCCATTCGAACGCGCCCGCCGCCGTCACCGCAATCAACCCCGCGGCCCACAGAACCACTTTCTTCGTGACCATGGTCATGCCTCCCTGACCTCATCGTCCGCGAACGGCACAGACTACCATGGTCGGCTTGGCAGGCGCCTGGACGCCGGGGTACAATTCCCTTCTGAATACCGCCGGGCCGTCACCCGTCGACACGCTCCCCCTGGGCGGGGCCTCGTGTGAGCCGGGTTGCCTTCCTGTCCGCCTCCCGTCGTCAATCCGTTTCGATTGGCCGCTGACAAGTACCTGCCATGCCTGAGCCGAGAACCATCGACGTCACCGAACTCATCCTGCGGGACGCCCACCAGAGCCTGATGGCGACGCGCATGGCGACCGAGGACATGCTCCCGGCGTGCGAGGACCTGGACCACGCCGGCTTCTGGTCGCTCGAGTGCTGGGGAGGCGCGACGTTCGACTCGTGCATCCGGTTCCTCAACGAGGATCCGTGGGAGCGGCTTCGCACGTTCAAGGCGCGGATGCCGAAGACGCCGCTCCAGATGCTGTTGCGCGGCCAGAACCTGGTGGGCTACCGCCACTACGAGGATGGCGTGGTCGACCGGTTCGTGCAGAAGGCTGCAGACAACGGCGTCGACGTGTTCCGGGTCTTCGACGCCCTGAACGACATCCGCAACCTCGAGCGCGCCATCAGGGCGGTCCGTCGGACCGGCAAGCACGCGCAGGGGACGATCTCCTACACCACGAGCCCGGTCCACACCATCGAAGGGTTCGTGAAGCTGGCGGTGCAGCTGCGCGAGCTCGGCGCCGATTCCATCTGCATCAAGGACATGGCGGCGCTGCTGAAGCCGCAGCCGGCCTACGATCTGGTGCGCGCGCTGAAGGCGGCGCTCGGCGCGGAGGTCCGCGTCCACGTCCACGTGCATGCCACGACCGGCGTCACGCTCGTCAGCCTCATGAAGGCGATTGAAGCCGGCGCCGACTGCGTGGACACCGCCATCAGCTCCATGAGCCTCGGCCCCGGCCACAACCCGACGGAGTCGCTTGTCGAGATGCTCGATGGAACGCCCTACCGGACCGCCCTCGACAAGGCGCGGCTGCTGTCGATCAAGGACCACTTCGCGCGCATCCGGCCGCGCTACTCGGAGTTCCTGTCGAACATCACGGGGGTGGAGACCGAGCTTTTCAACTCGCAGATTCCGGGCGGGATGATCTCGAACATGGAGAGCCAGCTGAAACAGCAGGGGGCCGCGGACCGGATCAAGGAGGTGCTGGCGGAGGTCCCGCACGTCCGCCGCGACGCGGGCTTCCCGCCGCTGGTGACGCCGTCGAGCCAGATCGTCGGCACGCAGGCCGTGTTCAACGTGATGATGGGCCGCTACAAGGTCATGACGGGCGAGTTCGCCGACCTGATGCTCGGCTACTACGGCGACACGATCGCGCCGCGCGATCCGGAGGTCGTCGCACTGGCGCAGACGCACGCCCGCAAGGAGCCGATCACGTGCAGGCCCGCCAGCCTGCTGAAGCCCGAGTGGGAAGACCTCCGGGCGCAGGCCATCGCCCTCGACGGATGCGACGGGACGGACGAGGACGTCCTCACCTACGCGATGTTCCCGCAGGTGGCGACGAAGTTCTTCGCGCGCCGGCACGAAGGGCCGCAGAACGTCGGCAGGACCGGCGGCCGCGAAGCCGGCGGCGAAGGGCTCGGCGGCCGGCAGCCGCGACGCCGGACGACGGCCGGGGGCCGGTGCGCTCGGAGATCACCTACGACGTGAAGCTCGGCGGCCGCACGCACAAGGTCACGGTGACGCCGGCGTAGACAGGCCGCTCACGGACTCAAGGCGCAAAGGCTCAAGGCTCAGGGCTCAAGGAAAGACGATGACAAAGGCTGACGCGAAGACGGTGACGACGATGGAGGGGCGGCTGAAGGAGCTGGCGAAGAAGCGCGCCGAGCTGATGCTGGGCGGCGGCCACGAGCGGCTCGAGAAGCAGCACAAGGCCGGCAAGCTCGGCGCCCGCGAGCGGGTGAACGCGCTGGTCGATCCGGGGAGCTTCCAGGAATCGGGGCTGTTCGCGCGGCACCGCGCCACGCTGTTCGGCATGGCGGACAAGGAGTTCCCGGCCGACGGCGTCATCACGGGGTCCGCGGCCATCTCCGGCCGCCTCGTCCACCTCGCCAGCCAGGACTTCACCGTGGGCGGCGGCGCGGCCGGCGAGGTGCACTCGACGAAGATCGCCGACACGATGGAGATGTCGCTGAAGACCGGCTCGCCGTTCGTCTTCATCAACGACTCCGGCGGCGCGAGGGTGCAGGAAGGCATCGACAGCCTCTCGGGCTACGGCAAGGTGTTCTACACGAACACGAAGCTGTCGGGGGCGGTCCCGCAGATTTCGCTCATCTGCGGCCCGTGCGCGGGAGGCGCCGCGTACAGCCCGGCGCTGACCGACTTCATCATCCAGACGCGGCAGGCGCAGATGTTCATCACCGGGCCGCAGGTCATCAAGCAGGTGACCGGCGAGGTCGTGACCGCCGAGCAGCTCGGCGGCGCGGACGCGCACATGACGCACTCGGGCGTCGTCCACCTGGTGGCGGCCGACGACAACGAGGCGGTGTTCCTCTGCCGGCGGCTCCTGAGCTTCATGCCGAACAACAACCTGGAGGACCCGCCGGTCCTCCCGTCGGACGGGAACGTCGATCCGAATCCTGACCTGCGCGCCATCGTGCCCGCCGAGGGGAAGCAGCCGTACGACGTCCGCCGTGTGATCGCTGCGGTCGTGGACGTCGGCGACTTCCTGGAAATCCAGCCCGGCTTCGCGCCCAACATCGTCATCGGCTTTGCGCGCATCCTGGGCCGGTCGATCGGCATCGTGGCCAACCAGCCGAGTTCCCTGGCGGGCGCACTCGACATCAACGCGTCGAACAAGGCGGCGCGGTTCATCCGGTTCTGCAACGCGTTCAACACGCCGCTGGTCACCCTCGTCGACGTGCCGGGGTTCCTGCCGGGCGTGCAGCAGGAGTACGGCGGGATCATCCGGCACGGTGCCAAGATGCTGTTCGCCTACTCGGCCACCACGGTGCCGAAGATCACGGTCATCCTGCGCAAGGCCTACGGCGGCGCCTACCTGGCGATGTGCGGCAAGGACCTCGGCGCAGACCGCGTCTACGCGTGGCCGACAGCCGAAGTCGCGGTGATGGGTGCGGAGGGCGCGGCCGAGATCGTGTTCCGCAACGAGATCGACAAGGCCGAGAACAAGGCGGCCCGGCGCAAGGAGCTGATCGAGGAGTACCGCAGCCATTTCGCCAACCCGTTCGTGGCGGCCGGTCGAAGGCTGGTCGACGACATCATCGACCCGGCTGACACGCGGCGGCACCTGGCGCAGGCGCTCGAGGCGCTGCACACGAAGCGCGAGCTGAGGCCTCCGAAGAAGCACGGGTTGATGCCGCTGTAGGGATGGCTCAGGGCTCAGGGCTCAAGGCTCAGCGCAGACTCACGAACGGCTGGTGGAGGCATGACGGACAAGAAGGCTCGCTTTCAGGCACGCTCCGGCACTCGCACTGCGGAACTGCTCGCGCGGATTGCCGAACTCGAGGAGCGAATCGCCAGGCTCGAGGCTGCGCGCGACGCGGCGGTCGGGAATCTCGTGGCGGCGGCTCCGCCTCCGCCGGTCCCGGCGGTCGTGCCGGCCAAGCCCGCTGCGGCGCCGGCCGGCCCGCCCGAGCCGCACGGCGAGGTCACGGACGAGACGATGGCCGTGATTGCCGCCGCCGTCGCGGCGTTCCTGGGCGAGCGGGCGCACGTCCGACAGGTCAGATTGCTGGCGTCCGAGGCGTGGGCCCAGCAGGGCCGGGTCTCGGTGATGGCTTCTCATCGATGGGCCGTTCATCGATAGGCGGCGACGAGGGGAGACACGTGTGAAACTGAAGCTGACGGTTGACGGAAAGACGTACGAGGTCGACGTCGAGGTCGCGGCGCCGGAGCATCCGATCTACGGCGTCGGCGGCTACTTCCCGATGTCCCCGGCGCGCGTGCCTGCGCAGGCCCCGGCGGCGGTGCCGCCGGCCGCGCCAGGCGCCGGCGCGGCTTCACGTCCGCCGGTCAACGAAGAGAAGGTCGTCCGGAGCCCGATCTCGGGTATCGTCGTGCGGATCGCCGCGCAGGTCGGCCAGCAGATCCAGGTGGGCGACGGCGTGCTCGTGCTCGAGGCGATGAAGATGGAGACCGACATCACCGCGCCCGCGGCCGGCAGGGTGCGCGCGGTGAACGTGCAGGTCGGCGACAGCGTCACAGGAGGACAGGTCCTTGTCGAATTCGAATGAGACGCAGGACGTCGTCGGTTTCGTCTGCATCGACCACCTCGCCATCGCGGTCCGCACGGGCGAACTCGAATCGCAGGTTGGCGCGTACACGCTGCTCGGATTCACCGAGATCCACCGCGAGGACGTCCTGGGAGGGGACCAGGTCCGGGAGGTGCTGCTTCGGATCGGCGGCGGCCCCAACCTGGTCCAGTTGTTGGAGCCGCTGACGGCCGACTCCCCCGTTCAGAAGCTCATCGATCGCAACGGCGGGCGCGGAGGGTTCGCCCACGTCGCGTTCCGCGTGGCCGACATCCACCGCGCCTTCGACGACATGAAGGCGAGGGGCTTCAACGTCATCGACAAGGCGCCGCGCAGGGGGTCGCGCGGGACGACGGTGTTCTTCGTGCATCCGAAGTCGCGGGAAGAGGCGCCGTTCGGGTTCCTCGTTGAAGTGGTGCAGGAAGCGTAGGCTCAGGGCTCAAGGCCCAGGGCTCAGGGAATCTGAGCCATGGCTCACACGTTCGACCCACCCGCTGCATTCCCGCCGGTGACAACCGCCGAGTGGGAGGCCCAGATCGCGAGAGATCTGAAGGGCGCCGATTACGAGAAGCGGCTGGTCTGGAAGACCGACGAAGGGATTGCCGTCCGGCCCTACTACCGGTCCGAGCACGTGAGGCCGCGCCCGCCGGTCGTGAACGCCGCCGGCACGTGGACGATGGCCGCGCCCGATGCGGAGCCCGCCGCCGATGCCAGCGCGATCGACGCGCACGAACTCGGCGCCACCGCCGTCCAGGAAGTCGCGTACGTCCTGGCCCAGGGGGCCGATGCGCTGGCCGCCGGTCGGACGGTCACGACGCTCGCCTTCACCGTCGGGTCCAACCACTTCATGGAGATGGCAAAGCTGCGGTCGGCCCGGCTGTTGTGGAAGGGAGTGGCCGAGGCGTTCGGCGCCGACGGGGACGTGCGCATTCACGCGCGGACCGCCGGTGAGAACCAGACGCTCTACGACCCGCACGTCAACATGCTGCGGGTCACCACCGAGGCGCTGTCGGCGATCGTCGGCGGCTGCGACTCGCTCACAATTCCGCCGTGCGGGTTCGACGCGCACCTCGCCGAGAACGTCCAGCACGTCCTCCGCGAGGAGAGCCATCTCGACAAGGTGCAGGACCCGGGTGCCGGCTCGTACTATGTCGAGGCGCTGACCGACGCGCTCTCGGCCGAGGCGTGGACGCTCTTCCAGGCAATTGAAGGGGTGGGCGGCTGGGCGGCCTACCAAGGGTCGGGCGCCGCCGACGCCGCGCTCGCAGCGGCCCGCGCATCGAAGGAGCAGGCCGTCGCCGAACGGCGCCGCGTGCTCGTCGGCACCAACAACTACCCGAACCTGCTGGAGCGCCGGCTGGACGCGGCCGGAACGCGTAGCGAAGGCTGGCGCCTGGCCGAGCCCTTCGAGGCGATTCGTCTCCGCACCGAGCGGCACGCCGCCGCAACCGGGCACGTCCCGCTCGTCCTGCTGCTCGAACGCGGCGACCTGAGGATGCGAAAGGCGCGCGCCGCGTTCTGCCTCAATTTCTTCGGCTGCGCCGGCTTCGACATCGCCCAGTCCGACACGTTATCGGATGCCGACCTCGTAGTGCTCTGCAGCGCCGACGCAGACTACCTCGACCTGGCGCGCGCGATCGTGCCGCAGGTCCGGGTGCCGGTCCTCGTCGCCGGCCTGCCGAAGGACAACGTCGACGCGCTCACCGCCGCCGGCGTCGCCGGCTTCGTCCACGCGCGGTCGAATGCGGTGGAGACGCTCACCATGTGGCAGGACAGGTTGGGACAAGGGACAGTAGCTGGCAGCTGGCGACGCGATCGCAGTGAGACCGCCAGACTGCAGTCGCACGTAGGAGATGCAGCATGACTCGGCCGGACTTCTCGAAGATCGCCTGCCCGACGGCCGGCGCGGCCGGTTCCGGGACCGTCGCGGCATCGCCGCGGCCGGCCTGGACGACGCCGGAGCGCATCGACGTGAAGCCGCTCTACACGGCTGCCGACGTCGAGGAATGCGATCACCTCGAGTACGCGGCTGGCCTTCCTCCGTACCTGCGCGGCCCGTACTCGACGATGTACGTGATGCAGCCGTGGACGATCCGGCAGTACGCGGGTTTCTCGACGGCCGAGGAATCGAACGCCTTCTACCGGCGCAACCTCGCCGGCGGCCAGAAGGGGTTGTCCGTCGCGTTCGACCTGGCCACGCACCGCGGCTACGACTCGGATCACGAGCGTGTGGCGGGAGACGTCGGCAAGGCGGGCGTCGCGATCGATTCGATCCTCGACATGAAGATCCTGTTCGATCAGATCCCGCTCGACCGGATGTCGGTGTCCATGACGATGAACGGCGCCGTGCTGCCGGTGATGGCGTTCTACATCGTGGCCGCCGAGGAGCAGGGGGTCGCGCCCGAGACGCTCAACGGGACCATCCAGAACGACATTCTCAAGGAGTTCATGGTCCGCAACACGTACATCTACCCGCCGGCGCCGTCGATGCGGATCATCGGGGACATCTTCCGCTACTGCTCGCAGCGGATGCCGCGATTCAACTGCATCTCGATCAGCGGCTACCACATGCAGGAGGCGGGCGCGACCGCCGACCTCGAGCTGGCCTACACGCTGGCCGACGGCCTCGAGTACCTGCGGACCGGGATCGCGGCCGGCCTCGATATCGACGCGTTCGCCCCGCGCCTCTCGTTCTTCTGGGGCGTCGGCATGAACTACTTCATGGAGATCGCGAAGATGCGCGCGGCGCGCGTGCTGTGGGCGACGATCGTGAAGTCGTTCAACCCGAAGAACCCGAAGTCGATGGCGCTGCGCACGCACTCGCAGACGTCCGGCTGGAGCCTCGCCGCGCAGGACCCGTTCAACAACGTGACGCGCACGGCGGTCGAGGCGCTGGCGGCGGTGATGGGCCATACGCAGTCGCTGCACACCAACGCGCTGGACGAGGCGATTGCGCTGCCGAGCGACTTCTCCGCCCGCATCGCGCGGAACACGCAGATCTACCTGCAGGAGGAGACCGGCATCACGCGCGTCGTCGACCCGTGGGGCGGGTCGTACTACGTCGAGTCGCTGACGCACGAGCTGATGGCACCGCGCCCGGACGCTGATCTCGGAGGTCGAAGAGCTGGGAGGCATGACGAAGGCGATCGAGAGCGGCCTGCCGAAGATGCGGATCGAGGAAGCCGCTGCCCGGCGCCAGGCGCGCATCGACTCCGGCAGGGAGACGATCGTCGGCGTCAACAAGTACCGGCGCGAGGAGGAGACGCCGATCGACGTCCTCGAGGTGGACAACGTCGAGGTGCGCCGCCGGCAGCTGCTCCGCCTCGACGAGTTGAGAAGGACGCGCGACGCCGCGGCGGTGCGCGCCTCGCTCGACGCTCTGACTCAATGCGCCGGGACCGGCGAGGGCAACCTGCTGGAATTGGCCGTGATCGCCGCGCGCTCGCGCGCGACGCTGGGCGAAATCTCCGACGCGCTCGAGAAGGTGTTCGGCCGCTACCAGGCCACGAACCGCACGATCTCCGGGGTCTATTCGTCGGAGAGCGAATCCGACGCGGCATTTCAGAAAGCCCGGCAGATGGCCGCGGCCTTCGCGGCGCAGGAGGGGCGGCCGCTCCGGATTCTCGTCGCGAAGATGGGCCAGGACGGCCACGACCGGGGCGCCAAGGTCATCGCCACGGCGTTCGCCGACCTCGGTTTCGACGTCGACATCGGGCCGCTGTTCCAGACGCCGCGCGAGGTGGCACGCCATGCGGTCGAGAACGACGTGCACGTGCTCGGTGTCTCGACGCTGGCCGGCGGGCACAAGACGCTGATCCCCGAGGTCATCCGCGAACTGCGCGCGCTCGGCCGCGACGACATCCTCGTCGTCGTCGGCGGCGTCATCCCGCCGCAGGACTACGACTATCTCCACCGCGCCGGCGCGTCCGGCGTCTTCGGACCTGGCACGGTGATTCCACAGGCCGCGCAGAAGATCCTGGAGACGATGCTGGCCGACCCGGCGTAGGACCGAGCGGTTCGCGGCCAAGGCTCGGCGTCCGCAGACGTCACGAAACTGAATTGGACATTTCTAAGCATACGATTGATAATGTTTCGTATGCGCACGACACTCGATCTCCCGGCTGAACTCGTCGATGAGGCGCGGTCGGTGCTGGGATTCAAATCGAAGACCGACACCATCGTCCTTGCGCTGCGGGAGCTCGTGCGACGACGGAGAGTCGACGAACTGAAGGACCTGCTCGGCCGGGTGGTGCTCGACGTGGACGTGGCCCGCTCCCGGCGAAGGCCTCGCGGGATTCGGTCATGATCGTCGTCGATACCTCGGTCTGGGTCCGCTCGTTTCGGGCGGGCGCGTCCGCAGAGGCGGAGACGCTACGGAGCTCCTCGATACCGATGAGGCGTGTCTGGCTGTTCCCGTGCGCATCGAGTTGCTGACAGGCGCGTCCGCACTGGATCGCCCGCGCCTCCGGCGATCACTCTCCGCGCTTCCCGTTCTGCACCCGTCCGAAGACACCTGGCAGTTGATGGACGCCTGGGTGGACGTCGCGGGCGCGGCTGGTCAACGTTTCGGCTTCGGTGACCTGCTGATCGGGGCCCTGCCACAGAATCAGGCAGTCTCGTGTGGTCGCTCGATTCGGATTTCGAGCGCATGTCCCGCCTGGGATTCGTCGATCTCTACGAGCCGTGAGACTCGGTGCGAGATCGGTCGGGGCGATTCGTTCGCTACGCCGGCGGGAGGCCTTCTTCCCACTTGGCCGCGCGGAAGTAGATCAGCAGCAGTCCGGGGATGGCGAGGACCACGCACAGGATGTAGAAGTGCACCCATCCCAGCGAGCCCACGATGAAGCCGGCGCTCGCCGGGATGATCGTCCTCGGGATTCCCATGAAGCTCGTGAGCAGCGCGTACTGCGTGGCGCTGAACTTCCGGTTGCAGAGCCGCAGCATGAACGCCGTGAGCGCGGACGCCCCCATCCCCAGGCTCAGCGTTTCCACGGCAACGACGAAGGCCAGGGCCAGCACGTTCGGCCCGGTCGCGACGAGGATCGAGAACGCCAGCGGCGTGACCCCCTGGAAGACGCCGAACGCCATCAGGCACTTCCTGATGCTGTAGCGCGTCAGCAGCGCGCCGCCGATCAGCCCTCCGCAGAACGTCCCCCAGAAGGACACGACCTTGTAGTAGACGGAGATCTGCGTCAGCGTGTAGCCCACCTTGATGTAGAACGGCGTCAGCAGCGCGCTGGCGAGATTGTCACCGAGCTTGTAGAGCAGGATGAACAGCAGAATCTCGATGGCGCCCGGACGCTTGAGGTAATCGAGGAACGGATTGAACACCGCCTCGCGCAGGCTCTTCGGCGCGGCGATGGCGTCCCGCGGCTCGATCGCGATGAACGTGCCGACCACGCCGACGACGACGAATCCGGCCAGGATCATGAACACCTGGCTCCACGGGAGGAAGTCGGCGAGGAACAGGCCCAGCACCACGCCGATGTAGCGAAACCCGATCAGGTAGCTGTTGACCGCGACGGCCGACCCGAATCCGAGTTCCGATTCGTCGAGCACGTCCCGCCGGTAGGCGTCGATGACGATGTCGTGGCTGGCCCCGGCGAACGAGATGAGGGTCGCGAGCGCGAGGATGGGGACGATGGCGTGCGCCGGGTCGAACCGGCCCATCGCGACAATCGACACGATCATCAGCACCTGGGAAACGAGCATCCAGCCCCGGCGTCGTCCCAGGAAGGGCGGAACGAACCGGTCCATCAGGGGGGACCAGACGAACTTCCAGGTGTAGGGCATCTGGACGAGCACGGCGAGCCCAATCGTCTTGAGGTCGATCCCCGATTTCGTCATCCAGGCCTGGAGGACGGTCAGGACGATGCCGAGCGGGATCCCGGCGGCGATGCCGAGGCACAGGATCGTCAGCATCTTCCGGGTGAGCATCTTCCGAAGCATGCGTCAGTATAGCTGCCACAGAACTTCCCGGACCCATTCCCGCCCGACCCGGCGTAGGATCAACCGGATGGCTCACACCTCGCCAGCCACGCGCCGGCGTCAGCGGCTCCCGGCTGCCGACTACGTGGCCGGGATCCGCGCCGGCGACCGCAGCGTGCTCGCCCGCGCGATTACGCTCGTCGAGAGCGACCTGCCCTCCGACGTCGATATCGCGTCCGAGGTCATCGAGGCCTGCCTGCCGCACTCAGGCCGCGCCCGCCGTGTCGGCATCACGGGCGTTCCAGGAGTCGGCAAGAGCAGCTTCATCGAAGCGCTCGGCACCCACCTCACGCGCGAGCTCGGCGAAACCGTGGCGGTGCTCTCGGTGGATCCATCCAGCCCCGTCTCGGGCGGCAGCATTCTCGGCGACAAGACACGCATGGAGCGGCTCGCCACCGACGAACGGGCCTTCATCCGCCCGTCCCCGTCTCGCGGGCACCTCGGCGGCGTGGCGCGCCGGACGCGCGAGGCGATGCTGCTCTGCGAGGCGGCCGGCTATCAGAACGTCTTCGTCGAGACCGTCGGCGTCGGACAGTCCGAGACCACGGTCCGATCGATGACCGACTTCTTCCTCCTGCTGATGCTCGCGGGCGCCGGGGACGAGCTGCAGGGGATGAAGCGCGGCATCCTCGAGATGACCGACCTCATCGCGATCAACAAGGCGGACGGCGACAACCGCCGGCGTGCGGAGCGCGCGCGCCAGGACTACGAGAACGCGCTGCACCTCTTCCCCGCCTCCGGCGACGGGTGGACGTCTCGCGTCGTCACCTGCTCGGCGCTCGAGCGCAAGGGCGTGGCTGAGATTCTGGAACGTCGTCCTCGAGCACCGCGCGCTCGTCGAGTCGAACGGCTCGTTCGCGCGCCTCCGCGAGGAGCAGGCGCTCGAGTGGATGCGAGAGGCCATCCTGCTGGGTCTCGAGCAGGACATCAGGCGCGACCGCCTCGTCACCGATCACCTGGCCGCCATGCGGGCCGAGGTCCGGAGCGGGCGTCTGAGCCCGTTTCGGGCGGCCCGCAACGTGCTGACCGCGTTCCGCCAGCGCTGACACCCCCGCATGGCCACACCCCAGACGCCCCGGCGCTTCGATCGCAGCATCGTGGAGGGGCCGCTGCTCCCCGCGGTGTGGAAGCTCGCCTGGCCGACGATGCTGCAGAACCTGTTCGCGGGACTGCAGGGGATCGTCGACCACGCGCTGGTGGGGCACTTCGTGGGCTACGCGGCGAACGCCGCCATCGGCGTCAGCTGGCAGATCATCCTCGTCGTCATCACGTTCATCGCGTCGCTCTACACGGGGACGGCGATCTTCGTCGCCCGGGCGGCGGGCGCCGGCGACGCCGACGGCGTGAACCGGGTTGTCTACCAGGCCTTCCTGGCGTCGCTGCTGCTCGCCGGCCTGGTGCTGGCGCCTCTCGGCTACGTGCTCGCGCCGCACCTGCTCGACATGGTGAACGCGGCGCCCGACGTGAAGCGCGAGGCGCTGCCGTTCCTGCGGATCATGCTGACGTGCAGCGTCGGCATGCTCATCTTCTTCATGCTCGGCGGCGCGTTCAGGGCGGCAGGCGATGCGAAGACGCCGCTCCGGCTCGGCATCGCCGTCACGATCCTGAACGTGCTGCTCAACGTCGTGCTGATTCGCGGCCTCGGACCGATCCCGGCGCTCGGCACCGCGGGCGCAGCCATCGGCACCGTGACGGCAAACGCGATCGTCGGCGGCGCGGGGCTGCTGTGGCTGTTCTCCGGGCGGTCGGTGATCCGGTGGTCCAGGACCATGGACTGGCGGGTCGACTGGCCGCTCATCAAGTCGCTGTTCGCGTTCGGACTGCCCGCCGGATTCCAGGGGATCGCGATGAACATCGCCGGCATGTTCCTGCTGCGGTTCATCGGGTCGCTGGGGCACAGCGCGCAGGCGCAGGCGGCGTATGCGGTCGGCTACGGCGAGCTGTTTTCGCTGGTGACGTGGACGTCGGTCGGCCTGATGGGCGCGGCGTCGACGGTCGTGGGCCAGAACATGGGCGCCGGCCTCCCGGACCGGAGCGCGCGCGGCCCGGAGATGGCGTCGCGGATCGGGATTGCGGTGGCCGCGGTCGTCGGCACCGGCTTCCTCGTGTTCCCGCGGGCGCTGTTCGCCGTGTTCGGCCTCACCGACCCGGTGGTCCTCGACATCGGGTGCCAGCTGCTCCGGTTCCTCAGCGTGTCCGGCCTGTTCGTCACCGTGGCGCTGACCTACACGGGCGCCCTGCAGGGCGCGGGCGACACGCGGAGCCCGTTCGTCATCTCGATCATCTCTCAGATCGTCGTGCCGCTCGGCCTGTGCGCAACGCTCGAGGCGGGTGGACGCCTGACGGCTTCCGGCATCTGGACGGCGATCCTGCTCGGGCACATCACGCGCGCCTCGCTCAGCGTCCTCCGCTTCCGGCAGGGGAGATGGAAGGCGATTCGCGTCGAGTTGGGCCGCGGAGCGCCGGGTCCTCCGGACGGCCGGTAGAAACGGCTCTCGGCTTCCGGCAGAGAACGCGATATGGACGACACGGCTGATGGCGTGCGCAGGACCGACGATGAGTGGCGGGCGTCGCTGACGCCCGACGAGTACCGCGTGCTGCGGCAGCACGGCACGGAACCCGCGTGGTCGCACCCGTACAACGCCGAACACCGCGACGGCCGGTTCGTCTGCGCCGGCTGCGGCGCGCCGTTGTTCTCATCCGAGGCCAAATACAACAGCGGCTCCGGCTGGCCGAGCTACTACGCGGCGATCGAGGACGCGGTCGACACCACCGTCGACCGCCGTCACGGCATGGTTCGCACGGAGATGCACTGCCGCCGGTGCGGCGGCCACCTGGGCCACGTCTTCGACGACGGCCCGGCGCCGACCGGGCTCCGCTACTGCACGAACGGCACGGCACTGAGGTTCGTCGCGCAGGCGCCCACCCCGTAGCACTCGCTGCCACATTCCCTCTCGGGGCAGAACTCGGTGTCCGCAATGGCGGGCCGGCCGGTGTGGAGACGATTGGAAGACGCGGTGAAGGTGGCCATCAAGGCGGGGCCGGTGGAGGTGGCGCCGAAGAGTCCCGTGGGTTGATGGCCTCGAGAACCTCCTGCGCGTTGAGCGACTCGGCGTTCAACAAGGCGCGGGCGAGGGCGTCGAGTTTGTGGCGGTTCTCCGCCAGCAGGCGGTCAGCCTCTCGAAGACACTCCTCGACGATGCGCCGGACCTCGGCGTCGATCACCTCGGAGGTGGCCTCGCTGTAGGGCTGGTGCTGAAACGCCGGCGGAAGGCCGTCGTCCTGGGGCGTGACGAAGCTGACCGGCCCGAGCTTCTCGCTCATGCCCCACCGCAACACCATGCGGCGGGCGACCTCGGTCACCTGCTGAAGGTCGCTCTCGGCTCCGGTCGTGGCCACGCCATAGACGAGCTTCTCCGCGGCCCGACCACCGAGCGCGCCGGTGATGCGCGCCCGGAGGTAGTCTTCGGCGTAGCTGGTCCGATCGTCGACGGGCAGCAGGTAGGTCGCTCCGAGCGCCATGCCGCGCGGCACGATCGAGACGCGATGGACCGGATCGCTGCCCGGCATCAGGACCGCGAGGAGCGCGTGCCCCGCTTCGTGGTAGGCGGTGCGCTCGCGATCGGCCGGGATGAGCAGGATGTTGCGCGCCGGCCCCAAGGTGATCTTCTGCAGCGCTTCCGCAAAGTCCTCGGCGCCCACCGTGTTCCCGTCCTTTCGAGCCGCCAGCAGGGCCGCCTCGTTGACCAGGTTGCGCAATTCCGCACCGACCAGCCCGGGAGTTTCGGCGGCGATGCGTTCGAGCGAGACGTCCGGCGCGAGCGGCACGTTCTTGGTGTGCACCGCGAGGATGGCGGCGCGACCGGCGCGGTCCGGACGCTGAACGACGACGCGCCGGTCGAAGCGCCCCGGCCGCAGGAGCGCCTGGTCGAGCACATCGGCCCGGTTGGTGGCTGCCAGGACGATGACGCCTTCGCGGGAATCGAAGCCGTCCATCTCGGTCAGGATCTGGTTCAAGGTCTGTTCGCGTTCATCGTGGCCGCCGAGCTGCGCCCCGCTGCCTCTCGTGCGGCCAATCGCGTCCAGCTCGTCGATGAAGATGATCGCCGGCGCCGCCTCCCTGGCCTGCTTGAACAGGTCCCGCACGCGCGAGGCGCCGACGCCCACGATCATCTCGATGAACTCGGAGGCGCTGAGGCTGAAGAACGGCACGCCGGCCTGCCCGGCAATCGCCCGCGCCAGCAGCGTCTTGCCGGTGCCGGGCGCGCCGATGAGCAGCACGCCCTTCGGGACCATACCGCCGAGCCGCTGGTACTTCGCGGGGTTCTTCAGGAAGTCGACGATCTCGATCAACTCGTTCTCGGCCTCGTCGATTCCCGCGACGTCCTCGAAGGTGACCTTCGGCTGTTCCTCGCTGTAGCGCTTGGCGCGACTCCGCCCGAGCGAGAAGAGCCCGCCTCCGGCGGCCGCCGCCGCCCGGCGGCTCATCAGCACGAACGCGCCGATCAGCAGCAGGGTCGGGCCGAAGCCGACCAGCAGCTTGAACAAGGATGACGCGTTCTCGTCGACGGCCTTGATGACGACACCCTTCTCGTCGAGGCGGCGCTCGAGATCCTGGTCGGCGAAGGCGGGCCGCTGCGTCTTGAACTGCATCGACTCGCGAGCCTTGGGCTGGCCGGCGGCAGGCGACGCCGGTGCCGTGCCCGGTGCCCCTGGAGGCACCGGGGACACTGGCGGGGGATACGTCGTCTTGGTCTTGAAGCTCCCCTCGATCGACGCGCCGACGCTGGTGACGTCCGCGACATTGCCGGCCTCGATCTGGCTCTTGAAGAAGGTATACGGAATGGTGATCGCGGTCGGCTCTGGAAAGAGGAACTGCATCCCCAGGTAGTTGGCGAGCAGGACCACGACAAAGACCAGCCACCACGGCCGCGGGCGCTTCGGCGCGACCGTGGTCGAGCCCTTCGAAGCCGCGGAGGGGCCTCCGGCCCGCCCTGCCGTCCCGCTGTCCGATGGTCGCTTCGCCATTGACTGCTCAATCCTCGCCGCTCCCATGATAGAGGCGCCTGGGGCCTCAATCTGTGCACAACTGCACAGACAGCGGCACCGCATCGACCGTATGATGCGAGTGGGTGGTTGTGTCGGCGCCAGGCGCGACGAACTGTCAGCGCCAGGCCTGTCGGCAACCCGGGAAACGGAGCGACCCACGATGTCCGCATTGAACGGCGACAAGGCGAGATTCCAGCTGCGACGAAAGGCCGGCCTGAAGCGGCGCGAGCACTCGCGGCTCGCGGCTGCGACCCTGCGGCTTCACGCCGCCGCCGACGTGACGAGCGTTCCCAGCGCCGAACCGCCGGGTGGCAACGGTGGGCCGGCTCCATCCATCGGAAGGAAGACCGAGGCTGTATGACCAGGTATGCGAACCGTTGGACGGCGCTGCTCGCATGGGCGGCGCTCATGGGCATCGTGTGGGCCATCTTCGTACCGCGAGGACTGTCCGTCGGCACGTTCACGATGCTCGTTCTCACCGGCCCTCTGGCGCTGTTGACCGGAACGGCCGTGTGGGCGACCCACCGGGCATCACCGTCGCGCGGCGACACAAGCGCGCCGACCACCGTGGCCGAGGCGGCAGCCTCGGGACGCAAATGATTGGGCTCCGGCCGCTCGGCGGAGTCACCGCGGCTGGGAATCCGCCTCGCGAGGCCGCGCCGCCCGGAGTGCGGGACCTCGTGAGCCGGCTTCGCAACGCCGCAGACCGGATGGTGGCCTTTTCCGCCACGAAGACGCTGCTTCGGGACGCCGCAACCACCATCGAACAACTCGAAGGTCGGCTGGAGGGTCAGAGGCACTGAGTGCCATGCGGCTCCTGCTCGTCAACCCCGCTACTTCTTCGTCCCGACGACCAGGAGCCCGGCGCCCGCGACCGCCATCACGACTCCAGCCCAGAGCGGGACGTTGACGCGTTCCTTTTCCTTGACCGAAAACTCCACGGGGCCCAGCTTGACGTCGTGGGTCTCTCGGGTATAGCTGAACCCGCCGTACGCGAGAGCGAGGATCCCGACGGCGAGCACCACGATTCCGATCAGCCGCATACCAACCTCCCGTCCGCCCGAGTTACGTCCTCCCCACATCGGTCCCGAGCGCAGGCGATCGCCTACCGTCTCGACACCAGGTGGATGATCGCCACGAAGATCGCCGCGCCGATGATCGACCACAACACCGGGAATGGGCGCCCTCCGATCTGAACCATGAGCGGCTCGGACAGGCTGAGCTTGCCTGCGACCCACGGCCCGATCGCGGCGCCGATGAACCCGAGAGCGGTCGATACGATGAGCCCGCCGCGGACCCCGCCCGCGATCGCCTTCCCGATGGCGCCGCAGACGGCCGCGATCACGATGAGGAGCAGTAGTCCCGGCAATGTGATGGTCATGGCGAATCGTCCTTTCGCTGACGAGTGAACGCTCCCACCTTGACAGGCCGCTGGCCGGGCGTCTGTTCAGAAACGCACAGCCGTCACTCGGGGCTACGTGGTGAGCGTGTTCAAGAGTGGACAGACGCCGATCCTCGGCTCTCGTCATGCTGGGGCGTGTGGGTTCAGGGCAAGCGCGCTGCGTGCCGTCAGGTCATCTATGACCACCTCACGACACGTCCATGGACGCCCTATCCGGGCGGCCGGCACGAAGGCCGGCCCGAAGACGACGCCTGCGCTGCCGCTCGAGACAGCCGCGACAACCTGTTACCTGCCCAAGGGCGCCAGATCACGCCGCCGCCGGCCATGCGCGCACTCCTCGCCCAGCTGCGCGTCGTCCGGCGTGCGGCCGCCCGGTTGGCCGCCACGCGCCGGCGCCGCATCGCGCTCCTCGCCGTCGCACTCGTTCCCGCGGCGCTGCTTCTCATCCCGTCGGTCTGGCTGGTCCACCACGTGGACCTCGATTGGTCCGGCCTGCCCAATCTCGAGTCGTTCATCCGCTTCGAGCCTCCCACGACCGGCGTCGTCCGCGACGCACACGGCGCGGTCCTCATCCAACTGGCGCGCCATACCGCCGCGTCGTGACCTACGACGAAGTGCCCCCCATCCTGCGCCAGGCCATCCTGGCGGCCGAGGACAAGCGCTTCTTCAGTCACTCCGGCGTGGACTACCGGGCGCTGCCGCGGGTGGTCCAGAAGACGACGGCGCGCTCGGTCAGCGAATGGTGGAAGGGCGGCCACGGGTTCCGACTGCTCCTGCCGCAGGGGGGATCGACGCTCACCCAGCAGTTGGTGCGCGGCTACTTCCTCCAAGGCATGATGAGTCGCGTCGATGGAGACTCAGTCTTCCACGCCGGAATGGGTCCGCCCCGGCTCCTGTCTGCCCTCCTCGGGGCGTCCGCCGCGAACAAGCTCCTCCGGAAGGCGGAGGAGATCCGCCTGACGATCTGGCTCGAGAAGGAGATGCGCCGACGGTATGGATCGCGGGAGAGTGCCAAGCGCGAGATCTTCGCCCGCTACGCCAGCTTCATCTATCTCGGCAACGGCCGGTACGGCTATGCCGCGGCGTCCGAGTACTGATTTCGACAGACCGTTGTCGAGCTACACCACCGACGATGCGGGGAACGCCGCCTCGCTGGCGGCCATCAGCAAATCGCCGCAGGGGTATGCCCCGGCGCCCGGGAATCGGCGGGCGCTCGCCCGCCGCAATCAGATACTGGCCCTGATGGCGCGCAACGGGTACATCCCTGCAGACCCTGGCCGAGCGGTGCCGGCGTGAACCGGTTCGAGTCGCGGCCCTCAACCCGAACAAGACCGACGCGCCGGCGGCGATCGAGCACGTCCTCGACGAACTCGCCCGGAACGGCAAGGGTCGCTTCGGAGTCGAGGACCTGTTCCAGGGTCGGATCGTCGTCCGTTCGACGGTCGACGCGCGGGTGCAGACGATCGTGAACGACGCCCTCGAGCACGGGCTGGCCCAGTACCAGAAGCGGCACCCCAAGGCCAAAGGGGCCATTCAGGGCTCGGTTGTCGTGCTCCGCAATGGCGACGCGGCGATCCTGGCCGAGACCGGCGGGCGCCAGGTCTACAAAGACCGTGATACGCGGTATTCGGACTACAACCGCGTGACCGGCTCACTGCGCCAGCCAGGCTCTGCGATGAAACCGCTGGTGTACCTGGCCGCGTTCGAATCCGGCCTCGACCTCGACACGACGGTGCCGGACGAGCCCATCGAGGTCCCGCTCGGCGCGGGCGAAGGCACCAAGCAGATCGTGAACTACGACCATCAGTTCAAGGGGCCGATCCCTGTGCGGCAGGCTCTGGCCGAATCGCGCAACGCGGTGGCCGTGTGGATCACGCGCGAAATCGGCGTGGACACGGTGATCCGAACCGCGCACGAGATGGGGATCCGGTCGCCGCTGCAACCCTACCTGTCCACGGCGCTCGGGGCGTCGGAGGTTCGGCTTCTGGAGTTGGCGGACGCGTATCGCGCCATCGCGTCCGGCGTGCTCGCGGAACCGCACGTCGTCGATCGAGTGACCGGTGCGACAGGCGAAGGGCTCTACGAGGCTCCGCGAAACGTGCGGGAGGTCCGTACCGCCGCGCTGCGCGCGATCCAGGAAGGACTCCGGGGCGTGGTCCGTCTCCCCGACGGCACCGCCCACAGCCTGGATGGCGGGGGCTTTCCCGTGCCGGTGATGGGCAAGACCGGGACGACCAGCGATTTCCGCGATGCGCTCTTCGTGGGGTCCACCTACGGCACACAAGGGATCACCGTAGCGGTCCGAATCGGCTTCGATGACAATCGTCCACTGGGGTCGAACGAAACGGGCGGGCGCGCTGCGCTGCCGATCTTCCGCGACATTATGATCCGCGTCTACAAGGACCAACTCGTCGGGCGGGCGCCGCGCTTCCCCCGCGAGATCGAGGACGGGATTGACCAGTACCTGGCAACGCAGGCCGCGGCGGCGGAGCCGCCCGATCCCGTTCCCGGCGCGATGTCCCCGGGTAGCGAGCGGCCCGGCTATCGCACGCCCCGGACATTGCCCCTCGGGCGGTAGTTGCAGACCCAGACCTGGTCGAGCGTCGGACACACGGCCGTGCCGCAGCCGACTTCCGCGCTGGTCGCCCACACGACCTGGGTATAGTGACCGCACTGACGATTCGGGGCGCACGTGCCCTGCTCGATGGAGTAGTCGGCGGACTCCGCGCCCCACTTGTCGATGACCCAGGCGGGCGTGACGGCGTCCAACTCGTCCTTGTGCCCGACGGCGCGTACGGATCCCACCCAGCACAGGTTCTCGCCGATATCAGCAGGCCGCGGTCCGTGCACGATGTCGCATCCGTGGCCGGCAAGATACGCGGCGCGGGTCTGAGCCCGTACCGCGAAGATCCTCGGCCCACCGGAGCGGCGGCACGCCGGCACGTCCACGCCACGCGTTGTGGGCGCGAACCGCTTCATCGGCCTGTGCGCGGGTCAGGCCATCGCCTGCCGCCCCGCACCGGGGCCCGCGACCCCGGCGCCCGACGCCGCCGACAGCGACCAGCGAGGACACGGCGAATGCCGCGAGGAGACGTCCCGTGGCGCTCACCGAGCCGGGTCCTTCTGACGCGTCGCCTTCACGGCCGACAGAATCCCGATTCCCAGAAGGACGCTGACGCCCACCACAATCCACCTGGTGGGTATGTGCAGCAGATAAGCGGCGTAGGTCAGGCCGCCGATCACGATCGCGAACCCGATCGAGTACAAACTGAATGACATGGCATCCCCTCCTCGAGGTCATCCGATCATGACAGCCGCAGGCCTCGTCGTCTGTCCACAATGACACAGCGGTTGCCCCGCCGGCCTGTGCAATCGGGCACAGACACGTCTTGGCGTGGACGGTACAGTGAAAGGTACCGTTATGCCACGCGCCACTTCTGCGGCTGCCGTCGTCGTGCACGCGCCTGCGACCCTGCCGGGGATCCGGCTCGCTCTGCCGGCGGTCGCCGGTTCGCCGTTCCGCGGCCGCGGCCTTCGCCACGGCCTCGGCCGGGTGCTCTGGGTGCTGGGCGGCTTCGGCGAGGTGCTCATCGTCGCCTACGCGTTTCCCCTTGTCATTCTCGCCGTAGGTATTCCCATCGCGCTCTGCATCCGGCTGGTCGTCGCGACCGGGCGAGCACTCTGGCAGCTGTAGGGGGACGGTGTTCCGTTTTGAACAGCGTCGCGGACGACGACCCGCCATCATGGGGCATGGGTACGAAGACTCCACGCCCGTTCGACCCGGAGGCATTGTTCGTGGCGACCGCCGTCCCGAAGACGGTTGTGGCGTACGCGAGGGACGAACCGATCTACTCTCAGGGCAGCGCCTGCGACACCGTGCTATTCGTCAGGTCCGGCGAGGTGAAGCTGTCGGTGATCTCGAAGATGGGCAAGGAGGCGATCGTCGCGATCCTCGACGAGGGGAGCTTCTTCGGTGAGGGGGCCCTGGCCGGCCAACCGGTCCGCCTCGGCAATGCGACGGCGCACACGGCTACGACCATTGTCGCAATCGGAACGGCCGACATGCGCCGGCTGCTGCACGAGGAGCACGCTCTCTCGGATGGCTTCATCGCCCACCTCCTGACCAGGAACATCCGCACGGAAGAGGACCTCATCGATCAGCTGTTCAACTCCGCCGAGAAGAGGCTCGCCCGCACGCTCCTGCTGCTCGCCCACTACGGAGGGGACACCGTGCCGCAACGAATGATCCCGAAGATCTCTCAGGAGACGCTCGCGGAGATGGTGGGCACCACCCGATCGCGCGTGAACTACTTCATGAATCGGTTCAAGAAGCTCGGGTTCATCGGCGTCGACGGGGGGTTGACGGTCAACAACTCGCTCCTGAGCGTCGTGCTGCACGACTGATCGCCCGATGTGCAGTCTTGAACAGCAACGTCGCATTGAGCAGGCTATTGTCTCGGTGGCGTCCAACGTCGGGCGCCTGTGTTCGAAGGGGAGAGTATGAACCGTCAGGACCGGCACGCGAAGCCGCCGCCGATTGAGATACCTGTCGAGCTGCTGGCCAGGATGAAGCCCGTCGCGGCGAAGCCCCGCATGTCGAAAGCGCATCGCCCGAACCACCCGGAGCTCATTCCGCCAAAGCACGGCCTGCCCAAGTAGCCGGATACAACTGAGGCTGCACGATTCCGAACGGGTCCCCGACGTGCAGCCTCCGTTCTCTGCCCCCACGTCGCCTTCTCCGCCCGCCAGACCCCGTTGATCATCGCGGAAGCCCTCTGAATACGCGCGCTCTGTGCAGTGTGGGACAGCGCTACCGGCGCGCGTGCGCCACACTGCTCGTGGTGGCCGTAGATGACACGGAGGGCGTCACGCGCGTTCGGCCCCGCCGAAGTCGCGCGGGCGAAAAGGAGAACCAGGTATGAACGGACAAGAGACACAGGGTCGCGACTATCGGTTTCTGATTGGACTCGCCGTGGGCGGACTCGCCGGCGCGGGTCTGGCGATGTGGCTGGCTCCGCGGGCAGCGGCGGAGATCAAGGCGCGGGCGATCGACTCGGCAAGGGATTTCGGCGACTCGCTTTCGGACCGTTATCGGGGCGCCCGACGCCGCGTGACGGAGACGGCCGACGGGCTCTCCCGCAAGGGACAGGGGCTGCGTGACGAGGCCTGCGACACGGTGGTTCGTGCGGCGCAGGAGGTCGAAGCGGGCGCGCGCAGCGTGCAGCACTACGCCACCGACGCCAAGACGAAGATCAGCTGAGAAGATGTGCAGAAGTGAACAGTCCTGGTCCTGCCGGCTTCCTAAGATGAAGGGGGCCGTGCCCTCAGCGCGCACGATCATGCAGGAAAGGACGTCTGTCGCGTGGGACTCTCCCGGAAGGCCGTTCGTGCTCCATTACACTCGCTGCGCGAGGCCGTCAGCCGCCGGCGCGACCTCTCGGCGGCCTTTGCCGGTGAGCAGCCGCCGCTGCGCGCAGAGCTCTTCAGCCGCGAGCAGATGGCGCAGCACGGGACGGTCCTGGCTGGACGGCACAGGCTGAGCACGAGGCGCGCACCCAACCGGCTGCTGACCCGGCTGGCGGAGAACGAGGTCCTGCTGGTTGCCGTGCGGGTCCTGTTGACGCAGGCCGTGAACGCAGACCGCCGGATCACGCCGGCGGGAGAGTGGCTGCTCGACAACTTCTACCTGGTCGAGGAACAGATCCGGACCGCCCGGCGGCACCTCCCGGCGGGCTACAGCCGTGAACTGCCGTGCCTGGCTGACGGGCCGTCGGCCGGATTGCCTCGCGTCTACGACATCGCCCTCGAGACGATTTCGCACGGCGACGGCCGGCTGGACGTCGACGGCCTCGGCGGCTTCGTCTCCGCCTACCAGACCGTGACCCCGCTCGGCATCGGCGAGCTGTGGGCCATTCCGATCATGCTGCGGCTCGCGCTGCTGGAGAACCTCCGCCGCGTGGCGGCGCGGGTCGGCGCAGACCGCGTGGATCGGAACCGTGCGGACTACTGGGCCGACCAGATGATGGCGATCGCCGAGAAGGACCCGAAGAGCCTCATTCTCGTGATCGCGGACATGGCGAGATCCGGCCCTCCGATGGTCGGGTCGTTCGTCGCGGAGTTCGCCCGCCGCCTGCAGGGCAAGAGCCCGGCGCTGGCCTTGCCCCTGACGTGGATCGAACAGCGGTTGTCGGAGGACGGCCTGACGATCGAGCAGCTGGTGCAGTCAGAGAACCAGCAGCAGGCGGCCGACCAGGTCTCGATCAGCAATAGCATCAGCAGCCTGAGGTTCCTCGGGGCCGCCGACTGGCGCGATTTTGTCGAAACGAGGAGCGTGGTCGACCAGGCCCTGCGGGAGGACCCGGCTGGCGTCTACTCGCAGATGGACTTCGCCACGCGAGACCAGTATCGCCACGTCGTGGAAACCACAGCCAGGCGAAGCGGGCGGACGGAAGGCGAGGTGGCGCATCTGGCGATCGGCCTGGCCGAGCAGGCCGCAGCAGCCGCGGGTCCCGATGCCAGGGCGGCGCACGTCGGCTTCTACCTCGTGGGGGAGGGACTTCCGCAGGTCGAACAGGCCGTGCACGTGCGCGTCGCCGTCGCGGACGGCGCAAGGCGCGCATGCCTCACACACCCGCTGCTGTTCTATCTCGGGAGCATCGCCGCCCTCACCGTGCTGCCCGCGGCGGCGCTAACCCTCGAGGTTCGAGCGACAGGCCCGCCGGGCTGGCTCCTCGGTCTCGTCGGGGTCCTCCTGCTGCTCTGCGCGAGCCAGGTGGCGGTGGCCGTCGTGAACGTCGTCGTGCCCTGGCTGGCGCGTCCCAAGGCCCTGCCGAAGATGGACCTGTCGGGCGGCATCCCGCGCGCCTCCCGGACGCTCGTCGTGGTGCCGACCCTGATTACGAGCGCGGAGGACGTGGAGCGTCTGGTCGAGGCGCTGGAGGTGCGGTTTCTCGGCAATCGGGACGAACACGTCGCGTTCGGTCTGCTGACGGACCTGGCGGATGCGGCCCAGGAGAACCTCCCGGAGGACGATGCCGTCGAGCGTCTCGCCGAGCGTCTGATCGCCGACCTGAACAGGAAGTACCCGCAAGGCGCGTTCTTCCTCTTCCACCGCCCGCGGCGCTGGAATCCCGAGGAAGGCGTCTGGATGGGGTACGAACGCAAGCGAGGCAAGCTGGACGACCTGAATGCGTTGCTTCGCGGTCGGTCCAGCGGCCAGTTCTCTCGCGTCGTCGGGGACGCGAGCAAGCTGGATCAGGTGAAGTACGTCATCACGCTGGATGCGGACACGCAGCTGCCGCGCGACGCGGCCCGCCTGCTCGTCGGCGCGATGACACACCCGCTCAACCGCGCCCGGCACGACGGGCAGCAGCGTGTGACCGAGGGATACGGTATCCTCCAGCCCCGCGTCGCGGTCAGTCTCCCGGCCGCAAACCGGTCGTGGTACGCACGGCTCTGGGCCAGCGAGCCGGGCATCGACCCCTATACCCGCGTCGTGTCGGACGTCTACCAGGACCTGTTCGCCGAAGGCTCCTTCATCGGCAAGGGGATCTACGACGTGGACGCCTTCGACACGGCGGTCGGCGAGCGCTTCCCGGAGAACCGAATCCTCAGCCACGATCTTCTCGAAGGCTGCTACGCGCGGTCGGGGCTGTTGACCGACGTGCAGGTGTACCAGGAATACCCGTCCCGCTACGAGGAGGACGTGCGGCGGCGCTACCGCTGGATCCGAGGCGACTGGCAGCTGTGGCGTTGGGTGCTTCCCGGCCCTCCCGGCCGCGACGGACGCGGCAGCAGAAACCCGCTGCCCCTGCTCTCCCGATGGAAGCTGTTCGACAACCTGCGGCGCAGCCTCACACCGGCGGCGCTGCTCGGCCTGTTCCTGGTCGCATGGGCGGCGCTGTCGCCTGCCTGGATGTGGACGCTCGCTGGCGTGGGCTGCCTGGTGGTTCCGTCCCTGACGGCGTGGCTGCCTGGACTCGTGCGAAAGCCGGCCGATGTCGGACTCGCCCGGCATCTCGAGGGGAGCGGACGCGCGATTGGGCACCAACTGGCGCAAGCGTTGCTGACGCTTGCGTGTCTCCCGTACGAAGCGTACTTCAGCCTGGCCGCCGTCGTGCGCACCGCGGTGCGCCTGCTCGTCACCCGCCGGCGGCTCCTCGAGTGGACGCCATCGGCCGATCACGGACTCCTGGCCCGGCAGACTCTGGCCGCCGCGTGGGCGAGGATGTGGATCGGCCCATCGATAGCGGTCGCTACCGCTGTCGCCCTGTCGCTCGTCCGGCCAGCGGGTCTCGTCGTTGCCGCGCCGGTCCTGCTGCTCTGGTTCACTGCGCCGATCGTCACCTGGCAGATCAGCCGTCCGTTGACGCGGCGTGCCGCGCGGCTGACGGGCGGCCAGCTCCGCTTCCTGAGCGGCGTCGCCCGCCGGACCTGGGGCTTCTTCGACACCTATGTCGGTCCAGACGATCACTGGCTGCCGCCGGACAACTTCCAGGAGGCGCCCGCCAAAGGGGTGGCGCATCGCACGTCACCGACGAACATGGGGCTGGCGCTGCTGGCCAATCTCTCGGCGTGCGACTTCGGCTATATCTCGGCCGGCCGGTTCCTGGATCGCACCGCGCGGGCGTTCCAGGCGATGCTCGAAATGGAGCGTCATCGCGGCCATTTCTACAACTGGTACGACACGCAGTCGCTCGCCCCGCTCGAGCCGCGCTATATCTCGTCGGTCGACAGCGGTAACCTGGCGGGCCACCTGCTGACGCTGCGCCAGGGTCTCATCGCCCTCGCAGGCGAGCCGATCCTGCCGGCGCGTGTACTCGAGGGTCTTCGCGACACATTCGACCTCGTCGCCGACAGCATTCAGGGGGCGCCGACGGCCACCATGACCCGGCTCCAGAAGACGGTCGGCGCGGCGTGCGCCTCGCCCCCGCACACCGTCGTGGAAGGCCGGCTGGTGCTCGAGCGCCTCGCGGCGGAGAGTGGGGCGCTGGCGGCAGCGCTCGCCACAACGCCCGACCGAGAGGCGAGCACCTGGGCCTCGGCGCTGGCGGGACAGTGCCGAGACGTCATCGACGATCTCGTGCACCTGGCGCCGTGGACGACGCTGCCTGCTCCAGCGAGGCCGCAGGCGCACCTGCCCGGGCTCACGTCAATCCCCTCGCTCCGCGAGTTGGCGGCGCTCGACGACGAGCGGGCCGGCCCGGCCCGCGCCAGGATCGCTCTGATCACTCGCCTCGCGGCGCAGTCGACCGACCTGGCCGACGTGGAGTGGGCGTTTCTGTTCGACGCGACCCGTCGCCTTCTGTCGATCGGCTACAACGTCGCCGATCGCCGCCGCGACTCCAGTTACTACGACCTGCTCGCGTCCGAGGCTCGTTTCTGCACGTTCGTCGCGATCGCGCAGGGGCACCTGCCGCAGGAGAGCTGGTTCGCGCTCGGCCGCCTGTTGACGACCGCGGCGGGGGAGCCGGTCCTGCTGTCGTGGAGCGGTTCGATGTTCGAGTACCTGATGCCGCTCGTCGTCATGCCAGGCTACGACGAAACCCTGCTCGACCAGACCTGCAAGGCGGCGGTCAGGTGTCAGATCGAGTACGCGAAGCGCCGCGGCGTGCCGTGGGGGATTTCCGAGTCTGGCTACAACCTGCTCGACGTACGGCTCACCTATCAATACCGGGCTTTCGGAGTGCCGGGCCTCGGCCTCAAGCGCGGCCTCGCGGACGACCTGGTCATCGCGCCGTACGCATCGGCCCTGGCCCTGATGGTGTCTCCCGAGGAGGCATGCGCGAACCTGCAGCGGCTCGCGGCCGAGGGTTTCGTCGGGGAACTCGGCTTCTACGAGGCGATCGACTACACGCCGGCGCGACTGCCCCGGGGACAGGCCCATGCGGTCGTCCGGTCCTACATGGCGCATCACCAGGGGATGACGCTCCTGTCGCTGGCGCAGGTGCTCCTGAACGGGCGGATGCAGGCACGCTTCGCGTCCGATCCGGCGTGCCAGGCGACCGCGCTGCTGTTGCAGGAGCGGATCCCGCGCGCGACGGCGTTGTACCTGCCGCCGACGCCCGCGGCGGACGCCCGTACGGCCCCGGCCGACCTCGGAGCCGCGATGCGAACGTTCAGCGGGCCCGACACGCCCAAGCCTGAGGTGCAACTGCTGTCGAACGGGCGGTACCACCTCATCGTCACCAACGCCGGCGGCGGCTACAGCCGGTGGAAGGACCTGGCCCTCACGCGCTGGCGCGAGGACGCGACGTCTGACAACTGGGGAACGTTCTGCTACCTCCGCGACGTCGCCTCGGGGGCCTTCTGGTCGACGGCGTATCAACCCACACGGCAGCCCGCTGACCGCTTCGAGACGGTATTCTCGGAGGCCCGCGTCGAGTTCCGCAGCCGGACCGGCTCGATCGAGAGCTACACCGAGATCGCCGTGTCGCCCGAGGACGACGTCGAGCTGCGCCGGCTGCGCCTGACCAACTGCGGCCGAACGCGCAGGACGATCGAGGTCACGAGCTACGCCGAGGTGGCGCTCGCCACTCCCGCCGCCGACGCGCTGCACCCGGCGTTCAGCAATCTCTTCGTCCAGACGGAAATCGTCGAGGACCAGCGCGCGATCCTGTGTACCAGGCGTCCGCGCTCGCGCGGCGAGGCGTCCCCCTGGATGTTCCACCTCATGGCGGCGCACGGGGGCGCGGCTGGCACCCCCCTGTCGTACGAGACCGATCGCCTGAGGTTCGTCGGCCGCGGACGGACGCCCGCCGACCCGCGCGCGATGCACGAGCGCGGTCCGCTGGGGGGGAACGCCGGGTCGGTGCTCGATCCGATCGTGGCCATCCGCGGCCGGATCGCCCTCGAACCGGATGAGACGATCACCGTCGACATCGTCTCGGGCGTGGCCGAGACTCGGGCCGCCAGCCTGAGCCTCGTCGGCAAATACCAGGACCGTCGCCTGGCCAATCGGGTGTTCGCACTGGCCGCGACCCACGCTCAGGTCGTTCTGAGGCAGCTGGATACGAGCGAAGCGGACGCACAGCTCTATTGCCGCCTCGCCGGAGCCATCATCTACGCGAACGCGTCTCTGCGCGCCGAGTCGGCGATCGTCGCGAGAAACCGGCGCGGGCAGTCCAGCCTGTGGGGCTACTCGGTATCCGGCGACCTGCCCATCGTGCTGCTGCAGATTGGCGATGCGGCGCACATCGAACTGGTGCGTCAGCTGGTCCAGGCCCACGCCTACTGGCGCCTGAAAGGGCTGGCGGTGGATCTCGTGATCTGGAACGAGGACCGCGCGGGCTACCGGCAGGTCCTCCAGGAGCAGATCATCGGCCTCATCGCCGCCGGCGTCGAGACGCCCGCATCGGATCGCCCTGGCGCGATCTTCGTCCGCCCTGCCGAGCAGATCTCCAGCGAGGACCGGATCCTGTTCCAGTCGGTTGCCCGCGTCAACATCATGGACACTCGCGGCTCGCTGGCGGACCAGATTGACGGCCGGCCGGCCGACACGCTCCCCTCGCGCTTCGCGCCTGCGTGGGTGGCTCGGGCGCTGGCCCCGGAGCCGTCGCCGCCGCCTCGCACCGAGCTGTCGTTCTTCAACGGGTTGGGCGGCTTCACCCCGGACGGTCACGAGTACATCGTCACGACCGGGCCGGACGTCGTGACGCCAGCCCCGTGGGTCAACGTGCTGGCAAACCCCGACTTCGGCACGGTGATCTCCGAGAGCGGTTCCGCGTACACCTGGGCCGAGAACGCGCATGAGTTCCGGCTCACGCCGTGGAGCAACGACGCCATCACCGACTCGTGCGGCGAGGCCTTCTACCTGCGAGACGAGGAGACCGGGCGATTCTGGTCGCCGACGCCGCTGCCGGCCGGGAGCGGCCAGTCGTACACGACCCGGCATGGTTTCGGGTACAGCGTCTTCGAACACACAACCGACGGCATCACATCCGAACTCTGGGTCTACGCGGACGCGAACGCGCCGGTGAAGTGGTCGATCCTGAAGGTCCGCAACGCATCAGGCCGGTTCCGCCGATTGTCAGCGACCGGCTACGTCGAGTGGGTCCTGGGCGACGTGCGCGGCAAGACGGCCCCGCACGTGGTCACCTCGATCGACCCCGCCACGGGCGCTGTCGTCGCCCAGAACGCGTACAACGCCGAGTTCGCCGGGCGCACGGCCTTCTTCCACGTGGACGATGCCAGTCGCCGCGTGACCGGCGACCGCACCGAGTTCCTGGGCCGCAACGGCTCGTTGACGCAACCCGCGGCGATGACGCGGGCCACGCTGTCCGGGCGCGTGGGAGGCGCCCTCGATCCGTGCGCCGCCATCCAGGTGCCGTTCGACCTGGACGACGGCCAGGAGCGCGACATCGTCTTCAGGCTCGGCGCTGGCCGTGACCGCGAAGGCGCTTCCGCGCTGCTCGGCCGGATCCTGGGCGTCGCCGCGGCGCGGGCCTCGCTCGAGGCCGTCTGGCAGTACTGGAATCACACGCTCGGCGCCATCAATGTCGACACGCCAGACGCGGCCCTGAACACGCTGGCCAACGGCTGGCTGGTCTACCAGACGATCGCGTGCCGGCTGTGGGGGCGGAGCGGCTCCTACCAGTCCGGCGGCGCGTTCGGGTTCCGGGATCAATTGCAGGATGTGATGGCGCTCGTCCACGCCGAGCCGGCGCTCGTCCGGCGACACCTGCTCCTCTGCGCGTCGCGGCAGTTTTCCGAGGGCGACGTGCAGCACTGGTGGCATCCGCCGGCGGGCCGCGGTGTCCGCACGCACTGCTCGGACGACTACCTCTGGCTGCCGATGGCCACGTGCCGCTACGTGACGGCCACGGGCGATGCCGGCATCCTCGACGAGACTGTCCACTTCATCGAGGGCCGGGCCGTGAACCCGGAGGAGGATTCCTACTACGACCTGCCCGGCGCGTCGGAGGAGCGCGCCAGCCTGTACGGACACTGCGTGCGTGCGATCGTCCGCGGCCTGAACTTCGGCGACCACGGCCTGCCGCTGATCGGCTCCGGGGACTGGAACGACGGCATGAACCTCGTCGGCGCGGCCGGGCGCGGGGAGAGCGTCTGGCTCGGGTTCTTCCTCTACGCGGTGCTGATGCCGTTCGCGGGCCTGGCCAGGCGCCGCGGGGATACCGCCTTCTCGGGCCGCTGCCTCGCGGAGGCGGCGGCGTTGCGGCTCCGCCTCGAGGCTGCGGGGTGGGACGGGTCCTGGTACCGCCGCGCCTACTTCGACGACGGGTCGCCGCTGGGGTCATCGACCAACGCGGAGTGCCAGATTGACTCGATTGCGCAGAGCTGGTCGGTCCTCTCAGGGGCCGCCGGGCCGGCCCGCGCGCGCCTGGCGATGGACGCCGTGGACGCGCGGCTCGTCCGGCGCGATGACCGGCTCATTCGACTGCTGGACCCGCCGTTCGACACCTCCGCGCTCGACCCCGGGTACATCAAAGGATACGTGCCGGGTGTGAGAGAGAACGGAGGGCAGTACACCCACGCGGCGATCTGGGCCGCCATGGCGTTCGCCGAGATCGGCGACGCCCGGCGCGCATGGGACGTGTGGAATCTCATCAACCCGGTCACACACGGGGCCTCGCGGGCCGCGATCGAGGTCTACAAGGTCGAGCCGTACGTTGTAGCGGCGGACGTCTACGCCCTGGCGCCGCACGTCGGGCGCGGCGGCTGGACCTGGTACACCGGCTCTGCCGGCTGGATGTACCGCCTCATCGTCGAATCGCTGCTCGGCTTCAGGCTGGAGGGCGAGCGGCTGCGGATCGTCCCGTGCCTGCCGGCGGACTGGAAAGGGTTCACGGTGCACTACCGTTTCCGCGAGACCGTCTATCACATCAAGGTGCACCAGACGCCAGCCGCGACCGGCGAGCAGGGTCTCAGCGTCGATGGCCAGGCCCAGCGGGACATCGCGGTGACGCTGGTGGACGACCACGTCGAGCACCACGTCGACGTGTGGGTGCGATCAGAAGGCGGTCTGGTCGACCCAGCCCGTGGAGAATCGTTGACGCGCACCTGACCGTCGCTCGCCGGCAAGCGCCTGCTCCCGCGCCTCTTCGCAGGCCGTGCAGCGGACCGCGAACGGCACGGCCCGAAGCCGCCCCTCCGCAATCTCGCCGGAGCAATCGACACAGTCGCCGTATTCACCCGACTCGAGCCGCGACAGCGCATCTCGGACCCGATCGAGCGCCTCCCCCTTCATCTGAATGAGAGCGACCTCGATGTCCTCCTGGACATCCTCCTCGGCCTGCTCGGTCTCGTCGACGGCGCCCGCCGGACGCCCCGCGGGTGCCTGCCGGACTCGTCGCTGGAGCACGCTCTGCAGTTCACGCTGCCGCTCGAGCAGCATCGCCTGCAGAACCCGGTATCTCGCCTGACCGGCCCGCGACCCGGACGCCTTGTTCAACGTCGTCGTCTTCACTGGGGACGTCCTTTCGCGAAAGACGAATCCCCCACAGGATGCGCAGCCGCTCGGCCGGTGTCTGTGCAGTTTTGAACAGGCCCGAGCACTGCGCTTCGGAAGACAGATCGGGAGTGTTCTCAACGGGACAGACGCCGGTCGGCCCGAGTCGTACGCTGTCAATCAGGGATTGCGGGGCGACACCGTCCGAGGAGTGGACGCGACACGCACCCGCCATGATCAGGAGAGATTGAGATGCTGTACACCATCGCCGTCGTTCTGTTGATCCTGTGGCTGCTCGGAGTGGTCGGGACCTACACCATCGGCCCACTTGTCCACCTGCTGCTGGTCGTAGCCCTGGTGGTCTTTGTCGCAAGGCTCTTGACCGGGCGTGGCTCGATTGCCTGACGCCGTTCGCTCCCGGAGTCGTGCAGGCACGGCTCCAGTCATCCACGCGAGACACACTGCGGAGGCATGAAGATGAGATCACCATTCGTGAGGCGCACGTGCTGGGCGGCATCACTGAGCCTGGCTTTCCTGCTGGCCATCGCGCCGGCACTCGGGGCGCAGACCGTCGGAACGGCTCCGTCGGGCGACGCCAAGGTCGACCTCAACACCGCCAGCGCGGCCGCACTCCAGACGTTGCCTGGCGTCGACCAGAACACCGCCAAACAGATCATCGACCACCGGCCGTACTCGTCGGTGGCGGACCTGTCGAAATCCGGGCTGCCGGCCGGCACGATCGACGGGATCACCCCGCACGCCAAGGTTGGTCCCCTCGGCACGGCCGCCGCGGCCACCGCGAAAGGCGCCGACAAGGCGGCAGCGGGCGTGGAGAAGGCTGCCGATGCGACAGCGACCGGGGTCGAGAAGGGCGTGGACGCCGCCGCAAAAGGCGTCCAGAAGGGCGCAGAGGCTACCGCGGCGGCCGCAAACACCGTCGACCACAAGCTGACCGGCGCGGCCCGGGTGCCCCCCAAGCCGGGAATGGTCTGGGTCGACACCAATACGAACATCTACCACAAGACGGGTGACCCGTCGTACGGCACGACGAAGAAGGGCAAGTGGCTGACCGAGAAGGACGCGATCAAGCGCGGCTATCGAGCGGTGTTGCCAACGGTGGCCATCGGACAGTAGAAGGCGCGCGGGCGGGTCCGGCGGCCTCGCGTCAGTCGTGCAGGACGATGGTCAGCAGGGAATGGTTGACCTTGAGGCCGCCGTTGTACTCGATGTAGCCGAGCTTCCTGAACTTGTTCATGAAGAAGTTCACGCGCGAGCGGGTCGTCCCGACCATCTCGGCGAGCGCTTCCTGTGAGAACTTCGGCAGCACGCGGTTGGGGCCTTCGGGCCGGCCATAGCGGGCCAGGAGGAGCAGCGTGCGGGCGAGCCGCTTTTCGCTGGAGTTGAACAGCTGGTCCACCAGGTCGGCCTCGACGCGGGCGTTCCGCTTCAGCAGGTGGGCGAGAAACCGATCCGACAGCGCGTGCTGCTCGTGAAGCAACTGCGGTCATCCGCTGCTTCTCAACGACGAGGAGGGTGCTGGCGCTCGGTGGCGGTTGCGGTCGCCAGGCGGAGTGGCTGATCCGACAGCGCCCCTTCGCCAAAGAAGTCGCCTGGCTCGAACATCGCCACGATGGCTTCCTTGCCCGAAGGGGACAACACCGCGAGCTTCACTTCCCCCTTCTGGACGTAGAACACTGAATCGCAGAGGTCGCCCTGCGAGTAGACGACGTCGCCCGCTCGATAGCCGGACCACCCTCGCGGACACGCCTCCCGACTCGAGGAACTCCTTGAGGTCGAACGTGGGTCCCGCCGGGCGCGGCGAGCGCCCTTCGTGGTTGGCCATATCAGAGCCGTGATCGTAGGTCAATACACCTTCCGGCACGCCCGTTACAAGCCTCCGCACAAGAGGTCAGCCATGAGTGCTGCCGCCGAGGACGCGAGGATGGCGTCAGCGGCGGGAGGAGGATGCCGTCGGCTCGTGCGGCTACTCGCAGCGGGCGGCCCGCGCGCGGATGTCGTGCGGTGAATCACGCCGGAATCGACCGCCACGCCCGTCCGCGAGACGGTCTGGAAGTACATGTCGTCGCCGGCGAATCTCGATCAGCATGAACGAGCGGTCGGTATCGAATCCCTTCGCCGTGATCGCCGAGCGGCGCCAGGTTGCCCGGCGCAGCGAGCCGGAGGCCCCTTCGGTGAAGTAGTAGATGCCCTGCTGCGGGTGCACGCGCTCGTACACGTGATCGTGGCCGGCAAACACGACATCCACGCCGTATTTGACGAACAGCGGCTCGAGCACCTTCCGCAGGTCCGTGTCCGGACCGTGGAACTCGCCGGAGGAGTACAGCGGATGATGGAAGAAGCAGATCTTCCAGTCTCCGTTGCCGGCGTCACGCAGCTTGGTCTCGAGCCACGCCATCTGCTTCGGGTCCATGTAGTTGCTGTCCAGCGCGAAGAAACGCACGTGGCCCTTCGTGAAGGTGTAGTAGTTCGCGCCGTTCATGTTGAAGGGCTTGTAGAACCGTTCGTTGGTCTTGTCGTGGTTTCCCAGCGTGGCGTAGAAGGGCACGCCGGCGTCCAGCAGCGGCTTGTAGGGCACCGCGAAGTCCTGCTCGAAGTCGGACGGCTCGCTGCCCGTGTAGAGGTTGTCGCCCACCGTGATGACGAACTCGAACGGGAAGGCCGCGCGCGACTTCACCATCTGCTGCGCGACGTCGATCTGGGGCTGCTCGCCCGTGCCCAAGTCGCCGATCACCGCCAGGCGGACCGAGTTCGCCTGGAGCGGAAACGCGAACTCCGCCGCGCCGCCGACCGACAGGACCAGCGCGGCCGCGGCCAGCAGGACGCAGCGAGGAGCATCGCCGCGACGTCGCATGGGTGGTCTCCAGTTCCTATGACGAGGGCGGGAGGATCAGGCGGGCGACGTCGACGATCAGGCGCGACTTCACGTCAACCAGGATCAGCGTCCGGCCCACGACGCGGTAGGCGACCTCGGCGGGCAGCGGCGGAAATGCCGCCAGCAGCTCGGGCGAGAGGGCGGTGATCGGCTCGGTGTCCGGGTAGATGCCGTTCACCGTCCAGCCGCATGCGCGGGTTGGCCGCGTCCGGCTGCATGTAGGCGCGCGAGTCGGCCGATTGCGCGCCCCCGAGCGCGGCCAGGCGGCGCGGCGAAACGCTTCGCAGGCGCGCCGGAGTGAAGATGTCGCCCGCCTTCGCGTGCGGCCTCGCCTCCCGGATCTTCCTCGCCAGCGCCTGCTGATGCGCCGTGATCATCTCCGGCAGGTCCGTGGACTTCAGGGCGGGAAGTCTCGACTCGACCGTCTTCTGCAGCTTGAGGTACGCCTGCACGCGGGTCGGAGAACTCCTTGAAGCCGGCCTTGTCGCCGGCCTGTTCCTTGGTCGGCGCGGCACCCTGGCCCGCGAGCACCGGGGTGCCGAGCGACGCACAGGAGAGAGGGCCACCAGCGCCGACAGGCCCCGGCATCGGATCCGACGTTTCGTGTTCATTCGGTGCTCCTCTGGCGGCTGGGCCTCCTGAGCCGTCGTGAACCGCGTCCTTGACCGCCTCTTTCACCGCCTGCTTGACGACCTGCTTCATCGTGTCCTTGACGTCCTTGTCGTGGAGCACGTCGTCCCCGGCCTTGTCCACCGCCTCCCGCACCGCCTCCTTCACGGTGGCGGCGAGCGATTCCAGTTCGTGCGTGAACACCTCGACGGCCTTCGCCACGTGCTCGAGGGACGCGGCGGCGCGGCTGCGTCGCGGCGGCGCGTCCGCGGCGGCCGCGCGGAATCGGCGCGCTCTGCGCGCCGGCCTGGCCCAGTCGGACTCGAAGGTGTCGACCAGCTGCTTCACGGCCTTCGGGTCCCGGACCAGGAGGCCCACTTCCCGGCGCGAGTCCAGTTCGGCCGGCCGCAGGCTCTGGCTGCCGACGAAGGCCTGGCGCCGGTCGCGGATGATCGTCCGCGTGTGGAGCCGCATGCCCGCCAGTTTCTGGACCTCGAACGAGGCGCGTCCCGCCACCTGGCCGATGACCTTGACCTCCACGCCCGCCCTCGCGCGCTCCTGCAGGATCCGCAGCATCTCCTTGTCCGAGATCTTCGGGTCGTAGATCAGCAGCTGCTTCCTCGCCCGCTTCAGGAACGTGCCGAGGACCCGCCGGGAGTTCGCCGGGCTGACGACGAACTTCTCGACCTTCGGCGCGTACGGGGTGCGCGTGCAGTCGGCCTGTGAACAGGTTCGCCGCCTCCTGGAGGCAGTCCGGCCGGCTGGTGAAGACGCCGAACCCCCGGCTGTGATCGATGTCGAGATGCGTGAAGTTGAACGACAGGACGTAGAGGACGCGGCGGTCGATCAGGATGTACTTGCCGTGGTACCGGATGAGGTCGTCGGCCGTGCGCGCCACGATGATCCCGGCGGCGAGGCACCGCAGTTCGAGCTGGCGCAGCCGCTTCTCGCCGCCGCGGTTGGGAAAGGCGATGAGCGCGGTCACCCGGACGCCCCTCGCGGCCGCCGCCACCAGCGCCCTCTCGATGTCCTTGCGATCCAGGCGGAAGATGGCGATCTCCACGGTCTTCCTGGCGCGCTTGATCGCGGCGAGCAGCGGCGCGACGCCGTCGGCGGGCTGGATGATGAGTCTCACGACCGTGCCTCCCTGCATCAGCCGGCCCGCCAGCGTCGGCAGCCGCCGCGAGTGCTCACAAGGCCTCGAGCGCGGCAATCCGCTGCCGGATGGTCCTGGTCAGGATCTCGACGTCGGCGGCGCCGTAGCCGGCGGCGCGGAACCCGTCGCGGATCTGGCCGTCGGTCAGCTTCGACAGCCGCTGCCCCAGCCACTTCGCGTCGGCGCGCGGGATGTGCTTGGTGATCTTCTCCATCCGGGTGCGCTCGCGGTAGTTGGGCACCGCGAAGACCGACAGGAAGAACGGCCGGCTGTGGAGCACGAAGTCCACGAAGTCCGGCCGGTCCTTCGCGATGAACGTCGACTCGCCATAGTCCGCGGGATCCCCTTGGTTCGCGTCACCCGTTGCCCGTCTTCCCGAACGTGGCGCCGGCGTCGCTGACGGCGTAGTGGCGCTCGCCGTCCACCGCGTAGATGGCGTTGTTGACCTGCTTCAGGTCCCAGTTGTTCAGGAGCGACATCATCACGCGCAGGCCGTTCAGTTCCCGCTGCCCGACGAACGGATTGTCGAACCAGTCCCAGTCCCCGAGCTTCTCGGCCCGCGTCCGCTTCCGTTCCAGGCGGGCGCCGTGGACGACGCCGCCGGCGGACACAAATTCCTGGCCCCGCCGCAGGGCCGGCAGCCCGTTCACGGTGAGTTCGGCCACGTAGTAGTCCTCGTCCACGAAGTAGCCGGCCGCCCACAGGAACCGCGTCGCCGCGGTCTCCGACTGCGACTCCGGGCCCAGCTTGACCTTCCACTCGACGCCCTGCCCGTCCACGACTTCGAACTTCGGGCTCGTCGCGGCGGCGTCCTCGCTTGACGAACGTGAACGTGCCCGCCGGGTCCGGCGCGTGCGCCTCTCCCGCCGGCGCCGTACGTCAAGTCCAGTGACGCGATGTCGCCGGGATCCCGCCAGATGCGGTCCGGCAGGTCGCGGCGCGCGGCCGTCGCCGGCGCGCGGGGTCCGGCTTCTGCGCGGTGAGGCCGGCCGACCAGGCCGCCAGCACCAGCATCAGCGATGGCGCACAACTTCAAAGCGGTTCTGTCGCATGGTCGTAGTCCTCCGGCCCGTTCCCGGCGACGCGTCATGCGGCACCGTCACTGGCTGAGCCGTGCCGATCGTGGCCCCGTCGGGGGTCTGGATTCTGTGCAGTTCCGCATACACGCCGTTGCGGGCCATGAGCGTGTCGTGCGTGCCCTGCTCGGCCAGGGCGCAGTCCTTGATGACGAAGATGACGTCGGCATGGCGGATCGTGCCGAGACGATGCGCGATGACGACGGAGGTCCGCCCCTTCATCAGCCGGTCGAGGGCGTCCATGACGGCCTGCTCGGAGACGGCGTCCAGGCCGGACGACGGTTCGTCGAGAATCAGGATCGGCGTGTCGCGGATGACGGCGCGGGCAATCGCGATGCGCTGGCGCTGACCGCCCGAGAGCGTGACGCCGCGCTCGCCGACCATCGTGTCGTAGCCGTCGGGCATCGCCTCGATGAACTCGTGCGCGTTGGCCAGTTCGGCCGCGCGCCTGATCTCCGCGGGCGACGCGCCGGGCTTGCCGTACGCGATGTTCTCCCAGATCGTCGTGCGGAAGAGCAGCGTGTCCTGCAGGACGAAGCTCATCTGGTCGCGCAGCGACTTCAGCCGGTACCGCCGGATGTCCGTGCCCTGGATGACGACCTGGCCGGAGACCGGATCGTAGAAGCGCGGAATCAGGCTCACGATGGTCGTCTTGCCCGCGCCTGACGGGCCGACAATCGCCGCGACCTGTCCCGGCTTCGATCGTGAAGCTGACGTCCGTGAGGATCGGCCTGTCGGCGCCGTAGCCGAAGCTGACCTTGTCGAACTCGATCCGGCCGCTGAACGTCGGCGCGCGGCGTGCGCCCGGCGCGTCGCGGACCTGGCTCTCGATGTCGAGCACTTCCTGGAGGCGCTCGTAGCCGACCATCGCCTTGGAGACGGTGTCGGTCATCTTCGACAGGTCGCGCATGGGCTTGTACATCTTGCCCAGGTACGAGAGGAAGACGATGAGCACGCCGGCGCTGAGCTGCGCCGGCCAGGGCGAGCCGCGCGCCGTACCACAGCACCAGGCAGGTGCCGATGGCGACGATGACCTCGACCACCGGCGCCAGCTTGGCCTTGAGGCTCCGCGCCTCCAGGCCGGCCTCGACGTTGGCCAGGCTCTCGGCGTCGAATCGCTTCTGTTCGTAGTCCTCCCGCGCGAACGCCTTGACGACGCGGATCGACGTCAGCACCTCCTCCACGACCGAGAGCAGTTCGCCTTCCTTCTTGCGCACCGCCCGCGAGGCCTTCTTGATCCGCCGCGTGTAGCGGTACACCACCAGGAAGAGCACGGGCATCACCGACAGGGCGATGAGCGTGAAGCGCAAGTTGAGGTAGAACATCGACCCCGATCATGCCGGCCAGCGTCATCACGCTGACGAGCATGCCGAGCAGCGCGGACTCGATGAAGCTCTGGATGACTTCGATGTCGCTCGTGACCCGCGTGATCATGTCGCCGGTCCGCGCCTTGTCGTGTTCGGCGAGCGACAGCCGCTGGATGTGGTGGTAGAGCGGTCCGGCGCAGGTCGTGTCCCACCCACTGGCTCACGCTGGTCGTCAGGTACTTGTCGAAGTACGCGCTGACGGCGCCGACCATCGCGATGCCCGCCACGGCGGCCACGGCGAAGTTCAGCACGGCGTACGGGCCCTGGCCGAAGACCCCGGTCACGACGCGGCCCAGGAGCCCCGGCAGCGGCTTCGCCTGCAGGATGTTGTCGACGACGATCTTGATGGGCCAGGGCTCGAGAATGCCCGTGAGCGTCTCGCCCAGCGACGGCGACGAGCGCCAGCGTCAGGGCCTTCCAGTGAGGCCGGACGAGGTCGACGATCCTCAGCGCTCGATCGGCGGGCGGGGTTTCGGCGGCGCTGTCCGGCTTGTCGGCCATGGCTGTCGTGCGAGTGGCATGCGGGGGAGTCGCCTCCCCGGCATGCCGTCCTGGTTGCCGCCGGCAGGTTCACGCCTAGCGGAGCAGCGGCTGCAGATTCAGGATCACCGACAGCACGGGGCCTTGGACCGAGTACCGTCCGGTCGCATAGACGCCGTACTGGTAGCGGCCGTAGTAGCCATCTTCATAGCCACGGCGGAAGCCTTCACGGAAGTAGTAGTTGTAGTCGTCGCGCTCGATGTAGAAGCCACGATAGCCGTAGTTCCCATCGAGATAGGCATACGAATCCCGGTAGTTGAACGCCCAGCGATCCAGCCGGTCAGCCTGTCCAGCCTCAAAGCCCTCCTGGTAGCCGTAGTTCATGGCCTGCCGGAGCACGGCGGCGCCATACTCATTCGTCTCGTAGTAATGGCCGCCCCAGCAGTACCGGTAGGTCGAAGGCGTGTAGAAGTAGGGATCGCCGCCGTAGTAGTAGTTGCGGTCGATCTCGATGCTCACCCGCTGATCGCGGAGGCGGGCGACATACTGCTGCTGAACGCCGTACTGGGCGGTGCGATGCTGCTGCTGCAGTTGCGCGGCCTGCTGCGGCGCAGCGCGCTGCTGCTGGTCCATCTGGTCGCGATACTGCACCAGACGCTCCTGCTGCTGACCGATCAGCTGCTGCTGTTGCTGCGGCGCCAGGCGCTGCTGGCGCGGCTGGCCTGCTGCTGCCTCGCCTGCTCCTGCGGCTTGGCCTGCTGCTGCGGCGGACCCTGGTGCTGCGGTCGCCGTCTGTTGCCTGCGGCGGCTTGCCTGCTGCTGCGGCTTAGCCTGCTGCTGCGGCTGGGCCTGTTGCTGCGGCGGCCTTGCCTGCTGCTGTCGGCGGCGCCTGGTGCTGCGGCTGTCGCCTGCTGCTGTGGCGGAGCCTGTGCTGCTGCGGCTTGGCCTGCTGCTGCGGCGGCGCCTGGTGCTGCGGCTTGCCTGCTCTTCGGCCTGGCCTGTTTCTTCGGCTTCTCCTGCGGCTCGGCTTCTCCTTCCTCCTGTTCCTGCGCTTCTGCCTGCTGCGGCGGCGGCTTGGTATCCTGCTTCTTCGCCTCTTCCTGTTCTCCTGCCCCTGCTGCTGCGGCGGTTGCTGCGCATCGACCGGCACGTTCGCTCCGACGAACGACACCGCACTGATGGCAGCCGCCGCGACGAACATCCGGTTCAACACGCTCATAACCCACCAACCCTTGAAACCGAGGTTTCCTCGTGCCGGATACGTCCGGTCTCGATCGTCAGCGCCCGGACCCGGGCGGCGGCGCCTCATCCCATGCTAGGGGCGATGCCGCGCGCTGTCACTACGGCATGATTGCGGGTGAGGACGCCGCGCCAGTCGGTGTTGCAAGTCGCGCACGGACGCTACGGTCGGTCGTGCCATTGGACCCAGTGGCGATACGTGACCGCCACGACGGCCACGGCGGGAATCGCCAGGAAGATCCCGGCGACGCCGCCCAGCTCGAGGCCGGCCAGCACGGCGACGATCACCGCCAACGGGTGCATCTGGATGCCGTGGCGCATCGAGCCGCGGGTACACCACGTAGTCTTCGACGATCCGGAGGATCCCGAGGAATCCGCAGACTCCAAGAGCCAGCAGCGGCGAATGCAGCGCCGTGAGGGCCACCGAGATGACGGCCGCCAGGAGCGGGCCGACCAGCGGCACGAATTCCAGGATGCCCGCGAGCACGCCGAGCAGGACCGCGTAGCGGCACGCCGAGTACGGCGAAGCCGACCCCGCAGATGCCCCCGACCAGCAGACACGCGAGAAGCTGCGCACGGATATACGCCGCGAGCGTCGCGTCGAGCTCCTTGAACAGCTCGTGCCCGCGTCGGCGCACGCTGTGCGGCAGGGCCGACACGGCTGATCGCCGCAAGCCGGTCCGCGTCTTTCAGAGAGGAAGAACGCGAGGATCGGGACGAGCGAGCACCCATGGGCAGGGACGACACGATGCCGACGAGCGCGAACAGCGCGCCGCGGGCATATTCCACGGCGCCGTCACCGGCCTGGACCGCCGATCGGTCGACGGCCTGCGTACCTCGACCGGCAGCCGGAGGCGCTGCGTCGTGGCGGCGACCAGCCCTGTACCCACGCGCGACCAGACTCGGCATAGACCGGCGCCTGTGACACCGCCTCACCGAGCTGCGCGGTCACCGTCGGCGACAGGATCGCGGTGCCGGCGGTCGCGCCGCCCAGGATCACCAGGTAGACGAGCCCGATGGCGAGCCCGCGGGACAACTGGCAGCGCCTTCCCGGCGATGCGAACCGGGTGTCTCGGCGAGTCGCACGAGTGGCGCGACGACATACGCAAAGGACGCCGCCACCACCAGCAGGAGCACCACTCGTTCGAGCGTGTAGAGCATCCAGCCGGCGGTGGCCACGGCGACGACGATGAAGTGATCTGCAGCGCGGCGCGATTCCGGGGTGATGCTGCCGCGTTCGTGTCTTCAGGTGCCATGAACCCCGCCACGGCCGATTCGTAGCCGGAGCCGCCGCGCGCGTCTGTGCAGTTGCGGACACCGCCCGCCAGGGAACGGCTCTTGTTCAATACGCGACAGCGGGAGTGCGACAGTCCTGCGACACTGGATGAACCGTGAGCCGGGCACTCGGCGTGCCCTCGGCCACCACGTCATCTCGTTCGGTCAGGGTGACATCCATGTCCGTTACCACACAGCCCGCTCAGCTCCAGGTCCTCGCCCCGCTGCCGTTGCCGGGTGTCAAGGGCGCCGGTCGCCCTGCGAACGCCGGCCGCAGCCTCTGGGACGAGCCGCAGCCGAGCACGCGCGCGACACACGGCATGACGCGGGCGAAGCGCGTGAGCCTGGTGCTCGGTGCCGTCGCGGTCGTCGCCACGGGCATCGGCGTGAGCGCGTGACCATGTCAGCCGGAGGGGCGCGTTGCCGCAGGTCACGACGGCCGCCCTCACGAGAGGGGCTGTCACGAAGGTCGTGGTCACGACCGGCTCGGTGCAACCGGTGACGAGCGTCAGCGTGGGCAGCCAGGTGTCCGGCACGGTGTCCTGGCTGGGTGCCGACTTCAACTCGATCGTGCAGAAAGGGCAGATCATCGCCCGGCTCGATCCGTCGCTGTTCGAAGCGCAAGTGGCTCAGGCGCGCAGCGGCGTCGTGATGGCGGAAGCGAACCTGGACCGCTCCCGGGTGAGCCTCCTCGATATGCAGGTGCAATACCGCCGGATGAAGGCACTGTCGGACCGGCAGCTCGTCGCCGGCAGCGACCTCGACGCGGCATCGTCGGCCGTGGCCTCGGCGACCGCGTCGCTCAAAGGATCCGAAGCGCAGGTCGTCCAGGCCAAGGCGTCGCTGAACCAGGCCCAGGTGACGCTGAACCACACCGTCATTACCGCGCCCAGCGGCGGCACCGTCACGCAACGCAGCGTGGACCTCGGCCAGACCGTCGCGGCGAGCATGTCGTCACCCACCATCTTCGTGATCGCCGCCGACCTGACCCGGATGCAGCTCAACGCCACCATCGACGAATCCGACATCGGGATGATCCAGCCTGGCCAGCCGGTCACGTTCAGCGTCGATGCGTACCCGAGCACCACATTTACCGGCACCGTGCTACAGGTGCGACTGCAGGCAGTCGTCGTCTCGAACGTCACGACCTACCCGACGATCATCGACGTACCGAACCCCGAGGCGAAGCTCAGACCGGGGATGACGGCGACCGTCAAGGTCGTGGTCGCGAGCCGTTCCGATGTCCTTCGGGTGCCGAACAGCGCGCTGCGGATCCGGCCAACGGCCGAGACTCTCTCGGCATTGGGGCAGCGGGCGGGCGCGGCTGCGCCGACGGCAAAGCTGTCCAGCTCGGAAGGTCGCCTGTGGACCGTCCGGGAGGGTGTCCTGTCAACTGTCACCGTGCGTCTCGGCGTCTCCGACGGCGCCTTCACCGAGTTGCTCGAGCCGGGACTCCCGGCAGGTACACAGGTGGTGACCGCCATCAGCAGCGCCCCGACATCGGCTGCCGCGGCCAGGAGCGCGACTGCCGGCAACCCGTTGCTGGGTTCGCAGCCCGGTGGCGGGCGGGGACGGTAGGCCGCGGTCGGGTCACTCGACCTTCGCAACTGGCGGAAAGCCGTCCTTCGACAACTCGCGGAACCGGTAGACAGCGCTGTAGGGCATGACCCTGATCAGTTCCTCGAGATTCGTCAGCCCAGCCGCCAGCCGATCGGCGACGTCCTCGGCCATCGAAATGGTGCTCTTCCGCGCGCTCTCCCGAACCTCGTCGAAGCTCGCGCCCTTGCTGATCAGGATCACGTCCTTCTGGCTGGGCACCCACAACTCGGCGATGCTGGTCCGGCCGCGATACCCGGTGTGATTACAGGCCGGACAGCCCGCGCCCTGGTAGAACACCAGGCCTGCCGGAACCTCGACGAAGAACTCCCGGACGAGCTCGGGCGGCGGCTGGAACGGCCGCTTGCAGGCGCTGCACACGGTTCGCGCAAGACGCTGGCCGAGCACACCCAGCAGCGACGAGGCCAGCAGATTCGAATCGACCTTCATGTCGAGCAGCCGCGTCACGGTCGACACCGCGTCGTTGGTGTGGAGGGTGCTGAGCAGCAGGTGCCCGGTTTGCGCCGCGCGGAACGCCATCTCGGCGGTCTCCTCGTCGCGGATCTCCCCGATCATGATCACCTCGGGGTCGTGCCGGAGGAACGCGCGAAGGTAGCGCGCGAACGTATTGCCAATCCGGTCGTTCACCTCCGATTGGCTGAACTGGTCGTAGACGTACTCGATTGGGTCTTCCGCGGTGAGCACCCGGATCTCCGGCCGGTACGCGGTCATCAATGCCGAGTAGAGCGTGGTGGACTTGCCGGACCCGGTGGGACCGGTCACCAGGAGGACCCCGGTGGTCCGCTGCATGAGCTGTCGGAGCTTCGATGCGAGCGCCTTCGAAAAACCGAGCTGGTCGATCGTCGTCGGCGCGTTCTTCTTGTCCAGGATCCGGAGGACGCAGCTCTCGCCGTAGTAGCTCGGGAGGATCGAGACGCGGAAGTCGATGTTGTGCGTCTCGCCGTCGCGCTCCAGCCTCACGCGGAACGACCCGTCCTGCGGGCGCCGGCGCTCGGAGATGTCGAGCTTGCCGAGCACCTTGACGCGGGAGATGATCTCGCGCGCGCTGGCGTCGGCGTTCTGCTGGAGCGGCCCGAGGTCGAGTTCCTGCAGGACGCCGTCGACCCGGAATCGGATGTGCATGCGGCCCGACAGCGTCTCGAGATGAATGTCGCTGGCCCGGCGTTCCACCGCGATGGCGATCAACTGCCTGACGGCCGAGTCGGCCTTCTTGTCCTGGAAGTACTCGTCGACGTAGCGGCTCTTCGGCCCGGTGCCGGAGTCGGCTTCGGGCTGGCCGTCGACCGCGATCGTCTCGATCTGGACCCCGCCACCCTCCGGCTTCTCGGGGTCGAGCGGCTGATCGTAGAGGCGCTTGAACGCCCGCTTGATCGCGGCGTGCGACGAGGTGACCACGCTGACGACGTAGCCCGTCAGCTGGGACAACTCCTCGACGACGGCGGTCTTCGAGGGATCGTCCATCGACACCGTGAGCGCGTGCCCCACGAGCGCGATGGGCACGAGCCAGTGGCGCCGAGCGTAGTTGAGGTTGATCAGCCGGGTCAGTCCCTTGTCGAGCGTCATGTTGTCGAGGTCGACGTAGGCGACGCCGAGCTGCAGACACAACGCCTGCCGCATCGCCTCCTCGGTCACAAATCCCATCTTGATCAGCACTTCGCCGAGCGGGCGCTTGACGCGATGCTGTTCCTGCAGGGCCTGCTGCAGCTGCTCCTCGGTAATCGCCCCGTTCCGGCGCAGGACCTCGCCGATCTTCAGCCGCTTGTCGCTTCGCTCGAGCACGAGCCCGAGCTGGCGGGCGGTGACGACCTTCCTGTCCACCAGCAGGCGCCCCAGGGGCACGTAGCTGCCGCCGGTGGACTGCTGGGCCAGGGCGTCCGCAACCTGCTCCTCGGTGACGAGCCCCTCGGCGATCAGTAGCTTCCCCAGTTGAACTTCAGCTGCGCTCCCCATAGCGGTGCTCCCTGATTCTACCGAACCAGTTTCCGATACTTGATGCGATGCGGCCGGTCCGCCTCCGCTCCAAGCCGGCGGTGCCGGTCGGCGTCGTAGTCCTGGTAGTTCCCCTGGAACCACTCCACGCGGCTGTCCCCTTCGAACGCCATGATGTGCGTGGCGATCCGATCGAGGAACCAGCGGTCGTGGCTGACGACCAGCGCGCACCCGGCGAACTCCACGAGCGCGTCCTCGAGCGAACGCAGTGTGTCGACGTCGAGGTCGTTTGTCGGCTCGTCGAGCAGCAGCAGGTTACACCCGCCGCGCAGCAGCCGGGCCAGGTGCAGGCGGTTCCGCTCCCCGCCCGACAGCGTGCCCACCGGGCGCTGCTGGTCTCGCCCCTTGAAGTTGAACCACGACGCGTAGGCCCGCGACGGCACCGCCCGCTTGCCGATCATGATCTCGTCGAGGCCCCCCGACACTTCCTCCCACACGGTCTTCGCCGGGTCGAGCGAGTCGCGGCTCTGATCGACGTGGCCGATCTTCACGGTGTCGCCGATCCGGAGCGTGCCGGCGTCCGGCCTCTCCTGCCCCGTCAGCATCCGAAACAGCGTCGTCTTCCCCGCCCCGTTCGGGCCGATGATGCCGACGATGCCGCCGCGCGGAAGCCGGAAGCTCAAGTCGTCGATGAGCAGGTTGTCGCCGTAGCCCTTCCGCAGGCCCCCGGCTTCGACCACGATGTCACCCAGGCGCGGCCCTGGCGCGATGTAGATCTCCCCGCGCTCGATCCGCTGGAGCGAGTCCTGCGACAGCATCTCCTCGTAGGCGTTGAGCCGGGCCTTGCCCTTCGCCTGGCGTGCGCGCGGCGACATCCGGATCCACTCCAGTTCGCGCGCCAGCGTCCGCTGCCGCCTGACCTCCTGCCGCTCCTCCTGCGCGAGCCGCTGCTCCTTCTGCTCGAGCCACGACGAGTAGTTGCCCTGCCACGGAATCCCGTGGCCGCGGTCGAGCTCGAGGATCCAGCCGGCGACGTTGTCGAGGAAATAGCGGTCGTGCGTGACGGCCACCACCGTGCCCGGATAATCGTGGAGGAAGCGCTCGAGCCACGCCACGGACTCGGCGTCGAGGTGATTGGTCGGCTCGTCGAGCAGCAGCAGGTCGGGCGAACGCAGGAGCAGCCGGCACAGCGCGACGCGCCTCCGCTCGCCACCCGAGAGCGTCCGCACGTCGGCGTCTCCCGGCGGCACGCGGAGCGCGTCCATCGCCAACTCGACCCGCGAATCGAGGTCCCAGGCGGACGCCGCGTCGATCCGGTCCTGCAGCGTCCCCTGCCGCTCGAGGACCTTCTCCATCTCGTCTGGCGACAGGTCGTCGCCCAGGCGCTCGGTGAGCCGTTCGTATTCGGCGAGCAGCGCCCGCGTCTCGGCCACGCCCTCCTCGACGTTCCCAAGGACGGTCTTCTCCGGGTCGAGCACCGGCTCCTGAGGCAGGAAGCCGACCGACACGCCCTCCGCCGCGAACGCCTCGCCGCCGAAATCACGGTCGAGGCCGGCCATGATCCGAAGCAGCGTGCTCTTGCCCGCGCCGTTCGCCCCGAGCACGCCGATCTTGGCGCCAGGCAGGAACGCCAGCCAAATGTCCCTGAGAACCGTCCTATCCGGAGGGTGGACCTTGCTCAGGCCCTTCATCGTGAAGACGTACTGGTAGGACGCCACAGCGCTCCCGTCAATTGGGGACCGCCTATTCTTGCACAGGTCGGCGGCGGACTCACACGGCGGCGCTCGCGGGACGGCGCGACCGGCCAGGATCAGGCGCCGATCGAGAAAGAGGAGTAAAATAGTTGGGTTCTCGTGTTTCGGACGATCACGCTTCGAAGGAACGCACCATGACCGCCGGTCGGACAGACCACGCCTCGCCCGTCGACACGCCGGAGCCGCAGGGCGGTGCCGGCGCCAGCCAGGCCTCTGCCGCCGAGGCGGAGGTCGGCCGACGCCTGGCGGAGGCGCGCGACCGGTTCGAGCGCCGCGCCGGCGTCAGTGCGCCGCGGCCGACCCACTACCGGAGGGAGGCCGAACGCCCCTTTACCGCCGAGGAGCGCGATCGCGTCACGATCCTGATCGGCGGTCTGACGGCCCGCCACGAGGAGCTGATCAAGGCGATTCTCGAGGCGTGCGGGCACCGGTGCGAGCCGCTCCCGCAGCCGGATCTCGAGGCCTGTCTGACGGGGAAGCAGTACGGGAACAACGGCCTGTGCAACCCGGCGTACTTCACCGTCGGCGCGCTGGTGAAGCACCTCCAGTCCCTCGAAGCCGCCGGCATGTCGCGGCCCGACATCGTCGACCGCTACGTGTTCTTCACGGCGGGCGGGTGTGGCCCGTGCCGCTTCGGGATGTACGAAGGCGAGTACCGGCTCTCGCTGCGCAACGCGGGATTCGAGGGATTCCGGATCCTGACGTTCCAGCAGGGCGACGGCGTCAAGGCCAACACCGGTGAGGCCGGGCTGAAGCTGACGATGCTGCTGGGATTCGGCGCGCTCAACGCGTTCCAGGCTGCAGATGTGCTGAACGACGTGTCGTACGCGATCCGGCCGTTCGAGGTGGTACCCGGCTCGACCAACCGCCAACTGGACGAGGCGATGGCGATCCTGGCCGAGGACTTCCGCGCGCGCCGGCACGTTCACCCGCACACCCGCCTGCCCGGGTGGCTGTGGGCCCTGCTGTCCGCCCGCAGAGTGCCCCGGATGGCCACCGACGTCCTGATGAACATGCGCGAGCACCTCTACGGGCCGCTGACGACCGACGCCTTTCGCCGGTGCCGCGAACGCCTCGATCTCATCGAAGTCGATCGGCTGCGGGTGAAGCCGGTCGTCAAGGTCACCGGCGAGTTCTGGGCGCAGTCCACCGAGGGCGACGGGAACTTCAGGATGTTCGAGTTCCTGGAACGCGAGGGTGCCCAGGTCATCGTCGATCCGCTGAGCACGTGGCTGATGTATCTGCTCCGGCAGGAGCACGCGCGGGTGATCGACCGCCGCGGCCTGGGCGTGCCCCGCACGGGGCCGCTCGTGTCACGGCTGAAGGCCCGGATCAAGGACGAGCTGCGGACGGTGTCGAAGCGGACCGCCTACTCGCTCGGCAACGCGATCTACAGTCACCGGTACCACAAGCTGTGCCACGCGCTCGGCGATCTGCCGCACCACCTGGTCGACCAGGAGGCGTTGGCCGCAGCGGCGCACCCGTTCTACCACAGCCTGGCGCGCGGCGGCGAGGGGCACCTCGAGGTTGGCAAGAACATCCTCTACTCGGTGAACCGGGGCGCCCACATGGTGCTGAGCCTGAAGCCGTTCGGCTGCATGCCTTCCACGCAGTCCGACGGCGTGCAGTCGACGGTGGCCGCCAAGGTGAAGAACGTCCTGTTCCTGCCGATCGAAACGGCGGCCGAGGGCGAGATGCACGCGCACAGCCGCGTGCAGATGGTGCTGGTCGAGGCGCGGCAGCGCGCCGAGCAGGAGTTCGACCAGGCGCTCGCGTCCACCGGGAAGAAGCTGAACGAGATCCGCCGCTACGTCGACGATCACGCGGAGCTCCGCAGCCCGTTCCACCACGTGCCGGCGAACCCGGGCGTGGCCGGTGTGGCCGCGAACTTCGTGCTTCACGTCGGCCGCCTGATCGACCGCGATCACGCGTGGCGCTCCAGCCGCGTCGCCGGCCAGCCCGGGCTGCGCCAGTCAGCCAATCAGCAGGTGCCATGACCGATTCCGAACCGAGATTCCTCCTCGGCCTCGACGCGGGGTCCACCACCGTCAAGGCTGTGGCCGTCGACCTTCGCACCGATGCCATCGTGTGGCGGGACTACCAGCGGCACGAGAGCCGGCCCGCCGAGAAGCTGCTCGAGATGCTGACCCGGATCGAACGGGAGGCGGGCATCGGTCGCGGCGGGGCGCGGGCGTTCATCACCGGGTCGTCAGGCGCCGCCTACGCGGATTTGATCGGCGCGCACTACGTGCAGGAGGTGGCCGCGGTGGCGCTGGCGGTCGAGCGCCGCCACCCGGACATCCGCACGATCATCGAGCTGGGCGGGCAGGACGCGAAGATCATCATCTTCGAGGAGGAGACCGAAGGGACTTCGCGCAAGACCGTGTCGATGAACGACAAGTGCGCGGGCGGCACCGGGTCGGTCATCGACAAGATCTCGGCGAAGCTGAAGATCCCGGCCGATGCGCTGTGCGAGTCGCCGTACGTCGGGCTGAAGGTGTACCCGATTGCCGGCAAGTGCGGCGTGTTCGCGGAGACGGACATCAACGGTCTGCAGAAGCGCGGTGTCCCCGCCGGCGAGTTGATGGCCTCGCTGTTCGACGCGATCGTCGTACAGAATTTGACGGTCCTGGCGCGCGGGCACGCCATGCCGCCGAACGTCCTGCTGGTGGGCGGGCCGCACGCCTACCTGCGCGGCCTGCGCGAGGCGTGGCAGACGCACATCCCCGAGCGGTGGAAGGAGCGTGGGCTCCGGCTTCCCGAGGGCGCGCAGCCGCAGGACCTGATCGTGACGCCCGAGTTGGCCGAGGTACTACGGCGCGCTCGGCGCGGCCGAGTTCGCGCGCCGCGAGCGCGAGTCGTTCACGGAGTACCTGGGGCCGTCGCGCCTGGCGGCCGCCATCGCGCGGGGGCCGGAGGCGGCCCGCCGGGGCGCGCCGGCGGTCGGCGCTTCCGGCATGGACCTGGCGGAGTTCCGGGCGATGTACGAGCGGCCCGCGTGGACGCCGCCCGCCCTGGCGCCAGGCACCTTGGTGCGCGGGTTCATCGGCATGGACGCCGGCTCCACGTCCACCAAGGCGGTGCTGCTCGACGAGGACGGCCGGGTGATGGCCAAGGCCTACCAGCTGTCGCGGGGCAACCCGATCGAGGACGCAATCGAGATGTTTGCGTCGATCGGGCAGCAGGTGGAATCGCAGGGCGCGAGCATCGACGTGTCGGGCCTCGTCACCACGGGATATGCGAAGGACATCCTGAAGGACGTGTTCGCTGGGGACGCGGCGCTGGTCGAGACGGTGGCGCACGCCAATTCCGCGCAGCACATCTACGACGACCCGCACGTCGTCGTGGACGTGGGCGGCCAGGACATCAAGATCATCGTGATGCACGACGGCCTGGTGAAGGACTTCCGGCTGAACACCGCATGCTCGGCCGGCAACGGGTACTTCCTGCAGGCCATCTCCAGGAGCTTCGGGTACGAGGTCGAGCAGTTCGCGGAAACCGCATTCACGGCGCGCGAGATGCCCGTGTTCGGCCAGGGCTGCGTGGTGTTCCTGCAGTCGGAAATTGCCAACGTGCAGCAGCGCGGGTGGAAGCCGCCGGAAATCCTCGCCGGCCTGGCGGCCGTGCTGCCGCGGAACGTGTTCCTCTACGTCGCCAAGGCGCCGAACCTCTCGCGCTTCGGGTGGCGGTTCGTCCTCCAGGGCGGGACACAGCGCAACCTCGCGGCCGTCAAGGCGCAGGTCGACTTCATCCGCGACAATTTCAAGGGGCAGTCGCGGCAGCCGGACATCGTGCTGCACGAGCATTGCGGCGAGGCGGGCGCGATCGGCGCCGGCCTCGAGGCGATCCGCCTCTGGCGCACCGGCCACCAGACGACGTTCATCGGCCTCGACGCGGCGAAGCGCGTCACGTTCGACACCACGTGCGACGACGACACGCGGTGCCACTTCTGCAAGAACGAGTGCGTCCGCACGTTCATCGACGTGTCGGTGGGCGCGCCCGCCGGGGCTCGCGCCCAGGTGGCCGCCGACGTCGACGGCCTCACACAGCGCCGCCTCATCATCGCCGGGTGCGAAAAGGGTGCGGCTGAGGACGTCTCGCGGATGAGGGACATCAAGGCGGCCGAGGACGCCGTGAAGAAGCGGACACCGAACCTGGTGGCGCTGGCGTCGCGCGAAGTGTGGAAGCTGCGCCACCCGGCGAGCGTGGCCGACGAGCTGCCGCCGAAGGGCTGGACGGCGGCGTCGCGGGCGCGCCGGGCGCGTTTCGAGAAGCGCGGCCGCCTGCGCATCGGGATCCCGCGCGTGTTCAACATGTACGCGCTCGCCCCGTTCTTCACCGGGTACCTCGAGAGCCTCGGCGTGGACCCCAGGAACATCGTGTTCTCGGACTTCACGAACAACGAGATGTACAGGGCCGGCGCGACGCGAGGCGCGATCGACCCGTGCTTCCCGTCGAAGGTGGCCCTGGCGCACGTGCACAACCTGCTGTTCGTGAAGCACAAGCGCGCCCCGATCGATGGCATCTTCTTCCCGATGGTCGACGTGTTGCCGTCCAGGTTCTTCGGCACCCGGGCGAGCAACGCCTGCCCGACGGTGGCACTGACGCCGCAGACCGTGCGCGCGGCGTTCACGAAGGACTCCGACCTGTTCGCCGAGGCGGGCATCGCCTATCTCGACGGGCTGATCGACATGGAGGACAAGCCGCTCCTCCGGCGCCAGATGTTCGAGATTCGGGATCCGATGCTCGGCCTGTCGTGGGAAGAGAGCGAGCGGGCGATGCGGGCAGGACTCGACACGCTGGCCGAGTACGAGAAGACCGTGCAGTCGGCGGCCCGCGCCGCGCTCGAGGAACTGGAGCGAGAGAACCGGCTCGGCATCCTGCTGCTCGGGCGGCCGTACCACCACGACCCGGGCCTGAACCACGGGATTCCGGAGGAGCTGCAGAAGCTCGGCTACGCCGTGTTCTCGCAGAGCACGCTGCCGCTCGACGAAGAGATGATGGACCGGCTGTTCGGCGACGAGACGCGCGAGGGTCTCATCAGGAACCCGATGGACATCTCGGACGTGTGGAAGCACTCGATGGCGGCGAGCAGCAACCTGAAGATCTGGGCGGCCAAGTTCGCGGCGCGCTTCCCGAACCTCGTGGCGGTCGAGTTGTCGAATTTCAAGTGCGGCCACGATGCGCCGATCTACGCGACGATCGAGGAGATCATCGAGAAGTCAGGCACCCCCTACTTCGGGTTCAAGGACATCGACGAGAACAAGCCGGCCGGCGCCATCAAGCTGCGGCTGGAGACGATCGATTACTCGCTGAAGCGGGCGCGGGAATCGCTGCTGGCGCGCGGCCGCCGTGCGGAGCGGGTCGAGAAGTGGCTGGCGTCCTACGAGCGCCGCCTGCGGCGTGACCTGGGGGCGCCCCCGCCGGACGATCGCGCAAGCGCGATCATCCCGCTCAACCCAGTGCCGTAACAGGGTCCCGTCGGAGATTCACCGCCTCGCTTACGTGCGCCTGTTGCCGGTCGTCGCGATCGGCGACGAGGCGTTCCCTCCCGACGAGCCTCCGCGGCTCAGCTGCCGGCGGGCGCGTTCTCTCGCCTTCACACAAATGACACCGTGCCGCAACGCTGCGGGCACATATCGGCGGTAGAATCAACCGGGCTGAAATGGCATCAACACGGTGGGCGCTGCCGCCGCGAGGTCTGCTCGGACTCGTCGCCGGGATGACGATAGTCCCGCTGGCGCTCCTCTCGTGGCTCGGCTGGAGGACGCTCGGCCAGGATCGCCTCCTGGAAGACCAGCAGGTCCGGCAGCGGCTCGAGTTGGCTGCCGATCTGCTGGTCGCTGCCCTGCAGCGGGCCATCGCCGCCGACGTGCAGCGCCTGGCGGGGGGCGCCCGCGACTGGCCGGCGGGAGCAGTTGCCGTCGAATTCTCCGCGGACCTGGCCCGCGCGTACCCTCGGGAGAGCATCGCATACCTTCCCGCCGTCGCCGCCCTCCCGGAGGCGGGTGCGAGTCGTTTCGCCGAGGGCGAGGTCCTCGAGTTCCGCGGCGACCATTCGGCGGCCGTCCGTATCTTCCGCGAGCAGGCGACGTCCTCGGACCCTGCTGTCCGAGCCGGAGCATCGCTGAGGCTGGCTCGGAACCTGCGCGCCATCGGCCGCCAGGAGGAGGCTCTCGAGACGTACGCCAGGCTCGCCGAGATGGACGGAGTCTCGGTAGAGGGAACGCCGGTGGGACTCGCCGGGAGATACGGCCGCGCGAGGCTGCTCGAGCAGGAGGGCCGCACGACGGAACTCATCGCCGAGGCCCAGCGCCTCGGTCGCGAGTTGCGCGCTGGGCGGTGGGTGTTGACCGGCCCCGTGTACTGGCTCTACGCCGGGGATGCCTCCAGGTGGAGTGGCGACGGCGAGCAGGGCAACCCGCGGGAAGAGGAGGCGTTCGCGGAGGCCGCCGAAACCCTGTGGCAGAAACGAGGCTCGCTGACGCCCTCGGGTCAGACGGCGTTCTCGGTCTCGAGCCACGCCCTCACCGTGCTCTGGCACACCTCGTCTGGCTCCGTACAAACCTTGATCGCGGCGCCGCGGTTCGCCGAGTCCCGTTGGCTCGCGGCCGCCGGCCCGCTGGCAAGAGAACATGCGGTGAGGTTCGCGCCGCTCGATGCCAGCGGACGTCCGTGGCTCGGCGCGGCCGGGGCCAATGCCACGGTCAAGACGACCAGGAGGTCCGTGGACACCGGCCTGCCCTGGGATCTCGCGGTCGCGAGTGCCGGCGTGCCGGACCTTCGGCAGGCGTTCGCGCAGAGGCGACTGCTGATGGTGGCGGGCTTCGCCCTCGCGGTCCTGTGGTCGCTGACCGCAAGCGTCCTGGTGCTCGTCGCCGTCAGCCGGGAACTGGCGGTGGCGCGCCTGAAATCCGATTTCGTGGCCGCGGTCTCGCACGAGTTCAGAACGCCGCTTACGTCGTTGCGGCAGTTCACGGACATGCTGCGCGAGCACGAGCACGTGAGCGACGACCGCCGACGCGTATGCTACGACGCCCAGTCGCGCGCCACCGACAGGCTGACCAGGCTCGTCGAATCGCTGCTCGACTTCGGGCGTATGGAGGCGGGGTCGCGCCAGTACCGCTTCGAGCGGCTAGACGGCGCAGCCCTCGCCCGGCAGGTGGTCGAGGAGTTCCGGCAGGACGTGCAGGACGCGGGACATGTCATCGAGTGCGCCAGCGACGGCCCCGCACACATCGAAGCAGACGAGGAAGCCCTGTCGAGGGCGTTCTGGAACCTGTTGGACAACGCCGTCAAGTACCTCGCCAGGCAGCCAGACCGTCGAGGTGCGCACGGCGCGCCGGGGCCAGCACTTCACCATCGCCGTGCGGGACCGCGGCATCGGCATCCCGCAGGACGAGCAAGCCGAGGTCCGCACCAAGTTCCACCGGGGCCGGGAGGCGCAGCGCCTCGGCATCAAGGGCACGGGCATCGGCCTCGCGATCGTGCGGGCAAATCGTCGCGGCGCACGGCGGGCGCCTGGAGTTGGAGAGTGAACAGGGCGTGGGCAGCCAGTTCACGATCGTGCTTCCGGTGAAGGAGTAGGGCATGGCGCGGATCCTGGTCGTGGAAGACGAGGCCGACATCGCGTTGGGGCTTCAGCTGGACCTCACCGATGAAGGGCACGCGGTGGAGGTCGTCGGGAGGGGCGACGAAGCCGGCCGCCGCGGTCGCGAACCCTGGGACCTGATCATCCTCGACGTCATGCTGCCGGGGCGGGACGGACTTCGAGGTTTGCCGCGACCTCCGGCGGGCCGGGATTCGCACGCCGGTGCTCATGCTCACGGCGAAGGCGCAGGAGGCCGAGAAGGTCATGGGGCTCGACATGGGGGCCGACGACTACGTCACCAAGCCGTTCAGCCCGCGCGAGCTTCGCGCCCGCGTCCGGGCTCTGCTGCGCCGGGCGGCGCCCGACATCGAACCCGTTCACCGGTTCGGGTCGTGCGAAGTGGACTTCGGCCGCGCCGAAGTGCGGCGAGCCGGCGAACGCATCGACTTGACGGCGATCGAGCTGAAGATGCTCCGCGTGTTCCTGCAGCATCCCGGGCGCGTATTGAGCCGGGAAGAAGTGATCGACGACGTGTGGGGCCGCGACGTGTCGATTACTGACCGCGTCGTGGACACCCACCTGGTGAAGCTGCGCAGAAAGATCGAGGCGGACCCGGCCGAGCCCCGCCACATCGTCAGCGTGCGCGGAATTGGATATCGGTTCGAGGCATGAACTCGACACCGAAACGTCACCGCGGCCGCAACACCCGGACACAGTGGCTCGCTACGCTGTCGATCAGGAGGCGATGAACATGAAACGAACGGCATTCGCACTGATCGCGGCAGCCACGATGCTGGCGGGCGGAGTGGCCGCGCAGCAGAAGACGCGTCCCGACGTCGATCTGCAGGCCGCCATCCGCACGGAGACGGTGGATGGCGACCTGAAGGGCGCCATCGAGCGGTACCGGAGACTCACGACGAGCAGCGACCGCGTCGTCGCCGCTCAGGCGTGGCTCCGCATGGGCCAGTGCTACGAGAAGCTCGGAAGCGCCGAGGCCCGGCAGGCCTACGAGCGCGCGGTGCGCGACTTCGCCGAACAGACCGCCGTGGTGACCGCGGCGCAGGCTCGGCTGCTCGCGCTGAACGGCAACCGGCCGGGCGTCGCGTATCGTCAGGTCTGGACAGGCCCGAAGGTCGATACCGACGGCCGGGTCTCGCCGGACGGGCGGTACCTGAGCTACGTCGACTGGGATACTGGCGATCTCGCCCTGCACGATTTCGCCACCGGTGGCGACCGTCGTCTGACCGACAAGGGAACGTGGGAGAAGTCATCCGAGTTCGCCGAAGAGTCCGCCATCTCGAGGGACGGAAAGCAGGTGGCCTACGCCTGGTTCGATGGAGCAGAGCGATACGAACTTCGCGTCGCCAACCTCCCGGCATCCGGCCTCGTACAGCCGAAGCGGCTGGTCGGCAGCCAAGACGTCCTCTGGATCGCACCATACGATTGGTCTCCCGATGGCAGGTGGATCGCGGTGAGCGTGCAACGGAAGGACAAGTCCATTCAGACGGGCCTTGTCTCCATTCAGTCCGGGTCGCTTCGCGTGCTGAGGTCGGGCCGCGACGATGGGCACATGTTCTTCTCTCCCGACGGCAAGTTCCTTGCCGTCGCCCACAATTCCCCCGGACGCCCCACCCGCGACCTCGATGTCACACTCCTCGCCGTCGATGGGAGTGGCGAAACCCCTGTGGTGGCAGGTCCGGCGCGCGACTCTGTGCTGGGCTGGTCGCCCGACGGCAAGCAGCTGCTGTTCGCCAGTGATCGCACCGGCTCCACCGCCGTTTGGGGAATTCGGATGTCAAATGGGAAACCGCTGGGCGCACCCGTTCTGCTCAGACCGGATGTTCCGGCCGACTCTCTGGGAATCACCTCGGCTGGCGCGCTCTACGTTGGGTCGCAGATCGATGGTCGAGACGTTCACGTCGCGTCCCTGGATTTCGACACGGGACGTCTGCTCTCTCCCCCAGTTCGCCCGATCGAGACCTTCGTGGGGTCGAACGCTCAGCCCGACTGGTCGCCAGACGGGAAGTTCCTTGCCTATACGTCGGTCCACAGCCGAGCCGGCGGCAACAAGGTTCTGGCGATCCGGACATTGGACACCGGCCTGACTCGAGAGCTACATCCCAACCTCGAGGGCTTCAACTGGCCACGCTGGGCGCCGGACAGCTGCTCGTTCGTGAGCCAGGGGACGGACGCGCGGGGTCGGCAGGGCATCTACCTGATCGACGCGCAGTCCGGAGCGGCGACTCTGGTGGTCGCCAAGGCGGTCGACGGAAACCCGCTTCAACGGCCGCAATGGTCGCCTGACGGAAAGCGCATCTACTACTCGACCAAGCTGCCCGGCAGCGGCGAAGTGGCGATCATCCAGAGGAACCTCGAATCGGGAGCCGAACGAAGCGTAATCCGTCGGCAAGGCCTGGCGGGTGGTGAGCTGCAGGGCTGGGAGCTGTCTCCCGACGGCCGCTCTATCGCCGTGTGGTGGGTGGCCGGCAACGAACCGTCACGGCCCTCGTCATCGACAATCCTGTTGGTGCCAACCGCCGGGGGCGAGCCCCGTGAGGTGTGGCACGCGACAGCGACCGACGGCGGGCTCCGCCTGTCCGTGGCCTGGGGGCCTGGCGGTCGAACCGTGCTCGTCGTGAAGGGCGTGAGCGCTGGCGCACACCTGTGGTCGATCGCGATTGACGGCGGCGAGCAGCGCAAGATGGATCTCAGCCTCCAATCCGGGTACGGGGTGCGCGTGCACCCCGACGGCCGGCAGGTGGCCTATCTCGACGGAGAGAACAAGTTCGAGATCATGGTCCTGGAGAACTTCCTGCCCTCAGGCAGGTCGGTGAAGTGAGGGGGCGGCTGGCAGCCGTCAGCTGGCAGCGGACTCCGGTGGTCGGCCGCTGGCTGTCGGCTTCCGGCTACATCGCAGCCGCGAGAATCTCGGTGAGTTCCTCGCCGGTCAACTCGATCGGATTCCCCCGCATGCTGCTCGAGCGGCGGGCCTGCGCGACGAGCGCCGGCACGTGCGACTCCACCACTCCCCACTGGCGAAGCCGCGGGACGCCGAGGTCCGATCGAAGATGCTCGAGGTGTTCGACGGCATCGACAGCCGACGCGGTGCTGCGACCCGTCAGCACGCGGCCGATCGTGTCGAACCGGCCGAGGATCGGATTCGAGGGCTCGCGGGCGGTCAGCGCCGCCACGTTCGCGCGCACCACGTGCGGGAGCAGCGCCGCGCAGACGGCGCCGTGCGGGGCCGGGAGCGTTCCGCCGATGGGACCGGCGAACCCGTGAACCGCACCGAGCCCGGCGTTCGCGAGCGCCATGCCGCCCAGCAGCGCCGCGAACGCCATCTCCTCGCGTGCAGCGAGGTTGGACCCGTCGCGGAACGCGATTGGCAGCGCGCGCGAGACACGGGCGATGCCATCGAGACACAGCGCGTCGATGAACGGTGACGCGCGTACGGACACGTAGGGCTCGATGAGCTGCGCAAGCGCGTCGAGGCCGGTGGCGGCCGTGACGGGCGCCGGCAGCCCGAGCGTCAGTTCTGGGTCGATCAGCGCCACGCGCGGCAGCATCAAGGCGCTCCGGAGGCTGGCCTTGACCCGCTGGTCCGGACAGGTCAGCACCGCGTTGCGCGTGACCTCCGCGCCGCTGCCGGCCGTGGTGGGAACGGCGATGAACGGCAGGCTCGCGTGCTCGAGCGGGCGTCCCTGGCCAACCACCTCGAGATAGTCGAACGGGTCGCCCGGGTTGGCGGCAAGCGCCGCCACCGCCTTCCCCGCGTCGATGACGCTGCCGCCACCGGCGGCCACCACCAGCTCGCACCCGTCGCCGCGAGCCAGTTCCGCGCCGGTCAGAACCTGTTCGACAGTCGGCTCGCCTGCAACCGACCATCGCACGCAGGAGACGCCGGCCTCGACGAGTTCCAGGACGAGAGGCTCGCTGCGCGCCGGCGAATGCCCGACGACGACGAGGGCGCGGCGTCCGAGTGAGCGCGCGATGGAGGGAAGTTCGCGCCTCGTGCCGGCGCCGAACACCACCCGCGCCGCGGTGGCGAATTCGAATCGCATGGTCAGGCGGCCTACCAGGCCTCATCGTCTGGGTGGACGCTGGTCCACCACGACCGCGTGCGCGCCTCCGCCATCAGCGGCGTCGCGGCCTCGACCCACGCCCGGTAGTGAGGCGTCTCCTTGTGCGCCGCGATCGCGTCGCGACTGCGGTAGGCCTCCACGAGCATGAAGCGAGTGGGGTCCTCCTCGTTCTGCAGAACGTCGAAGCGCGCGACGCCAGGCTCGGCGAGGCTACCCTTGGCGTTGGCCGTCGTGGCCGCGCGAAACGCGTCCACATGCTCAGGTTTGACGCGGAGGTTGACTTGGAGAACCAGCATTCGGGGATGGTAACGGAATCCGGAAGCCAGAATCCAGGATTCAGAAGGGGGCCGCGAAAAAGAACGGGCGCGGAAGCCGTGGCTCCCGCGCCCGTTCGAACCCGCCAACCGAAGCGTCGCGCTCTCTACCGGAAGATGTAGCGCACGCCGCCCCAGAACTGGTAGTTGTTCGCGATGTCGTCCAACTGGTTGAGGAACAGGCGGCCGCTGCCGACGAAGTGCAGCTCGTTTCCGCCCTGACCCGCCGACCACAACCGCGCGCCGAACTGGATGCCCGCCGTCGGCGCCACCAGATCGGAATGGGTGATGTCCCACACGCCGACGTTGAACCCGAAGTAGCCCTTGCGCTCGAACCACTTGTTGAACTCGACCTCGGCGAACAGGCTCGAGTTGCCGGAGTGCGTCGTGTTGACCGCGAAACCGCCACCCGGCGCAATCCGCCAGGATTCCGAAACCTGAAGGTCGACGCCGAACTTCAATCCGACCAGCGGCTGGCAATACCCGCCAGACGTTGCGACAGGCGCGCCGGTCGAGTCCTCGGCCAGGCGGACCCGCCGCTCCTTGCCGAAGTCGCCTTCGAAGAAGAAGTCGACCTTATCGTCGGCGACGATCGTGAACGTGGTCTCGCAGTTGGTCTTCTGCGCCTTCGCGTTCGCAGCGGTTGACGCAACCTTGACGGTGTAGGTACCAGGCAGCGCCTTCTTGATCAGCACGGTGGCCTTGAACGGCGGCGTCAGCGACAGCTCGGTGACCGCCTTCCCCTGCTGGAACATGCTGACCGGCGTGCCGCCTGGCCCGACCATCGTCACGACGAGCGTCGCGGCCGGCGAGCGGCCGGACGCCGACGCGGCGCCGTCAATCGTCACGTCCCAACCGCCGCTGGCCTTCACCGGGGTCGCGGACACGCCGCATGACGCGGGAGCCGGAGGCGGTGGCGGCGGCGGAGGCGGCGGAGGCGGCGGAACGACCTTCCTTGCGGCCTCCGCACGCAGCCGCTCTTCCTCGGCCGCCCGACGGGTTCGCTCGGCCTCGATTGCCTTCGGGCTCCGCTCGCTCGACACGAGGGCCAGGTTTCCGCACGCCTTCGGCAACATGAAGTGATACAGCGTTTCGCCATCGTCGATGTCGAAGAACCACGCGTCGAACGGCTTCGCGCCGCTCCAGCGGACGTTGCGGATGACGTCGGGCTTGCCGGCGTTCTTCAGACCCATCCAGACCCAGGTGTTGCCGACCTCGAACTTGCCGGCCTTCATCTGGGACGCGTCAGCGGCCACGAGGGTCTTCAGGATCTCTTCCTTGACGGCGGCGCTCAGGCCGCCGGCATCGATGGCGCCCTCGACGCTCTTCCTGATCGCGGGCCTCGTGATGGCTCGCTTCAGGGCGGCCAGGTCCCTCAACGGGCCAATCAGGCTCCGGGACCCGCCGAGCATGGTGGCATGGCGGAAGCCATCATCTGCCGGCTTCGCCGCCTGATCGGCGGCAACCGCAACGCCCGCGCCCACGAGGGCCGCGATTGCCGCAATCCCCGCTAGCCGCAACACGGCGCGCATCATTTTCGCTCTCATGGTCACCCCACTCGATTGACTGATGGATGTATCAAACCTTCGCCCGCAACGCCTGGCCAAACCCGAGCCGCACGCGGGCGCGGACGCCATGATACCTCACTCGGCCCGAAATTTGAAGGTCTTTCGGCAACGGTTCGACCCGTGCGACGGTGCGTCCGAGCGACGACAGGATCGCGCCGCTACCGGACGTATCCGAGGCTGCGAAGCCGATCCAGCATGTCACGATCGAGCGGCGTCACGCCGGGCGGCCGCGGCGCGAGGACACGCGAGCCGTAGGTGTCGATCTGACGGACAGGCACGCGCGAGGTGAACGGCTCTTCGCTGAGGTCGATTCGCGGACGGCCGGGGAGTTCACGGCTCGCCGGAATGCCCAGCAGATGCAGAAGCGTGGGGGTCACCTCCGCGGCAGCTCCGGTCTGGATGGAACCGGTCCGGATGCCTGGGCCCGTCAGTGCCAGCAGACCTCGGCCGCCCGACGCCGACCGTCCGGGATCGGTCACCAGCGCGACGACGTGACCGGCCGTTCGATCTGCGACGAGAGGTCCGAGGAGGCCGTCCAGGAACACGTAGTACCGCTCCAGCGCTTCGACACGGGCGGCCAGCGCCGACGCGGGCAATCCGGCGCCGGCGGCGCTCCCCACCAGGTTGTGCTGCGCGATATCCAGCCCTGACAGGTAGATCGCCCGAAGGTCCTGCTCCGCCCCGAACACCCGCGTGGCCAGGGCGGCGGGCAGTGCGTCCTGCTCGGCCGCACGCCGCAAGACCTGTCCGTCCGCGTCGCCCGCGCCCTCGAACGCCGCGACCACTCGCCGTCTCGCCTCGTCTCGAAGGCTCGGCCAGACCGGCTTGAGATCCGAGGTACAGGGACGCCGGCGCGATCTCCGCGTCCTGCCGATCGCCCCGCTCGAGGCGCAGCGTGGCCCGGTCGCTCAGGACGATGCCCGCTCCCGACGGCGCGGGCCACGTCGCCCACCAGTTCACCACGGCCGTGCGGAGACCGTAGTCAGCGGCCACTTCCCAGAAGGTCTTCGAGCGACGCTGGAGGCCCGTTGTCAGTGTGGGCCTGGTCAGGCGAACGAGGTCGGTGGCCGCGGCGATGGCCCCGGCCAGCGGCGATCCGGCGGCCGGCACCGTGCCGGCGAGGCCGCTCACCGAGCGCGCCTCGATGCCCGTGACGCCGTGCACGTCGGCGGGCTGCCCGGTCGCGAGCGACGTCCACGTCCGCGCCGGGTCTGGCGCATCCGACGCCGGGATTGTCAGGCGGGCGCCGGTTGCGACCAGCCTCGCGAACGTCGGCGTTCGGCCCTCTGCCGCCAGGCGCTCGAGGAACGCCAGGTCGACGCCGTCTACCGCGACGACAGTCAGGCGAATACCGGTCTGGATACGCGGGAGCGACGCCTGGGACGCAGGCGGGCGTCCCTCGCCGCGCGTCGTGAGAAACAGCATCGTCGCGCCGCCAAGGAACACGAGCGCGCTGGTGCCCACGGTGACGAGCCACGACGGCGACGGGAGGCGGAGCGCGGGCCGCGGGGCGTTGGTGCCGCGGGCGACGAAGGCCAGCGTAGTGAGGGTGACCGCGTGGCCGAGGAGCATGCTGATGGCGGTCGACATGGCCAGCACCGGCCAGGTCCACGCCGCGGCGCTCCAGACCGCGCCGGCCGGGTTCACCGCCCGCCACCAGAGCACGAGATAGGCGAAGCACGCCAGGGCGACGGTTGCGCCGGCCAGGCGCGCCAGCCGCGGCCCCATCCGCTCCATGGCCGCGTCGCCGCGCCAACGGGCGGCGAGCCACCCGAGCGCGAGGCTGGCGCCGAGTGAGAGCAGGGCGACGGCGGCGCCGAAGAGCGCTCCGAGGTAGACCGCCAGGACCGCCGCATCCCATGCGCCCGTCACCAGGCCGGGCAGGCGCACGCCGAGCGCGAGGGCCGCGGACGGGCCGAGCAGCAGCGCGGCAAGCACGCCGATGCGCGCGCTCGATCGCCACGCCACGCTCCACAGCGCGCGTCCCCCTCGAACGGGCGCCAGCACGAAGCGGTTCACGCCCGCATCGAGATAGCCCAATTCGCGCAGCCGCGCGCGCAACTGATCGACGTCTGGTGTCGGGTCTGCCATCACGTCACCGGAAGACCGGTCCTACACGCTCCGGCTCGCGACGAATCCGGCCAGCTCGCGGAGCGCGCCGCCGCGGGGACCGAAGATCGCGAGCGCCCCGGTGGCCGTCTCGCACAGTTCGCGCGCGAGCGATCTCGCCCCCTCCACGCCGCTGCACGAGACGAACGTCGTCTTGCGCGCGTCGGCCAGCCGCGGCTTCCCGGTTTCCGCCGGGTCGCCTTCGACGTCGAGCAGGTCGTCGACGATCTGAAACGCGAGGCCGAGGTTCTTGGCGTACGCCGACAGCGCGGCCACCTGATCCGTCCGCGCGCCGGCCGTCAGCGCGCCGGCCGCCGACGCGGTCACGAACAACGCGCCGGTCTTCCGCCGATGGATCAGCTCGAGCGCCTCGAACGAGATACTCGACTCGGTGGCCAGCAGGTCCTCGACCTCGCCGCCCGTCAGCCCTTCGGATCCCGCGGCGTCGGTGACGAGCGCGGTCAGTTGCCTGGCCAGCGGCGGATCGTACGCGCGGGCGAGCGTCGCGAACGCCAGGTTGAAGAGGCCGAACGACGCCATCAGCGCCACGGCCTCGCCGTGCGCCACATGATTCGCCGGCCGGCCGCGCCTGGTCGCCGCGTTGTCGAACGACGGCAGGTCGTCGAGGATGAGCGACGCGGCATGCACCAGTTCGATGGCGGCCGCGGCGGGCAGCGCCCGCGCCGCGCCGCCGCAGACATCGGCCGACAGCAGCACCAGCACTGCCCGGACGCGCTTGGACGGCGCCATCAGCGTGTAGCGCATCGCCCGATGCAGCGCCTGCGGCCGCGCGGTCTCGGGAGGCGTCACCCGATCGAGCTCCCGATCGATCGCATCGAGGTGGCTGGAGATGAACGCCGGCAGTTTCATGCCCGCCCATCTTACCGCGCGGCCAAATCGGGGTCCTCTAGAATTCCAGGAGCGACTCGTGTGCGCCCTTGTGCATCTCGTACCAGAAGTCGAGGGCCGCCTCGCGCCGATCCGCCTCGAACTTCGCGATCCACGCGTCGAGCCCCGGCCGCTTCGTACCCGTCACGTCGCGGTGCCGCCTCAGGAACTCGTAGACCAGATCGGCGTTCCGCCCGGCCTCCCAGAAGACCGACGAGTTCCGGCTGTTGATCCGGCCCGCCGTCATCTTCACGTTCTCCACGAACTCGCGGCCGAGACCGTAGATCGCCTGCACGATCTCCGCGCCCATGTCCTCAGCCCACCCGCGGTGGAAGCGGCAGATGCCCAGGTTGTCGATCAGCAGCTCCTGGACCATCCGGTCCGCGTTCAGGCGCCCGAGCTGGCGCGGCTCGAGGAAATCGGGACCGTAGTACATGTAGTACTTCCCCATGATGGGCATCGGCGCCAGCGCCCCAGGCGTCCAGGTACCTGGTTCGGCACCATCCAGCCCTTGCGCGCGAACGCGGTGTGGACGAAGAGATCGAGCACCTTCCGTCCCTTCACCCTCGCGAGGCGCCGGGCGCGGCGACGCGGGCCGTTCACCAGGTTGAATCGCCTCTCCACGATCGCGTTCAGCATCGCCACGCCCAGCTGCGCATTGTGCGTCGAGTCCTCGACGACGCGGAACGCCTCCGGCGCGAAGACCGGGGTCGTTTCGACGCCGACGTCCGACGGCGAGAGGACACCCTCGTGCAGACACTCCATCAGCCAGGACAGCACGCCACCCGCCGAGATCGCGTCGAAGCCGAGCGCGTCGGCGTGGTGCGCCAGCATCTCGGCGGCCCGCTGGTCGAAGATCCCGCACTGCGGCCCCATCGTCTCGTACGGCTCGTAGTCCTTCTTGAACTCCCCGCGCATCTTCTTGCACACGGCCGCGCACGGCTCGCCGCAGGTGTGCTGCTGCCTGGTCGCGATCGTCTCCTCGTTGAACTGCTTGAGGTAGTGCTCCACGACCAGCGACCGGTGGAGCGCCACGCGGTCCGCCTCGCTCATGTAGATGCTGCGGTAGTTGAACGACAGCATCGCGCCGCCGAGCGTGCTGAAGTTGACGCCCAGCGTGCCGCCGGTCGCCAGCTTCGGATCGAAGCGGTACTTCGTCGTCGCCTCGAAGTCCTTCGCGGCCAGCCGCTTCTGGAAGCGCACCTGGAACCACTCGTCGGCGACCTGCCGATCGCGGAAGTCCTCGTCGACCACCGTGCCGCCATAGATGACAGCGGCGATGTTGTGGTCGCGCAGCAGCCGGGTCCCGAAACCGCCGCGCCCCGCCCATGTGTCGATGTGCGTAAGCGCGCCGTTGCCGTCGATCGGCACCGACACAATGCCGCCGAAGTCCGTAGACTCGGCGGCGGGGCCGATCGCGAGAATCCGCGGCGTCTCCGAAAAGCGAGGCGTGTATCTGGCGTGCACGTCGTCGAGCAGCGCGTAGACGCCGAGCCGGCCGGTCGCCCACACGCGCGACAGGTCGATCGGCATCAGCGACACGTCGACTTCCTCGCCGTGCTCGCGGTTCAGTACCAGCACCGACGGCGTCGCCGCCGAGCCGACAATCGACAGCATGTTGATGCCGAGGTTGTCGAACACGAGGCCCGCGCCGCCCATCGACGAGACGTAGAACCCGCCCCAGCAGGGCGAGAATCCCGTGACGACGAGACGGTTCGATCCGGGGAGTATCGATCCGGCGAACAGGCCGACGCCGAGGTTGAGACTGTTGAACCGGCCGGCGAGGTGGAGACCGAGGTCGACCGGACCGAAGAAGTCGCCGACCGGGTACTTCCCGACGCGGTAGTAGCCTGTCCGCGCGTCGACGAAGAGGACCTTCTGGTTCACGTCCATCGACGACCTCCGCGCCGATTATGGCGTACTCGGCGCGAGACCGATGTGGGTATGATGGTCGGAAGGAGATTGGATCATGTCGCGCCGAATGCTCGGTACCCTGGCCGTCGTCCTGCTGGCGCTCGCGTGCGCGGTGCCCGCACTCGCGCAGACGTCGATCGCAGGGCGGTGGGAGGGCGCCATCTCGGTCATGGGCCAGGACCTCGGCATCGTCGTCGTGTTCACGGACGTGGGCCAGGCGATAACGGCCAGCATCGACATCCCGCAGCAGGGGGCGAGGGGCATCCCGCTCCGCAGCGTGCGCGCCGCGGGCGGCCGCGTGCACTTCGAGCTGCCCGCGGGCCCGGGCCTCGCGGTGTTCGAAGGCACCGTGACGGGCGACGTCATGTCGGGCAGCTTCACGCAGGGCCCCGCGAACGGCACGTTCCAGGTGAAGCGCGGCGCGGCGCTCAAGCCGGAGCCGCCTCCGCCCTACCGGCAGGAAGAAGTGACGATCCAGAACGGCGCGATCGTCCTGGCCGGCACGCTGACGGTCCCGGCCACGCCCGGCGCGCACCCGGCGGTCGTGCTCATCACGGGGAGCGGGCCGCAGAACCGCGACGAGGAGGTGCTCGGCATCAAGCCGTTCCGGATGATCGCCGACCACCTGACACGGGCGGGCATCGCCGTGCTGCGCTGCGACGACCGGGGCGTTGGCGGCTCGACGGGCAGCGTCCCGAAGTCGACGACCGCCGATTTCGCGGAGGACGTGCTCGCCGAGGTGCGGTATCTCGAGACCCGTCCGGACATCGACAAGGCGCACATCGGCCTGCTCGGACACAGCGAAGGCGGGCTGGTGGCCCCAATGGCCGCGGTGAAGTCGAAGTCGATCGCGTTCATCGTGCTGATGTCGGGCCCGGCGCTGACCGGCGAGAAGATCGTCCTCGCGCAGACCGAGTTGCTCGCCGCCGCCGAGCACATCCCGGAAGCGCAGGTCCGCGCCAATGCCGACCTGCAGCGGGCGATGTTCGCGGCCGTCCGATCGGGCACCGGCTGGGAAGCGGTGACCGAGGCGGGAGAGAAGCTGGCACTGGTGGCGTTCGCGCGCCTGCCCGAGGAACAGCGGAAGATGATGGGCGACCCACAGGCCGCAGCGCGCCAGCAGATAGCCGCGCAGGTGGCGTCGGTGCGCTCCCCCTGGTTCAAGTTCTTCCTCGATTATGACCCGGCGGCGACGCTCGCGAAGGTCCAGGTCCCGGTGCTGGCGCTCTTCGGCGGGAAGGATCTGCAGGTCCCGGCCGAGCCGAATCGACGCGCCATGGAAGAGGTGTTCGCGAAGAGCGGGATCACGGACTATCGCATCGTGGTCATGCCGGGCGCGAACCACTTGTACCAGCAGGCGAACACGGGCAGCGTGAGCGAGTACACCACGCTCAAGAAGGAGTTCCTCCCGGGATTCCTCGACCTTCTGACGACCTGGATCGGCGAGCGGGCGGGGCTGGCGGCGAAGAAGTAGGCGCACCGGGGCTTCGTGGCTGTTGCCGCAGGCCGAGGCTCAGGCTATCGTTACGATTGCGATGACCCATCACGACACGATTGCCGTCGTCGATTTCGGCGGGCAGTACGCGCACCTGATCGCCACCAAGGTGCGTCGCCTGCGCGTCCTGGCGGAGATCCGCCAGCCCGACGATCCTCTCGAGATGTTCGCGGGCTACAAGGGAATCATCCTCTCTGGCAGCCCAAGCTTCTCGTCGTTCGGCGAGGACTCGGGCTACACGAAGGCGTTGTACGACCTCGACATCCCGATCTTCGGCTTGTGCTTCGGCCACCAGGAAATCGCCAAGCATTACGGAGGCGAGGTGGTCCACGGCGGCCGCGAGTGGGGCCGCGCGAACCTGCACATCGTCCGCAGCCATCCGCTGTTCGCAGGGCTGGCACCGGTCGAGCAGGTCTTCATGAGCCACTACGACTCGGTGGTGAGCGTCGGCGCGGGGTTCGAGGAACTCGGCTACACGGCGCTCGGCGAGAGCGAGGGCGGCGGGCACCGGTTCGCCGCGATCGGATCGGACCGGTTCCGCCGGTACGGCGTCCAGTTCCACCCGGAAGTGGACGACACGACCCACGGGCACGAGATGATCGCCAACTTCGTGCTCGGCATCTGCGGCTGCACCCCGTCGTGGACGATGGAGCGGTACCTCGAGGAGCAGGTGGAGCGGGTGCGGGCACAGGTGGGCGACCGGTCGGTGTTCCTGCTCGCGTCCGGCGGCGTCGATTCCACTGTCGCGGCCCGGCTCTTCGGCCTCGCCATCGGATCCGACCGGCTGCACCTGCTGCACGTGGACAACGGCCTGATGCGCAAAGGCGAGAGCCGCGCGGTCATCGACATGCTCCGCGGGCTCGGCCTGGGCGAGCACCTGCATTTCGTCGATGCCGGCGACGTGTTCCTGGCGGCGCTGGCCGGCGTGATCGAGCCGGAGCGGAAGCGTCAGATCATCGGCGACACGTTCGTCGAGGTGTTCGAGCGCGAGGCGCGGCGGCTCGGCATCGAGGACCACCTGCTCGGCCAGGGGACCATCTACCCGGACACCATCGAGACGGGCGGCACGAAGCGGGCCGACACGATCAAGACCCACCACAACCGCGTGCCGGTGATCGAGCGGATGATCGAGGCCGGCCGCGTGGTCGAGCCCCTCGCCGAACTCTACAAGGTGGAGGTTCGGGAGCTGGGCGAACAGCTGGGCATCCCGTACGACATGATCTGGCGGCATCCGTTCCCGGGTCCCGGCCTCGGCGTACGCCTGCTCTGCTCGGCCGGCATCGAGGATCGCGAGGGATTCGGCGACATCGAGCCGCCGCTCGCCGCGCTCGCCGCCCGGTACGGGCTCCAGGCGTTGGCGCTGCCGATCCGATCGGTGGGTGTGAAGGCCGACCTCCGGTCCTACGAGCATCCGGCGCTGCTCCAGGGTGACCTTCCGTGGGACCGGCTGCTCGAAGCCGTCGGCATGATCCTGAAGCAGGTCCCAGGCCTGAATCGCTGCATCTGGAACCTCGGGCCGCGGATGCCGGCCTCGGCGCGCCCCGTCGCCGCGTCGATGACGCGCGCGCGTCTCGACGTCCTGCGTGAGGCCGACGCGATCGTGATGGACGGGCTCCGGCGGCACGGGCTGTACGACGAGATCTGGCAGTGCCCGACCGGTACTCGTTCCGCTGGAACTCGACGGCGCCGGGCGCGAACTCGTCATTGTCAGGCCGATCCACTCGGAGCGGGCCATGACGGCCACGCCGGCCTCGCTGCCGGCGCCGCTCGTGGCGGATCTGCGCCAGGGGATCCTGGCGCTGCCGGGGGTGAGCGGCCTGGCCCTGGACATCACCTCGAAGCCCCCGGGCACGATCGAATGGGAGTAGGCGCCAGATGAGCCTGGAACACGACACGTCACCCGCCCCGCGATCGGGGATGAAGTGGCTCGCCATCGGCATTGTCGTCGTCGCGGTCTTCGGCGCGGCTGGGCTGTTGGGCATGTGGTGGGGCGGCCGCCAGACCGCCGAGCCGGTCGCGGCCGTCAAGCCGGCGCCCGCACAGGCCGCCGCTCCAGCGCCAGCAGTCGAGGCCCCGGCGACGACCATCGAAGCGTCGCGCAACGCGACTCCCCGCCCGAAGAAGAAGGTCGACCCCGTAGCGCCGCCGGCGCCCGAGCCGGCTGCGCCGATCACCGGCGACCTGCGCATCGACAGCGACGTGCCCGGCGCCATGGTCTTCCTGGACCGGAACTTCATCGGCAATACGCCGGCCACGGTGAAGGGCGTCGCCCCGGGTACCCACCGGCTCAACGTGACCGCCGACGGATACGAGAGCTACTCAGAGCCGATCGAGGTCGCCGTGGGCCCGGCCGACGTCCTGGTGAAGTTCAAGGAGATCAGGCTGAAGGAGAACGTCGACGTCGTGCACAAGCACGCCATGGGCTCGTGCGAAGGGAAGCTGCTGGCCGACCCGCAGGGCGTGCGCTACGAGACGGCGAACAAGGACGATGCGTTCTCGATGAAGTTCTCGGAAGTCGAGACGTTCGAGGTGGACTACCTGAAGAAGAACCTGCGCATCAAGAAGCGCGGAGGCAAGCAGTACAACTTCACGACCAAGGCCGACAGCGCGGACCCGCTGTTCGTGTTCCACCGCAACGTCGACAAGGTCCGCCAGCAGGTGGCCGGCTCGGCGCCGGCCAAGAAGTAGATCCGTTTCTGGAGGCGATGATGTCTGAGCCATGGTCTGACTTGCTGATGACCGATCATCAGACGACCGAGCAGGTGTTCGAGGCCGTGGAGCGGGCGCTGGCGGGGCCCGGCGAGCCTGGGCGGAGCCTGCTCGGGGACGCGGCGAGGTACTTGCGGGAGTACGTGGACGGCTGCCACAACAAGAAGGAAGAGAACCACCTGTTCCCGCTGATCGAGCAGCGCGGCATTCCGCGCAGCGGAGGCCCACTCGCCGTCATGCTCATGGAGCACGAGCAGAACCGCGTGCTGCTGTCCCGGCTCACCCCGCTGGTCGACGCCTATGTCGGCGGGGACGCCGGCGTGCTGCACGAGCTGCGAACGGTGTTCGCCGAGTACACGGCGCTGATGAAGAGCCACTTCTGGAAGGAGAACGACATCCTCTACCCGATGGCCCGCCGAGTGATGAGCGCGGCCGACGGGCAGACGGTCGTTGCCGGCATCGAGGCCACCGAAGCCTCCGTCGGGCAGGGCACGCGCGCCAAGTACTACGGCCTCGCCGATTGGATCATCCGCGGAGGCGGCGTCGAGGACCTGTCGTTCGGCGTCGAGCGCGACGTCATGGCCGCGATTCTCAACACGCTTCCAGTCGAGCTGTCCTTCGTGGACAAGGACGACAAGGTGCGCTACTTCTCGCACGAGAACGGCGAGAAGATCTTCCCGAGAACGCGCGGCGTCATCGGCATGGCCGTGCAGAACTGCCATCCAGAGAAGAGCGTTCACCTGGTCAACCGTATCCTGGCCGACTTCAAGGCCGGCACGCGCACGATGGCCGAGTTCTGGATCGAGATGGGGGGCCGCTTCGTGCACATCCGGTATTTCCCGGTGCGCGGGCCGGAGGGCGAGTACCTGGGCACGCTCGAGGTCGTCCAGGACGCCGCAGGAATCCGCGCCCTCACCGGCGAGCGGCGGCTGCTGGCGGAGGAGTAGCCGTCGGTGTAGGGCAGGCCTTGAGGCCCGCCGAGGGTCGCGGGGCTGAAGCCCCGCGCTACATGCGATCCAGGACCTGCGAGCCAGCGTCGGTACGCGTCGCGGTACCGCGGCGAGGTGTCCGTGTCCGGCTCGTACCGCGACACCGCCCGCAGCCCCTTGAACGCATCACCGGGCGTCGGGAAGATCCCCGCGCCGACGCCGGCGGCCCGCGCCGCTCCCTGCGCGCCGTCGGTCTCGAACAGTTCCACGACGGCGCCCGACGTGTCCGCGAACGCCCGAGCGAAGAGCGGGCTGAGGAACATGTTCGCGCGTCCCGCCCTGACGGCTCTCACGTCCACTCCCATTCCGCGCATGATGTCCATGCCGTAGTTCAGCGCGAACGCGATCCCTTCCTGAGCGGCCCTGCACAGGTGCGCGCGCGTGTGCCGGTTGAACGACAGTCCGACCACCGCGGCTCCCGGATCGCGATTGGACAGCGTGCGCTCGGCGCCGTTCCCGTACGGCAGCACTACGACGCCGTCCGACCCGATCGGCGCCTCGAGCGCCAGGCGGTTCATCTCGTCGTAGGACAGCCCGTCCCCCATCACATTCTTCAGCCAGCGATTGAGCGACCCCGTGCCGTTCACGCAGAGCAGCACGCCGTACCGGGGCGCGCCCTGCCGATGATTGACGTGCAGGAAGGTGTTGACGCGCGACTCGTTGTCCCAGGCCGCCTGGTCGCCGACGCCGTAGACGACGCCTGACGTGCCGGCGGTGGCCGCGACCTCGCCAGGCTCGAGGACGTTCAGCGAGAATGCGTTGTTCGGCTGATCGCCCGCGCGGTATGTCACCGGCACGCCGGGGGCCACGCCCAGTTCGCCGGCAGCCTGCGGAGTCACCACTCCCTGGTCGCCGAACGTCGGCACGAGGTCGGGAATCAACGAACGCGGGAGGTCGTAGACGGCAAGCACGTCCTCGGAGACGCGCCCGTCAACGTAGTCCCAGAGGATCCCTTCCGACAGCCCGGACGCCGTCGTCGCGGCACGGCCGGTCAGGCGCATGGCGATGTAGTCGCCGGGGAGCATGAACGTGTCGATCGACGCGAACAGGTCCGGCTCGTACTCTTTCACCCAGCGAAGCTTCGAGGCGGTGAAGTTGCCCGGCGAATTCAGCAGGCGGGCCAGGCACGACAGGCGCCCGATCTCGCTGAACGCGCGTTCGCCGATCGCCACCGCCCGACCATCGCACCAGATGATGGCCGGCCGCAGCACCCGCTGCGCGCGGTCGACCACGACGAGCCCGTGCATCTGGTAGGAGATGCCGACGGACGCGACGGCGGCGCCCGGGAGGCCGCTCCTGGCGATCGCGGCGCGCGTGGCGGCGACAGCCTGCGTCCACCACTCCGCCGGGTCCTGCTCGGCCCAGCCGGGCTGCGGCGCGGCGATCGCCATCTCGCGATCCGGCGCCGACGCCTGCCCAACCAATGCGCCGGTGTCCGCATCAACGAGCGCCGCTTTCACGAATGAACTTCCGATGTCGAGGCCGAGGAGAAGGCGCATGATGCGGACATTGTAGCGCGGACGGCAGGGATTAGTCGTCAGCCGGCAGCCGTCAGCTGGCAGCTGGCAGCGGATTCTGGTGATCCGCTGGCGGCTGAGAGCTGGCCGCTGTCTGTTATTCCTGCGCCTTCTGGAGGAACGACACGAACTGGGCGGAGTCGCGGGTGAGGCCCGGGAAACTGGTGACGGGGCTGCCGTCGGCATTCTCGATGGCGTAGTACGGCAGGGCGACCGTCTTGTACTTTTCCTGCTGCTGCTTCTGCTGCTGCTGGAAGATCCCGCCCTCGCCGTCGGTGTAGAGGCGCACCAGCACGAACCTCGACATCTGCTGACGGACGTCGTCGCGCGTGAACATATTGACTTCCATCCACCGGCAGTTCGTGCAGGTGTAGCCGGTGAAGTTGACGAAGACACGCTTCCCGTCGCGCTTGGCGACGGCGAGCGCCTGCGGGTAGTCGTTTGTGATCCAGGGCAGCTCGTTGGAGGCCGCCGCGGTGGCCGCGCCCGTCTTCGGCGAGTCGGCCGCCGGCAGGAAGGCATCGAGTTCGCCAAGCGGCTTGCCGTGGAGGCCCGTCATCAGCCAGAGGCCGATGACGCCGCAGACCATCGACGTCGTGAGACGGGCGATGCCGACGTGCTTGACTGGCGCCTCGTGCGCGAAGCGAAACAGGCCCAGCACGTAGATCGCCATCAGCACGAACAGCACGACCCACGAGGCGAGCACGACATCGTGCGTGAAGATCCCCCAGCCCCAGACCTTGTCGACGTTCGCGACGAACTTCATCGCCGCCGCGATCACGAGGAAACCCATCAGGACCTTCACCGAGCTCATCCACCCCCCGGACTTGGGCAGCGACGCCACGAGCTGCGGCATCAGCGCGAGCACGAAGAACGGCGCCGCGAACACCGTGGAGTAGGCGATCATCCCGACCAGCGGCCACATCCAGTCGCCGCCGGCCGCCATCACCAGCAGCGTGCCGATGAACGGCGCCGTGCACGAGAACGTGGTGAGCGTGAAGGTCAGCCCCATCAGCAGCGTCGCCAGCGTCCGGTTGCCGCCCTGCTTCCGGGTGAGGGAGTCGAGCTTGTTGACCAGCGCGGGCGGCAGGCCGAAGTCGAACACGCCGAACAGGCTGAGGGCGAACGCGACGAAGATGCCGGTGATCAGCAGGTTCACCCAGGGACTCGCCGCGAAGCGGCTGAGCCCCGTGGCCCCGACCAGCAGCGCCATCGCCATCCCCAGCGCGGTGAAGGTGAAGACGATGCCGGCGACGTAGGTGGCCGCCTGCCCGACCGCGGTGCCGCGGCCCCCTTCCGCGTGCTTGGTGAAGAACGAGACGGTAATCGGCACCATCGGGAAGACGCAGGGTGTCAGCAGCGAGAGCGCGCCCATCGTCATGGCCAGCCACAGGAACGCCCAGAGCGAGCCCTCCCGATCGACCCCGCCCGTCTGCCCGGCCGCGGCCGACGAGTCGGGGGGCACCGCCGGCGAACCGGAGGCGGGGTTCGGTGAACCGGATGCTGGAGCGGCCGTCTGAGGTGGCGGCGCCGCCGGCGCCGCCCCACCGGGCGCCGCCGGCGGAATTACGGCTGTGCTCCCGGCAGGGCCCGGAACAGTCCCAACCGTCGGGGCGGCGGTCGACGACGCCGGCGCCGCGGCGGCCACGGGCGCACCGGCGATGGTCAGCTCGACTTCGACCGAGACGGTCTTCGGAGGCAGGCAGAGCTGGTCGTTGCACATCTGGAAGTACGCGTCGAGGCGCAGCTTCCTCTTGCCGCCTGGCGCGTCGGCGGCGGCCTTCACCGGAACGATGAACGTGGCGCTGTCGGTATAGAACTCGGTGTCGATGCCGAAGCTCTGGTCAAAAGCGGTGTGCGGCGGCGGTCCGTCAATCGTACCCGCCAGCGCGAACGGCTGGCCGGCCGGCACGCTGAGCCGCGTCGCGATCGGCGGAGGCGGCTGCGTGATCGAGTAGAGGTGCCAGCCCTCGGCAATCTGGGCCGTCACCTGGACCTCGAACGCCGCGCCGGGCCTCACGCTGGTCGCCTTCGCCACGCCCGACCACTTGATCGGGTCGGTCTGGGCAAACGCCGGGCTGATACCGGCCGTGAGGATGCCCGCGACCAGCGCGGAGCGGAGTGGCAATCGACGTAGTATCTTCATAGAGAAGCTGGATTCAAGAGCCTGGATTCCGTCTGCCGTCATCTGGCGTCTGGCTTCTGGATTATGTCTTCTATCTTCTGTCTTCTGAACAGGTTCCATCGATTAGTGTACATCAGTTTCCCGGCCTCTCCTGATATGATGCCGCACGGCTCTGCTGGGGACGCCCCCCGATGAGATGCTGCCGCCGCGGAAGACGCGCGCCTGGCGGAACTGGTCAGGGCGCAGGGTGTGTCAGGCTTCGAACGCGGCGTCCGAGACGGCATCGCCGCGCCAGTCGCCGCGCGGCTCGCCGCGCTCGGGAGGATCGATCCGGCCAAGGTGGCCACATGCTCGTACACGAGTTCGCGGGGGAGATAGCGACGGTGTCCCGGACGTTCCCATCGGCCCGACGACCTGTCGCTCCGCGGCCCCGGGTGGGCGGAGTGTCAATTGTCATCCCCGCCTACAACGAACAGGGGTCGGTTGGCGTGACCGTCGAGCGCGTGTCGGCCGCCGCGTCGTCGCTGGGCGTGCCCTCCCAGATCATCGTGGTCAACGACGGGAGCCGAGACGGGACCGGAACGGTCGTACGGAGCCTGCAGTCGCGGCTGCCGCGCCTTGAGCTGGTGGAGCACTTCCCCAATCGCGGCTACGGCGGATCACTCCGGGCCGGATTCGCGGCGGCCGCTTACGACTGGATCGCGTTTCTCCCGGGGGACAATCAGTTCGACCCGATGGAACTCTCCCGGTTGATTGAGCGCGCGAGCGAAGCGGATATCGTGTCCGGCTACCGGGCCCATCGGCAGGATGCTCCGATTCGCAAGCTGAACGCATTCGGGTGGAACATGGCGGTCACGATGCTCTTCGGTCGGCTATCCCGCGACATCGACTGCGGCTTCAAGCTGTTCCGGCGCGATCTGCTCGAGCACGCACGCGTCGAGTCGAACGGCGCGATGATTGACACCGAGCTGCTGGCCGGGGCGAAGGCCAGGGGATTCGCCATCGCGGACATCCCGGTCACTCATCTGGCCCGGACGACGGGCCATCCGACCGGCGCGAACGTTCGCGTCATTCTGCGCGCGTTCGGCGATCTCGTCCGGTTCCGGATGCGATTGTCGCGGGAGCTGCGGTACGAGCGACGAGGTGGACGCCGATGACCGTTCCCGAGCTGGTCCTCGTGGTGCCGTGCCGCGACGAGGCCGGCCGTCTGCGGGCGCCGGTGTTCCTCGACTTCGTCACCACGCGCCACCCGTCGGTCCAGCTCCTCTTCGTGGACGACGGCAGCGTGGACAGGACGATGGCGGTGCTCGAGGGCCTCGCGCGGGACGCGCCCGCGGGCATCCGCGCGATGCGTCTCCCGACGAACCGGGGCAAGGCCGAGGCCGTTCGGCACGGGCTGCTCGAGGCGGTGACCGCGAATCCAGCGCTGGTCGGGTTCTGGGACGCCGACCTCTCGACGCCGCTGACCGCTGTCGACGACTTCCTCCGCCTCGCGGCGAAGCGCCCTGACGTCGACGTGATCCTCGGCTCCCGCGTGATGCTCATGGGGCGGGACATCCGCCGCAGGGCCGGCCGCCACTACCTCGGACGCGTGTTCGCGACGGCAGCCTCGCTCGCGCTCGACCTGCCGGTGTACGACACGCAGTGCGGGGCCAAGGTGTTTCGCGTGAACGAGGCGCTGCGCCGCGTGCTGGCCGAGCCGTTTCGCAGCCGGTGGGTCTTCGACGTCGAAATCCTCGCCCGCTATCTCGCGTTTCCGGTAGATGACGGGGGCGCGCCCCGCGCGTCGAGGATCTACGAGTTGACCGTGCCGGCGTGGCACGACGTGCCTGGCTCCAAGCTCAGGGCGTGGGATTTCGTCCGCTCGATTTGCGAACTGGCAGCGGTCTGGCGCAGCCGGCGCTCCGCGTCGTCCGGTCGGCCGACGGCGACTTCCGGCGAGGCGCCTCGAGGATGAGCGCGATGTCCCGCTGGATGCGGCGGCTCAGCCTGGTCGTCGTCGGCCTCGTGTTCTGCGCGCCTCTGTTCGTCGGCCTCGGACTGACCGATCTCCTCGGCGACGAAGCCGCGCATAGCTACGCGGTCGAGAGGATGATCGAGACCGGCGATTGGCTGAACCCGATCGCCGCGCCGTCGACCAGCATCGTATTCCTGGACAAGCCGCCGCTGAAGTTCTGGATAGTCGCTCTGCCGATCCGGCTCGGCCTGCTGCCCGACAACGAGTTCGGCCTGCGGTTCTGGGACGCCGTGATGGGCGGCGTCGCCTTCCTGTACGTCTTCGCGATCGGCCGGCGGATGGCGGGGTGGTTCTGCGGCGCGGCCTCGCTCCTGCTTCTGTACTCGTTCGACTCGCTGATCTTCACCCATGGCCTTCGCGCGGGCAACATGGATGCGGTGATCGTGCTCGCCTACGCGGGCGCGGTCTACCACTTCCTCCGGTGGGCCGATTCGGGCGATCCCCGCCTGTCCCGGCGCCATGCGCTGGCGGTCGCCTTCTACTTCCTGCTCGGCTTCCTGTCGAAGTTCGTGGCCGTGGTCTTCCTGCCGATCATGCTCGGCGGCGCGGCGCTCGAATTGAAGACGGTCCGCGACAAAGCCTGGCGGGAGCGGGGCACGTGGGGCCTGGCCGCGATCGTCGTCATCGCTCTCGCGGCGCCGTGGTTCGTCTACCAGATGCTGCATCCCGATCGCGGAGTCTGGGAGGTGATGCTGGGGAGCCATGTCTACCAGCGGTTCAGCGGGCATCTCGACGTCGCGCACCTGCGGCCCTGGCACTACTACTTCGCCGATCTGTTCGCCCAGGCGAGCGCGGCGCGCACGCTCTGGATCGTGCTGGCGGGCGGGCTGCTCGTCCACATCCGGGTCATTCGCGAGCGGTGGCTCGAGGGGACCGTGGCGCTCTACTGGTTCTGGTTTCCGTTCGCGCTGATGTCTCTCGGCACCAGCAAGCTGCGGCACTACACCTACCCGTTCCTGCCCCCGGTGGCCCTGGCCGGCGGGTACCTCATGGCGAAGGCGTCCGAACTCGTCGTCGATGTGGTCTCCGGGGATCCGCCGCGATGGGTAGCGCGGCTCGGGCGCGCGCTCGGTGTCGTCCGCGCGGCGGGACGCGCGCGGGAGACGCTCGCCGCCCTGACCGCTCTCGCGACAGCCCGCTGGCCTCAAATCGTCCGCGTCGCGCGCGTGGTCGCTCTCGTCGCGGCCGTCGGCGGCCTGGCGCTCGCGGCGGTCGCGCTCGTGTATCCGCGGCGGCTGAAGGTGGGTAGTTGGCTGTTCGTACGCGACCCGTCGGTGGTGCGACCGGCGCTCATCGCGCTCGCGCTCGGCATGACGGCGGGACGCGCGCGCTGGACGGCGCGCATCGCGGTGCCGCTGCTCCTCCTGACGCTGCTCCCCGTGCCGTGGTACCTGGCGGCGCTCACCCGTGTGACAACCGAGCGCCATCCGCTGCGAACGTCGCGCGCGTGTCTCCAGTCGGTCCGCGACGAGGAGCGTGCGGCCGGACGCGCCGCGCCTGGCATGTTCGTGTACCTGCCGGACGGGTACTACCTGCACACCTACTTCTATTACTACCGGCAGTCCGGCTGGGACTGGCGCACGGAACTCTCGGACGCCGAGCTTCTGCGGATGCTCGACACGCCCGAAGCGCAGCGCCCGGTCCTGCTTCCGCTTCGCCGGTTCGCGGCCGTTCGCAAGGCGCACGACGCCGGCGGCACGACGCGATCGCTCCTTCAGTTGGAGGACGTCGTCCTGCTGCTGCCGGGCCCGTACGCGCGGTGCGGAATCTAGCGTGCGCTCTGCCGCACGCGCGTGTCAGCCACGAGTTGTTCGAGGGTTGCGGCCGCCAGCGTCTCCAGCAGACGGCCCTGCGCCGTCTTCCACACCGGGTGCGCGCCGCACCGCTCGCTCCGGTCGCAGCCGCCCGGCAGCAGGCACAGATTGAGCCCCGGAACGCCGTCGATCGCCTGGAGGATGTCGAGCAGCGACGCGGTCCGCCCGCGCTCCAGCAGTTCGAACCCGCCCTTCTTGCCCCTGCGGGAGACGATGAGCTTCGCGCGAACGAGGCGCTGAAGGACCTTCGACAGAAAGGCCGGCGACACCTCCGCCGCGTCGGCCAGTCCAGACAGGCTCACGCGCGAATCGACGCCCGCACTCGCCAACTCGATCATCACGCGGACACCGTAGTCGGCGGCACGAGTGAGCTGCATAGTGGGTCCTGACCGGGAGACGGTCGAATACTACACGAAGTTGGCCCTGCTCTCTCTACTTTGCTGCGGGCATCCGGTCGGTCGCCGGTCTCGCCGAGGACCTCAGGTTGCGTAGGCGAGGACGACGATGTAGTGAGCGACGCTTCCGGCAAGAACGAAGAGGTGCCAGATTCCGTGAAACACGGGCTGTCGGCGATCGAGAGCGTAGAAGATGATGCCCCCCGTATAGAAGAGCCCGCCGCTCATGAGCCCGACGAAGCCGGCCGTCCCGAGGGCGCGGGCCAGCGGCCCAAGCGCCACGACCGCCAGCCACCCCATCGTCAGGTAGATGACGACCGAGAGCACCCGCTCGCCCTTGACCTTCCGGAACTCCTGCACGGCACCGATGACGGCCAGCACCCACACCGCGGCGAACAGCGCCCAGCCCAGCCGACCTCGAAGCACAACCAGCGTCAGGGGTGTGTAGCTGCCCGCGATGAGCAGGTAGATGGCCGTGTGGTCCAGGTGCCGAAACACGCGCTTCGCCCGCCCCTTCAGGCTGTGATAGAGCGTGGAGAAGGTGTAGAGCGCGAGCAGCGACGCGCCGTAGATGCTGAGGCTGACGATCCTCAAGGCATCGCCCCGGAGACTGGCCAGCACAATGAGCACCACGGTGCCGACGAGGGCGAGGCACGCGCCGATCAGGTGCGAGATGCTGTTGAATCGCTCACCGGGGTACATACGGCTCAGGGCTCAGGGCACAGGCTCAGGCAACGGCCCGCGGCGCCCGCCCGGCGACTCGCGGCGAACGGCCCTTTCCGCCGCCGGCTGGCCGCTGCCAGCTGCCAGCTGATCCGATCCTACCAGAGATGGTCGGCGAGGATCTTGACGCCGATGGCGATCAGCAGAACGCCGCCGACGATCTCCATCCGCGTGCCTGCGGCGCGGCCGACGCGGGTCCCGAGCGCAGCGGCCAGCAGCGACAAGCTCGCGGTCACGATGCCGATGACCACGCTCGCCACCCAGATCCCGTCGCCGATCATCGCCAGTGTCAGTCCGATCGCAAGCGCGTCGATGCTCGTCGCGACCGACAGCATCACGAGCGTGGCTCCGCGGCTCGGGTCGCGGCCCAGGTCTTCCTCGACGCCGCCAATCGCCGCGCGGATCATCCGGACGCCGACGAACGCCAGCAGCGCGAACGCCACCCAATGGTCGAACGACGCGATGTAGGGCGCGACCGTCGAGCCGACCAGCCAGCCGATCACCGGCATCAGGAACTGGAACAGGCCGAAATGGAACGACAGCCGAAACATGGCGCGAGCGCCGCGCGCCCGATTCGACGCGCTCGCCGCCAGCGACACGGCGACGGCGTCCATCGACAGGCCGACGGCCACGACGAAGACCTCCCAGACAGGCATCAGACGGCGTCCGCCCCCCTGCGCCGGTCCCAGGTACAGGAACGTGACCATCGACCCGTCGCGCTCCCGCAGGGAGACGTACATGCCACCGGCCTGCTGAAACGCGGCGCCCAGCAGCACGTCGTTCGCGTGTGGCGGATGCGACATCACGGCAGGATATCAGGGAAACGGTTCCTACTGCAGTGCGGCGATCAGCAGCGTGACGGTGATGGGGCTCGCCAGCGTGGACGTCAGCACGCACGCGGTGACGAACGACGGCGCCACGTCGAACTCGAGGGCGAGGATCGTCGTCAGCACCGCGCTCGGCATCCCCGACTGCACCATCGCGGCCTGCCGCGCGACACCGGTCAGCCCGAGCAGGTAGCTGGCCCCGAACGCGAGGATCGGGGTGACGACGAGCGCGAGGATGCCGGCGAGCGCCACCAGCCCCGGCCGCTCAGGCCACGCGCCGCGCTCGAGCTGCATCCCGAGCACCAGGATCATCGTCGGAAGCGCGGCGCCGCTCAGCAGCTCGACCGGCCGCATCAGCGCAGGCGGGAGGTGGAGACCGAACCCCATCACGGCGCCGGCCGCGACGACGCCCCAGACCGCCGGCACCTTCAACACGCCGCGCGCCGCGTGCCCGACCGATCGGCGTCCCGCCGAGGCCAGGAAGACCCCCAGCGTGTAGATGGCGACCGCGTTGGTGACGAAGTAGACGGTCGCGTGAGCCAGCGCCTCGCGGCCGAAGGCGAACAGCACCACCGGCAGGCCGTAGTTGCCGCTGTTCGAGAACATCACGACGATCAGAAACGCGCTCGTCGTGGCCCGGTCCAGCCTGAGCGGCAGCGTCACCAGCCGCGCGATCAGCCCGATGCCGACGACCACCACGAGCCCCAGCGCCATCATGCGGCCGAAGTCGGCGGCCGAGAGCGACGAGGTCACGAGCATGTGGAACACGAGGCAGGGCGACAGCGCGTTGAACGTCACGCGCGAGAGGACGCGGACATCGGTCTTCAGCACGCGGGCGAGGGCGAACCCCACGCCGGCGACGATGAAGATCGGGAGGACATCGTTGGCGAAAATCGAAAAGAGCAGGGTCACTCGATAGCGATCATAGTAGTGGTCAGTGGTCAGTGGCTAGTGGTCAGTCTGTCGCGCGTGATCGACTGACCACTGACCACTGGCCGCTGACAACTGAACGCGGTCAGCGCCCCGGGAAGCGAGTCGCGCGGTCTGCGAGAAGCGTCATCCACCTCGCGGCGTAGAGCAGCAGGAACAGGCCGACCGCCGCGCCAACCAGCGACGAAAGCGGGCGATGACGCAGCAGGCCCCCCAGCGGGAACGACAGCCGGATGGCCAGGTAGTAGGCGGCGGGCGTCAGGAAGATGCCCACGAAGAGCGCGGACACGACGGCGGCCGGCTCCAACCCGCGAAACGCCAGGGCGATGGCGCCCGCGAGCGGGATGGCCAGGCCGAACCAACCCGTCGATCTCGGCCCGGGCAGTGCCGCCTGCGCGACGGCGAACGCCATCGACACGAAGAAGACGTTCATCGTCAGCGGCGCGGCCGTCGCCGGGCTGGCGTGCGAAACCGGTGGCGGAAGCAGCGCCGCGGGGATCTGTGCCGCCACGACGCCGGCGAGCGCGGTCACCAGAAACGCGGCGAACACCGCCTCAACCGCTGGACGGCCCGGTTCGAGATCGTCGGGCATCGCTCCCCCGGTCGCGCTACGGTTTCCTCAATTCGAAGGCGTCGACCAGGCGTCCGGCAGCCGTGTAGCTCTCGAACTTCAGTCCGCGGCCGTCAACCGCGATCACCTGGTACGACTGAAAGTCGGTCAACAGCGTCTTCATCAGCGGGGCATAGGGCGAGTCGATTTCGTACATCTTCGCGCCCGAATCCGAGATGACATAGACGGTGCCGCGCTCGTTCGGACCGGCCGGGCGCCCGGCCCTCAGGGGGAGGCTGCGGGCATAGGCATGGTCGTGCCCCTGCAGCACGAGGTCCACGTGGAACTCGTCGAAGAGCGGGACCAGCGCGGCGCGCAGTTCCGGGTAGTCCCGCCCCTTCGCCACGGGATAGGCGGGGTGGTGCTGGACGACGATCGTCCAGCGGTTCGGGTTGTTCGAGAGCACCGACCGGAGCCACACGACCGCCGCGGCCTGGACGCGGGCGCGCTCGCTCTCGACATAGTCCTTGTTCGCAAACGGATTGGAGTCGATCGCGATGAAACGGACGCCCTGGTAGTCCAGGTAGTAGAAGGGCGCGGCGAGAACGCCGAGCGAGGCCGGCCCGTTGCGGGGCAGCGCGAAGTGCGCGCGCCACAACTCGGACGGCTGCAGCACCTTGCTCGAATCGGGCGCGCCCGGCGGCCGGTGCTCGTCGTGATTGCCCGGGACCGGGAGACTCGGGAGGCTCGAAGCGATGAAGCTCATGCCCGCGGCCCACTGCCGCCAGAGGTTGTCGTCGTAGCCCTCGGCGACCGTGTCGCCCGCCTCGACGATCAACCTGGCGTCCGGCGCCTGTGCGTAGGCCGCTCGGACCACCCGAGGCCAGACGTCGTCCAGGCCGGTCTGGGCGTCGCCGAGGTACAGGAACCTGAACGGAGCGGGCGACGCAGCGGCCGTCACGAAGGTGAACCACTCGCTCCGCGACTCTCCCGCGCCCACGCGGTACGCGTAGCGCGTGCCGGGGCGGAGCGAACGGAACCTGGCGGTATGGTGATAGACCGTTCCGCCGCCGTCGAGTTCCACCCTCGTCGAACTTGCCCGCGTGACAACCGCCGCCTTCTCGAGCGACGGCGACGGCAGGTCGGGCGTAATCTCGGCGACGGGCGCCGCCGCGGGACCCGACGTTCGCCAGGTCACGGCGCAACTGGTCGCGGGGTCGTCATCAAAACCGAGGATGACGCGAGAAGGCGTCAAATCCGGCACGGCCGCGGCGGGCACGCCGAGAGGCGATCGTCCGAAGAGGAGGAGCGCGCCGCACAGCACGAGAGCGAGACGACGAGTGATGGTCATGGTGTGGGTCTGGCCGGAACGGCCGGCCGCTACGATCTTACACACGAAGCGCGGTTCCATCGAGAGGTTCCGACGTGAGACCGGCAGAAACCCGCTTCTATTCCCTCGGGCTCTGGTATTTTTTGATCCGGCCCGCGCTTTGAAACGATCGTCCGGTGCGCGTCGTCTATCCAAGGTAGGGTGATTATGACGCTTCGCTCCAGGCTGACGGCGGCGTTCGTGGCCATCTCCGTGGTGCCGCTGTCCGCGGTCACGCTCTTCTCGTACGTGTCTTCCGAACGCGCGCTGCGACGCGCGGCCGAGCAGCAAGCCAACGACCTGGCGGATGGCTTGAGCCGTCGCATGCAGTGGGTGACCGCGGACATCGAGCGCAGGCTCAACCATGGGTGGCAGAACGCCATGCCGACGCCAGCCGGGCAGCAGGCGGGGACCGGCGCGCCCCCGCGGTCCGGACCGCGGGGGGAGACGGCGCCGCCGACCCCGGCCGCGCCGCCGGCTCAGGCCGGGCAGCCGGCGGGTTCCGGGCAGGTGGCCGGCCGCCTGGCGGGAGTCTTCGGAGACATGGCCCCCCTCGTCGAGGGACTCGAGTTCACGCCGACGCCGCCGAGAGGGCCGTCCGCGGTTCCGGCCGCGCCCGGCAGTCCGGAGACGCCTCCCGCTCCGCCGCGGGCGCCGCGGGATCCGAACGCGCGCCCGAGGACTGGGCCACCCACCCCGGAGACGGCCGACAAGATGGCCGGCAACGCCGCCGCGCTCATCACCCAGGCGATGAAGCAGTACCAGTCCGGGAGGGTCCCGACCACCCCGGCGGAGGTCGCCGCGTGGACCGAGAAGCTCCAGGAGCAGATCCGCGTGGGGTTGGCCCAGATGCCGCCGCCCCAGCGCGGGGGGCGTTCCGGAGGCGGCCGCGGACCGGGCGCGTGGACGACGACGAGCGACACGGGCGCTGCCCAGGGCCCGGGCCAGGGCGGCCCGGCGCGTTCGATGACCGGTCTCCGCGGGAACGCGCTCCACACGGAAGTGCAGCAGGACGGGCAGTCCGTCGGACAGGTCAGCGCGCGAATCAACACCGAGTTGCTCTTCGGCACGCTGCTGCGGATGACGCCGCGAGACCGCGAGGAGATTCCATTCGCCGTGGGCGCTGACGGCCGGCTTCACGCGCCGCGTTCGACCGACCAGGCGGTGGTCGAATCGCTGAAGTTGACGGGCAACCTGCCCGCGGAAGGCGTTGCCGTGCGGTCGGTCGACAACTGGATCGTGGCCACGCGGAAGGACCCGTCCGGCGCGACGCTCGGCATCGCGCGCCCGCTCAGCAACGAACTCCGCGACCTGCGTCGGGTCGCGCTCCTGAACTTCGCCGCCGGATTCGGCCTGATCGTCGTCGTCTTCGTCGCCAGCATCCCGCTCGCCGGCGGGATGACGCGCAACCTGCGCACGCTGATGGTTGCCGTCAAGCGGCTGTCGGCGGGCGACCTCGCGTCGCGCGTCGAGGTCAAGTCGGGCGACGAGTTCGGCAAGCTCGGTGCGGCGTTCAACCAGATGGCGGAGAACCTGGCGGCGCACGAGGCGGTGGTCGTCAAGCAGGAGCGCCTCCGGCGTGAGCTGGAGTTGTGCCGGCTGATTCAGAACGAGATGCTGCCGCACCAGCCGCTGCGACTCGGCCTGGCCGAGGTGAAGGGCGTCTCGATCCCGGCCCGCGAAGTCGGCGGCGACTTCTTCAACTACTTCGTCCTGCGCGGAGGGGAGATTGCGGTGCTCGTCGGCGACGTGTCGGGCAAGGGCGTCGGCGCGGCGCTGCTGATGGCCAACGTCCAGGCGACGCTGCGCGCGCGCCTGCCGCTCGAACAGGATCTCGCGAGGCTGGCCGACGAACTCGACCGCGAACTCGAGGCGAACACCCCGGTCGAAGTGTACTCGACGCTGTTCGTGGGGATTGTCGACACCGCACGCCGCGAGCTTCGCTACGTCAACGCCGGACACAACTCCCAGTTCGTCCTCCGCAAGCAGGGTGGCTTCGAGCGCCTCGCCTCCACGGGGCGGCCGCTGGGCCTGATCGCCGGGGCAGGCTACGAGCAGGTCTCGCTGCCGCTCGACGACGGCGACGTCCTGTTCTTCTACACGGACGGGATGCTCGAGGCCGAGAACGAGGCCGGCGAGTTCCTCGGGACCGAGCGCCTCGAGTCGGCCCTTGCATCAAGTCCCGCCACCGACGTCGACACGATCCTCGCCCACGTCGAGGCCGCGGTCCGGACCTTCCGGGGCTCGGCCGAGCTGTCCGACGACGCGACGATGATGGCGCTGCGGTTTGGCGCGAACCTGCCGCCCCAGGCCCTCGTCTAACCGGGCATGCTGTCGATCCGCATGCCTCACGCCGTTCGCGCTCTGCTGCGCACGCCGCTGGTCTCGGTGGTCGCCATCCTGTCGCTGGCGCTCGGCATCGGCGCAAACGCGGCGATCTTCTCGCTGTTCGACGAGATGCTCCTGCGTCCGTTGCCCGTCGCCCACCCGGAGCAGCTTGTCAACCTCGGCGCGCCGGGTCCGAAGCCCGGCTCGCAGTCGTGCGGCCAGGCGGGCGACTGCGACGCGGTCTTCAGCTACCCGATGATCCGCGACCTCCAGCGAACCCAGGCGCCGTTCACGGGCATCGCGGCGCATCGATCGTTCGGCGTCAACCTCGCCTACCGCGGGCAGACGCTGAACGGAGACGGCACGCTGGTCACCGGCAGCTACTTCCCCGTCCTCGGCCTGACGCCCGCGCTCGGCCGCCTGCTGAATCAGGGCGACGACGGCACGGCCGGCGAGCCGCGCGTGGTCGTCCTGAGCCACGAGTACTGGCGGACGCGGTTCGGCGAGAGCCGGGACGTGTTGAACCAGCCGCTCATCGTGAACGGTCACCCCATGACGATCGTCGGCGTCGCGCCGCGCGGGTTCACGGGAACCACGCTCGGCAGCGAAGCCGCACGTGTTCGTGCCGATGACGCTTGCGCGAGTCGATGGAGTCGATGTTCGGCAAGAGCCTGGAGAGCCGCCGCTCGTACTGGGCGTACGCGTTCGCGCGGCTGAAGCCGGGCGTGAGTGCGGAGCAGGCCGCCGCGTCGATCAACGTCGCCTTATGCGGCGATCGTCAACGACGTCGAAGCGCCGCTCCAGAAGGGCATGAGCGACCAGACGATGAAGCAGTTCCGCGCGCGCAAGGTGACCGTGCAACAGGACCCGCGAGGACAGAGCCGCCTGCACCAGAACGCGCGGATCCCGCTCGTGCTGCTGATGTCGGTCACCGGGCTCGTGCTGCTGATCGCCTGCGCGAACATCGCGAACCTGCTGCTGGCACGGGCCGCCGGCCGATCGGCAGAAATGGCCGTGCGGCTCTCGATCGGCGCGAGCCGGTGGCGGCTGGTTCGCCAGCTGCTCGCCGAGGCGGGCCTGCTGGCGGGCTGTGGCGGCGCGCTGGGTCTGCTCGTCGCCAGGTGGACGCTCGATCTCATCATCTCGCTTGTCCCGGCCGAAGCGGCACGCTACGTCTCGGGATCGATCGACGGCCGGGTCGTCCTGTTCGCCGCCGGGGTCGCCGCGGCGACGGCCCTGCTGTTCGGACTCTTTCCGGCGCTCCACAGCACGAAGCCGAACCTCGTCAACGCGCTCAAGGGGCAGCAGGGCCAGCCGGCTGGCGCGCGTTCGGCGGCGTGGTTCCGCAGCGGGCTCGTGACGGCGCAGGTCGCGCTGTCGATGCTGCTGCTGGCGGGCGCCGGCCTGTTCGTGAGGAGCCTCTTCAACGTGAGCCGCGTCGAGTTGGGCGTGAAGGCGGACCACATCGCCACCTTTGGCGTCTCTCCGCAACTGAATGGCTACACGGCCGCCGCGATCCCTCGAGCTGTTCGAACGGCTCGAGGACGAATTGGGCGCGGTGCCCGGCGTCACCAGCGTGACCGCCGTCGATGGTGCCGTTGCTGGCGGGCAGCAACTGGGGCAACAGCCTCGAGGTCGAAGGGTTCCAGTCGGGCCCCGACACCGACACGCTGGCGAGTTTCAACAAGATCGGGTCCGGGTATTTCAGGACCCTCGGCGTGCCGCTCATCGTCGGCCGCGAGTTCACGCGGGAGGACGCCGCGAACGGAGCCCTGGTGACGGTCGTGAACGAGCAGTTTACCCGGAAGTTCAATCTCGGGCGCAACGCGCTCGGCAAGCACATTCAACAGGGCGGGCGGACCTCGCCGCAGATCGAAATCGTGGGCGTGGTGGCCGACGCCAAGTACAGCGAGGTCAAGGACGCGCCGCCGCCGCAGTTCTTCACCCCCTACCGGCAGGGCGAGACGATGGGCTTCCTGAACTTCTACGTGAAGACCTCGCTCCCGCCCGAGCAGATCCTGCCGACGATCGCGAAGGTCGTGGCGCGCCTCGATCCGAATCTCCCGGTGGAGCAGGCTCCGGACGTTGGAGGAGCAGATTCGCGACAACGTCTTCCTCGATCGGCTGCTCATGGTGCTCTCGGTGTCCTTCGCGGCGCTGGCGACGCTGCTCGCGGGCGTGGGCCTGTACGGAGTCCTGGCCTACACGGTGGCGCTACGGACGCGTGAGATAGGGCTTCGCATGGCCCTCGGCGCGGCGCCTGAGCGCGTGCGGCGGATGGTGATGCGGCAGATGGGCGTCATGACGGCTGTCGGCGCCGGGGTCGGGCCTCGGACTCGCGGCGCTGGCCGGGCGCGGAGCCCAGTCGCTGCTGTTCGAGCTGAAGGGCTACGACCCTGTCGTGTTCGCCGCGTCCGCGTGCCTGCTGGCGCTGATCGCGATCGGCGCGGGGTTCGTCCCGGCGCTGCGGGCATCGCGCGTCGACCCGATGACGGCGCTGAGGTACGAGTGACGGCTGGTAGCTGACAGCTGGCAGTTGACAGCTGGCAGCTGATAGCTGGCAGCGGAGTGGATGTCACGCGTGACGCCTGATCCGCTGACAGCTGCCGGCTGACCGCTGTCCCCTCCCTCTTGCTTCCCCCCTACCGGCCGCGGTACGATGCGCCGCCCCTGTATTCCTTCACCCGAGGAGGCTGGAATGGCGAAGTGCGGCACGTGCGGCCCGGCGAAAAAGAAGACCGCGGCACCGAAGAAGAAGGCAGCAAAGTAGGCCGTAGGCGAGAGGAAGAGCACGTTCGTCCGCTGGCAGCTGCCAGCCCGCAGCTGTCGGCGGATCCCGTGCCCCCTGTCCGCTGCCAGCTACCCGCTGCCAGCTACCAGCCCACTGTCGACAGTCCGGAACTCCCCCGAGTTGACGTCTGGAGTCCGTATGCCCGATTTGCTCTCACCGCTGACGGTCCAGGGTCTGACGCTCCGCAACCGCATCGTGATGCCGCCGATGTGGTCGGGCCAGGCGGGCCCGGACGGGTTCGTGACGCCGAACATCGTCGAGTACCACCGCCTGCGTGCGGCGGCTGGCTGCGGCTTGATCATCGTGGAGCACGCCTTCGTGCATCCGCGCGGCCGCCACACGCCGACACAAATTGGCGTGCACAGCGACGCGACCGTGGACGGCCTGAGCCGGCTGGCCTCCGCCATCAAGAGCGAGGGAGCGGCGGCCTGCATGCAGATCTCCGCACGCCGGCTCGCGAACGTCGGCGCGTGTCCTCGGCGTGCGGCCGCTGGCGCCGTCAGCCGTTCGACATCCCTACGAGCCCGAGGGCGACACGCCGGAGGCGATCGACGCCGCGATGTTCCCGGATATTGTCGCGGCGTTCGGCGACGCCGCGGTGCGTGCGCGGGCGGCCGGCTTCCAGGCGATCGAGGTGCACGCCGCACACGGTTTCCTGCTCAGCCAGTTCCTGTCGCCGCTGACGAACCGGCGGGAGGACGAGTACGGCGGGCCCCTCGAGAATCGATGCCGGCTCCACCTGGAGGTGTTGCGCGAAGTCGTGGCGCGCGCGGGCGGCGACTGCCCGGTGTTCGTGCGCCTGGGCGCGCACGACGAGACGCCGGGTGGCCTCGAACTGGTCGACGCCTGCCAGACCGCCCGGTGGCTGGTCGACGCCGGCGCCTCGCTGATCGACGTCTCGGGCGGTCTGCAGGGATCCCGCGGCGTCGGCAAAGGCGCGGCGTACTTCGTGCCCTACGCGCAGGCGGTCAAGGCCGCGGTCAGCGTGCCGGTACTCGTGACGGGAGGCATCACGGAGCCCGACCTGGCCGACCGCGCGGTGCGGGAGGGGTGGGCGGACCTCGTCGGAATCGGACGCGCCATGCTCAACGACCCTGACTGGGCGCGCAAGGCTATCGCTCACTTGGACCGGGGCCGGCGGCCGAAGTAGTCGCCCCGCTCGGCCGCGCGGGGCGACCGGCTCACTTGGCCAGAATGGCCGCGATGTCGTTCTCCAGTGTGGTTTCCGCCCGCTCGACGACGCGGCCGATTTCCTTGTTGCCGCGGAAGAAGACGAACGTCGGCACGCGCAGAACGTCGTGCTTCACGGTGAGCCCGTCGGCGTCCTTCTTCGACCGATCGACCGCCACCATCGTCACCCTGCCCGTCCCGAGCCCGGCCTGATCGTAGATCTTGAAGAAGCGCGGTACCTCGCGCTTGCTGTCCGGGCACCAGGTGGCCACGATGGCGAGCACCTGCACGTCCTTGCCGCGCTCGGCAATGGCCTTGACGGCCGAGGCGTCGGGCGCGTAGTCCTGGGCGCGCAGCGTCTTCCACGTCTCGTAGTCCTCGAGCGCGGCGCGGGTCACGTGCCCGGTGAGCGGCGCCTGGGAGGCCGCGGGCGCAGCCGGCCTGGCAGCGGCAGGCGGCGCGGGCGCCGGAGTCGCGGCAGGCGGGGCCTTCGCGGCGCCGCAGCCGGCGGCCCACCCGCCTGCAAGACACGAGACAGACCAACACGGCGGCCGCGCGCACGAGCGTCACGCTCTTCATGGACCATGCCTCCGGTTCCGAAGACGACGGCCGACGGCGCGCGAATGCCGGCGGCCACACCGAAGGGTAGCCAGCGGACAGGCTCCCGGCAAGGAGAATCCGACCACTACGGGATTCAAATGGCGCCCGGCTTCCGGTAAGATGGTGAGACTAGCCACAAAGGAGATTCGATGACCAGGCACCAACCCCTTGCCGATTGGGTGACCCATGTCGCCGCGCTGTGCCAGCCCGACCAGATTCGCTGGTGCGACGGCTCGCCGGAGGAATACCAGCTGATGCTGCGCCTGATGGTCCAGGCCGGCACCGCGATGCGGATGGACCCGGTGCGGCCCAACAGCATCTTCGTGCGGTCCGACCCGGCCGACGTCGCGCGCGTGGAAGACCGCACCTACATCTGCTCGGTGAGGAAGGAAGACGCCGGGCCCACCAACAACTGGGCGGACCCTGCCGAGATGAAGGCCACGCTGACCGGCCTGTTCACCGGCTCGATGAAGGGACGGACGCTCTACGTCATCCCGTACAGCATGGGGCCGGTCGGTTCACCGATCGCCAAGATCGGCGTCGAACTGACCGACTCGCCGTACGTCGTCGCCAACATGCACATCATGACGCGCGTCGGGACGAAGGTCATGGACGTGCTGGGCGCCGACGGTGAGTTCGTGAAGGGCCTGCACTCGGTTGGCGCGCCGCTCGAGCCGAACGCATCCGACGTGCCGTGGCCGTGCAACGCGACGAACAAGTACATCTGCCACTTCCCCGAGACGCGCGAGATCTGGTCGTTCGGATCGGGCTACGGCGGCAACGCGCTGCTCGGCAAGAAGTGCCACGCGCTGCGCATCGCGTCGGTGCAGGCGCGCGACGAGGGCTGGCTGGCCGAGCACATGCTCATCCTCAAGCTGACGAGCCCGGCCGGCGAGGTGCGCTACGTGACGGGCGCCTTCCCGTCCGCGTGCGGCAAGACGAACCTCGCGATGCTCGTGCCGACGGTGCCCGGCTGGAAGGTCGAGACGATCGGCGATGACATCGCCTGGATGAAGTTCGGCGCGGACGGCCGGCTCTACGCGATCAACCCGGAAGCGGGGTTCTTCGGCGTGGCGCCCGGCACCAGCATGAAGTCGAACCCGAACGCGCTGCTGACGCTGAAGGCGAACTCGATCTTCACCAACTGCGCGATCGCGCCGGACGGCGACGTGTGGTGGGAGGACATGACAGACAAGGAGCCGCCGGAGCTGATGGACTGGCTGCGGCGGCCGTGGCGCCCGGGCATCGGCCGCAAGGCGGCGCACCCGAACTCCCGGTTCACGGCGCCGGCGCGGCAGTGCCCGGTGATCGCGCCCGAGTGGGAGGACCCGAAGGGCGTGCCGATCTCCGCGATGCTCTTCGGCGGGCGGCGCGCGACGGTCGTGCCGCTGGTCACCGAGGCGTTCAGCTGGCAGCACGGCACGTTCCTCGGCTCGATCATGGGGAGCGAGACGACGGCGGCGGCGGCGGGCAAGGTGGGCCAGCTGCGGCGCGACCCGTTCGCGATGCTGCCGTTCTGCGGCTACCACATGGGCGACTACTTCGCGCACTGGCTGAAGGTCGGCGCCAGCGCGAAGCCGGAGAACCTGCCGCGGCTCTACTACGTGAACTGGTTCCGGCAGGACGACAAGGGCCAGTTCCTGTGGCCGGGCTACGGCGAGAACAGCCGCGTGCTCAAGTGGGTGTTCGAGCGCGTGACCGGTGGCGGCGCCGCCATCGAGACGCCGATCGGCAACCTGCCGGCGGCCGGTGCGCTGGACATCAACGGCCTCGACATCGAGGCGGGCGCGCTCGACGTGCTGCTGAAGGTCGACGTCGACGGTTGGCTGGAAGAACTTCCGCTGATGAAGAAGCACTACGAGTCGTTCGGCGACCACCTGCCGGCCGGCCTGTGGACCGAGCTGGCCGCGCTCGAGAAGCGCCTGCTCGCCGCGCGCAAGTAGCCTGACCCGCGTGGGGCAGGACGACCGTCCTGCCCCACGGTCCCTCCGTACGACCTCGCTGCGCTGCCAGTCCGATCACAATCTCAACCACAGAGCACACGGAGAACACGGAGACAAGCCATGATCACGCGTGTCAGCGTGACGGCCGACCGAGCCTCGACCGGGTGCGCCACCGCGCAGCGGCGGGGCCTGGCGGCCGACCGCTGCGCCACGGGAATGAGCCCGACTGATTGCGGGCGGCATCATTCCCGAGGCGCGGCGGTCGGCCGCTGGGCCCTACGGGCCGGCCCCGGCCGAAGCCCGCTGCGTCGGAGCCTCCGTGCGCTGGTGTCCTCCGTGGTTGTCCGGTGTGGATGCGGTCGCAGCGGGATCTCAACCCGCGTCACCCCTGGCCCTTCGCGTATCGCTCCTTCAGCCCGCGGTAGTCGGTCTTCCCCGTTCCCAGCACCGGGATGCTGTCCACCTGGATGACCTGACGGATGTTGTAGAGCGCGCTCAGGCCCGCCTCGCGCACGATTCGGTTGACCTCGTCGCGCGTCGCCGGACGCACCGTGAAGAGCACGAGTTCCTGGCTCTCGGACGACCCCATCGTCTCCACCGCGAGCGGCGGCCCCTCGTCGGCCGCGGACGAGAAGTGCGGCAGCAGCACCGCCTCAATCGCTGGCAGCGAGATCATCTCTCCGCCGAGCTTCACGAAGCGTTTGAGACGCCCCTCGAACGTCAGCCAGCCGTCGGTGTCCTGCCGGACCAGGTCGCCCGTCCGGTACCAGCGCTTCCCTCCCCACTCGAAGAACGGCGACTCGCCGCTGTAATGGAGGTACCCGCCGAAGATGCTCGGGCCGCGGACGTAGAGCATGCCCGACTCGCCGGGACCGACCGGGGCGTGGCTGTCGAGGCCGAGCACGACGCACTCCACCGAGTCCAGCGGCTTCCCGATGCTGCCCGGCATCGGCTTCTCCATCCTGTTCGCCGACACGATCGGCGAGCATTCCGTGATGCCGTAGCCCTCGAGGATCGTCGCCTGCGGGCACGCGCGGCTGAGCGCCTGATATACGGCGTCCGAGCACTTCTCGGCGCCCGTCACCGCGAGCCGCAGCGACGCCAGCTGTCCGGGCTGCGCCGCGCGCACGATACCGTTCAGGAAGGTCGGCGTGCCGACGAGCAGCGTCACGCCGTAGGCCTCGATGACCCGCGCCAGCACCGCCGCCTCGGTCGGGTTCGGGTGATAGACCGTGCGGAAACCCGACAGAGCGGCAGGATCGTCGTCACCATGATGCCGAAGGAGTGGAAGGGCGGCAGCATGCCGATCATCAAGTCGCGATCCAGCAACTCGACCGCCGCGAGCGTGTCGCGGACGTTCGTCAGGATGTTGGCGTGCGTCAGCGGAACGGCCTTGGGCAGGCTCTCCGAGCCGCTCGTGAACAGCACGACGGCCTCTTCGTTGGGCATGACGCCGCGCAGCGCCTTCCAGCTCAGGCGACTTCGGACCAGCGCCGACAGCTTCTGGCCGGTGGTGAACGACGCGCGCAGGTCCTCGGCGAGGACGAACCGTCCCGCGAGCGCTGAGAGATCGATCCCCATGTCCTCGAGCTTCGTCACCAGCGCCTTCGCGGTGAGGACGCGCTCCACGCCGAGGAGGTCGAGCGCGTGCAGCAGGTTGCGCGATCCGGTGGTCCAGTTGACCATGACCGGCGTCTTGCCGGCGAAGAGGGCGGCCAGGTAGAAGAGCCCCGCGCCCACCGACGCCGGGAGCATGATGCCGACGTAGCGGCCCGGCAGCTCGCGGATCTTCGGCACCATCAGCAGCAGGCCGAGCACGAGACGCCGATACGTCACCTCGCCGCTCGCCTGGTCCGCGAGGATGACCCGCCCTGCACCGCGCGCCGCCTGCTCGAGAAAGACCTCCGTGATTGTGTCGCCGCCCTGGGACCCGGAGCGCGCCGGGCCCCCGGTCGGCCTTCCACGCAGCGCTCGCGCTTCTGAGCGCCGACTCGATCGCCGAGATCCCCTTCCCCGACGCCGCCAACACGACGTCGCCGACCGTGCTCAGACTCTCCGGCGTGCCCACCGAGTGACCGAACTCCTTCTCAATCCAGATCACGAGCTCGGCCGAGGCGAGGCTGTCGAGGCCGAGGTCCTGCGCCAGCCGGTCGGTGAGCCGGGCGTCGGTCCGGCCGGTCAGCCGGGCCATTTCGTCGAGCACGATCCGCCGCGTCGCCTCGGGCGCTTCCGCCGCGTCGCCCGCCACGTGGCGGACTTCCGGGTCCGGCAGCTCGCGCACGCCGCCGCGTTCCCAGAACCTGTAGGGCACATAGGTGTTCCGCGGCGCGCGGGCGTTGTAGAACGTCTCGAGGTAACGGTTGATGACCATCCGCGGCTGATCGCGCGGGAAGTCGTCTGGCTCGACGAACTCGATCAGGACGTCGCGGCGGGGCATGAAGAACACGCCGTTCAACAGGAGGTACTTCACGCCGCGCCATGCTCGGGAGGCCGGGTTCGGCATCCTGCCGTCGAACGCCAGGCTGAAGCTGCTGCCCCAGAGGCCCGGTCTGCCGGACCAGCACCACGCGCGCCTCCGGCACGGCCTTCACCAGGATCTCCGCGCCGCTCGCGGCGCGAATCTCCTCGAGGTGCCGCTGGCGCAGCCGCCCCGCCGGATAGAAGAGCAGGTCTCTCGCCGGCCCGCACGCCTTCGATGGTCTCGGCGAGCGCCTGCCGCGTCGCGTCCATCACCGAGAGTCCCGACCGCTCCATGTTCGGCAGCGCCCGCACGCCGTAGACCCGTGCGAGCCAGCTGACGACGGGCCGGGAGATCTGGTATTCGTCGCCCAGGGCGCGCGGCAGGAACCAGCGGTCCAGCACGCACCATCAGGATGGCGGGGTCGATCAGGGCGAGGTGGCTGGGCAGGAACACGACGCGGCTCGTGCCCCTGCGCGCGGATCTCCTCGAGGCCGCGCACCTCCACCCGGTACCTGAGCGACATGAGCAGACGGCCGATCCACGAGAGCAGCCGTCGAAGGCTGTTTCGAAGCATGGGCACCACCAGCCTTCTGAAGCGTTCTGAGAGATTACACGACTGCGGTTCACTCCGGGAGAGATTACAGCCGGCCGTTCGGCGGGTTCCCGCTCAACGACGCGCTTGTACAGCAGCAGCTCGGACGCGCCGTCGATGACGTAATCGTCGAACTGGCCCACCTGTCGATAGCCGTGCCTGGCGTAGAAGGCCTGCGCCCTGGTGTTGAACGACGACACGCACAGGAAGAAATGGCGGGACGTGAGCGCGGCGTGCCGCTCGCCAGTGCTCGAGCAGCGCCGCGCCGGCGCCGCGGCTGCGCCACGCGGGGGCGACGGCGAGCGACGGCGAGGTAGGGTGACCCCGACACGCCGCGCGGATTGACCAGCGCGAAGCCGCACCGTTCGGCGCCCGCGCGCGCCACGACAGGACGCACTCCGGCCGCTGGCAGGCGGCGCGGCAGTGGTCGAGGCCGCGTCCCAGCGTGATCCAGGGATCGGAGGCGGCCATCAGGCGCGCGGCCCACTCGCCGTCGTCACCCTCGGCCGCCGCGATCTGGAACGCAGCCGCCTCGGTCACTCCTTCTTCTTGCCCCGGGGTTTCGCTGGCGTCGCGCGGGGCTTCTTCGGAGCCGCCGCCTTCTTGGCGCCGGCGGCGGCACGCCTCCGCTTCGGCTTGGCGTCAGCCGGCGGTTCGGCCCCGGCCTCGCCTTCAGCGGCGCGGCGGCCCCGGCCGCGTCGATCGTCCCGGCGTCGATGACCGGCTGGGCGCCCGCGTCTGGCCGCCTCGCCGGTATCGCCATCGGCCTCGGCGGCCGCGTCGACCGCGACGGCCTCGCTCGTCCACCGTCGGCTCCGGCGCCGACGCCGGCTCCTCGATCGTCGCATCCTGCACCGGCTGCGCCGTCGCCGGCCGCTGAAGCGCGGCTGCCCTGGAACACGCGCAGCACGCCCTGGCGGTCGCGCTCGAGCCGCAGGACGCCGTCGCGCTGCGACGCGCGCAGCAGATCGAGAATGCCGCCGAACCCGTAGCGCCGCTCGTCGAAGCCGAATCCGCCGCGCGCAGCAGCTGCTTCACGTTCCGCACGTACATCGGCCAGCGCAGCGGCATCGGTGGCGTTCTCGATCACGCGCCGCAGCATCGCGATCGCCTCGGCCTGCTGGACGGCCAGCGCCTCGCCGGGCGCCGGCACGCGCGACGACTGCGGGCGCCGCGGCCGCCGCTTCCGCCGCCGGCTGGCTCTCGGGCGCAGCCTCGCGCTCCTGCGGCGGCGCGCCGCCGCCGCGCTGCCCGTGCCGGCCGCTCGCGGCGGTGGCGGTCGTGGTGCTGCCGCTCGGACGGCTGCGCGGCGGCCGGCTGCACGTGCCGCCAGGCTGGGCCTCCTGCCCTTCGTCCGCGGGCCCCGGCTCTTCGTCCTTGATGTCCACCAGGAGGTTGCGCCCGGACTGGTTGAGACGGATCAGCCCCGCCTGCGCAAGCTTCTCGGCGAAGTCCCGGAACGACCCGGCGCCGTAGCTCTTCTCCGAGAACGTGGAGTCGAGCTGCAGGAGCGTGCTCTTGAGCAGCCCGAGCTGCGGCGTGACCTCGCGCTCGGACAGCACCTTCATCGCACGCCGGACCAGCGGGAACGCCGCCGTCACCGACTGCGTGCCCGACGTCCGCCCGCGCTCCGGCTGCCGGCGGTCGCTGCGGCCGACGTTCACCAGGTTCTCGTAGGCGATGAACTCGTGGCAGTTGCGCTGCAGGATCACGCTCGTGAACGCGCGCCCGCCGACGACGATGACCGTCTTGTCGTACTGCTTGAGCTTCTCGACCAGGCTGAGGAAGTCGCTGTCGCCGCCGACGATCACGTACGCGTTGATGTGATCGTGGGTCAGCGCCATCTCCAGCGCGTCGAGCGCCAGGTTGATGTCCGCGCCGTTCTTGTCGCCACCCGGCGTCAGGTTGCGCTGGACCATCTTGATGGCGTGCTGGGTGAGGAGCCGGCTGTAGTCGCCGGCGCGCGTCCAGTCGCCGTAGGCGATCTTGGTGACCACCTCGCCGCGCTCCTTGATCGCCTCGAGGATGGTCCCCACGTCGAACGCCACGTTCAGCGTCGTCTTGACGCCAATCTCGATGTTGTCGAAGTCGACGAACACCGCAATCTTCAGTTTCTCTTCCGTCACAGGCATTCCTCGCCGGCTTCGCGGCTCCCGGGGCGGACGGTCACGGCCCGCGCCGACCCTGCGGGCGGGCGCGATTCCCAAACTCGGGACCGTCCGACGCGGGACGCGCCGGCCTGTTTCGTGCTCCTTCCGCGCTCTCGGGAGGAAAGGGGCAGCGGGTTTCGCCGGGACGACGCGTCCCGGCGTACGTGTCGATGCGAACGGGCCGACCATCGGGCGCGGAACGGCCTGGTCGCGTGCGCTCGGACCGACGATCGGCCCGGGCAGGAGCTAGTCCTGCCCGTCCTCCTCGGTCGCCGTCGCGCTGGTGGCGACGTCGTCGACGTCCTCGGCCGCCGCCGCGCTGGTGGCGATGTTGTCGATTTCCTCGGCGTCGCCCTCCAGGTCGTCGACATCGAAGACGCGGCCGGTGTTGCGTTCGCGGATGGGCCCCTTCGGGCGCGTCTCCGTCTTTGTCGGCCGCCGGGCCGGCCCCGTCTGCCGGCGCGGCGCGGGGGGACCGAAGCTGCGGGCGGGCCGGTCGCCCGACGCCGGTGCCGGACCGTCCGACATCATTCCCGCGGGGCGGTACGGCGCGGAGGGGCGGGCGCCCATCGGGCGATCTTCCCTCGCCCTGGCCTCGCTGACCGCCAGGTTGCGGCCCTTGAAAGGCTGCGCGTTGAAGCGCCGAATCACCTCTTCGGCCACCGCCCGATCGGTGAACTCGACGAACGCAAACCCCCGGGGTCTTCCCGTCTCCCGATCGATCGGCAGCACGACCTCGGAGGGCGGCGTGATGACGCCCAGATGGGCGCGAAGCTCCGCGTCGGTCGTGTCGTAGGGAAGGTTGCCAATGAACAAACGGACTGCCAAGTGTTCCTCTCGCGTTGAAGCAGCGATGCCAAGCGCGCGCCGCGCACGCGGCGCAGACGGCGTCCTTTCGGACGCGGGACAGCCCGCCGGGCCGGACCACCCCGGCAGTCATCTTCGCAGAACTAGCCCATTCTATTCAAGTCCTTCAGTGGCACGGCCTGCGCCGGCCAGGGCTCGCCCGGTCCAGGATCGCCGACGCGGCGACCTCGCGCGGGCGTGCCGGCCGCCACCACCCGCCCGCCGCCATCCCCGCCCTCGGGCCCGAGATCGATCACCCAGTCGGCCGCCCGCACCACGTCCAGGTTGTGCTCGGCCACGACCACCGTGTGGCCGGCCTCGATCAGCCGGTCGAACACCTGGAGCAGCCTCGCCACGTCGTCGAAGTGCAGGCCGGTCGTCGGCTCGTCGAACAGGAACAGCGCGGCGCCGGACTCTGCCGCGGAGCAGCTCCGTCGCCAGCAGCAGCCGCTGGCGCTCGCCGCCGGAGAGCGTGTCGGCACCCTGGCCGAGCCTGAGGTAGCCGAGGCCGAGGTCGATCAGCGTCGCGAGCGGGCGGGAAACCGACGCCGTCGCGGCGAACGCCTCGCGCCCCTCGGCGACGGTCAGTTCCAGCACGTCCGCAATCGACCGGCCGTCGAGGCGGCAGTCGAGCACGCGGGCCTGGAACCGGCGGCCGCCGCATTCGTCGCACGGCACCCAGACGTCCGGCAGGAAGTCCATGCTGACCTTCACGCGCCCGATCCCCTCGCACGTCTCGCAGCGCCCCCCGGGCGTGTTCGTCGAGAAGTGGCGCTTGGACAGGCCCGCCCGCCGCGCCTCGTCGGTGCCGGCGAACCGCTCCCGGATCGCGTCGAACACGCCGACGATGGTGGCCGGCATGCTCGACGTGCCGCCGGCGATGCTGGTCCCGGTCGGCGGCGATGACGCGCGCGAACGGCTCGCGCGCGCCACGACGAGGCCGGCTCGCCGGACGGCAGCGGCGGCCGTCCGAGGCGCCGGGGCGACGACGTCGAACAGCAGCGTGGACTTGCCGCTGCCCGAGACGCCGGTGACGGCGACGAGCCCGCCGGCCGGGATCTCGACGCTCAGGTCGCGCAGGTTGTGCCGGCGGGCGTGCGCCACGCTGATGCCGGGTCGAAGCTCGGCGGCCGCGCGGTGCCGCGCCGCTCGCCCGCAGTGCCGGCGGAGATACCGGCCCGTCGACCGATGCCTCGCTGGCGGCGATCGCCTCGGGCGGGCCCGCCGCGACGATCGTGCCCGCCCGCGTCGCCGGCGCCAGGCCCCAGGTCGATCACGTGATCGGCCGCACGGATCGACGTCCTCGTCGTGCTCGACCACGACGACCGTGTTCCCCGCATCCCGCAGGCTTCGCAGCAACCCGAGCAGCCTGGCGGTATCCCGCGGGTGGAGCCCGGCGGTCGGCTCGTCGAGCACGTAGGTGATCCCGGTCAGTCCGCTGCCGATTTCGGTCGCCAGCCGGATGCGCTGCGCCTCGCCGGCCGAGAGCGTGGCCGCCGGCCTGTCGAGCGACAGGTAGCCGAGGCCGGCGTCGCGAAGCCGCCCGAGCCGGACGACGACGTCGCGGCGGAGATCGCGCGGTGGCGTCGGCGCGCCAGCCCCGCTCCGGCCGGCCGTCGAGGCCGGCGAAGAAGGCCAGGCTCCCGGTGACCGTGAGGCCGAGCAGTTCCGCGATGTTCCGCCCGGCCACGCGCACGGCCAGCGCCTCCGGCCTGAGACGGGCGCCGCCGCAAGCGGGCACGGGACCGACGTGGAGCAGCGGCTCCAGCGCCGCGCCGCGCCTGTCGGCGTGCTTCCGCTCGTACTCCTCCGACACGAGCCCCGCCGAGCCCGATCCACTTCGTCCGGAATCGATGGACGCCGGTCCGCGTCCCGCGGCGATAGTGCCAGTCCACGTCCAGTTCGCGGTCGCCGAGCCCGTGCAGCGCCACGTCGCGCGCGCGCCGCGTCGAGGTCCCGCCACGGCACGCTGAAGTCGATGCCGGCGCCGCGCCGGCAGCTCGAAGCGTGGCGACGTACCGCCCGTCCGGGTCGCCGTAGAACCGGCCGGTCTTGTGGCCGTCCATCGCGCCGGCGAGCAGCGAGCGGTCCGGATGCGTGACCAGCTCAGCCGGGTCGCACTCGCGGACCGTGCCGAGGCCCTTGCACGCCGGGCAGGCGCCCTGCTCGGCGTTTGGCGAGAAGAACGTCGACGTCGAGCGGCCGCGGCGCCGCGGCCGCCCTCCCCGACGCGCGCGAACATCAGGCGGTAGTAGTCGGCGATCTCGGTCATCGTGCCGACGGTCGACCGCGGATTGCGCGACGGCGTCCGCTGCCGAATGGCGACGGCGGGCGTCAGGCCCGAGACCGCGTCGAACTCCGCGTCGCCGGTCTTCTCCAGGAATCGGCGGGCGTAGGCCGAGAAGCTCTCCGTGAACCGGTTTCGCCCCTCGGCGAACACCGTGTCGAACGCGAGCGACGACTTCCCGCTGCCCGACACGCCGGTGACGACGGTCAGCCGGTTCGCGGGAATCGCGACGTCGATGTGCTTCAGGTTGTGGGTCGAGACGCCGACGAAGCGAATGGCGTCAGTCGGTGGCGACGGATGCTCAGTCGGAGCCTCGGCGGCTCAGTCGGTGGCTCGACGGCTTGTCAGTCGGCGGCTGAGCGGTCCGTCAGTCGCCGCACGCAGCGCCGCGCCGGTGGCCGACGACTCGCACCGCGCGACCTCCTCCGGCGTTCCGCTCGACCACCACCCTCCCGCCGCGGCGCCCGCCGCCCGGGCCGAGGTCGATGACGCGGTCGGCGGCGCGGATGATGTCGAGGTGGTGCTCGACGACGATCACCGTGTGCCGCTGGTCGGCGAGCCGGTCCGATCGCCCGCAGGCAGCACGACGACGTCGGCGCGGTGCAGGCCGGTGGTCGGCTCGTCCAGGACGTAGAGCGTGTGGCCGCGTCCCGGGCGCGCCAGCTCGGCCGCGAGCTTCACCCGCTGCGCCTCGCCGCCCGACAGCGTCGTCGACGGCTGCCCGAGCCGCAGGTAGCCGAGGCCCAGTTCGCGGAGCACGCCGAGGATGCGCGCCGCCCTCGGCTCGTCCGCCGAGCAGCGACGCCGCCTCCTCGAGCGTCGTCTCGAGAAGGTCGTGAATCGTCCTGCCCGCGGTACGCGACCGCCAGCGTCTCGTCGTTGAAGCGCCTGCCGCCGCACGTCTCGCAGACGACGTCCACCTGCCCGAGGAAGTGCATGCCGACCTGCTGGACGCCGGCGCCCTGGCAGGCTTCGCAGCGCCCGCCCGCGACGTTGAACGAGAAGCGCCCCTTGCCGAACCCCCGCGCGCGCGACTCGGGCAGCGCCGCGAACAGGTCGCGGACGACGTCGGAGAGGCCGGTGTAGGTCGCCGGGTTCGACCGAGGCGTCCGGCCGATCGGCGACTGGTCGACGTCGATGATCTTGCCGATCCGGCCCTTCGCCTCGGCGCGCGTCCAAGGCGCTCGACCAGCTCCTCGACGAGGCTCGACTTCCCCGCGCCCGACACGCCCGTGATCACGTTCAGCGCGCCGAGCAGGAACTCGACGTCGATGCGGTGCGAGGTTGTGCGCGCGCGCCTGCTCCAGCCGGCAGCGACGCCGGTCCCGGCGCGCCGCGACGCCGGCACCGCGACGCGCTCGTCGCCCGACCAGGAACGCGCGGGTCCGGCTGTCGGCGGTCTGCGCCGCTCGGCCAGAATCCGTCGACCGGGCCGCTGTAGAGCAGTTCGCCGCCGTGCGTCGCCGGCGCCCGGGCCGACGTCGACAAGCCAGTCCGCCCGGCGCATCGTCTGGTCGTCGTGCTCGACCACCAGCACGGTGTTGCCGCGGTCGCGGAGCGTCGCGAGCACGTCGAGCAGCCGGTCCTGCTCCGACCGGGTGCAGGCCGATCGACGGCTCGTCGAAGACGTACAGCACGCCGCCGAGGTCGGCGCCCACCTGGGAGGCCAGCCGCAGGCGCTGCGCCTCGCCGCCCGAGAGCGTGCCGACGGGCGGTCGAGCGTCAGGTGGTCGAGGCCAAGCCGCGTCAGCAGCTCGACGCGCGCCGCGCATCTCCGCGCGGATGGGCTCGCCGACGGGCGCCTCGGCCGATGCGAACTCGAGCGTCGCGAAGAAGTCGGCGAACGCCTCGATCGGCCAGCGCGCGACAGCTCGCCGATGTGCCGCCCGCGGAACAGGACGGAGAGCGCCTCGGGCCGGAGCCGCGCGCCGCCGCACGCCTGGCACGGGCAGGCTGCGCACGAACCGGAGGATGTTGCGGTTTCGGCTCCGGGCGAGGATCTGCTCCATCACCGGAAGGATGCCCTTGTAGACGCCCTCCTCGCTGCGGCCGGGCGGTGATGCCGCTCCAGCGAAGCCGCGACGCGAGCGGGTGCTTCCCGTACGGAATCCGGATGCGGTCGGATCCGTTCAGGACGACGTTCCGCTGCTCGTCGGTCAGCGACCTGCCACGGCGTGTCGACGTCGAAACCGTGCGCGCGGCACACCTGGTCGAGCACGTCGATGGTGACCTGCGAGTAGATGACGTAGCCAGTCGGCGTCGTGATGACGAGCGCGCCCTGGCGGATGGTCCTGCCGGGATCGGCCACGAGCAACTGCGGGTCGAGCCGGTCCTCGACGCCGAGGCCCTGGCAGGCCGGGCACGCGCCGTGCGGCGAGTTGAACGAGAACAGGCGCCGCTCGACGCGGAGGCCCGCCGGCGCCGTGCCCAGGCGGGCGTAGAGCAGACGCAGGTCGTCGTGCAGGCCCGCCAGCGTCCCGACCGTCGATCGAGGGTTGCGCGTCGTCGTCCGCTGGTCGACGGCGATCGCCGGGCGACAGGCCGTCGATCGAGCGCACCGCCGGCCGCGCCATGCGCCCGAGGAACTGCCTGGCGTACGACGAGAACGTCTCCAGGTAGCGGCGCTGCGCCTCGCGGCAGATCGTGTCGAACGCCAGCGACGACTTGCCGGATCCCGACACGCCGGACACGACCGTGATCGCTCGCCGCGGGATCTCGACGTCGATGGACTTGAGATTGTGCTCGCTCGCGCCCCGCACCGAGAGCCTGGTCACGGCGGGCATTGTACCGCGCGGACAAGGCTGTGGCCCAACGCATCGAGCGCGCCCGGCTCAGAACCCTGTGCTATTCTTCGCCGAGACTCGCGCTTCTCTCGCCTGAAGGGCCCTATGCATCCTCGCTCGATCCGCCGCCGCGCCGCGCTCGTCGTCTTCGTGCTGGCGGCGGCCCTGGGCGCGGTCCTCGCGGGCCAGTCGCCGCAGGCCGGCACGGCCGCCGACATCGTCAACCGCGTGAAGAGCCAGTTCGCGCCGGACACGCGGGTCGCCGTGTTCACCGTGCAGGCGGAGGTGAAGGAGAGCGCGATCGAACTGGTCGGCGACGTCGAGCAGCCCGCCGCGAAAGAGGCGCTGCTCAAGGCCTTCAGGGACGCCGGTCTCGTGAACGTGGTCGACAAGGTCGCCGTGTTGCCGGATCCCGCGATGGCGGCCAGGCCGCTCGGCGTCGTGACGGTCAGCGTGGCCGTGATGAAGACGAAGCCGTCGCACGCGTCGGAGCTGGGCAATCAGCTCATCATGGGCATGGTCGTGAAGCTGCTGAAGAGCGAGTCGGGCTGGTACTTCGTGCAATCGCTCGACGACCGGTATCTCGGGTGGATGGAGCCCAGCCACCTCGCGCTGATGACGAAGGAGCAGGCGGACGCCTTCGCCCGGGGGCCGCGCGCGATTGTCACGTCGCTCTTCGCGTTCGTCAGGGAGCGGCCGTCTCCGGATGGGGCGCCCGTCTGCGATCTCGTCGTCGGGGACGTGTTGAGCACGACCGGACGGAGCGCGGGATGGATGGCGGTGCAACTGCCGGACGGACGCAAGGGGTTCGTCTCGGACGCCGATGCGGCCGACTACCAGGCCTGGAAGGCGAGCCGGACGATCACGCCGGAGGCGATCGAACAGACTGCACGGCGCTTCATGGGCGTGCCGTACCTGTGGGGCGGTACGTCGGCGAAGGGGTTCGACTGCTCGGGCTACCTCAAGACCGTGTTCCGCCTGAACGGCCTCGAGCTTCAGCGCGACACCGACCAGCAGGCCAACGAGGGCGTGGCGGTGCCGACAGACAACGACTTCGCCGAGGTGAGGAAGGGAGACGCGCTCTTCTTCGGCCCGCGCGCCGGCGTGACCCGGATCACGCACACCGGCATCTACCTGGGCGGCAAGCTGTTCATTCACTGCTCCGGGATGGTGAAGCTGAACAGCCTCGACCCCACCTCGCCGCTCTACAGCGAGAACCTGCTGAAGCGCCTCGTGAAGGTCCGGCGCTACGCCACGCCGTAGCGCCGCCGCCTCGGATCGGGAATCCGGCCGCCGCTACTTCGACACCATCGACAGGGCGATGAGCGGGTTGCGGCCGCTTCGCTCGAGCGTGTAGGCGACGCCGCGCGGAACGACGGCGAACGATCCGGCCGTGAGGTCGTACGCGCGCCCCTTCGCCCGGAGCACGCCCACGCCGGCAATCACATAGAGCATCTCGTCGGCGTCGCCGCGAACGCGGTCCTTGATCGGGTCGCGAACCTGCACGATGCGCGCCGTCGCGCCTGGCGCTCGGCCGACGACGGTTTCGCGCTGCGGGTCGCTCCGGCCGATCAGGTTCTTCTCGATCCAGTCGGGCAGCTCGAGCAAATCGACCGCGGCGTTCGGGTTCGGGGAAAGCGGTGCCGGCTCGGCGGGCGCGGCCTGGGCCGGAGCGGGCGGCGGCGAAGGCGGCGTGGGCTTCTCGAGCGCACGCGAGAGGGTGACCTCGACCTCGGCTGGAGCCCCGGCCTTCACGGTGGCTTCACGCTCGAAGGTGACGAAGTCCGGCGACTCGAATCGCAGCCGATACGTGCCGGCCCTGAGCGTCTGGAAGCGCACGATGCCGTCTCGCGCGGTCGTGCCCTCTCTGGCGACCGGGCCGGTGAGCGCCACGCGCACGCCAGGGGCGGCCTCGCCAGCGAGGTCGGTCACGGTCACCGCCATCGAGATGCGCGGCGTCGCCGCCGCCTGTGCGGGCGGCTGCGTGGGCGCCTGCGGCTTGGGCGCGGCTGGCGGCTGGGCGGGCGCGGTCGACGTGGTCGCCGGCGGCAGGGCCTGCGCGGGCGGCTTCTGCGGCGGCGCCTGGGTCTGGGCAACCGCGGCGGTCGCCATGGACAGTGCGGTCAGGGCGAGGAGGATGCGTATTCTCATGACGGCGCCTCCGAGCGCATTCGTCTCCCCAGATTGTAGTCCGACTTTGAACGGCGCCGCCTGCCTTGACAGCATCGGGCCGCTCGTCGCACGATGCGGGTCGATGCCTTCTTCCGTCCGGGTGTTCGCGCCGGCCAGCGCCAGCAACCTCGGGCCCGGCTTCGACGTGCTTGGCCTGGCCCTCGGAAGCCCGGGCGACGTCATCGCCGCCGAACTGATTGATGGCGATGGCGAGGACCAGCCGTCATGATCCTCGTCAGCACGAGGCGCGCTGCTCCGCCCGTTACGTTCAAGGAGGCGGTCCTTCGCGGGCTCGCCCCCGACGGCGGGCTCTATCTTCCGGCGACGATTCCGGCGATCGAGCGGGAGACCCTGGCGTCGTGGCGCGGCCTGCCGATTGGCGACGTCGCCGTCCGGGTGGTGTCGCACCTGGTCGGCGACGAGTTCGACGGCGACGCGCTCGAACGCCTCACGCGTGAGGCATTCGACTTCCCGGCTCCCACCGTTCCGATCGCGGACGGCCTCTCCGTCCTTGAGCTCTTCCACGGACCGACGCTGGCCTTCAAGGACTTCGGAGCGCGGTTCCTCGCACGCTCTTCGGCCACCTGCTCGGCGAGCAGCGCGGCCACGCCACCATCCTGGTCGCCACTTCCGGCGACACCGGGAGTGCCGTCGCCCACGGGTTCCACGGCGTGCCGCGCGTGCGCGTGGTCGTGCTGTATCCGGCCGGGAGGGTTTCGCCGTTCCAGGAAGCGCAGATGGCGACACTCGGGGGAACCGTCACCGCCGTACGCGTCCCCGGAGCGTTCGACGACTGCCAGCGGCTGGTGAAGGAGGCGTTCCTCGACGAGCGGCTCGCTGGGCTGGGACTCTCGTCGGCCAACTCCATCAACATCGGGCGGCTGCTGCCGCAGGCGGTCTACTACGTCTCGAGCTGGCTCGCGGCGGGCGGCGACGAAACGGGCAGCGTGGTGTTCGCGGTGCCGAGCGGCAACCTCGGCAACCTCACCGCCGGCGTCATCGCCCAGCGGCTCGGCGTCCCCGTCGGCCGATTCGTGGCGGCCGCCAATCTCAACGCCGTGCTGCCGGACTACCTGCGGACCGGCACGTACCGCACCCGCCCCGCACGGCCGACGCTGTCCAACGCGATGGACGTCGGCGACCCGAGCAACTTCCCGCGCCTGTCCCAGATGCACGCCGAGGCGCTCGACGCGCTGCGCGCCAACATCGTCGGGATTGCGGTCAGCGAGGACGAGACGCGACGGACGATCCGCGAGGCGTATCGCGAGTCCGGCTATCTGCTGGACCCGCACTCGGCCGTTGGCGTGGCCGCGGCGCGGCGGGTGCGGACAGAGACGGGCGAACGCCGTCCGATCATCTCGCTGGCGACGGCGCACCCTGCGAAATTCGGCGACGTTATCCGCGAGGAACTGGGGGTCGATCCCGAGCTGCCGGAGCCGTGGCGGGACTGGCACACGCGCGAGGTCCGAGCGGTGGATCTGCCGGACGTGACGTATCCTTCGTTTCGCGCGAGCCTGCTTGGACTTGTAGGGTAGGAACCGTTCGCTACGAGGACGGCTTCTCGTTGTGGACTGCGGATACCTTGTACTTCACCGTCGCGTCGGAGGCCAGCGTCCCAGGGTCCCACACCCTGACGCAGATCTGGGTTTCGATCGACGCCGTGCCGGGCAGCCACTCACCCTGCGCGGTCAAAGGTGACTGGAGCACGAGCTGGCAGCTCAGGCCGTCCCACATCCCCATGTCCAGACCGATGAACGGCGCATCGGTCGGATCCAGCGAATCCAGCGTCACCTGCACGAAGCCTTGCATCGTATGGAACGTGTGCACGTTCACGCCGCCCGACACCAGCGTACCGCTGAACGCCTCGGTGACCGGCACGAGCCCGGCTGTGGCCGACGGCGGTGCCGTGGCCGTCGGCTCAGTGGGCGTGCCGCAGGCCGAGACCAGCGCAGCCAGGATCGGCAGCACGAGCACGGCGATTCGGAAGGCGCGTCGGAACATCCCTGTCTTCACCCACTTCAGACGTCGGCCGGCGACAGAAGGCCGGGAACCATACAAGGTTACCAGATCAGGCGGAATCTGCGCCAGATTCACGGCCCGGCTTATAATCCTCGTCCGGAGGAACGGATGAGATCCCGAGTCGTCGTTGCCGTGGCCCTGATGCTCGCCGCAGGGGCGGGCCCTGCCTTCGCCCAGTCGCAGCCCGCCCGCGCGCGCAGCGCGATGGTCGTCTCCCAGAACGCGATCGCCTCGGAGATCGGCGCCCAGGCCCTGCGGGACGGCGGCACGGCGATCGACGCGGCCGTCGCCACGGCACTCGCGCTCGCGGTCACCCACCCCACGGCGGGCAACATCGGCGGCGGCGGGTTCATCGTCTTCCGGCCGGCTGCCGGCGCGCCGCAGGTGTACGACTTCCGCGAGATGGCGCCTGCGAGAGCGACCGCGACGATGTTCCTCAAGGAAGGGGCGTACAGCTCGGAACTCCACCACGACAGCTACCTGTCGGTCGGCGTACCCGGAACCGTGGCCGGCCTGCACCTCGCGTGGAAGGAGCACGGGAAGCTGCCGTGGAGACGACTCGTCGAGCCGGCGATCGCGCTGGCGCGCGACGGCTTCGCGGTGACCGAGGAATTGTCGCGGTCGCTCCGGGGTGCGCTGAAGTCGATGGCGCCGTTCCCGGCCTCAACCGCGCAGTTCTCGAAGAACGGCACGCCGTACGAGCCGGGCGACACCCTGAAGCAGCCCGACCTGGCCGGGACCCTCCAGCGCATCGCCGACCTGGGTCCCGCCGGGTTCTACGAAGGCGAGACGGCCGCGCTCATCGAGAAGGAGATGGCGGCCCACGGCGGCCTCATCACGCGGACGGATCTGAAGGCCTATCAGCCGAGGAAGCGCACGCCGCTCACCGGCACCTATCGCGGCTACGACGTCCTCACCATGCCGCCGATCAGCTCGGGCGGCGTCGGCCTGCTCGAGCAGTTGAACATCCTCGAGGGCTACGACCTGAAGGCACTGGGGTTCCGCTCGGCGGCGAGCGCGCACCTCATCATCGAGGCGGCCCGGCGCTCGTTCGCAGACCGCGCGCGCTACCTGGGCGATCCCGACTTCGTGCCGGACATGCCGGTCGCGACGCTGACGTCGAAGGACCACGCCGCGAGGCTCCGGAAGGGCATCTCCACGACCCGCGCGTCGGTCTCGTCGCCGACGGCCTTCGAGTGGCCGGGCGAGAGCGAGGAGACGACGCACCTGTCGGTGGTCGACCGCGATCGGAACGCCGTGTCGCTCACCTACACGCTCGAGGACCGCTACGGCTCCAAGATCGTCGTGCCGGGTGCGGGCTTCCTCCTGAACAACGAGATGGGCGACTTCAACGCCGGGCCCGGCCTGACGACGGCCGAGGGGCTGATTGGGACGCCGCCGAACCTGGCCGCGCCGGGCAAGCGGATGCTGTCGAGCATGACGCCGGCCATCCTCTCGAAGGACGGTACGCTGTTCATGGTGACAGGCAGCCCGGGCGGACGCACGATCATCAACACGGTCGTCCAGACGGTGCTCAACGTGATCGACTACGGGATGAACGCGCAGGAGGCGGTGGACGCGCCTCGGCTGCACCACCAGTGGCTGCCCGACCGGACCGACTATGAGCAGACGGGGCTTTCGCCGGACACGGTGAGGCTGCTGCAGGCGATGGGCCACACGCTCAAGCCCATCACGGCGCAGGGCGTCGCCGAGGTGATCGTCGTCGACCCGCGCGACGGCACGCTGCAGGGCGGGTCGGACCGCCGCGCCGCTGACGGGGGTGCGGTGGGTATTCGATAGAACCGGCTCTCGGCTCTCGACCGGATCGCGCCGGTCACACTGACAGTTCGATGATCTTCGCTGAGGCGATACCGTCGCGGATGGTGAGCCGCGCGACGCTCGGCATGAGGTCGAAGCGGCGCGGACCCGCGGATCCCGGATTCACAACCAGGCGCCGGCCCGATCGCACGACGAGAGGCCGGTGGGTGTGACCAAAGACGATGACGTCGGCATCGTAGCGCGCGAGCAGGCGCGCCGGAGACAGCACCCCGACTTCCTGGCCGTGGCTGACGTGCACCGTGAGACCGCCGACCGGTTCGGTGAAGTGGATGCACAACCGGGGGTCGTCCCGCACGTCGGTATTGCCGAGCACTGCCTGGACCGGCGCGATTCTCGCCAGCACGGCCAGCACCTCAGCGCCGCCGACATCGCCGGCATGGAAGATGGCGTCCACACCCTCGAAGGCGTCGAAGACCTCGGGGCGGACCAGCCCGTGGGTGTCCGAAATGAGGCCGATGACGCGCGCGCGGGCGGGCCGGGGCATACCGAGTCCCGATCGACCGAGATTCGAATGCTGAATGGCGCTCCCTCCCGGCTGAAGCCAGCCGGACGCCCTCATTGCCGGGGAGGCTGGCCACGACGTCGACCGCCTTCTCCGGCGACGGCTCCAGAAACACGAGAAGCCGGGACTCAGGCGTGCCTGAATCCCGGCTCTCCGCAGGAACGAAATGCGAGGCCCGGCAGGCGCTCGCTAGAAGCGGATCGACATCGACAGCCCGAACAGGTGCCCCTTGAAGGCGTACGTGCCGTTGTTGTCGGCCGTCGTTGGCGCGGCAGGGTCCACCCCGGCGCCGGTACGGCCGGCGCGGTCGGGCTGATGGAGATACATGTAGGAGAAGTCGAGCCGCAACGCCTTTGAGAGCTTCGAGCCGAACCCGAGCATCAGCTCCTGGCGCGATCCCTCGGGCAGGTTCGGCGTCACGGTCTGGTCGGGAGAGGCCGGTCCGTGCACGTTGAACCCGGCCCGGAACTGGGCCTTCTCGCTGCCGATCTCCGTGCCCATGCGGAAGCCGCTGACGTCCTTGTAGCTCTCCGGAATGTTCTTGTCGAGATACTGGCCGTCGATCGTCAGGTTGTCGAACGCGCTCCAGTTGGTGAACTGGTAGTCGAAGAACAGCTTCACGCTCTGCGAGGCCTTGATGGCCACGCCAGCGACGAACTGGGCCGGCAGCGGGATACTCGTCTTCGCCGACTGGTTGCTCAGGGTGCCGCCGGCAGCAAACTGCGACGCCAGAACCGTGTCTACGGGGATGAACGATGTCCCACCAGGTCCGGCGACGGGGACCTTCACGCCGGGCACCGAGATCTGGCTCGTGGCGATCGCGCCATCCGGAACGTCGACTTTCTGGCCGCCCAGGTACCGCATGCCAATCGAGAACCGGTCGCTGACCTTGAACTGCGCGCCAACGTGGTAGCCGTAGTTCCAGGTGTTGCCCTTCAGCTGAATGTCGGCGAAATCGGTGCCCTGTGGCACGGTGCCGCAGACGGACACCGGGCAGAGGAGATTGAGCTGTGCGAAGGTCAGCCCAGTGGTACCGAGCGGCTGGGTCGACAGGTCCGCGCGCTGGTACAACTCGACGTTCAGGTGGGTCACGTCCACGCCGATGCCGACCGAGACCTTGTCGTTGATCTTCACCGCGAACGTCGGCTGGATGTAGAGCCCCTCCACGACGCTCTTGTAGCCGAGGTACCGTCCCTGGGACGTCACCGGCCAGTCGGTCGTCAGGCCGTACGGCGCGAACACGCCGACGCCGAACGCGTACTTCTTCGCGAACGGCAACGTCATGTAGATGTTCGGCACCGGATACCACTTCTTGTTCAGGGTGCTGACGGTGCCCTTCATCGACGTGGTCGAGGTGTCGGTGAACGTGCCAGTCGGGCCGATCATCGTCCCGCCCAGGGTGATCACCTTCGCGTTGAACGACAACCCCGCCGGGTTGAAGAAGATCCCGGAGCCGTCCGGGCACGGGTCAGCGACGCCGGCGCCGCCGCGTCCCATCATGCAGGCGCCCTGTTCGTAGACACCGAAGCCCTGCGCCGACGCCATCCCGGCACCGGCGATGCCCAGCAGGACAACGAGCAGACTCACACCAAGAAATCGATACATCGCTACGCTTCCTCCACTGCGGGGGGCCAGAACACCCCGATCAACTCGCTGGATCACTGATTGTCCAAGCGGACAGGCTAACATGTTTCCGTCGAAATCATGCCGAAAAATGATCGCCGATCACGCGTGGCAGACTGGCCACCGGCAACCGAGAACTACTGTCAGCGCCTCGCGCCGGGCCCTCGGAGCGCCTTCCCCGGGCGCTCGCTCGTGATGGTCCCGTCCGAGACGACGGCGCGGCCGTTCACAAGCACGTGGCGCACGCCGACCGAGTAGTGCATCGGGTCTTCGAACGTCGAGACGTCGCGGATCGTCGCCGGGTCGAACACCGTGATATCGGCCGCCAGACCTGGCCGCAGGAGGCCCCGGTCCTGGAGGTGCACGCGCATCGCCGGCTGGGACGTCATCTTCCTGATGGCCTCCTCGAGCCGCAGCACCTTTTCGTCGCGGACGTACTTCCCGAGAATACGGGCGAAGGTGCCGAACGCGCGCGGGTGTGACTTCGACTCGGAGAGCGGGCCGTCTTCGGCCTTCGCGCCGGAATCGGTGTCGATGCTGACCAGCGGGTGCTTCAGGGCGGCCACCACGTCGTCCTCACGCATGATCGAGATCACGACGCCGCTGTTCGCGCGATCGGCGATCACCAGGTCCATCACCGCGTCGCGCGGATCCTTGCCCATCTGTTTGCCGATCGCCGTGAGCGTCATCCCTTCGTACTTCCGGAGGCCGGGGTCGAGTACGTCCGAGATCATCACGCCGTCGCCTCCGCCCGAGCCGAACCACTGGTTCTCCCACCCCGGCGAGGCCGGATCCGCCATGTCCTTCTTGATTCGCTCGCGGTCGGCAAGCGTCTGCAGCCGGGCCAGCATGCGTGCCGTGCCGCCTTCCCTCGCCCACAGCGGGAGACAGGCGTCGAGGCCGTTCGCCGCGCGGGTATACGGATACTGGTTAGCCGTGATGTCGAGGCCGCGCGCGCGGGCCGCCTCAATCCGCGCCAGCACGTCCGGCATTCGGCCCCAGTTCGCTTTGTAGGCGGTCTTCAGGTGCCAGATCTCGGCCGGGATCTTCGCCCGCTCCGCGACGGCGCACGCCTCGTCCAGCGCCTCCATGATCTCCCCGCTCTCCGAACGCAGGTGGGTGAAGTAGACACCGCCATACCGGGCGGCGACGCCCGCGAGTTCGACGAGCTCGTCGGTCGACGCGAACCGGTCCGGCATGTACTGCAGCGAGGAGCTCACGCCGAGGGCGCCGTCCTCCATGGCCGCCGCGACGAGCGCCTTCATCTGGTCGAGCTCGGCGCGTGTCGCAGGCCGGTCGTCCTTGCCGACGACGTAGGCGCGCAGGCCGCCGGCGCCGACGAACGTCGCAAGGTTGATGGCCGGCCGCGTCCGTTCCTCGAGCCGCCTGAAGTACTCGCCGAGCGTGTGCCAGTCCATCGCCACATTGAAATGCTTGTAGAGTTCGGCCTGGTCGACGAACAGCCGGTCGTTCATCGGGGCGATGGACGTTCCCTCGCCGGTGACCTCCGTGGTCACCCCCTGCATGATCTTGCTCGCCGCACGGTTGTCGACGAGCAGGTTGAACTCCGACTGGCCGAGCAGGTCGATGAACCCGGGCGACACCACGAGTCCGGTCGCGTTGATGCGCGTCTTCGCTGCGGCGCGGCTCAAGTCGCCGACAGCGGCAATCCGATCGCCCCGCACGCCGACGTCGCCGAGGAACCAGGGCGCGCCGGTGCCGTCCACGACGCGTCCGCCGGCGATGATCAGGTCGAACTCTCCGGGGCTGGACTGCGGCGACCGCGCCGCGCCGGCGACGGAGAGGGCGGCGACGGCCCCGGCGCAGACGAGCCAGACAGGAAGGCGGACGCGTGGGTAGGACATATGCCGGAATGCTACACCAAAGCCGGCTTGCGGCTCGCGACTTGCGGCCGGCTCTCGAGAGGCGGGCGCGGACCGGGTCGGCGCAAAGGGCGACTGTGAGGTCCGCCGAACCGGAGCCCGGCGCGACGAACCGGGCCACGACCGCCGCCTCACCGCTGGCTGCCCCGAGCCGCCCGTGATACGCTGACAACCCATGACCCGCGACCGCGGCCCAAGTGACTCCCGGCAGCCTGCCCTGCCCCGGTGGGCAACAGGCGTCGCAGAAGGCCTCTGGGACGGCGGCTGTCGCGAGGTCGTCTACGTCCCCGACAACCCGCTGTCTCTCATCCTGGCGGCGCTCGAGCGCGACCGTCCCACGGTGCGCGCCACGCTCGCCACTCGCGAGGAGGAAGCCGTCGGCATCGCCGCCGGCCTCTACCTGGGGGGCGCGAAGCCGGCGCTGCTGATGCAGTCGAGCGGCCTCGGGAACACGCTGAACGCGGTGGGGTCGCTCCTCATCGCGTATCAGATCCCGATTGTCATGGTGATCAGCATGCGGGGCGACCCGGGCGAGTGGAACTCGGCGCAGGTGCCGATGGGGCGAGCGGTTCGGCCGGTGCTCGACGCGCTCGGCGTGTCCCACCTGGCCGTCGACCGTGAGGACGAAGCGCGCGACGTGGTGGTCTCGCTGGCGCAGATGGCATTCGGCACGCGGCTGCCGGTGGCCTGCCTGCTGCCGCGCCGGCTGACGGTCCCCGCCGGAGGAGGCCGATCATGACGCGCTTCGACGCCATCGACCTCACCCGCCGCACGCTCACGGACGAGCCGGTCGTGGCGAACCTGGGGCACGCCGCCTATGAGCTGTTCGCCGCAGGGGATCGCCCGCTGAACCTCTACACCTGGGGCAGCATGGGCCTGACCAGCTCGATCGCCCTCGGCTTGGCGCTTGCCCGCCCCGATCGGCGTGTCGTGGCGCTCGACGGTGACGGCTCGCTGCTCATGAACCTCGGCAGCCTGGCCACGATCGCCGCATGCGGGCCGGCGAACCTGCTCATCGTCGTTCTCGACAACGGCCAGTACGGGACGACCGGCGGGCAGGCGACGGCGACCGCTGGCGCCGCCGACCTGGAGGCGGCTGCGCGCGCGATGGGGGTGCGGCAGACGACGACGGTGCGCGATGCTCAGCAACTCGACCGCGCGCTCGACGCCAGCCGCGCGATTCCGGGGCCGTGGGTGATCGTGGCGAAGGTGGATGAATCCGCGCCGACGGCCAAGCCGCCGCTCGACTGCGTGCTCATCACGCAGCGGTTCATGGCGGCGCTGGGGCAGCGACCCGGTCCCGCTGGCGGCCGGCACGCGAGAGGCAGGCGCGGACCGGGTCGGCGCGAAGGGCGACTGTGAGGTCCGCCGAACCGGAGCCGGGCCTGCCCCGCCGTAGCTGCGAAGCAGCGAAGGCGGGAGCCGACGAACCGGGCCACGACTGACGTCTCATCGGCCGGCTACCGCCTGTTCCCCACCACGGCTCTCAACGCCCGCAGGCGGATGTCCAGCTCCTCCGGCGTCATCGACGCGTACTTCGCCGGCAGCAGGCGCCGGCTCGACGACTCGAAGACGGCCAGCAGTTCCATGTACTCGAGCAGCTCCTGATCCCGGCTCGGGAAGTAGTCGGCCGCCGCGCGCAGCAGGTGCTCCGCCGTCACGGCGGCGTCACCGCCTTCCGCCCTCGCCGCGTCGTCGTTCGCCATCAGGATGACCGCTTCGACGTCGGCGTTGCTGTAGCCGACCAGCTTCACGGAGAACCCGTCGCGGATGCTGGCGAAGTCGACCGCGGTCTTGATCCGATTCTTGCGCACGAGGGCGCGCGCCACCTGCTCGACTTCCTCCGGCGTCTGCGAGTAGAGGAACGGGATCTTCCGGTCCAGCCGCCCGGCGCGCTTCAGGTCGACGTCGAGCTTGTCGGGCCGGTTCGTCATCACGAGGAAGAGGATGCGTCCCCGGTTGGACGTATCCGACATGAACTCCTTGATGCGCGCGATGACCCGCGACGAGGTCCCGCCGTCGCCCTCGCTCTCGGTGTTGCCGAACGCGCGGTCGCCCTCGTCCACGATCACCACGACCTGCCCGATCGCCTTGATGACGGTGAGGATCTTCTCGAGGTTGCCCTCGGTCGCGCCGACCCACTTCGACCGGAAGTTCTTCAGCTTGATCGTCGTCAGGCCGCACTCCCGGGCGAACGCCTCGGCCACGAACGTCTTGCCGGTACCCATCGGGCCGGTGAAGAGGATGCCCATCGGCACGCGACTGATCCGGCCTTCGCGGATGTTCTCGGCGACGACCAGCAGGTCCTTCTTCACTTCCTCCATCCCGCCGACCACCTCGAATCCGTGCGCCGGCTCGACGAACTCCACGAGGCCGAAGCACTCGCGCTCGAGGATCTCCCGCTTGCGCCGCGCGATCAGCCGGTCGGCCTCGGCGCCGGGCCCGGTCGGCCGCGCTCCCGGCGGCGATCATCGGGTCGGGCGCCCCGGGGGCCAGCAGCTTCCTGATTTCGTCGTGCGACAGGCCGACGGTGAGCGCGCCGAGCTTGCGCGCGCGGGCCTCGGCATCCGCGCTCCCGGCCAGGATGCCCGCGATGAAGGCTTCGCGATCGCGCGCGTCGCCCTCGGACGCAGGCGGCGGCGCCAGAATCGAGGCAATCTGGATCGCCTTCAGGCCTGCCGTAACTTCCGCGTAGCGATCGACGTCCTTGTCCGTCAGCTTCGCGTCGGCCAGGCGGATGGCCGCGCGCCTGGCATCGATGTCCGGCATCGGAACCTCGACCACCCCCACTTTCGGGTTGGACACGAGCTTCGGCGACAGCTCGCTCAGGTTCTCGGCGACGAGGAGCACCAGGTTGTCGGAGCGATCGACCTCAGGCAGGAACGACCAGCGCTGGAGCGTGATGATCGCCGCGCGATCCGAGTCGGCCTGGAACGCCGGGTCGCCCGCCGGCGCGATCGCCTCGGCGTACTCGAGGATGACGGCGACCTTCGAGGCCCCCACAAGCGCGCGCTCGAGCGCCGCCAGCGCCTTCGGCTTCTCGGTGGCGAGGAGCGCGTCCTCGAACGACGGGCCGCCGGCCTCGCGACGCACGAACCGCACGCCGGTCGCCAGGTTGTAGACGGCCACGGTCTGGCGCGAGTCCTTCAGCAGGACGTCGGTCAGGAAGCTGGTGATCGTCAGCGTCCGCTGCTGGTGGACGATGGCGTCGAACACGTTGCCGTGGAGGACGAACATCGACGCCTCGCCGCGCAGGTAGCGCCGGCGGAGATCTTCGGCCCAGGGGGAAGGAGTTTCGCTTCGCTCATATAGGGCTCAAGGCTCAGGGCTCAGGGCCGTGCCGGCATGCGGCTCGCGGCCCTACGCCATGGTCGACAGCGCGGCCTCGGTTTCGGCCGCGGTCTGGCGGATCGACTCGACGCCGTCGAGCAGCTCGTTCAGCTGGCCGGACAGCTCCTGCGGCGACTGCATCGTCACGATGTTGTCGGCGATGAGCTGGAAGGAGTTCTCGATCAGATCCAGCTGGCCGCGGGCCACGTCCAGATAGCGGCGGATCTCCCGCATCTTCTCGAGCCGCTTCAGGATGATGGCCAGGTTCTTCTTCGCCAGGTCGACCTGCGGGTCGCCGGCCTCGCCCGATTCGATCTCGCGCTCGAGCCGCTCGCGGTCGGCGTCGATCGCGTCGACGTTCACGGAGCCCAGGTAGGCGTCGTAGCGCGCCGAGGTGACCGCCATGTCGATGAACGCGTCCACCAGCCGTTCGGTCTTGGTCAGCTCGGTGCGGAGCAGTTCGCCGGTGAACGACGGGTTCTGCGCGGCCAGACGGTGGATCTCGCGCCTGGCGGGCCATCAGCGTGTCGACGCGCTTGCGCTCGGGCGGCGCGAGCAGCGCGAGGCGCTGGCCGCGTTCCTGGGCGAGGATCGCCTGGCGGACCTGGTCGAACCGCGGGTCCCACAACAGGTGCTTCAGGCGCGTCGGAGTCGGGTGCGTAGAGCAGCCACAGCGACTCGAGGCCGACCGCAAGGATCGCGAGAAACGGGTTGAGCGTGAGGCCCGCGGCCGCCAGCATCCCGCCGAAAAGCGTCAGGTTGTAGGGGTTGGCGAACGCGTACTTCAGGTAGGGCCGCTTCTCGAGCACCGACGACCGGACGACGTCCTTCAGAGAGCCCACGACGGCCGGCGCCAGCGCGGGCGGCGGCGGCGGGGCCTGGAGCGGCGGCGGTGTCGCGGGACGCTCCGTCCCGGCCTCGGCTGGACGGCGGCGGCGGGACGGCGACGGGCTTCGCAGGGGGCGCCTTCGGCCGGTCGGGCGTGGCCATGCGTCAATTCTACGCGGGCTTGGGCGCCGGGGCGTAGAGCATCTCGAGGAGCTTCTTCTCGATGGCGCGGAACTCGGACGACGACTTCAGCCCGATGTCGCGCACCTCGAAGAACGGCACGTCCACGCGGTGCAGGATCCGCGCCGGCCGGCTGGACAGGACGTAGACGGTGTCCGCGAGGTAGACGGCCTCCGACACGTCGTGCGTCACGAACAGGATCGTGTTGTCCTCGGTCCTCGACACGTCGAGCAGCAGCCCCTGCATCTCCCAGCGCGTGTACGGATCGAGCGCGCCGAACGGCTCGTCCATGAGGACCACGCGCGGCTTGTTGATGAGCGTGCGGGCAATCGCCACGCGCTGCTTCATGCCGCCCGAGAGGTCCTTCGGGAAGTGGTCGGCGAACTCGTCGAGCCCGACGGCCTTCAGGTACCGCTTCGAGCGCTCGTGGCGCTCGGCCTTCGGCACGCCCTGGCGCTTGAGGCCGTACTCGACGTTCTCGCGCACCGTCAGCCACCCGAACGACGTGTAGGCCTGGAACACCATGCCGCGGTCGCGGCCCACCGTCTCGACCTCTTCGCCCTCGAGCAGGATCTCCCCCGCCGTCGGCCGGAGCAGCCCCGCCACCGCCTTCAGGATGGTGGACTTGCCGCACCCCGACGGCCCGAGGAAGACGACGATCTCGCCGACGCCAGGCTTGTCGAGGATGTCGAGCGACACGTCGCGCACCGCCTCGGTGCGGCGGCCGTCCTGGCCGACGTAGGTGATGCCGAGGTTCTTGATCTGGAGCTTCGGGACCGCGTCGCTCATGCGGCCTTCTCCCGCCACCGGAACAGCACGGCGGAGCAGGCCCGGATGAGGGCGTCGGTCAGCAGGCCGATGCCGCCGATCACCAGCAGGCCCGCGAACGACCACGACGCCTTCTGGTGCGTGCGCGCCAGTTCCACCATGTAGCCGAGGCCGTGCTCCGGGTTCACGGCTTCGGCCAGGATCACGTAGGTCCAGGAGATCGCGTTCATCACCCGGAACGAGTCGAAGATCTCGGGCAGCGCCGCCGGCACCAGCACCGTCAACACCGCCTGCCACCGCGAGACGCCCAGCGTGAGCGCCGTCTGCACGAGTTCCTCGGGCACGGCGCGAATGGCCGTGACGACGACCGGCAGCAGGTAGACGAAGACGCCGAGGAACAGGAACGCGATCTTCTGCGACTCGTAGATGCCGAACCACAGGATCAGCAGCGGGATGAACGCCGAGATCGGCATGTAGCGCAGCGGCGCCATGATCGGCTCGAAGATCCGGTTGACCGGTTCGAACGCGCCCATCAGCACGCCGAGCGGCAGCGCGATCGCCGAGGCGAGGCCGAAGGCGATCAGGATCCGCCGGGTCGAGACCCAGATCGCCATCCCCAGGTCGTACTGGATGAACAGCTGCAGCGTGCCGCGCACGACCTCGGTCGGCGACGGCAGGAAGTCGGCCGGCGCCAAGCCGCCGTACGAGATCAGGCACCAGGCCGCGAGCACGACCGTCGGCGCGACGAACCCGAGCGCCAGCGACGCCGACCGCGGCAGCGGCGAGCGGAGGGCGAAACCAGTCGGACCGACTCGGCATCGAATCGGTCTACTGCGTACTGCGCCAGCACGACCTTGATGTCCGTGCGCCGGTTCAGCTGCCGGCCGGCCTCGGTGGTGTTGTCGGCCACCGGGTTCGCCTGGCCGCGGCCGATGGTCTGGAAGCGCGCGGCCTGGATGTTCGGGAAGTTCTTGAGCACGTAGTTCTTCACCGCCAGCGCACGCCGCTCGGACAGCGTCATGTTCGCCGTCGGCGACCCGGTCGAGTCGGTGTTCCCCTCGACCCGCAGGTACGTGTTCCCGAACGACGTCATCGTCTCGCCCAGCGCGTCGAGGACGAAGTAAGACCCCGCCATGATCTCGTCCGAACCCGGCGTGAAGTGGATCTGGATCTGCTTGTTGATGATCGCGCGGTCCTGCGCGCTCGCCGGACGCGCGGCGAGCTTCGGCTCCTCGACCTTCTGGCCGGGGTAGGCCGACGCGAGCGCCGAGATGAACCGCGTGTCCACCCAGTCCTTGGCGGCGACCGGCCGCGTGACGAGCCCCTTCTTGCGCCAGATGACGAACGCCGTGTCGAACAGCGTCTCGAAGTGCGCCTTGCCGCCGGTGAGGCCGTAGAACTGGGCGTTGTCGGCGTACGGCGTCAGTTTCAGGCCCGACAGCATGCCCGACACCGTGTCGGCGTCCAGCTTGAGCGCCTTGCCCGACCAGCGCGTACGACGAGGCCGGGTCGCGCTTGATCATCTCGATCCCCTCGAACCAGCCCTGCACGAAGTCGCGCACCGTGCCGGGCGCCTCGTCGATGAGCTCCTGCCGGGCGACCAGCGTGTCGGCGATGATGTTGGTCGCGGCCGTCGTCGAGACGAGGATGTGCGCCTCGTCGCCGCGGGCCGTCACCGCCGCCGAGAGGTCCGGCTCCCACGTCACCGCGGCGTCCACCTGCCGCGCCTTGAACATCGCGGCGGCCGCCGGCGCGTCCTGCGTCGTGATGATGTTCTTCTCGAGCGCGGCCCGGTCGTCGGGCGACAGTCCCGACTGCGCCAGCAGGTAGAGCAGCAGGAAGTGCGACGGCGTGAACTGCGTGCAGGCGATCTTCCGGCCCTTCAGGTCCTCGATCGACTTGATCGACGCGAGCGAGACGATGCCGTCGCCGCCGCGCGACCAGTCCTGCATCAGGATCGACTTCGCCTTGGCTGCCGTTCTCCTCGAGGATCGACGCCTCGCGCGCCCAGTTGTCGACCGTGTCCCACATGATGTCGATGGCACCCTTGCGGAACGCGGCGAGCTTGGCCGCCGGGTCCTCGAGCAGCACGAACTTCACGTCGAGGCCGTACCTCTTCCTGTAGTTCGACGCGGCGTTGGCGTCCATCCCTCCGTTGAAGACCACGCCTGGGGCGTGGCCCGCCCAGGTGTTGATCCCGACGACCAGCGTCCGCGGGAGCTTGCCGCCCGACGCGAGGCTGGTGGCCGAGACGCCGGTCGAGCCGATCGCCCCGCTCCGGGTCGGCCGGCGCGTTCTTCAGCGCGTCGAAGTCGTTCACGCCGGGCTTCTCCGCCGTCTGCGTGGCCGGCTTGTCGCCGACCGCCCACTTGCGGAGGTCCGCGCCGCGTGTAGTGCCAGAAGGCATACCCGAGCACGGCGATGACGACAACGGTGATGAACAGCTTGGCGACGGGGGTGAGTTTCATAGGTCCCGGCCTTCGGCTGTCGGCGTTCCGCCTTATCGCGGAGCTGAAGCCCCGCGCTACATCGTCTTGGACCCTTGGGCGGCCTGCGCGGCGGCGCGCTTGGCCTTCAGCTCCGCGAGCTGCTGCTTGGCCTGCACCTCGCCCACCTGCGAGCGCACGGCGGCGAGCTTCGCGTCGAGCGACGACTCGGAGAGTTCCTTGCCGAGGTTCGCCTCGGCGATCGTGTTCTTGATGTGCTCGCGGACGTTCTCGAGCGCCTTCACCTCGGCGTCCACCGACAGGCCGTCCAGCTGGCCCTGGATCTTGATGCGCGCCTGGGCCGACTGCATCTTCGCGAGCATCGAGTCGCGCTCGGACTGCAGCTTGCGGATCTCGCCCTGCACGCTGATCAGCGACGCCTTGGCGCTGTCGGCGTCCTTCTGCGCGCGCGTCCATCTCCGCCTTCAGGTCGGCCGATGTCGGCGCGTCAGCTGGTTCTTCTTCTGCAGCAGGATCAGCGCGACGTCGTCCTGGTTGGTGTCCATCGCGACGCCCAGTTCGGCCTCGGTCTGCGCCAGCTCCTTGGTCGCCTTCTGGAAGCGCTCGCTGGTGTCCTCGCGCCGGCGGATGATCGCGGCGGTGGCGGACTTCAGCTTCGAGTACTTCTCCACCATCGAGTTGATGGCGTTCTCGTACGCGATCTCCGGATGCTCCTTCTCGACGTCCGAGATCCAAATCGAGAGGAACCCCCGCCACAGGTTCCCGAGGCGCTTGAAGAATCCGACTTCAGCCACGTCAGCCCCCTTCGAGAATCGCGAACCGATCACCACGTACTACGGAACTGGTCCCGCCGGGTTCCCGCCCGGCGCGCGCTCACGCGCCGGCGGCGGGCGCCGACGGGTCGTGGAGCCGCGGCGACGCCTGGACCACCCGGGCCACCGCCTCCTGGCCGAAGAACTCGAGCACCCGCTGGACGTCCAGCTTCTTGGCGTTGCACGCGGCCGCAACCGCCTGCTGCTGCTGGGTTTGCTGCTCCATGACGCCCCGCAGCTTCCTCACCTCGTCCTCGAACTGCGCGATGCGGCGGTTCGCCTCCTCGAGCAGCTGCTGCGTGTCGCCCGCGCTCTTGCGGATGTAGGCCTCGAGCGCCTGGATCTCCGCGACGCCCGTTTCGATGATGTTGTCGATGGGAACGCCGAACGCCTTGAGCGACGCCTCGACGATCTGCTTCTTCACCGCGACCGGCGTCTCCGCGGGCAGGCTGCCGAGCAGCTGCTGCGCCTTGCCGACGCGCTCGCGCTCGGCGGCGTCGATGCCCGCCGCGCCGAACACCTCGTCGAACGCCACCTGGCCGCCGGTGGCGACGGCGGCTCCTGCTGGAAGACCGGCGGCGACGCCTGCGCCGCGGCGGCGATCAGCGCCGCATCGGCATCCGCGGCCGGCGTCGCGCCGCCCGGCGACGCCGCGGCGTCGTCCTGGACGATGAACCAGCCGAGCACGGTCGAACCCCAGGACTTCTTGTCGGTCATCACAGGCCTCGCGCCGGAAACGACGGAAGGGGGCCGTTTGTCGCCGGAATCATAGCACGCCGCGCCGCGGCCCGCTCCCGGCCGGGCGACGGCCCAGGATCAGAACACCTGGCGCTCGTCGAGCACCATCTCGACCTTGAACCACCATCGCGGCTGGTACGTCAGGAACACCGGGATCTCCGCCAGCGAGCCGTCGAGGCCGCAGACGATCGTGAAGCTCTCGGTCCACTTCTCGGTGCGCGCGCGCAGCTCGAAATCGGACTTCAGCAGCTTGGGATACGCAACCCCGCCGTAGGTGACGTTCCGCTCGACGCTGGACGACACGCGCGTGAGGTCGTACTGCTTGGCGTAGTACGCGTAGCCCAGGCCCTTCCGCCCGGGCGCCTTGCCCGTCCGCTTCACCGTGTCCACGCCGTCGTGCATCAGTTCGATGACTGCGGTGAGCAGGCCCGCCCGCCCGCCCGGCGGCACGGGCGTCTTCTGGATCTTCGGCGGCGCCGTCTCCTTCGTGAGCACGTCGACCATCGCGCCGAGCTCCAGATAGGAGTAATCGCGCGGCACGGTCGCGACGGTCACCTTCGACACCGACTCGGTCTGGCTGACGGTGGCCTGGATCATCTTGAAGACGACGCTGCCCTTCGCCTCGCTGGCCACTCTCGACTTCGCCTCGTCGAGCGACTCCTCGTCGCTCTTCTTCATGATCCCGACGATGGTGGCGCCGTCCGGCCGGCCTCCTCGAGGATGAACCCCCAGCGATTGATCTTCCGCGGCGCCCGCGCCGGGTCGGACCCGATCAGCGCGTCGTAGCCGCGCAGACCGTCCTCGCCCTGCCGCCAGCGAATCCTGGCGCCGCCGACGTTGTCCTTGCCGATCCAGAACAGCACCAGCGGCCGGATCTTGGCGGCAATGCGGTAGCGGTGTTCGGCGACGACAGGCAGGGTGCCGAGCACCGGGCGACTCGGCCTGCGGCGCCTGCGGCCCGGCCAGAGGCGCCGGCGCCTTTCCACCGCCGTCCGCCGCCAGCGCCGCCAGACAGCCCGGCCGCCACGACGCCAGCCGCGGCGACGCGTCGCCCGTCGAGGTGCTGGTCCATTGGCGGCGATTATACCCGACCCGACTTGCCTCCCGGGGTCCCGGTGGGCTAGCATCGTGAGAACGCTCGGCCGCGCATCGGCCGAGCGGCCCCCAACCGAGGCCTTCGACGTGAGATCCGCCCGTTTCCGCCTGGCGTCCCGAGTCTTCGCGATCCTGCTGCTCGCGTGGACCACGGCCGATCTGTGCGGCCACGGCATGTGCGTGCACGACCGCGAGCCGCTGGTCCCGGGCGCGCCCGCGGCGCCGGGACAGCCGGCCACGGTCTAGGCGGCAGGCGGCGCGCCGGCGATGCGGCCGCCTGCAACGGGCCCGACGACTGCTTCTGCTGCTGCCGCTGCGTGGACGTGCAGGTCCCCTTCCAGGTCCAGGTGGCCTGCACCCTCGTCTCCTCGGTGTTCTTCGCCCACCCGTTCGCTCCCCCATCTCGCGCCGTCTTCGCTCTACCACCCGCCGCTCGCCTGAATCCAGACACGTGAACGGCTCAGGGCTCAGGGCTTCGGGCTCAGGGCCTTCAGCCTCGTGCCCTGTGCCTCTGAGCCCATGAGCCCTGAGCCCTGAGCCTTAATCCTGTGTCTCTCATTGCGGATTCACCATGCGCTCGACCATTGTCCTCCTATCCTCGTCGTCGCGGGTTGCCTGGCGGCGGTCCGGCGGGCGCCCAGACCGAGGCCGTGCCGACTCGCCTGTCGCTGGCCGACGCCATCCGGATCGCCGACGAGCGCAACCCGGCGCTCGACGCGGCGCGCCAGCAGGTCCTGGTCGCCGACGCCGGCAAGGCCGCCGCGAAGCGATGGCCGAACCCGCTGCTAAGCTTCGAGTCTGCCGGCTACAACGGCCAACCGACGCCCTACGGCTTCTTCGACCGGCAGGAACTGACCATCCAGGCGGAGCAGGAGTTCGAACTGGGTGACCGCCGGCGCCTGCGCGGAGAGGCGGCAGACGCGGCCGCGGCCGCCACCAGGGCCGCCCTCGACGATCGCGTGCGCCAGCTGCGCCTCGACGTGCAGCGCGTCTACTTCCAGCTCGTGCTGGCGCGGCTCGACGCCGAGCAGGCCCGCGTCTCGCTCGCCGAAGATCGACCAGGTCATCGCGGTCAATCGGGCGCGCTACCAGCAGGGCGAGGTGTCCGGCGGCGAATTGCGGCGCCTCGAAGTCGAACGCCTCCAGTTCAGCGAAGACGCGCTGCAGGCGGAACTGGCGACGCGGAACTCGCGCAGCGCGCTGCTGGCGCTGCTCGGAGCGCCGAGGCTGGATCAGCCGCTCGAACCGACCGACACCTTGATGGCGACCGCGGCGCCCGACCGAGGGCGCGGCCGCGCCGCCGTCGCGCCCCGCAGGGCGCGACCGCGGCCGCACTGACCGGCCAGGCGCTCGCCGCGCGCGCCGACATCGCGGCGGCCCGGCTGGAACAGGCCCGGGCACAGGCGGAACTCGGCCTGCAGAAGGCGCTCCGCACGCCCAACCTGTCGGTCACCGGCGGCTACCGGCGCGACTTCGGCGCCAGCGGCCTGGTCTTCGGCGTGGCGCTGCCGCTGCCGCTTTTCGACCGCAACGCGTCGGGCGTCACCCGGGCCGAGGCCGAGCAGCGCCTGGCCGGCAGCCTGCTGAAGGAACGCGAGATGGCCGTCTCGCTCGACGTCCAGCAGGCGTTCGATCTGGTCGAGATCAGCCGCCGAGCGCGTGGCCTCGATCGAGCGCGACTACCTCCAGAAGGCGCGCGAGGCGCGCGACGCCGTGCTGGCCGCCTACCGCACCGGCGAAGGCGACCTGCTGGACTACCTCGACGCGCAGCGCGCCTACAGCGACGTGCAGCGCATCTACAACCGGGCCTTGTTCGACCATCGACTGAGCCTCCTCCAGCTGGACGCCGCCGTGGGCGCCGGCGCCAAAGGACTGCTGCCATGACTCGCCATCTCGCCTACCTGTCGACCCTGCTCCTGCTCTTTGGCTGCGGGCAGCGGCCAGAGCCGCCGGCTCCACAGGAGGCGCCGGCATCCGGCGCCGCGCGCGGGGCGCCCAGGGAGATTCGCGTCACGCCCGAGACGCAGAAGAAGTGGGGGCTCGTCACCGGGCCGGTGGAGCGGCTCACCGTCACCGAGCGCCGTCACGCTGCCGGGCATCGTCGCCCTCAACCAGCAGCGCACCGCGCTCATCACGTCGCTGATCGAGGGCCGCGTGACGTCGATCGGCGCCGACCTCGGCGACCAGGTCCGCGCCGGACAGATGCTGGTGACGATCCACTCGCCCGCCCTGGCCCAGGCGCAGACCACGTTCCTGCAGGCCAGCGCCCGACGGGCGGTGGCTGCGCCGCGAGCTCGATCGCGCGCGGGAGCTGCTCAAAGACGAGGCGATCCAGCAGAAGGAGGTCCTGCGGCGGCAGGCCGAGTTCGACGCGGCGACGACCGAGTACGGCCTCGCCGAGTCGCAGCTGCACTCGCTTGGCTGGGACCATCCGCAGCTCAACGCCCTCCTCCAGAAGGCGTCACGTGCGGGGACCGACCTGTCGGACCTCGTCGATCCCACGCTCACGATTCGAGCCCCCGTCGACGGCCGCGTCGTCACGCGCGACGTGGTCGCCGGCGAACACGCTCATCCCGACAAGCTCCTCTTCACCGTCTCCGACCTCTCGACCGTCTGGGCCCTGCTCGACGCCCGCGAGAAGGACCTCCCCGGCCTGACCGTCGGCGGACGGGTCGCCATCACGAGCGAGGTCTACGGCGCCCGCAGTTTCGAGGGGCGGCTGACTCGCATCGGCGATGTAGTGGACGAGAAGCTCAGGACGATCAAGCTTCGCGTGGAACTGCCGAACCCAGGGCTGCTGCTCAAGCCGAACATGTTCGTGCAGGGCGCGCTGGAGTTGCGCGGGGGGACGCACGAGGTCCTCGGCGTGCCCGAGGATGCTGTCCAGACCATCCAGGGCGAGCCGGCCGTGTTCGTGCTCGGCTCGGATGGCGGGTTCGCGGTCAAGCCGGTCGTGATCGGCGAGCGGATTGGGGCGAAGCGGGCCATCACCGGCGGCCTCGACGGCCGTGAGGTCATCGTGATCGCCGGCGCGTTCAACCTGAAGGCGGAGCTGCTCAAGAGCTCCTTCGCCGGGGAATAGGCCAGAGCCATGCTCGAACGATTGATGGCGGCTTCGCTCCGCAACCGGCTGCTCGTCGGCCTCGGCCTGGTGCTCGTCGTCGCGATCGGCACCTGGTCGATCGCTGACGATTCCGATCGACGCGTTCCCCGACGTGACGAACATCCAGGTCGAGGTCATCAGCACCGCACCGGGGCTGTCCCCGCTCGAAATCGAGCGCGCCGTCACCTATCCGATCGAGACGGCGATGCGAGGCCTGCCGGGCCTGGTCACGATGCGGTCCGCCACCAAGTACGGCATCAGCGTGGTGACGGTGGTGTTTCGTGACGACACCGACATCTACTTCGCCCGACAGCAGGTGCACGAGCGCGTGAGCGACGTGAGCCGGAGCCTGCCGGAAGGCGTGGAATCCGAGATGGGGCCGATCGCCACGGCCATGGGCGAGATCTACCAGGTACACGCTGGAGCCCGCCTCCGCCGCGCCCGGTGGCAACCGCGCGGCATGGCGGGCGGGGCCGGGGACGGCGGGCCGTGGTCTCTCCAGCGCCGGCGACAGACGACGTGCAGCGGCTGACGCGGCTCCGCACGCTCCAGGACTGGGTGGTGTCTCCCCTGCTGAAGGGCGTCCGGGGAGTCACCGAGGTGAACTCGTTCGGCGGCTACATCCAGCAGTTCGAAGTCCTGGTGGACCCCGACCGCCTGTTGAAGTACGAGCTGTCGGTCGAAGGCGTGCGCCAGGCCATCCGGCGCAACAACGCGAACGTCGGCGGCAGCGTGGTCACGCGCGGGTCCGAGGAGTACATCATCCGCGGCGTCGGCATGATCGAGTCGGAGGCCGACATCCGGTCGATCGTGCTGAAGTCGGAGGCCGGGACGGCGGTCACGGTCGGCGACGTCGCCGACGTGCGGACCGGGCATGCGGTGCGCCAGGGCGCCTCGCTGAAGGATGGCCGCGGCGAGTCGGTCGGGGGGATCGTCCTGATGCTGCGCGGCGAGAACAGTCGGGAGGTCGTCGCGGCGCTCGAAGAGAAGGTCCGGGAGGTCAACGCGAGCCGCGTGCTGCCGGACGGGCTCCGCCTCGTGCCGTTCTACCGGCGGTCGCCGATCGTCGAGGCCTCGACCCGGACCGTCCTGAAGGCGCTGATGGAGGGCTCGGTGCTCGTCATGGCCGTCCTGCTGCTGCTGCTGCGAAGCGCGCGGGGCGCGTTCGTGGTGATCGTGGCGCTCCCGCTGTCCATCCTGTTGACGTTCACCGTCCTCAAGGTGGCGCGGATCGACGCGAACCTGATGTCGCTCGGAGGCCTCGCCATCTCGATCGGCATGATCATCGACGCGACGATCATCCAGGTGGAGAACATCCAGCGCCGCCTCGGCCAGACGCGGCGGGAACGGCAGCCTGAAGGAGCGGATGGCCACCGTGCTGTCGGCCGCGGTCGAAGTGCGGCAGCCGAGCATCCTGGGCGAGCTGATCATCGCCCTCACCTTCGTGCCGATCATCACGCTGCAGGGGCTCGAGGGGAAGATGTTCTCGCCTCTGGCGTTCACCGTGGCGCTCGCGCTGCTGGCGTCGCTGCTGCTGTCGATCTTCGTGATCCCGGTGCTGTGCCTGGCCGTGCTGAAGCCGGAAACGCTCGAGAGCCCCGTCCTGCACGCGATCCGGCGGGCGTACCTGCCCTCGCTCCGGTGGACGCTCGGCCACCGGGTCACGGTCGTCGTGGCGGGAGGTGTCCTCGTGTTCGGCGCGCTCGCGCTCGTGCCGCGCCTCGGCACCGAGTTCCTGCCCATCATGGACGAGGGGGCGTTCGACATGGACGTCCAGCTGCTGCCCGGCGTGTCGCTGGAAAAGGCGCTCGAGACGACGCTCGAGATCGAGAAGCGCCTGATGAAGTTCCCCGAACTCCAGACCGTGGTGTCGCGCACCGGGCAGACCGGCGTCGCGATTGAAGCCAGGGGCGTGGACAAGACCGGGTTCGTCGGGGCGTTGAAGCCCCGAAGCGAGTGGACCAGCGCGGCCTCGCGCGAAGAACTCGCCGACAAGATGCGTGACGCCGTCGCCGACATCCCCGGAATGGTGGCCAGCTTCAGCCAGCCGATCCAGTGCCGGATCGACGAGCTGGTGGCCGGCACGCGGGCGCAGGTGATCGTCAAGCTGTTCGGCGACGACCTGCGCGTGCTGAAGCAGAAGGCCGGCGAGATGGCACGCGTGCTGTCGCAGGTGCGCGGCGTCGAGGACCTCTCCGAGGAGAAGGTGGCCGGCCAGCCCTATCTCACGGTCTCGGTGGATCGCGAACGGATCGCCCGCTACGGCGTGAATGCGTCGGATGTGCTCGACCTGATCGAAACGGCGGTGGGAGGCAAGACCGTGTCGCAGGTCTACCTGGAGAACCGCGTGACGGATGTGGCGATCCGGCTGTCGGACGAACACCGAGGCTCGGTCGAGGCGCTCTCGGGACTGCTGGTGGACGCACCGGGAGGCGCGCGGCTGCCGCTGTCGCAGCTGGCGCGGGTGGAAGTGCAGGAGGGACCCGCGCAGATCAGCCGCGAGGACGGTCGGCGGCGCATCGGCATCGAGATGAACGTCTCGGGCCGCGACATCGGCAGCTTCGTGACCGAGGCGCGGTCGCGCCTTCGGACAGAGGTCGCCCTGCCGGCCGGCTACTACCTGACCTGGGGCGGGCAGTTCGAGAACCAGCAGCAGGCCATGCGAAGGCTTGGCGTTATCGCGCCGGCCGTCGCCGTGCTGATCTTCGTGCTGCTACTCGTGACCTTCGGCAGCCTGCGGGCCGCGGGCCTTGTGATCTTCAACCTGCCGTTCGCGCTGGCGGGCGGCGTCTTTGCGCTCTGGCTGTCCGGTCTCTACCTCTCGGTGCCTGCGTCGGTCGGATTCATCGTCTTGTTCGGCGTCGCGGTGCTGAACGGGGTCGTCCTGATCTCGGCGATCGCCCAGCTCCGGGCCGCCGGGATGCCGACGGCGGAGGCCGTGGTGACCGGTTGCGACTCCCGGCTGCGCCCCGTGCTGATGACGGCCGCGATCGCGGTGTTCAGCCTGCTGCCAATGGTGGTCGCGACCGGGCCTGGCGCCGAGGTGCAGCGCCCGCTGGCGGTCGTCGTGATCGGCGGCTTGATCACGTCGACCGTGCTGACGCTGCTGGTGCTGCCGGTGTTGTACAGGTGGGTGGAGAGGGAGTGAGACAGGGACCTTGGAGAGCGGCTAGTGGTCAGTGGCAGGTGGTCAGTAGATCACGCGTGATCCACTAGCCACCAGCCACTAACCACTGACCCTTTCAATCCGTCGTTAGATAGCGATACCCGGGCACGGGAACCCCGCGCAGAGGTCGCGCGACTTCGCCGGCGATCGTGTCGAGTTCGGCCTCGTTGGCCACGTTCTCGGCCACGCGGCTGAACCAGCCCGCGATCTTCGCCATCTCCGGCTCCTTCATGCCGCGCGACGTGACCGACGGCGTGCCGAGCCTCAGGCCGCTCGGATCGAAGGGCTTCCGCGGATCGCCGGGCACCGTGTTGTAGTTGCACTCCAGGCCGGCGCGGTCGAGCGCCCGCGCGTACGCCTTGCCCGTCATGCCGCGCGGCGTCACGTCCATCAGGATCAGGTGGTTGTCGGTGCCGCCGGACACCAGCTTGAAACCGTGGCCTGCCAGGCCCTCGGCGAGCGCCCGGGCGTTCTTCACGATCTGGTGCGCGTAGGCCTTGAAGGCTTCGGTCGCGGCTTCCTTCAGCGCGACGGCGATGCCGGCCGTCGTGTGATTGTGCGGCCCGCCCTGCAGACCGGGGAACACGGCCTTGTCGATCGCCTTCGCCATCTCCTCCTTGCACAGCAGCATCGCCCCGCGCGGCCCGCGCAACGACTTGTGCGTCGTCGTCGAGACGACATGCGCGTGCGGGATCGGGGTCGGATGCGCGCCGCCGGCGACGAGGCCCGCGATGTGGGCCATGTCCACCAGCAGGTGGGCGCCGACCTCGTCGGCGATCGCCCGCATCGCCGCGAAGTCGATGATGCGCGGATACGCGGTCGCGCCGGCGATGATCAGCTTCGGCCGCTCCTTCACCGCCAGTTCACGCACCTGGCCGTAGTCGATCAGCCCCGTGTCGATCTGCACGCCGTACTGCACGCTGCGGAAGAACGAGCCGGTGATCGACACGCTCCAGCCGTGCGTCAGGTGGCCGCCGTGCGGCAGCGCCATCCCCATCACCGTGTCGCCCGGCTTCAGCAGCGCGAAGTAGACGGCGAGGTTGGCCGGCGAGCCCGAGTAGGGCTGCACGTTCGCGTGGTCGGCGCCGAACAGCGCCTTCGCGCGTGCGATGGCCAGCAGTTCGAGCGGGTCCACGCACTGCTGCCCCTCGTAGTACCGCTTGCCGGCGTAGCCTTCCGAGTACTTGTTCGTGAACACGCTGCCGGTCGCCTCGAGCACCGCGCGCGACGCGTAGTTCTCGGACGGGATGAGGCGGATCTTGTCGAACTCCCGGCGCTCTTCCGCGGTCACGAGCGCGGCGACTTCCGGATCGGACTGAGACAGATGAGGGTCGATCATGAGTGCTCCAAGTCAGTCGGGGCTGACGCGTGTCAGTCGGGCCCGACGGGTATCCCCGACCGACAATTATCGCCGACCGACAGGACTTTGGGGCCGGTAATCGTCTCCGATCGACAATCGTCGTCGACTGACACGGACCTACGACTGACAGGTGTCACCGACTGATATGGATCTTCGACTGACGAGTATCTCCGACTACTTTCCGTCCTCCGCCAGCACGCGTCCGAACATCGGCTGGCCGCCGAGGTCCGGAGAGCAGGCTGGACCCGCTCATCCAAGGTTCCTATACTCATAGGCGATGACGTTCCGGGAGCGGCTGTTCGCCACGATCGGCGCGGCGCGCGCGGTGCTCGAGACGCCGGGCGCGCTGGTGGTCGGGTCCGAAGTCCCCAACCTGATCGAACCCGGCGCGGCGGCCACTCTCGTCGTGTCGCAGGACCTGGACGTCGGCGTACCGGTCGAACACCATGCCCGGATCAAGCAGCGATTGCCTGACTTGCTCCGGCATTTCACGCCTTCCCCCGACGAGCCGTCCGTCTGGATGCCGAGGACGGCCGACCTGCTCGAGGTGAACTTCGTCGGCATGGACCGCGCGCAGGATCCGGGTGACGCCTACGTGCTCGAAGACGATCGGCTTCCTCTGCTGGTGTTCGGGGCGCTGTCGCTGGTGGAGCCAGGCGCAGAACTCGACATCGACGGAACGAGGGTCCGCGTACCGCGGCCGGCGGGACTGCTGCTGGAGAAGCTGGTGACGGATCGCACGGGCGAGAAGGGTGAACGGGATTTGCTGGTCGCGCTGGGGCTGATCGTGACGGCGGGGCCGGCTGATTTCGACGAGTTCGAACAGGCGTACGGCCGTCTCCGGCCGGAGCTTCAGCATGCCGTGTGCTCCAATCTCACGCTGCTTTCACTGATCGAGGCCAGGGCCGGCATGCCGGACCCGCTTCCTCGGCGGACGACGGTCGCGGCGCTACTTCGGCGGCTGGAATCGAAAGGCGGGCCTCAGAAGTGAGTGTCGTCCTCGATCGCCGACTCCGGGACCAACGAGCCCGGGTGCTGATTCGGTCCTTCGGCTACCGGCAGCGTCATCACGCCCACGGCGTGTGGTTCGCTTATCGGCGCGTGCTGGCCGGCGCCGCCGCCGCGTACGTGATCTCCGAAAACGACGCCACGACGCTCGCCGCGGAAGGGTGTCGGGTCGAGCCGGTCGGCCGGCAGCTTCAGCCGCCGAAGATCATCGTCAGCGTCCCGCCCGAACGGATGGCGCGGGTCGCATCGGCGCGGCCAGTGCCCGTGCGCCTCGGCGGCGAGCTGTTGACAGCGGCCTGCCTGGCCCTCGTGCCGTTCGAGGAGGGTCCCCGACTGACAGATTGCTCCGACTGACACGTGTCTTCGACTGACCGGCATCTCCGACTGACGAGCCTCGCCGACTGGCCCAGCCCGCCGGAATCTCTTGTAACCCACCGCCTGTTTGCCGTTATATACAGCCATCGGAAACAACTGGGGGCGACCTACCACTGCGGACGAACCCGGAGTTCCGCAACCACGTGAGGAGAGAAGGCGATGAAGCAGCATGGGAAATGGCGTGTCGTCTTCGTGTTGACGCTGTCGGTCGCGGCGCTGTGCATGGCCGGCGCGCAGGAACGGGCCGTCGTCGATCAGGTCCGCGGGACGGTGCTCACGGCGAAGGTCCCGGTCGACCCGGCCATCACGACCGGCCGGTTCGACAACGGGCTCCGGTACTACATCCGCGTCAACAAGCAGCCGGCCAACCGGATCGAGCTGCGGCTGGCGGTGAACGCGGGCTCGATCCTCGAAGACGACGACCAGCAGGGGCTCGCGCACTTCGTCGAGCACATGGCGTTCAACGGGACGAAGAACTTCCCGAAGGACGCCGTCCCGAAGTTCTTCGAGTCGATTGGCATGCGGTTCGGCCCGAGCCTGAACGCCTTCACCAGCTTCGACCAGACGGTCTACATGCAGACGATCCCGGCCGACAAGCCGGACATCGTCCAGAAGGCGTTTCAGGTGCTCGAGGATTGGGCACACAACCTCTCGTTCGAGCCGGCCGAAATCGACAAGGAGCGCGGCGTGATCGTCGAGGAGTGGCGGCTGGGCCGAGGCGCCGGCGCGCGCCTACAGGACAAGCAGTGGCCCATCCTGCTGAAGGGTTCGCGCTACGCTGAGCGGAACCCGATCGGCAAGAAGGAGATCATCGAGACCTTCAAGCACGACCGGCTGAAGAAGTTCTACAGCGACTGGTACCGGCCCGACCTGATGGCCGTCGTTGTCGTCGGCGACTTCGACAAGGCGGCGATAGAGGCCCTGGTCAAGACCCACTTCGGGGCGCTGCCGAAGACGACGGTGCCGCGCTTGCGGCCGACCTACAAGGTGCCGGAGCACGCGACTACGCTGTACGCGATCGCCACCGACAAGGAAGCCCCGTCGACGTCGGTCGGGGTCGTCAAGAAATACCCAGAGCGTGACCGGACGACGCTCGGCGGGTATCGCCAGACCCTCGTCGAGAGCCTGTACACGTCGATGTTCGCCCGCCGGATGAGCGAGATCGCCCAGAAGGCCGACCCGCCGTTCCTCCGCGCCGGCGGCATGATTGGACCGGTCGGCATCGGCAAGATCGACGCGACACAACTCAACGCCTCGGTCAAGGAGACTGGCGTCGAACGCGGCCTCGAGGCGGTGCTGACCGAGTCGGAGCGAGTGCGGACGTTCGGGTTCACGCCGACCGAATTCGATCGGCAGAAGCGCGAGCTGCTCCGGTCCTACGAGCGGCAGTTCACGGAGCGCGAGAAGCGGGAGTCGGCCAGTCTCGCCGACGAATACGTCCGCAACTTCATCGACCAGGAGGTCATCCCGGGAATCGAGTACCAGTATGTCGTGTGCCAGCGGTTCCTGCCCGAGATCACGCTTGACGAGATCAACGGGCTCGCGGCGAAGTTCGAGGGTCCTGCCAACCGGGTGGTGATGCTGTCGGCCCCCGAGAAGCCGGGGATGGCGCTGCCAGGCGAGCCGAAGCTGGCGGCGGCGATCGCCCGCGCAACCGCGGGCTCAGCGGATTTGAAGCCATGGGTGGACTCGGTTGCGAACGCCACGCTGATGGACTCGGCCCCGACCCCCGGCAAGATCGCCACTACCGCGGAGCGCGCCGAGCTCGGCGTCACCGAGTGGACGCTCTCGAACGGCGTCAAGGTCGTTCTGAAGCCAACCACCAACAAGGCCGATGAGGTGCTGTTCCGGGCCTTCAGCCCTGGCGGAACCTCGCTGGCCCCCGATGCGGACTACATCCCGGCCTCGACGGCCTCGATGGTCGTCTCGGCTGGCGGCGTGGGGAAGTTCAGCGCGATCGAACTCAGGAACTTCCTCGCCGGAAAGGCGGCCTCCGCCTCGCCGAGCATCGGCGAACTCGAGGAAAGCGTGTCCGGCACCGCATCACCGAAGGACCTCGAAACGCTCTTCCAGCTGATCTACCTGCGGTTCACCGCGCCTCGGGCGGATCCGACGGTGTTCGCGAACATGGCCGCGCAGCAGAAGGCGATGCTGACAAACGCGAAGGCGACCCCGAGCTACGCCTTCAGCGAGGCGCTCCAGACCACGTTGTCCCAGAACCATCTTCGGGGGCGCGTGGCATCCGCGGAGACGGTCGATCAGTGGAACCTCGACAAGTCGCTGACGTTCTACAAGCAGCGGTTCGCCGATGCCGGGGACTTCACGTTCATCTTCGTCGGCACCTTCACGCCCGACGTCATGCGGCCGCTCGTCGAGAAATACCTGGCGTCGCTTCCCTCAACCGGCCGCAAGGAGACGTGGAAGGACGTCGGCATGGCGCCACCGAAGGGAGTGGTCGAGAAGACGGTGAAGAAAGGCATCGAACCGCAGAGCCAGACGGCCATCGTCTTCACGGGGCCGTTCCAGTACCGACCAGGCGCACCGCATCGCGATCCGATTGCTCGTCTCGACGCTCGACACCAAGTTGCGCGAGGTGCTCCGGGAGGACCTCAGCGGGACCTACGGCGTCAGCGTGTCGCCGACCTACGGGAAGTTCCCCGAACCGCGCTACAGCCTTGCGATCCGATTCGGCTGCAACCCGCAGCGGGCCGACGAGCTGGCGAAAGCGATCTTCAGGGAGATCGAGGGCCTGCAGACCAGCGGGCCGACGGAGAAGCAGGTGAGCGAGGTCCTGCAGGCGTTCCTGCGGGACATGGAGACCAGCTTCAAGGACAACACCTATCTCCTGTCGCAGATGACCGGGAAGTACCTGAACGGCGAAGACCTCGGAGAGCTCTTCACGCTGCCAGAGCTCTACAGGAAGCAGGTCACCGCCAGCCTCATCCAGGAGGCGGCAAGGACCTACTTGAACAAGGCCAAGTACGTTCGGGTCACGCTGCTGCCGGAAACGCCGACACGGTAGGGGACCTGCCGGGTGCCAGTCGGGGCTGACGCGTGTCAGTCGGGGCTGACGATTGTCAGTCGGGGCTGACGCGTGTCAGTCGGGGCTGACGACCGTCAGTCGGGGGTGGCATCCCATCGACTGACAGGTATCACCGACTGACATGGATCTTCGACTGACGAGTCCCTCCGACTGACGGGCGTCATGGACTGACCAGGGTCTCCGACTGATACAATGCCCCGTCTGCCGCCACTGTCTGAGGAGCCCGGATGTCTGGATTCACGCCGGGGCGACGCTTCCAGCCGCCCTACTATCCGTTTTCGCGCCGGCCGCTCTGGGAACGCGGGCTGGCGATGCTCGAGCGGCGCGTCAAGGGCGCGCTATTCGGCTGCCGCATGTGCGGCAACTGCCTGCTCCAGGAGACGGCCTTCATCTGCCCGATGGAGTGCCCGAAAGGGCTGCGAAACGGGCCCTGCGGCGGCTCCACCCCTGAGGGCTGTTACGTCGATCCGACGCGGCCCTGCGTCTGGCACCGGATCTACGAACGGGCTGAGCGGCGCGGCACGACTCGCAAGCTGCTGGAGGTGCTGCCGCCCCTCGACTGGTCGCGAACGGGCCGCGAGACGTGGGCGGAGGTCGCACAGAAGGCGCGCGAGCGGGGCCTGGGCGCCGCGATAGGCAGTCTCGCCGGACCGGCCGAGAAGCGCCGCGCGTTCTGGGATCCTCTCTTCCGCGAGATTCGGCAGCCGGTCTGGTGGATGGGAGACGATCAGCCCCACCCGGCGCCGCCTCACCAGCCGGCGTCGACACTCGAGGAGAAGCTCGCCGCCGGGAAGTTCGTCGTGACCAGCGAAGTGGCGCCGCCGCTCTCGGTCGCCCCGGACGAGCTGACGCGCACGCTGAACATCCTGCGCGACTACATCGACGCCGCGAACTTCACCGACAACCCGTCGGCCACGCCGCGCATGTCGTCGCTCGCCTGTTCGGCGCTCGCCGTCCAGCAGGGCGTCGAGCCCGTGATGCAGATTGCGGCGCGCGACCGCACCCGGATGGGACTGCAGGCCGAGGTCCTCGGGGCCGCGGCCCTTGGCATCCGCAATGTGCTGTGCCTCACCGGCGACCACCCGCGATTGGGTCCCGCCCCCCACGGCCGCATGGACATCTGGGACGTGGACTCGATCCAGATGCTGTGGATCCTGCGCCGCATGCGCGACGCGAGGATGTGGCTCGACGGCCGCGGCATCGCCAACCCGCCGCGCCTGTTCCTGGGCGCCGCGGCGTCGCCCTGTGCGTCGACGCCGCACACCCAGGCGCAGCGCGAGCTGAAGAAGTCGCACGCCGGCGCGCAGTTCTTCCAGAGCAATCTCGTCTACGACGTGGATGCGTTCGAACAGTATCTCGAGGCGCTCGACAAGACGGGCGCGCTCGCCCGCACGCCGTTCCTCGTCGGCATCACGCCCATCCGAAGCGCCCGCGCAGCGCGGATGATGACCCAGGTTCCCGGGATCCGGATTCCGGAGGCGCTCATCAGCCGCCTCGAGCGCTCCTCCGATCCGCAGGAGGAGGGCTTCCAGATCTCGCTCGAGATCATCGAGCGGACCCGCCGGCTCCAGGGCGTCCGCGGCGTGCACATCATGGCCGTCGGGTGGGAGTTGATCGTGCCTCGGATGGTCCGCGAGGCCTCGCTCAAGGAACTGCCTGCCCGCTTGACCGAGTCCACAGCCGACGCGATCACCGTCCGCAGCAGGGGACGTGGCGGCCGCGCCGCGGCGCGGCCGCCGGCCGACTTCACGGAGCGCGGCTACCTCGACGCGCTGGCTGCGAAGGTGATGGTGTTCGATGGCGCGATGGGGACCGAGGTGCAGAAGGGCGGGCTGACCGCCGACGACTTTGGCGGCGAACGGCTCAACGGCTGCAACGACTACCTCGTCATCCAGAAGCCGGAGGTCATCGAGCAGGTCCACGCCTCCTACCTCGAGGCCGGCGCCGACGTGATTGAGACCTGCACCTTCCGGGCGAACCGCATCACGATGGCCGAGTACGGTCTCGAGGATCGGGTCCCGGAGATCAACAGGGCCGCCGCGGCTCTCGCCCGCCGCGTGGCCGACCGCTTCTCGACCCCGAATCAACGGCGCTTCGTGGCCGGGGCCATCGGCCCGAGCGGCCGACTGCCCTCCTCCTCCGATCCCGAGTTGTCGAACGTCTCGTTCGGCGAACTGGCCGGCGTCTTCGCCGAGCAGGCCGAGGCGCTGCTCGACGGCGACTGCGACCTGCTGCTGATCGAGACGTCGCAGGACATGCTCGAGGTGAAGGCGGCGATCATGGGCGTCCAGGACGCCTTCGCGCGGAGCAGCCGCAAGGTCCCGGTTCAGGTGCAGGTGACGCTCGACCCGAACGGCCGCATGCTGCTCGGCACCGACGTGGCGGCGGTCCTCGCCACGCTCGAACGGATGCCGGTGGACGTCATCGGGATCAACTGCTCGACCGGCCCCGACCACATGCGGGCCCCGCTCGCGTACCTCGGCGATCACTCGTCCCGCCCAGTCTCGTGCCTGCCGAACGCGGGCCTGCCGCAGAACATCGATGGCCAGGCGGTCTATCCGCTCGGGCCGGATGACTTCGCGCACGAGATGGGCGATTTCGTCACGCGGTTCAACCTGAACGCCGCGGGCGGCTGCTGCGGGACGACGCCCGCTCACATCCGCGCGCTCGTGGCGGAGCTGAAGTCCCGTCGGCCGCGGCCGCGCTCGGACTCGCCGCTCGCGCTCGTGTCCTCGGGCATGACGACGGCCGCGCTGGTGCAGGATCCGCCGCCGATGCTGATCGGCGAGCGGCTGAACGCGCAGGGCAGCAAGAAGATGAAGGAACTGCTCCTGGCCGAGGACTACGGCGGCATCGCCGCGCTCGGCCGCGAGCAGATCGACGGCGGCGCGCACACGCTCGACATCTGTGTCGCGATGACGGAGCGCCGCGACGAGACCTACCTGATGTCGCAGGTGGTCCGGAAGCTGAGCCAGACGGTGGAAGCGCCGCTCGTGATTGACACCACCGAAGCCGAGGTGCTCGAGGCGGCGCTCGAAGCCGCGCCCGGCCGCGTCATCGTCAACGCCGTGAACATGGAGAACGGGCGGCAGCGGCTCGACGCGATGCTGCCGCTGGTGCGGGACTACGGCGCCGCCACCATCGCCCTCACCATCGACGAGTTCGGCATGGCGCGGACGGCCGACCGGAAGGTCGAGGTCGCCAGGAAGATCCACGACATCGCGACCCGCGAGTTCGGTTTGAGGCCCGATGCGCTGATCTTCGACGCGCTCACCTTCACGCTCGCCACCGGCGATGCCGAGAGCGCCAACACGGCGGTCGAGACGCTCGAGGGCATCAAGCGGATCAAGGCGGAGCTGCCGGGCGTGCTGACCTCGCTCGGCGTGTCCAACGTCTCCTACGGCTTCAAGCCGGCCGCTCGGTGGGTGCTGAACTCGGTGTTCCTGTACCACTCCGTCCAGGCTGGCCTCGACATGGCCATCGTCAACCCGAAGCAGGTGACGCCGTACGCCGATATTCCGGCCGCCCAGCGCGATCTGGCCGAGGACCTGCTGCTCAACCGCCGCCCCGACGCGGCGGCGCGGTTCATCGCCTTCTTCGAGGGAGCGAAGCAGCGGCAGGCGGCCGCCGCCGATCCGACCGCCGATCTGTCGCCCGCGGAGCGGCTGCGCTGGCGGATCCTCCACCGGCAGCCGGAAGGCTGCGAGGCGGACATCGACGCGGTGGTCGCCGAGGGCGTCCGCGAGATCACCGGCATCGCCAACTTCCCGATGCAGCCGGGTTACTCCTACCCGAACGCCGACACGTCGCAGGTCGCCGCGCGGGTCCTGAACCAGATGCTGCTGCCCGCGATGAAGGAGGTCGGTGACCGATTCGGGTGCGGGGAGCTGATCCTGCCGTTCGTGCTGCAGTCGGCCGAGGCGATGAAACGGGCGGTGACGCACCTCGAGCGGTACCTGGAGAAGACCGAGGGCGTCGCGAAGGGCCGGGTGGTGCTGGCAACGGTCTACGGCGACGTTCACGACATCGGCAAGAACCTGATCAAGACGATCCTGGCGAACAACGGCTACGAAGTTCACGACCTGGGCAAGCAGGTGCCGGTGCACGACGTCGTGGACCGCGCGGTGGCCCTGAAGGCGGACGTCATCGGCCTCTCGGCGCTGCTGGTGTCGACGTCGCGCCAGATGCCGCTCGTCGTGCGCGAACTGGACCGCCGCGGCCTCGCGATCCCTGTGCTCGTCGGCGGCGCCGCCATCAACCGCGAGTTCGGCCGCGACATCACGTTCATCGACGAGCGGCCGTATTCGGGCGGCGTGATCTACTGCCGCGATGCGTTCGAGGGATTGGATACCGTGGACCGTCTGGCCGACCCGGCCACGCGGCGGGATCTGCTGGAGGGAGAACGGCGCGCCGCCGTGGTGCGCAGGATCCCGGTCGCCGCCGACGAGGCGACCATCGTGCGGTCGGCGATCGAAGCGCGCGCGGCAGATGTGCCGGCGCCGCCGTTCTGGGGCGCACGCACCGTCGTTTCGCTCCCGCTCGACGAGGTCTTCGCGCACCTGAACGAGATGCGCCTCTTCAAGACATCGTGGGGCGGGGGCGGCACGCAGGGGCGAGGGGACGCCGCGCTGATGGGCAAAGTGCGCGCGCAGTCGAAGCCGGAGTGGAAGGGCCTGCGGGCGGATTTCGCCGAGCGGCTGGCTCGCATGAAACAGGAAGCGGCCGCCGACGGCTGGCTCGCGCCCGCGGCGGTGTACGGATACTTTCCTGCACAGTCGGAAGGCAACCACGTCCTCGTGTTCGATCCCGACGACCGTTCGAAGGTGCTCGTCCGGTTCTCGTTCCCGCGCCAGCGCGGCGAGGACCGCCTGTGCCTCGCCGACTACTTCCTGCCGGTCGGTTCTGACGCCATGGACGTGCTCGCCCTGCAGGTCGTCACGGTCGGGCCTGCCGCCACGGTGCGCTTCGACGTGATGGACGCCAGGAACGAATACAGCGAGGCGTTCTTCCTCCACGGCCTGGCCGTGCAAACCGCTGAGGCCGCCACCGAGCACCTGTTCCTCCGCATGCGCGGAGAACTCGGCCTGCCGCCCGACCGCGGCGTCCGCTTCGCGTGGGGCTTCGGAGCGCTGCCCGATGTCGAGGAGCACCGCAAGGTGTTCGAGTTGCTGCCGGCCGGGAAGGACCTCGGGATGACCCTGACGAGCGCCGGTCAGTTGGTGCCGGAGCAGTCGACGGCCACGCTGCTGGTACACCACCCGGCGGCGCGCTACTTCAAGGTGTGATGACGAGGAAGTCGGACATGGCCATGCCTCCGCCGAACGAACCCAGAACCCCGCAGCCAGCCGGTAGCCAGGGCCCCGCTTCCGCCCCGCAGCGGCTCAGGGAGGTACCCCGGCGTGGCTGCCCACCGTCGAAGTGATGGAGGGAAACGCCATCGCGCGATCGGTTCCCCTCGGCATCGGGCCAGTCCGCATCGGCCGGGCACCCTCGAACGAGCTGGTGCTGGCGGACGACAAAGCCTCGCGGACCCATGCCCAGATCGTGCGCGAAGGCTGGGACTACGTGCTCGAGGACCTGCACTCGACCAACGGCGTGAGCGTGAACGGAACCAAGGTCGAGCGGGCGGTGCTGGTGCCCGGCTGCCGGATCGAGATTGGCAACACGTCGATCGTCTTCCGCCAGCCGGTGCCCGATATCCCGAAGGACGCCAGGCGATCGCTCTTCGCGTCGAACGAACTGCTGCAGTCGCTCGCCGCCGAAACCCGCAGCGAGATCGCCGACCGGATCCCGGCCCGCGTCGTACCCGCCGGTACGGTCGTCGTGCGCGCGGGCCAGCCGCTGTCGGGGATGCTCCTCGTGTATCTCGGCCGCTTCCGCCTCGTCTCGGTCAATGACGCCGGGGCCGAGCGGGTGGTGGCGCACGTCGGCTCCGGGACCTCGTTCGGGGAATCGGCGCTGATCGGCGGCCGCAACGCCGATCACACGCTGGTTGCGGAGGAGCATTCGTGCGTGTTCGAGCTGCCGAAGACGGAACTGACCGGCCTGCTGGCCAAGAAGCCCGCCGAGGGGCGGCGCGTCGTGGAAACCGTGCTGGGGATGATGCTCCCGACGGTCCGGCCGAAGCCAGAGGCCGCGGCCGCGCCCGCGCGCCCCGGGGTTCCCGCCCCAGCCCCGGCCGCCGCTACGGTCAGCGTGATCATCGGGAACGATCCGAAGATCGCGCGCGCGAAGAAGGCCGTCGAGACGCTCGCGAAGGACGACAAGCCAATCCTCATCGTGGGTCCGGCTGGAAGCGGCAAGAAGACGTTCGCCCGCCACTTTCACCGGTCGGGCGCGCACGCGTCCGAAGGCTACAACGAACTGTCGATTGCCGGCATGGACCCCGCTCGTGTCCTCCCGGCCATCGTCGGCACCGAGGGCGGCGCGGCCGCCGGCGGTTTGGCCGGCGACATGGGCTTGCTGGAACTCATGGGCACCGGGACGCTGGCGATCTGCCACGCCGAGCGGCTCGACGCCCACCAGCAGGCCGTGCTGGCCGAGTACGCGCAGACCGGCTGGTTCCATCGCGATCGCGGCCGGGCGGCGGTCCAGAGCCGGGTGCGCATCGTGTTCGTCGCCACCGGAACCGAGCAGGACGTGCTCGCGGGCCTCGCGTCGTCGCTGCGGGAGATCGTCGACAAGCGGGTTGTCTCGCTGCCGGCCCTCTCCCAGCGCGCGAAGGACATCCAGCCGCTCGCCGAGCACTTCCTCCAGCTCCACTCGGTGAAGGCGGGCAAGCACGCCCTCACGCTGCCGCGTGAGGCCGTGGACCGCCTCGTCCCGTATGCGTGGCCGGGCAACGTCAGCGAGCTCGAGTTCGTCATGCAGCGCGCGGCGATCCTCGCGCCGGACGGGGCCGAGGTCTCGGCGGACCTCATCTTCGTCGTCCCGCCCGAGGACGAGACGCTCAAGATCAACCTGCTGCGCGACGAGAAGATCCGCGCCACGCTGAGGAACCCGTGGCTGGTGCCGGCGCTGACCTGGATCTGCATGGGGTTCATCGGGCTGGTCGTCCTCACGACGCTCTACGGCGCGCTGGCTCCGGAGGGACATCCCTTCAAGGCCACCGAGACCAACCCGGCGATGATGGTCACCTGGTTCCTCTGGTTCCCGCTCCTGCCGCTCGTGACGGCGTCGGTCGGGCGGGTCTGGTGCGCCGTCTGCCCGATTGCCGGCTTCGGCGATCTCTTCGCGAAGATCGGGCGGTTCAACCTCCCGGCGCCGCGCCTGCTGAAGCGGCTCGACTTCTGGACGCTCGTCGCCGCTTTCATCGTCATCGAATTCGGAGAGGGGCTCTTCGGCGTCGACTCGAGCCCGGGCATGACGCTGGCGTTCCTCGGCGGCCTGCTCTTCGTGGCGGCGTTCATGACGGTGCTCTACGAGCGCCGCGCCTTCTGCCGCTACCTGTGCCCGCTGGCCGGCTGGCTCGGGGTGTACTCGGCGCTCTCGCCCATCGAGATCCGCGGGAACAAGAAGGTCTGCCAGACCCAGTGCGGCGAGCACTCCTGCTACAAGGGGACCGATGCCGTCCCCGGCTGCCCGATGTTCCTGTATCCGGCGGCGATGAACTCGAACGCCGAGTGCCTCCTCTGCACAAACTGCGTGAAGAGCTGCGAGAACCGTGGCGTCCAGCTGAACCTCCGCCCGCCGCTCGTGGAGCTGTGGCGGAACCCGGCGCCGACCGTCGCGTTCGCGGTTTTCGGCTTCGTCCTCCTGGGCATCATGTCCTCCCACTGGATCACGAAGCTGCCGTTCTGGAAGGGGGTCAAGGCCAATCCGCCGCTGCCGCTGACCATCGTTGAACTGGCGCTCTTTTTCGGCTGCATCATCGTCGCGGTGATCTCCCTGACGATGGCCTCGACGCTGTCTGCGGCGGCATCGCGCGAGAAGCTGACGGCGAACATGGCGCGCTACGGAACGGCGTTCATCCCGCTCGCGTTCGCGGCGCACGCCTCGCTGATGCTGAAGGGGCTGCTCAGCACGAATCTCCCGACGATGTGGGCGTGGGTTCGCGATCTGATCTCCAGCCCGGCCGCAGCGGCTGGGGCTGCCACGGCGGCTGCCGTCGTCGCGGCTCCTCCCGGCGACCTGTTCGATCCTGCCGTCGTCGCGTTCGTGCAGGGGCTGACCATCATCGGCGGTGTCGTCGGCAGCGTGATCGCGATCATCTTCGTCGCGCGGCGTGCCGAGAAGTCCGGCGTCGTGGGGCGGGCGATGCCGCACCTCCTGCTCGCGTTCGTGTTCGGTCTCGGCCTCATGTACTGTCTGCTCGGCCGCGCGGTGAAGCCGGCGGCAGGGGCGGCGGCTCCGGCGGCGATCACCCAGCCGGCCGACTCCCAGGCGCCGGCTGCCGAGCCGCTCGGCGCTCCGCTGCCGGCCGCCTCCTCCACGCCGGGAACGCCCTCAACGCCGGGGGCGAAACCGATTGCGAAGTGAGGCGCGAAACGACGATCAGGACGGGCCAGACGATGCGCATGAGACTGTGCATGCCGACTCAGCGGCCCGCTGGCGCGTCAGTGAACGTCGCGACCAGCAGCCGCCCTGCCCGCCTCGCCGCGGGTGTGTTGCTGGTGACCTCCTGCGTCGTCGGATTGAATGCGACCGTCGGCTCACGGCAGGTGGCGTCTCAATCGCCGCCCCAGCGTGTCGGGGAGCGTGCCGACATCATCGTCGCGCAGGATGGTACGGGGCAGTTCAAGACCATCCAGCAAGCGCTCGACAGCGTGTCCAGGGACAACGCCCGAACCAGAATCATCCTCGTCAGGAACGGAACCTACAGCGAGAAGATCTTCATCAGGTCGAGCCATGTGGCGCTCGTCGGCGAGGATCGCGACGCGACGAGCATCGTGTTCGCCGAGCTCAGGAAGAACTGGCGCGCGACGCATCCGAACGACTGGGGCGCCGCCGTCGTCAATATCGCTGACGACGTGACGGACGTGTTCATCGGGAACATGACCGTTCACAACAACTACGGGAGCCTCCACGGCGACCACGACCACCAGTTCGCCATTCGAAGCGGCGGCATCGCGACCCGTATCACGCTGGTGCACGACCGCATCGTCGCCGACGGCGGCGACACGCTGAGCCTGTGGAACACCGGCAACGGCATGTACTATCACGCGGACTGCGACTTCGAGGGGTGGGTCGACTACGTGTGTCCGCGCGGCTGGTGCTACATCACCGATTCCCGCTTCTTCGGCCGAAGCCTGACGGCGAGCATCTGGCACGACGGCAGCAAGGACAGAGACCAGAAACTGGTCATCCGACGGTCGTCGTTCGACGGCGTGCCGGAGTTCCCGCTTGGACGGTACAACCGCGACGGGCAGTTCTTCGTGCTGGACAGCCGCTTCTCCGCCACGATGGCCGACCGCCCGATCTACCGCCCGTCCGCCGAGATCGCCTACCAGTGGCCGCCTCGCGTGTACTTCGCGAACAACCGGCGTGAAGGGGCGAGCTTCCCATGGTTCGCCGACAACCTCGATCAGGCGGAGGGTCATCCGCGCGCGGTCGACATCACGCCGCGGTGGACGTTTCGAGGACAGTGGGATCCTGAGAACGACATGCCTGCCGCGCTGCCATTCGCAAGCACGCCCAGGCCCGAGACGGGCGACGGCGCGGTGAACCCGGGGGAACTCGAACTGCGCTGGGTCGGCGCCCGAAACGCGGCGAGGTATCGTGTACTGCTCGGAACGGTTTCGCCGCCTCCATTTCGCGCGGAGGTCGCCGCAACCAGCTACAAGGCCGGGCGGCTGGCAGCAGGCACCTCTTACTACTGGCGCGTGGACGCGGTGACGCCGGCCGGCGTGATAGCAGGCCGCGTGTGGTCGTTCAGAACGGCGGACCGGGAATCGCGCAGCGCGCCGGCGAACCGAGGCGCCGCACCGGCAGGGCGTTCCGGTGTCACCACGACCCCGGAGGCGTCCGCACCCGGCCAGCGTCCGGCTGGGGCAGGCGGCGCTTCGACGGCGGCGCTGCCCTGGCGCGTGCGCATCGTGATGGTCGGCGACTCCACGGTGACAGACGAAGTCGGATGGGGGTTCGGATTCAAGCAGCACGTGCAGGACAGCGCCGACTGCATCAACCTCGCACGGAACGGCCGCAGCTCGAAAAGCTTCATCGCGGAGGGGCTGTGGGAACGAGCCCTCGCCGCGCGGGCCGACTACATCCTGATCCAGTTCGGCCACAACGACATGCCCGGCAAGGGTCCCGACCGCGAAACCGACCCGAAGACCACCTACCGCGCGAACCTGGCGCGCTACATCGACGACGCCCGTCGCGTCGGGGCGGTGCCGGTGATCGTGACGTCACTCACGCGACGGCGGTTCGGTGACGACGGCCGAATCCGATCCGATCTGGGCGACTACGTGGAAGCGGCGAAGGCCGTCGCCGCGGAGAAGGGCGTTCTGCTCGTCGATCTTCACGCGAAGAGCATCGACCTGCTCGACCGGATCGGTCCGGTCGCCGCGCTCGAGTTCGACGTCACCAACGCGGACGGCACACCCGACAAGACGCACCTGTCGTCCCAGGGAAGCACGGCGTTCGGGACCATCGTGGCCGCCGAGCTGGTCCGGATCGTCCCTGCGCTCGCGCCGCATGTGAAGTAGCGGAAGCCGTCGCAAGGCGCCGGCACGCCCTGCGGCGGCTGGCCCGGGACGGTCTACCGGCTGATTCTCTCGTTGCGCAGCTGGCCTCCGACCCTCGTATTCGTGAAGACGAGGTCCTTCACGCCTTCGATGACATCCGGCTTCGCGACCTCGTCGAACGTGCAGTCGACGATGCGCACGTCGCTGATGGGGTCGTGTCCGTAGCCGCGCAGCAACAGGGCGTACTGCGCTCTCTTCGCCGTGACGTTGCGGACCTCCACGTCCCGGACGATCGGCGGGAACTTGCCGGCGTCGCCTTCCTCGTAGAAGTAGTTGATGGTCACCACGGCCTCGGCGACCTGGCCCACCGTCACATCCCGCATGTACACGTGCTCGGTCACGCCCCCGCGCACCGAGTTGGTCTTGATCCGCAGTGCCCGGTCGAGCTGCGGGCTGTCCATGCGGCACTTCTCCGCGAAGATGTTGCGCGCGCCGCCCGAGACCTCGCTCCCGATCACCACGCCGCCGTGGCCGTCCTTCATCACGCAGTTGCGGATGACCACGTTCTCGATCGGGACGTTGACGCGGCGGCCGTCGTCGTTGCGGCCAGACTTCAGCGCGATGCAGTCATCGCCCGTGTCGAACGTGCAGCCCTCGATGAGCACGTCGCGGCAGGACTCGGGGTCGCAGCCGTCGTTGTTGGGCCCGTGACTGTTGATCGTCACGTTGCGGATCGTGACGTTGGCGCAGAGCACCGGGTGCAGTTCCCACATGGGGGAGTTGACGATCGTCATGCCGTCGATCAGGACGTTCTTGCAGCGGTAGGGCTGCACGAAGTTCGGTCTGAGGCACGAGCCATCGCCGAAGACGCGCTCGGCCACGGGCACACCCTTGGCGCCCATTTCGATGAGCCTGGCGCGGGCGGCCAGCTGATTCGGGGCGTCCGGCGCCTTCGGGTCAAGCCCCTTCCACGGCCACCAGTGCTCCGCGTCCGCGTTGCCGTCGAGGGTGCCGGGGCCCGTGACGGCGATGTTCTCCTGTTCGAAGGCATAGATGAGCGCGGAGTAGTTCATCAACTCCACGCCCTCCCACCTCGTGAACACCACCGGCAGGTAGTCCTGAGGGTTCCGGCTGAAGCGCAGGGTGGCGCCCGCCGACAGGTGGAGGTTCACGCGGCTCTTCAGGTGAATCGCGCCCGTCAGGAACGTCCCGGCTGGCACCACCACGCGCCCGCCGCCCGCCGCCGCGCACGCGGCGATGCTCGCGCGAATGGCGGCCGTGCAGTCCTTCGCACCGTCGCCAACGGCCCCGAATGCCGTGATGCTGAAATCGCGAGCCGGGAATCGCGGCGGCACGATCCGGGCGAGAATGGAATCCACTCCGGCCCAGGCATCGCCGCCGGCTGCAGGAGTCGGCACCGGTCGGCCCCACTCTGAACCAGGCAGCCCGAGGGCGGGCATCGGCGCGAGCAGCGCCAGGCCCGCGGCGCCCGCCACCTTCAGGAACTCGCGTCTCGAGGAATCAGACATCGACATATGACACCCGGTCACCTGTAGAGCTGCGTGCGGCAAGACCGTAGGCCACCGGGTCGACCCAGCCCCGGTTGATCGCCCGAGCCATCGCGTGTGTCTCTCTACCGCAGCAGCGCCGCGGCCGTCCACAATACGGGCGCCTGGCCGTGCAGGTCGCCGACGTTGCGCGGCCGGTCCAAGTAGTACTGAACGCTCGTGCCCTTGTTCGTGCCCGCACACACGTTGCCGATGTTGCCGTCCGCGTTGATGTACTTCACGAGACCGAGCCAGGCCTTGCGCGCCGCGGCACCGTACACGGCGGCGTCCAGCCAGCCGTTCTTGACGCCGGTGACCATGGCAAAGGCAAACATGCCGGTGCCCGAAGTCTCGGGCCATGCCTCCGGGTGATCGAGCAGCTGACGCCAGAGGCCGTCTTCGCCCTGCATCGCGAGGAGCGACGCCATCATCCTGCGATAGCCCTCGAGAATTCGCGGCCGCGCCGGATGCGAAGGCGGGAGTGAGCGGAGCAGCTCGGCCGAGCCGGCAGCCATCCAGCCGTTGCCACGGCTCCAATAGAACTGGGAATCGGGTGCGTGAAAGAACAGGCCGTTCGGCTGTTGGAGCTTGTCCAGGTAGGCGATCATGGCCAACGCCGCCCGATCGAGGTACCTGGCGTCTCCCGTGGCCCTGAATGCCTGCACCTGCACGGCGGTGATCATGAACATGTCGTCGATCCAGTACCGCGCCTCCGTCGTGATGCCGTCCGGCGTCGTGGAGTCCCACTGCCTGTCCGCAAAGCCGCGACCGAGATCGAGGAACCTCCGGTCCTTGGTCTGAACGTATATCTCGAGCGGCACGACGCCAAAGACGCGGAAGTCCACGTGCGCCTCGGGCGAGATGTGCCTGGCCCCGTCCGGGGTCCAGAGCGGATCGAACTTCCGCACGAGCCGCGCCTGCAGGTCCTTGTCCCCGGCGAGCCGCGCCACCGCGAGCGACCCGTACCAGGCGCACACCTCCGGGTAGATGATGAACCCCGTCGGCCGCTCGAACGCCCGGGCCGCGAAGTTCTCAGCCACCCGACGCCCGATCTCAGCCGGAGAGGCGCCGTCGGGCCACTCGCCCAGCGGGTTTCGCGCCGCCTGGTCCGAATGGGGCGAGTTCGAATCCCCGCTCGCCGTGCCAACGACGCCGGCCCCTATGACCAGCACGAGCGCCAGGCGGCGCACCACCGACGTAGGCATAGTTCCTCCCGGACCCGGTGTCCTCCAATATCCCGGTTCTGGTCAGGCCACATGAGCCCATGACAGGCCGGGATCTGTTTCCTGGCCCGCACTCAGACGATGCCGCCGCCGCGGCGGAACGCGGACGGCCGGGCACTCGCCACGTCGCCGCGATAACCGCTCGCCCGATAGACCGCGACGGGGTCGAATGCTCCGCCGGCTTCGATGCGCGCCTTCGCCAGAATCGGCGTCACATCGGTGGTGAACGCCTGCTTCAAGGTGCGCAAGGCCATGACGGCATCGTTACGCGCCTGGTACTTCCCGAGCGCCTCCCGGTCAACGAGGCACGCCTGCACGTAGGCGCGATGCACTTCGATCGCGCTGGCCATCAAGGACTCGACCGGATCGGTGACGTTGTGCGATTGATCCAGCATGTACGCCGGATCGAAGCCCGCCGGACGCTCCCGCTCCGCGTCCACCAGCTCGTTGAACACCAGGAACAGCTGGAAGGGCTTCAGCGACCCCGCGTCCAGGTCATCGTCGCCATACTGGCTGTCGTTGAAGTGGAAGCCCCCGAGCTTGCCGAACTGGATCAGGCGCGCCACGATCATCTCGACATTGACGTTCGGCGCGTGGTGGCCGAAGTCCACCAGCGAAAAGGCCCTTTCCCCCAGTTCGCGAGCGCAGTAGTAGCTGACGCCCCAGTCGTTGAGCACCGTCGAGTAGAACGCCGGCTCGTAGAGCTTGTGCTCGATGAACAGGCGCCAGCCCGGCGGCAGTCCGGCGTAGACGGTTCGCAGGCTGTCGAGGTAGCGGTCGAGCGCACGCCGGAAGTGAACCTGGCCCGGGAAGTTGCCGCCATCGCCGATCCACACCGAGTGCGCCCGGGCGCCGATCGCGAGGCCGATCTCCATGCAGCGGAGGTTGTGGGCCACGGCCTGCTCTCGCACGGCCCGGTCGGTGTGCGAGAGGCTGCCGAACTTGTACGAGTGCGGCTGGCCGGGCTGGTCCTCGAAGGTGTTGGAGTTCATGGGCCCGAACGCCAGCCCACGCTCGACGGCGTATGCGCGCAGCGCCGCCGGGTCGTCGGTCTCGTCCCACGGGATGTGGAGCGACACTTCGGGGGTGACCGCCACGAGCCGGCGAATCACCGCGCAGTCGTCGAGCTTCTCGAAGATGTTCCGCGGCTCGCCCGGGCCCGGAAACCGCCCGAAGCGCGTGCCTCCAGTCGCCACGCCCCACGAGGGCACTGCGATGGCGAACGCCGACGCGCGGGCCTGGATAGCGGCGAGATCAACCCCTCGCCGCGCGAGTTGCCGCCCCAGGTGATCGTAGTCGTCCTCCCACGCCGAACGGTCGCGCCGCTTCTCGTCGTCGAGCAATGCCTGCCAGTCGATACTCATGATCCACTCCATCTGAAGCCGGGACCGACCGGCCGCAGCGTGACTGTGCGCTCCGGCTCACCGGCGCGCAATGGACGCCGCGCCACGGGCCTTGGGTTTGCATCGAGAAACTGGCCGCGATCCCGTTCGGCCATGGATCAGCCCTGAGGGGTGGCTCTAGTTGGCACTTGTCTGCATCGGTCGGCGTCGGAATGATCCCGGCTGACAGAACGCATGCGTTGTGCTATACAAAACACCGATGAGCGCGCCCCCGGCCTCGAACCGCCGCCGGACTGCAGAGGACATCTACCTGATCAAGTCGGTCGTGCACGCGTCCGACGTGCTCAGCGCGTTCCAGCACATGGGGGACGCGCTCAGGCTGCGCGACGTCGTGGACCGCACCGGATACGGGAAGGGCATGTGCTTCAGGCTGCTGCACACGCTTCATCATTGCGGATTCCTCGAGAAGTCCGACGGGGGCCGCTACCGGCTCACCTCCGAGATCCGCCGACGCCGACGCTATCGGATCGGTTACGCCGCGCAGGGCCAGGACACCTCGTTTCCCCGGGAAGTGCAGGCCGGACTCGTCAAGGCCGCCGAACGCGAATCGGTGGACCTGGTCATCGCGGACAATCGCTACAATCCGAAGACCGCGATGCGCAACGCCGAGTTCCTCGTTCGCGAGGGCGTCCACCTCGCCATCGAGTTCCAGACCGACGAGGCCGCTGCGCCGGTCATCGCGGCGACGTACCTCGACGCCGGCATCCCGTTGATCGCCATCGACATTCCCCATCCCGGCGCGACGTACTTCGGCGCGGACAACTACACGGCGGGCCTCCTTGCGGGCCGCACGCTGGCGCGCTGGGCCCGTCAGCACTGGAACGGCCATGTCGACGAGATCCTCCTGCTCGAGATCGCCCGGGCCGGGTCGCTGCCTCACGCACGCATCAAGGGCGTGACGGCCGGCATCCACGAGGTGCTGCGCGACACGCAGTCGTGCCACACCGTGGTTATCGATGGCGACGGCCAGTTCAAGACGTCGCTCGAGCGCGTCCGCCGCCATCTGCGACAGACCAAGGCGACACACGTGCTCGTCGGCACGGCGAACGACCCGAGCGCGCTCGGCGCAGCGCGCGCGTTCGAGGAGGCCGGCCGATCCGGCTCCTGCGCCATCGTCGGCCAGAACGCCGAGCCGGACGCGCGGGCCGAACTCCGTCAGCCACGCAGCCCGATCATCGCCTCCGTCGGGTACTTTCCGGAGCGCTACGGCGCCGGCCTCATCCGGCTGGCCCTCGACATCCTGACGAAGAAGGCGACGCCGCCGGCGGTGTTCGTGCACCATCAGGTCATCACGCGCGAGAACGTGGACCACTTCTACCCGAACGACGCCCTGCTGGGGGTCGGCACCTACGCGGGGTTCTAGCAAACGCGGAGCCGTGTTGCGGCCGTAAACGGCGGCCGGTGCGAGGGGCCGGCTTGCGAGGCGCGGCGAACTTGGGCAGGATGCCAGCGGAACACTCGACCGACGACCCGACAACGACGGCACACGGTACTCCTCGGGGGTCGCGGTCTACGAGAGGCAGACAGACGCGGCGAATCTGGCGATCAACGATATGGCGGGCCGTGCGCTTCCCGACTGCAAGCTCCTGAACCTGCGCGACGGCACGCGCTTCGAACCCCAGGACATGGACCACGTGCAGCCGGTACCCGTCGGGTCTCTCCGGTCCCATCCGGCTCATCGCGGCAGCATTCTCCAAGTGACTCCCATGACTCCAAACCCATTCTTCGGCGTGTTCCTGCATTGGCTCGGCGGTCTCGCATCGGGCAGTTTCGTCGTGCCCTATCGATTCGTGCGGCGGTGGTCCTGGGAAACGTACTGGCTGGCGGGCGGCTTCTTCAGCTGGATCATCATGCCGTGGCTGATGGCGTCGCTCAACACGCGCGACCTGCTGGGAGTCCTCGGCGAGACCGAGCCGAGCACGCTCCTCTACTGCGCCGTTTTCGGCATGTTGTGGGGCGTCGGGAATCTCACGTTCGGGCTATCCGTACCGGTACCTCGGCGTCGGGCTGGGGATGGCCATGGTGCTCGGGTGGTGCGCCGTGGTGGGCACACTCACCGAGCCCTGGTACCGGGGCGAATTCACGGCCAAGCTGATCGCCCCCTTCCACGGGAACATCATTCTGGCGGGCGTCTTCGTCTGCCTGGCCGGCGTGTTCATCACCGGACTCGCCGGGCGGAGGAAGGAAAAGGAGATGTCGCCGGAGCAGAAGCTCGGCAACGTGGTCGAGTTCAACTTCCGGAAGGGTGTGCTCGTGGCCGCGGTCTCGGGCATCTTCAGCGCATGCTTTGCGTTCGGGCTCGCGAGCGGCAACCCGATCAAGCTGCTCACGTTGCAGCACGGGACAGCCGACATCTGGCAGGGACTGCCGGTGCTGGTGGTGGTGCTGGCCGGCGGGTTCTCCACCAACGCGTTCTGGTGCATCTACCTCAACATCAAGAACCGCACGGGGTTTCAGTACTTCACTGGCGAGATTCGCACGCAGTCGCCACCGGCAGCGCTCGCCCCCGGCTTCGGAGAAGGCGCGCCCGCGAAGCGCGTGCCCGCCGACGGCCGGGACGACAGGACCCCGGTGCCCATGGCGTGGAACTGGGTCTTCAGCGCGATGGGCGGCATCTTCTGGTACTTGCAGTTCTTCTTCTACTCGATGGGCGAGACCCAGATGGGCCTCTACAAGTTCTCGAGCTGGACCGTGCACATGGCCAGCATCATCATCTTCGCCACGATGTGGGGCGTGATTCTCAAGGAATGGCGCGGCGCGAGCAGGCGCGCGATGATCCTGCTGAGCCTCGGCACAGCCACGCTGCTCCTGTCGACCATCATCGTCGGCTACGGCAACTACCTTGGCGCGGGACGGTGACGATGATCCTCTGGGATGTCGTGTCGGCGCGAATGCTCCCGCAGATGCCACGCCCGCCGTTCCGTACCCTGGTCGGGCTCGTGCTGGTGTTCACGTCCGCGCTCACCGCAGCAGGGCCGCAGGCCGGTCGCCAGGTCGGCGGCGGCGGGGCGCCCATCGACCGCCGCGGGTTGGTGACACGTCATCAGCCGACCCTGACCACCTTCGACGTCGAGTCGCCGCTCACCGTCGGGAACGGCGAGTTCGCGTTCACCGTCGATTCGACTGGTCTCCAGACGTTCGCTGAACTCTACGACCAGACCATCCCCCTCGGCACGCTGTCGCAGTGGGGCTGGCACTCCTCACCGAACCCCGACCGCTGGACGATCGACACATTCGGGTTCAAGACGTTCGACAGCCACGGGCGCCAGGTCGGCTACGCCGACATCCCCGGTGAGCGCACGCCCGAAATCAACTGGCTGCGGGCGAATCCCCACCGGCTGCATCTGGGCCGAATCGGCTTCTCGCTCACGCGCGCGGACGGCTCGCCCGCGACACCCGCGGACCTGACGGACATTCGTCAGACGCTTGACCTCTGGAACGGCGCCATCACCAGCCACTTCCGACTCGACGGGGAGTCGGTTGACGTCGAGACGCTGTGCCACCCGACCCTGGACGCCGTCGCCGTGCGCGTGCGCTCGGCTCTGCTCGCAAACGGCCGCGTGAAGATAGACATCCGATTCCCCTACGGCACCGGCGCAGTGGCCACAGCCGACTGGACGCAGCCCGGCGCGCACAGCACCGCCCTCGCCCAGGCGTCGCCAACCGAAGCTCGGTTCGCGCGCCGACTCGATGCGGACTCGTACACCGCGTCGCTGCGTTGGGCCCCGGGTGGAACGCTGGCCGGCGTCGGCCCTCACGCCTACCGGCTGTCAGCAGCCCCGCGCTCGCCCACGCTGGCTGCCGTTGTGATGTTCACCCCGGCCGAGCCGGCGACACGGGTGCCGACGTTCGACGACACCTCCGCACGTACGCATGCGCACTGGAACCGCTTCTGGTCAACTGGCGGCGCGATTGACCTCTCTGGCAGCTCGGATCCACGCTGGCGGGAGCTCGAGCGTCGCATCGTCCTCTCGCAGTACCTGACGGCGATCCAATGTTCCGGCCGGTTCCCGCCGCAGGAAACGGGGCTCACCTTCAACAGCTGGGAGGGGAAGTTCCACCTCGAGATGCACTGGTGGCACGCGGCGCAATTCGCGCTCTGGGGCCGGCTGCCGCTGCTCGAGCGGAGCCTCGGCTACTATGACGCGATCCTGCCGAGGGCGCGGGCCACCGCCGCGCGGCAAGGCTACGCGGGCGCCCGCTGGCCGAAGATGACCAGCCCGACAGGCGACGAATCGCCGTCGAATATCGGGCCGTTCCTCGTGTGGCAGCAACCGCACCCGATCTTCTACGCCGAGTTGGTGTACCGCGCGCAGCCCACGCGGCGGACGCTCGAGCGATACCGCGCGGTGGTCTTCGCCACCGCTGAGTTCATGGCGTCGCTTCCCGCGCCCGATGCCTCCGGCACGCGGCTGGTGCTCGGGCCGCCCCTGCAATGCGCGCAGGAGACCTACCCGAAGGACGGCACCACGAACTGCGCCTACGAGCTCAGCTACTGGGCGTGGGGGCTGCAAACGGCGCAAGCGTGGCGCGAGCGGCTGGGGCTGGGCCGGCTCGCCGAGTGGGACCGCGTGCTGGCCCGGCTCGCCGAGCCATCCATCACGGACGGCAAGTACCTGTTCGCCGAGACGGCGCCGGACACCTACTCGAACCCGCGTTGGGCGACCGACCATCCATCTGTCCTCGCCGCGCTCGGTGTCCTGCCCGGCCGCGGCGTCGACCGCGCGGTGATGGACCGAACGCTGACGTGGATCTGGGCCAACTGGAGCTGGCCGACGACGTGGGGCTGGGATTACCCGATGGTCGCGATGACCGCGGCGCGGCTCGGCAGGCCCGAGCTCGCGATTGACGCGCTGCTGCTGGACACCCCGAAGAACATGTACCGCGTGAACGGCCACAACCATCAGCGGCCGGGCCTGACGATCTACCTGCCAGGGAATGGTGCGCTTCTCTACGCGGTGGCGATGATGGCAGCCGGCTGGGAAGGCGCGCCGGACGTCGATGCCCCGGGTTTCCCGCGAAATGGGCGGTGGGTGGTGCGCTGGGAGGGTCTGCGCAGGGCCCCGTAGCACTTCGACTCGCAATCACGGCCGCGATCGGCGACCGCCGTACGTGGCCGGCTGCGCTCGCTCGGCACGAAGCCTCTGCCGGTCGCAGCAGAACCTCGGGAGGATCCCATCGTGATCCGCAAGGCTTTCCGGATGTCCGTGAATCAGGGGCGCGAGGGCGAATACGAGCGTCGGCACAACCCGATCTGGCCCGAACTCGAGGAGGCGCTCCTCCGGAACGGCGTCCGGACGTATTCGATCTACCTCGATCCGGAGACGCTCGACCTGTTCGGCTACGCCGAGATTGAGAGCGAGGAACTGTGGCAGCGCATCGCCCGCACCGACGTGTGCGGGAGATGGTGGCGCTTCATGAAGGACCTGATGCCGGTCAATGCCGACGCCAGTCCCGTGTCCCGCGACCTGCGGGAGGTGTTCCACATCGAGCGTCAGCCGGCGCCGGGTCACGCCCCGACCCCTCAGTAGCGATCCAGGTCCTGCGCGATCAGCACCCGGCCCCCGTGACGGAGATCGTGGAAGTCGCGCCGGGACAGCGCCACCGCCGGAGACGTGATCCGGACGGTCGTGAGGGAAGGGGCCTCCCTTCTCGCGGCCAGCGTCGTCGCCGCGTTCGTGCCGGCGATTGGCGTCGGCCAAGCCGTCAGGAGCCTGCTGGTGGGCGTCAAGGTGTTCGATCCGCTGGGAGCGTGTCCGAGTCATGCCCTGACACGCTCCTAGAACGGCTCGCGTTGAGCGCCGAACCGGGCCTGAAAGACCACGCAGATGCCCGATCCCTGAACACACGAGTGAGGTCGATCGGTCGTAGGACAGCCTGTTTCGACGAAACAACCTCGGCGCCCAACGCGTGCCGACCTCGGAGGCCGTCCCGTGGTTACTCGGACGGCCTCCTAGAAGGCCCACGCCAGATTCGCGTAGACGTTGCGACCAGGCTCGTAGACCTTTGCGCCCGTGCGGAATGGGTCGCGCTGGTACGAGAGGTGTTCCGTGTACGTGCGGTCGAGCAGGTTCGACAGGCCCACCGAGAACCTGGCGCGGCGGAACGAGCCCCCGACGCGGGCGCCCAGCAGGGCGTACGCGGGTGTCTCGCTCTCGTGAAGGTCCGTGTCCACGTGCGACTGCTCGGCCGAGTAGATCCCCTCGATCTCTGCGAACAACGAGCCGCGGGTGACGCGCTGTTCGTACCGCAGAGCGACGCGCGAGCGGGTGGGCGGCATCTCGGCAAGCCATTCGCTATTGACTCCGGCCGCGGGGTTCGCCGCCTGCCGCCCCTGAACGTACGACACGTCGGCGGAGGCGAACAGGCGATCGGAGATCGACGCCACCGCCTGCACTTCCGCCCCGGTCAGGGTCGCGTCCACGCTGCGGTAGGAACGGGCTGAGAGATTCGTCACGCCCGGGACGGTATTCACGCGAGCCTGGTCGTAGACGCCCACCGTGTCGCTCAGCGCGTCGCGATGGACGACGGCGTTCAGGAAGAGGATACCGGTTCTCCACGACGCGCCAACCTCCACGCCCGTGTTCCTGGTCGGCACGAGAAACGGATTGCCCACCCAGTCGCTGCCCATGCGCCTCAAGGCGAAGAAACGTTCCTGTGGATCGGCAACGCGCACGGTATGTCCGAGCCCGCCGGTGATCGTGAGGCTCTCGGCCGCCTTGTAGGCCAGGCGGACTTTCCCCGAAGGATACGTGTCGCTGGCGGACGTCTGGGACCTGCCCTGGTACGCGAGATAGAGAGCGGTGTTTGCCTTGGCGGCGTCCGCCTCGCTCCTGGTCGTGTCCAGGCGCCCGCCGAGGTCGAGCGTCAGGGAGTCGGCGAGGCGCCGAGTGTATTCCACGAACGCCCCCGCCGAGGTCATCGTGACGTCGGGGATGGAGGTACTGCGGCTGGTACTTCATCATGGCCAGCGCGGTCTCGGCATTCCACTCGCGGCGATACACCTCCACACCAGCCGTCGCGCCCGAGAAGGTGGCCTCTGCCCTCATACCCTCTGTCGCGGTCGTGGCGGTCGTCGCCATGCTGTAGGCGCGAGCCATACCGGTCGATGTCTGTCGAAGCTGGTCGGTCATCGAATGGTCGACACGCGTGGCGTACCCCTGCACGTGCACGGCCTGCACCGGGCCGCGCTTGTTCCGGTAGTCGTACGCGACGTTCAGGCGGTCCGCATCGTCGTAGGTCGCATCCATCTGCAGGTACGGGTACATCATCGTGCCGGCGCGCTGACGGGTGGCGCTGGCCTGGAATCCGTGCGCCTCCTTCGCCACCAGGTCGACGCGCAGCCACGCGGTGTCGACGTCGAAGGCTCGGAGGTTCGCTGCGCCCGGCAGGTAGTTGGCCGTCGCGAGCATCGAGCGGCCAGATCCGTCCAGGTACGGATCGCCGCGGCGGGTCGAGTAGCCGCCAAGGATGGCGGCCCGGCTGCTGCCGTACGACGCCGTCGCGGTCGGGTTGATGTATCCGAACGAACCAGCCGACAGTTGCGCGTCGGCGTGCCCACCGGCCGGCGCCCGCTTGGTCACGATATTCACGGCGGCGCCGAGACCGCCCTGATTCTTGATATCGAACGGGCCCTTGCCGATTTCAACCCGGTCGACCTCGGCAAAGTCCACGTGGAACGCCGCCGGATCCATGTTGTTCGGGCAGGCGCCGTAGATGCGGGCGCCATCGATCAGCATGGTGAGGTTCTCACCCTGATACCCGCGAACCACAACGTCGTTGGCCATCCCGCCGCGGCGCACCTTCCAGACGCCGGCAAGCCCGGCGAGCGCCTCGCCGACGTCGCGCGCCCCGCTCTCGCGGACCCGGGGCACCTCCAGCGAGTCGCGATCGGCGCGGCCGATGACGTCCACCGTTTCGACGAGCGATTCAATCTGGAGGATGATGTCGAGCACGGCGGCGTCGCCGGCCTGGGCATTCAGTTCTACCACCGTCGGGCGAAACCCGTCGAGCGCGGCGGTGACCTGGTAGTGCTGTGCGCTCAGGCCCGAGACGCGGTAGACGCCCTGGTCGCCCGAAGCGACCTGGGACACCTGGCGGCCCTCGGCGGAGACGGTGACCACGACGCCGGGCAGGCGCGCGCCGTCCGGCGCCTTGATGGTTCCGGCGACCGACGCGGTGGCGATCGGCGTGGCGGTGGCGGGACTCGTGGCCGGTGAGCTCTGGGCAGCGGCCGTGCCGCCCGCCAGCGGAATCAGCAGGACGACTGCCGCGAGAAGCCGAAACAGGTGTCCCATGCCCCGCAGTCTAGTTCGCCGGTTTCGAGAGGAGGATGCGGCAAGTTGTCGCAGGACTTCGGGTCCTGTAGACGTGGGGTACCGGAGTACCAGGCTCACCGCTGCGCGGGAAAGCGCTCGAGCTTCCGCTGAAGCAATCGGCGGTGGATGCCAAGCAGGCGAGCGGCCTTCGAGATGTTGCCGCCGCAGTCGGAGAGGACCCGATTGATGTGCTCCCATTCGACGCGCGCGAGCGAGGGCACCTGTTCCCGGGCGTCCTTGTCGCCGCCCGTGCCATCCGCCGGTTTCCGCATCAACGCGGCCGCAATCTGATCGACGTCCGCCGGCTTGGTCAGGTACTCGGCCGCGCCAAGCCGGACCGCTTCCACGGCCGTCGCAATCGAGCCGTAGCCGGTGAGGACGACGACCGTGGTCCCGGGATCGATCGACTTGATCTCGCGAACGACGTGGAGCCCAGACCCGTCAGGCAGCCGAAGGTCAACGAGCGCGTATTCGGGGCTGTCCTCACGGGCCGCCGCCACGGCGCCGTGCACGTCGCCCGCTTCGCGCGTCTCGAAGCCCCGCTCCGCCAGCGCGCGCGACAAGCGGCCGCGCAGGCGGTCGTCGTCCTCCACGATCAGCAGCGAACGCGGGTGATCGCTCTCACCGGGCATCGCCATGCACCTCCAGCGGCAGGATCATCCGAGCCGTCGTCCCGCGCGCCGGCGACGAGTTGATCGTGAACCGGCCGCCCAGTTGGTCGGCGAGGTTGCGCGCCAGGAACAGTCCGAGCCCGAGTCCATGGCCCGGCGGTTTCGTGGTGAAGAACGGCTCGCCGGCTCGGGCCAGCACGTCCGGCGTCATCCCGCAGCCGCAATCGCACACGGTGAGGGTCAGCATCGATCCGGCCTCCCGGCCCACGTCCGCCTCCACCGTCACGCCTTCGCCGTTCCGCGACGCATCCAGGGCGTTCCGCAGCAGGCTCAGGAGCGCGCGGGCGAGCGCCCGGCGCGGCAGGAGCACGCTGGGTACGCCGTCGAACCCGGTGGCCGCCACTCGTGCCGCCTCTCGGGGCTGGAGACGGCCCCGCGTCTCGGCCAGGAGCTCCGCCACGGTGAACCGCTGTGGCATCTCGCCGGATACGCTCCCGGACCCGATGCCGATGCTGTCGAGGATCTCGCGACAGCGGACGATTTCGTCGCGAATGAGGCTGATGTCCTCGTCCAGGCGGATCCGCATGTCGGCCGGCAGGGTCGCGACCAATCGCTGGAGTTCACCAGCCGCGACGGCGACGGTCGTCAGCGGCGTGGCCAGTTCGTGCGCCGCCCCCGCCGCGAGCGTGGTCACCGCCGACAACCGGTCGCGCCGAGCGGCGCTCTCCCTCATGTCCGCAATCTCGCGGTCCCTCCGAGCGAGGGCGGCGGTCAACCGCGTCACGAAGTAGGCGGTCATGGCGGCGGCCAGGGTGAGGGCCACCCACATCCCCCGCAGGTGTCCCCGCATCATCTCCGCCATGTGCTCGGCTTCGGCGTCTCCCGGCGTCGCGGGCAGGACGAAGAGCGCGGCATAGCACGAGACGGCAAGCGCGGAAATGCTCCACGTCCACGCCGAGCCGATGAGTGAGGCCGCCGCGGTGATCTGCACCAGGTAGAAGACGCTGAAGGGGTTCGACGCGCCGCCGGTCACGTAGAGAAGCTCCGTGAGCAGCAGCGTGTCGAAGGCCAGGATCGATCCGATCGAGACGGTCGTGATCGCGCGGCCGGTCCTGATCCACACCCAGAGCCCGGCGTTCGTCAGCCCGGTGAGCGACGCGAGTCCGAAGAGGGTCGCGATGGGCAGGGGGAGGTTGGCCACCCGCCACGAGACGAGGATGATCAGGAACTGGCCGGCCGCCGATCCCCATCGCAGGCGCACGAGCGACCACGATCGGACATCGGCCAGCCCGACCGGCTCCGCGGGTCGGCGGATAGTGCCCGTCGTCTTCACTGAGGCTATTATGCGCCAGCCAGACAGCGAGATCGGGAGGTCGTCCGCTCGCGTGCCGATGTAGTGAACAGATTCGCAAGTCGTCGCGATTTCGGCCGCCCCTCAGTAGCGGCCCAGGTCCTTCGCGATGACGACGAGGTGAAATCACTCCCGGAGTGATTCGGCCGTTCGGCTCACTGCTTCGGTGGAACGGGCGCCACGCGCGTGGCCTGCCACGACACCACCTGCCACCGCCCGTCGCGCAGCACGAAGACGCCGGAGTTGCGGAACGACGTGTCCGGCTGGCCGGCCGTGTGCTGCACGAGCCTGAAGTTGACCACGATGGTCTCGCCGAACTGACGCACGACGACGTCCTCCGCGGAGTAGCCGCCGGCGGCCGCCGCCGTCGCGAGGCCCCCCGCAGGCACTGCCGGACCCAAGTCCTTCACGCCCTCCAGAACGTCGGCCTTCGTCCGGACGACGCCCGCGTTGCTGACATAGATCACATCGTCGGCCCAGAAGCGCTGGTGCATCGCCGGTGAGGTGACCTTGCTGAGAAACTCCTGAAGGAGGGCGGTGACCTCCGCCTTCGCGTCGCGCGGTGGCGCGGTTGCGGGCCGGTTGGTCTGCGCGAACGCCGTGCCGACGGCGAGCAGAGACACCAGAATGACCAACAGCGTCCCGAAGTACCTGCGCCGGGCTTGGTGAGTGCTCATGTGACGCCTCCGTTCATCCGTCCCCGCTGCTGCCTTCTGCCTCGGGTTCGCCCGCGCCGGAATCAGTCCGCCCAGAGGTCCGCGAGCGCAATCTCGATCTCCGCGAACGGCTCGGCGCGCACCGTGACGTCTCCCGCATGCGTCGAGACGATGACCCACCGCCCGGTCTCGAGGCGCAGGACTTCCAACGTGCGAGCGATGGGGTCAATCAGCCAGGCGTGGCCAACCTGCTCGCGTGCGTAGAGGGCGACCTTCCGGGCGCGGTCGAGCGCGGCGGTCGAGGGCGAGATAATCTCGCACACCCAGTCGGGCGCGAGCGGGAAGTAGGCGGTGACAGGCACCGAGGGCATGCGCGTCCGTAGCCACCCCGCGTAGTCGGGGACCAGGACGTCAGCCCCGAGGTGCAGCTCGGGTTCGGGGAGGATCCACCAGCCGCCCGGACCGCCGCGCCCGAATTGGAATGGGGGCGCGATGAGGGCTCCGATGGCCCCTTCCGCCATTGCGTGACGCGGAGCTGGGCGGGGGGAAGCGTGCAGCTCGCCACCCACGATTTCGGCCACCATGATGTCGGGAAGGGCGACGAGAATCATCGTAGGTTGCGGGACGATCGAACGGCGGAACGCGAGGCACGGCGAGCATTGTACATCGTCGTCCCTGCACGCGGCGTGCCTGGGCGCCGTCGAGCGGAAATGCGCCTGACCTCGTCTCCCTCCCGTTGATTCCGCCGTGGCGCGTTGCAGTTCCTGCTGGTCGGCGGCCGGAGGATGTGGCAGGTTCTGAAGAGACCGACTACCCGTCCTTGAACAGTCCGCCGAACCACCGCTCGAACCGGGCGTCGAGGTAGTCGAGCGCGTCCGTGGCGACCGGCGTCAACACAGGCCCCGTCGCCGTGCCGTTCAGCGCCGCCGGCTTCATCGGCAACCGGCTGGCGTCCCAGATCGCATCCGGGCCCTGGCTGCCCACGGCGACGTAGCGGTAAATCGGCGCCACGCGGCGGATCTCCTCGAAGACCTGCGCGGGCGCCGCGTAGTTCATCTTGAACTTCAGGCCCATCCTCGCCGCCAGTTCCGTCAGCAGCTCCCAGGTCTCGAGACCCGCCCGCGCAGGGATGGCCCGGGCGAGCAGCTGGACGCGCCGCTCGGAGTTGGTCATCGTGCCCGCGGTCTCGGGCGTGCTGCTCATCGGCAACACCACATGCGCCGCCTGCGCGGTCTTCGTCGCGAACAGGTCGGCCACCACCAGGAACTCCGCCGCCTCGAGGCCCGCACGGAGTTCCGCCGGCAACCCGTCGGCGCCGAGCGGATCTTCGCCGAGCACCACCGCGACCTTGATCTGCTTCGCGGCCAGCAACTGCGCCACGTCCGCCCCGGTGGTGTCCAGGTCGCGGAGCGACACGCTCCAGGCCTTCTCCAGGTCGTCGATCGTCGCCGGGTCGGTGACGGGCCGGTAGCCCGGGAACCACGCGGGGTTCGCGCCCATGTCGAGCAGCCCCTGCGCGTTCGACTTCTCGTGGAGCGGCAGCACGCCGCAGCCGAGTGCCGCGCCGGCGGCCGCGAGCCAGCGCACGTCGCCCGCGCGCCGCGCGCCGCGGTAGTCGCGGTTGAATACCATGACCTTGCGCTGGCTGCCGGACAGGATTGCAGCCGCCTCGGCGATCCCGGCCGGATCAATCCCCGTCTGCTCCGCGATCTGCGCCGGCGTCAGGCCGGCAATCCCGGCGACGAGCTCCGGCACCGGTTCCTGGCCCGCCAGCCTGGCGACCTCGGCGACGATCGCCTGCACGACCATGGTCTCGGCTTCCGGCGCGCACTCGAGGAACAGCTCGGCGAACCTCGCGCTCCGGTTCTCATTCGGCCCGATGAACACCATTCTGGCGCCGTTTCGGATGGCCCGCTTCGCAATCAGATCCGCGACAAAGTGCTCTTCGTCGAGCGCCGACTGGACGACCAGGATCGCCTGCGCCTGCGCAAGGTCCGGGTAGGTCGCCGTCGCGATGACGTCCGGCGCGAACAGCTCCCGGTTGACCAGTTGGCCGAACGACGTGACGTTGTGGGTGCGGAGCGCGACCCGGGCGAACTTCTGCGCCAGGTAGATCTCCTCGTTGGTGAGCCGGGGCGAGACGAACACCGCCATCTCGCGCCCCGAGTACTGCCGCGCCAGCTCCTTCAGCCTCGCGGCCGCCTGGGTGACGGCTTCGTCCACCGAAGCGTCGACGGCGACGTCACCCGCCCGAACCCGTCCGGTCAGGAGCCGGTCCTGAGCGTGCACGAAGTTGAAGCCGAAGCGCCCCTTCCGGCAGTGGTTGCCGAAGGTGACGTCGTTCGCCTCGTTGCGGGACACCTTCACCAGCGTGTCGCCGAACCGGTCGTAGTTGATCCGACAGCCGACGCCGCAGTAGTGACAGACGCTCTCGGCCGACTCGGTCTTCCACGGGCCCGGCTTGGCGAGCGGCAGGTGCTGCGGGATCGCGCCCGTCGGGCAGGTGCCGATGCACAGGCCGCAGGACACGCACTCGGTGTCGAGCAGCGGCCCGCCGAGCGCGGGCGCCACCACGGTGCCGAAGCCGCGGTTGATGAAGCCGTAGGCCGACACGCCGACGACGTCGCTGCAGATACGGACGCAGCGGCCGCACAGGATGCACTTGTTCGCGTCGAGCTCGATCAGCGGGTGCGAAAGGTCACGCTCGTGCTGCCGAGCCTCGCCGAGGAAGTGCTTCACGTCGGCCCCGTACTCCGTCGCGTACTTCCGGAGGTCGCAGTCAAACAGCGCCGTGCAGCCGCACTCGAGGCACCGGGTGGTTTCCTCGTTCAGGTCGGCCGCCGAGTAGCCCAGCTCGACCTCCATGAAGCTGTTCGCGCGCTGGTCCACCGGGAGCATCGGGATGTGGCGCTTCGGCTTGTGTTCCTGCCCCCGCAGGTCCTTCATGCCGACCTTGGCGAAGACGTCCTTGCGGCTGATGAACTCCTCGGGCTCCGACCGCACGACGCCTTCCCGGATGTAGCTGTCGATGGCGTACGCCGCCTTGCGGCCGGCCGCGATCGCCTCGATCGCCGTCGCCGCGCCGGTCACGACGTCGCCGCCCGAGAACACGCCCTCGACCGACGTCTCGAACGTCTTCTCGTTCACCTGCACCGTCTGCCACCGTGTGAGGGCGAGCGCCTCTCCGGGCGGCAGCATGTCGGGGACCTTTCCGTCCACCAGGTCGGCCACCGTCGTGCTCTGGCCGATGGCCGAGATGATGAAGTCGCACGGCTCGAGGTATTCGGATCCGCGGATCGGCTTCGGGCTCCTCCGGCCCGACGCGTCGGGCTCTCCCAGCTCGCAGCGCTGGCACTCGATCCCCTTCAGCGTCCCGTCCTCGCCGGTGACGACCTTCGTCGGCGCGACCAGGAACTGCATGTTGACGCCTTCTTCGATGGCGTCCTTGATCTCGGAGTCGTTCGCCGGCATCTCCGCCCGGGTCCGCCGATAGAGCAGCTTCACCTCGCTGACGCCGAGCCGGAGCGCCGTGCGCGCGCAGTCGATGGCGGTGTTCCCGCCGCCGACGACGGCCACCGTGCCGCTGACGTCCATCGGCCGGCGCAGGCCGAACTGCTTGAGGAACTCGATCCCCGAGAGCACGCCCGTCGCGTTCTCGTTCTGGACGCGCATCAGCGAGCTTCGCCACGCCCGATCCCCATGAAGATCGCGCCGTAGCCCTCTTCCTTCAGGCTCGCGATGGTGAAGTCCTTGCCGAGGACGGCGTTGGTCTGAAGCCGGGGCCCAAGGCCGAGGATCTGCGCGATCTCGAGGTCGAGGACGTCCTTGGGCAGGCGGTACTCGGGAATGCCGTAGCGCAGCATGCCTCCCGGCTCGGGTTGCCCCTCGAGGATGTCCACCCGGTAGCCCTTGATGGCGAGGTAGTACGCGGCGGAGAGCCCCGCCGGCCCCGCCCCGACCACCGCCACCTTCTTGCCGTTGGACGGCGCCACCTCGGGACGCCACACGTCAGCGCTGTTCAAATCGAGGTCGCTGATGTAGCGCTTGATGTAGTCGATCCCGACCGCCTCGTCCAGCATGGTCCGGCGGCAGCCCTTGACCTCGCACGGCCGCGTGCAGACCCGCCCGCACACCGAGGGCAGCGGGTTGTTCTCCTTGATGAGCGCGATCGCGTCCTTGTACTTCCCGATCGCGGCCAGCGCGATGTAGCCCTGGATGTCGATGCCGGCCGGGCACGAGATCTGGCACGGCCCGACGCAGTCGGCGTAGTGGTCCGACAGGAGCAGCTCCAGCGCCGCCTTGCGCGACTGCCGCACCTCGCCCGAGTTGGTCTCGACGACCATCCCGTTGAGGACCTTCGTCGAGCAGGCGGGCATCAGCGACCGCGCGCCCTTGACCTTCACCACGCAGACAAAGCAGGACGCGAACGGCTCGAGCTGCGCATCGTCGCACAGCGTGGGGATCGTGTGGATTCCGTGCTGGCGGGCCACCTGCAGGATTGTCTGGCCGCCGTCGGCCGTCATCCGCCTGCCGTCGATTTCGATCTTCACGAGCGCCATGGGATTGTCCTTCGCAGGGGTGAGGAGCTAGTCCTTGTGAACCGCGCCGAGGTTGCACACCTTGTAGCACTCGCCGCAGACCGTGCACTTCGACTGGTCGATGACGAGCACGGTCTTGCGCTCGCCCGTGATCGCGCCCACCGCGCAGGCCTTCACGCACAGCATGCAGCCGCTGCAGTCGTCGGTGATCGTGTAGGTCAGCAGCTTCTGGCAGTGGTGCGACGGGCACTTCTTGTTGGTGATGTGCGCCTCGGTACTCGGACCGGAAGTACTTCAGCGTCGTCAGCACCGGGTTGGGCGCGGTCTGGCCCAGCCCGCAGAGCGACGAGTTCTTGACGCGCGCGGCCAGGTCCTCGAGCAGCTCGATGTCGCCGTCCTGGCCCTTTCCCTTCGGTGATGCGCGTCAGCACCTCGAGCATCCGCTTGGTGCCGATCCGGCAGAACGTGCACTTCCCGCACGACTCGCGCTGGGTGAATTCGAGGAAGAACCGGGCGACGTCCACCATGCACGTGGTCTCGTCCATGACGACGAGGCCGCCGGAGCCCATGATGGCGCCGGTCTTGTTGATCGACTCGTAGTCGATCACCGTCTCCTGCAGCTCGGCCGGGATGCAGCCGCCCGACGGCCCGCCCATCTGAACCGCCTTGAACTTGCGGTCGTCGCGGATGCCGCCGCAGATGTCGTAGACGATCTCGCGGATCGAGATGCCCATCGGCACCTCGACCAGGCCGCCATGGCGGATCTTGCCCGCCATCGCGAAGACTTTCGTCCCCTTGCTGTTGGCCGTGCCGAGCGAGTTGAACGCCTTGGCGCCGTTCATCACGATCCACGGCACGTTGGCGAACGTCTCGACGTTGTTGATGGAGGTCGGCTTCTCCCACAGCCCCTTCGTGGCCGGGAACGGCGGGCGGACGCGCGGCATGCCGCGCTTCCCTTCAATCGACATCATCAGCGCGGTCTCCTCGCCGCACACGAACGCGCCGGCCCCCTCTTTCAGCTTGATGTGGAACGCGTGCGTGCTCCCCAGGATGCCGTCGCCGAGGAAACCCCGCTCCTGGCACTGCGCCATCGCGATGTTCAGCCGGTCGATCGCCTTCGGGTACTCGGCGCGCACGTAGATGTAGCCGTGGTCGGCGCCGATCGCGTAGCCGGCGATGATCATCCCTTCGATGACCGAGTGCGGGTCGCTCTCGAGCACCGAGCGGTCCATGAACGCGCCCGGGTCGCCCTCGTCCGCGTTGCAGATGATGTACTTCTCGCGGCCCGGGGCCTGGCGCGTGAACCGCCACTTCATGCCGGTGAGGAAGCCCGCGCCGCCGCGGCCGCGCAGCCCCGACTCGATCATCGTGCTGACCAGGCCGTCGGGATCCTTCGCCTCGAGCACCTTCTGCAGCGCGAGATAGCCGCCCGTCTTGATGTAGTCGTCGATCGACTCCGGGTCGATGTTGCCGCAGTTGCGCAGGACGATGCGGTGCTGGCGCGAGAGGTAGGCGGTGTCGGTCCCCTGGCCGGCACTGGTCCAGACCAGCCAGTCGGCCACCGGCTCGCCCTTGCCGATGTGCTCGTCAACCAGGCGCGCCACCTTGTCGGGGCTGACGTGGCCGTCCAGGTACCGGACGCCGTCGCCGTTGCTGATCTCGACCAGCGGCTCCTGGTAGCACATCCCCACGCAGCCCGTGCGCAGCAGCTCCGGCGCCTCCGGCAAATCGGCCAGCTGCTTCCCGAGCGCCGCGAACGTGTCCTCGGCGCCGGCCGCAATCCCGCACGTGGAGTAGGCCAACGGTGACCCGCGTCATGACCGCTCCCCCCTTCTGGAACTTCTTCACGACCTTCACGGCGCCCGACGGGCTGAGATTGCCGAACGTCGCGGCGTCGATCATGATCGCGGGCGCAAGCGAGCAGCACCCGAGGCACGACACCGTCTCGATGCTGAACAACCGGTCCGGCGTCGTCTCGCCGTTCGGAATGCCGAGGTGCTTCTCGACCGCCTGGCTCAGTTCGACAGCCCCGCTTACATGGCACGCCGTGCCGTGGCAGACGCGCAGCAGGTGCTTGCCGACCGGCTTCAGTCGGAACTGCGCGTAGAAGGTCGCGACGCCGTAGATGGCGCATCGGAATCCCGACTGCTCGTGAATCTCCTTCAGGCGTTCGGGGCGCAGATAGCCGTCCTCGGCCTGGACCTGCTGGAGGAGCGGGATGAGCCGCCCCTCCTCGCCCACGAAGTGCTGGTTCTTGAAGCTGTACCGCCGATGGGTGTGCATAGGGACTCCGAAGTGGCCGCGGCCAGAGACTCGTCGTGCCGGACTCGAACATCCGGTTCAGGGAGATCGGTCATCTCGTCCACGTCGCCATAGCCGCCAAGGACCCGGCCCCAGCATGCCGCCCGGCCGCAGAACTCCATCGCCTCGCCGGTCGGCAGATTGGCCGACGCCAGCGGCCCGCCGCAGAACTTGCACGGCGTGTCCACGGTCAGGCTGCGCTCGCACGACGGACAGGCGTAGGTGACGACGGCCCCTTCACCCAGTGCCAGGTCGCTCTCGACCCGGGAGTCGCCAAACACCGGCGCTGAGGCGGACCTCGCCGTCCTGGTCGGTCGACGCGACATGCGCCCCGAGGACCACCTGCTCGACCCTTAGTGAGCCGCGCCTGACAGTTGGGGCAGTCCACTTCGAGCAACAAAAGTGGATTGCTTATAGGAAATCCGATGAATCAGGGAGGCACGAAAAGTCTACCAACAAACGCCGGCCAGCGACGGGCCGTGCCGCCGCGATTGTTCGAGTCACAGCTTCACCAACAGTCCAGGCCCTTATCGTTCCTTCTTCAGCCGTTCAATCGCCTTCTTCAGCGACTCGAGCTTGAGGCCCGCCTTCCCGAGTTTGCCCTCAGCCGTCAGACGCTGGTAGTCGGCGAGATCGCGCGCTTCCGATCGATCAGCGCCTGGGCCGCCGGCGTAAGCGTCACGGCTCCAACGGCAGCGGCACCGGCCGGCGGGACCGTCTGGCCGGGTGTCGAGCGGCACGGCGGCCAGCCTCCCCCGGACCCGCCACCGACAGGAGCGGGAGCGGCGCGACCGGCGCCGGCGCCGAACGGCTCGCCATCGCGGCCTCGAACGTAGGGCCCGTAGCCCAGCGCGTCCTGGAGGGCGAGGATGACCAGCCGCAGCTGCGGCATCGGGCTGCGCTCGG
>CAWARN010000004.1:0-87658 GCA_963784455.1 uncultured Acidobacteriota bacterium | reverse complement strand
CGCGGGTTCGTGGACGAACCGGGCCACGCTCGCCGACGGACGCGTGGTCACGATGACCGTCACGCGCAACGGCGACCGGAAGACTCTCGCTCTCGGCGCAGCCAGTGCCGGCGTGAGCCGCTGGGGCCTGGCCATCGACGCGGCGCGCGACGAGTACTTCACCGGCCTCATGGAGCGGGTCGTCGACGGCCCGCAGGCAGGCCTCCTGGGCGCCGGGCATCACGGCAGCCATGAACCTGCGCGGACAGAAGGTGGACATGCTCTCAAGCCGACGCCCTCGGTCTACGCGCCGTTCTATCTCTCGTCGCGCGGCTACGCGGTGTCCGTGCGGGGCACCTGGCCCGGCACGTTCGATTTCGCGGCCAGCGATCCCGCACGCGTGACGATCGACGCTGGAAGGTCCGTCGTTCGCGCTGGCCATCTACACAGCCGGCACCCCGGCGGAGCTGGTCCAGGCCCACGCGCTGCGATGCCGGCCCGCCCTTCCTGCCGCCGAAGTGGATGTTCTCGCCGTGGCGCTGGCGCGACGAGCACACGCAGCGCGCCGACCTACTACGACGGCACGCCGGTCACCGGCCCGTTCAACTCCGAGGTCATGGAAGACGTCCTGATGATGCAGGCGTTCGGCATCCCGAACGGCGTGTACTGGATCGATCGCCCGTGGGGCCTCGGCAGCCGTGGGGCTACGACGATTTCGAGATCGATCCCGCCCGGCTGCCGCACTTCCGCGGAGATGGTGAAGTGGCTCGACGCCGGCCAGTCGAAGACGGTGCTGTGGATCACGGCCGTCCTTCCACGGCAAGATGGCACACCGAGGCGCTGGCGAAGGGGTACGTCTATCCCGGCCAGCCGCGCCCGCCAACGCAACAACTACCCGATGGTCGATTTCACCAACCCGGCCGCGCGGAAGTACTGGCAGGACGGCGTCGCCAAGCTGCTCAAGCTGGGCGTGGCCGGCTTCAAGCTCGATCGCGCCGAGGAGGACATCCCCGACGACGGGCCCTTCACGATGTTCGACGGCCGGTCGATCCGCGAGAACCGCAACGCCTACTCCGCTCGCCGCCAAGGCCGCGCACGACGTCGCGCCGCCAGCACCGCGGCGACGACTTCTTCGTGATGCCGCGCGCGGCCTACACCGGCACGTCGCCCTACGGCGTCTTCTGGGGCGGCGACATCGGCGGCACGCAGGAAGGCCTGCGCGCGTCGATCATCGGCGTGCAGCGCGCGGCCGTGATGGGCTACCCGAACTGGGGCTCCGACACCTGCGGCTACAACCAGCAGCTGCTGGAGCAGGAAGTCTGCGCGCGCTGGCTGGCGTTCTGCGCTTCACGCCGATCATGGAAGTCGGCCCGACCCGCAACCGTCGGGCTTCTGGAACCTGCCGCGCGCGCCCAGCTACGACGACGTGCTCATCGCGACCTGGCGGCTCTACGCGCGGCTGCACGAGCGCCTGAAGGACTACAGCTACGCGCAGGCCGTCGAAGCCGCGCCGTACCGGCATGCCGATCGTGCGGCCGCTGTTCCTCGCCGATCCAGACGCCCGCACGCGTGGTCCCAGTGGTGGACCTATCTCTACGGCCCCGACCTCGCTCGTCTCGCCGATCTGGCAGAAGGGCCAGCGCACGCAGGAGGTCTACCTGCCCGCCGGCTCGAAGTGGCGGAACGCGTGGAGCGCCGAGGCGTCCATGCCGGCGGCCAGACCGTGACGGTGCCCGCTGAGCTGCACCAGATCCCGATCTTCGTCCGCGTCGGATCGACGCTCGACCTCGGCGACCTCCGAGTGGCAGGACGCCGCGCATCGCGAGCAGCGTCCGAATCTGCAGGCGCTCGAGGCGGAGGTGACGGCGTGGTTCGCGGCGCGGACCGCGGAGAAATCGCCGAATGATCCGGGTGTCACGTCGGGCGACGTGACGACGATGTGGTTGCCCTCTACCTCGCCCGATAGACCACCGCCTCCGCGAGGGAGATGGTCGCGCCCTTGGAGCGCGGGTCGGCGTCGGCGCGCGTGACGATCCGGAGCGTGTGCGGGCCCTGGGTCAGGCCGTACACGTGCCACACGTCGTTGTCGTGCGTGCGCCCTGCGACGAAAGCGTCGATGGCCTGGGTCGGCGCGCCATCGAGATAGACGTCGGCGCGCCCGCCCTCCGGCGTCATGTCGCCCACGACCGCCAGCGCGGCGCCGGTGAAGCGCAGCGTCGCCTCGGCCCCGGCACCGGCGGCGCGCATCCGCACGGCGGTGTTGCCGGATGCTGCGCCGGCCGCTCCGGAGAAGCCCTTGAAGCTCCATGCCGCGTCTGTAACGGCGACGCGCGCCACCGGCACCCCCATGTCCCACTGCTCGAGCGGTGCGGCCTTCGGTGTCTGCTCGGGGATGCTCACGGCGACGTCGGTGACGGTGCCGCCGGCAAGCCTGGCGAGCCTCAACGCACGCTGCAGCGTCGAGCGGCAGATGTCGTTGAAGGAGGAGTTGGTGTACTCGAACTTGCGGTCGGCCAGCGCCGGAATGCCGCTCTTCCAGCCATCCGGAATCCCGCTGTAGCCGAGCATCACGCCGAGGATCCCGCCCGCGGTGGACGGATTGCAGTCCGAGTCCTGGCCCGCGCGCGCCGCGATCTCCAGCGTTCTGCCGAAATCGAGCCTGCCGTAGAGGAGGCCCAGAGCGATGTACGCGCCGTTCATCCGGGCGTCGATGTTGAAGGGCTTCAGCGCGCCGTCCGGACAGGGGTCCTCGGTGTCCCACTTCTCCTCGATGCGCTGCCACGTCTTCTTCCAGTCGTCCGGATAGGCCGCCGACCAGTCGAGCACGTCCTTGATGAGGCGAGCGTAGCCGCTCTCGGCCGGCAGGCAGGCCAGCCCTTGGGCGACGACCCGGCGCACGTCGCGCTCGAAGAACGCGGCGGTGTACATCCCGCTGACGAACATCCCGCCGTACAGGCCGTCACCGTGATTCATGACGCGCCCGACGCGGTCGCAGTACTTGTTGGACTCCTGCGGAAGGCCCGGGCTCATCAGGCCGATGAAGTCCGCCTCGATCTGGAAGTCGATGTCGTTGGCGTGGATGTTGTATCTCGGATGGCCGGACATCGGGGCCTTGATCCCCAGGTTCAGGAGCCGCCTCGCGCCGGCGTTTGCGTGCCACACGTCGTACTGGCTGACCCTGAAGGCCTCGCCGTACTGCTCCACGGTGGCGTCGAAGCCGAGCCGGTCCATCGTCTCGGCCATCGTCATGCCGACGTAGAGGTCGTCTTGTCCGAGCGCGTTCGAGACACGCTCCGGCGACCAGGTCATCTCGACGTCGTTGATCGCGCCGTTCGACCGGAACTCCGTCGGCGCGCCGTAGGAGACGCCGATCATCTTGCCCGCCCAGCCGCCACGGATCCTGTCCTCCAGAGCGGCTCTCGTGATCGGACGTGGCGTCGGAGCGGGGACGTGCGCCAGACCGGGGAGCGCCAACAGCGCGAGCATTGAGAGGACGGCCAATCGATGCACGGTCTACCTCCTGAGGGCGTCCACCTCGCCCCTGGTTGGAATCGACGCCTGAGCCCCCAGCCGTGTGACCGAGACGGAAGCGGCCGCGTTCGCGAAGGCCACCGCATCGGCCATGTCCAGGTGTTCACCCAGCGCCACGGCGAGGGCGCCGTTGAAGGTGTCGCCGGCGGCCGTGGCGTCCACGGCCGCGACCTGTCGGGCGGGAAAGTGACGGCCGCCCGCCGCGGAGGTCAGGTACGCGCCATTCGCCCCGAGCTTGAGAAGCACGGTCCCGGGTCCCAGCTCCAGGAGCCGGCGGCCGAGACCGGCCGCCTCGTCAACGGACAGGGCCCCGCCCCGCAGGCCCAGCAGGGCGAGAGCCTCGCTCTCGTTCGGGGTGAGAATGTCCACGGCGCCGAGCAGGGCCGAGGACAGAGGGCGCGCGGGCGCGGGATTCGAGGATGGTCGTCATCCCGAGGCTCCGTCCACGGGCGAGTGCCGCCTCGACAGTCTCCGCGGGTGACTCGAGCTGCGCGAGCAGCAGCCCCTCCTGAGACGCGTCGAGAGCCGTTTCCACATCCCCGGGCGTCAGTCGCAGGTTCGCGCCTCCCGCCACGATGATCACGTTCTGGCCTCCGGCCTCCACCGGAATGAGCGCCACGCCGGTCGCCTCCCCCTCCGTCGCGAGCACTCGCGACGTGTCGACACCGGCATCCGCGAGGCTCGCTTTGAGTCGCTCCCCGAAGACGTCGCGGCCGACGCGGCCAATCATCCGACAGCGCCCTCCGAGACGCCCGACGGCACAAGCCTGATTCGCACCCTTGCCGCCGGGCAGCATCGCGAAGCCACGGCCGCTGACGGTCTGGCCGCGCTCAGGCAGCGCATCGACCTGCACGACGAAGTCCATGTTGAGGCTTCCGACGACGACGATCGGTCGAGGCATCGGTGGGTCCTCACGCGAACCGGGCGAAGACGATCAAGGTCAGACCGACGACGAACGAGCCGAACATGGCCGCCAGCAGGGAATTCGTCCCCGCGGGCGCGGCGTCGAATTCGCGCCACACGAACACGCCCCACAGCGCAGCCACGAGCGTCGCGCCCTGTCCGAGCCCGTAGGAAATGGCGAAACCCGCGGCGCTCGACGCCAGAATGCTGAGCGACATCCCCACGCTCCAGACGATGCCGCCAAGGATGCCGATGGCGTGCAGGCGCGCGCTTCCCCGCGCGACGTAGTCGCCGAACGGTACGGGGTCTCCCACAAACGGCCGCTTCATCATCAGCGTGTTCCAGACGAAGTTGGAGAGCAGCAGCCCCACCGAGAACACGACCAGGGCCGTGTAGGGGCTGAGCTCGCCGGCTCTGGCATCCACGACCACGCGACCGTCGGCGACCGAGATGGGGAACATCGACGCCGCCACGAACCGGTAGAAGTAGCCCATCAGCAGGCCGGCCACAACGGAGAGGGCGATGCCCTTGCCGGTGGTCTTCTGGCCCGACGAGGGGAGCCTTCGATAGGCGAGCGCCGAGAGCACGATGGCGGCCACGACACCCGCGACGCCCAGGAACAGCAGCGCCGGGTTGCCAACGGGGTTGGCGCGGTAGTTGGTGACGACACCGATCACGAGCGCCAGGCCCACCCCGATGGGAAACGCGACCGCCATGCCGGCGATGTCGATGGCCGCGACAAGCAGGATGTTCGAGAGGTTGAAGACGGCGCCGCCCAGCAGCGCGGAACCGAGCGCGCTCCCGCTTGCCTGCCTGATGTCGGGAAGGAACCCGCGGCCCTCCGTGCCCGTGCTGCCGAGCGTAAACGCCAGGACGAGAGTCAGCAGCAGAACGCCGATCGCGTAGTCCCAGTAGAAGAGCTGAAAGCGCCAGTCCTTGCTGGCGAGCTTCTGCGTGTTGGCCCACGACCCCCAGCAGAGCATCGTGACGACGCACAGGACGACAGAGAGTGAGTACCGACTCGACAACGAACATCGGGGTCTCCCTCCTGCGCCGCCAGCCTAGCAGAACCGGCGGGGCGGTTCTACCTCGAACTGTCGGGCGGCGTCGGACAGCGGATTCCTGGCCGGGCCTTGCGGCAGGCCCCTTCTTGGCGCATCCTGGACCTCGACACCGGCCATTGGCGTGCCCCATTCCGGTTCCGCAGCGGAGTCCGCCGCCGTGCCCAACGCCGGTCCGATGATGGAATGGAGCATCGAACCTGGTGGCATCAACGACCAGGCGTCCGGCGTGTTTGGCCCGAATCCGTTCATCAAGGGGAGATGAAGATGGACCGAAGGGACTTTTCCCGGAACATGATCATGGCTGGAATGGCTCTCCCCGCCTTGAATCTGGATGCCGCTCCTCAACGTTCAGAAGCCGGCCCCCACCAAGAGGACGTCAAGAAGCTGCCGGCACACGAATTCGATGTTGTCATTGCTGGAGGAGGTACAGCCGGAGTGGTTGCAGCCATCGCCTCGGCAAGGCATGGTGCAAGGACCGCTCTCATTGAGGCCAAGGGGTATCTGGGTGGCACGGTCGTCGAGGGAGGCACTGCGCTTCACAGCTACTTCAACCTCTGGAAGGCTTTTCCCGGAGTGGAGAAGAGGCAGGTGGTCAAGAGCATCCCGCAGGAAATCATCGATCGCCTCAGTCTCGTCGGGGGAACGTCGGGCCACGCGGAAATGGTCAGCCGGTATGACTATGACTCCATCTGCACCGCGATAGACACGGAGTTGTACAAACTGGTGGCGTTCGAAATGCTCTCCGAAGCCGGGGTGCACATCTTCGTGAACACCCTGCTGGCGGGTGCCGTCAAGAAGGGCTCAGTGATTGAGGGCGTCATCACCCAGAGCAGGATGGGAAGGGAGTATTTCAAGGCCAGGTGTTTTGTCGACAGCACGGCCTACGGCGACCTGTCGGCTTCCGCCGGCGCGGGGTTTGTCGAGCTGAATGACCATCCGGTCTGCAACAGCATGGGGCTCGGCAACGTGAACATCGAGAAGCTGTATGCCTATCTCATGAAGAACAATGCTGTCGGGGATCTTGCCTTCGGGCGCCGCGACGGCAGTGACGATCAGATCGTCAGAATGGGGAGTGAGAGCGGCTCCCTGATCAAAGACAAGCTGCCCAAGGGGTTCGTTGACGGCATCGTGAGTCTTGGATCCGGCTTGATCACCACAACCGTCCATGACAACTACCTCATGTTCATCAAGGTGAATTACCGGATGAAAGTCAGTCCTACCAACCGGGACGAAGTGTCCAGAGCGGAACTCCTCATCAGGCAGAATCAGTACAAGACACTCCAGCTGTTCAAGAAGTACCTTCCCGGGTGTGAGAATGCGTTCATCGCCAGAACCAGTCCCTCGTTGAATATCCGGCGCGGCAGGACGATCACCTGTGACTACGACATCACACTGGATGATGTGACCGGCGGCAGGCATTTTGAGGATGACATCATGGCATACGGGTTCCATGACTCGGCGCCCAGACTCACAGTCAAGAACGGCGGAACATACGGAGTCCCTTACAAAGCGCTGCGGGTCAAAGGAATCGACAACTTGCTGGCTGCGGGGATGCTCATCACCTCGGATTTCCAGGCGCACATGTCGACCCGGAACACCGTGTGCTGCATGGGGCAGGGCCAGGCAGCAGGGACGGCATCGGCCCTATGCGCCAGGAGACAATCCGGAACCCGGCAACTAGCCTATTCCGATCTCAGAAGCGCACTCGAGCAGGACGGAGTGCATTTCGAGAAGTAGTCACACCGGCATGGCCTGGAAGACGGGGCCTGAGGCGCTCACTTCTCTCCCCCCGAGTTGCTGACGAAGGCAATGGTCTTGCTGTCGGGCGCCCAGGAGTTGACGTTCATCGAACCCTGGCCGCCGTAGACGTAGGCCACCACCGTGGGTTTGCCGCCGTTCGTGGGCATCTTCCGGATGTAGACCTGCTTGTACCACGGGTGGTCTGTCGGCGCGATCTCGGGTCCGTACGTGATGAACACGATGGAGCGGCCGTCCGGCGACACGTGGGGGAACCAGTTGTTGAAATCGTCGAAGGTGAGCTGCTCCTGCCCGCTGCCGTCGGGTCTCATGCGCCAGACCTGCATGCGGCCCGTGCGCGTGGAGTTGAAGTAGATCCACCGCCCATCCGGCGTGTACTCCGGGCCATCGTCCAGGCCCGGCGCCGTGGTGAGCTGCTTCTCGGGTCCCCCGCCGGAGGGGACGACGTAGACATCGAACTCGCCGTTCCGCTGCCCTGTGAACGCGAGGAGCTTCCCATCCGGCGACCATCCGTGCAGGTAGGAAGGCCCGACGGGAGTGATCTGCTTCGGCGCGCCGCCGGCCACGGGAACCGTGAACACGACCGAGGGCTGGCCGCCGCTCAGCCCGAGCATCGTGCCGTCGAACGACAGCGCGTGATCGTTGTTGTTCCGGGTCATCGTGCCGGTGTCGATGTCGGCGACGGTCCGGGAGGCCAGATCGAAGCTGTACATCCTCCCGTTGCGGTTCATAAGGAGGCGCTTCCCGTCCGGCGTCCAGTTCGGCGCCTGGATGGAATCCTCCACGCGGTGGACGATGCGGCGCGCGCCGGTCTCGACGTCCATCAACTCGACGTTGCTGCCGATGTAGTCGCGATACGCGGTGAAGCCATCCTTCACCGGGCGGATCAGCCGGACGTTGCGAAGCATGGCCGTCTCGGACACGTCCGCGTTGTGCGCGCAGACGTAGATCCCGACGTAGACCTCGTCGCCCAGCGCGACGCCGGTGATCTCCTTGGTGGCGTAGGGATCGCCGAAGCGGGCGACGGACATCGTGTAGGTGTCGCCCTTGCGCTGCAGCTGGAGGACGTCGGGGCCGTTCAGCTCCGAGCGCGTCTCCTCGGTGATGGCGCCGGCCGTCCGACGGAACTGCAGCGCCGTCAACCCGTCGCCGTGGCGGCTGACGTTCACGTGGGGGGATCCCGGGTCGAGGCTCGATCGGATCATCAGACCCGTCTTCCGATGGGGATCCACGCCCGCGCCCAGGAACTCGACCCGGGCCTGCAGGATGAAGTCGCCGCGAAGCCGCGTCCAGACGAAGTGGAACTCGTCGCTGGCGGCCCACATGTTGGCGCCTGACGCCCGCACGGTGTACGTGCCGGCGGTTGCGTCGTACACGGCCGAGCCGGGGGTCTTCACCGGCCCGATGTCGCCGTGCTGATCGAAGATGCCGACGGCGCCAGCCGCGCCCGACGGCGCCGGACCGTTCGCCAGCGTCGCCCACGCCGGCGTCCAGATCCGATACTGGCCGCTGCAGTGAAGCAGTCCCATCAGGTACCACAGGCCGTCGTAGTAGCGGTACTGCCCGGACGGGATCTCCGTCTTCCACAGCTCCTCGACGAATCGCGCCGCCCGCGCATCCGTCGCCGCGAGGCTGGTGACGGCGTTGGTCGCGACGAGCGCCGGCGAGTGGTTCGTTTCCAGCTGGGTCGCGCCGTCGAGCGTCCAGCGGTTGCCGTAGGTGGCGAGTCCCTTGGATTCGAAGAACGCCTGGATGCGATCGCTCAACACGCGCTCGCGCGGGTCCGCCGCCCACCACGACCAGTCGACGGCCCAGTTCGCCGCCGTGCGCCAGGCATCAGGCCCGAAGGTGCTGGACCTCTGGTTCCGACTGTTGACGACCGGCGTCGCGTCGAAGTTCGCGTATTCGGGAGCCAGCCCCGTGACGGGATTCGTCGTCTTCTGGAGGAAGTCCCGGCTGACGCGCGCCGCCTCGGCCCAGAACGGCCGGTCCGCCGCCGGGCCCCACCTGGCCCACAGTTCGTAGAACGCCGGCAGGTGATACGAGGGATCGGTGTGGTCCGGTCGCTGGTTGTCCGGCGTGAACCGCACCATCTTGTGTTCCAGGTTGAACTCGGCGCCGTCGGTCTCGACGCGATCGGGACGGCTCGCCCACGGTCCGGTGATGACGCCGCGGTTCTTCATGTCCGAGAGGAGCCGGTCCGCCATGGCCCTGTAGTCGTAGATGCCCTTGCCGTCGCCCCACCGCGCCGACGCGAAATACAGCGCCATCGTGTAGTACTCTTCGCCGTCCGGCGCCGGCGACTCGCTGTTGGGCGTGCCATCGGTCTTCAGGGACCACGAGAAGAAGCCGTAGGCCGGGTGCGCCGGCGCGTCGTGGTACATGAACGTCTTCGACCAGTTCCACAGCGCGTCGAACTCCGCCTTCTTGTCGAGCTGAACCGCGATCATCATCCCGTACGACATCCCCTCGCTCCGGACGTCGCGGTTGTTGATGTCGCTCAGGTAGGCCAGCCGGCCGTTGGGGTTCTCCCCCGCCCAGTAGAAGACCGCCTGGGTGTCCGGGGAGCCGTGGAAGAGCTGCTGAAAGGCGGTGTCGATCTTCTTCTGGATCTCCTGGTCCGAATGACCGGCCTCGCGGAACAGGTTCCGGTAGCGGCCCGTGGCGAACGCGCCAGCGGGGGTCTGCGCGGCGGCGTCAAGGAGCATCGGGCCGACCAGAAGAGAGCACACCGCCACCGCCAGGGTCCGGAACCGCGCCTTCATACAGATCCTCCATCTATGTGCGCCTCATCGCCGGCTCCGTCACTGCCGCGCGGCCGGCTTGACAAGATGCGAACGCACGACGAACATGTTCACGCAGCCAACCAGGAGACCGATCCCATGTCGCTTGCCCAACAGGCTCTCGCCGAACTGCGAACGGCCCACGAGTACTTCAACCGCTCCACGCGCAACCTCGCCGAGGCCCATTCGACCTTCGTCCCGGCCGCCGGAATGATGACGGCGGCTCAGCAGGTGGCGCACGTGGCGCAGACGATCGACTGGTTCCTCCAGGGCGCGTTCCGACCCGAGGGATTCGACCTGAACTGGGACGAGCACGTGAAGCTGGTCACCAGCTATGCGTCGCTCGAACAGGCGCGCGCCTGGCTCGAACGTTCCGTCGCCGAGGCCGCCGCCAAGATCGGATCGCTGAGCGACGCCGAGTTGCTCGCGCCGATGCCTGACGGACCGATCATGGGCGGCGTCCCCAGACTGGCGATCTTCGGCGCCATCAACGACCATACCGCGCACCACCGCGGCGCGCTCACGGTCTACGCACGCCTGAACGGCATCGTCCCGCCGATGCCGTACGCGGACGCGTAGCCGGTCTCGCTCGAGAGCCGCGAGGCCGCACGCTCAGAGATACTGATTGATGATGTTCTCGAGCATCTCCTGCTTGCCGCTGACGAGCGGCAGATTCTCGTGGCGCTCGGCCAGCTTCGCCAGATCGGCGAGCGTGAGCTGCCCCCGGCTGAAGCGCAGGCCGTCTCCCTCCGTATACGAGGCGTAGCGCCTCTGCTTGACGTCCTTCAGCGGAGATTCTCCGAGCAGCCTTGCCGCGACTTCCAGGCCGCGGGCAAAGGCGTCCATGCCGCCGATGTGAGCCAGGAACAGGTCGTCGGCATCGGTCGAATTCCGTCGCACCTTGGCGTCGAAGTTGAGGCCGCCGTGCGTCAGCCCGCCGGCCTCCAGCACGATCATCATCGCCTCGGTGGCCTGGTACAGATCGGTCGGGAACTGGTCGGTGTCCCAGCCGTTCTGCGCGTCGCCGCGGTTGGCGTCGATGCTGCCGAGCAGGCCGGCGTCCGCGGCCACCTGCAACTCGTGAGAGAACGAATGCCCGGCGAGCGTCGAGTGGTTGGCTTCGATGTTGAGCTTGAAGTCCTTGTCGAGCCCGTGCGCCCGCAGGAATCCGATGACGGTCGCCGCGTCGAAGTCGTACTGGTGCTTCGAGGGCTCCATCGGTTTCGGCTCGATGTAGAACGTGCCGGTGAAGCCGTTCTTGCGGCCGTAATCGCGAGCCTGCGCCAGGAAGCGGCCCATGTTCTCCAGCTCGCGCTTCATGTCCGTGTTCAGCAGCGACGAGTAGCCCTCCCTTCCGCCCCAGAAGACGTAGCCGTGTCCGCCGAGTTCGACCGTGGCGTCGATGGCCGCCTTGACCTGAGCCGCGGCGTGGGTCAGCACGCGGAAGTCCGGATTGGTCGCGGCGCCGTTCATGTAGCGCGGGTCGGAGAACAGGTTCGCCGTGCCCCAGAGGAGCCTGACGCCAGTCGCCTGCTGCCGTTCCTTCGCCAGTGCGACGATGGTCTGCAGGTTCTTCTCGGACTCGCCGACGGTGGCGCCGGCCGGCGCGATGTCACGGTCGTGGAAGCAGTAGAACGGCACCCCGAGCTTGGTCACGAACTCGAAGGCGGCGTCCAGCCTCTGCCGAGCGCACTCCATGGGCGTGGCCGCCGAGTCCCATGGGAAGTCACGCGTGCCCGGGCCGAACGGGTCGGAACCGGTGCCGCAGAAGCTGTGCCAATAGGCCACCGCGAACCTCAGGTGCTCGCGCATGGTCTTCCCGAGGACGCGCTTGTCGGGATCGTAGAACTTGTAGCTCAACGGGTTCTTCGAGTCGCGTCCCTCGAACTGGATGGCGCCAACGCCCGGGAAGAACTCTCTCTTGCCGATGAAGTAGGACATGCTCTTCTCCCATGAAAGGCGAGGCGGACTGCGCGCAGTCTACCGCCCCGCCACCTCTGTGCGCACGCTGTAGAGCGACGTGCGTGCCGCGATGAACAGTGTCTTGCCGTCCTTGCCGCCGAACACGAGCTGGGTCGGCCGCTCCGGCGTCTCGATGGTGTCGATCAGCCTCCCCTCCATCACACCGTCTCCGGTGACGCGCTCGCGAGAGTTTACCAGCACCATGGCCACATGTGTGCTCAGAACCGGGGTCACATCTTGCGTTGGCACTTCTTGCACGTGTGGCCCCGGCGTGGGGTCAGGCCGTGCAGGAAATGGGGATGCAAGATGTAACCCCAGCGTGACCCCAGCGGCGGGCTAGCGCGTGGCAGCGTCGGGGGCCTTGCTCAGGATAAACGACCAGGCGGTAGGGTTCCTGATATTCGCGAATCTGTTGGTGGCAACCACACACGGCCCGGCCAGCGTCGATGTCGCACCGGCGACCGCCCAGTAGCCGTCGATCGACACCAGAACGGGTCCGCCCGAATCGCCCGGGCACGCGCCGGAACCGTTGAGGCCCGCGTTGGTCACCAGGTAATAGGTTCCGACCTCCGACATCGAGGTCGCCCCGGCTCGCAGCGTCCCCGCGCCGCCGCCGAGCGTGCCTGGCCGTACCCCGCGATCACGACCGTCTCGTTCACTCTCGCATCCCGGCTGGAGAGGAGCGGCACGATCGGTTGCCCGAGTGGCGACGAGGCAATGACGACGCCGACGTCAATCGAATCGGAATCGGTACCCTTGTAGCCGGGATGATAGGAGAACGACGCCGCCGGGATCTCCTTGGATTCGAAGTTGATGGTCACGCCGGACGTGCCCTCCAGGCAGTGCGCCGCCGTCAGCACGGCGGTCGAGCTGATCACCGTGCCCGAACAGCTGGCTTGCTTACCGTCCGTCAGCTGCAGCTTGAGGTATGCCACCGATGCCGTGCTGTCCGCGCAGCTGCTCCCGTTGACGATGGCGACGGAGCCGGCAGTCTGGCCGGAGACGACGCCGCAGGGAGTGAGCGTCGTGGGGCCGGAGGGAGTCGTCGGTCCCGGAACATTCTGGTTGCCGCTGTTGCACGCGGCGGCGAGCGCCGCGGCCAGGCCGAGGGCTGCGAGCAGACGAATTCGACGGCCGAAGAGCTGGCCCCTCATAGTCTAAAGTGTAGGCCTGTCGGCGTGCGACTTCAAGCACGCGGCCCCTGCATGCGGCCCCTGCGCCGCGGCCACTACTTCTTGACCCGCTGCTTCGGCCTCTCCGGCGCCTTGGGGGGAGTTGACGGCTTCGCCGCACGCTTCGGCGGCGGGAAGAACAGCCGCAGCCCTCCTCCAACCTGCAACCCCCCCGCCTTCACCGGCACCGACGCCTGGCCCGGCACCGGAAGATTGGCGGACGCGATCGCGTAGCGGACGATGCCGCCGATACCGAGGGTGTTCGAGAGGAAGTAGGTGAAGTCGGCGCCGGCGGAGAACCCGAACGCCATCCCGGACGCGTTCGACGTGGTCGCGGACGTGATGGCCCCGTTGTCGAACGGATACGGGATCGACGTCCCGATTCCCTCGGCCTGCGCGATCGTCTGCGTGACGTTCACGAACGACGGCCCGGCGAACACCGTCAGCACCATCTTGGGCTGGAGCGCCATCGTCCAGCTGGCCTGGACGTGGATTGCCGTCTCGCTGTGGTTCGCCTCGAATCCGCCCGACAGCGTCGTCGGCCGCCTTGCGTAGAGCGGATTGGGCATCGATCCGCCCACCACGGTGGTCGAAGGCCGGCTGACGACAGACAGGCCTGCGCCGATCGCCAGGTTCCGCCAGATGCGCCAGCCGCCGGCCATGTCCACGCCGACCGCGCTCGAGCCCGGATACTCGATGGTGACGGAGGCCGGCTCCGCGAAGTAGGTCCACGACTGAGTCTGCGTAAACGACGGCGTCGCGGTCTGGTAGATGACGTTCGCCGAAAGATACCCGCGGTCGAGCCAGGCGCCGTTCTTGAAGTGCGAGACCGGGGCGGGCGCGGGCTTCGCGGCCGGCTTCTTGGGAGCGGGCGTCGCCGGCGCGGGTTTCTGCGCGGCGGTCTGCCCGAGCGCAGCTGAGGCGAGCAGGCACGACAACACCGGCAGCAACAGGAGCGGCTTCCTGGTCATCGCGCACATCCTAGAACACCCCCACCGCGGTCCACGCCTGGGTGATGGCCGTCTCGACCGCGCTGCCGGCGCCGTAGAGATCGCGCGCCGCCTGGATCGTCTTCTCGCGCGCCAGGCTGAACGTCGCGTTCGCGGTCAGCGTCGTGAATCCCCTGAAGAACGCCTTCTCGACCTTGTCGCGGTTCGCCGCGCCGGCGCCGGTCACCGACAGCCCGGAGGTCGCGTTCCTGCCTCCCTCGACGGCGAGGTAGAACGCGTGGTTCGCGATTGACGAGTTGGTGTGAACGCCGCCGTTGTCGTCCGTGCCGAGATACCGGTTCGAGTAGTGGTCCGGGTTGCCGTAGTCGGCCGGCCGGGCGAACGAACGGATGCCGGAGAGCGACCCGGGCTTGCTGGGCCGCCACACGTCCTCGCCCTCGAGGTAGTCGGCCTGGAGAAGCCCGCCGCCGGCCTGTTGCTGGTGAAACTCCACGCCGACGCTCATGATGTCCGAGAACGCCTCGTTCAGCGCACCGGACTCATTGCGGTAGACCAGGCTGGACGTGTAGTCGGTGACGCCGTGCGTGTACTCGTGTGCCAGCACGTCGAGGCCGGCCGCCACGTAGTCCACCGTCTGTCCTCCGCGCGACGTCGTGATCCAGCCAGCCGGCAGCCCTTCGCCGACCATCAGCAGGTCCTCTCGGCCGTAACCGCACGAGCCGCAGTAGAACGCGTTCGTGTAGTAGGTCGACTGGTCGCTCGAGCTGTACTTCGTGTAGTCGGCGCGGTTCGCCGAATGCACCACGAGGTAGACCGTGCGGCCGTTGTTGCCGTTCAGTCCCTTCCAGCCGTGGCGGGTGTAGAAGTAGTCGTAGGTCCACCCGGCGTAGGTGTGCGCGTCGACGACCACCGAGTCGGCCCACGTGGCCTGGGTATTCGTCGCCATGTCGGACTGCACGAGCGGAACGGTGCCGGCGAAGATGCTCTTTGCCCTCGTGAGCGCGCCCTTCAAGTCGTAGGTCTTGATCGTGGTAGGCCGCATCATGTCCCACGCCAGGTAGGTGGACGACTGCAGTGCGCAGCTCACCTTCTTCAGATCGTTGGCCGCCAAGCCCTCCGTGCCCAGCACGCCGTTGCCCAGCAGCGCAGCCGCTTTCTGGGACTTGAGATCGTCGTAGCGAAGTTCGACGCCGCCGGTCCGGGCGTTCACGAAGATCACCGGCATCTCGTTCCCCGTGAACGCCGACACGCGATACGCGAGCGCGTAGCTCGAATCCTGGCGCGGCAGGACCATCAGCTGGGCGGCGACGGCGGGACCGGCCGTCACGCCCGTCTCGCGCCCGAACACGCGGATGGCGTCCGCGCCCGACAGTACGGGCGTCGTATCGAGGCGCAGGCCCGAGTAGATCGACGCGGTCACCGACAGCGTCACCCCGCCGCCGGTCTCGCGAACCGCCTCGCCGCCGAACACGGGCACGCCCCTGTAATACTGGTCGAGTCGCTCGTGGACGCGGCCGGGGATCAGCGTGTCGGCCTGCCGCCGGCGCAGGCGCAGTTCGCGCGCCCGCTCTCGATCGAGCAGGCTGTCGTCCCACTCGCGCAGCACGCGGCCCTCGGCGACGAGCGCGCGCGTGACGCCGGCCGCCTCCTGGGCCGGCGGCGGCGTACTCCTCAGCGTCGCGGATCCCGTCTGGGTCCCTCGCAGCGGCCGACCCTGGCCTCCGCCCGCCGCTTGCCGGGCTGCCTGGCCGTTCCCCTGAACCACGGCGAGCAGGCCGAGCGCGGTGACGAACATCAGCACGACGGCGGGACGAAGGCTGGTTCTCATGATGGCGTCAAAGGCCTGTCGGGCAGCTCACGCCGGTGCCGCCGAGGCCGCAGTAGCCGTCGGGGTTCTTCTCGAGATACCGCTGGTGGTACTCCTCCGCGGCGTAGAACGGCGGCGCAGGGGCGATCTCGGTGGTGATCGCGCCGCGGCCGGCCGCCATCAGGCTGCGCTGGTAGGCGTCGCGCCACGCCCGCGCGAGCGCTGCCTGCCCATCGTCGAACGTGAAGACGACCGAGCGGTACTGCGTGCCGATGTCGGCACCCTGGCGCATCCCCTGCGTCGGGTCGTGGCTCTCCCAGAACACCTTCAGCACGTCGGCGTAGGAGATGCGCGATGGGTCGAACTCGACCAGCACGACCTCGGCGTGCCCGGTCGTACCGCGGCACACCTCGCGGTAGGTCGGGTCGACGGTCTTCCCGCCCGCGTAGCCGACAGTCGTCGACACTACGCCCGGCGTCTGCCAAAACCTCTTCTCCGCGCCCCAGAAACACCCCATCCCAAACAGCGCTCGCGCCGATTGATGTTCCATAGCTCCTCCGTCAACCGGTGGCCCGTTCGACGATGATAGCAGGCTGCGTTGACAGCCGCGCGCCGGCGTGGTCTTATCGGCGAGCCGGGATTCCGGCCACGCATGACGCCACCACGCCTGCTGATCATCGGTGACATCGCCTGGGACGTGCTGCTGCGCCCGTCGGGCGAGCTGGTCTGGGGAGCCGACGTCTACGGCCACGTGGACCTGATGGCCGGCGGGTCGGCGGCGAACGTCGCCGTGTGGGCTCGGCGCCGCGGGGCCGCGGTGACGCTCGTGGGCCAGGTGGGAGATGATTGCTTCGGCCACCTGATGCACGCGCACCTGGCCGACGAGGGCGTCGCCGAGTTCGTTCGCGTCGTTCCCGGCGGCCAGACGATGAGGATCGGCGTGGTCGTCAGGCCGGACGCGGAGCACGCCTTCGTGACCGACCACAGCCGGCCGCTGCGTCTGACGGCCGACGACCTGCCGCTCGCGCTGCTGGACCGGATGGACGCGGTCTTTCTCAACGGCTACGCGGTGTTCATGGCGGGGTCCGCCGCGTTCGCGTCCCCGCTGCTGGCGGAGGCGCGGCGGCGGGACATCCTCGTGGCGTTCGATCCCTCGTCGTTTTCGCTGATTCGCGCCCATCGAGCGACGGAGCTCTTCGACGAGGTCGGGCCGCTCGACATCCTGCTGGCCAACGAGGACGAAGCGCGGGCGCTCGTGCCCGACGGCCCGCTCGAAGGGCTGCTCTCCCACGCCGCCATCGCGGTCGTCAAGCAGGGCGGGCAGGGTGCCACCGCGATTCACGCCGGCGGCGCGGTCTCGGCCGCGGCCGAGCGGATTGTCGTCGCCGACACGACGGGCGCCGGCGACGCATTCGACGCCGCGTTCCTCGTCGAGTACCTCACCCACCGCGACCTTGCCCGCGCGCTCGCCGCCGCGAACCGCCTGGGAGCCCACGTCGCCTCCCGCCTGGGCGCGCAGACGAAGTAGTCGGGACCGACGACCGTCGGTCGGGGTTGACGACGTCAGCCGGGGCGGGTGTCTACTCGGTACCTCAGCGATTCGATCGGGTCGAGGCGAGAGGCGCGGTAAGCGGGCCAGAAGCCGCTGATCAGGCCGGTCACCGAGAGGACGGTCGCCGCGGTCGTGAGAATCGCGGGCGAGAGGATCAGGTGGATGTCGGTGGACCGCGACGTGTCGCCGATGAGGCTGGCAATGAACGGCAGAACGCCAATCGTCGTCGCAATCGCGTAGGACATGGCGATACCGACCAGACCGCCTGCGAACGTTATCGCCACGCCTTCGAGCAGGAACTGCATGAGAATGTGCCGGCGGCGGGCGCCAATCGCCTTGCGGACGCCAATCTCCCGCGTCCGCTCCTGCACCGACACCAGCATGATGTTCATCACACCCACGCCGCCGATCATCAGCGTGATCGACCCGATGAAGACCAGCACCACCATCAGGCCGTTGGCCATGCCGTCCACGATCGACATGATCTCGGCGCTCGTGTCGGCCCGCACCGCGCGCTCGTCCCGCGGGTCGAACCGGAGCCGCGCCGCCAGCGTCTCGCGGACCTGCCGCAGCGCCACGTCTTGCGCCGACGGCAGCACCGCCTGGTAGACCACGTAGTCGCAGTACTCCTGCGCGAACATCGACTTCATGGTGGTGTACGGGATGAAGACCGACATCGAGTCCGGGTAGAAGTACGACGACAGCTGCGCCTTCTGGGCGAGGACGCCAATCACCTCGAACGTCTTGCCCGCGATACGGACGGTCTGGCCGACGGGCGGGATATTGCTGAAGAGCTTCCGCGCGACGTCCGAACCGATGAACGCGACGCGCCGCCGCTTCTCGCAATCCTCGGCGCTGATGAACCGGCCGTCGCCGGCCTTCTCGGCGCGCATCAGGGCATACTCCGGCGCCACGCCCCTGACGCCGGCCGTGGTGAACCGCGTGCCATACACGAGCGGGAGCGACTCGAGGTACTCGGGGCTCACGTACTTCACCGTCCCAAGCTGCCGCAGGGCCTCGACGTCCTCTTCCTTCAGGAAGATCCGCCGCCCGGCCCGCTCGCCGCCGACCTGGGCGCTGGTCTGCCCACCGCGCAGCCTCGCCGTGCCATCGGACACCGCGTTCCGGAACCCGACCACCAGGGCCGCGCGAAACCCCTGGCCGTACGCCATCAGGATGACGACCGTCACGATGCCCCAGGCGATGCCGAGCATCGTCAGGGCCGCACGAAACCGGTGCTCCCGAATCGCGGCGGCCGCCTGGAGGATGACTTCTTTCAGGAGCATGGAACCCTCGCGGGTCTGAAGACCCGCGCTACACCGAATCACATCTCATAGCGCAGCGCTTCGATCGGCGGCAGCGACGCCGCCCGGCGCGCTGGATACAGCGACGCCGCGACCCCGATGATCGTCAGGACCACGATCGCCATCGTCGTCGTCTGCCACGTCGTGACCATCCCCGAGAAGCGCGCGGGCATCGGCGCGAGATTCACGAGCGCGCACAAGCCGACCCCGACAAGAAAGCCGATGACGCCGCTCGTGAGCGTCAGCGCGAGTCCCTCGCTCAGGAACTGCCACTGGATGGCGCGGGAGGTGGCGCCGACCGCCTTGCGGACGCCGATCTCCCGCGTCCGCTCCTTGACCGCCACCAGCATGATGTTCATCACGCCGATGCCGCCGAGCGCCAGCGTAATCAGGCTGACCCACACGAAGAACGAGTGCATGGCGCCGATCATCTTCGCGAACATCACCGACTGGATCGCCGTGTTCCACATCGAGAGCGCTTCCGGATCGCGCGGGTCGAAACCGTGCCGCGGCGCCAGCGTCGTCCTGATGTCCATCTCCACCGGCCCTTGTGCCTCGAGGCCGAGGAAGCCGCCAATCCCCTCGCGCTCGAGCCACGCCTCGAGCTGCCTGGCCACCTCGGGGCGCGGCGCCGCGATGATCGTCGAGACCGAGTCGGCCGTGTACTGGTCGCCGGGGATCGGGAAGTCCTTCCGGGCGGCTTCGTACGGGATGAACAGACGCTCGTTGTCCGCCCCGGTGTAGTTTGAATCCTGGTCCTTCTTCCGCACGCGGCCGATGACGGTATAGGGCAGCCCGTTCAGGAAGATCGCGGACCCGGCGGGGTCGCGCTCAGCGAACAGCTGGCGGCTGGCCTCGGTCCCGATGACGACGACGCGACGGGCCTCGCGACAGTCGGCGTCCGCGATCAGCCGGCCGCGATCGACCTCGATCGTGCGCATCGACTGGTAGGCCGGCCAGACGCCGCTCAACTGAAGCGAACTGGAGTTGAACGCGCTCTTCGCGCGGATACTGCCCCGCATCAGCTCGGGCGACACCTCGGCGAGCAGCTTCGACTGCGCCTGCAGGAGGCGCACGTCCTCGATGTCGAGCTGGATCAGCCGCCCGGCGCGCGCCCCTCCGGCCTGCATCGCGGTCCGGCCGTTCCGGATGATGACGATGTTCTTGCCGAGTTCCTCGAGGACGTACTGGTTGCCGCGCTGAAACCCCTCGCCGACGGCCGACAGCAGCACGATCGAGATCACGCCCCACATGATCCCGAACATCGTCAGGAAGCTGCGCAGCTTGTTAGCTGCCAGGTTCGACCAGGTCTGGCGCAGGAGTTCCATGGCGGTTATCGATCTCGGCGGGTCTGAAGACCGCCCTACTGCAGAACGACCCGGTCGCCGGCGGCCAGTCCCTTGGTGATCTCGGTGCGCGTCCCGTTGCTGATGCCGACGGCGATCGGCACCCGCTCGCGGCCGGTCTTGCTGTCCGGCCGGACGCGCTCCGCGAACGTCCGGCGGGAGGCGTCGTAGATGACCGCGCGCTCCGGGATGACCAGCGTGCCCTTGTGCTCCTCGAGGACGATCTCGGCGTTCGACGTCATGTTCGCGCGCAACTCACCCGACGAGTTGTCGATCGACACCCGCACCTCGAAGTTCACGACGTTGTCTCGCTCGACGCCCATCGGCGCGATCTGCGTGACCCGCCCCTCGAACTGGCGGTCTTTGAAGGTCTCCACCCGGATTCGAGCCGGCTGCCCCATGCGCACGAGTCCGATGTCCGCTTCGTCCACCTTCCCCTTCACGTAGACCTGGCTGATATCGCCGAGCACCATCACGAGCGTGGCCGACGATCCGAGGTTCAGGATGGACGATACCGGGCTGCCGACCTCGATGTCGCGCGACAGGACAACGCCGGCGATCGGCGAGCGGATGGTGGCGTTGGTGAGCTCCTCCTCCGATCGGTCGACGGCCGCCTGCGCCTGCGCCACGGCGGCGCGGGCCTGCCCGACGCGGGCCTCGGTAACGCCCAGCTGCGACCGGGCAATCGCCTGGCGGTTGACCGCCTGCTCGAGCGCATTCCGCGCATCGTCCATGGTCTGCTGCGAGATCAGCTTGTCGCGCGACAGCTGTTCGGCGCGATCGACGCTGCGGCGGGCGAACGCGACGTCGGGACCCTCGGCCTCGACCTTGTTCTTTGCCAGCTCGGCCATCGCGGCCCTCAGATTGGCATCGGCGCCGCTCAGGGCGGCCTTCGACTCGCGGAGCCTGGCCGCGAGATTGTCGCGGTCCAGCTCGGCCAGCACCTGGCCGGAGACGACGCGGTCGCCCACCTGGACCTGCAGTTCCTTGATGATGCCGTTCGCCTTCGACTTGATCTCGACCTTCGTAATCGGCTCGATTCGCCCGGTGGCCACCACCGAGCGCGCCAGGTCGCCGCGCTCCACCGTCGCGAGGCGGCTCGGATCCACGGTGGTCTCCGGCCGCGCGAGCACCGAGAACCCCCAGACGCCAAGGATTCCGAGCGTCACGACCGTCGCGAGTCCGAACAGCAGCTTCCGTTTCTTCTGCCTGACCATAGGTGAAGTCCTCGAACGCCTTCAGCGGGGCGCGGGCACACCCGGGCGACGCTGGTTTCCTGATAGGGAATACGCAGGCGGACGAGGTAGGGTTCCGTACGGGGGCCGCTCAGGGGTCAAGGCTCACGGCTCAGGGCTCTGGGCTCAGGGCGGTGTGGAGCCGGCGGGTTGGCATGCCGTCTTCCGCCTTCTGGCTTCTGGCTTCTGGATTCTACCTGCGCCGCAGCAACAAGACCGGCATCCTGGCGGCGTGCCTGACGGCGTCGACCGTCTGGCCGTGGATGATGTCGCTGACGCCGCGGTGCCCGTGAGTGGCCATGGCAATCAAATCGACGGCCTCCTCCTCGGCGACGCGGCAAATCTCCTTCGCCGGGTCCCCCATGCGGAGTGTGGCGTCGACCTCGAGGCCGTTCGACTCGAGCAGCCCGCGGACTCGCGCCAGGTAGGCGCGGTCCTCTTGATTTCCTCGGACTCGCGGAGCTGGAGATCCTTGAAGTGCCGGGCCGCCCAGCCGTCGGCCACGTGCACCAGCAGCAGCCTCGCGTCGGTGAGCTTCGCCAGCGCCTCGATGTGCTCGAGCACCGTCGCGGTCCGCGGGGGAGTTCTCGATGGCGACGAGGATGTGCGTGTACACGGACGCTCTCGCTCCGCCGACTGCCCGGTCAAAACCAGCCCGAACGTCGCCCACAGGAGCCACACGTTGAGGCCCATGATCAGGGTGGCGACCGGCCACGCCACGACCATGCACCCGCGGGCGCCGCCAGCCGGCCCATCTTCGCTTGTCGCTGGTGAAGATGATCAGCGGGATCACCGCGAACGGCAGTTGCAGGCTCAGGATCACCTGGCTGAGGATCAGCAGCTGCGCCGGCGCCGCGTCGCCGTAGATCACCACCGTGACGAGCGCCGGGATGATGGCGACCAGGCGCGTGATCAGGCGCCGCAGCCACGGCCGCATGCGGATGTTGAGGAACCCTTCCATCACGATCTGGCCGGCCAGCGTGCCGGTCATCGTCGCGTTCTGACCCGAGAAGAGCAGCGCCACGGCGAACAGCGTCGAGGCCAGTGTCGCCCCGAGCAGCGGCGCCAGCAGCTGGTAGGCGTCCGAGATGTCGGCGATGTCATGGTAGCCCTTGCCGTGGAACGTCGCGGCCGCCACGACCAGGATGGCGCCGTTGATGAACAGTGCCGACATCAGCGCCACGGTCGAGTCGATCGTGGCGAACGACACCGCTTCTCCGCCGGCTCTCGTTCGAGTCGCCGTATCTCCGCGTCTGCACGATCGAGGAGTGCAGGTAGAGGTTGTGCGGCATCACGGTCGCGCCGAGGATCCCGACGGCGATGTAGAGCATGGCCGGGTTGCGAAACAGCTGGGCGTCGGGCATGAATCCGCGCGCGACGCCGGCGAGGTCCGGCTTCGACAACCACAGCTCGACCGCGAACGGCCGCGCAATCCCCAGCGATCAGCAGGACGACCAGCGCCTTCGACGTAGCGGAACCTGTGCTGCTGCATGTAGAGCACCATCAGCACGTCGGCGACGTGAGGCAGACGCCCCACGCCATCGGCAGGCCGAACAGCAGTTGCAGCGCGATCGCCGAGCCGATGACTTCGGCGAGGTCGCAGTCGCGGCGATCGCAATCTCGGCGAGGATCCACAGGAAGATCGTGGTGCGGCGCGAGAATGCGGTCGCGGCACGCCTGCGCCAGGTCGCGGCCGCTGGCGATGCCGAGCCGGAGGGCGAGCGCCTGGAGCAGGATCGCCATCAGGTTCGACAGCATACACGACTAAGAGCAGCGTGTAGCCGTAGCGGGCACCGGCGGCGATGTCGGTGGCCCAGTTCCCGGGGTCCATGTAGCCGACGGCGACGAGGTAGCCCGGGCCGGCGAACGCGATCATTTTCCTCCAGAACCGCGCCGGTCGGCACCGGCACCGTCCCGTGGACTTCCGGCAGGCTGACCTGGTCGGGCCGGGTCCTGGTCACCGGGCCGTCGTCGGGGGATGGTGCCGCAGCCACGGCGCCATTCTCGCACAGGACGGAGGCTCAAGGCTCAAGGCTAATGGCTCAAGGCCTCCCTGAGCCTTGGGCCCTGAGCCCGCCTCGATGCTATGATGGCGGTGCGTGCGCCCGTAGCTCAGTTGGATAGAGCGTCGGCCTTCGAAGCCGCAGGTCGGGGGTTCGAGCCCCTCCGGGCGCACCACATCCTTTATTTTCAATTATTTACAAGATATCGCCCTAAGGAGATCCGAGGCCGTTGTGGTCCCGGGGGTGATTGAGGGGTGCACAATCCTCCCGTGACGGTTCGGACTGTCGCGGGGGCGTCAGGGCCCGTGCCTGTGGACGTGGTCGATGGCGTGGTGCCGGAGTTCGCGCATCCCATCGAGACCCAGCTTCTGCTGGGATTCCGCGCATAGTACGGCTCCACCGTGTGTGTGCTGATTTGCATCGCGGCCGCGACGTCGCAGGTGCCTTCGCCCAGGCCCATCAGGCGATACACCTCCCGTTTGTTGGGCGGGGTGCACGCAGCACGCGGGACACGACACGAGACACGAGTTCCTCCGTCGGGCGCTGGGTGCACGGCGAATTCGCCCTCGACGGCCCGAGCCCGGAAGGCCATCGAACGAAGGCCCAGTCCGCCGGACGGCGGCGTGCCCGGCGGACCCACACCGTCGTCTTCTGCCCTCAGGAACAGCGCCTCGTCGCTGCCGCGCAGCTCGACGGAGATTCGGCTGGCGCGCGCATGGCGCACCGCTTTGCTCAGGGCTTCCTGGGCAATGCGGTAGAGGTGCTGCGCGATGGTGGCATCCGGGACCAGGACATCGCCCGCGGTCACGAATCCGCACGGCACCCCCGACATCTGCTGGGCCCGCTTCGCGAGCGCTCGCAAAGCCGGAGCCAGCGCCTCGGGCGTTGGATCCACCGGGCAGAGCCCCTCCGCCACCCCGCGCGGCTCGCGGATTGCGTCGCCCAGCAGGGCCGAGAACCCGCCGAGATCCGAGGACGACGGCAATGTCCCTCCCTCGGGTCGGCGAACCCGATGAACCTCCTCGTAGACAAACCGAAAGGCGGATGGGGATTGATCAAGGCGGTACTCGGCAAGCGACGTCCCGAGTCTTCGGGTGTTCCTGAACCGCCAGGCAGGGGCGCGCGTTCGCGTGCCCCTGCCTGCGCTCCCAGGTTGGCAGAAGGGCGGTATACTTGCCTTCCAGATCGGCATACAGATCCGACTTCCGGACGGAGAGAGACATGAGAAGCACCACCGTTCAACGGACGAGCGGCCCGGTCCGCCGGCTGCTGTCTGCGGGAGTGTTCGCCGCCGTCCTGCTGGCGCTGGCGATGCCAGGCGTCCCGGCCCAGGAGGGCAACCCGACAGACGCGCCGTTCATCATCGTGTTCAAGGACACGGTGGATCCGGCGGCTGAGGCGCCTGGGCCTGGCGAGAGCCTTCGACCTGCAGCCGGGCTTTGTCTACCGGCACGCCCTGAAGGGCATGTCGGCGGTCGTGCCGGCCGGGCGCCTGGCCGCCCTGCAGCACGACCCGCGCGTGGCCTATGTCGTGGAAGACATGGAGCGGAGCATCAGCGCCCAAACCGAGCCCACTGGCGTCAAGCGCATCTTCGCGTCCGCCAACCCGGGCATTCCCACCGGGGGCACCGACAATTCGCGTGTGGACGTGGACGTGGCCGTCATCGACACCGGAGTGGACTTCCAGCACCCCGACCTGAACGTGGTTGGTGGCGTGAACTGCACCACGAGCATTCTCCGGGCGAGCTGCAAGGCGGGCGGCGACGACGATCACTATCACGGCACACACGTCGCCGGAACCATCGGCGCCATCGACAATGGCATCGGCGTGGTCGGCGTGGCGCCAGGGGCGCGCATCTGGGCGGTCAAGGTCCTCAATTCCAAGGGCAGCGGCTACAGTTCCTGGATTATCGCCGGCATCGACTGGGTGGCCGCCAACGCGGCGACGATCGAGGTCGCCAACATGAGCCTGGGCGGCAGCGGTTTCAGCCAGGCCGAGTACGACGCCATCCAGGGAGCGGTCAACAAGGGCGTGGCCTTTGCGGTGGCAGCCGGCAACAACGACGCCGACGCCCGCAACTACAGCCCGGGCGGCTTCGACAACGTGCTGTCGGTCAGCGCGCTGGCGGACTTTGACGGGGCACCCGGCGGTCTGGGCAGTCCCACCTGCCGAGCCGACCAGGACGACACGCTGGCCGACTTCAGCAACTGGGGCCCCGAGGTGGACATCGCCGCGCCGGGGGTGTGCATATACTCCACCTACCCGCTGGAGCAGGGTGGCTACGGCACCATCAGCGGCACCTCGATGGCCAGCCCGCACGTGGCCGGCGCGCTGGCCCTGCTGGCGAGCGCCGACAAGCCGGGAGTGCCGCCGACGTATACGCCCTCTACAACAAGGTCAAGATCGCGGGCAACTACGACTGGGCGGACGACTCAAGCGACGGGATCAAGGAACCGCTGCTGGATGTCGGCGATACCACCATCTTCAACCCGAGCTTGACTCCTGGCACCGGAGGCGGTGGGGGTAACACAGCACCCAGCGTGACCATCAGCAGCCCCGCGAACCCCGCCACCTTTGCGTCGGGGACGCCCATCACCTTCTCCGGCTCGGCGACTGATGCTGACAGCGGGGACCTGACCGACAGCCTGACCTGGACCTCGAACTTGTCGGGACAGATTGGGACAGGCGGTTCCTTCGACACCGTGCTGAGCAGCGGCACGCACATCATCACCGCTTCTGTGACCGACTCGGGCGGCCTCCCAGGCAGCGCGACGGTCACCATCACTGTCACGCCGAGCAGCCCGATCGCCTTGAGCGTGCGGGCCTACAAGATCAAGAACGCCAAGTATGCCGACCTGACCTGGACCGGCGCCTCGTCGGACAACGTCGATGTGTATCGGAACGGGAGCAGAGTGACGACCACGCCCAACGACGGGGCCTACAAAGACACCGCGGCCAAGACCGCCACGTCGGCCACCTACTGGGTGTGCGAAACGGGGGGCACCAGCAACTGCTCAAATGTCGTGACCGTTACCTGGTAGCCGTTCCTGCTTCGACAACGCGTTGAAGCCGGACACCGGCGACTGGACGGCCAGCGAACATGCCGCCCTGTTGTGAGTGACAAGACGGGTCTTTTCTCAATGCATTGGGAGGGATTCATGCCACGCATCTTCAGGCGTTCTCTGCCAGTGATCGTGTTGAGCCTCGTCCTTCTCCCGGCCGGCCTGCCAGCCGGCGCATCGGGCCAGGCGCCGATCCGCGGATCAGGCGACCCGCAGGTCAGCCCGGTCGAAAGTCAGGATGTCACCCTCTATCGCGTCGGTAATGTCGTCACCCGCGAGGACCGCACCGCGGTGGCGCGGACGGGGGCAGCCATCGAAGAGATCGGCGCGAGCTACGTGATTGTCCGCGCGACGCCACAAGAGGCCAGCCAGATCGCGAAGCTCGGGTATCCCATTCAGGCGCTGCTGGAGACGCTGGATTTTCCAGCAGCCGATGCCGCCTATCACAACTACGCGGAAATGACGGCCGAGATCCAGCAAGTGGCCGCCGCGCACCCCGGGCTGGTCACCTATTTCAGCATCGGCCAGTCATACGAGGGCCGCGAGTTGTGGGCGGCGAAGATCAGCGACAACGTGGCCGTGGATGAAGACGAACCGGAAGTCGTGTTCCTCGGCCTGCACCACGCCCGCGAGCACCTCACCGTGGAGATGACGCTCTACATCCTCAACCTGCTGACCGGCCAATATGGCATCGACCCGCAGGTGACCGAGCTGGTCAACACGCGCGAGATCTACATCATCTTCAACGTCAATCCGGACGGCGGCGAGTACGACATCGCCACCGGCGCGTATCGGTCCTGGCGCAAGAACCGCCAGCCCAACTCGGATCCTCGTATGTCGGCACCGACCTGAATCGCAATTACGGTTACAGGTGGGGCTGCTGCGGCGGGTCGAGCGGATTCCCGTCCAGCGAGACTTACCGCGGTTCAGCGGCGTTCTCCACGCCAGAAATGGCGCGCGTGCGCGATTTCGTCAACAGCCGCGTGGTGGGCGGCGTGCAGCAGATCAAGGCCTCCATCACCTTCCATACCTATGCCGAGCTGGTCCTGTGGCCCTTTGGCTATACCTATACGGACGTTCCCGCCGACATGACCCAGGACGACCACGACGTCTTCGCGGCGATGGGCCAGGCGATGGCCGCCACCAACGGCTACACGGCCCAACAGAGCAGCGAACTGTACATCACCGACGGGTCGTACGACGACTGGGCCTACGGGGTGCACAAGATTTTCGCCTACACCTTCGAGATGTACCCGATCACATCAAGCCCGGGTTTCTACCCGCCTGCCTCCGTCGTCGCCCGTGAAACCAGCCGCAACGAACAGGCCGTGCGCTATGTGCTCCTGCAGGCCGATTGCCCCTACAGGACGATTGGCAAAGAAGGCCAGTACTGCAGCTCGACACCTCCGGCTGCCCCGGCCAACCTGGCAGCGACTGCCGTCTCGAGCACTCAAGTCACTCTGACGTGGGCTGACGGCGACAGCAGCGAAATCGGCTTCAAGATCGAGCGGTGCATCGGCGCGGGTTGCAGCGACTTCGCCCAAATTGCGACCACCGGCGCCAATGTCACCAGCTATGCCAACACGGGCTTGATCGCGTCCACCAATTACAGCTACCGCGTGCGGGCGTACAACGCGGCCGGCGATTCCGACTATTCCAACACCGCCAGCGCGGTGACCCAGGCAGCCCCGGCGGTTCCCGCTGTGCCATCCAACCTGACCGCGGTGGCGTTGTCCACCAGCCAGATCAAGCTGACGTGGACGGACAATTCGACCAACGAGACTGGATTCCGGATCGAGCGCTGCAAGGGAGCTACCTGCACCAGCTTCGCGCAGGTCGCAACGGTGGGCGCGAATGTGACAACCTGCTCGAACACCGGGCTCAGCAAGGGCACCGTTTATCGATATCGCGTCCGCGCCTACAATGCCAGCGGCACGTCGGCCTACTCGAACATCGCCCAGGCTTCAACACTCAGGCGCTGATGAGAGGATAGACTGGCGCGACAGTGCGCTGCGAAGAGGCAGCGCACACGTGTCTGCTCCCATGGGCTCGGGCGAGACCGGGCCCGTTGGGGCTGTCCACGGTCTTCAAAGGTGGCCGGTAGGGACGTCGTCATCGCCCGCGACCGGACATCGGTGGTGGTCTCTTCTCCTGAACGGGAGGTGCCCATGATTGCGAGAATGCTCCTGCCGATACTCCTCCTCTCGGTCGCGGCCGTCGCGCAGACGCGCCCGACAGCTCGGCCCGCCGACCCGCCCGCCCCGCAGTCCGAGGCCATGACGACGGGCGTGGCGCACTTCGAGAAGGCGTTCTACGAACTGACGCCGCAGAAGCGACACGCCGAGGCCGCGGCTGAGTACGTGAAGGCCATCGCCGCCTTCGAGAGGGAACTGGCCGCCACGCCCACGTCGGCGGCGGCTCATACCTACCTGGCGCGCATCCACGCCGCCACGAAGGACTTCAAGAAGGCGGCCGCGCATTACGACCAGGTGGCGGCGCTCGAGCCCTTCAACGTCGATGCGTGCGTCCTTGCGGCGCTCGCCTACATCGACGCGAAGGACGTTGCGGAGGCCAGGTTGCGCCTGGTGGACGCGAAGGCGCGGACGCAGGACGCCGACGTTCTGGCCCGTCTCGACGAGTACATCGCCAAGGTGGACGCGCTCGGGCGCAAGTTCTGACACTCACGACACAGGAGGCATACCATGCTCGAGACTGCGAAGCGATTGAGCATCGCGACGGTGTGTGCGGTCCTCGCCGTGAGCGTCGTGCTGCCCGGCGGGACGTCCGTGGAAGCGCGCGGGCCCTCCGGCGCGCGCTACTGTTCGGCAACGGATCAGGTGTTCTGGTTCGTCCAGGTGTCGGACACTCATATCGGCACGTCAGGGTCAACGGACACGGCGAATCTGGGATGGCTCGTGACCACCGCCAGGGCCGCGATCAAGCCGCTCTTCACGGTGGTGACCGGCGACCTGACCGACTCGACCAACGGCAACATCTTCGGCTACCCCAACGGCCCCTACCAGGCCGAGTGGGACGCGTACCGCGGCATCGTGACGGCCGCCGGCGTGACGACCGACGACTACTACGACCTGCCGGGGAACCACGACGCCTACAGCGATCGGTACTTCACCTACTACAGGAACAACGCGGTTCAGGGCGGCGTCTACGCCGCGGATGGCCAGGTGGCGTGGACAAAGACCCTGTCCGGGATCGGCACGTATCACTTCCTCGGGGTGAATACCGCCGACAACACGGGAGCGGCCTTCAGCGTGTTATCGCCCTATGGCGACCACGCCGGGCTCGATGCCACCGAGTTGACGCGCGTGGCCAGTGACCTGGCTGCCAGCGCGCTTGCCGCCGACCTGACGTTCGTCTTCGGCCATCACCCGGTGAGCAGCACCGGGGATTCCGCCGACACGTACCTCTACTACGGCGCGAGTGAGTTCGTCGGGCACCTCGATGGCTTCGGGGCGTCCGCCTACCAGTACGGCCACGTGCACGACAACGTGGAGACCGTCTTCACGGGCGACGCGTACACCGGCGCGATGTCGGGCACAGGGATCCGGTACTCGCGCGTCGCGTCCCTCGGAAAAGACAGCCCGAACTCCTACTCCGTGGTGTCGGTTGACTGCAACGGCGTGAACGCAGTGACGCAGCCCGTCGGCACGTGGCCGCTGGTTCTGATCACGGCTCCCGTGAACCGGTACGTCGGCAGCGCGCTGAACCCTTACGCCTACGACGTGCCCGCCGTGGCCGCCAATCCCGTCCGCGCGCTGGTGTTCGACACTGGCGCGGTGGGCCAGGTGAGGTTCCGCATCGACAGCGGGACCACGTGGTACCCGATGGGCCGCGTGGCCGGCACGGCCTCGCAGTGGGCCGGGACGTGGGACGCCTCGGCACTCCCGATCGGGCCGCACTCGATCGAGGTGCAGGCGGTCGGGACCACCACGCGCTCGCACACGATCGGCGTGACCGTCGCGGCGGCAGGCAACCTGGCGCCGCTGGCGACAGGCGACGCGTACACGACGGCGTACACCACCACGCTGACCGTGGGGGCGCCCGGCGTGCTTTCGAACGACATGGATCCCGACGGGAGCGCCCTGACCGCGCGACTGGTCGCGGGGCCGTCGAGGGGCACACTGACGCTGAACGGAAATGGCGGGTTCACCTACGTTCCGACGGGCAACGTCACCGGGACGGACACGTTCACCTACACGGCGTGGGACGGGGCCCTGGCATCGAGCCCCGCCACGGTGACGATCACCCTGACCGCGCCCGCCGACTCCGTGGCGATCACCTCTGCCGCCTATACACGCAAGACGGGCACGCTGGCGGTCGCGGCGACGAGTTCAGGCGCTCCGGCCGCAAAGCTCACCCTCGTCGGCTACGGGCAAATGGGGTACAACACGAAGACCAGGCGCTACACGTACAGCGCGAAGACGAGCCCGGCGCCGGCTTCGGTGGCCGTACCAGTCGACCCTTGGCGGCTCGGCCAGCAGGATAGTGACGATGAAGTGACGGCGGGCGCTTCCGGCCTTCGCCCCTTCAGCGGACTTCTTCGAGCGCGAAGGCTGGAAGCGACGCCACGCCGGAGCCGTGCGCGGCCCTCCATCGCCTATCGGAAGAGCCGCCTCGCTCAGGCACAGCCGCCCCGCCCCCCACCCTGGCACAGCGGCTCGTGGTCTTCCCGCCGAAGACGGCCACGTTCGTGCCGTTGCGGGGGGCCGGCGCGGCACGGTATGCTCGAGCAACTTGGCGTGGCGCTCGACAAGCGGGGGAACGTCCGCGCCGGCGATTCCATCCACCGGTGGCTCACAGCCAGGCCCTGACCACCTGCCGCCTGCCGCGGGTTCGACACACCCGCCGGCGGGGGCGTCGCGAGAGGACGATCACGTGAGCCGACCAACGATCGCAATCATCGGCGCCGGGAACATCGGGACGGCCATCGCCGACGGCCTGCTCGCCGCGGGGAACTACGATCCCGGCAGCGTCGTGCTCACGCGCCGGACCGTCGAGGCGCTCCGCCGCCTGCAGGAACTGGGCTGCGTGGTGAGCCGCGACAACCGCGAGGCCGCGAGGCTGGCGGGGGCGGTGATCATCGCGGTTCAACCACACCACATCGATGGCGTCCTCGACGAGATCGCGCCTGTGCTGACCTCCGGCGGCCACGTCGTCATTTCGGTCGTGACCGGCGTCGGGATTGGGCAGATCGCGGCGCGGCTCGGTCACGGCGTGTGCGTGGTGCGCGCCATGCCGAACACGGCGATCGCCGTCCGCGAGTCGATGACGTGCCTGGCGACCAGCGGCGGGGAGGAAGGGCTCGACATCGCCCGCGCGATCTTCGGAACCGTGGGCAAGACGCTGGTGATCCGGGAGGAGGAGATGACGGCGGCGACCGCGCTCGGGGCGTGCGGCGTAGCCTTCTTCCTCCGGGCGATCCGGGCGGCGTCGCAGGGCGGCATCGAGATCGGCTTCCACTCCGGCGAGGCGATCGAGATGGCTGCCCAGACCGCTCGCGGCGCCGCGACCCTCCTGTTGAACCTGCGGAACCACCCCGAGTTCGAGATCGACCGCGTGACGACGCCCAAGGGGTGCACGATCGCCGGTCTGAACCAGATGGAGCACGACGGGTTCAGCTCCGCGATGATCAAGGGCATCGTCCTGTCGGCGGCCAAGGCCGCGGAGCTGTACAAGAGCACTGGGCGTCCGTGACCCGGATCCGCGAGGCCGACGATCTCAATCACTGCCCGGCCGGCGTGGTGAAGTGCCGTTCGCCGCGGCGGCGAAGTTCCGCCCCGCCCTTCCACAGCGCGTACTCGAGGGAATCGGTGAGGGCCTTCATCGACGCGACGATGATGTTGGTGTCCGATCCGACCGTCGACCAGGTCTCGCCCTCCGCCGCCGATTCGATCACGACGCGCGTCCTGGCCGCGGTGGCCGCGGCGCCGTCCACGATGCGGACCTTGTAGTCCACCAGGTGCACCTTGTCGAGCTGCGGATAGAAGGCGCCGAGCGCCTTCCGGACGGCGGTGTCGAGGGCGTTGACCGGGCCGTTTCCGTCGGCCGCCGTGTGGAGCACCTCGCCCGCGACCTGGACCTTGACGGTCGCCTCGGCACGAAACTCCCGGCCGGCGCGCTGCTCGATCAGCACCGTGCAGTCGAGGACTTCGAACGGCGGCGCGTACTCCGATCGGTGCCTGCGGATGAGCAGCTCGAACGACGCCTCGGCGCCCTCGAAGCTCGTCCCCTCGGCCTCCAGCCGCTTGACCAGCTGGCTCAGCTCCTTCGGATCGACCACTCCCTCGAGCCGGTGGCCGAGCTGCTCGGCGCGCACCCGGATATTCGCCTTGCCGCCGAGCTCCGAGACGACGAGGCGGCTCTCGTTGCCCACGAGCCTCGGGTCGACGTGCTGGTAGCTCATCTCGACCTTGGCGGTCGCGGCGCCGTGGATGCCGCCCTTGTGCGCGAACGCGGAGCGACCTACGTACGGCTGGTGATCGTCGGGGTTGAGGTTGACGATCTCGGCGACGTAGCGCGACAACTCGGTCAGCACGCCCAGCCTGCCGGACGGCACGACCGGGTACGCCGTCTTCAGCTCGAGATTGGCGAGGATCGAGACGAGGTTGGCGTTTCCGCACCGCTCGCCGTAGCCGTTGATGGTGCCCTGCACGTGGCGGCAGCCGGCGGCCACGGCGGCGAGCGAGTTCGCGACCGCCAGCTCGGCGTCGTTGTGGCAGTGGATGCCCCACGTGACCGCCAGGGCGCCGGTGTCCGCCTCGAGGGTCTCGCGCGTGGTCCTGATGATGTCGGCGAGGTCGCCCGTCAGGGTGCCGCCGTTCGTGTCGCACATCACCAGCGTCGTGGCCCCGGCGTCGCGTGCGACACGGGCGCACGCGATCGCGTACGCCGGGTCGTCGCGATAGCCGTCGAAATAGTGCTCGAGGTCGTAGATCACCTCGCGGCCCGCGGCGCGGCAGTGCCTCACCGAGTCGCCGATCATCGCAAGGTTCTCCTCGGAGGTGGCGCCCAGCACGTCGGTCACGTGCAGCAGCCACGTCTTGCCGACCAGCGTGATGACGGTCGTGCCGGCGTCGATCAGCGATCGGATGTTCGCGTCGTCCTCGACCCGGTTCGCCCGGTTGCGAGTGAAGCCGAACGCCGCGATCCGTGCGTTGCGCCAGGTCATGCCGCGCGCCGCTGCGAAGAAGTCGGAGTCCTTGGGATTCGAGCCGGGCCAGCCGCCCTCGATGAAGGGCATGCCAAGGTCGTCGAGGCGGCGGGCGATCTTGAGCTTGTCGGTCAGCGACACGGTCAGCCCCTCGCGCTGGGTGCCGTCGCGAAGGGTCGTGTCGTAGAGGAGCACGGGCCGGCGATCAGGATTCGTCGCACTGGATCTGGTCATCTCGGTACCTCGTTCATGTGGTCGCGATCAGGCCGTCCTCGGCCATCAACTCGGCAACCGGCAGCCCGCCGCCCGGCCGCGCCGGTCGCCCCGATGACCCCCACGTCGACTGCTCGGGTCATGACCCTCTCCCCGACGGCAAAAAAAAACCCGCCGACCGGCTTCGAAGCCTGATCGGCGGGTTCTGACATGTCGTCGTGAGACTTGCTTCAGGTCTCTGCTGCCATGTCACCACCTCTCAGGCGGCCACACGTAATGATGCAGATATGCGTGTGCCCAATTCGAGTGGCGCCGGCTGAGCGGATGACGCTGTACACTGCGCCGGATAATAGCACGCGCGTCAGCCGCATGCAAGAATATGCGGTGCAGTGTACAGTTATGCATCGCGCAGCAAAGGACACCAAGCCGCAGCCATGAACGTCCATACGATTGACCGGATCTCGCTGCAGTCTGCCGCGCAGGTTGCGGACACCATCGGTATCGTCCTGAACGAGGCGAACGCGTCGCCGATCGTGGTCGTCGTCGATTCCCTTCCGGAGGTGGCCGACCAACTCCATGACGCCGCCGTGAGTGCTGCCGCCGGCGGCGTCGAGTATCAAGCCGGCCTGCGGGCGATCGAGGAGCGCCATTTCGAGATCGTGCGCCTGACCGTCGGGTTGATGCGCCAGAGCGGAGTCGTCGCGTCGGTCCGGCAGCAGTTCAACCTGCTCGACGACCTGCTCGGCAGCGTCGCGCTGATACGGGAGCTCTCGCCCAGGACGCTGGACATGGTGCTGGCGTACGGCGAGTGGCTGGCGGCCTTCGTCTTCTGCGCGGGGCTCCGCGAGCGGAAGCCCGACGCCAGGTTCGTCGACGCGAGGCAGGTGCTGGTGACCGACCGCCAGTTCACGCAGGCGAAGGTGCGGCTCGCCGAGAGCCGCGACCAGCGCGGCAAGCTGTTCGCCGGCGGCACGCCGGGTGCCGTCGTCACCTGCGCCCTCGGGGCCACGGCCGAAGGCGACAGCACCACGTTCGGCCGCGGGGCGAGCAGATACGCGGCGTCGGCGCTCGCGGCAGTGCTTGGTGCCGAGGAGGTGGTGATCTGGACGGACACGGACGGGATCATGACCGCCGACCCGCGCAAGGTCCCGTCGGCCAGGACCATTCCGTCGATGTCGTACGTCGAAGCGATCGAGATGATGCACTTCGGCGGCGACTTCCTCTACCCGCCGGCCCTGATGCCGGCCGTGAAGCAGGGCATCCGGATCAGGGTCGTCAACGCGTTCCGTCCCGACCACCCTGGCACAATCATCCAGCGGGAGGACGACACGCCCAGGGTGGTCACTGGGGTGTCCAGCCTCCCGGGGATCGCGCTGCTCCAAATCCGGGGCAGCGGGATGATCGGCGTGACCGGCGTGGCGATGCGGCTCTTCGCCGCCCTCGCCAGGGCGGACGTGAACGTCATCCTCATCAGCCAGGCGTCGTCGGAGCAGTCGATCTGCGCCGGCATACTGGAAGCCGACGCCGACAAGGCGCGGAACGCGACGGAGCTGGCCTTCGCGGCCGACCGTGACCAGCAGGTGATCGACGAGGTCAGCGTCGAGACCGGACTCGTGATCGTGGCGGTCGTGGGCGAGCACGTGAGAAACGCCACGGGGCTCGCCTCCCGGATCTTCGGCGCCCTGGGGACGGCGCACGTGAACGTGAAGGCGGTCGCGCAGGGCGCGTCGGAACGAATCGTCTCGATGGTGATCGATGCGGGCGACGAGCGGCGGGCGCTCGAGGCCCTCCATGGCGCGCTCTTCGAGTCGGAAGGAACCGTGCCATGACCGACGCCGTGCGCGTGTTCGCACCGGCGACGGTGGCCAACGTCGCGGCCGGTTTCGATATCCTGGGATTCGCCGTGGACAGACCGGGCGACGAGGTGGCCGCCCGGCTGTGCGAGCCGCCCGGCGTGCGGATCGTCCGGGTGACGGGCGGCGACGGGTCCATTCCGCTCGACGCCACGCGGAACACGGCCGGCGTGTCCGTCCTCGGGCTGCTCGAGCGGCTGGGCCGCCGGGCCGGCATCGAGCTCGAGATCCGGAAGGACATGCCGCTCGGCAGCGGCCTGGGTTCGAGCGCGGCCAGCGCCGTGGCGGCCGTCGTCGCTGCCAACGAGTTGCTGGGCCGCCCGTTCGAACGCCGGGATCTCCTGCCGTTCGCGATGGAAGCCGAGCGCGTCGCATGCGGCGCGGGGCACGCCGACAACGTCGCGCCCGCGCTGCTGGGCGGCTTCCTGCTGATCCGCAGCTACCAGCCGCTGGACATCGTGCGCATCGACACGCCCGACGAACTGGTGTGCACGCTCGTGCATCCGCAGATCGAGATCCGCACCGAGGATGCCCGCAGGATTCTGAAGACGAGGATCACGATGCGCGACGCGGTCGTGCAGTGGGGGAACACGGCCGGCCTGATCGCCGGCCTCCTGAAGCGAGACTACCCGCTGATCGGACGCTCCCTGACCGACGTCATCGTCGAACCGGCGCGCGCGATCCTGATCCCGTGCTTCCACCAGGCGAAAGACGCGGCGCTCCAAGCGGGCGCGCTCGGATGCAGCATCTCGGGGTCAGGCCCTTCTCTCTTCGCGCTGTCGCGCGGCCGCGACACGGCGACGGTGGTCGGCGACGCCATGGCCGGCGTCTATCGCTCGGCGGGAATCGGGTGCGAGGTGTACGTGTCGGGGATCAACCACCGGGGAGCGACCGTCGTCGGGTAGTGGCGAGGCCGCCGGCAGACCCGGCGGCGTCCGGTGCAACGGGGGACGACATGAGCGGACGGTCTGTTGTCAGGGGGCGCGCATCGCGGCGTCCGGCTATCCACAAGTTCGGCGGCGCGTCGCTGGCGGACGCCGACGCCATGCGCGGTGCGCTGGTGCTGGTCCGGGGCATGAAGCCGCCCGTGGTCGTGGTGGTGTCGGCGCTGGCAGGGGTGACGGACTCCCTCCTCGCGCTCGCGCGCTCGGCGGTGGCCGGGCGGAAGGCGGAAGCCGACGCGCTGGTCGCGGAGTTGCGCCAGCGCCACCTGTCGATGGCCCGCACGCTGGTCTCCTCTCGATCGGCCGCCGCGGCGCTGGCGAGGTCGATCGGGACGCAGTTCGACGAGCTCGAGGCGATCGCGCACAGCCTCCTCGCGCTCGGCGAGCTGACGCCAAGGACCACCGACGACATCCTGTCGCGCGGCGAGATGTTGAGCGCCCAGGTGTTCGCGGCCGCGTTGGCCAGGCGCGGGCGCCGCCCGCGCCTGGTCGACGCGCTCGAGGTCATCAAGACCGACGGGCAGTTCGGCAGCGCCTTTCCCGACCTTGAGCTGACCGACCGCGCCGCCCGCGCCGTGCTCGGGCCCCTCCTGTCGTCCGGCTTCACGCCGGTCGTCCCCGGATATATCGGGGCGGCGCCCGACGGTCAGGTCACGACGATGGGACGCGGCGGATCGGATCTCACCGCAACCACGTTGGCGCGGGCCCTCCGGGCGCGCGAGGTGCACCTCTGGAAGGACGTGCCGGGGTTCCTCACCGCCGACCCCAAGGTCGTCGCCGACGCGCGAGTGCTCTCCCAGCTGAATGCCCGCGAGGCCGCGGAGTTGGCCTACTACGGAGCCAAGGTGCTCCACCCGCGGGCCCTGATCCCGACGTTCGGACGAGCGATCAGGGTTCAGGTCCGTCCCGTCGCCGACCCGGCGTCGGTGGGCACCGAGATCTCATCCCGCCGGACGCTCCTTCGCCACCCGGTGAGAGCGTTGTCGGCCATCGGCGGGCAGGCGCTGGTCACCGTCACCGGCAACGGGATGTTCGGCGTGGCGGGCACCGCCGCCCGGACGTTCGGCGCGCTGCAGCGGGAAGGCGTGTCGGCCTCGATGATCTCGCAGGCCTCGAGCGAGCACTCCATCTGCCTGTGCGTGCCGGCCGACGCGGCTGAACGGGCGAAGGGCGCGCTCGTCCGCGAGTTCCGCGAGGACATCGGCAAGCGCGATATCGACGGCGTGACCGTGCGCACCGGCGTGGCGTCGCTGGCGGTCGTTGGATTGGGCATGGCCGGTTCGCCCGGCGTCGCCGCACGCATCTTCACCGCGCTCGCGTCGGGCGGCGTGAACGTCATCGCCATCGCGCAGGGATCGACCGAACACAACATCTCCGTCGTGATCGACGAGACGCACATCGCCGCCGCCCAGCGCCTCGTGCACACCGCCTTCCAGCTCGCCAAGATCGGCGGCGGTGCGATGGTCCACGCGGACCGGGCCGACATCGTCATCCTGGGATTCGGGAGCATCGGGCGGGAACTCGCACAGATGATCCCGCGGGCGCGCCGCGACAGCGTGTCGCTGCGGATCGTCGGCGTGATCGATCGGAGCGGATTCGTGTTCGACGTCGGCGGGATCTCCGCCCGCCGGCTGACGCGCATGGCCCAGGCGAAAGGCGAGGGCACGCCCCTCGCCCGGCAGCCTGGCGGTCGGCGCGGGACGGCGCTCGACGCGCTGCACGACATCGCGCGCAACGCGCTGTCGCACCCGATCTTCGTCGACGCGACCGCGGACGACACCGCCCAGGTCTTGCGCAGGGCCCTGTCGGCAGGCATGGACCTCGTTCTTGCGAACAAGCGGCCGCTGACCGGCCCCATCCAGCAGGCCGATGCCCTCACGGAGCTGGCCGCCGCGCAGGGCCGCCGGATTCTCCACGAGACCACCGTCGGCGCCGGACTGCCGGTCATCGACACCTACTACAAGCTCGTCGATTCAGGCGACCGCATCGCGCGGATCGAAGGGTGCCCGTCCGGAACGCTCGGATTCCTCTTCGGCGAGATGGGGCGCGGGCGCAAGTTCTCGGAGGCGCTGCGCGAGGCGATGCAGCGCGGGTACACGGAACCGGACCCGCGCGACGATCTGTCGGGCATGGATGTGGCGCGTAAGGCACTGATCCTCGGCCGCCTGCTGGGGTACCGCGGCGAGATCGAGGATGTCCAGACCGAGTCGCTGACGCCGCCGAGATTGAGCCGGCTCCCGCTGAAGGAGTTCATCGGGCGAGTCGAGGAGCTCGACGCCCACTGGCGCGACCGGGTGAACCAGGCCCGTCAGCAGGGAGGCGTGCTGCGCTATCGCTGCGCCGCCACCAAGCGGCGGGTCCGGGTGGGGCTCACGGTGGTGAGCGCGTCGGACCCGTCGGCCACCCTGAGCGGCACGGACAACCAGTTTGCGTTCACGACGGAGCGCTACAAGACGACGCCGCTCGTGATCTCGGGACCGGGCGCGGGTCGCGCCGTCACGGCGGCCGGGGTGTTGAACGACGTGCTACGCCTCGCGCTGTGACGGGTGTTCGCGCCGTCCGTCACGCTCAGGGGCTGATGACCTTCCCCCTGACCCGCGTCTTCGGCGTCGCGCTGCTCGAGCGAAGCCTGACGACCTCGACCCCGGGTGACGCGGACGACGTCGCCCGAACCTCGGCCTTCTTCCCCTGGTTCCCGCGGTGCTGCCTTGGGAAGGCGCCTGCCGCCCTGTGGAGGTATCATCTAAGAATGTCCGGTCGCCCAAGAGCGACACGATTCTTGAAGGGATACTCCTCATGTTCCGCAACGTCGCGCTCGTTCTCGCCGGCGCCTTCGTCGTCGGCGCCGTCTCCGTCTCAACCTGGTCGGCAGGCTCCATGACAAGCATGCAGACTCCGTCACCGGCGGCGACCGGGAACAACCCGCTCATGTCGCCGAGCCCGCTTCCGTTCGGCGCGCCGCAGTTCGACAAGATCAAGGACGCCGACTTCAAGCCCGCGTTCGAGGCGGGCATGAAGGCCCAGGTCGCGGAGATCGCGGCCATCGCCGACAGCCCGGCGCCGCCGACGTTCGACAACACGCTGGTCGCGCTCGAGAAGAGCGGCCAATTGCTGACGCGCGTGCAACTCGTCTTCAACGGGCTGTCGTCGGCCAACACCAATCCGACGCTGCAGGCCCTGCAGGAAGAGGTGGCGCCGAAGCTCGCCGCGCACGAGGACGGCATCTTCCTGAACAACAAGCTGTTCAAGCGGATCGCGGCCGTTTACGACACGCGAGCATCCCTCTCGCTCGACCCTCAGTCGCTGCGGCTGGTCGAGTACCTACCACCAGCGGTTCGTGCACGCGGGGGCCAGACTGTCGGACGCCGACAAGGCCAAGCTCAAGGAATTCAACAAGGAAGAGGCTTCGCTCGAGGCGAAGTTCATGAACCAGTTGCTGGCCGCCACCAAGGCCGGTGCGCTGGTGACGTCGAACGCGGCCGACCTGGCCGGCCTTTCGAACGACGAGGTCCAGGCGGCGGCGCTGGCCGCCAAGGGACGGGGCTTCGACGGCCGCTGGCTGATCCCGTTGCAGAACACGACGCAGCAGCCGATGCTGGCCGCGATGACGGCTCGGCCCACGCGCGAGAAGCTGTTCACCGCGTCGTGGACGCGCACCGAGCGCGGCGATGCCAACGACACCCGCGACGCGATCGCCAAGCTGGCCGCCCTGCGCGCGAAGCGCGCGGCGCTGCTGGGCTTCCCGAACCACGCCGCCTGGTCTCTCGAACTGCAGATGGCCAAGACGCCGGCCGCCGTCGAGCAGTTCCTCGGCCGGCTGGTCCCGCCGTCGGTCGCGAACGCGAAGCGCGAGGCCGGTGACATCCAGTCGCTCATCGACCAGCAACGCGGCGGCTTCACGCTCGCCCCGTGGGACTGGGACTTCTACGCCGAGCAGGTGCGCAAGGCGAAGTACGACCTGAACAGCGCGGAGCTCGCCCCCTACTTCGAGATCGACCGCGTCCTCCAGGACGGCGTCTTCTATGCCGCGCGAGAGCTCTACGGCATCACCTTCAAAGAGCGCCACGACCTCCCGGTCTACCAGTCCGACGTTCGGGTGTTCGACGTCTTCGACGCCGACGGCAAGCCGCTCGCGCTCTTCTACTGCGACTACTTCAAGCGCGACAACAAGAACGGCGGCGCGTGGATGGACAACTTCGCGCAGCAGTCGCGGCTGCTCGGCGCCCGCCCGGTCGTCTACAACGTCGCCAACTTCTCCAAGCCGGCGCCGGGCCAGCCCGCGCTCCTCAGCTACGACGACGTGACGACGATGTTCCACGAGTTCGGGCACGCGCTGCACGGGATCTTCGCCAACTCGGCCTACCCGACGCTGTCGGGCGCGAACGTGGCGCGCGACTTCGTCGAGCTTCCCTCGCAGATCTACGAGCACTGGGCGCTCTATCCGAAGGTGCTCTCGCACTTCGCCATCCACTACAAGACCGGCCAGCCGATGCCGCAGGCGCTGGCCGACAAGATTCGAAAGGCGGAGACGTTCAACCAGGGCTACTCGCTCACCGAGGTCCTTGGCGCCGCCGAACTCGACATGATCTGGCACACGCTGCCCGCCACCGCGCCGGTGCAGAGCCCCGGGGCGTTCGAGAAGGCCGCGCTCGAGAAGGCGGGCGTCAACTTCGCGCCGGTTCCGCCGCGCTACCGCTCGAGCTACTTCCTGCACATCTGGGCGAACGGGTACGACGCCGGCTACTACGCCTACCTGTGGGCCGAGATGCTCGACAACGACGCGTTCGAGTGGTTCATCGAGAACGGCGGTCTCACGCGGGCCAACGGCGACCGGTTCCGCCAGATGATCCTGTCGCGCGGAAACGTCGGAGACTACGCCGCGCTGTACAGGGGCTTCCGCGGCAAGGATCCGAGCATCGAATGGATGCTGAAGCGGCGCGGGATCGTGGCGAAGTAGTCAGCGGGAGGCGGACCACGGTCGCCGTGCTGTCGCCCTCGACCTTCGAGTTCGGGTACGACGTGGTCGGCGGAGCCTATCGGCAATGACGCCCCGGCGGGAGCACCGCGCGGTGGGCCGGCCGCGCCGACCCTGCCAGCTGGCACTGGCCGGCTACTTCTCGAAGAGCTTCAGATCGATGGAATCACCCATCAGCCGGTAGCCCTGACTGTCCCGTCGGCCATCTCAGTGCCGCTCAGGCGCCAGTCGGGTAACCGTCCAGTATCCACTGGTCGAACCCCCCCGTCAGGTTCTGAACCTGGTTGAAGCTCAGGTCCCTCATGATCTGGGCCGCTGCCGCGCCGCGATGCCGGTCCGGCAGTAGACCAAGTAGCGGCTCCTGCGGTCCAGCGTGCCGACAATGGACCTGAAATCGGGAGAGTAGTAGTCCACGTTGACCGCGCCCGCAATGTGCCCGCCGTTGAACTCCGAGGCGGTTCTCACATCGATGATGACAAATCCAGGGTTGTCCGTGTTGTTGTGAATCAGGACGAAGGCATCCCGAGTCGTGATCGCTTGCGACAACGGACTCTCGGGCGAGGTGACCGACGGCGCGACAGGTGTCGCTGCCTGGCCGCAACCGCCGACCAGAATCGTAGCCAGGAGGCCGAAGGTCAGAACGACGCCGGGTGTTCTTCTCTTGAACTCCATACTGCTCTCTCGTCAGGCTCCGCTGAACTGGCGAGAACAGTCGCCCTGCCACCGAACTTCGCGTTCGGCCCGATCGGGTTTCGCAATGATCGAGTTCGGGTCGCACGGCATCGCCCTTGCGTAACACTGGAGAAGCCGATTCGCCGGGCCGATATTCAGGAGGTATAGGGGGACTTCAATGCTAAGAACCTGCACCTTCGTGGCACTCACCTTCACGCTGTTGTTCGGATCTGTAGGATGTAGCGAGACCAAGACGTTCACGGTTGTGTTCGCCAATCGTCTCTCTGCTGGACATGACATCGACTGCTACATGAACGGAAACCGTCTGGGGTCCGTCGTGTCCGGCGCTACCGGTGAGTTTTCGGTAGACACGCGCAGGTCGGCGACACCTACGAGTCCCTCAAGCCCTGAACATTCAGAAGCCAACGTGGTCTTTACCGCACGCGACCTGAGTACTGGACTACTGTCCCGCGCGATTTCGGCGACGATCTCTACAGATCACACCACGTACGTGGACATCGACGCTGGGGTCTTCTGATCTCCGTCTCGTGCTCCCTCTCCCTCCGCCGTGCTCGTGCCGAGCAGGTGCGGCACTTGTGACGCGGAGGCGGTGCGAGCGTCGAGTTCGTCGCTCGTCGAGGACGACCACTTCTCTGGCGAAGAGCCCTGGCGAAACCGCCAGATCGTGTGCCCAGTCCCGACGCCCGCGCGGGAGAACGCGAGCCGACCGCCACTCCTGGACACGGAGGGCTGGCTCGGGCCATCCCCCACCCACGCCAGCCGCTCGAGCGCCCGGCTCACCGCGAGCGAGGCATTGACCCAACCATCCTGCCACCAGGCGGCCGGGCCGGCGAGCGCTCTCGCGTGCTTGGCGCGCGCGCTGCACTCGCGCTATCCTGTGAATCGCGCTCCCCGCCCGCGTCACAGCAGGAGCATCGCCATGCGATTCTCGCGGAAGCTGACTGCCCTCTCGATCGCGCTCGTGGTGTGCGGCACGGCCGCCTGCACCGACCTCGAGGGCACGTGGTCGCTCCTGTCGTTCACCATCTACCCGCCAAGCGGCGCGCCCGTCGAGATGAAGGGCGAGGGCACCCTGTCGTTCGACGACTTCGGCTATGTGATGATGACGCTCGACGCCGACGCTGCCAGCGCCGCGCTGCTGGCGGAGGCTGGAATCCCGATGGAGAAGAACCGGTTCTTCACATGGGGCAAGACGATCGTCGACAAGAGAAACAAGACGCTGAAGTACGTCAAGTACGTCTTCGAGGGCCAGGTACCCCGCCCTCACGGCCGGGCCGACGGCCGTCGAGCGCCTGTGCTACTGGAGCGTGACCGGCAGTACCCTGACGCTGACGATGAAGGACGAGGGCGGCAAGCCTCTGTCCGTGGGCAGATGGCGGAGGCAGTCCGCCATCGACCCCGGGCGAGGGTACCCCAACGCTCCACGCCCCGGCGAGCCCGTCGGGCTGCTGCTCGACGGCGCCGATGAATCAGTGTCGTCCGCGGGTCACTTCTCGAAGAGCTTCAAATCGATGGAATCACCCATCAGTCGGTAGCCCTGGGTGTTCGGGTGGACGAAGTCCCCCGTCAGGTTCGCACGGATCCGCAGGGGGTTCTGCGGGTCCTGCACGACCGCCTCGAAGTCAATCACGCCGTCGAATCCCTCACCCGCACGAATCCACTTGTTGACCGCCTGCTGCGCGGCGAGGTTCGCCGGCGTGTCCTTGACGGAGTTCTGGATCGGCAGCAGGGTGGCCATCAGGACCTTGATCCCCGCGGCGTGGGCCTTGGCGATGGCGGCCTTGTAAGCGTCGATGAGCACCTTCGGCTCGACCTGCTCGTAGCTGATGTCGTTGATGCCCTCCAGGATGATCACGTGCGTGACGTTCGGACGGGCGAGGACATCGTCGTCGAAGCGTTGCGTGCCGGTGGGGCCGGCCCGGTCGGCGGAGACGAAGCGGTTGGAGCCGATGCCCATGTTGATGACGGCGACAGGGGTGCCATCTGAGAGCGTCGGGAGGCGCTTCGAGAGCACGTCGGGCCAGGAGCCGTTGGCGTCGGTGTCGGAGGCGGCGCCATCGGTGATGGAGTCGCCGAGCGCGACGATGACGTGGGTGCTGGCGGGTGCCAGAACCTGCAGGCCCGAGACGAGAAACACCTGGTCGATGGTCCAGCTGTCTCCCGGCCCGCCGCGCTGCTCCCGGCGCTGCGCCCGCAGGAAACGAAGCCGCGGCAGTCAGGTCACCGGTACCGACGTAGCTGGTCTTGAGGCCGGTGCGGTGGAAGCCGGTGGGCCGGTAGGAATCGGGAATGAAGACGCTGATTGCCAGGTCGGTGTGCGCTTTCACCACCAGCGGGACCGGGTCGCTCCACAGCTCCTCGCCGGGTGGGATCGTGACTCTCGCCTGTCCCCTGAATGTGAGCGCGCGGTCGGAGGCGGGGTCGATGGCGGAGCCGCTCGTGCGCAGCGCGATGTGTGCGCCCCCAATGGCCAATGGCACGGCCGTGAACCTGTTCGTGAACTTGACGCGCGCCTGCGTGCCGCCGAGCCTGGCGAACACGTTCAGGCGGAGCGTCTGGCTCTCGAAGGTCCGGGAGGACTGCAGTGTGCCGTTGACCGTGGTCGGGGTGAGGCTGACGGCCCACGCGTCAATCCACTTGGCCGCCTCCGCGGGCGCGGCGGCCGGGATGGCGTCTCCCCTCACCGCCAGAACCGGCGGTTCGGCGAGGAGGGCGATCGCCATCGCGGAGACACAGCAGACTGCAATCGGGCGCATCGCGAGTTCCTCCTGCCGCGAAGCGAGGTCCTCGAACGCCGACCATCGCGACGCGCGACGTCAGCGATACTCCGGTGGCGGGACGACCATCGCCTCCGGGCTCGCGCGCCAGGAGGACGAACGGCCGGTCGAACCGCATTGCGAACAGTACGTACAGGTCCCCGCTTCTCGCCTCGGTAGCGTGCGCGACCTGCCATCGCGGCCTCCGGTTCGGCTCGTGGTCCAGAATCGTCGGCTCTGATGTAGAATGCCGCGGCCGGTTCCATATGAACGCCCTCCGCACATACCGCATACCGGTGCTGGCCGTTGTGGCCGGCGCGGCTCTCCTGGCGGTCGCCGCCGCGTCCGACGACGGCGCTCCAGCCTCCGAGCCCTTCTTCACGCGCGCTTCAACTCCCTCCAAGGCGCCGAACGCCGACGGGTTCCTGCAGCGGTGGCTGCTCCTGGAGCCGATCCGCATTCAGATTCGCAGCAACCAGCAGCTTGTCGACAGCTTCGTCCAGGCGAATCTGAAGAAGGAGTACTTCCCGGGCCAGCTCACCGTTGTCCCGCGCGACGGCGACACGGTGAGCGTCGGCGACGCGGAACTCACGTGGCACGCCGTGGACGCGACGGGCTACAACGTGAATCTCTATCACTTCGCCACCGGCCTGAAGAAGCCGGCGTTCAACGCCATCTACTGGGCCGTCACGATCGTCAATTGCCCGCAGGTGGTGCGCGACGTGCGGCTGTCGGTGGGCTCCAATTCGGCTTCCATCTGGTGGGTGAACGGCCAGGAAGTCATCGATCTCTATGGCGACCGCCACATGCTCGTGGATGACGGCGTCTCCAGACGGCTCACGCTTCAGAAGGGGCAGAACATCGTGCGAGTCGCCGTCGTCAATGCCCCCGGCCTGAGCAACATGTGCGCCCGTTTCCTGGACGCGAACGACAAGCCGCTGAAGGGGTTCACGCTGAGCGTGGCGGGCGCGGGGAAATAGAGGACCCCAGCCCTCAGGGCCGGACGATCATCTTGCCGACTCCGTCCTGGTACTGGCTGGCGATCACGAACGCCTCGTCGATCAGGTCGATCTCCCTCGCATGCGTCAGCAGCGGGGCAAACCAGCCCGCATGCGCTTCGAGCAGTTCCAGGGCCGCCCGCGACTCGTGGTTCGACCGGCGCACGTTGAAGATGGTGAGCTCCTTGCGCCGCATGGCGGATCCGTCCATCGAGATGAAGGGCGTCGAGTGAATACCGGTCAGCACCGCGCGGCCAGCGTTACGCACCACTCCAACGGCCTGGACGGTGGTCTGTTCCTTTGCTGCACAGTCGATCGCGCAGTCCACACCGCGGCCAGCTGTCCCGCGGAGGATCTCCTCGACCGCTTCCCCGGGCCCGAGTGCCACGTCGGCGCCGACCATCTTCGCCAGCGCGCGGCGGTGCGCCAAGGGCTCCACGGCCCAGACTCGTCCTGCCTTGGCGGCCCGCAGCGAGGCGATCGTCAAGAGCCCGATTGGCCCCGCGCCGATGACGACCACCGTTTCCCCCTGGCGGATGGACGCCAGGCCGAGGGAATGCAGTGCCACGGCGAGGGGCTCGACCAGCGTCGCCTCGTCGAGCGACATGCCGGAGGGAACGGGAATGAAGTTGGCGACCGGCAAGTTGACCCGTTCACGGAAGAAGCCGGGACAGTGAGGGTTGCTCAGAAACCGGATGTTCGCGCACACGTTGTGGTGTCCGGCCAGGCAGAACTCGCAGTGATAGCAGTACAGGGCAGGCTCGAGCGCCCCGCGGTCTCCCGCCGCGAGTCCAGTGACTCCAGGGCCTGTGCTCACGATGGTTCCTGCGGGCTCGTGGCCGAGCACCATCGGGTAGGCGTTGGGAGTGCCGCCGACGGCGCCTTCGCAGTAGGCATGCACGTCGGACCCGCAAATGCCCACCGCCCCGATCCGCACCTGCACTTCGCCCGGCCCTGGACCTTCAATCGGCATCTCGGCCAACCGGAATGTCAGGGGAGCGACAAGTTCCGCAGTTCGCATAGAACGCTCCTGTGCAGACAATACCTCATGGAGGAGCCGGGACAAAGGCCGGCGAACGGCTGCTTCAGGTCATGGCCTGCGTTGATATGATGTCCGGGATTCCGCATGCACGCTGACAGAGACATCGTCATCGGGCTCGACAGCAGCACCACGGCGACCAAGGCGATTGCCTGGAAGCCAGACGGCGCAATGGCCGGACAAGGGCGCAGCCCGGTCTCCCTGCTCAGTCCTGCCCACAACTGGTACGAGCAGGATCCTGAGGACTGGTGGCGATCCGCCTGCGGTGCCCTGCGCGAGTTGTTTCAGCAGATCGACCCCGACACCGTCGCTGCCCTTTCCATCTCGAACCAGCGCGAGACCTTCGTGCCCCTGGCGCAGGACGGTCGGCCGGTCCGTCCGGCGATCGTGTGGCTGGACCAGCGCTGTGAAGAGGAAGTCGCGTGGCTCGCTGACCGGGTCGGCCGCGAGAGAATCCATCGGATCACCGGCAAGCCTCCCGACGTTGCGCCGGTCGCCTATCGAATCGCCTGGATGCTGCGGCACGAGGAGGAGTTGTTTCGTCGTACCGCGATGTTCGCCGACGTCCACGGCTATCTCGTGTGGCGGCTGACCGGCCACTTTCGAACGAGTTGGGTCAGTGCGGACCCGCTGGGCCTCTTCGACATGGAGCGGCGGACCTGGTCGCCGGAAGTGCTGCAGGCGCTGGGTCTGTCCCCGGAGCAACTGCCTGTGGCGGCACGCCCCGGAACGGTGATCGGCGTCGTCAGCGGGTCGGCTGCCGACGCGACGTCGTTGCGGCCCGATACCCCGGTTGTCGCTGGCGGAGGTGACGGACAAGCCGCAGGCCTGGGCGTCAACGCGCTTGGTGGTGATCGCGGCTACCTCAATCTCGGGACCGCAGTCGTGGGAGGCATCTATTCGGGCGACTACCGAATCGGACGCGCGTGGCGGACGATGGGAGCCTGTGACGGCGAAGGCTACTACTTCGAAACGAGTCTGCGCACGGGGACGTTTCTCGTCGATTGGTTCGCGCAGCACATTTGCCGCACGTCGCCCGACGGCAGCGCGCTCCTTCCGGAACTCGAAGCCGAAGCGGCAGCGGTTCCCGTCGGCAGCAACGGACTGCTCGCGCTCCCGTATTGGGGGGGCGCCATGACTCCCTATTGGGACCCTCTGGCCCGCGGGTGTTGGGTCGGGTTGAGCGGGTCTCACCGCAGAGGCCATCTGTATCGGTCGCTGCTCGAGGGCATCGCGCTCGAACAGGCGCTGGTGACGGGCCTGATTGAAGACGCCACCGGTGTCTCGGTGAAGGCCTTCACGGCTATCGGGGGCGGTGCGGCGAGCGACCTGTGGTGCCAGATCCTGGCCGATGCCACGGGCAAGTGCATACAGCGGTCGAGAACCGTGGAAGCCTCCAGTCTCGGGGCCGCGATCTGCGCCGCGGTAGGGTCCGGGCTCTTCTCACACGCCGCGGACGCGGCGGCGGCGATGTGTGACACAGTCCTCCAGGAAACGCAGCCCTCTCCGGAGAATCGCCGGAGATACGCTGATCTGCTGGGTATCTACCGGGAGCTGTATCCCGGTCTTCGGGCGACCTTCGCGAAACTGGCCGGCCGCACAGAAGGCTGAGGGTCACTTCCGCATCGGGGGAATCAGGAATGCAGGACGAATCGCGTGAACTGTCCCTCGTGGAGAAGGCCGGCTTCAGTCTGGGCGATGCCGCGTGCAACATCTTCTTCCAGACCTGGATCATCTTCAGCACGATCTTCTACACGGACGTGTTCGGCCTCGCCGCCGAATCGGTGGCGGTGATGTTCCTGATCACCAAGATCTGGGACGCGGCCGTGGATCCAATCGTGGGAATGATCGCCGATCGCACGGAAACGCGATGGGGGAAGTTCCGGCCCTACCTGCTGTGGTTTGCCATCCCCTTCGGCATCCTCGGCGTCCTGTCGTTCACGACACCCCACTTCGGCACGACGGGCCGGCTGATTTACGCCTATGCCACCTACACCGCTTTGATGATGGCGTATTCGATCGTCAACGTCCCGTATTCGGCCCTCATGGGCGTCATGACGCCCGACTCCAACGAACGCACCGTTCTGTCGTCGTTCAGGTTCTTTGCCGCGTTCTTCGCAACGCTGCTCGTCCAGTACTCCCTGCTCGGAATGGTCGAGCGGTTCGGGCACGGCGATACGGCCGCGGGGTGGCAGCGGGCCATGACGGTCCTCTCCGCGCTGGCGGTGGTTCTGCTCTTCGTCACATTTGCCACGACCAAGGAGCGCGTGCGCCCTCCGAAGGGACAGAAGACTCCTCTCAGACAAGACCTGGCGGACCTCTTCACCAACCTGCCGTGGGTGCTCGTCGGCGCTGCGACCGTCTTTCAGCTGATCTACTACTGCATGCGCGGCGGCGCTGTCGCGTACTACTTCACCTATTTCGTCAGGGATCAGCAGGTTCTATCCTTGGGAACGATCCCGTACCAGACGCTGCTCTCGACGTTTCTGGTGATGGGAACCGCGTCCACCCTGCTCGGTGTCGTGCTCGCCACCCGTATCAGCAGGCTGCTGGGCAAGTCCCTCGCGTATGCGCTCTTCCTGGGCCTTGCGGGCGTTTCGTCGGCAGCGATGTACTTCCTGCAGCCCTCGAACGTCGTCCTCATGTTCGTGCTTCAGATCGTGACCTCGTTCTCGATGGGACCCGTGTCCGTGCTGCAGTGGTCCATCTACACGGATGCGGCGGACTACGGAGAGTGGAAGAGGGGGCGCCGGTCGACGGCTCTGGTGATGGCCGCCTCTCTGTTCGCACTGAAGGTCGGAGTGGCGGTGGGCGGAGCGGCGCTGGCGTGGGTGCTCGCGGCGTACGGCTTTGCGGCGAATCAGGCGCAGACGGCAACGGGGCTGGCGGGCATTCGCCTGGTCACGAGCGTCTATCCGGCCATCTTCGCTCTTCTGGCGATGGTCCTCATGTTGTTCTACCCGCTGGACAAACTCAGGCTGGCCCGAGTCCAGTCCGATCTCATCGAGCGGCGAAGACAGTCCCAGGACGATTGACGGGGTCCGTGGCGCCGGGCCGTGACGGTCACGCGTGGGGTCCGCGAACGGGCGTTCCTCGACCCTCACTTCCTCTTCGGCGCGAACGCTTCGTCGAACCGTTTCTTGATGCTCCAGTAGTTGTCCAGGAGCACCTTCTCTTCGTCCTTGGTCATGATGCGGAACGGCACCCGGATCAGGCTTCCGTCGAACTTGACATTCAGGAAGTACTGGCCGTACTGAATCCCTCCGGGGACCGGGAAATACAGGATGCCCTGCCACCTGCACTGCGGATTCAACGTCACGCCGTCCAGCGGCGGGTAGACCTGGGCGCGGAGCCCTCGAATCGTAGAAGAAGGTGCTGGTGCCCTTGTCGGGGCAGCTCCTCGCGTAGGTCCCAGCGGGGAACGCGAGCTCTTCATGGAGCAACCCGACGCGGTACTCGGTCGCGGTCAGGTTCGCGCTCAGATACTCGGCGTTCGACGGCAGCGGGACCGTCTTGCCGTCGGGGGTGCTCAACGACACCGCGTCACGGGTGATCTTCTGGTTCTTCGGGCCTTTAACCAGCGCGATGCCGAAGTCGAGCAGCATCCACGGGTCGCCGACCGAGTTGTTGGCCGCCCGGTAGCCGAGAACGACCCAGCCTTCGTCGTTGTAGCCGGCGCGAATGTACGGGCCCTCCATCCTCAGGACATCCGGCGCTCCCGGGTTTGGAGCCTGCGACAGCAGCGGCTGCTTGTCCTGCGCGAAGCCGGCGACCGACACGGTCGCGCACAGGACGGTCAGGACGAGCGCGCGCATCGACGTGCGGGCCACAGACCCTCCTCGGGTGTCTACTCGTCGATCGTCACAGGTCCACGGCGACCACTTCGTGATCGAGGACGGACGGCACGGTGACGGTCAGCCACGCGCCCGCCTGCTCGGTGCGGGGCGGCGCGCCGGCCGCCAGCAGGCGAACGCCCCGTACTTTCGCGCCTTCCGGCACGCGCAGGCGGACCGTCTGCTCGCCGACCGGCATGAGCTCGCGCACCGGCCCCTTCATCATCATCGGGTTGGTGAGGTTCACGAGGTGGACCGTCAGCGACGACCTCTGGCGCCAGACGGTCACGTCGAGCACGCCGGGCCCGGTGACAGCGACGACGGGGTCCTCGTTGGCCGCCCACGAGACGGCGTTGCGCAGCAGCGCCAGGTGGTCGGCTGCGAGCACCTCCCAGAAGGTGCGGTCGATGTCCCAGGGGAAGTAGACGACGCGCCCGCCGCCGGCCTCCTCCCGCAGGAAGACCTGCGCGATGTCGGTCTTCGCCACGCGCGGGTAGACCTTCTCCATCGGCAGGTCGGGATAGCTGGGGATGAGCGTGAGCGGCATCGGGGGAACCTCTCGCGCGGCTTCACCTCGACGCGGGAGACGCCGTGGATGATGCGCGGCGCGTCCTCCAGGCCCCGAAGCAGGGGGTGGTGCGCGATGGCGTCGTGCTCGACGCGCAGGTAGGCGTTCTGCATGCGCGCCTCGACCTTCCCGGCGAAGTCCACGCCGAACAGGCGCGCCAGGCCGAAGTTCCCGCGGCGCACGCCACGCTCGTCGCACAGGCTGGTCTGGTGCGTCGCCACCAGCGCGCCGCCGCGCGCCACGAACCGCTCCAGCTCGCGGCACTGCGCGTCGGAGAGGGCGACGACGTTCGGGAGGATCAGCGTCTTGAACGCGGCCTGCGTCGAGCAGCCGGTCGTGCACCATCTCGAACGGGATCCGCGCTTCGACGAGCGCCTGGTACCACCCCTTGATGTGATCCTCGATTCGGCCATCGACGGTCCAGGCGGTCTGCTGCGAGTACACGAGGCCGACGCGCGCCAGGGGACGATCGTTGCGCAGGTAGCGCTCCCAGCCCGCCAGGCGGCGGTAGAGGTCCTCGACCGGCTTCAGCCAGCGCTCGTCGTGCAGCGTTCCGCTGAACTTCGAGAACCACGGCCGCATCCCGTTGGCGACCAGGTCGGCCACCCACAGCCGGATCTCCGCCGCGTTCTGCACCGAGTCCTTCCAGCGGTACGGCTCCTCGACGCCGACGCTGAAGAGGCCGGCCACCGGTTTGGGGCCGAGCGCCGCCCGGTACTCCTTGGCGTTCATCCCGATGGCCCACGGCGCCATCAGGCCCGAACGCGCCTGGCGGTCGGCCGCCAGCATCGGCGCCAGGCTGCCAATCTCGCACCATGTCGAGGCGGCTGGTGGCGCCGCCGCCCGTGTTCGGAATCACGCAGGAGTCAGGGTTGATCTGCGCGCACGCGCCGGTCCCACGTCTGCCAGAGGTCGAAGAGCCGTCGCTGACGCCAGAAGAGATAGGGCAGCCGCGCCGGGTCACCCCGGTCGTCGGTGCGCGGGAGGTCGAGGCCCGACGCCGCCCTGAAGCCCTCCCGGCAGTGCTCGCAGTAGCACGTGCCCGAGCCGTCCCACCGGTTGATGAAGATGGCGTCCACGCGGTAGCGGGACATGATCTCCCGCTTCACCTCGGTCATGAACTCGAAGTTGTAGGGTCCGAGCCCGCACGTGACCCACATTTCCGGCGACGCCCAGTGACGCCGCGGCTTGCCCTCCGCGTCCACGGCGATCCAATCCGGGTGCGCCGCCTGCACATCGTCGTAGGTTGCGTGGGGGTCGGTGCGCGCGACGACCACCATCCCGAGCTTCCGGCAGCCCGCGACGAGCTCGCCGAAGACGTCGCGGTCGCCGAGCCAGGCGCTTCGGTGGTGGAACGGCACCTGCGTCGGGTAGTACGCGACGCAGCCGCCCGCACTGAGGCAGACCGCGTCCGAACGGGTCCGCGCGAAGTAGTCGAGCCAGAACTTCGGATTGAACTTGCCCGGGTCGTCCTCGACCAGCGTGAGTTGGGCCCAGCGCATCGGGCGGTCGACCCAGGACGGCACCGGCCGCCGGAGGGCGGCGCCGACGCGATCCTGTTCGTTCCGACGGCGATGCGCCGACCACGGCCGTGGCGCCCGCCATGCCGACGGCCTGGAGGAAGGTCCGGCGGTCGAGTGGTCTCGGAGTCATGGGCGTGCTCTCACTTGACCGGCCGCTCGCCCCTCCGTTTCACGTACTCCGCGTACCGCTCCGGACCCAGCTTCAGCTTCAGGTACTCCTCGTATTCCTTGAGCAGGGCCGGATCGCGCGGACTGCTGTAGATTTCGCTCGACTTGTACTTGCCCTCGTCGAATTTCAACCGGGTCCACTCGTCGTGAATGTGCGTGATCTCCGCGGCATCGACGATGTCCTTCACCAGGTGCGGCGGGATGAAGGTACACGCCCTCGCGATCCCCCAGCACCACGTCGCCCGGGCATCACCGTCGTGTTGCCGATGCGGACCGGGATGTTGATCCCGGTCACCATGACGTTTCGGATCGCCGGCGGCGTCGGCGCCTCGGAAATACCCCGCCATATCGAAGGCGGCAATGCCTTCGAGGTCGCGAATGGCGCCGTCGATGACGAAGCCGGCCCCGGTCTTTTTCCAGATGTAGTAGGCCAGGTTGTCGCCGATGATCCCGCCGGCCGCGATGCTCCCGCAGGCGTCCACCACGAACACGTCGCCCGGCTGGAGCATGTCGATGGCGGTCTGGTGGGAGAGGCGGCGCCGCCCTTCGCTTTCCTCTCCGCTGCATCGGCATCTGGCGATATCCGCCCGTATGGGCATCAGCTGCAGCGTCAACGCCCGGCCCACCAGCTTCTTGCCGGGGTGGAGGACCTGCATGCCGTCGACGAACTGGTTGGGGTAGTCCGCGACCCACAATCCCGAGAACCTCTTCCGCCGACAGCCCCCGGACCTTTTCAGAATCGAATCCGGGACCTTCGGCCTGCCGTCGGGAAAGCGGTCGTACGGGTTCTGGGCGGTGTACTTGATCATCTGCTCCCGGGTCCAGGTGAACGCCTGCCCCTGCAAGAGCGGCGGGAACAACCACGGCGGCCAGCAACGACCAGAAGCACACCCAGCGGCCTGCGGGCGCGAGATTCCGACCTTGGACTTGCAGCGGGCAGACCTGACAGATTCGACATAGTCACCTCGATTCTCGCGTCATGCGGACGCCTACGCGAAACCAGGTTGCCCCTGGCCTCTGCAGCTTCCGCACGTACTCGTCGTTCATCTCCAACGCCGATCCCGGGGCGGTCCGGCACGGTCACGTAGCCTTTTTCGATGATGTCGCCTTCTTTGACATACTGCTTCCACTCCGCCATGCGTTCGGCGCGGGTGGCCCCAGTGCCATTCGAGCACCAGGGCAGTTGGGAATCGCCGCCAGGACGTGGCAGGAGGCCATGGTCCCGATGGGCGACGCCTGGCAGTGCGGCGCCATCGGCACGTAGTAGGTGTGGGCCATGTCCGCGATCTTGCGGGCCTCCAGCAGGCCGCCGCACTTCTGGATGTCGGGCATGATGATGTCGACGGCCTGCTTCTCCAACAGTTCCCGGAAGCCGTGACGCAGGAACAGGTTTTCGCCGCAGCAGATGGGCGTGTGCGTCGACTCGCGCACATCGCGCATGGCGTCGATGTTCTCGGGCGGGACAGGCTCCTCGAGCCACAGCAGCTTGAAGGGCTCCAGTTCCCTGGCCACGCGCTTGGCCGTCCCCAGGTCGTACCGTCCGTGCATGTCGGCGGCCAGGTCGATGCTCTTCGGCAGCGACTCCCGCATGAACGCCACCTTGTCGATCATGTGCTCGATCTCGGCGTTGTTCGCCGTCCAGTTCACCCGGTCGAACCGCGCCGGGTCGTTGCCGTCGTCGATGTCGATCTTGGCCGCGGTGAAACCCAGGTCGATGATCTGGGAGATGAACTCCCTGGCCTTGGGATCGTCGCGGTTGTCGGTGCCCGAGTCGCAGTAGATGCGGATGCGGTCCCGCATCTTGCCCCCCAGCAATTGGTAGATCGGCAGCCCCAGGGCCTTGCCCGCCAAGATCCCACAGCGCGATCTCGACCGCGCTCAGCGCGGCGACATACTGGCCGGCCTGGGCCCCGGCGAAGATCCCGGAGGTGCGCAGCCGCTCGAAGATGGCATCGACATTCAGCGGATCCTGGCCGACCAGCGCATTGCGGAATCCCGCGACGATGGAGGCCCCGCCGCTGACGGCATCCACCCCTTCGCCGTCGCCGACCAAGCCCTGATCGGTGTAAATCGCGCACGTGCAGCGCGCGGACGAATGCCGTGCGCACGTCCGTGATTTTCAGCTTGGGCCGGCGGTAGGGCGACGTGGTGGTTTGAACGGCCGCGGACAGCCCCTCGAGACCGAACAGCGAGGCGAAGGTCCCGGCCGCACCCTGGAACAACGATTCTTCGGTCAATCATGAAGGTCCCTCGTGTCATCAGCAAATAGTGAACCGAATGTTCCGAACCTGGTTGCCGCCGGCATCCTTCGCGACGACGGTCAGCAGGTAGTCGCCCGGCGCGAGGCCCGAGAGCGGCAGCGGTTCTGACACCGCGACCACACCCGCGTCGCTGAACCGCGCCGCTCCGAGCGCCGACGTCGATTCGGACACCGTGCGGTCGTTGACGTCACGGACGCGCATCGTCAGTTCGACGCTGGCGTGCTTCGGGTCGTGACGGACTTGCCAACTGGCCATCACCGTGTCGGAGCGTGTGAAGACCCGCCGCAGCGTCGGCCGCGCCTCACCATCGACGGTGAGGCCAGGCACACGCGGGGACGGCGCGTGCAGCGCGACACCCGAGAGCATCAGCGCGTCCTTCTTCATGTCCGGGACGTCGACGTACCCGTAGACGCTGCCGGTCCGGCCGGTGCCGGCGCTCGAGACGCCGACTCGGACCTCATAGTGGCCGGGGCCAAGGCGCAGACGCGCGCCGTGCTCGAAGACCGACAGGCCCCCGAGTCTGACGGAGTCAGGAATCTCGATGACCTGGCTCAATGTCGATACGCCCACCGCCCGGTCGGTGAACGTTCTGATGGCGAGTCCGTAGCGTTCGGCCATGCCGACTGGGAGCTGTAACGACAGTGCCGCCGAAGGGATTGGCAGGCTCAACGTGGCCGCCACGCTCACCGAGCCGTCGGCGTCGAAGACCGGCACGAGACCCAGGCCGAGCGGGATATCAGCCTTCGAGAACGTATCGCTCGTGGCCTGCTCGGCAGGAGCGGCGGGCTCGGACTCGTCCCTTCTCGCCGTCGCGGGCATGGGGATGAAGCCCGTGCGCGAGCGCACGATGACGTCGGGCCGGTTCACCTTCACCCGGATGCTGCGCTTCGTGCCCTCTCGCCTGGCGTCGCCCGACTGGAAGGCCAGCAGGTAGTGACCATTCGGGTCTCGTCGAATAACCGAGGGATCCCGGCTTGCGGTGTATTCGTGTTCAGGACTGTCTGGCCCCCGGTGTATGCCGGAAGGACTTTCAGCTCTTCTTGACGTTCGAGGTTCGGACCCGTCCGTTGTGCGAACCCCGGATTCCCGGGCGCCGGGAACGCATCGGCGGCCTTCGTCAGGGTCTGGAGACCGACCGGGTCGAGGACGTTGACCGTCACGTTCGAGCGGGAGAGCGCGTCGAAGAGCCTGCCCCGGTATTCAGAAAACATCCCCTCGTCCCGGCCGGAGATGTCGCTGATCGGCAACCGGCTGGCGATCAGAAACATGGTCTTCTGCCGGCGTGTTTCGCGCTCGAGCGCCTGGGCGAAGTTCGTGAGTTGTTCGAGTTCGCAGCGGGGGTCGCAGTCGATGGTGGGATTCCAGTCGGAGCGCACCAAGCCGAGTCGCGTCATTTCCGGCGGATTCGTCATGCCCATGTACGGGGCGTCAATCGCCCGGCGCAGCCGCGCGCGGTCGGCCGTGAAGCCCTGCTGGAAGCCCTCGTCATTGAAGTGGCCCGTGCGTACGACCGTGGCCACATCGTTGGGGCCGAGCGCGTCGACGATGGCGTGGGCGATCTTCCGAGCCGCAGCCGTCGGCTGTTCCATCGGGATGGAACGGGCCAGGACGATGACGACCACACGGCCATCGCCGGGGCGCTGATTGGTGGAGACGTCCGACGAGACCTCGCGTGTCCAGGCGGCCGAGGCCGGCGCCGTCGGATCCGATACGGGCCACTCCGGCAGCGTCACCGGCGCGAACGCTGCGATCGGCCTCGGCTTGCCGTCTTCGAGAATCGTGAAGTCTCTCGCCGTCAGACCCACCACCGGCTTCCGGTTCTTGTCGAGAACGACAACGTCGAGCTGAACGATGTCGACGCCGCTGCGGAACGTGGGGGGCGACTGGGGGGCCGATTGGGCATTCAGGCGGGCGTTCGTCTGCCAGGGGGTGGATCCCGCCAGGCAGACCAGCGCGACGCCGACGACGACTCTTGCCCGGGTGAGGACCCGCATGTCCCAGTCTCCTCGGATGCCGGCGACAGATGAGGAGAGACTACACCAGGTTCGGCGCGTTCGCCACCGGACTCCGGATTGTCTACAACGACACGCGCGGCGCCTCGGGCCTCGCGCTGCCGCCCGCGCGGTCACTCACGGTGAAGATGGCGCAGTTGTTCAGCTTCTGATGATTGGCGCCCGCCTCGCTAGCAGGCCGTGGTGAAAGGCGATCACGGCCTGCTAGTTGGACGAACAAGACGACCGGGCTAGAGGGGCGGAGGATGCCACACGACGAAGAGACGCGGCAAATCGCTTCATTCGGCTCGCGTTCTCAACGGTCGGCCGTCTTGTTCGTCCTTCTGGCAGCCTGTGGGGGACTTGCACCACAGGCTGCTAGGCCTTGAGAATACTCTTCAGCACGCCGTTCCAGGGTGCGCGGTACTCGGTGGTGCACATGGCGGCGGCTTCCTTGTCGCCGACAACCACTTCCTTCTCGGGATCCCACTGAATCGCGCGCCCGCCGAGGCGCAGCGACACGTTCCCCAGGTTGCAGATGATCGCGGTGCGATGGCCCATCTCGAGGCTGCAGAACGGCTGCTTGCGGCTCTGCATGCAGTCGATCCAGTCGCGCTTGTTCAGGTTGAACATGTCCTGTTCGCCACCGCCACCCCCTTCACCACCGCCAGCCGCCCGACCACCGCCAGCCGCTGCTGGGGCGGCTCCCGCCTGGCCTCGAGCAGCGGTTGCCCCGCCTGCTCCCGCCTGGCCGCGAGCACCGGTTGCCCCGCCTGCTCCCGCCTGGGCGCGAGCGCCCGCCGCTGCCCCGCCTGCCGGCTCGGGGAGCCCCTCGATCCAGGGCACCGACGGGGTCTGGTTGTAGACCGGGCCGCCGACCGGGTGCCCCTGGAACCGCGGAATGCTGTTGACCGGATCTCCGTGTCTCTCCGAGACGATCTGGTTGGATCCCAGGAGCAGGTTGCCCTTGTTCCCCAGGATGATGGAGCCCCCCGAGTCGCGGTAGCCGTTTGCCTCGCGAACGCCCATCGTCATCATGAAGTTCGGGAACTGGTAGATGCACTCCTGGAGATCGGGCGTCTCTCCGTCGTCTTCCAGCGTGAATCGGCCGCCCAGCGACACGACCCTGGTCGGCCCCTTCACCCCGGTCACCAGCAGGAAGGCCGACACGCTATGGGCACCGAGGTTGGTGAGCTGGCCGCCCGAGTAATCCCAGAACCAGCGGAAGTGGTAGAGGCCGCGGTGATTCTGATAGGGTTTCTTGGGCGCCGGCCCGAGCCACAGATCGTAGTCGAAGTCGGCCGGCGGAGTCCCGACGGGTGTCTTCCCGAAACCGGGATAGACGTTGCGCCCGCCGGCTCCCAGCCGGACCGCCTGGATCTTGCCCAGGACGCCGCTCTCGAGGATCTTCTTGGCCTGCATGTGGCCCGGGTTGTGGTTGCGCTGCGTGCCCACCACGACCACGCGCTTGTACTTGTTCATGGCCTGCAGCATCCACTTGCCCTCGTCGATGAAGACCGTCAACGGCTTCTCGACGTAGACGTCCTTGCCGGCCGCGCAGGCCATGATCGTGAGCATCGCGTGCCAATGGTCGGGGGTCGCCACCACCACGCCGTCGATGTTCTTGTCCTCGTACATCTTGCGGAAATCGCTGTAGCCTTTGGCGCCCGGGCTCTCCATGTACGCCAGGCCCTCCTCGAGGCGCGGCTTGTAGACGTCGCACATGGCGACCCTGTCTACGTCCTTGAAGGAGGTCTTGAAGTTGTAGACGTGCTGTTTCCCGATCAGGCCGAATCCGATGAACCCAATGCCGACACGATCGTTCGCCCCGAGGACACGCTTGTACGATGCGGCGGTCAGCGCTGTGGCCGTCACGCCGCCCATGAAGCTCCTGCGACTCATCTGCTTGACATCGGTGTCCATCGCTGCCCCCTTCTGTTTCTGTTTGACAACGGGCGTATCGCGCAGCCTCCCCTTCGCGGCAGGCTGAGATACGCGCATTCACTGATTCACTTCTTCGCCAGGCTGATGAGAGGACAATCGTCGCAATACGCCGCGACCGCGAGCCAGACCTCGTGCCCCACGACCTCGGGATAGTGCTGGCTGCCAGGAGGAATCGAAATGGCCTCTCCAGGCGAGACAAAATGGTCTTCGCCGTCGATCACGACATTCGCCCTGCCGTGGATACAATAGAGGACCTCGTCGCCCGGATGCGCGTGGAGCGTTCCCTTGGCTCCCGGCTGTCCTTCCAGATACGCCAGCCTCTGGTAGGTGCTGTTGCCCACCTTGGGAGAGATCATGAACCACCGGTTGATCGATCCGAAGGCTTCCGGCTTCATCTCGCTGACCTTGACAATAGTTCCCTTCATCTCGGATTCTCCTTGTAGAATGCTGTCCCTTGGAGGTCGCTCTCGATACCTGCAGATGATATATCCCATCTCCGTCAAGGAGAAACCGAAACGATCGCTTCGTGAAATCAAGAGAACAGGGAGAAAGGTCGCTCTATGAGACTCGAGTTCGGATCCAGGCGCGCCGCCTACGTGGATGTCTCGGAAGCGGGTGAGAGTGCTGTATTGACGCCGGCTGAGGCCGGCTGTTTCGATGAACTCGATCGCGTCTATCGATCGCTCTGTGCGATTCTGTTCAACTACGCACCCGGCTCGGGCCATCCCGGCGGCTCGATTTCCTCGGGCCGCTTTGTTTCGGGATTGCTTTTCGATTCGCTGGACTACGACTTCAGCCAGCCGGATCGCCAGGATGCGGACGTCATTTCCTATGCGGCCGGCCACAAGGCGATGGGCCTCTATGCCTTCTGGGCGCTGCGCGACGAAATCATGCGCATTGCCGCGCCGGACATGCTTCCGAGCGACCTGCGTTATCGGCTGCGCCTGGAGGATTTGCTCGGTTTTCGCCACAATCCCACAACCAAGACGCCCCTCTTTGCTCGCTTCGGCTCGCGCGCGCTCGATGGCCATCCTACCCCGGCCACACCTTTCGTTCGTTTGTCGACCGGGGCATCCGGGGTCGGAGTGGCCAGCTCCATCGGACTTGCGCTTGGAGCGAAGGACTACTACGGCAAAGATGCGCCTCGCGTCCATCTGGTTGAAGGAGAAGGCGGCCTGACTCCTGGCCGCGTGGCGGAAGCGCTCGCTGCTGCCGGTACCGCGTCCTTGGACAACGTCCTCCTGCACCTGGACTGGAATCAGGCGTCGATCGACTCCAACCAGGTCTGCCGCGAGAACGGCCACCCGGGCGACTATGTCCAGTGGACCCCGATGGAGTTCTTCTATCTCCATGACTGGAACGTCATCTTCGTGCCTGATGGCCGAAACATGCAGCAGATCCTGGGCGCCCAACGTGCCGCCGCCCGGATCGACAATGGCCAGCCCACGGCGGTCATCTACCGGACGGTCAAAGGTTGGGGCTACGGGATCGAAGGGCGCGCATCACACGGCGCCGGCCACAGACTGTGCTCTGACGGATTCCTTCAGGCTGTTGCCGATCTCACCCGCGAAGCGAACGCCTCGCTGCCGAGCTGCGAGCCTGGGAAGGAGCGCTGCAAGATGCAGGCAGACGGCAGCGCCATCATGGAAGAGTGCTTCTGGGAAGCGCTTGGCGTCGTGCGGAAGGTTCTCGAGACCAACCTCCCGACCGTAGAGGTTCTTGCCCGCAGAATCCGCGACTCAAAGGAACGCCTGGATTGCAGGTCGCGCCGTCCGCGCGCGGGCGCGCCGAAAATAGAGTCCGTTTACGCGGGCGCCGCGTCATCCGCGCTCGGCACTCCGCCTGAGCTGCAGCTGAAACCAGGCGTCACGACGACTCTCCGCGCGGAGCTTGGCAGGGCACTTCACTACTACAACAGGACGTCGGGGGGCTCCATCTTGGGTGCCTCCGCGGATCTGCTCGGCTCGACCAACGTCAACAGTGTCGCCGCCGGGTTCCCTCAAGGCTTCTGGAACGCGGCCTCGAATATCGACGCGCGACTGCTCTCCACGGGAGGCATCTGCGAGGACGCGATGACCGGCATTCTGGCCGGAATATCGACGTTCGGACACCATATCGGAATCGGATCGTCCTACGGTGCGTTTCTTGCTCCGCTGGGGCACATCGCCGCCCGGCTGCATGCGATTGGAGGGCAGGCGCGCCTCGCGATCGCCGACGACCCCTACCGTCCCATCATTCTCATCTGCGCCCATGCGGGGTTGAAGACGGGCGAAGACGGCCCGACGCACGCGGACCCGCAACCGCTTCAATTGATGCAGGAGAACTTCCCCCGCGGAACCTGCCTCACCCTGACCCCATGGGATCCCACGGAGATCTGGCCGCTGCTGGCAGCAGCCCTCGTGAAGCGCCCGGCGGTGATTGTGCCCTACGTGACCCGTCCGAATGAGAAGGTCCTGGATTCGGGCCGCCATGGGACTCGCTCCAGCCGAAGATGCGGTGAAGGGCGTTTACCTCCTGCGCCATCCTCGCGGCAAGGGCGACGGGACCATCGTGCTTCAGGAAAGTGCCGTGACCTACGCGTTCCTCGAGGAAGCCCTGCCACTGCTCGAAGCGGAGGGCATCGATCCGTGGGTCTACTACGTGTCGAGTGCCGAACTGTTCGATCTGCTGTCCGTGAGGGAACAGAAACGCATCTTCCCCAGAAGGCGCGCGCAGGAGGCGATCGGCATCACGGGATTCACGCTGCCCACCCTGTATCGCTGGGTGACGTCGGAGCGCGGCCGGGCGGCCAGCCTGCATCCGTTCCGGCACGGCAGCTTCCTCGGCAGCGGCCAGGGAGGCATGGTGCTCGCGGAAGCGGGGCTTGACGGGCGCGGCCAGTTCGCTGCGCTCAAGAAGTACTTCCGCGGCTGATTCTGGCATCTTCTCGAGATCCGGCGGAGTGCCTTGATGCAAGAAGGGCCGAGCGGCCTCACCCGCCGCGATTTCCTGAACGTCGGCATGGCAGCCGCCGTGGTCGTCGGGAGCGGTGCCCCGTTGGCCGCGAGTGCCGAGGCGGCTGCGCAGAATCCAGGCGTGCCCTGGTATCGCCGCGCGTACCGCTGGGGCCAGACGAACATCACCGAGAAGGACCCCATTCGCTACGACATCGCCTGGTGGCGCGCACAGTGGAAGCGCACCCAGGTGCAGGCTCTCGTCATCAACGCCGGCGGCATTGTCGCCTACTACCCCAGCAAGTTTCCCCTCCATCACCGCGCGGAGTTCCTGGGAGGACGCGACCTCTTCGGAGAGCTCACGAGCGCCGCCCACGAAGACGGGCTGTTCGTGATGGCGCGCATGGACTCGAACCGGACGGGCGAGGACTTCCTCAAGGCCCATCCCGACTGGTTCACGCGCGATCGGACCGGCCAGCCGTACCGCGCGGGCGACAAGTACATCACCTGCGTCAACAGCCCGTACTACGACGAGTACCTGCCCGATGTGATGCGCGAGATCGTCGAGCGCTCGCACCCGGACGGGTTCACCGACAACAGCTGGGCAGGCATGGGCCGGTCGAGCATCTGCTACTGCGCGAACTGCGTGCGCGTGTTCAAGGCGTACGCGGGCGCCTCGCTGCCGCAGACCGCCAACTGGGACGATCCGGTCTATCGACAGTGGATCGCCTGGAACTACGCGCGCCGCGTCGAGATCTGGGACCTGAACAACCGCGTGACCCGCGCGGCCGGCGGTCCCGACTGCGTCTGGTCCGGGATGATGGGCGGAGCGATCACCGCGCAGGCGCGGTCCTTCCGCGACCTCCGGGCGATCTGCACTCGCGCCGACATCATGATGCTCGACCACCAGCGTCGCGACGACGACACGGGGTTCCAGCAGAACGGCGACACCGGCACGCGCGTGCACGCCATCATGGGATGGGACAAGCTGGCGCCCGAGTCGATGGCGCTCTACGAGTCGGGCCCCGGCTACTACCGCGTGGCGAGCAAGCCGGCCGCCGAGGCTCGTCAGTGGATGTTCGCGGGCTTCGCGGGCGGCATCCAGCCCTGGTGGCACCACGTGGGCGCCTACCACGATGACCGGCGCATGTACCGCACGGCCGAGCCGGTGATGCGTTGGCACAAGGCGAACGAACGCTACCTGGTCAACCGCACGCCGGTGGCGAGCGTCGGCCTGGTCTGGTCGCAGCAGAACACCGACTTCTTCGGCCGCGACGAGGCGGCGCAGCTGGTCGACGGGCCCTACACCGGCTTCATGCATGCCCTCGTCCGGGCCCGCATCCCGTACGTGTCGGTGCACATCGACGACATCGAGCGCGAGGCGGGCTGGCTCAAGACGATCATCCTCCCGAACGTGGGCGCGCTCTCGGACAGGCAGGCGGCGGGGATCCGGCGCGTCGTCGAGGGCGGCGCGTCGCTCATCGCGACCGGGCACACCAGCCTGTTCGACGAGTGGGGCGTCGCGCGCTCTGACTTCGCGCTGGCCGACCTCTTTGCGTGTCACTTCGAGGGCGAGGTGCCGCGGGCGCGAGGCGGGGCGGCGGCGGGCGGCGGTTCGACCGCGGCCGTGTTCGCGCCCGACGCGAGCGGGCATACCTACCTGCGCCTCACGCCCGAGCTGCGCGGGCGTGTCGACGGGCCGAATGCGGGCGACGAGCCGGCCATCACCGGCGAGCGTCACCCGGCGCTTCGCGGCTTCGACGAGACCGACATCATCGCCTACGGCGGCACGTTGAGGCCGCTGCGCGTGGAGCCGGGCGCCACGGTGCTCTTGACCTTCGTCCCGCCTTTTCCCACCTATCCGCCCGAAACGTCCTGGATGCGCGAGCCGAAGACGACGATACCGGGGCTGATCCTGTCGCAGCACGGCCGGGGCCGCGTCGCCTACATGCCGGCCGACGTCGATCGCCGCTACGCCCTCGAGCACCTGCCCGACCACGCGACGCTCCTGGCCAACATCATCCGTTGGGCAGGCGACGCGGCCATTCCCCTCAGCGTAGAGGGCACGGGACTCATCGACTGTCATCTCTTCGAACAGCCCGGCCGGATGATTCTGCACCTCGTCAACCTCACCAGTGAGGCGAGCTGGCGGGCGCCGCTGGACGAGCTGATCAAGGTGGGTCCCTTCCGCGTGAGCGTGAAGCCCTCGCGGGGGCTGACGCCGCGGTCCGCGCGCCTGCTCGTGGCCGGCGGCACGGTGCCGCTGCGGCGCGAGAACGCCGCCGCCGCCTTCACGGTCGACGCGATCCTCGACCACGAGGTCGTCGTGATCGAGTGACGCCCGCGTCGCTCAGCGCGGACTCACGCGCGTTCCAGGGAGTGCGCGACGCTCTCGAGTGACCGGCCGCGCGTCTCGACCATCAGGAACAGGACGAACAGCAACTGCAGCGCCATCATTCCGAAGAACAGCAGGAAGATGACCGCGGGGGCGAGCGAGGCCAGGAGCAGCGGCATCACGAGGGTCAGCGCCGCCGCCATCACCCAGTGCGTGGCGCTGCCCAGAGCCTGCCCGCGAGCGCGTGCCGCATTCGGGAAGATCTCGCTGATGTACACCCAGATCACCGTCCCCTGCCCGATGGCATGCGCGGCGATGAACAGGAAGATGAAACCCGGCACCAGGGCGTAGTGCCGGCTGGCGAAGCCCCACGCGACCATCCCCAGCGACGCAAGATAGCCGATCGAGCCGATGAGCATCAGTGCGCGCCGGCCCATGCGATCGATCAGGAGCACGCCGAGCACCGTGCCCCAGAGGGCGGACGAAATCGCGAGGCCGTGCAGCGCATCGCTCATCGACCACACACGCTGCACCGCCTGCTCGGCGCCTGAAATGACGGCCGTGTCGAAGCCGAATAGGAAGCCGGCCAGCGCGGCGGTGATCGACCACAGCCAGACGATGTTCTTGCGTGCCATAGTGTACGCCCCCTCGCTTCAACGCCCTCTCGTCGGCCTTGGGCCGCGATCGGTCCGGATCCTTCTTCATCTCGAACACGCCGTCAAGCACCAAGGTCTCCTCGCCCACGCCCAGTTTCGCGCTCGGCGTCCGGCCGTGTCTGGAGGGGGGCGCCAAGCGAGCCGTGGACATTCGCCATCGCCAGGGCGCCGAGAACCGCCAGCCGGCCAACAATGGCGCGGTTGGGGATGGGGGCGACAGGCCCGGCGTGTGCCCCAACCGCAGGACGAAGGGACGGTGAGCCGGCGCAGCGGTTCTTCGCCAGGGGAGGGATTGCCTGCGCCACCCTCCAGGCGCGGTCGTTTCCGCCAGCCCTCGAAACTGGGGGTGGGCGAGCCATGGTGTCGCCGGTCGTACGCGTGTGCTTCGGCCACCGTGACTTGGCTCCGTCCCCGGCGTAGTATTGGCTCAGTTCAACTCACTCGCGGCATCGGGCCTCGCGTATGCACCCACTCCAGCGTCTGCGGAATGTCCTTCAGGGCACCGCGGTCGACCGCGTGCCCAACTTCGACATCTTCATGGCGAGGGCAGCGCATCATATCGGCGCCAGGCTCTCGACGTACTACCTGGACCACCGCGTTCTGTGCGCGGCCAACCTGGCCGTCCTCGAGGACTTCGGCCTGGACATCGTCCAGGCCATCTCGGACCCGTATCGCGAGGCGGCCGACACCGGGCTCGACGTGGAGTTCCCGGACGATGGTCTGCCGAGCAATCGGACGCCGCTGATTGCGGACCCGGGGGACCTCGGCCGCATCCGCTTTCCCGTCTCCGAGTTCGGCCCTCGCATGACCGACCGGCTGGAGGCCGTCCGCGCCCTGCGCGCGGCGGTGGGCGGCGAGGTGCCGGTCATGGGGTGGGTGGAGGGAGCGCTGGCCGAAGCGGCCGATTTGCGCGGCGTGGGCAATCTCATGATGGACCTCGTCATGAACCCCGGCTGGGTGAAGGAGCTGCTCGAGCGGTGCGTCGAGGTCGCGGTGCATTTCGCTCGGGCGCAGGTCGAGGCGGGCGCGCACATCATCGGCCTGGGCGATGCCGTCGCCTCGCAGATCTCACCCGAGATGTACCGCGAATTCGCCCTGCCCTACGAACGGCGCATCTTCGACGCCGTCCGGCAACTGGGCGGCGTCTCCCGTCTGCACATCTGCGGCAACACCACCCACCTGCTGGGCGACATGGCTCGCAGCGGCGCCGAGATCATCGACATCGACTGGATGGTGGACATGCGGCGGGCCGTGGGGCACCTGGACGGCGCGGTGGTCTGCGGCAACATCGACCCGGTCGCGATCCTGCTTCAGGGCACGCCCGCACAGGTGCGCGACGGCGTGCGCGCGAACGCGGCGGCAGGCGGAAGGCGCTGGATCTCGGCGGCCGGCTGCGAGGTTCCCGACGGGACTCCTGTCGTGAACCTGCTCGCCCACCACGACGCGCTGCGCGAGATCGCGGCACAGGGTTGATAGTCCGCGCGTCCCTCCGCGCTATACTTACATGATGATCTCTATCGCAGCCATTGGCACCGCGCTACCACCCAATCGTGTCACCCAAGCCGACATGCTCAGCTGGGGAAACGATTGGGTTCCCCTGTCCGAGACGGCTCGCGCGCTCTACAACCGAGTGATGGGCGACGACAGCATCGAAGCGAGGCACTTCGCGGTGGATGATCTTGCCGAGATCCTCGAAACCGACCACGAGCGGATTCTGGAACGGTTCGAGCGGTGGGGAGCCACCCTGTCGACATCCGCGCTCAACCAGGCGCTCGATCGCGCGGGCGCATCCGCCGCGGAGGTCGATTTTCTCGCGGTGACGACCTGTACTGGCTACCTGTGCCCCGGCATCAGTTCTCATGTCCTGGAACGGGCCGGGCTTCGGCCGGACGTGCGCTGCGCCGATCTGATGGGGATGGGCTGCGGCGCGGCGGTGCCGGCCCTCGAGCGGGCCTGCGACTTCCTGGCCGCCCACCCCGACGGCACGGCCGCCGTCGTGAGCACGGAAATCTGCAGCGCGGCGATCTTCTTCGGCGACGCGCCCGAACTGATCGTCTCGAATTCGATCTTCGGGGATGGGTCGGCCGCGGCGATCCTCCGGCGGGCCGATCGCATCCCGGCCGCCCCGGCCAGCCCCTGCCCGCGCTTCGTCGGTTTTCGCTCGCTCACGCTGCCCGCGTGGCGCGAGGCCCTGCGGTTCAAGACCGAGGGCGGTCATCTGCGAAACGTGCTGAGCCGTGACGTGCCCCAACGGGCCGGAGAGGCCTGCCGTCGCCTCGTGGACGAGCTGCTGGGCAAGCACGGGCTCACGGCCGACGCGGTCGGGCACTGGGTGATGCACGCGGGCGGGCGGCTCGTGCTCGACGCCGTGGAGCAGGCACTCGAACTGCCTGCCGATGCGCTGGGCGCCGCGCGCGCCGTCCTGCGCACGGCCGGTAATCTCTCGTCTCCCACCGTGCTCTTCGTCCTTGACGAGGAGCATCGGCGCAACCCGCCTCGGCCCGGCGACCTCGGCATCATGTGTGCGTTTGGCGCCGGCTTTGCCGCGCACGCAGCGCTCATCGAGTACCAGGTGCCGCTCGACCGCGGTGGTGTCGCCGGCCTCGCCGTGACGCGCCCCGTCCTCGAACAGGTTCTGGCGGACAACCTGGCCCGCCGACGCGACGATCCGCCCGCGCTGCTGCGCGCGTTGGTCGCGGTGGCCCATCGGTAGCGGCCCGGGCGGAACCGAGGCTGCGACGAACCATCCGTGGTCGCGTCAGTGCGCCTCTGCGGTGAGCCGCTGACGTTCGCGCGCAAACAGCGGATTCGTGGGGAAGTCGTGCGCGAGTCCGGCCAGCAGCTCGCGAGCGCCGTTCGTGTCGTGCTCGCGCAGGCACGCAATCGCCAGCAGAATCCGGGCGAACGGGCCGAGGAACCGCCCGCCTTCCGCCGTGAACCGCAGCTCCTGCATCCCCTTGCGCTTGTCGCCCTCGAAACCGGCCAAGCGCAGCGCCCACCGCATCGGTGCGATCAGGCTTCCGACGATGAACTGGCTGATGCCGGTTGCGAGATACGCATCCGCGTAGTCCGGGGCCGCCTCGATGAGGGTCCGGGCGACCCGCGTGGCGTCGCGCGTGTACGACAGCGCCGCCATGTTGCGTCCCTCGACGAGCGACGCGAAGTCCGCGCGAAGCCCGGATGCCATGGCGAGGGCGAAGAGCGCGTCGCGATCGCGCGGATCCTCGCCGAGCCTCGCGCGGGCCACGGCCTCGGCCTCGGCCACCGCGGCGTCGAATCGCGCCGCCACGTCCGGCGACGGAGCGGACGGCTTCGAGGCGGTGAACGATTTGTCATCGACGAAGAACTGCGCTTGCAGGACGCCAGAATCGATTGAGTTCGGAGAACAGCAGGTTCGCCGCGAGTGACATCGGCGCGAGCGGATCGCTCGGATGCTCGGCCCGCCACTGGAGAAACACCAGCCCCGCCGACGCGAAGTCCAGTCCGTACATCAGCCGGTAGCCGTCCTCCAGGGTTGCGGCCCGGTCGGACGCCGCACCGGACCGCGCCACGTGAAGAGCCAGCACGAGGGCACCGAGGATTCGTCGGGGACTCATCGTTCACCTGCCTGTGCTGGACCGGAGCAAGTCGCATGCCGGCACCGACGGTGGTTTCGCACGGCATTCCGACGTCCGCGGCCGGGCCGAGGCGACCAAGCGCGTATGCCCTTACGCGGCGCGTAACCGCGACACCACGACAACGGCGCGAATCCTCCGTAGAACGCCTCCGTCGAGTCTGGCACCCGTCTTGCCATCTCCACGACCGTAGTGACAGCGTCTGGAGAGGGTCATGCCGAACAAATCTCTGTGTGGCGCGATGCTGGCGGCCTCGTTGGTCGCGCAGGCGGTGGCGCTGGCCGGGCGAGGCCCGACGGTGCTGACGATCGATCCCGGCGAGAGCCGCGTGACGATCCTCGTCGGAAAGGCCGGGATGCTGAGTTTCGCGGGCCATGTCCACGAGGTCGTGGCGCCGGCCGTGCGAGGACGGGTGACGTTCGACCCGATGGACTGGCCGCAGGCGAGCGTCTCGCTCGAGTTCGATGCCACGGCGCTGCGCCTGAAGCCCAAGGACGAAGCCGCCTCAGACGTGCCCACCGTCGAGAAGAAGATGCTCGGCGCGCAGGTGCTGGACGTCGAGCATTTCCCGACCATCACGTTCCAATCCCGACGCGTGTCCGTCGTGATCGGCGCCGCGGGTCAGGCGGCCTTGACCATCGACGGCGACATGACGCTCCACGGCAAGACGCGCCCTATGACGGTTCGGGCGAGCGCAAGCCTTGACGAGTCGGGCCGCGTGACGGCCACCGGGACCTTCACGCTGAAGCAGACCGACTTCGGAATCGTCCCGGTCACCGCCGCGGGCGGGACGATTCGAGTCAAGGACGACATCGACATCCGGTTCGTGCTGAAAGCGAGTCCGGGCAATGACCCGACGAGCTTCCGCTGAAGCCCCGGGCCACAGCGACCATCGACTCGGAGCCCGGGTCTCGTCTACGCCTGCTCGGTGGGGTACCTTGGCCAGGTAGTAGCTCATGGCCCGCTGGCTGATCCCCATAATCTCGGCCGCGTCCTTCTTGACGCCGAGCGCCGTGTCCAGGGCCTGCCGGACGGTCTCGCGTTCGACCCACTCCACGTTCTGGCGCAGCTTCAGCGACGGCAGGCCGGTCGAGCGGGGGACGACGCTGCCGGACATCGAGAAGGACTGCGACGTGAGGACCGGGGCGCGCGACAGCACCACCGCACGCTCGACGATGTTCTCGAGCTCGCGCACGTTGCCGGGCCAGTCGTAGGCCTGCAGGTCGGCGATCGCCTGGTCGTCGACGCCCTCGAAGCTCCGGCCAACCCGCTGCGCGTACTTCCGGATGAAGTGCTCCACGAGCGGCGGAATGTCCTCCCGTCGTTCGCGAAGCGGCGGGATCTCGATGGGGATCACGTTGAGGCGATAGTAGAGGTCCTCCTGGAACTTGCCGTCCGCCACCATCTGCCGCAGTGGGCGGTTGGTGGCGGCGATCACGCGCACGTCGACGCGTTCGGTGCGCTCCGACCCGAGCGGCTCGAACTCGCGCTCCTGCAGCACCCTCAGCAGTTTCGCCTGCAGCGCCTGGATCATCGTCCCGATCTCGTCGAGGAAGATCGTGCCGCCGTCGGCCAGCGCGAACTTCCCCTTCTTGTTGGTGACGGCGCCCGTGAAGGCGCCGCGCATGTGGCCGAACAGCTCGGACTCGAGCAGCCCCTCGGGGATCGCGGCGCAGTTGACCTTGATGAGCGGCCGCGCCCGCTCGGCGCTGCGGTCGTGAATGGCGCGCGCCACGAGCTCCTTGCCGGTCCCGGTCTCGCCGGTGATCAGGACCGTGCTCTTGGACTCCGCCACCAGCTCCGCCTTCTGAATCACCGCCTGCATCACCCGGCTACGGCCCACGATCCCGTAGTGGTTGAACTCCTCGTCGCGCTCCGCCCGCAGATACCGGTTCTCCCCGGTCAGGCGCTCGTGTTCGAGGGCCCGGCGGAGGACGACCAGCAATTCGTCGATCTCGAACGGCTTCTGCAGGTAGTCGAGCGCGCCGAGTTTCATGGCTTCCACGGCGCTCTGGACGGTCGCGTGGGCGGTCATCAGCACGATCTGGGGCCGCTCCGCCTCGGGCGTCGTCGCCGTGATCTCGCGGATCAGCTCGAGCCCTGTCGTCTCGGGCATGATGTTGTCCACGAGGAGCACGTCGAACAGCCGAGACGACAGCAGGCGCCTCGCCTCGCGCGGCCCCGGCGCATCGACAACCTCGTGGCCCTCGTCCCTCAGCACGCGGCCCAGCGTCTTCCGGATCTTCTCCTCGTCGTCCACCAGCAGGATCGATCCGCGCCTGGCGGGTGGCGTGTCGTTCACGGTGTGCATGTCCTGGCTCATGAGTTCCCCGCGCTCCCGGCGGCCGCCGTCAATGGCAGCTCGATCCTGACCTCCGTCCCGACGCCCACCTGACTCGACACCGTGATGGCGCCGCCGAGCCCCTCGACGATGTTTCGAGAAATCGCGAGCCCGAGCCCCGTGCCGCCGCGCTTCGTGGTGAAGTACGGCTCGGACACGCGCGCGAGCTCCTGCGCCGGGATGCCGACGCCGCGGTCCCTGACGGTGATGGCGAGCCGCCCGCCCGGCGTGAACGCGGTCGTCAGCGCGATGCCGTGGTCCCCCGGCGGCAGCTCGGGTCCGGCCGCGCCGTCCGGCGCGCCGGACCCCTTCGCCCTCGTCTGAACGGCCTGGCACGCGTTCACGAGGACGTTGACGAGCACGGACCGCAGACGTTCGGCATCGGTCACCACCCGCGGCAGCGCCGGGTCCAGGACGAGGTGCGCGGCCCCGACGCCAACGCCCGCCGTCGCGGCCGCCGCCGACTCCTCGCAGATGCGGTTGACGTCGGCCTCCGCCAGGTCGTAGCGGATCGGTCGCGCGAAGTCCAGCACGTCGTCCACGAGGCGGTTCAGCCGCCCGACCTCGTCGTTGATGTCAACCACCGCCCCGCGCACGTCCTCGGCAGACACGGGCTCGCGCTGGAGCGGCCGGAGCGCGGCCTTGATGATCATCAGCGGGTTCCGAACCTCGTGCGCGATGACCGTCGACAGGCGGCCGAGCGCCGACAGGCGCTCCCGGTCCGCAGCCTCCCGCTGAAAGGTCGCGATCGAGTCGGTCAGCGTGTTGAACGTCCCGGCCAGCAGCCTGGCGTCCTCGTCCTGCCACTGCCGCGGACGCCAGACGATCTTCCTCGTGAGGTCGCCCGTCGCGGCAATCTCCTTCATCGTGTCGGTGATCGCCCCAAGCGGGCGTGTGACCGTTCGCGCGATCGCGTAGCCGATGCCGGTGGCAATCAGCACGGCGATGAGGCCCGTGAGGCCCAGCGCCGTCTGGATCGGCCGCAGGAACCTCAGGCGGTCGGTCCGGGAGCGGAGAACGATTGCGGCCGGGACCGCCTCGTCAGGTCCGGCGCCGCGGGCGGGTTCCGCCGAACTAGACATCCGGCCAAGCCCGGACGCGTGTCGCGCCGGCGCGAGCGGCAGCAGCAGCGCCAGGTAGTCGTCCTCCCCGGCGGAAACCTGCGAAATCCCCCATCTACCCAGCAGCGGGGCCAGGGCCGCGCGCGACTCGGCCGGAAGCGTCGAGGCCGTCACGGCTCCTCGCGTCGCGAACGCGACCTCGCTGCCGGTCATCGCCTTCAGGCGCGCCGCCAGCGCATCGCCCAGGAGGAACCCGACGCTCAGCGTGCCGAGTATCTCGGGCGGGGCCGTGCCCACGGCGATCGGCACGCTCACCACCTGGAGGATGCCCTGGGGGCCCAGCCAGAACGTCGCGCTCTCGCGCCCTTCACGCGCGTCCTGGATCGTCGGCAGCGAGGCGAGCGCCTGGTCGTCCACGCCGCCAGGCCCCGAGGCCAGCACCCGCCCGACGCGGTCGGTCACCAGGAACAGGTCCGACCCGAGCTGCCGCTGATAGTCGGCGGCGCCGCGCTCGACGGTCGGGCGGTCCCCGGTGTCCACGAGCGCCTTCAGCTTCGGAAGGTCCGCCACCAGCCGCGCCTGCACCGTGAACACGTCGGACATCGTCGCGCGCTGCTCGGCGACGAAGGCCCCGGTCTGCAGCAGCCCGCGCCGCAACTCATCCTCGGCGCTGACCGTCACGCGCGCGTTCACCACGTACATCGCGATGCCCGTCGACACCAGCGTCAGCGCGGCACTGGCGAGGAAGATCCGGTTCGAGAGCGAGGACAGCAGCCTCATCGATCGTTTCCTTCTCGACACCCTCAACGGATCGCAAAGTCCGCGTCGATCGCCCCGCCGTCCTCCGGAACCGTGACGGAGCGGGTTTGCCTGATCGCGCCCTCGTACCAGGCAACGAGCGTGTAGGTTCCGGGCGGCACCTGGTCGATCCGGTAGCGGCCCTGCTCGTCCGTCACGTCGTAGAAACGGTGCGCGAAGACGAGGATGAAGGCGTTCATGTGCGAGTGGATTTCGCAGAACACCCGGACAATGCCTGGCTCATCCACTCGGACCGCCTTCGACTGCCCTCTCGGGTAGCGTCCCAGATCGAAGCGCTTCGTCTTCGAGAGCGAGAACACGTTGTGATAAACGCTGTCCTCGTTGGGGAAACCGATCACGGTGCCCACGCGCACCGCGAGGACGTGCGGGACGAAGGCCTCGTTCCGCTGGCTCATCGTCGCGTGCGCGGCGCTGCCGCTCTCGAAAGCGCCCTGGGGCGCCGTTTCGAGGTACACGACGGCATCACGCCGCTCGCCGGCGCGGTGCGTCGAGTTCCGGCCCAGCTCCGCGACGCCCGGGCGCGGGACCGCGTCGGCCGCGGCGTTGCGGATATCGACTCGCCCGCGAATGGCCCCTGCCGCCGGCAGACCTCTGCCGGAGCCGGCAGCATCCAGCCGAAAGCCGGCCGCCGCAGCCAGCGCTGCGGTCGCCGCGACGACAGCGAGCAGTCGGCGTGCCATCAGAACCACACCAGCAGTTGCGCCGCCGCCAGGCCGAGCCTGGGATGGCGGGCGCCGTCGCGCCAGTTGTATTGGTACGCGCCCTTCAGGACGATATTGCGGCGGAGCCAGTAGCCGGCGCCAGCCTCGACGCGTCGGACGGGCGCGTCCCAGGGCACGCACCCGATGGTGCCGCAGACCTCGCTGAAGCCGAGCCAGTCCACACGCATCGCCACGTACATGGCGGGCAGCAGCCGGTAGCGGCCCTCGACGTCGAGCGCGGACGCCCGCAGCGGATCCCGAAAGAACGGGGGCGCGGACGGCGGCAGCCGCCACCAGCTCGCGACCGCCTCAGCGCGCAGAACCAGGTGCCCGCGCGAATACTCCGCGTCGAAGCCGGCGGCGGTTTGATCGCCGCCGCTCCCGCCGGTGGTGCCCAGCGTGTCGGTGAGCGCGCGCGTGAGGAACGCGCCATTCGAGACAGAGCCGCCGAGAACGAGGCCGCTGATGGGACGCACGGCGACTCGCGCCGAAATCTGCGGGCGCCAGCCGACGTCCAGGGAATCGGGCATCGACGAACTGCCAGTGGTGACCGCGACGGCGGCCTCGACGCGACGGCCAGCCGCGTGGATCTCGACGCCGGCCGGATACCGCAGGCCGTCGGCGAGAGGCACGCCGTATTCTGCCTCGGGATTGCCGATGGAGTATTGGACGAGCCACCCGCTTCCCCGCTTGCTGAGTAGTTCGTCCGCCGAAGCCGGCAGGGCGTCGGCGCGCAGAGTCGTGACGTACTGGTAGCCGAGCGGAAGACCGATCAGCGGGTTGTCCGCGCCGTAGGCGCGCCGGCTGAACGCGCCGAACACGGGCGGGACGAGGCCGACCTGGACGTCAAGCGGCGTCTGGCTCCATGGGCGGATGCTCGCAAACAGCGCGTAGGGGCGGACCTGCCACCCGCCTTCACCGATGCCACCCTGCAGACGAACGTCGCCGACGAACGTCACTTGGCTCCCAGCCCGAAACGACGCGGAGCCGTCGAGCCGCACGAGCCGAAGCACGCTGTAGGCGCCGGTCGAGTAATTGAAGTAGCCGGTGTCCTCGGGAGCCACCGACATCGACGCGCCCCCGCCGAACACCCAGCGCGATCCAGGGTTGGCGGTCGTCGCCGGCGCCGCGTCCTGCGCCGCGGCGGTACCTGACACCACGAGAAGCAGCCAGCATCCCAGCCGGCGAACGCGACGCCGCCCCGCGCGCCTGGCACGCATGGGCACATCCGATGCCGGTTCCGGCGGACGAGAGGGCCGCCCCATGTCGGTCGTGACTCCGATTATACCGGGCCGGGGACGGTCGGTTCCGAACGAACACGACGCCCCCCGGGACGCCAAGGGCGGCCGGGGGGTTGTCGAACGGGGCGCCTGATGGACGCTGCGGCCGGATTCGGCTGCCACCGTTACCGGCCCGTGACATTCAACGTGCCGACCATCGCGGGGTAAATCATGTCGTGATAGCCGAATGCCCCTGCGCTGGGCACCACGATCGGCGCACTCGTGGCGCCGGGGTTGAGGTTGCCGGTGTCGAACGCCCCGCCGTCCGCGGCGATGCGGTGCACGTAGGCGTCCGCGTTGTAGAACGCCACCGTCTGCGCGGCCGCAATCGAGGACGGATCGGGCGCGAACGACAAGGCGCCGTCGATGGCGACTATCGTGACCGTCACGGTCGCCGCAACGGGGGCGGGTGCCGGCGTCGACGACGGCGCGGGATACGCCGTAGGCGACATCGGGTTGCTGTAGCTGCTGCCGCAGCCATTCAGAGCAGCGGCGGTCAGGAGCAGCACGACGAACATCGGTGTGAGTCTCGCGTTCATGGCGTATCCTCCGGGGACCCGTTCGGGCCACTGCGGCTGTTGTTACCCACCACGGAGCAAGACTAAGGCCAGCTGACAGCGGCAGTTTGTCCAGGGTTTCCGGCGGCTGCTCTTGCGAGTCCACGACGCTCGGCGTAGGCGCATACGTCGCGGGTAAGTGCGCGCGGGCTGGTGGCGGTTCAGGGCGCGTCGCTCGACGGCTGGGCTGTGGTAGACTGACTATTCTCCGGTGCGCGCCCGTAGCTCAGCTGGATAGAGCGTCGGCCTCCGGAGCCGAAGGCCACAGGTTCGAATCCTGTCGGGCGCGCCATTCCCCGTCGTCCCGAGCAAACGCCCCAGACACTGAGCGAGCGAAGCGAGTCGAAGGGTCGGGCGCGCCAGCCTCCGCTCGCCGCTTGTTTCTTCCGGCGAGCTTCGGCTGGCAGGCCATTTCCCGTCCTCCCGACCATGCTCCAGACGCGCCGAAGGGCGAAGGCGGGTCGGGCGCGCCAGTCCAACCGCAGACAGTGCAGCCGTCCGCTTCGCGGCCCGGGCCATGGCTCGCCAAGAGGACTCAGAGATCTTCGGGACGCAGTCCAGTGCACCTCGCAATGCGAACGAGCATGCGAGGGCCCAGTTCATCGTCGTCGTGGAAGGCAAACACACGATCGGGCCAGGCGCTCACGCGGCAAAAGCGGCGTCACCGGTGACCGTTGGCGCCGGCTGGGGATGACGGTTGGAGACCCGCCTGTCCGGCCCGCCGGGTCAGGAACCGAACGACCGTGCGAACAGGTCCTCGATCGCCTTGATGCCGTTGGCCTGCATCGTGCGCGTGCCGGTGCCCGTGAAGTGCGGATGCGTGATCACCGGGCCGGCGCCGCCCTCGTGCGCCCGCCACTCGCCGTCCGCCCACGTGAACCATCCGTCCTTCGCCTGATCGAACACCATCAGCGGCTTGTTGCAGAGCTTGGCGAACTCGGCGCCCCAGCCGGTTCCGCCGCGCACCGTGCCGTCATCGAGAATCATGCCGATGACGTAGATCTCCCGGCCGTGGTTCACCTGGTACCACAGCGTCTGCAGCACTTTGCGGATCGTCGGGGCGTCGGTGAACCGCCGGCGCATCAGGCGCGACACGTACTCGAGGCTCACGTCGCCTTCCCGGAGTTCCTCGTGGTTCAGCACCCTGACCCCTCGACCGCGCTCAATCCTGTGCCCGTCGAACGTGAAGTTCACCTCTTCCACACCGTGGCGCTCGGCACAGGCGCCGAACGACGACTCTGCGCCGGGCGCGCCGCCGCTGAACAGAATGCACTCGTCAGACTTCATTGACTGGTCTCCAGTAGTGCCGCGATCATAGCACCCTCGCCGACCGGTTCGCGAACCGTTCACCCGGCCTCCTCGTGCACCGAGGGCCTGTTCCTCCAGTTCGCCGCCCGCCTTGCCAGTCGGCGGGATTGTCGGCCCGCGTGCCGTCATCACAGGTCGGCAGGAGCGGTTGAGGACGCGCTGGTTGGTCGGAACTCACGCCAAGGAGACGTCGAATTCGAGCTTCACCACCATCACGGTGTTCGCCAATTCGTTCGCGGGCAGTTTCCGCAGCCTGAGATACCGGCCTTGTTCGACGTGTTCGCTGGGGACGAGGTCCAATGACCATTCCACGGGTGTGCCGGTGTTCAGTAACGTGGCTCTGCGAGGCGCGACGGCCAACGGTTTCAGTTTCACGACCTCGCCGACCGGGTCGGTGTTCAGGTGGACGTAGAGGTTGTTGTCCTTTGCTCGTGAGCAGCACGTTGCGGCTGGTAGTGAGGTGCGAAGCGGGCACGACGTCTTCCAGAGACTCCTTCACGGCGTGGTACCATTTGCCGACGCGATGCAGGATTGCCGCGGATTCCTCGGGAATCGTGCCGTCGCCTTTCGGGCCGACGTTGAGCAGGTAGTTCGCGTCGCGGGCGAGGTACTTGTCAATGCTGCGGAGGAGATGGCGGTCGGTGTAGTAGTCTTCGTCCTGGCGGTAACCCCAGCTCTCCATCCCAACGGACTGGCAGGCTTCGGTGGGCTTCCCGAAGCCTGACGGCGCGTCCACATTCTCTTCGTAATCCCGCTCCGGCGTGCCGAAGTCGCCCTGGTCGAAGCCGCGGTTGTTAATGACCGCCGTCGGTTGGAGCCTGCGGATCATGTCGTTGATCGAGGGATCAACGTGCTGGTCCACGTTCATGTCCCACCAGAAGCCGTGAATCTGGCCGTAGTTGGTGCAAAGCTCGCGGACCTGGGCCTTGAGGAATTCCAGATACTTCATCAGGTCGGGTTGATCGCCGGGTTGGGGCTGGAGTTCGTGGTGGCGGCCCTGGTTCGGATAGTTCGGTTGATGCCAATCGGCGATGGAATAGTAGAGGCACAACGGGAAGTTGCGGCGGTGACACGCGTCGGCCAGCATTCGAAGCACGTCCTTGCCGTAGGGCGTGTTCATCGTGTTGTAGTCGGTCTGCTTGGTGTCCCACAGGCAGAAGCCATCATGGTGCTTGGTGGTGAGGCAGAGGTATTTCATGCCCGTCTGCTCGGCGAGGTCGAGCCATTGGTCGGGGTGGAACTTCACCGGATTCCATTGCGAGGCGAGCTTGACGTATTCCGCGCGCGGCACGCGGTGACGCCATTGCTCTTGCTCGTGCCAGCCGTGAATCGCGTAGAGCCCCCAGTGAACGAACATGCCGAAGCGTTTCTGAAACCACCAATCGCGCCCATCGCCGAACCGCGGGGCGCGTGTGGGAGCTCCCGAGGGTTGGGCGTTCGTCCTGGCTGCGGGCTTGTCTGCGGCGACGAGTCGAGGAGCCACGGGCAGCGCAGCCGCGGTCGCGAGGGCGCCGGCGCTCAATGTGAAGAACATGCGTCGGTCAAATGGGTGGCGGCTGTTCATGGTGTGATCTTGAGTGCGTCGTCTTCGGACTCTTTGCCCCGCTTCGTGCCTCTGGCTTCCGCCGCGAGCGGCGTTTCAGCGTTATCGTATGCGCATTGTGGAACGATAGCGAACTGGTGGCCTGACCGCCCTGAGTGGTTCGCGAAGGACCGGGCGCGGTGGCGAACCTCCCTTCGCCGCCGGCCCGGTTCTGTAAATCGGATCGGCACGGGCGCGGGAGATAGTTTGTTCGTCAACAACCTGTGATGCGACACGACCGCGTCATGAAGGTGGTGATAGACTTGGACTGCTGAACCGGAAAGGAGCCTGTCCCGTGACCATACGAGAGATGCTTGCAGCCGCCAGTGCGGCGCCTGTCGTGGTTGGGCGCCAGTCGGCGCCCGCGCAAGGGCGATTCGTGAAGAATTTCGGTGTGGCGGGAACCTCTTTCGGCGCCCGCACTGCGGCTGGCGGCGGCCGAGGTCGCGGCGGGCGCAGAGGTGCGGCGGCGGAGGTGCCAGCGGCCGCGGCTGCTGCCAAGCCTACGCTCCAACCCTTCGACATCATCGAGTACGCGCACGAGATGAACGTGGGGGTGGTGGAGGCTGCTCCTCCCGCGATGGACGCGGAATCCATCAGGACGTTCCGGCAGAGACTGGAGTCGTACAACCTGCGGGTCATCATGGGCGCTCCGCTGCCCCGGGATGCTGCGGGAGTCGAGGCGTTTGATGCGGCCGTGAAGGCCTGCAAAGAGGCGGGTGCCATCAACCTGCGCGCCGCCATGACCGCGCGACGGTATGAGGAGTTCGACACGCTCGAGAAGTTCAAGGCGAATTTCGAACTGTGCCAGAAGCAGGTGGCGCTCGCCGAACCGATCCTGCGCAAGCATCGCATCGCGCTGGCCCTGGAGAACCACAAGGGCTGGCGCGCCACCGAGCACGCCGCGTGGCTCAAGCGGGTGGGCAGTGAATGGCTGGGGGTCCATCTTGACTTCGGCAACAACCTGGCGCTCTGCGAGGACCCCGCCGACACACTGAAGATCCTCTATCCGTACATCATCTCGTCCCACATCAAGGACATGGCTGTCGAGATGTACGAAGACGGCTTTCTGCTGGCCGAGGTGCCGCTGGGAGAGGGCTTCCTGGACATCAAGGGCATGGTGGCGACACTCCAGAAGAAGGATCCCAACATGGCCTTCAACCTGGAGATGATGACTCGCGACCCGCTCAGGATTCCGGTCCTCACCCCGGCGTACTGGCCGACCTTCGATGATTCCTACAGCCCGCTGCCGGCCCGCGACCTGGCGAAGGTCCTGGAACTCGTGCGCAAGAACAAGCCCAAGCAGCCGCTGTGGTACACGAGCAAGATGAGCTCCGAGGCGGTGTTGAAGCTCGAGGACGACAACAATCGCAAGTGCATCGAGTTCGCCCGGCAGATGCCGAGCATGTGAGGCTCACTTGCGCGAGTGACCTGGCTGACTTCTTCGGACCAGTGACTACTGGAGGATGACTCTCGAGGCTGCCGCAGGGGTTGACTCACGCGCGGACAGGCCGGGAGGCCTGTCCTGCCGCGAGGTGCTCGACCCCAGTGAACTCGCAAAAGAGGCGCAGTTCGGCTTCCCAGGAGCCGTAGACGAGCGCGATGTGATGCTCCACGGCTTCGCATAGCATCGTATCCATGAACGCTTCGGCGGAGGGATGCGGCCTCACGGCGGCCATGCTGCCGCGAGCTCCCTCCGGGCAGGGGATGACGGTTCCGCCGGCGACGAACAGCTTCATGCTGCCGTCCCTGGGCCGCATCAGCTTGGCGAGCGTCACCGTTCCTTCGGGGAACGTGAATTCGACGGTCGCTCCGGTTCCTGTCCGCATGTGGGAGCGCAGTGCAACCCGCGAACGGTCGCCGGCCATCGATGGCGCAGCGGCGCCGCAGTGGGCGAACTGCACGGCGTCCTCCTCCTCCAGATAGCCCGTTGTATCGAAGGTGAACGCCGGCGCGTTCGCCAGCCGGCTCAGCATCCAAGTGGTGACGAGCGCCGTCAGATCCACCTCGCACGAATTGGAGACGCCGTCTTCCGAGAGCAACGCGTGGGCGGCGCAAGGCGTGATCTTCTGGCCGTCGCGCAGTTCCGGCCAACAGCGGACGCAGTAGGCGTCCAGACGGTTCGACCTGACGATCTCCTTGAGACCGGCATAGAGCTTCAGGTTCTCCCGCAGGCGGTCCGGCCCGATCTCGTTTCCCGCGCCTGCGACCGCCATCAGACGCTCGGCGGCGGCGGCGGCTTCCTCGGGCGGCGCGGCGACTGCGGCGGCGGCGACTGCGTCGAGACCCAGGTGGATGGTGGTAATGCCGAGCGTCTTCTGAATGTCGGCTTCGTCCACTCCCACGTCGATCATCCCGGGGCAAGCGTCGCCGGCCATCCCGAACCTCGCGCCGCGCAACCGGCGCACCAAATTCGCCGCTCGCGCGGCCCGCATGGCCCGCTCCACGTTCTCCGGCGTCACGGCACCGATCTGCCACGCGTAGCGCTTCCCCATTCGCCGTATGTTGGAGCCGGACGTGGTCAGTCCGCTGATGGGCGAGGGCATCGGGATCTTCTTGTCCAGGTAAGGCAGGGCCCAGATCAGCAGGGAGACGTCCATCAGTTCCTGGGCGAAGGCAAGCGGGATCTCCTCCGCCACCCAGGTGCAGAAGAACAGAATGGCGAGATCGATCTCGTTCTGCCGGAACGCCCGCGCGGCTGAGATGGCGTCGGCAGAGCTGCCCGGCAGGTCGGCGGCGATCACCTCGCACCCGGTGGCCCGCAGCCCTTCTATTGCGGCCTGCCTGTGTTCCGTCACGCCTGGGACGTCGTAGAACGGGTGGACGCAAGTGAGAAACCCGATTCTGATCGGCGTCATGCCGTCGCCTCCTGCGGACAGTATGATATCCGGCGGCGGAAAGGGATACCTACTTCGGGTGCGTCGCACGCGGGGTGTACCGGGTGTAGAATCGGCTCCGCGGAGGGATGTCATGACGCAAGAGGAGGCCGCCATGAAACGTCGGGAATTCCTCTCCAGGTCTGCTGGCGCAGGCATGGCCGTCTGGACCGCCGTGTCCGCCGGCCGGGTTCTCGGAGCGAACGACAGGCTCCGTGTCGGGCTGATCGGATGCGGCGGCCGCGGCACGCTCGACGCGCGGCTCATGCGCGGCACGCCGGAGGACATACAGGCGGTCGCACCCGAGAACTACCACGACGGGAACATCGACGCGCGACTGAAGGAACCGAGGAACGTGGAGATCGCTGCGCTGTGCGACGTCCGTGAGTCCCGGATGACCTCGGCCCAGCGGTGGGCGCCGCAAGCCGCCGCGGTGAAGGACTTCCGGCGGGTGCTGGACATCAAGGACATCGACGCCGTCATCATCGCGACGCAGGACCAGTGGCACGCCCAGATGCTCATCCTGGCGTGCAACGCGGGTAAGGACGTCTACCTCGAGAAGCCTGTCATGTACAGGTTGCGCGAGGCGAAGGCCATGATCGACGCGGTGCGCCGCAACAAGCGCATCGTCCAGGTCGGGACCCAGCACCGGGCGGCCGACCACATGGCTGAAGCGGCCAGGATCGTTCAAGGCGGCGAAATCGGCGAGGTGCGCTTCGTGCGCGTCTGGAACTACATGAGCCGGATGGGCGGCGGCGCGGCCGTTCCGGATAGCGAACCGCCGGCCGACCTGGACTGGGACGCATGGCTGGGGCCTGCGCCCAAGGTGCCTTTCAACAGCAGCCGCCTCAACTACCGCTCGTGGATGGACTACACAAACGGCATCATCAGCGACTACGGCAACCACCGGTTCGACTCGGTCCACCAGATCATGGGCGCCGAGGTCCCGCTGAAGGTGTCTTCGTCGACGCTGCGTTTTGACAGGAACCGCACCGGGGACATCTACGACTTTCAGCAGGCCACCTACGAGTACCCGGACTTCATCCTGAGCTACGAGGCGTCCGTCTTCAACGGGCACGGGCTCGGCGGGCGCACGCCCGGCCAGCGTTATTACGGCATGCGCGGAACAGACGACCGGCCGCACGGGATGGCGTTCTACGGCACGGAAGCCGCGTTGTTCGTTGACCGCATCGGGATGGAGCTGTATCCCGAACCGCGCGGCGGCGGCGCGGGCCGCGGGGGAAGGGGAGGGCTCGAGCGCATGCACATGAACGAAGACGAGCCCACGCCGCTCCACACCAGGTACTTCGTGGACTACGTGCGCAACCGCAAGGACCCGTTCGCGAATATCGAAGTCGGCGTGCGCGCCACGGCCATCCCGTGCATGGGCAACGTGGCGGCGTGGACCGGCCGCAAGCTGTCCTGGGATGCCGAAACGTGGCAGTTCAAGGGAGACTTGGAGGCAAACAAGTACCTGTTCCGGGAGTACCGCAAACCCTGGGATTTGGTGAAGTTCTCGTAGCCGGGAGATGGACAGGCGTCGGGCGCGCCACTTCCCGTCAGGCCTTGTCTTCGTCAGCGCTGATGTCGGCGCCGATCGCGCCGGCCCACGTGACCAACCCGTTCGCGGACTGGGATCGCATCGGCACGCTCCTCCGGCAGCGCGACCCGCATGAACCGCTGCGCTCGATCCACAACGGCACGCGGCTGTTCGATCTCGGCAAACGGTGGGTAACGACGTCGACTCCCCCCGGCTCGGAACGCACTGGAACTCCATCCCGAAACGCCGGGGGCGCACGGTTGGACCCCGGCCTCACTGAAGGCGCGGGACGCCAGTCCTCGGGTCGAATCCCCGCGCCATTGTGAACCGCCCTCCGATGACGAAGAAATTCGTGACCGCCCTGGAGAACGGTGTCGGGTCGATTCGCCGGTCCCAGGCGACGAACACCTCGGTACGCCCGAAGCCGGACGCGAGGTTCACCCCGCCCTCCACCCGCGCGCCGACGACCCAGGTGCGGCCGGCGACTTCCGGGAGGCAGCGCACCGTCCGAAGGGCGGCGTCCAAATAGTACGCTGTTCGGTCGGAGTGGTTGCGGCTGGCACGGCCCGCGCCCGCGAGTTCCCAGTCGTAGTCGACGTAGCGGCGGACCGCCTCGAGGTATCGCACCGCGTCGACCGTCCCACCCAATTGCCACGGGCCGCGCGTCGTCGTCGCGGACACCCTGGCGCCTGCCCGGGACCAGGCGACCGACTCTGGCCTGACCGCGTCATGGACGTGCCTCGACGTGTGCTGCGCGAGCAGCCCGACGCTGGCGGTACCGACGCGTATGGCCGGAGCGAGCCCCAGGCTGTAGTCGACGAAGTGCGGGTACTTCTGGTCGTCGAAGGCCGCCACGAACGCGAAATCCGTGGGCACCTGGACCCGGCCGGCCTCCAGGAGCATGAACGCGCCTCGGGACAGGACGTCGAACGGCCGGTCTGGTTCGCTGCCCTTGAGAAAGTCCCCGCCCACGCTGAACAGACCGCGTGTCATCACAATTGGCCACGTGGTCGGGCCGACCGGTTCGTCTTTCGCGAGCACCCGGGCGGCGGGCAACAGGAGGAACGTCGTGGCGGCGACGCCGCAGAGGAACCAGCGCGGCATGACCGGGATTATAGAAGGAAGCATGCGCGTAGTCCACGAGGAGGCCCTTTCCACGCGGGGCTTTCACAGGCGAACGGGCTTGACGACCTGCCTCCCGCCCACCCTCCCCGCTGTAGCTCTGATCGAGGCCGTCGGTAAGGTGTTCCGAAGGACTTGGTAACAACTTCCGGCGCGTCGGCTACGTCAACTGTGATCAGAGAACGGGGCCACGCGGACACGGCCTCACACAGGAGGAAGACCGATGCGAATCCACGCAGCGCTACTCTCTGCAACCGTCATCCTGGCGCTCGCCACAGCCGCGAACGCCGCCAGCCCGCTCCCCGACGTCGTCCGCATCCGCCCGCTGGACGCGAAGGCAGCGGCGGTCTTCGCCGAAGCCCAGCAGAAGTCGGCGACCGTGCGTGAACTGGTCTCGACGATCCGAGACGGCGACGTCGTCGCGTACATCCAGGTCGTGCCATCTGCCGAGGGCAACCCGGAATCCGGACTCCAGTTCATCGGCGGGTCGAAGGTGATGAGGTTCGTCCTCATCCAGCTCGCGGAGTGCAAGGCGCCGTGCCGCGAGATCGAACTTCTCGGCCATGAACTGCAGCACGTGACCGAGGTGGCGAGGTCGTCGTGGGTCACCGACGACAGCGAGATGCAGCGCATGCTGATGATCACGGGCTGGAAGGACTACACCTCGGCCCGAGGCTACGAGACGGCGGCCGCGGGACAGGTGGAGCGGATGGTGCGCCGCGAAGTCCGCGGCGTCGCCGGCGCGGCGGAGTAGGCCGTTCGCCGCCGGGCTCGCATGGGCCGGCCATCCCCTGGAGGATGTCCGGCCAACGCGTTGCAGGCGAGGCCGCAGGACGACTCGTTCGTGTGGGTGTGACCGCGCGCCAGAGCCGCCGTGCTGCCTACCCGACCGGTGCCACCAGGCGGTACCCGCGCTTGTGGATCGTGAGGATCACCGCAGACGAGCCGACCCGGTGGATGGTTCGTCGAGACAGCGGCGACCAGGTCGGGATCCCGATCGCCTTCTACCACGCGGTTGGCCGGTAGTCCTTCAGGAACTGACCCCACACGTGAACGCCGGTGTTGAAGCCGGTGACGATCGGGGCGACGATGCGGGCCCCGCCGTCCACGATGTCGAGCGGCGGGTGAAACCGCTGCTCCACGACCTTGCGCGCCGCGATCGCGGCCGGGTCCTCGTCGGTCACCCATCCGGTATCCACGCTGTTCATGTGGATCCCGTCGTTGAAATAGTCGGTGGCCGCCGTGCGCGTCATCATGTTGAGCGCGGCCTTCGCCATGTTCGTGTGCGGGTGGCGCGTGGTCTTCGCCAGCCGGTAGAACTGTCCTTCCATCGCCGACACGTTGACAATGTGCTTGTCGCGCTCGGGCGTGCGGAGCATGAGCGGCTTGAGGCGCGCGTTGAAGAGGAACGGCGCGACCGCGTTCACCAGCTGCACCTCGAGCATTTCAACCGTCGGCACGTCGGCCAGCAGCATGCGCCAGGAGTTCTGGCCCCGCAAGTCCACCTGCTGGAGGTCCTGATCCAGGTCCCCTCGGGGAACAGGTCGGACCGCGCCAGCAGCTCCTCCGGCAGCAGGGGCACCTGCGAAAGCTCGGCCGCGCGGAGCCACTCGCCCGCGTGTCCACGATGCGGCGCCATCGCGGGCCCGGGTTTCGCGTCGAGCAGGAGCTTTCGGGCGGCGGCTGGCAGCTCGCGAATCGCCGCTCGTTCCTCGGCCATCATGTGCGAATAGAAGTCCGGCGGGCGGCGCACGGTCTGGCAGGCGTTGTTGATGATGAAGTCGAGGCGCTCGCGCGTCGCGACGAGGCCGTGACAGAACGCCTCGACGGTCGGCGTGGGCGCAGATCGAGCCCGACGATCTCGAGCCGGTCTCCCCACTCGACGAAATCGGGTTCGGCCGCGTATCGCGACGCCGCGTTGCGGGGAAAGCGCGTGGTGACAATCAGGTGCGCGCCGGATCGGAGCAGCTTGAGGCCCGCCTGGTAGCCGATCTTCACGCGCCCGCCAGTCAGCAGCGCGACACGCCCGCGCAGATCGGCCAGCTCGTCCCGAGCGGCGAAATTGAAGTCGGCGCACGCGGGGCACAGCTGGTCGTAGAAGTGATGGACCTGCGAGGCCGAGCCCTTGCAGACGTAACAGGTCCGGTCGGCGACGGCGGCCCCGGCGACGCCGTCGAGACGGTCCGCACCGCTCTCGTCGGCCGGCATCGGCGGAAAGACGTTCGGCGTCGTCACCGCCGGGCGGCGCCAGAGCGTGCGGATGCCGGTGTCGCCCAGGACCGCTTCCTCGCGCCTGACCTGTTCCTCCCGCCGCTGGCGCTCCACCCGCCTCACGCGTTGTCGCTTGGCGCGGGGCTCTGCGACCGACAGCCCGGCGATGGCCCGGTGAAGGCGCGCCCGGTCCTCGGCCGGAAACTGGTCGAGCAGGCTCCAGTCGGCAGCCAGCCGCTCGAGGAACTCGGTGGCGGCCAGCAGTCGCTGATTCGGTGCCGGGCCGGGAGCAGTCGTTGAGGTCATAGGCTCTCGAGGTGCCATCGTGGCCTCCGCAGGCGCACACGGCGGCCGCGTATTCGCCGCGCGGGTCTGGTGGCGTTCGCGTTCCTCAGTGCCCGCCGGCGAGTGCCTTCTCCAGGCGGTACATGAACTCCAGGCCGTCGAAGAACGCCCACACCGCCATCCGCTCGTCCCTGCCATGCGCGCGTACATCGTCGATGTCGTCGAACAGGCCCGACACGCCGTAGACCGGGATGCCGGCCCGCCGCAGGATGAGGCCGTCGCTCGCGCCGGTGGACATGATTGGCAGGACGGGCACGCCCGGCCAATCTCGGCGGTGACGCGTTCGACGGCCCGCACGATGTCCGGTCGAAGCGGCGATGAGGGAGCGGGACGCGGCTCGCCGACCGGCGTCACCGCGATGGCCGGATTGGCCAGCACGCGGACCAGCGCGGCGCGCACCTCCTGCGGCGAATCCTCCGGAAGCATGCGGCAATTGACGAGCGCGCGGGCCGACTGCGGCAGCGCGTTGTCTGCGTGCCCGGCCTCGAGACGAGTGGCGACGCATGTGGTTCGCATCAGCGCGTTGAAATACGGGGAACCCGCCGACAGCCTGGCCGCTGCCGCGGCGTCCGGCGGAGCCCGGCCACTGCCTTCATGTCGGCGGCGGCCGCGCCGGTTTCGGCGCCCGCCATCCGCTCGAAGAAGGCTCGCGTCGTGTCGTTCAGGCGAACGGGGAACTCGAACGCGGCGAGGCGCGAAAGGCCCTCGGCCAGGTGGAATCGCGTTGTCCTTCACCGGCAGCGAACTGTGACCGCCCTTGTTCCTCGTCTCGAGCGCAAAGCTGAAGTACACCTTCTCGCCCGTCTGAAGCTCGTTCGCGATCTTCACACCTCTTTGCAGTTCGCCGCCACCGCCATCCACGTTGAGGCAGTACTCCGCGTCAACCAGGTCCTTCCGGTGCTGCAGCAGCCACTCGACGCCATTGGCCGTTCCACCCTCTTCGTCGGCGGTCAGCGCCACGATCAGGTCCCGGTCTGGCGTGTAACTCTCCTGCCTCAGGCGGATCAGAATCCGCAGCCAGCACGGCCGCGCCTGACT
>CAWARN010000003.1:0-138749 GCA_963784455.1 uncultured Acidobacteriota bacterium | reverse complement strand
GCCTCGGGATTCGACGCGAGCTGGTCGCGCCGCTCCGCAAACCGGTCCACGAACGACGGCAGGCGCGGCGAGGCCGGCAGGTCGGCTTCGGCCACGCTGAGCGTCCCGAGCGCGCCGACGCTCTGGATCGACTGCCGGCGCGGCCGGCCCGACGCGTCCGGCGCGTTGAGCCAGGCGGTGAGGCGGCTCGCGACGAACCGGCGCTCGCCCTCGTCGGCGATGATCGCTTCGAGCCGCCCGACCAGCGCCGCATCATCAGCGGCGGCGGTCAAATCAACGAGGCTTCCGGCGGCAATACCCTCGTCTGCAGCCGCAAGGTCCGGCTCGCGGGCGGCCGAGAGCAGCCACAGCCCGCCGAGGGTGACGAGCGAAGCGGCCAGCAGGCCGAGCAACTCGGTCAGCCGTCGCGTCGGCCGACGGATCTTGGCCGTCGCGGTGGCTCTTTCGCTCGCCGTGCTCTTGATCAGTGGCATGTGTGTCCGTCGCGGGTCTGAAGACCCGCGCTACTGCGATTGGAGTTCGTCCAGTCGTCGTCGCACGTCGTCGCGGCGCGCCTGCGAGAGTCGCATGGCGCCGCTCGCCTCACCGAACCCAATCGCCTTCCCGTAGATGTCGATCGCCTGGGTGTAGTCGTCCGCCGCCTTCTTGAGGCAGGCGCGCTCCTGCTCGTGCATGTCCGTCGCCGCGGCCTCGCGGCGCATCCGGTCGGCCCGGCCGCGATAGCCGTCCGCCAGCTGCATCAGCTCGCGGTTGCCCGGCCGATAGCCGCGCTGCTCGGCCTCGCGCATCGCCGTCAGTGCGGCATCGACGTTGTCGAGGCCATAGACGAACGTGCGCGCGAGCGCCAGATGCGGGTCGGCCCAGCGCGTGTCGAGGCGCGACGCTTCCTGGAATCGCGCCACCGCTTCCTGCAGCCCCTCGGCGTACGGCTGCTTCCGGCGCCGCTGCGCGTCGGCGTCGATGCGGAGCAACTGCCCTTCGCAGTACCGCAGGCGCGCCGTCGCGGACCGGTCCCCCGGGTCAAGGTGCAGCGCGTCGGTCAACCACGTCACGGCGCTGCGCCACTGCACCTCGCGCACCGTCGTCTCGTCCTGGCGGCCGCCCGCAATCACCCGGTCGGCCTGCGCGAGCAGGCGCTCCTTCAGCGGCGACCGGACGCCAATGAGACCGACCCCCAGCAGGCTTCGGCCCGCCAAGTCCTGGTACCGCAGCCAGTGGGTGTGCATCTCCGCACCCGGGCCGGTGGCGACGCTGACCCGGAGATCGCGAGCGGCGCTCCAGATGATCGCTTCGTCCGCGACGACGCCGGCGCCGACGATCATCGCGATGACTGCCGCCCACAGCCTGAGCGTGGCCAGCACGCCGCGGGGCGCCTGGATCGACGCCGCCTGGTAGGACCGTGGAACCGGTGCGCCATCGGCCGCCATCTGCGGCGGCGGTTCGGGCAGAGGCACGGCGGCAGTCGCTGGCGGCACCGTTCGTCCGGTCACCTCGGTGACGGCCGCCTCGCCGTTGGCCCGTACCGTCCGCCTCGTCGTCTCCGGCCGCACGGAGTCGTCGGGGCCGCCGGGCGATGTCCGCCGCGTCGCTTCGGCCTCAGACTCGGCCAGCCACCCGCGATCCGCGCGCGTCTCGTACCCGGCGCGGAAGGCCTCGAGGTCGCTGCGGATGTCCACCGCCGACGGGTAACGGCGCCGGGGATCGCCCGCCAGCATCTTCAGGACGATGCGCGCCAGCGCGGGCGGGCACGAGGAGGGGAGCGGCGGCGGCGGCTCGCGCCGGCGGATCAGCGCCTCGAGCTTCGAATTGCTGTCCGCCTCGAAGGGCGGCGCGCCGGCCAGCATCTCGTACAGCAACACGCCCACCGACCAGAAGTCGACGTGGATATCGACCTTGCCGCTATCCAGTCGCTCCGGCGACAGGTACGCCAGGCTGCCGAAGTCGTTCCGCGTCAGCTTGCGGCTGAGCGACAGCCCCTTGGCGATGCCGAAGTCCAGCACCTTCACCCGGCCGGCCGAGTTGACCCGCACGTTCTTCGGCTTGATGTCGCCGTGAATGATCCCGCGCAGGTCGGTGTCGTCCACGACCGCCTCGAAGACGTGCGCCTTCCGCAGGAAGTCGCACACCTCGGCGGCCACCCACGCGGCTTCTCCCGGGGTCATCGCACCGCGCGCAATCCGCTCGGCGAGGTCCTCGCCGTCGACGTACTCCATCTCGATGCAGAAGTACTCCTCGATCGACCAGCAGCCGTGCACCTGCGGGACGTGATCGTCGACGAGACTGAACTGCTGCTGCAGCACCGCGCCGCGCCGCTCGGCCTCGCAGATCTCTCGCGACTCGCGATCCGGCTTCTGCTCGACGAGCTTCAGCGCGACCTCGGCTCCCGTCGCCGTGTTGCGGGCCAGGTAGACGTCGGCCACGCCGCCTCGGCCGAGGCGCCGAATCAGACGGTACGTGCCGAAGTCGCGGTCCAGCATTCAATAGGCTCAAGGCTCAGGGCTCAAGGCTCAGGGACAGCGCACCGGCGGGCGCGGCGCGGGCGCCGGCGGCGCTGGCGGCGGCCCCACGATGTTGTCGCGCGCCACGTCGGCCCGGCAATCCGGCGGCAGGCCGGCAATCTGATCGTCGCCGTTGCCGCGCACGATGTTGCCGAACAGGACGGGAGCCGCCCCAGCCTCCAGTTCGATGCCGGCCACGGGACTTCCGGCGACCCTCCCGTTGGCCGTCACGACGTTGTGCCAGAGCTGCGGCGCCGCTCCGGCTCGCACGACGATTCCCGCGCCCACGCCGTCGTGGACGTAGCTGCCGCGCACGACCGCGCGGGCCCCTTTCTCCAGCACGATACCCGCTTCGATGGCGCCCGAGATCTCCACGTCGTCGATCTCGGCCTGACACTCTCCGATCCGGATGCCGACGCCCAGCGGATGCTCGGCATCGCCGGCAATCCTGAACCCTCTCAGCCGGCCTTCGGCCCCCGCGGGCACGCGCACGGCCACGCCCGGCGCGGCGCCCGCCGCGGGCCGGAGGATCGCCTGGTGACGCTCCGTGCTCACGATTGTGATGCCCGGACGCAGCGTGAGCGGCGCGCGGTACTCGCCCGGTCCGACCTCAATCGTGTCCCCCGGTCTCGCCCGCGCGAGCGCGTCCGCAATCGTCGAGAACTGCGCCCCATCGTTGTAGCCGACGGTCCATGTGTGCGACCAGGTTTCGGGGCGATGGCTCTCGAGGGCCCACTCGATCGCGCCGTCGATGCGGGTGAGCGCCAGGTATCCGAGACCCGCGCCGAGCGCGCATCCGGCCACGACGGCCGCGGCGACGCCGACCCACTTCGGCATCAACACGCGGTGGCGTCGGGCCGGCGACTGTGGCGCGCCGTTCCCGGTCTTCCACCCGTCCACCGGCGGGCTGGGCTGGCGGTCGCTTCCGGCGTGCCTGCGCGCGGCCTTCGCGAACCCGGTACCCGCCGCGAACACCGCCGTGACGTTGTCCTTGCCCCCCTGGCTGTTGGCCGCCTCCACGAGCCGGTTGACGACGCGCTCCGGGTCGTCCGCGTTGTCGTACACGATGCGCGCGATCGCGGCCGACGCCACGAGGTCGCTCAGTCCGTCGCTGCACAGCAGCAGCGCGCTCTCGTCGTCGAACGGCACGCCCACGATCTCGATGAAACGCTCGTCCGTCGGGCTGTGCGGCTCGTAGCCCACGTCCCGGTACACCTCGTTGCGCCGCGGGTGCGCCATCGCCTCCGGCTCGCCAATCTCGCCGTTGTCCTCGCGCTCGCCGATCGGCGAGTGGTCGTGCGTCACCTTCTGCACGCGCCCGTCTCGGAAGACGTAGAGCCGGGTGTCTCCGACGTGGCCGGCCACGAGCTGGCCGCCGCGCAGCATCGCCACCGTGAGCACGCACGCCATGCCGGTCCAGTCCGGCTGGCTCTGCGCGAGCCGGAACACCTCGTTGTTGGCGAGCGTGATGGCCTCGCGCAGCTGCTCCTCGGGCGCCCCGGTCTCGCGGTCGAGGCGGGCGCGGATCTGGCGAAGCGCGGCTTCGGCCGCCCGTTCGCCGGCCGCCTGGCCCCCCACGCCGTCGATGACCATGAACAGGCCACGCTCCGGGTCGCAGTGGTAGCGGTCTTCGTTGTTCTCGCGCCGAAGGCCCGTGTGGCTGGCAGCGGCGGCCGCGAGGGGCGCGTGGTCGTCGGCGGGGCTACTCATCTCGACGGGGACTCCCGGCTTCGAAGTCCAGCACAATCACGTTGGCCAGGCCGATCCGCGCGCGCGGGGGCAGGGGCACTTCGATCCCCTTGTCGCGCTTCCGACCCTCCACGACCTCCACGCTCGACGGGACGGGCACGCCGTCCACCGTGGTGCCGAGGCTGCTCAGGTCCCTCAGGAAGAACTGGCCGGACGCATCGTCGCGCCTGAGGCGCAGGTGCTCGCGTGAGACGTCGGGCGAGGTGTCGAGCTTCACGTCCACCCAGTACCCGACGCCTCCCCGCCCGACGACAATGACGGGCGAGGTGAGCGGCACGCGCCTGCGACCCCTCTGGTCCTCATACGCGAGCGTGCCGTACACGGTTCCGGACGGTGCCGGCTCGGCCGCATCCGCCGTCCCCTGCTCGTGCGTGCTCGTCCGCTCGCCCAGGCGCATCGTCGTGATGCGACGGGTCTTCGAACCCTCGAACTCGGGCTGCGCGGGCAGCGTCAACTCCGACGCGATGGCGATGTCGCCGGGAGCCATCTCGCCTTCGTCATCGGCCTCGAACCGGATATCCCAGACGTCGGGCGGCATCTCGATGGCCGGCGGCGGGTCGTCGCCGCCGAGCCACTTCATCGGAATGCGCGACGGTTTGGCGCGGGCGTTCCATGCGCGGACCTCCTCGTCCAGCGCCCGCTTCGCCTGGGCGGTAATCATCGGGAAGATGCCGCCGAGGCGCTGATGATCGGACGGGTGGAGATAGACGAAGAAGCGCGTCGGGGCGACCGTCGTGAACAGCAGCGGCTCGACGTTGGTGCGCATCGCGCGCACCAGTTCGAGGATGATGGCCCGGCCGGTGGCCAGCTTGTCGGTCTCTTCCATCTCGGGCTCCGGCCACTACCTTACACCGTCCGTCGCCGGGAACGAAAGCCGGGTGTCCTTCGCCGGGGACGGAGGCTTCCGCTTCCGCGTCCGCGCCGCGCAGACCGCGCACATCGCGAGCGGCAGCACGACACACGAGCAGGCGACGAAGACGCCGACATAGAGCAGGAAGATCACAGGGCCTCCCGAGGGCCGGCTGGCGGGCCGGCCCCCGATAGCGAGGTCACGAGTGCGAGGATGCCGCCGGCGCCGCGTGTATCGCGGTTCCGGTCAGCGCGTCCACGAACTGCTCGGCGTCCGCAGGGACGTTGTCCTGCGCGCCGACACCGATGCCGCCCTTCTCGGCCAGCAGCAGCGCCATCAGGCGGCCGAACAGGCTGACGCCCGCCGACCCGCCGTCCTGGCTCTCGCTGCCCATCATCAGCACGCGTTCCGGGACGAGCGGCTGCTGGCTGCGCGCCATCTGCTCGGTGAGCAGGTTCAGCGCGAACAGCCTGGGGTCGCCGTAGGCGCGGATCTTCTTGAGGAACACGCCCGCCTCGGCGACGCCGGTCTGCGCGATGCGCGACGCGTCGCCGCGACCGAGCAGCTCGCGGGCACGCGCTTCGCCGTCGGCGCGCGTCACGTCGCGCTCGGCCAGGCGTTGCGCTTCGGCCAGCTGAGCCTCGCCGCGGTTGCCGGCGATGGCGATGTCCACGTGCGTCTGGGTCAGCTCGGTCTGCTTGTCCGCCGTCGCGCGCGCCTCGTTCAGCTCGCGCTGCTTGGTGGCGGCCTCCTGCTGGCGCGCGTACGTTTCGATCTGCTCGTTCGCCAGCCGGCGCTGCCGGAGCTGATCGAACAGCCCCTGGATCGGATCCTGGCCCTTGTGCGCCGCGTCCAGCTGCGACTCGGGGCGTCCGATGAGTACCGCGACGCAGGTGATGTCGTAGTCCTTGAACCGCCGGCCCAGTTCCGAGGTGGCGCGTGCCTGGATCTCCTCGCGATGCGTCAGCAGATCCAGCATCTGCGTCGTCTGGGCGACGTCACGGAAGTAGGCCGAGATGATCGGATCGAGCGTCTGGCTGATCAGCCGCTTGACGTCGCCGAACCGCTGCACGACGCGCGGCGCCATCTCGTAATCGATGTGCAGCACGAGCGACAGCGGCAGCAGCGGCTCGTAGCCGTCGGCCGTGATCAGCGCGATGCTCGTCAGGTCCTTGTCGTACTGGTGCTCTTCGACCATGCCCGTGATCCAGCGCAGGACGAAGTTCACCGTCGGCACCAGCTCCACCTTCAGCGCGAACGGGTTCAGCGGGTACTTTCCCGGGGGCAGCGGCTTCCGCCACACACCCCGCCGGCCGCGCTCCACCTGCTCGCCGTAGCGGAACTGGTCGCCGGTGAGATCCTCGCCCAGGCTGCCGTAGTAGGACACGACGACGCCGACGTAGCCGATCGGGATGACGGTCTTCGGCTTCATCTCGACCGTTGCCAGCCACCGGTTGATGAAGTACGTGCCGTCGGTGAGTACCTGAAGCTGCTTACCGCGCCGTCCGCCGAGCGCCAGCAGGGCTTCGGGATCCTGGAAGCAATCGTGGTCCGGGCGCCCCGGGGCAGCGTGGACTTCCGGCGCGATCACTTCCCCCGACTCGATGGGCGGGCCGTCGTGCACCGTCACGACGGCGATGTCGTCGTCGCGCAGCGGCGACGCGGCCGCGTCGGGGGCCGACGGGTGTGCGCCTGGCACCGGCGGCGCCGCCGGTGCGCCGGCCGTGCCCGTGCCCACGACGACGGGCATGAATCCCCGGATCGTGCGCAGCTGCGCCTGCCATCCGGCGTAGATCTCGGGGTTCTTCTCCGGCACGGGACCCTGGTAGACGCGGTCCTCGGCCACGACGACGAACAGCGCGAGGTTGATCGCGTAGACGCCCTCGCGCAGGATCGCGCGCTGGCGGCCGCGCTGGCCGCGCGCCTTCAGGAACGCGCGCGCGTCCTGGAAGTTGGTGCACGAGACGACGCGGCCGAGCGTCTGCACCGGCTCGAGCGGCTCGCCGTCGCGAGAGTAGACGTAGCCGATCTTGCCCTCCGGAATCGACACGAGCGGCTCGCGGTGGATGCGGTATTGCCACGGGTAGTAGAACGCGTGCAGGCCGCCGCGGAGGATGTCGGTCTGGTAGCCGGCTTCACCCTCGCAGGCGACGATGCGGCCCTCCTTCAGTGAGCCCTTCGAGGCCCAGAGCTTCTCGACGATGCCGACCTTGGTGTGGGGGATATAGCGGACGCCCAGCAACCAGGCGGCACAGAGGATGGCGAAGACGACGGCCAGCACGACGAAGACGAACGAAAGCAGCAGGTTCACCGGACGCTCCTTTCAGCGACGCCGCGGGTGCGGCGGTCTTCAGGGGGATCGCAAAAGGCAGGCCGGGCCGATCGAGCAGAGAAGTGGCTATGTATCAGCGATTTACAGAATGTGAGCCGATCGGATAGGTGTGAAAACGAGTACCGGTGTGAGAAAAAACCTCACATGGTCGGGTAGAATGCGGGACACGTAGGAGCGTGATGCTCAGACATCTCCTGGTGATCGAAACCCCGGACGACGCGCTGGCCGACTTGCGCACGGCGCTCGCAGGGGTGGCGGAGTCTGGCGCGCGCCTGCACCTGGACGTGGTGCGCGACGGGGCCGCCGCAGAGCGGAGGCTGGCGGAGTTGCCGTCGGTCGACGTGTGCGTCGTGCCGTATCCGGAGGGCGACGGCCGGGTGGCGGCCGCCGACATCATGCGTGCGATTCGGGCAATCGACGCGACGGTGCCGGTCGTGGCGGTGGCCGAGCGCGCCGACGTGAAGCTGGCCGCCGACGCCGTCAACGCTGGCGCCACCGACATCCTGGTGCGCGGCGACCGGCTGCGCGAGCGCCTGCAGACGCTGATCGGCAAGATCCGTCGCACACTGACGCTCGTTGATCGCAACCGTGACCTGTACGCGCAGAACCTTCGCCTACGCCAGATGGAAGGCGAGCGCACGCGCCTGGTGGGGGAGTCGCGCGAGATCCGCCGGATGCGCGAGCAGATCGATCGGGTGGCGGTGATTCCGCGCCCCGTGCTGATCGTCGGCGAGCGCGGAACGGGGAAGGAGTTGGTGGCGCGGGCCATTCACGCAGGCGCGGGCCGCTCCGATCGGCCCTTTGTCGCGGTGAACTGCTCGGCGTTTCCCGAGACGCTGCTCGAGAGCGAGCTGTTCGGCCACGAGCGCGGCGCGTTCACGGGTGCCGACCGGCTGGCGACCGGGCGATTCGAGCAGGCGAGCGGCGGGACGCTGTTCCTGGACGAGATTTCGCGGATGCCGCTGCCGTTCCAGCAGAAGATCCTGCGGGTTGTCGAGTACGGCACATTCATGCGGATCGGCGGGAGCCACGAGATCCGATCGCACGCGCGCATCGTCGCTGCGAGCAACGCCGACCTTCAGGATGCGATCCGTCAAGGGTCGTTCCTGCCGGACCTCTACGACCGCCTGGCGTTCGAGGTGGTCCGGGTGCCGGCGCTTCGGGAGCGGCACGGCGACGTGCGGGTGCTGGCGATGCACTTCCTGGCGGAGTTCTTGAGGGAGGTGCCCGCGCTCGGAGAGAAGTCCTGGGACGAGGCGGCGCTCGCCGCGCTCGATCGGTATCCGTTCCCCGGGAATGTGCGGGAACTGAAGACGATTGTCGAGCGCGCGGCGTACCGCGACACGACGCGGGAGATCAACGTCGAGGACCTCGCGCTTCCCGACATCGCGGCGCCGTACGCCGGGACATTCCGGGAGCGTGTGGAGGGGTTCGAGCGCCAACTGATCAGGGACGCGCTGAGCGCCTCCGGCGGCAACCAGGCCGACGCCGCCCGCCGCCTCGGCCTCGCCTACCACCGGTTCCGGTACTATGCGCAGAGGTCCCGGACGTAGCGCGGGTCCTCCGAAGTCACGCCGAAGCCCGAGAGGGCGAAGGCGGAAGACCCACGGTGGTCAGACGGCCGTCCGCCGGTCCGCTACAGGCCGGCCACGTTTGCGGCCATCCAGAATCCCGAGCGCGAAGATGATCATCCAGCGAAGCAGGCCGGCGAAGCTCACTCGGGCCATGTAGACGCCGAACTCGCGCGCGAGCGCCAGCGGCAGCATGACCCATGCGCCGAGCCTGGCGCCGCGGAGCCATGTGGGCAGGACGCCCCATTCACCGCCGCCCGCGACGAGAACCGCCGGGGCTGTGCCATCGCGCAGCGCCAGAGCGAATGCCACCACGGCGTAGACGCCGACGCCACCGAGCAGCAGACGCGCCCACCAGGCGTTGAAGCCGGCCGGCCCGGCGAGCCGAAACGCGGCGAGCGCGACGAGCACGGCCAGTGTTCCGACGAGGACCACCGCCGTCGGCTGACCCAACATGACGACGCCGCGCGCCGCGCCTTCACTCGACCCGGTGGCTGCAACGAGGAAGGCCAGCAGGAGGATGAGCGGTGCTGCCGGGTCGGTCAGCCAGCCGCGCCCGCCGATGCGGCCGCCCTGCGACAACACCCAGAGCGTCAGTGCGATGAATCCAGCGGTGCCAAGAGCGACGGCCACTCGGAGGGGCGAAGGACTCCGCCACGTTTCCCAGGCGGCGTCGATCAGGAGCGCATCGAGCGCAAGCCTGACCGACACTGCGCCAAGCCGGCTGGCGCGGTCACGCCACCGCGTCCCCGGAGGATTCTCGCCGGTATCTTCGCGGGCTGGTTCGATCATCGCATTGATCTTACCCGCAACTCGCCCAACCAAGGCTAACCACAGAGACCACAGAGAACACGGAGACTCCCACGCCGAGGGCTTCGACGGCGCCCCGGCCTCGCCGGGGCACCAGGCGGGAGACCGGGCGGTGCGTGCACGAACCCGGTGGCGCAGGTCGGGCTCGTGCGCGCACCGCACGGCCTCCCGCCCGGGCCTGCTGGCCCGGCGTCGAAGCCCGACCGGCCGCCCCTCGAGCCTGCGTGACGTGGGCCAGCCTCCGTGCTCTCCGTGTGCTTTGTGGTTGAGATCGGGCCGCCGGGTTCCGGGACGCTCCGGCCGCACGCTTGATTTGCCGGACGGCGTGCAGTAGCGTTGTTGCGATCGAAGACCAACACCGCCGGAGGACCGACCGTGACGGACATCGCGGAACGCAGTGAGATCGGCGCGCGGGCTCGGGTCCCGCGGAGCTTCGTCCCCGACTCGCTCGTCCACACGGCGGAGGGGCCGACCGAGAGGGTGCGGGCCGGCATCGAGCGCAACCACTCCGCTGTGCCCGAACTGTTCGCGGACCGCGCGCTCTCGGTGACAAGGAGCTTCAGGGAGACCGGGGGGCAGCCGATCGGGATACGCCGCGCGAAGATGATCGCGCGCATCCTCGCCGACCACCCGATCGTCATCCAGGACGGCGAGGTCATCGTCGGCACCAAGACCCGCAAGCCGCGCGGGTCACCCGTCTTTCCGGAAATCAACTGCGCCTGGGTGGAGCGCGACCTGGACCGGCTCGCGACGCGCTCGAACACGCCGTTCTTCGTGGACGAGTCGACCAAGCACGTGCTGCGCGACGAGGTCTTCCCCTACTGGCGCGGCCGGCAGGTGGCCGATCGGATTATGGAAGCCGTGCCGCCGGCGATGTGGCGCGCCGACGACCGAGGCGTCTTCTATCACTACTTCCGCTCCCGCACAATCGGGCACATCAACGCCGGCTACGAGAAGGTCCTCCACGAGGGCTTCGACGGGATTCGGGCCGATGCCGAGCGCGTCCGGGCGGCGCTGTCAGGGGACGAGCCGGCGGACGTGGCGCGTCGTGAGTTCCTCGACTCGGTAACCCTGGTCTGCGAGGCCGCCGCCGCCTTTGCCCGCCGGCACGCGGAAGCGCTTCGCGTCCTGGCGCACGAGACGGACGACGCGAACCGTCGCGCGGAGTTGTTCAGGATGGCCGCGGTCTGCGAGCGTGTGCCCGCCGCGCCGGCCCGCACGTTCCACGAGGCGCTCCAGTCGATCTGGTTCACGCACGTCGTGTTGAACCTGGAGACCGACGGCCACGCGTTCGGCCCGGGCCGATTCGACCAGTACCTCTACCCGTACTTCCGGCACTCCATCGATTCGGGCGAGCTGACCGCGGACCAGGCGCAGGAACTGCTCGACCTGATGTGGGTGAAGTTCGACGAGATCACGCTCGCGAAGGACTCGGGTGAGGCGCAGACGAGCAGCTCGTACCCCGAGTTCCAGAACCTCAACATCGGGGGGCTGACGCGCGACGGGCGCGACGCGACCAACGAGTTGTCGTACATGTGCCTGACCGCGCTCGAGCACACGCGGCTGCCGCAGCCGGGACTGTCCGCCCAGATCAGCTCGCGCACCTCGTCCCGCTTCCTGCTCCGATGCTGTGAGCTGTTGCGGCTCGGCCTGGGCATGCCGGCGATGTTCAACAGCGACGTGCTCGTCCTCGGCATGGTCAACCGAGGCAAGACGCTGGAGGACGCCCGCGGCAGCAGCCTGAACGGATGCGTGGCCTGCTTCTGCGACGGCAAGGACCGGATGGCGTCGAGCGGCTACTTCAACCTGGCGAAATGCCTCGAGCTGGCGCTGAACGACGGCGCGGACCGGCTCACCGGCGAGCACCTCGGTCGGGCAACCGGTGACCCGCGCGGCTTCGCGGCGTTCGACGACGTGCTCGCGGCCTTCAGCGCGCAGATCGAGCACTTCGTGGACGAGAAGGTACGCTACGACGCCATCGTCCGCCAGGCCTACGCCGACCACTGCCCGGTGCCGTTCACCTCGGCCGTCATCGACGACTGCATCGACCGCGCGCTGGACTGGCACTCCGGCGGCGCGCGCTACAACATCTCCACTGTGTCCGGAGTGGCCATCGGAACGGTAGCCGACGCCCTCTCCGCCATCCGTACCCACGTCTTCGAGAAGCGGACCGTGACGATGGCCGCTCTTGCCGAGGCGCTCGACCGCAACTGGGTCGGCCACGAACTGATGCGCGAGACGTTCGTCAACAAGACGCCGCACTACGGCAACGACGACGATCTGGCGGACGACCTGGCGGCGCTGACGCAGCGGATCTTCTGCGACGCGGTGGAGGCGAGGCGGGACGTGCAGGGCGCGCGGTACTACGTGGACCTGCTGCCGACGACGTCGCATGTCGCCCTGGGCGAGGTAACGGGCGCGACGCCCGACGGCCGGCGAGCCGGGACGCCGCTGTCAGAGGGAGTGTCCGCGGTACAGGGGCACGACCGGCGGGGGCCGACCGCTGCGGCCGCGTCGGTGGCCAAGCTCGATCACGCGCGCACGAACGGCACGCTCCTCAACATGCGCGTCAACCCGGACTGCGTGCGCACGGCGGAGGATCTTCGCAAGCTGGCGGCGCTCATTCGGGGCTATTTCGACCAGGGCGGCCACCACGTCCAGTTCAACATCGTCGATCGCGAGGTGCTGCTGGACGCGATGGCGCGTCCCGAGCAGCACCGCGACCTGATGGTCCGCGTGGCGGGCTACTCGGACTACTTCGTGCTGCTGGCCCCGGACATCCAGCGCGAGATCCTCTCGCGCACGGAGCACGGGCTGTAGCGGGGCGGAGAACGGCCTTGGGCTTGAGCCCTGAGCCGTGAGCCCTGAGCCGTGAGCCCTGAGCCGAGAGCCTCTACGAGGCTGGGAACGCCGTTCCGAGGCCGGCCCGGACGGCCCGCTCGAACGCCAGCAGCGCGATGGCCGTGTCCTGGACGCCGACACCTGTGAGTGCGCACACCGAGATCTCGTCGGCGCGCGAGCGGCCGGCGGCGCGGCCTGACGTCAGCTCACCCAGCTCCGTGACGGTGATGTCCGCCGCCAACACGCCCGCCGCCAGCGCGTGGTGGAACTCGCCGCGCGCGAAGCACTGCGCCTTCAGGTCGCACGCCAGCAGGTCGGCGCGCCGCAGGCACTCGCTCTCGAGTTCCTGCTTCCCGGCGACGTCCGCGCCCATCGCCGTGACGTGCATGCCGGCGTGCAGCCACGCCGCCAGGACGATTGGCTCGTGCGACGGCGTGCACGTGATGACGACGTCGCTCTCGCGGACGACCGTCTCGGGATCGGCTGGCGCGACGCAGACCGGCCCGGCACTCGTAGGACGCGCCTTCCGAAGTCCCGCCGAAGCCCCTGGGGGCGAAGGCGGAAGCCGTGCCCTGTCTCCCGCCAGCACCTCCGGCATCTCCCGTACGTAGGCATCCGCAGCCGCCGGCGACCGGTCGTAGACCAGCACTCGCTCGAACGAGCGGACGAGCTGCAGCGCGCGGACCTGGTAACGGCCTTGCGTGCCGGCCCCTATCACGCCCACCGTCCGCACGCGTTCGGGCGCCAGGTGCTTCGCGGCCGCCGCCCCGGCGAGCGCCGTGCGCACGTCGGTCAGGTACCCGCTGTCGAGCAGCACCGCCTGCGGGTAGCCGGTCCTCGTGCTGAGCACGACCATCAGTCCACTGCCGCTCGGGAGTCCCCACTGGACATTGTCGAAGAAGCCGGACGCGATCTTCACCGCCAGGCTCGGCCACCCGTGGATGTAGGCCGCCTTGACGTCGATCTCGCCGTGCCGCTCGGGCACGAACAGCCCGAGGATCGGCGGCACGTCAGCCTCTCCGCTCGCCAGCCTGGTGAAGGCGTCCTCGATGGCGGCCAGCGCAGCGGGATCCAGCGTCACCAGCCGCCGAATCTCGGCCTCCGACAGGACCAGGACCGGCTCGCGCCGCGGAGCGTCGTTCGAGTTTGCCATGCGGCATAGAATATACGCCAATGCGAATCCCCGATTTCGAGATGGAGCGGATGCAGTCGACGTGGGAAAACCTCGTCGAGTACCACATGAGCGAGAGCGGCGTCCGCCCGGTGACGCTCCGCGAGCTGGTCGGGATGGGGTTCGACCTGGAGGCCGCACTCGACACGCCGCTCGGCTACAGCCAGTCGAACGGCACGCTCCCGCTGCGGGAACACCTCACCGCCATCTACCCGGGCGCGACGGTCGATCAAGTCGAAGTGACCAACGGCACGTCGGAGGCCAACTACCTCGTCGCGTTGAGCGCGCTCGAAGCCGGCGACGAGATGGCGATGGAGATCCCCAACTACATGCAGCTGCGGGGCGTGCCGCGCAGCCTGCAGGCGTCGGTGCGCACGTTCCGCCTGCGCCCCGAGCGGCAGTGGGCGCCCGACTGGGACGAGTTCGAGCAGGCGGTGAACCCACGGACGCGGCTGCTGTATCTCTCGAACCCCAACAACCCGTCGGGCGCCGTGCTGTCGGACGAGGCGATGCGGCGGATGGTCCGGCGCTGCGAGGAGACGAACACCTGGCTCCTGGCCGACGAGGTGTACCTCGGCGCCGAACTCGAGGGGGAGCGGACCCGCAGCTTCTGGGGGATGAGCGACAAGGTGATCGTGACCAGCGGCCTGTCGAAGGCCTACGGGATCCCCGGTGTGCGCATCGGCTGGGTTGTGGGACCGCCGCCCCTCGTCAGCACCTGCTGGAGCCAGCACGACTATCTCACCATCGGCCCCAACAAGCTGTCCGACATGGTGGCGCGCATCGCCGTGCAGGCCGGGAATCGGGAAGCGCTCTACCGGCGGACCCGTTCCATCCTCACCGCCAACCTCCCAATCATCGAGCGGTGGGCGGCGGGCTTCGGCGACCTGCTGGAGTTCAACCGGCCGCGCGCCGGGGCGATGACGCTGGTGCGCTATCTCGCGGACGTGCCCAGCGTCGCGCTGGCCGATCGCGTTCGCGTCGAACAGAGCACGCTCGTGGTTCCGGGCGCGCACGTGGACCTCGAAGGCTACCTGCGCATCTGGTACGGCGGGCGCCAGGAGTACATCACCGAGGGACTGCGCCGGATCGGCGCCGTGTTGTCAACGCTGCGAGGGGATTGAGACATGGCTCCTGTCACCCCAGACGTCGTCACGCCGTTCCTCCTGACGATGGCGGTCAGTTTCCTGATCGGCATCGGGCTGCGCGACTACTACGAGCACGAGGGGAAGGTCGACACCTTCGGGACGGTGCGCACCTTCATCTTCATCGGCATGCTGGGCTTCGTGCTCGTCCAGTTGCCAGGGATCGGGAGCCAGGCCTACTTGGCCGGTTTCGGCGCGCTCACGCTGTTCCTCCTCATCTACTACGGCGACAAGATCCTGAAGCGGAAGAGCCCGGGGATGATCGGCGTGCTGATCGCCCTGCTGATGTACACGGTGGGGCCGATCGCGCTGCAGTTCCCCAAGTGGTACCTGGTGCTGCTCGCCGTCTCGGTCCTGCTGGTGCTGCACTCGAAGGGGCGCATCCGCCGGTTCTCTGAGCGGCTCGAAACGGGCGAGGTGGTGACGGCCTGCAAGTTCCTGGCGATTGCCGGTGTGCGTACTGCCGCTGATTCCCGCGACGATGGCGACGGGCGACGGGCCGCTGTGGCGCTTCCTGGCGGCGCTGCCGGTGACGCCGAAGCAGATCTGGGTCGCGGTTGTGATCACGACCGCGATCTCCTACCTCGGCTACGTGCTCCAGACGTATCTCTACCCGCGCAAGGGCCTCCTGCTCGCCGGACTGGTGGGCGGGCTGTATTCCAGCACCGCGACCGTTGTCGTGCTGGCCAAGAAATCGAAGGAGAGCGCGGAGGCCGTCCACGAGGTGGCCGTTGCCATCCTGCTCGCGGTGTCGATGATGTACCTGCGGCTGCTCGCGCTGGTCGCGATCTTCAGGCTATCGGCCGCGATCCTGGTCGGACCGGCGCTGGTGGTGCTGTCGAGTCTGGCTGCGGGCTACGCCCTGTGGCTGCACCGGCGCCAGCCCGCGCCGGCGCCGGAAGGCGCCACCGCGATGCCCGCGGCTGCCGGCGGCGGGGTCGCGGAACGCGCCTTGCGGAGGAACCCGCTGGAACTGAGCGCCGCACTGGTCTTTGCGGTGCTCTTCGCCGTCGTCTCGTTCGTGACGAAGTACGTCCTCGAGTCGTACCAGGACGCTGGCCTCCGCGTGATGTCGTTCGTCGTCGGCTTCTCCGACATCACGCCCTTCGTCGTGTCGTTGCTGCAGGGCAGCTTCGGCATCGACGACCGGCAGATCGTGCAGGCGGTCATCATCGCGAGCGCCAGCAACAACGTCTTGAAGCTGGGCTACACGTACCTGCTCGGCGCCAGGCGTGCAGCCAATCTCGCCGCAGCCGGCCTGCTCGGCCTGGTGATACTGTCGATCCTGTACGCGGTCTTCCGACTGTAAGTACCCACGGCGGTTCGGCATGTGCACCCGTGGCATGGGCACAGGCACGACGTCGCACGACGAGTGGAGGATGAGCGGATGCGCGAAGAGATGGTGCTCTGTTTCCCGAGGACGCTGCTGGACCAGATTGGTTCCTTTCAGGGCATCCGCACCGATGTGGCCGCCTACATCCCGCGCATCCTCGAGGCCGGGAACACTCTGTTTGTCCGGCGCGCCGACGCCGAGCAGGATCCGTCGAGGAAGCAGATCATCCCCTACGTCCTCATCAAGAAGGGCGACACCTACCTCCACTACGTCCGCGGCAAGGGATCGGGCGAGAAGCGGCTGGTGGCGATGGGATCGCTTGGCATCGGCGGGCACATCAACCACGGCGACGAGAGCCTGTTCCTGACCGGCCTCGAGTTCTACGAGGAGGCCCTCCAGCGGGAGCTGCACGAGGAACTGCGCATGGACGGCCACTTCCAGACGCGCATCGTCGGCCTGATCAACGACGATTCGACGCCCGTCGGCCAGGTCCACTTCGGCGTCGTCCACCTGTGCGAGCTCGGAGAGGAGAACGTCGCGAAGGGCGAGGCGTGCATCACCGACCTGAAGTTCCTGACGGTGCCCGAGTTACTGGAACGACGCGACCAGATGGAGACGTGGTCGCAGTTGTGCCTGCAGCTACTGCCCACCGCGAACCCCAAACCAGCCGACGCAGGGAGTGACACATGGCCACGTCCGTAGATCCGAATTTCGTCACCACAGCCACCGAGCTGCACGGCTACCGCGTCGTGCGCCACCTGGGCATCGTTCGCGGCATCGTCGTGCGGTCGCGGAGCGTGTTCGGCACCCTCGGCGCGTCGCTCCAGACGCTGGTCGGCGGCAACATCACGATCTTCACGTCGCTCTGTGAGAAGACGAGGCAGGAAGCGTACGACCTGCTGCTGCAGCACGCTGGCGAGCGCGGCGCGAACGCGGTTCTGGCGATGCGCTACGACGCCAACGAGGTGATGGGCGGCGTGACCGAGGTTCTGGCCTACGGCACGGCCGTGCAGGTGGAGCAGATCCGGTAGGTGCAGGGCGGGTCGTCCGCAGCCACGCCGTAGCCCGGCAGGGCGAAGGCGGGAGACCCGCCGATCGTCGTTCAGAACGTCACGCTGGCGCCGATGCGGACGAGGCGCGGCGCGACGATCCGCGTGACGTCGTCGGCAGACGACGTGTTCTGGACCCGGTTGCGAGCCAGCACCGCATTCGAGTTGAGCACGTTGGACACGTTCAGGACCGGGACGAGGTTCACGCGCCCGGCCCTGACCATCCGATCGATCTGCCAGTCGAGTCGGCTCACCGTCGGATACCGTTCCGACCCATAGCGGCCAATGTCGACGACAGCCGAACCCAGCACGCCTCGGTTCGGGCTGGTCACCCCGCGAGCGTACGGCAGGCCCTGTCGAATGGTGACAGCGGCGGCGGAGGTGAATCCCCACGGCAGGCGCGCCGATCCGGACGCTTCGACAACCCAGTGCGACCGGGGCACCGAGGTACTCCGTGCCGTTTCGCAGCGCAATGTTGGTGGGATCGGTGTAGTCGAACGTCGGCCGGGGGAAGTACCACGCGGCCGTGTTCCACGCGAGGGAGATGTCCAGCATCCAGCCGCCCGCCTGCCGCCTGTGCAGGTCCAGATTCACGCCGTGGCGCCAGGCGTACTCGCCGTCGTTGCGGAGCACCGTGCCGGATGGCAGCGCCTCGTCGCGCCGGTAGTAGGTGACCTCCGGGCATCGGGCGCCGGCGGGACAGTTCGACGCCGCAAAGCGGACGGGTTCGTACGTGAACGAGTCGACCAGCGAGCCGTCGGCGTTGATGGGGAACGTCGACTGGACCTGGCTGGTCTTCCGGCCCACGTATGTGGCTCGGACGGTCAGGTGGCGCGCCAGTTGGCGTTCGAACCCGACGGTCAGCTCGTCGGTGACGTCGTTCTCCAGGCGGGAGTCCACCGTGGCAGGCGACCTGACCGACGACGGGTTCGCAGGATCGTAGTTGGCTGACGGAGTGGCCGCCGGACCGCGCGAGAGATCGAGTTCGCCGGACTGCGCGAAGCCGTCCTGGTTCGCGTCGTTCCACCAGTAGACCAGCCGCGTCTGGCCCGTCGGTTGCAGCGGCGCGGACGAGGCGTTGCCGATGCCCCAGTGCCTGGCGGCTGTCGCCTTGAGCACCGTGCGTGCCCCGCCCGTGACGTTCCACGCCAGCCCGAGCCGGGGAGCGACATCGTTGTACACGACGCCGGAATCGGCCCCGCTGAAGTGCACGGCCGGCAGCAGGTCCGGGAGAACCCGATTCGCAGGGATCGTGGTCTCGAGCGCCTCGTCGTCCTGCCAGTCGAACCGGATGCCGGCATCGAGGCTCACGCGTCCCCTCCGATACGACTCCTCCAGGAACGCGGACCATCGGCGCGCCGCGAGGTTGACGATGCCGTCGCGGACGATCTGGGCCTGATAGGGGACTGGCGTGCCCAGGCGGCTGTCGAACACAGCCACGGCGCCTCCGCCGGTCTGGTCCCACTGCCGGCGCGGTGCGTCGAGGAACGCGACTCCGAACGACATGGAGTGATCGCCGCCGAGCGCTCCAGAGGAGAAGAAGCGGCCCGCGGCCTCGACCTCGGTCTTCGGCCGGTTGTACTCGGTCCGAACCCCCAATCGTGAGCTGACCAGTGTGTACCGATCGTAGGCGCCCTGAACGTCGGCCAGTCCCGGGTCGTGGAAGTCGAGGACGAAACGGCCGTCGCTGAAGGCGAACGCGCCGTCGAGAACGAGCCGGTCGGAGACCGCCCATTGGTGCCGGACCTCGATGGGTGTGATGAACGAGACATCCTCTTGCCGGTTGGTGTGTTCGGGGCGGTCGAATGCCGATGCCCCGCGGGTTGGCTGACGTCCGTCAGCGACACCCCAGAGCACCGTCGTCCGGTGCGCTGGCGTCCAGCGCCACTGGAGCTTCAGGTCGGCCGTAGTGCGCGTCGTGACGTCGGCGTTCATGCAGCCGGCTCGGTACGCCGCGCCGGCGACAGGCGAGCTGTCAGGCGCCAGGCACGCGGCGGTGTAGAACCCGATCACGCCGCGATCGACCACGCTGCGCGCGGCCGATCCCCACAGCCACGCCCGATCCCGGAGGATGGGGCCGCCCATGTCGAGGTCGGCCTCGCTGGCCCGGCGCACCGGGTTTCCGAAGCCGGCGCCCTGGGCTTCCAACTCGCGGGTCAGGTTGTCGGATTGGAGGTGCCCGTCCGTGTAGTCGAAGCGGGCACGGCCCGCGAACGGCTGGCCTCCGTTCCGGGTGATCACCGCGGTGGCTGCGCCTCGGTCGAGCCACGGATGGACCGGTTCCGCTGAGCACTCGGCCAGCCGGGCGTTCACCTCGGCGCCGGTTCCTTCGCCGAGACCGACGTCGGGGCGTTCCTCGGCCTCGAAGCCGGTCAAGGCAAAGGCGACGGAGTAGACGCCGGCCGGCAGCTGTGCCACGCGGTAGAGGCCGGTGCTCGCGGTGATCGCGAACCGCGGGCCCGGCAGCGTCGGACCCCACACGGACACCGCGACACCCTCGAGAGGCGTGCCGGCGGCGTCCGTCACCCGGCCCGCAATCTCGCTGTTCGGGGGCGGCCCGGCGGGCGGAGGAGACAGGGCGGGTAATCCGTCGGCGGCGCCGCGCGCCGGACTGCCGAGCACGAGCGCCAGCATCAGAATCGACGCGGGCGACCACCAGGCTCGCACGTCCATGTCGACCTCCGCGTGCGGAAGACATCCCCAGTATCGGCGGCGCCCGACGGCGGTTCAAGCGGATTCCCGCGTCCGTTGCACAAATCGTGACTTGCACAGAACCTGTTGCACACAAGGCGCTGGTTGTATACTCCTGCCCATGTTCGAAGCGGCAGAACTCGGGCGCACGGTATCGAAGGAAGAGTTCAAGGCGCGTGAGCCGGTGCTCCTCGGCGAACTGCTCGAGGTGCAGAGCCAGCTCCGCGCCGCGGCGGCGTTTCCCGTCATCATCGTGTTCGCGGGCGTGGATGGCGCCGGCAAGGGCGAGACCGTCAACCTGCTGAACGCGTGGATGGACCCGCGGTGGATCGTCACGCAGGCGTTCGGCGAGCCGTCCGACGAAGAACTGGAGCGCCCGGAGTACTGGCGGTTCTGGCGCTCTCTCCCTCCGCGCGGGCGCATCGGCCTGTTTCTGAGCAGCTGGTACTCCCGGCCGGTCCTCGACCGGGTGTACCGCAGGCTGTCGAAGGCCGAGTTCGACGAGCGCCTGCACCGCATCGTCGAGTTCGAGCAGACGCTCGCCGCCGACGGCGCGCTGATCCTCAAGTTCTGGATGCACCTCGGCAAGGCCGCGCAGAAGAAGCGCCTCGCCCACCTCGAGGAGGATCCGCTGCTCCGGTGGCGGGTCGACCGTCTGGCCTGGAAGCACTGGCGGATGTACCCGAAGTTCGCCGCCGCGGGGGAGCAGGCGATTCGCGAGACGAACAGGGCTCACGCGCCGTGGATGATCGTGGAAGGCGCAGACGCACGGTACCGCAGCCTGTCGGTGGGCGAAGCGATCCGCGATGCGATCCGCGCACACCTCGCGGAGCGTCCGCCTGCCGGGAAGCGCCAGCCCGCGAGTCCGACGCCTCCGCCGCCTGCTGCGGTCCAAGGAGGGAAGGCCCGTGCGGCGGCGTCGAAGCGCGCGCCCGTTGTATCGATCCTGTCCAGCCTGGACATGGCGAAGACGGTTTCACCCGGGAAGGCCGCTGCCCGGGTGCAGGAGGAGCAGGGGCGGCTAAACCTGCTCCAGCGCCAGGCCCGATCGAAGGGGGTGTCGACGATCCTGCTCTTCGAGGGCTGGGACGCGGCCGGGAAGGGCGGCGCGGTCCGGCGGGTCACGGCCGCACTCGACGCGCGGGACTACCGCATCATCCCGGTGGCCGCTCCAACCGATGAGGAACGCGCGCAACACTACCTCTGGCGGTTCTGGCGCCACATCGGCCGCGCGGGCCTCGTGACCATCTTCGATCGCAGCTGGTACGGGCGCGTGCTGGTCGAGCGCGTCGAGGGGTTCGCCACTGAGAAGGAGTGGGCCCGCGCCTACGCCGAGATCAACCAGTTCGAGAACCAGTTGGCCCGGCATGGCATCGTGCTCGTCAAGTACTGGCTGCACGTCACCGCGGACGAGCAACTGCGCCGGTTCACCGAGCGCCAGTCGACCCCCTACAAGCGCTGGAAGCTGACCGACGAGGACTGGCGCAACCGCGAACGCTGGGACGACTACGAGGCGGCGGTCAACGACATGATCGAGAGGACCAGCACGCGCGAGGCGCCGTGGACGCTGGTCGAGGCCAACGACAAGAACCTGGCGCGCATCAAGGTGCTCAAGACGGCGTGTGACCGGCTCGAGCGGGCGCTGAAGGGCGCGCGCACATAGGTCGGTCGTCAGCGCGGCGCGCGGCGCGTCACTTCTTCTCGTCCTCGGCGGCCTTGCACTCGCCGGCCCAGTCCTTCGCCTGGTCTTCGGTTTGCAGATTCCATCGCCAAGATCCGATCATCGGTGGCGCAGTCGCCCTTGATGTAGACGTTCCTGGCGGGGAACGCCTCGAACCGGAGATCCTGCCGCTTCACCATCGCCTGCTTGAGGCCCTGGAGAACGTGGTTGCCGGGCTCGATGGCGGTCTTCACGCACTCCTTCTGCTCAATCTCGCCAATCTCCTTGTCGTCGAGGATCACCTTGATTGCGCCCTTGCTGCAGGCCCAGTTGAGCCAGGACGACTTCCCCCAGTAGATGTGGATCTGCGCCTTCTGTGCCGCGCCACTCTGGGCGAGCAGAAGGGTTGTTGCGGCGATCACCGCCATCGACGCGGCAGTGGCCAGCATCGCCAGTCGCTTCCTCGCCATGACAGGCTCCTTCGGTGAGATACCGGGACTCGATGGGACGGTCGCGCCCACTCTATCGCATTTCGGGCCCGCCGGGACGCGGATATCCGCCCCGGGCGCGTCTGGCCGACGACCGCCGGCGGGTCCGTGGCCGGGCGAATCGGCGTGGTAGACTGCGGCAGGATTCCAGCAGGAGGGGTTGTGAAACACTGGCGTGTGTTCGTGCTCGGCGTGGCGTGCGTCGTGCTCGGTGCCGTGGCGCAGTCTGGCTTCGCACAGAAGAAGGAGAGCAAGAAGCCGGCGTTCAGCCCCGACCTGCTCAAGGGCGACGCGAAAGCGGTGGCGACCGTGATGCTCGACGGCGCGCTGAAGCTCGCCGAGAACGGATCCTGGGAGCGGATAGCGGTCGGTCGCGCGTGGTATCTCGGTGGCGACAAGGCGAAGGGGCAGCAGATCTTCGACGGCGTCACCAGCGCCAAGAACGTGGCCCGCAGCGACTGGATTCGGCTGGCGCGCGTCTACGTCGAGGCGGGTGAGTGGGACAACGCGCAGGCGGCCTTCGACAGGGCATTCCCGGCTGCCAGCGACGACGACACGGGGCTGGTCGAGTACGGGGCATTCGCCAACCTGAACAAGGACCGCGCAAAGGCCGAAGCCCTCTTCAACAGGGCGATGAAGAAGAACCCCGAGGAATTCTGGCACTGGGTCAACGCCGGGGGATCGTATCTCGGCGTCCGGCCGCAGTAGGGTCGGCTGACCGGCGAGTGGAGGTGGTCGATGTCGCGGAGTGGTCATCGGTGGGCGCGCACGGCGCTTGCGGCAATCGTGGCCGCATTCGGTGTGGCGTGGACCGGCGGCGCGGGTCCATTCGCCGAGGGGGTGGCGCCGGACCTCAAGGCCGAGCGTGCGCTCGCGGCCACGGTGTCGGAGACGCGGATGGTGGAAGCGGTGCGCACACTCGTCGGCTTCGGCACGCGCATGTACGGCACGCCGTCGAACCACGAGTCGGCGGCATGGCTGGCGGGGGCGTTCAAGGAGGCTGGTCTCGACGTGACGGTTCGCAGGGACACGCCGCGCGACTGGTACCAAGCCTCCGCCTGGGACGTGCGGACGGCTGGCCCCGGTGGCACCGTCCTGAAGACGACGTGGCCCAGCTCGGGGTCGCCCTCCGGCAAGGGTGAGGGTGACCTGTCGATCGACGCGGCGCCCGGTGCCGTGTGCCTCACGGCGAAGAACCCCACGCCCGAGACCACCGGCGGGTGTGTCGCCGTCCTCTTCGACGGCCGGGCCGCGGCGTCGGGATGGCCCGGTGTGAACCGGCTGCGGGGCACCTGGACGATCCCGGTGTTCGTGCTGTCGCCCCGCGAGGCGGCGCCGCTGCGCAACAAGGTCGCAGCCGGCGAGAAGGTGCACGTAGCGTTCTCCCTCGAGGCGAAGAGCGGTAACGACTCAGCCGACACGGTGGTGGCGACGCTGCCGGGCAAGGACCGCTCGAAGTACATCCTGTTCTGCGCGCACGGCGACTCCGACTCCGGCGGCCCCGGCGCCAATGACAACGCGTCCGGCGTCGCGATCGTGCTGGAAGTTGCGAGGACCGCCGCCGCCGCCGTCAAGTCCGGCAAGATGGCGCGGCCGGCCTGGGATATACGCTTTGCCGCGTGGGGCGGCGAGATGTCATCGAGTCGCGAGTATCTGGCGACAGTGGAGAAGGACCCGTCGCAGCTCCAGGCCGTGTTCAACTTCGACCAGTCGGGATTTGGATCGTGGAAGGACGCGCTCTACGTCGAACCGGATGACGTGGCCGCGAATACACCGCTGATCACGATCGTCCGGACCGTGATGAAGGACCAGCTGGGCGTCAAGGGGTTTCCGGAGCGCGCGGCGAGCATCAAGTCGACCGGCGGCACCGACTCGTACGTCTTCCAGCCCCGCGGTGCCGCTGCGACGGTGTACCCGGCGATCACGATCTACACGTCGGCGTGGGGCAGTGAACGTACCTATCCCATCACCGCAGGCTTCCCGCCGCTCAACTGGTACGCCGACGAGAAACCGGGGATGGTGACCGTGGACGGCGACCCGTTCTACCACTCGGTCGGCGACACGCCGGCAAACACCACCGACACGGAGCCGTTCGATATGGGCTGGTGCGCTCGTGTCGGCCTGCTGAGCGCGCGCCGGCTGATGGGGCAGAAGTAGCGTCAGCCGACCTTCGCCCCGCACTCTCCGCAGAACGCGCCGCCGGTGAGCGGCTTCCCGCACTGCGGACAGGCACTCGCCTTGGGCAGCGGCGGCACAATCGGAGCCGTCGGGACCTCGACCGGGGGCGCGGTTGAGGGCATCGGCGGCGGCGGTGCCATCGGCGCGGCGGCCACGGAAGCCGGCGCCGCGGCCGTTCGCACGGGCGCCGCCGTCCCGTGCTCGGCGTCGTGCTCCGCCTTGATTCGCTCGATGTCCGCCTTCTTCGCGGCGATCGCGGCCTGCTCGGCGGCAATCTGCTGCTCGATTGCGGCGAGCGTGTCGACGAACACCTGAAGGTCCGGGCTCGTGAGGGTCTGCGCCTTCGCCAGTGCGATCGCCTTCGCGCCAGCTTCCTGGTTGTTCTGCTGGATCTTCGTCTTCAGTTCCGCGACCTTCGCCTCGATGGCGGTGATCTCGCCATTGATCTTCTGGATGCGCATGAACTGGTCGAGATCCTTCTTGCCCTTGTCAACGACGTCCTTACCCTTGTCCACCACGTCGCCGACCGCCTTGGTGACCTTGTCGAAGAACGACATCGAATGCTCCTTTGCTGCCGAGCGCCGCCCGGTTGGACGCGCCGGTGTGACAGGTGAAAAGGGGTGGGGGGGGACAGTGGTCGCCGGACAGGACGCCGGCGACCACCGCCAACGGCGCCGAACGAACGCAAGACCAGGCTACCGCGACTTGCTGACCTTCGCGGTTCGCCGACAGTCGGGGCAGAGCATCGGAACGATGTCCCGCACGGTCGGATGGGTGTCCTCGAGGGACTTCCAGCCGGACAGGATCAATCGGTCGATCTCTTCGTGGACAACGAAGATCTGGCACTGAGCGCAGCGGCCTTTCACCATGGGTTCGTCTACTTTCCTGAAACGAAGGGCCGACAAACCGACCCTCGGCACTCGTTAAGACGCCTGGAAGGGTGCGCTGGTTTCAACCGGCCACGTCGAGCGGACACCAATGATTACATAATTGTAACACAGGAGGCACCCGACCGCCAACGGAAAACAGCCCGTATGCTATTCTCCGGGGCTGGAACCGTTCATTCCAGGGAGAAGGCACGCCGGTGCGCGCGCTGCAGCTGGCCATGTGGTGGGAGAAGACCATGGCCACAGAGGCGGAGATTCGCAGAGAGGCGGGGAAGAAGTAGAATTGAGAATTCAGAATTCGGAATTGAGAATTCAGAGGTCGGAATTCAGAAGACAGAAGCCAGAAGACGGAAGTGAGTGCCGGAGGCCGACAGCCGAGGGCCGTGGGAAGAGGGACACAATTATGAACAAAGAAATCATCGATCTATTGGGTGACAAGGCCGCAAACCTGCTCGAGCACCAGTGCAAGACGGTGTCGAAGGATCTGCTCCACCTGCCGGGGCCGGACTTCGTCGACCGCATCTGGTCGCACTCCGATCGCAACAACCGGGTGCTCGGCAGCATCCAGCGACTGTACTCGACGGGCCGGCTGTCGGGAACCGGCTACCTGTCGATCCTTCCCGTCGATCAGGGCATCGAGCACTCGGGCGGCGCGAGTTTCGCGAAGAACCCGATCTACTTCGATTCCGAGAACATCGTGAAGCTGGCGATCGAAGGCGGCTGCAACGCCGTGGCGTCGACCTTCGGCGTCCTGGGCAGCGTGGCGCGCAAGTACGCGCACAAGATCCCGTTCATCGTGAAGGTCAACCACAACGAGCTGCTGACCTACCCGAACAAGGCCGACCAGATCATGTTCGGCGAAATCGAGCAGGCAGCCGACATGGGCGCCGCAGCCGTGGGTGCCACGATCTACTTCGGCTCCGAGGAGAGCGGGCGGCAGATCGTCGAGGTTGCGCAGGCGTTCGCGCTGGCGCACGAGATGGGCCTCGCCACCGTGCTGTGGTGCTACCTGCGGAATCCGAAGTTCAAGACGGACAAGGACTATCACGTCAGCGCCGACCTGACGGGCCAGGCCAACCACCTGGGCGTGACGATCCAGGCCGACATCATCAAGCAGAAGCTGCCGGAGAACAACGGCGGCTACAAGGCGCTCAACACCGGCGGCTCGAGCTACGGCAAGCTCGACGAGCGGATCTATACCCAGCTGACGACCGACCACCCGATCGACCTCACGCGTTACCAGGTGGTGAACTGCTACATGGGCCGTGCAGGGCTCATCAACTCGGGCGGCGCGTCCGGGAAGAACGACTTCGGCGATGCCGCCGTCACCGCGGTCATCAACAAGCGCGCCGGCGGTATGGGGCTCATCTCTGGCCGGAAGGCGTTCCAGCGGCCGATGGCCGAGGGCGCCAGGCTTCTCAACATCATCCAGGACGTCTACCTGGATCAGTCGATTACGGTCGCGTAGGACCAGCGCGCGGCTGGCAGCCGACCACCGACGGGCCCAGCGGGCAGCGGATCGCCGTGATCCGCTGCCCCTCGACCGCGCGCGGGGCAGCCCTGAGCCCATCGAAGGGCTGCCAGCTGGCAGCTGGGACCATGCCACACCCCTTCCAGGCCGACACAGTCCTCGCGCGGGCGGTCAGCCGCCTGCGCGGGATGCCGATCGAGTACCGGCCTGGCTCGTACCGGCGCTCGCTGGCCCGTATCGACGCCGTCGGCGTATCGAACCTATCCGATGGAGCGCTGGCCGACATGGCCGCCCGGGTCAGGGACCGGGTCCTGTCCGGCGCTTCGCTCGACGACGTCCTCCCTGAGTTCTATGCCCTCGCGCGCGAGGCCTGTGCGCGCGTCCTCGGCCTGCGCCCCTTCGACGTGCAGATGATGGCGGCCGTGGCCCTGCACCAGGGCAAGCTGGCGCAGATGGCCACCGGCGAAGGGAAGACGCTGGCGGCCGTTCCGGCCGCCGCGCTCAACGGGCTCACCGGCCGCGGCGTCCACATCTTCACCGCCAACGACTACCTCGCGCGCCGAGATGCCGCCTGGATGGGGCCGGTGTATCGGCGTCTCGGCCTGTCCGTCGCCTCCGTGTCGCAGGGCACGAGCCGCGCCGATCGCCGAGCCGCGTACGCGGCCGACGTCACGTACGTGACCGCGAAGGAAGCCGGCTTCGATTTCCTTCGCGACCAGACGATGACGGACGTCGCCGACGTCGTGCAGCGACCGTTTCACTTCGTCATCGTGGACGAAGCCGATTTCATCCTCATCGACGAGGCGCGCGTGCCGCTGGTCATCGCTTGCGAGGCGCCTTCGCCGCCCGTGCCGCACGACGTGGTGGCCGCAGCCGTGGCGCAGCTTCAGCCGGTCGCCGATTTCGTCATCGACGAAAACGCGCGGAACGTCGCGCTGACCGATGCCGGGTTCAGGCACGCCGAGCATCTCCTGCAGTGCCAGCCGCTGCATCTTCCCGCGCAGCAGACGCTGCTCTCGGCGATCCACGTCGCCCTCCACGCCCGCGCGCTGCTGCACCGCGACCGCGACTACATCGTCCGCCGCGGCTGTATCGAGCTGGTCGATGAGTTCACCGGGCGCGTGGCGGAGAACCGGCGGTGGCCCCACGGCATCCAGCCCGCGATCGAGGCGAAGGAAGGCGTGGACGTGCGCGCGGAGGGGAAGGTCCTCGGATCGATTCCCATTCAGCACCTCGTGCGGTTGTGGCCGAAGATCGCCGGGATGACCGCGACCGCGGAGCCCTCGGCGGTCGAGTTGCACGAGTTCTACGGGCTGAGGACCGTGGTGTTCCCGCCGAACCGGCCGTGCATTCGCGTTGACGAGCCCGATATGGTCTTTACGGACCGCGCGCCGAAGATGCGGGCGCTCGTCGAGGAGATCGCGCGCGTGCAGGCCACCGACCGGCCGGTCCTGGTCGGCACGTCGAGCGTCGCCGAGTCGGAGGAGCTGGCGGCCCGGCTGCGCGGGAAGGGGGTGAAGTGCCGCGTGCTCAACGCCCGTCACGACGCCCGCGAGGCGCTGATCGTGTCCCGCGCCGGGATGCCCGGCGCCGTGACGATCTCGACGAACATGGCGGGACGGGGCACCGACATCGTGCTGGGCGGCGGCAGCAACGAAGCGCACGCGCGGGTCGTCGCGCTCGGGGGGCTCTACGTGATTGGGACGAACCGGCACGAGAGCCGACGCGTGGACGACCAGCTGCGCGGTCGCGCCGGGCGCCAGGGTGATCCGGGCAGCGCACGCTTCTTCATCAGTCTCGAGGACGACCTCGTTCAGCGATACGGCGTCCTGGCGCTGATTCCGGCTGGCCGCCGGCCCGAGCGCCACGACGGGCCGGTGCCGGATCCGCGCGTCCGCCGCGCGGTGGCCGCCGCTCAGCGGATCATCGAGGGGCAGAACTTCGAAATCCGGCGGACGCTCTGGCGGTACTCCGCGATGGTCGAAGAGCAGCGCCAGCTGATGTTCGATCACCGGAGGGGCCTGCTGGAGGGCGACGGCGGTCCCGGGATGTGCGCCGAGGAGGCGCCGGGGCAGTACGCCGCGCTCGTGCTGGAGGCCGGCGCGGAACAGGTGCGAGACGCGGAGCGGCGCCTGGCGCTCATCCTCCTCGATCGCCGGTGGAGCGACCACCTGGCGCTCATCGACGACATCCGCGAGGGGATTCACCTCCAGCGGTACGGCGGGCGCCTGCCGCTGACGGAGTTCCAACGGCAGATCATCGATGCCTACGCCGCGATGATGGAGGGGCTGCGGGACGAGGTGGTCGAGACGTTCATGCGGCTTCGGGCCGAGCGCGGGACGATTGATCTCGACCGCGCCGGGCTCCGCGGCCCCACATCCACCTGGACGTATCTGGTCAACGACAACCCGCTGCCGTCGTTCGGCCTGCAGCTCATGGCGTCGGGAAACCTGGCGGTGGCGATTGCCACCGCGACGCTCGCCGTGGTCTACTTCCCGGTGACCATCGCGGTTCTCGTCGCGACCTTCATCCGGCGCAGGATGCGGCGGCGGCGAAGGCGCTCCGAGTCCTGAGCCCCGCCCGGAGCGACGAGCCGGGCCACGACCGCCGTCTCTCCGCCGGTCGGAGCCGCCGGCCGCCGCAGGCGCCCGCGCTCGCTCGCGCTCGACAGTGCCGAACCAGTCGCCTCGGCCGGAGGCATTCGCGTGAGCCAGTCGGCATCGCGCAGCGCGCCTCCGGGCACGTCTGAGCCTGCGGCTCCTGGTTGGTGCGTCCGACCGTCGGCACTGCTCGCACGCTCGCTCGCGCGGGCATCCCGCGACGCTCGTCGGCTGGGGACCGGCGTGCGTCTGGACAGGGCCGGCCCGAGAAAGGCGGGCGCGGACCGGGTCGGCGCGAAGGGCGACTCGAGGTCTGCCGAGCGGAGTCCGGAGCCGACGAACCGGGCCACGACCGCCGTCTCGCCGGCCGGCGGCACCCACCTGTCCCGCCTCACCAGTTGACGTCCGCCCCCGTCCGGGACGACAGTGGAGATATGCGTTCGCACCTCCTGGCGGCTGGAGCCGTCGCCGCCGCGCTCTCGGCCCTGCCCCTGCTCGCCCAGCAGCCGACCTTCCGCGCAGGCGTCGACGTCGTCAAGGTGGACGCCTCGGTCGCGCGCGGCGTCGAGCACGTCAGCGGCCTCACCGCCGCGAACTTCGAGGTGTTCGACAACGGCGTGAAGCAGAAGATCACGAGCGTGGCCATCGCGCAGGTGCCCCTCGAGGTCTACCTCGTCCTGGACCTGAGCGGGAGCGTGCAGGGAGAAGCGCTCGCGCAGCTGAAGCGCGCGGCCAACGCACTCGTCGACGGACTCGTGCCGGCGGACCGGGTCGCCTTGCTGACGTTCTCGAAGACCGTTACGGTGCGGCAGGAGCTGACGAGCAACTTCCAGGCGTTCAAGGCCGCGCTCGCGGAGGCGACGCCGAGCGGGAACACCGCGCTCTACGACGCGGTCCTCAAGGCGATCTCGATGCGCGAGCCGAAGGACAACCGCGCCATCGTGGTCGTGTTCACCGACGAAGGCGACAACGCCAGCGCCGCCACGACGAAGCAGGTGGTCGATGCCGCTGAGCGCTCGGACGTGACGGGCTACGGCGTCCTGGCGCCGCAGGTGCGGTCGACCGGCTTCGGTCCCGGCATGGGCGGCGCAGCCTTCGCCACCCCGCAGTTCCAGATTGGCTTCCTGCGGTCGCTCGCCGACGGCACCGGCGGACGGGTCTTTCGCGCGTCAGAACGCCTGCCGCTCGAAGACCTGTTCGGACTGGTGCTCGACGACGCCCGCTCGCGGTACGTGCTGACGTACTCGCCCGACAAGACGACGCCCGGCTGGCACAAGCTGAACGTCAAGCTCGTCGGCGCGAAGGGTGACGTCGTGGCCCGCCGCGGCTACTTCGTCGGGAAGTAGGCGATCGGTCCCAACCCCGCGGCCTTGAGCGCGGCATTCAGCGCCGGAAGATCCACCGTCTTGAGCGCACTCCACCTGGCCATGACGCCGGCGGCTGCTGTCTGCGCCGCTGTCACGGAGGCCTGCGTCGCGCTCGTCGGCGCCACGTCGGCCGCCTGCATCGAGTTCATCTGACCGGCAGAGCAGGCTCGACACGGCCCACAGCGTGTTGGGTGGCGTCGCGGGCGCCGCGCCGCCGCCGCGCGGCCCGCCGCCTGCGGCCGGGCGCTGGCCCTCGAGCGCCGCCGCCTTCTTTTCGAATGCCGCCAGCGCCGTCGCCGCCGGCCCCTGCGCCTTCGCCGCCAGCGCGGTCGCCTGCGCCCGCATCGCGCCGACCGCCATCGCCGCCTGCTGTGCGTCCACCGCGCCGAAGTACATCGCCTCCGTGAGCGAGTAGACCTGCTGCATCGCGAGGGCCGGAGTCTTCACGCGCGGGTCCTGCTTGACCGTGATCGGCTGCGTGTAGCTCCTGCCATTCACCGTGAGCTTCGCCGTGTAAGTGCCAGGATTGGCCCACGGCGTGCCCACCGCCTGCCCGGTGTTGAACGGAATCGCCGCTATGGCGAGCCCGCCACGCCCCCCTCCGCCGCCGCCCTGCAGCGGCTGGCAGTGGACGTCCCACATGAACCGGTGCATGCCGGCCGCCGTCGACAGCACCTGCGGCTGGCGATACCAGTAGACCGGAACCGGAGCGCCTGCGGCGTCCGGGATCGGCGTCACCGGGTCGTCGCTCGAGTACCGCCTGATGAGCCGCCCGTCCTGCTGCAGGATCTCGAGCGTCACCGGCCCCGTTGCCGCCGACTTCAGGTAGTAGTTGATGATGGCGCCCTCGGGCGGATTCGCGCCGGTCGGCTCCTCGACCGGCCATGGCATGTCGGTGCTCATGTTCCATCGCACGCGCCAGGCCGTCGTCGGCTTGAACAGAATCGCGGCTTGCTCCTCGGACGCTGCATCTATCTGGCGAAGCGGGGTGATGTCGTCCAGGATCCAGAACCCGCGGCCGTGGGTGGCCACCACCAGGTCGTCGTCCTTCACGATGAGGTCGCGCATCGACGAGGCCGGCAGGTTCAGGCGCAGCGATTGCCAATGCGCGCCGTCGTCGAACGACACATAGATCGTCCGCTCCGTTCCGGCGAACAGCAGGCCCTTGCGCTTCGGGTCCTCGCGCACGGCGTTCACCGTCTCGCCGGCCGGAATGCCTGTCACGATCTCCGTCCAGGTCTTGCCGCCGTCGTGCGTGCGGTAGATGTGCGGGCGCATGTCGTCGAGGCGGATCGTGTTGATCGCCGCGTAGGCGGTCAGCGGGTCGAACCGTCCCGCGTCGATGATCGACACCTTTGCCCATGCGGCGAGCCCCGGCGGCGTGACATCCTTCCACGTCAGGCCGCCGTCGGCGGTGACGTGGATCAGCCCGTCATCGGTGCCCGCCCAGATGTGCCGCATGTCCTGGTAGGACGGCGCGACGGTGTAGATCACGCCGCGCTGCTGCGGCTTCGCGGCCGCGTCGCCGAGGTACTTGCCGACGCTCTTCGGCGTCTCCCACGTCTTCCGAGTCAGGTCCCCGCTCACCTGCTTCCAGGTCGAGCCGCCGTCCATCGTCTTCCACAGGACGTTGTTCGCGAAGTACAGCGTGCGCTTGTCCACTTCCGAGAAGACAACGGGCATCGTCCGCACCGACCGGAACGCGCCCTGGCCCGAGCGCCCGGCCATCGGGCCGACCGTCGATGTCTGGCCGGTGCGCCGATCGAACCGCGTGACGCTTCGGCCGCCGTAGACGATGTCGGGGTCGAGCGGGTCCGGCGCGACGTAGCCGTATTCATCGACGCCGACCGGCAGCCAGTCGCGATCCGAGATCGCGCCGTAGTTGCCGCGGCTCGAAACGCACGCCGACCCGCTCTCCTGCTGCCCGCTGCAGACGCGGTAGGGAAACGCGTTGTCGGCCGCGACGTGGTACATCTGCGCCGTCGGCTGGTTGTACCAGGAACTCCACGTCTTGCCGCCGTTGAGCGTGACGACGGCGCCCTGGTCGACGGCGAACAGCATGATGTCCGGGTTGTCCGGGTTGATCCAGCCGTTCTGGTAGTCCTCGCCGCCAGGCGCGCCCTTGTACGGCGCCCACGTCTTGCCGCCGTCGGTCGAGTACCAGGACACGGTGCTGGCCATGATGATCCGGTCGGGGTTCTTGGTATCCGGAAGCGGCATGGGCAGGTCGCCGCCGCCGATCCGTCCGGCCGGGCGCGAGTCGCTCGTGATGCGCACCCAGGTCTCGCCCGCGTCGTCGCTCCGGAAGATGCCCGTCGCGCCCCGGTTCGCGCCGCTGCCTGGTTCGTTCGCGTAGGCCACCATGGCGTAAATCCGTTTCGGGTTGGACATGCAGATGGCGAGGTTCGCCTGCACCACCGCTGGCAGTCCGTTGGTCAGCGGCTTCCACGTCGTCCCGCCGTCCGTAGACTTGAAGATGCCGCCGCCCGTCCCGGCCCACACCGCGTTCTCCCACGGGCCCTGCCGCTCTTCCCACATCGTGGCGTAGACGATGTCGGGGTTGATCGGGTCGATGTCGACGTCGTTGCCGCCCGTGTTCTCGTCCTTGAAGAGCACCTTCTGGAACGTGCGTCCGCCGTCGGTCGAACGGAAGATGCCACGCTCCTCGCTGGGGCCGTACGGATGGCCAAGCGCGGCGACGAACACTCGGTCGGCGCTGCGCGGGTCGACGTCGATGCGCGGGATCTGCTGGGCATCGCGCAGGCCAAGCCGCGTCCAGGTCCTGCCGGCGTCGGTGGATTTGTAGACGCCGTCACCCGTGGAAAGGTCCGGCCGGTGCAGCCCCTCGCCGCTTCCGGCATAGACCACATTCGGGTCGGACGGCGCGACCGCCAGCGATCCGATTGAGCCGCTCGGCTGATCGTCGAAGACCGGCACCCACGTTCGCCCCGCATCGGTCGTCTTCCACACGCCGCCGTTCACGGGGGCCATGTAGAAGGTGTACGGCTGGGCGCGGTGTCCGGCCGCCGCGACGGTGCGGCTGGCGCGGTGCGGCCCGATCGAGCGCCACTTCATCGCAGCGAAGACCGATGGGCTGATCGGGGGTTTCTCCTGCGCGGGCACGGCGGCGAGCAATCCGGCGAACACCAGCACGAGGACAAGCGCTGAGCGGCGAACGGGCATGGACCGATCTCCTGGTGAGGAGGGAGTATACTCCCGGCGCAGCGATCTTCGCGGTCGGCTCCTGGCAGTATCGATTTGCGGTGAAGTAGCGGCCGGTCAGCGTTCGGACGGCGGCGAACTGCCGTAGAGGGTTTCAGACGTCGGCCAGTCGACGGCAGCGAGGGCATCGGGCGTCGACGGCGGAAGCATGCGGCGGGGCACCATCAGCGGCTCGGACACCGGTGCCGGGGCGCCGCGCCGCGGGATCTGGAGGACGCGGCCCACCCGGATCTGCGCGGACGTCAGGCCGTTCGCCTGCTGGATCGCTCGCACCGACGTGCCATACCGTGCGGCCAACTGGCCAAGCGTCTGCCCGGTGCGGACTACGTGCGAGACAGTGTAGACCGGCGGAGGCATGATGCCTGCCTTGACCAGCAGCGGGTGAGCCCGCCGCCCCAATTCCTGCGCCACCGGATTGAAGAACCGGACGTGGTAGTGCGTCTGGTGGCCGACGACGTGCCGGACGATCGCGTCAGACGCCCCCCGCACGAAGTAGAAGACCCGGTCGAGCCACTGCTTGTCCTCCCCGAGCCCCAGCGCGTAGCGGTAGAGCGATCGCTGAATGCGCACGTCGAGCAGAATCGTTTCGACGTCGGTACGGGTGACCAGTGCGCGAACCAGCGCCCAGTTCTTCGCCAGATCCATGTTGGTGGCGTTGCCCGGCACGAACCAGGCGTTCTTCCCGCCCTTGTAGTAGAACCCGAAGTCCACGTCCCGACCGCCCTGGTGGGTCTGATGCCGCTTGAGCCGGCCGCCGTCGGAATCGCTGATGTCGCCGATCGTGATGGGAGCAGTGTCCGCGAAGAGCTCCTGGACCGTGTCGACCGCGGTCTGCACGGCCGCGAGCGTCTCGGACGTCGCCCAGGTATCGGCGTTGGGCGCGATCGTCCAGCGCGGGTTTTCGACGAGAGCGACGCCGTTGAACAGCGTGGAGCGGCTCGGCGTGCCGATCGACAGCGACCCGAGCGAACCCGGATCGGCTTCGATTCTCGCGAGCAGCGCCTCGTCGCTCAATTCGAGCAGCGCCTCCGGGCCTTCGGCGGGCCGACTGGCGGTCGGCCTGGAGTCGGGCGGCGACACGGATATCGGCGCCGCGCTCACGGCCGGCCACGTCAGCAGCCACACTCCGACAATGCCCACGAAAGGTATTCGCATCTTGCGCGTCGGGGCAATTTCCTCTGGATCGCGTCCCCAAGTCAAGCAGGAAGATCGGGGGGCTGGGTCGCGGAGTGACATCTGCGGCAGGCCGGTCTACAATCAGCCGCCCCACTTCGGAGACCGCCCCATGAAGAAGCTCGCCCTTGTTCTTGCTGCAATGTGCGCGGCGTATGCGCTGCAGGCCGCGTCCAGCAGGCCGCTCGAGCCCCAGGGCGCGGCCCTGGCGTCGTCGGTCGCCGCCTGGGAACAGAGAGCCCAGGGCATCACGATCATTCGCGACGATTGGGGCATTCCGCACGTCTACGGCAAGACCGACGCCGACGTCGTCTTTGGCGTGATCTACGCGCAGGCCGAAGACGACTTCAACCGCGTCGAGACGAACTTCATCAACGCCATGGGCCGACTGGCCGAGGCCGAGGGCGAGTCGGCCATCTATCGCGACCTGCGGATGAAGCTCTTCATCGACCCGGTCGAGATCAAGGCGCAGTACGAGAAGAGCCCGGCGTGGCTCAAGGCGCTGATGAACGCGTGGGCCGACGGCCTCAACTACTATCTGCACACCCATCCCTCCGTGAAGCCTCGGGTCATCGCGCGATTCGAGCCGTGGATGGCGCTCACCTTCAGCGAGGGGAGCATCGGCGGGGACATCGAGACCGTGAACCTGGGTCGGCTCGAGGCGTTCTACGGCGGCGGCCAGCAGACCGCCCCGGCCGCAGAGCCCGACGCGGACAACGTCGAACCCTCCGGCTCGAACGGCGTGGCGATTGCGCCAGCGAACACCGCGGCTGGGCGCGCGCTGCTGCTGATCAACCCGCACACGTCGTTCTTCTTCCGCGCCGAGGCGCAGATGGTGAGCGAGGAAGGGCTGAACGCCTACGGCGCGCTCACGTGGGGCCAGTTCTTCATCTACCAGGGGTTCAACGACCGTGCCGGCTGGATGCACACGTCGAGCAGCGTCGACGCGGTGGACGAGTACGCCGAGGCCATCGTGAAGAAGGGCGATGCCTACTTCTATCGCTACGGCACCGAGGAGCGCCCGGTGAAGAGACAGGTCATCCCGGTGCCATACAGGACGGCGGCCGGGATGGCGAAGAAGGACTTCACGGTCTACCGGACCCACCACGGCCCGATCGTGCGGCAGTCCAACGACAAGTGGATCGCCATCCGCCTGATGCAGGAGCCGGCGAAAGCCCTGCTGCAGTCGTACGGCCGCACGAAGGCCAGGAATCTGAAGGCCTTCCGAGAGTCGATGGACCTGCACACCAACTCGTCCAACAACACGATCTACGCCGATGCCGACGGCACCATCGCCTACTTCCACGGGAACTTCATCCCGCGGCGCAACCGGCGGTTCGACTGGACGCAGCCGGTTGACGGCAGCGACCCGGCCACCGAATGGAGCGGCGTGCTGTCGGTGGACCAGTCGCCCCTGCTCGTGAACCCGGCGAGCGGCTGGCTCTACAACTCCAACAACTCCCCGTGGTCGGCGGCCGGCGCGAGCAGCCCGAAGATGGCCGACTTTCCGGCGTATGTCGACAGCGGGAGCGAGAACCCGCGCGCCGCCCACGCCCTCCGGCTCTTCGACAACAGGAAGGGGTTGACGCTCGACTCGCTCCTTGCCGCCGCGTACGACAGCTACCTCCCGCTGTTCGCGACGCAGATTCCCGCGCTGGTCAAGGCCTGGGAGCGGCTGCCGGTCGACCACGCGCTGAGGGCGAAGACGGCAGAGCCGATCGCGCTGCTCCGCACATGGGACTTTCGCTGGGGCGTCAACTCGGTGCCGACCACGCTGGCCGTTTTCTGGGGCGAGGAAGTCGGGCGCTCGATCGGCGCCGAGGCTCGGAAGGCAGGAGTTCCGGCCGACGAGTACATCGCACGTGGCGCGGCGCCAGAGTCGATCGTCAGGCCGCTGGCGACGGTGTGCGACAGGATCGCCGCCGACTTCGGTTCGTGGAAGACGCCGTGGGGCGACGTCAATCGCTTCCAGCGCCTGACCGGCGACATCGTTCAGCCCTTCAGCGATGCCGGACCCAGTATCCCCGTCGGCTTCACCTCGGCGCGGTGGGGGTCGCTTGCGTCGTTCGGCGCGCGCGCGGAGCGGGGGACGAAGCGGTGGTACGGGACGTCGGGCAACAGCTTCGTCGCTGTCGTGGAGTTCGGTCCGCAGGTGCGCGCGAGGGCCGTGTCGGCAGGCGGGCAGAGCGGCGATCCCGCGTCGCCGCATTTCAACGACCAGGCCGCGCGCTACGCGACGGGAGACCTCCGGGAGGTCTACTTCTATCGCAGCCAATTGGTGGGGCACATCGAACGGCAGTATCGGCCGGGGAAGTAGAAGACCGCTTTGGGGTTTCCCCGTCGACCCCGACGCTGTAAACTCGAACGCACGCACGCGCGGGTGTCGGAAAGAAGGGGGGCAGCAGGTTGCCGAACGAACTCAGGGCCTGGACGGTCAACGACTCGATCGAGCTCTACAACGTCGGTGGCTGGGGCGTGGACTTCTTCTCGATCAACGAGGCTGGCAACGTCTCGGTGACGCCCGCCGGACCCGGGGCGACGAAGATCGACCTCAAGGAGCTCGTGGACGACCTCTGTAACCGCGGCCTCAATCTCCCGATTCTGATCCGCTTCTCCGACATCCTGCGCACGCGCCTCGAGCAGCTGTTCGGCGCCTTCCAGCAGGCGATCGTCGAGAACGAGTACAGGGGCACGTTCCGCGGCGTCTACCCGGTGAAGGTGAACCAGCAGCGCCACGTCGTCGAAGACCTGATGGAGTACGGCCGCCCGTTCAACCTGGGGATTGAAGCCGGGTCGAAGCCCGAACTGCTCGTTGCGCTGGCCGTGCAGGAGAACCCCGAGGCGCTCATCCTGTGCAACGGCTACAAGGACCGCGCGTTCATCGAGACGGCGCTCCTCGCGCAGAAGCTCGGGCGCAACGTGGTCATCACGATCGACCGGCTGGGCGAGGTCGAGACGATCCTGGCCGCGGCGGCCGAGCTGAACCTGCGCCCGGTCATCGGCGTCCGCGCCCGGCTGTCGACCAAGGGCGCGGGCAAGTGGGTCGATTCGACGGGCGACCGGTCGAAGTTCGGGCTGACGACCGCCGAGATCATGGCGACGGTGAACCGGCTGCGCGAAGTCGAGATGCTCGACTGCCTGCAGCTGCTGCACTTCCACATCGGGTCGCAGGTCACCAACATCCGCGCAGTGAAGGACGCGCTGCGCGAGTCGAGCCGCATCTACGTCGAGCTGTATCGCCTGGGCGCGAACATGCGTTATCTCGACTGCGGCGGCGGCCTCGGCGTGGACTACGACGGCAGCCACACCAACTTTCACTCGTCGGTCAACTACACGCTGCAGGAATACGCGGCCGACATCGTGAGTCAGGTGGCCGAGGCGTGCAACGCCGCCTTCGTGCCGCACCCTGACCTGGTGACCGAGTCGGGGCGCGCGCTCGTCGCCCATCACTCGGTCCTGGTCTACAACGTCCTCGCCACGAACGAAATCCTCGGCGGCCACACACCGGCGCAGCCGACCAAGGCCGATCACCAGGTGCTGCACCAGCTGTGGGAGACCTACAGCGGCGTGTCGCGGAAGAACTTCCAGGAGGCCTACCACGACGCCCTCCAGATCAAGGAGGAGGCGATCACGGCCTTCAACCTCGGCGTGCTGGACCTGAGCGCGCGCGCCGCGGTGGAGGAGATGTTCTGGGCGACGTGCGAGAAGCTGCTGAAAATCGTGCGCGAGCTCGATTATGTGCCCGACGAGCTCGAGGGCCTGGAGAAGCAGTTGAGCGACACCTACTACTGCAACTTCTCGCTCTTCCAGTCGATGCCAGACCACTGGGCCGTCAAGCAGCTGTTCCCGACCATCCCGATCCACCGGCTGAACCAGCGGCCGCTCCGCCGAGGGATCGTCGCCGATCTGACCTGCGACAGCGACGGCAAGATGGACACCTTCATCGACCTCAGGGACGTGAAGGGGTTCCTCGAGCTGCACAGCCCGAACGGCGGCGAGTACCTGATGGCGACCTTCCTCGTTGGTGCCTATCAGGAGATCCTCGGCGACCTCCACAACCTGTTCGGCGACACGGACGCCGTTCACGTCAAGCTCGACGGCGACGACTACGTCGTTGAGAAGGTCGTCAAGGGCGACTCCGTGGCCGAGGTGCTGTCGTACGTGCAATACAACAAGGAGAGCCTGGTCTCGCGCGTGCGCCGGGCGGTGGAGGCCGCGCTGCGGGAGAAGCGAATCACGATGGCCGAGTCGGGGCGGTTCATGAAGCGCTACGAAGAGGCTCTCGAGGGGTACACGTACCTCGCGGTCACGGAGGGCTCATGAAGGTCGCGATTGTCGGCGCCGGCAACGTCGGCGCGACGCTGGCCTACACGCTGCTCACGCGCGACGTGGCGACGCGCATCAGCCTGATCGACGTCAACCGCGAAAAGGCGCTCGGCGAGGCCCTCGATCTGTCCCACGGCGCGTCCTATCTGGACAACGTCGAGATCTGCGCCGAGGGCTACGAGGGCGTTGCGGACGCCGACCTCGTCGTGCTGACGGCCGGGCGGGGGCGGAAGCCGGGCGAGTCGCGCCTCGATCTGGCGCGCGGCAACGCGGTCATCATGGAGGAGATCCTCGCGGGCATCACCCCGCACTACCACGGCGCCGTCGTCGTCGTGGTGGCGAATCCGATGGACGTGCTGACGTACCTGGCGGTGAAGCGGCTGCCGGCGCCGTCGACCCGGATCATCGGATCGGGGACCGCGCTCGACTCGTCGCGATTCCGCTATCTGCTCGGCCGCGAGTTCGACATCGATCCGCGGAACATCCACGCCTACGTGATCGGCGAGCACGGCGATTCGTCGGTGCCGGTGTGGAGCATGGCCAGCCTCGGGCAGATCCCGGTGAATCTCTACGCGCCAGCCGGCCGCATGCCGCTCGACGACGAGGCGCGCCGCCGCATCCATCAGTCGGTGGTGACGGCGGGGAAGGAGGTCATCCAGCGCAAGGGGGCGACCTTCTACGCGGTGTCGCTGTCGGTCGCGAGGATCATCGAGGCGATTCTGCACAACGAGAAGAGCGTGCTGACCGTCTCCACCTACATCGAGCGCTTCGGGCCGATCGCCGACGTCTGCCTGAGCCTCCCCGCCGTCGTCGGGAGCGAGGGCATCCGCGAGGTCCTGCCGATCGCGCTGGATCACGAGGAGCAGCAGAAGCTGGAAGCCAGCGCGGCCGCCCTGAAGGAGATCATCGCCCAGCTCGGGATCTGACAGGCGGCAGCCGAAGCGCCACGATCTCCACCACAGAGGACACGAAGGACACGGAGGCTCTCACGCCGAGGGCTTCGACGACGCCCCGGCGTTGCCGGGGCGTCCGGCGGGAAGCTGTGCGGAGCGCGCACGAACCCGCGGGGTGTCGGGCCGGGCTCGTGCGCGCCCCGCACTGCCTCCCGCCCGGGCCCGTGGGCCCGGCGTCGAAGCCCCGCGCGGCGATCACGCCGACCCGCGCAATTCGGCCTTCTCCGTGCTCTCTGTGCCCTCCGTGGTTGCCCGGCGCGGACGGGATCGCTGTGGGACGTCGCCTCGATCGCGCACATGCGGCGCGCCGCCGCCGACTGATATACTGGCGCCGTTCGGCGCAGGGACGAGCATCATCCGGAGAAGGACGAACTCATGTCTACCAACAAGAAGAAGACACCGCTGTTCGACTGGCACGAGGCGAACGGCGCCAATATCGTCGAGTTCGGCGACTACATGATGCCGGTGTGGTACTGCGAGCGCCAAGGACGAACACATGGCCGTCGTCACGGCCGCCGGCCTGTTCGACACGAGCCACATGGCCGTGGTGCGCGTGCTCGGCCCCGGTGCGTTCGACCTGCTGCAGTGGTGTTTCACGCGGGACCTCACCGCCTGCGTCGGCAAGGACAACGCGCCGCTCACCGCGGGCAAGTGCGTCTACGGGGCGTTCCTGAACGAGAAGGGCGAGGCGGTGGACGACAGCCTCGTCTACAAGGTGAAAGACGACGAGTACGTCGTGGTCGTCAACGCCGGGATGGGCGGCGTCATCGCACAGCACCTCGAGGCGAATAAGAAGGGCCTCGACGTCCGCCTTGTCGATCTCACCGACAGGCTGGGGAAGATCGACCTCCAGGGGCCGGCCGCGATCAAGACGATGCAGGCCGTGCTGATGTCCCCCGAGGCGGCATTCGACAAGCTGACGTACTTCTCGTTCAAGGGCCACTTCGACAAAGCGTCGGCGTTCGCGGGCGACGCGCTGCTCATCGACGGGACGCCCGTCCTGCTCTCGCGGTCCGGGTACACGGGCGAGGTGGGCTTCGAGCTGTTCGTCGAGCGCGAACACACCGTGAAGGTGTGGGAGATGCTGATGGCCGCGGGCCGGCCGTTCGGCGTGATCGCGTGCGGCCTCGCCTCGCGCGACTCGCTCCGAACCGGCGCCGTCCTCCCGCTCTCGCACCAGGACATCGGCCCGTGGACCTATATCCACCACCCCTGGCCGTTCGCGCTGCCGTTCGCGGCTGACGGGGTCCGGTTCACGAAGAAGTTCCTGGCTCCGACGTGCTGGATCGGGCCACCGACGCGCCCTACACGCTGACGTTCGTCGGCAACGATGTGCGGAAGGTCGATACCCACACGGCGGTTGTGCGCGACCTCGACGGGAACGAGTTGGGGATAGTGCTGACGTGCGCGACCGACATGGCGATCGGACGCCACGGCGGGCGGATCTACAGCGTCGCTTCGCCGGACAAGCCCGCCGAAGCGCAGATCAAGGGCCTGAGCTGCGGCTTCATCAAGGTGGCGAAGAACCTCCCGGTCGGGACGGTCGTCCAGCTGGCCGAGCCCAAGCGGACGATCCAGGTGGCGATCGAGAAGGACATCCGCCCGGATCGCTCGGCGCGCAAGGCGCTCAGGAGCTTCATGTAGGGCGGCCTGCGATGATCACCCGCTGGCGCCGCGTCCCCGACGCATCGAGCGGCGCCTTCAGCGTGAGCGCCTTCTTGTCGCGCGTGACCGAGATCGTCACCTCGCCCTGCTTTCCGGCAAGCTGCTCGACCAGCTGAGCCGCTGAGCCCACCGCCTTGCCGTCGATCGCGGTGATGACGTCGCCGGCCTTCAGGCCGGCCTTCGCCGCCGGCGTTCCGGCGTCCACGCTGGAGACGAGCAGGCCCTCGGTCACGCCGAAGAACGTATCGAGTTCTGGCGTCAACTCCTGTACCCGCGCACCAAGCCGCGTAGACCGAGGCACCAGCAGCTGGGCGAGCGGACTTGCGGGTGCATCGCCAAACCACCTCATGATGTCGGCTGTGCCTGGCGGGAAGGCCCACTGGCGGTACTGCGACATTCCCCCGGGCGGCAGCGAACTCGATCCATCGAGCGCCGGCGGCCGCCGGTCGTTGGGGTACTGCCGAAGCTGGTCCCTCAACTCCTGCATCTGTCGTTCGACATCAGAGCGAATGCGCTCGCGGTCGACCAGCAGGCCCGCGGCGTCAGGCGGCGGCGTCGGAGTGGCGTCGAGCTCCACTCGCTTGCCGTCGCGCATGACGGTCATCTTCACCGTCCTCCCGGAGACGGTCTCGCGGACCAGGCGCGTGACCTGCCGGGTGCTGCGAACGTTTTCGCCGTCGTACTGCACGATGACGTCGTTCGCCCTGACGCCGGCCCGCTCGGCCGCGGAGTCCTTCGTCACCTCGACGACGGCCACGCCGTTCAGTGAGGCGAGCTTCAGCCTGGCCAGCTCGTCCTTTTCGATGTCGCGGATCTGGACTCCCAGCCGCGGGCCGCCATCTCCCAGGACGTCGATGACGGGCGTGGCTCCCTGGCGGATGACGACGTCCGGCGCCGGCTTCTTGTCCTGGCTGCCGGCGGCCAGGACCGGGGGCACGATGAGGGCGGTCGCCACGACCGCCAGCCCGAGCACCGCCGCCGCCATACCGATGAGTTTCCCTGTTCGCATGGCACACCTCCAGAATGCCTGGTGCATCCTCTCGCCTTCTTGGACGCGCCAGGCTGTCGGTTGGTTTGCCTCGGAACCGCGGCCGGTACTATTTCACTCTCGGCAGCGCCGCCGTCATCAGCCTGGCAAGCGCCTCGCGGACCTTCTCCGGCGGCGACCCCATCAGCATGAGTTGGACCATGACCTGGGTCGAGCCCTTGAAGGCGTTGAGCTGGGTGACGCCGTAGCTGCCGACGGCGTAGAACGCGCCAGGCCCGAACCCCTGGGCGTCGCTGGTCTTGATTCCGCCTTTGTCGCTCTCCGAGCGGATCTTCTGCGGGGTCTCGACGGTGCTCAGCGCGCGCAGCAGCATTCCGCCCGCGCCGATCTCGCCGACCTGAAAGTCACACAGCGTGCCCGCGGCGGCGCCCATCATCGTGTTGGTCTTGAGCGCGCCGACGTCCATGCCGAGTGCGGCCTTGACCTCGGCCTGTGTGAGGAGGCCGCACGGGTCGAGCTTCGCGGGCTGAGCGGAGGCGGCCGTCGCGGACAGCAGGCAGAGGGCGGAAGCCAGTGTCAGCGTGCGCATAGTCGCGGATTCTAACACGGTCGGGGTCATCCGCTGCCCGACCCGACCGACTCGGGCGTCGTCGTCACGATCACGCGGGCGAGCGTGTGGAGGACAGAATCCAGAATCCAGAAGCCAGCACCCGGAATCCAGAATACAGAAGCGGACAGCAAGCACGGCCCGGGCCGGTTCATGGCAGCCGGACGACGGTGGCCTGCACCGTGATTCGCTTTCCGGCTCGTTCGAGCAGCAGCGCGCGTGTCGCGCCCGGCGTGCCGCGGAGCGCGTCGATTACCGCGCCCATCGGCATGTTCGTCACATTGCGGCCGTCCACGCGCAGCAGTCTGTCGTTGGGCTGAACGTCGTCCACCATCGGCCTGCCGTTCCTGGAGACCACACCCGCCACCGTGAATGATCCGTCGGATTCCGGCCGGACCGTCAGGCCCACGATGTCGAGATCGCGCTTCGCCGGCGCCGGTCCCGGCCGCCACCAGGTCATCTGGCCGGGGAAGTCGACCTCGAGGCGGAAGCGCGCGATGAAGTCGGCGCCGAGAAAGCCGACGACCGTACCGGCGGACTTCTTCGAATACCAGTCGAAGAGCCCCTGCGGCAGGCCGAGGACCGCCACGTCAGGCACCGGCGCGGCGGCGCCGACGGCGATCGCAGGCAGCCTCATCAGGGTGCCCCGCGTTTCGAACGGAAACCCGAAGAAGTTCGTCGAGCCGGCGGCGCCCGTTGCGTACGGCCAGTCGGCGTGGCGGACCAGCCACGCCGCCGTCAGCGTGTCGCTGACCCAGGTTCCGGCCGATCCGTTGTCGACGCCGAGCGCCACTCGTTCGCCATCGACCACCGTCTCGATCATGAACAGGCCGGTCTCCGGATTCACGCGACAGGGAACCTGCGTGCCGGTCGGCTTCAGCACCCCGGGCCGCGCCAGCGTGAGCCGCCGCGCCGGATAGTCGAAGACGACGTGCAGCCGGCGCAGGCACCGCGGGGCGAGTGTGCACTCAGCCTGGATGCCGGGAAGCGCCATGCGGCCGGCGCGCACCGCGACGGTCATCCCCTCGGTGTCCAGCGTGACGCCGCCCACCCGCATCACCGGCGCGGGCGACGGGGAGGGGACCGACCGATCGGCGGCCAGGGGCGCTGGCACCTCGATGCCGAGATCGCGCGCGAGCGATTCGGACACGAGAAGGTCCGTGCCGCCGGTGTCCACCCAGGCGCGCGCCTTCCGCACGCCGCCGGCCGGGTGCGGAAACTCGACCTCGACCGTCATGCGGTTGTGGTCGAGCGCGAGAGGCACGGTCGACGAGGGCGGTTGGGTCCGCCCGGCGGACGCCGCGAGCGTCACGAGCGTCACGACGGTGAAGGCCAGTCCACGTTCGGTTCTTCGTCATCGTCGGATTCCAGGACACAGTCGCCGCCGATCGTTCTCCAGATTCCTCACGCGCGCGGTGAACGGGCGGCTACATTTCGTACACCAGGAACGCCCCGGGCAATTCCGCGTTCGTGGCGGGCTTGGTCATTGCCGGCGGATGGCCGAACGCTTCGACGAAACGCGGGTTCGAGACGAAGCACGCGGCGCGCCAGCCCTTGAAGCGCGCCAGTGCGCGTCCCATCCCGGCGTAGAGGTCGAGGAGCTTCGCTTCGCCCGCCTCGCCGCCGATGCGAACGCCGTAGGGCGGATTGAAACAGAAGACGCCCGGCTTCATGGCGGCCGCGCGCGGCAGCAGGCTGGCGACGTACTCGGGCGTCAGCGCGCGCACGTCCTTCTGCCCGATGACGATCGAGTCCTTGTAGGCCGCGCCGGTCAGCCCCGCCGCCCGGAGGTTCCCCACCATCGCCTTGATCATCTCCTCGTCGACGTCGAGCGCGAGAATCTGCGGGACGGTTCCGGGGAAGAGGTCCGGGGTCTCGTTCGGCAGGCCTTTGAAGGCGGCCAGGTGTCTGAAGGGGAGATCCGACGGATGCCGGATTGCGGCGCCAACCGCCAGGCCGGCCGCTTCGATGGGGATCGTGGCGCTTCCCGCCATCGGGTCCACCAGCGGCTCGGACCGCGCGTCCCAGCGCGAGAGCATGATCAGCTGCGCCGCGAGCGTCTCGCGCAGCGGGGCAGGGCCGGTGGCGACGCGCGCGCCCCGACGATGGCGGGCGCCGAGGCCGATGTCGATCCCGACGACGGTGCGCCGCGCTTCAGGTGTCCCGGCGCGACGAGCGACGAACACGACTTCAGGCGAGTCGGCATCGACCTCCGCCTTCACCCCGCGCGACGCGAGCGCTTCGACCAGTGCGTTCTTCACGACGCCGCGCAGCTGGAGCGGCCCCGCCTCGAAGTCGTGCGCCGACCCGAGATCCACCGAGAGGCGCAGCGTCTTTTCGGTGGGCAGGCGGTCGTCAGCCTTCAGCGCCGGCAGGAGTTCCTCGAACAGCGGCTCGAGCCGCACGGCGGGACTCGAGAACAGATCCCAGGAGATCCGCGACGACGTCCGGTGATGGCACGCGGCGACCCAGGCGATGCGCGCGTCGAACGGGTAGAGGAGGGTCGCCTCACCCTCGCGCCTGGGCTTGGGCACGCGGACCTCGAACGGCGACCGCATCACGAGGCGCTTCAGCTCCGCCTCCATGACGCGGTTCGCGCCGCCGGAGCCGGTCAGTCGAATGTCGTCGCACCGCATTCGACTGCAGTATAGCGGGTCGCCAGCGGTTTCGCCGACGCGGTCCGCTTCTGCCTCTGGTGTGCCGGCCGCGAGCCGCGCCAGCCGACGGGCGCCCACGACGACCGGCGGCCGCTGCGGCGAGCGAGCAGCCGGCGGCTCGGGTCGCGCTCGCGCCGCGCTTGACAGGCGCCGCGGGTGCCGATAGGTTCTTGCCTTCATCCGGCGACGGTCGGCGCTCGAGGATGACATTGACAATGAAAGGGCTGAAGATGAACGCCGGAACCTGCGTCGTGTGTTCGTCGGGACGCATCCACCCTGCGCGATGAGCGGTCGTTGGCTCGTGACCGGCCAGTCCGGCGAGGTCAAGGCGCTGCCGGTTCCGGTCCGATGCGCGGCCAGAAACGACGGCGTATCGCGTCGCTCGTTCGGCGTGTTCGACGGGTAGCTGCGGCACGGAGCGTCTGATGGACGGCATGACCACCGAACGGATCGTCGTGACTGGCGCCACGGATTCGTGGGTGCCAACGTGGTCCCGCGGCTGCTGCAGGACCATCCCGGGGCCCGGCTGTCGCTGCTCCTCCGGGAGCAGCGCGGCAAGCAGGCCGCCGACCGCGCCGCCGTCATGCTGGAGCGGTTGGGCGTGGAGGCCGCCGACCGGGAGCGGGTCGAAGGGATTGATGCCGACGTCAGCGTGGAGCGCTGCGGCATCGCCGAGCCGGTCTACGCCGCGCTGGCAGCGACGGCGACTCACGTGATTCACTGCGCCGCGAACGTCCAGTTCGACGAGGACGTCGCGGCGGCGAGGCAGGTCAACGTCGATGGGACGAGACACGTGCTCGCGCTGGCGCAGGCCGCGCACGCGGGCGGCGCGCTGAAGCGCTTCGTCTACGTGGGCACCGCGTACGTGGCCGGCGAGCGCACGGGCCTCGTCCGCGAGGACGAGCTCGAGATGGGCCAGCGCTTCAGGAACTCGTACCGAGCAGTCGAAATTCGAGGCCGAACAGCTGGTGCGCGCCCATCGCGAGACGCTCCCGATCACCATCCTCCGCCCGAGCATCATCGTTGGAGACTCCCGGACCGGCGAGACCAGCAGCTTCAAGATGCTGTACTGGCCGCTGAAGATGTACGCGCGGCGGACATGGCGCACCGCGCCGGGATACCCGGACGCAATCATCGACATCGTGCCGGTGGATTTCGTCGCGTCCGCCATCGCGCGCCTGGCGTTCAACCCGCGAGCGGCGGGACGGACGGTGCACCTATGCGCAGGGCCCGCCGCGCAGGCGACCGTCCACGAGGTTGCCGAGCGCGCCTCGGTGTTCTTCGGCGTGCCTCCAGCCAGGTACATCAACCCCGTCTTGTTCTGGCGCATCATCCACCCGCTGCTTCTCGTCTTCCTCTGGGGGCGGAAGCGCCGCGTGGTGAAGGACGGCCAGGTCTACCGCTCGTACCTTTCGATGCGGATGGCGTTCGACACGACGGTGGCGGAGGAGCTGCTCGGACCCGCCGGCATCCGCCCACCGCACGTCATGGACTACCTCGATCGTCTGCTGGCCTTCTGCCGCGACACAAACTGGGGGCACCGCGCGCCGGCGCCAGAGGCCTGACCGCTCCGCCCCCAATTACTTCTTGATTGGGTACGGCGGCGTCTTCGGGACCGGCACCGGCTTCGTCTTGATCAGCTCCTGCAGGTGCTTGATCGCCGCCTCGAGCTGCGCGTCCTTGCCTTCGAACGTCGCCTTCGGCGGATTGTCCACGATGATGTCCGGATCGACGCCGTGTCCCTCGATGAGCCACTGGCCCTCGGGGCCGTAAACGCCCATCTCCGCGGCCGTCGCGATACCGCGGTCGACGAGGAAGTTGTTCGAGCTGAGCCAGATCTCGCCGCCCCACGTGCGCGTCCCGATCACCTTGCCGAGGCCGAGCCGTCTGAACCCTTCCGCGAACGCCTCGCCGTCGGACGCGGTGCGCTCGTCGACGAGCACGACGATGTGCCCGCGGAAGGCGAACTGCATGTTCCAGGTCGGGCTGCCCACGCGCTCCTGCCAGAAGAACCAGGCCTTGCGCAGCAGCTTCTCGAGGATCCAGCTGTCGATGTTGCCGCCGTTGTTGTGGCGGACGTCGATGATGAGGCCGTCGCGGTTGAAAACGGGGTAGAACTCGCGCGTCCACTCGGCCATGTTGCCGCCGCCCATCGCGCGGAGGTGCACGTAGCCGATCGCGTTCTGGCTCGCCTGCTCGACGGCCAGCCGGCGCGTGTATTCCCATTCGTCGTAGCGGAGATCGTCTTCGAGTTGCGCCGAGATCGGCAGCACGATGACGTCACGCGCGGCGCCGCCCGCCTTGGGCTTCACGCGCAGCAGAACCTGCTTGTCCGCCTGTCCGCGCAGCAGCGTGTAGACGTCGGGCACCGAGAGCGATGCGACGCCGTTGACCATCTCGATCACGTCGCCCTCGGCGACCTCGACGCCTGGCCTGCGCGAACGGCGGCCGCCGCTCGGGCCGGTCGGGATCGGTCCGGATGATGTGATCCACGCGGTAGCCGCCTGCCTTGTCGTCACGCGCGAGCGTCGCGCCGAGCGCCGCCGGCCAGACGTTGTCCGTCCCGGGCCGCACGTCGCCGCCGCGGACGAAGATGTGCAGCGCCGACAGCTCGCTCACCATCTGCGCCAGGATGTCGCTCAGCTCCGCGCGGTCGGTTACGCGATCGACCAGCGGCAGGTACTTCGTGCGGATGGCCGGCCAGTCGAGGCCGTGCATCCCGCGGTCGTAGAAGTAGTCGCGCTCGAGGCGCCACGCCTCGGTGAACATCTGCCGCCACTCGGCGCGCGGGTCGAGGTGGAACGTCCAGTCGCCGAGCGGGACCGTCAGCTTCGCGAGATCCGCCTGGCGCCTTCGCGCCCGCATCGACCACGTAGTAGTCGCCGCGCCCTTGCGAATCAGGATCTTCTTGCTGTCGTCCGACAGCTCGTACAGACCGCGGCTCGTCGATGAACGTCTCCGGCTGGGGCTTCTTGTTGTCGATCGCCAGCGTCTTGAGCGCCGTGCTGCCGTCGCGGCCGGTCGGACGCGACACGAAGTAGAGCCGCTTGCCGTCGGTCGAGAGGTCGCTGTAGTTGCCGGCGGGGACCGGCACCTCGACCAGCCGCGCCTCGAGACCATCGACGTCGACGACGACGGGCGGGACGGCCGCCTTCGGGGCTGGCGCGGCCTCGGCTGGCTTCGCCGTCTCCGCCGCCGCCTGTTTCGATGCAGCCGGCTTCGAAGCCGCCTGCAACTCGTCGTCCGCCTGAAACGGCGAGCGCATCCCCGCGCTTCAGCGCGACGTGGTAGATCTTCGTCTGCCGGTCGTAGAACGGCTCGGGCTGGCGCGACCCCCACGGGCTCGCGACCAGCGACTCGAAGTTCCGGTTCGACAGGAAGTAGAGCCACTTGCCGTCCGGCGTCCACGCCGGGCTGACCGAGTCGTAGCGATCCGATGTCACGGGGACGACGCGCGCGGCCGCCACCTCGTAGAGGAAGACGCGGGTCAGCTGGTTCGACGCCGGGGCCGTGTAGGCCAGCCACCGGCTGTCGGGCGACCAGGCGATGTCGTCGAAGTTCCCGTTGGCCGACTCGGCCACCTGCTTCTGGGTCTTCTTTGCGACATCCAGGATCCACAGCCGCTGGTTCTTGTCGTGGTTCGCGACGAAGTTGCCATCGGGCGACGGCACGCCGTCCCAGCGCAACACCTTCGCGTCGTTCGAGAGCTGCGCGGGCGTGCCAACGCCGTTGGCCGGCGCGCGCCAGAACTCGACCTCGCCGCTTTCGTCCGACAGCGACAGCACCGACTGCCCGTCCGGCATGAATCGCGCATTTCGATGCCGCACGAGCGGGTTGCGCGTCGCTTCGACGACGCGGCCCTGGAGTGCGGGCGCGACGAACACCTGGCCGCGCGCGGTGAGGACGACGCGATCGCCGTTCGGCGACAGGTGCGCGGAGGACACCCAGTCGACGGCGTTCTTCACCCACCGTTCGCGGAGCTGATCGAAGTCGGACACGAGCGTGATCGAGACGGCCTTGTCCGCGCCGCTGGCGATGTCGAGCAGCCGGATGTCGGCGCCCATCTGGTAGGCGATACGGCCTTTCGAGAGCGACGGCGACTGCACGTCAAATTCCCGGTGCTTCGTGTGCTGCTTGAGGTCTCGGCCGTTCTCGTCCATCGACCAGATGTTCATCGACCCGTCGCGATCGCTGACGAAGTAGACGCGGCCGTTCCACGGCATCGGCGTCTTGCTCGTGCCCGCGTAGTCGGCGGTGAGCGGCGTGGCCTCCGCGGCGGCCGCAGTCAGTTTCCAGAGGTTCTGCGCCGTGCCCCCCTTGTAGCGCCGCGTGTGGCTGCCCTGGAAGGGGAGGCGCGTGAAGAAGAGCGTCGAGCCTTTCGAGTCGTACCCGCCGTCGCTGGCCTGGGCGAGCGGAAGCAGCGTGCGCACGCCGGTCTTCGGCTCGAGCCTGGCGAGCTGCGTGTCGGGCAGCGTCGAATACCGCCGCGTGGCGTAGAGGATCTCGCCGCCCGGCGTCCAGCCGACGACGCTCGCGCGGCTGGCGTCGTGCGTCCTGCGGATGGGCACGCCGCCGTCGAGCGGGAGCGTGTAGACCTCCGCCGGCCCCTCGTAGGTCGCCGTGTACGCTACCGTCTTCCCGTCCGGCGAGATCGCCGGCCGGCTCTCCTCCTCCGGGTGCGTCGTCAGGCGCTGCGCGATGCCCCCCGAGGCGCTGACGCGCCACAGGTCACCCTCGGCCGTGAACACAACCGTGTCGCCCGACAGGGCGGGGAAGCGGTAGTAGCCAAGCTGGCCCTTCTGGGTCGTGACCGGCAGGCTCAGCAGGACCATGAGGCCGGCAAGAACGGGCAGCACGCGATATCGACGGAGCATCGGTCAGTCTCCTTCGTTTCGGCGCCGCCCACGGGCCGCGACGCACCATCGGACGCGGGGATTCTACACTACGGCTGCGTGGTCAGTTGACCTTGCCGCCGGCAGGGGCATCGATCATGTACCCGGGCCGCGCCTGGATCTTGTCGGTGTGCCGCCGCACGCGGACGTCGATGGCGTGCCAGCCTGGCCGGGCTCCGCCCCGCGGGGTGTAGAAAAGAAGGTAGCGATTCCTGAATTCGTTCAGCACCTTGAGAAACGCGTTCCTCAGGTCCGCATCGCCAGCCGCCTCGAAGACCGTTCCGCCAGTGGCGCGCGCCAGCTCGGCCAGGAACGGCGGCGTGTTCCCGCCGACCGCCACCATGTACGTGAGCACGTCCGACCGTCTCGCGACGCGCAGCACATCGGTCTCCCTCAACCAGCTGGCCGTATCCACACCGTCGCTGAAGACGATCAGCAGCCGGCGGCCGCCGCCTGCCCGCGCCGTCACCAATCCCGCGTAGACGGCGTCGTGCAGGGAAGTCGCCCCGCCGGCCCGCGTACCGACCGCGAGCGCCCGAAGGCGCGCGATGTCCGCCGTCAACGACGCCCGCTCGGTGAGCGCCTCGTTGAAGACGAGCAGGCCCGCCTCGTCGCCCGGTTGAAGCGCACCGAGTGTTCCGCTCACCGCGTCGACCAACCACCCCAGCCGCTCCCCCTTCACGCTCTCGCTCACGTCGAGCGCGAGGACGACGCTGGCGGGCAGCTGTCCGGACTGATCAGCGTCGGGCGCTGCGGCACTCCGTTGTCGAAGATCTCGAAATCGTCCGCAGTGAGGCCAGCGACGGGCACCCCATTGTCCGTGACGAGCACGTCCACCCGCACCGCATCGGTCCGGGCCTTGAACGTCGACTGGCGCGGCGCGGCCGCGGCCGCTGCGACGAGGCCAGCGAGAGATCGGCACGAGCGTGGTCGATCGCGGCGTGGCGTCCATGATCTCAGTGGCGCGAAGCGGCTGCCGCGCGCGCGGCAGCGTAGAGCCGGTCGAGATGCGTCGCGGCGAAGCGATCGGCGCCTTGGTAATAGACCCACCACGGGTCCCTTTCCGGCGTCGGGATCGCAACGTTCGACTGGGTGGAACGGAGTCCCCCGAGGGCGGCGTCCGTCTGCCCCGCGTCGTCGTCGAGAAGACTCAGGCCGATGACCGGCGCCTGGGCGTCCGGGAACACGGCGGCGGCCCGGCGATAGCACTGCTCGGCCTCACGCGGGCGCCCTGCGTCGGCGAAGGCCCGCGCCAGGAGCAGGAGGCCGTTGTACCGCACGAACGCGTCGCGGCTTGCGGCCGCCACGTTAAGGTGCTGGACCGCGTCCTTCGCCTTGCCCTGCTCCATCAGGACGTGCCCGAGGCGCAGCGACGCCTCGTCGCGCGACGACGTTCCCGCGAGCGCCTGACGGAACAGGCGCGAGGCTGCGGACAACTCGGCGCGGCGGTCCATCGAGGCCAACCGCCTCTCGTCCTCGTTCATCCCGCGTCGAACCAGCGATCCGGTGTGTCTGTCGGCGTCGCCCCGCGCCCTGGCTTGGATTCGCCTGTTCTCTATCTCGCGCTGGGGCTCTGGCCGAGCCAGCGACTCGTGGACGGCACCCAGTGCCAACGCCATTTCCGGGTCGCCGGCAAACAGCTTCAATCCCGTTTCGAGGATGCGCTGGGCATCGCCGAGGTGGCTGGGCGTGAGCCTGCCCCCGAATGCGAGGATGGCTGACCGCGCCATGGGCCTGTAAGCCTCGGCGAGCATGGCCAATTCTCGTCGGCCGAGCACGCGGTCGCGTTCGAATGCCGCCGCCAGCGCCGACCCCGGCAGCGGCGGGGACGCGATTATTTCGGCGGCCTGCAGGCCGAGCGCGAACTGGCGGGCCGCACCGACGTACTGGTTCTGCGCAGCAAATGCCAATCCCGCGTCCGCATGCAGCGTGAGCACTCCAACGAGCAGGCGCAGGTAGTTGCCGTCCCTGATCTCGACGTCTGTCAGCCCCAGGCGTCTCTGGATCTCAGCCGGGGGGAATGGGGCTCCGTCGATAGTGACCGGAACGTCCGGTTCGCGGAAGGCGCGGCGGAGCGTCGTGAGTAGTTGAGGGATGTCTGCGATCCACCGGCTCACAGCTTCTAACGGGAGGTACGGAAACCGACCGTGCCGGGCCGTCGGAGTGTTGTGGCGCATGAGCCAGGGCGAGGTCCAGGTACCGGAGGACGGAAAGCCCCGCGGGCCCATTGGAGGGATTCTGGGTGGCGACGGGCAAACTCAGCGCGACCAGCAGGCCGGTGAGGATGGTCAGGGCAGCCCGTCGACCCGACATCGGAAATCCTCCTCCCATCGTGCTGTCGTGCAGCATGGCCGACTATCGCGACTAGGGTGGAACCCACCGAGGCCTTGCGGTCGTCGTGAAGAAAAGCCAGGTTGGTCCTCGAGGCCGGCCTTCAGCGCGTGGGTGCGGGTTTCGGCATGGACACCCACCCGGCCTGCCACCCGACCGACAGCGTCGTGAAGTTGGCGCCGATCCGGATGATGGCGCCCCGGCTCACCGCGACCTTGACCGAATGCCGCTTCCCGACCGGGAAGACGAGCGTTCCCCCGACGCGCGCGTTCGACTGCCAATCGTCCTTCCCGACACCCGACACCGTCGTCTGGCCCCCGACGTAGTAGGTCGCATCGAATGCCGCCCACAGCGTACGCCGGAAGTTGTAGCTGATGTGCCCCTGGAACGCGCCCATCGGCGCCTGCGTCCGAACGGCGGTGCCCGGGTAGAACGAGTCGTTGCCGGTGAACAGCCAGAGGCCGGCGTACGTGTCGAGCAGCCACTTCTCACCGATCGGATGGGACACGGCGAATTCGGGCTTGAACGCCCACCGATTGGCGCCCAGGTTGATCAGTCTGTCCGAGAAGAACTGGCCGGTCGGCGCGGAGACGGTGAGGCTCGCGCCGAGGACGGTCCGTCGCGGGGCCTTCGCGAGTTGAACGAGCGTCAACGCAGGGGCGCCGCGCAGGAGCACCGACAGCCTCAGGCGCATGTCGGAGAGCCCGGCCCGCGAGACACTCGACTGCTCCTCGAGCACTTTCCCCGACACCTGGGCCCACGAGTAGGGCAGGGCGGCGAATGCCTGCGCCGTCTTCCCGAACAGATTGAACGAGCGCCCGAGGCCGAGCGACGGCGTCTCGACGGTGGCGTTGACGTCCGTCACGGGCACGGTCGGGTCGGTCACCACCCCCCCATGCGACAAGGAGAAGCCGGTGATGAGAAACGTGCCGTTCACCGGGGCGTGGGCGTAGGACCGCGGGTCGAGATCCTGCGCCGCGAGCGGCGCCGCGATGAGCAGCAGGCCAGCCACGCAAGCACCCGCGCGCAGGGCGCGCCCCGTGCTGTGGCGGCCAGCCGCCCATCGACTGAAGACGACATCGGGTCCGGGCATCACGCCCTCAAGTGTAGCCCGAGGAAACGTGCCACTGCTATTTCCCGATGTGAGCGTTCTTCTCTACGACGCCGCCGCGCGTGGACACGTAGCGGAACGTGCAGTCGGTGCCGGTGATGCCGTTCAGCCGGATCTTGAAGGTGACCGTCTTCTTCTCATTGCCGGCGATCCGCTCGATCGTGACCTGCAGGCGGTTCTGCGGCTCGATGACGATGACCTTGTCCTTGGACGTGTCTGGCGCAGCGGGCTGACCACCGACGCCGCGCGTTTCGCCACCGCCGCCGCGCTGGCCCGCGCCCTGGCCAGCCGCTTGTCCCGCCGTAGCCTCAGGCGAAGGCGGACCGCCGCGCCCGCCACCCGCTGACGGCGCGCCGACTTCCGCGTCCATGGGCGCACCACCGCCGCCGCGTCCGCCACGGCCGCCGCGCCCGCCGCCGATTCCGACAGACGTCATCCCGGCCGGGAGGACCATGGACACCGTGTCCTGCCGCACAATCCGCACCAGCAGCGCCTGCTTGAGTGCCGTCGGGATGCTGCCGGTGTTCTCAATCGGCACGTCGATCGTGTAGACGTCGCCAGCGGCCGTGATCTTCGGCTCGCCCATCACGACCTTCGGCAGGCTGTTCGCGAGCATCAGATTGAAGCGGGCTTCCCGTTCGGCCCAGGTCTCGAGGATCTCGGGCGGCGGGTTCTGGCTCCAGAACTTCGGGTTCCACCCGCCGACCTCCGCTTCTCCGTGCGCCGGATGGATGATCTTCGTCCACGGTTGGAAGCGGCTGACCTTCAGCTCCTTGTCGTTGTAGTTCAGCCGATCGAGTTCGTCGACGACGCCGTCCTTGTTGTAGTCGCCGACGTTGCCGCCGTTCCACAGCTCGTCGCCGTACCAGATGGCGCCGTACTGCCAGTAGCCGAAGTCGGGGCTGTGGCCGAACAGCGGCTGGTTGTTCCCGTAGTCCGCGTACACGTCGCCGGCCCGCGCATAGCCGGTGATCGCCTTGCCCTTCGTGTCGAACGCCTTGTAGAGCGCGAGGTCCTCCGGATACATCCGTTCGTCGCTGGCCGAGGTGGACGGCGGGCGGAGGAGCATCGGGACGCTCGTGTCCATCGTGTTCACGACCGACACGTTGGCATGCGAGAGAAGGAACGTGACAACCGCGCGGGTTTCCGGCTCCGACAGGGGATACTCGCCGGCGCCGCCCTGCGTGTAGGCGCGACCCGTCGCCTCGGTCTCGGGCCGCCAGTTCTCCGGGTAGTTGCGGTGCAGGTCGAGGCCACCGATGCCGTCCTCGTTGATCCGGCCGTCGCCGTCGTTGTCGACGCCTTCCGGCAGCAGCAGGTAGTCGCCCTTTCCGGCTCCAACGCGCCGCATCAGGCGCCCTGAGGCGTCGCGCGGGTCGATGACCGAGTCGCCCTTGCCCATCCCGACCTTCACGCGCATCTGCCGCGAGAACCCGTCGCCGTCGAGGTCCTCAGCCGGGTCCTCGTCGAGCAGTCCGTCGCCGTCGTCGTCGTGCGGGCGGACGGTGCTTCGGAGCGTCTGCACCGTCTCCAGGTACACGAGATTGCCGTCCGGGTTGTTCACGGGCCGGAAGTAGAACGTGAAGTTGTCGAGCAGCCTCGTCGCCTCGGCGTTCTTCGCGTAGCCGGTCAGCAGGGAGTTCAGCATCCAGAGCGCAGACTCGCCGGCCGTGACCTCGCCCGCGTGCCGGTTGCCCTCGACGTACATCGCCGGCTTGTCGGTATCCTTGCCCGTCTTCTTGTTGGTGACCGTCACCTGGTAGATGTCGGTGCCTCCGAAGCTCTGGCCGACGACGTAGATATCGACGAGATCCGGATACTCCTTCGCCCACTTCTGGAGGAACTCCACCGTCTCCGTATAGGTATGGTAGTGCTGGAAGTCCATGACGCCCGCCCGGAGCGGCGTCGTTTCGACGAGGAAGTTGCGCTTGAAGGCGCTGGGGCCGTGGCGGTACCCGGGCACCGTCAGGAGCTTGCTCTTCCCGTCCTTCGGAGCCTGGACCTGCGCACGCGTCGCGGTCACGACCGCGAGGGGCACGAGGAAGCAGGCGCATGCGAGGATCCGCCTGGCTCTGCGGTCCATGGTGCGACCTCTCCTTTGCTCACCCGGCACGACGACGGGCGGCATGATAGCTCAGAACCGCTTCTCCCTAATCGAATACAGCAGGCTCTCGGTCCGCAGCAGCAGGCGATCGCCGACCAGGGCGGGTGTCGCCAGCGCAAACTCCTCCAGGTCGTTCACCTTGAGCTGTTCGTACTTCTCACCGGCGGCAATCACGAACGTCTTCCCCTCCTCGTTCAGGCAGAAGATCTTCCCGCCGTAGGCCCATGGTGAGGACGTGAACGCCACGCCGTTCTCGATGCGCGAGCGGTAGCCGAGCTTGCCGGTGGCCGCGTCGTACCGGCTCAGAATCCCGGTGTCGGTGAGCGAATACACGGCGCCATCGTACGCGAGCTGTGTCGGCAGGTAGGTGCCCGCGCGCTCGATCGACCAGGCCACGTATTCGCTCGGCGGGGCCTTCGGTGCGACAGAGAACGAGCCCGTCGCCCCCGGCTTCACCGCGGTGATCGGGCCGCCGGCGCCGCCGTTCAGCAGCAGCAGTCCGCCCCATGTGTACGGACTGGGGATTGGCCCGCCACCCATGCCGGCCAGCCTCCATAGTTCCTTGCCCGCAAGGTCGTAGCTGACCGCGAAGCCGGGGCCAATCGTCACGATCTCCGTGCGGCTTGGCCTGGCCCACACATACGGCGTCGACCATCCGGAGCGCCGCGCCGCCGCGCTCGTGCCCGTCCGCAGGTCGCGGTTCGTGCGCCACACCTGCTTGCCCGTCTTCTTGTCGAACGCCGCGATGAACTGCTGCTTCTCGTTGTCGTTGCAGATCACGACCAGGTTGTCGGCGAGCGCGGGCGAGGCGCCGGTGCCGAAATCGCCGTACATCGGGTAGTTCTCGAGCGGCGTCTTCCACGCCAGCTTGCCCTTCATGTCGTACGCCCACAGGCCCAGGCTGGTCGCGTAGACGTAGACCAGCTTCCCGTCGGTGACCGGGGTCTCCGAGGTGAAGCTGTTCTTGCGGTGACGCCCGCCTGGCGGCTTGCCTGTGTGGTACTCCCGCTTCCAGGTCACCTTGCCGCTCTCGAGGTCCAGGCAGTAGAGGAAGTAGTGCAGGTTCACTTCCCCCGGCAACTCGAAGTCGCGCGCCGTGACGCGGTCGTCGATCTCCTTCTCCGACAGCCCCTGCTTCTGCAGTTCGGCGACGTAGTCGTTCGAGTACCTGCGTGCCGATTTGCGGCTTCTTCGACGCTCCGTCCGTCGTCGCCGCGGTGACGAAGATCTTCCCGCCGCTGACGATGGGGGAGGACCAGCCGCGGCCGGGAATGGACGCCGTCCATTCGACGTTCTGCGTCTTCGACCATGTGTCGGCCAGCCGGGCCGTCGATACCGGGTTCCCCTGCGGGCCTCTGAACCGGGGCCACTCGGGGGCGCCGGCCGCGACGAGCATCGGACCGAGAGCAGCGGCGGCCAGGAGAACCGCGAACGCGAGCGGGCGTGACAGGTGTTTCATGATGGCGACTGCTCCGCTTCCCGGACCCATCAGCGGGAGCCGACGGCCACGGGCAGATGTTGCGCCGCGAAGGGCTAGGCGCGCGGGAGCGACAGCGCCACCCGACAGCCGTCGCCCCCCTCATCGTCCAGGGTCAGCGTGGCGTCGTGCCACTCCGCGATCCGATGGGCTGCGGCCAGCGCCACGGCGATCCGACGCCCTCCTGGCCGATCGGTCCAGTCAGGGTCGACGAGCTTCGCGCGCCAGGCGTCAGGCAATCTGAGCACATCCTGCGAGACTTCGATCCGAACGCGATCGCCGGCCTCGGCTTTGACGCGAACCAGGATGACGGCGTCCTCGACGCGTTCGGCGACCGCCTGTAGCGCCATCACGATGCCGGCCGCGGCGACGGTGAGGAGCGGTTCGTCGCCGCGCACACGCAGGCCGGGGGTGCCCTCGTCGACTACGACCGCGGCACCGAGCCGGCCGGCCGCCAGGTACGCGCGCGATCCGCGAGACGACGGGTCCGATGTCGACCGCGCCGCGCGCGACGGGAACGTCCTCGTTCAGGACGGAGAGCGCCTGGACGAGCCAGCCGGCTCTGGCCACTTCCGCCGCGATCAGGTCGAGAGCGACACGCTCCGCCGCCGGGCGGGTCCGGGCTCGAAAGAGGTGGAGGCAGGCCCCGATCGCGTCGAGGCTCTCGCCGATATCGGCGCTGGCCATCGCCGTCGACGGCGTCGCCTTCGGTTCGGCGACGCGGGGGCTGATTCGCCGCGCGTGAATCTTGTTCGCCGGGGCGGTGTCCGCGCGACCGGCGTGGTTCCGCGAGATCAACTCCTCGACGTAGTGCGTGTCGTGGCGCATGCGGAACCCGGCCGGCAGCCCTTCACGCCGCGGTGCGGGTTCGTCGACGTCCGAGGCCTCGTCGACGAGGAGCCGGTCGTCCTCGCGCGAGGCGGCGACTTTGTCGAAGATGCCGGCGTCGAACGCGTCGGACACGAGCCTGTCGGTGGTCGGCCTGATGGGGGCGGCTGGATTCCGGAAGTCAGACACGAATCACCCTCTACGTGTGTGGGAAAGTTAAGTGGCACTCCTATCATGTATATCCAAACCGACGAGCGCCCGGCAAGCCCCTGCCGTTCTTGACAACGTCGCCGGGTCGTGGGCCGCTCCGCGGCCTCGGCGCGATCCCACCCGCCAAGCACAGCATGTGCTTCGCGATGAGGCGCGCGCAGCGCTTGGCATCGTGCCACGAGACAGCGTCTCCGCTGCTCGTGTTTCCGCCGTACGGGAGTAGTCTAGTGGGCGGAGGACGGGCGTGACGAACCACCTTGCTGCCTTCGACCTCGAGATTGCGACGGAGTTGCCGGACGACGACCGAGACTGGTGGAGGCACGGCCCCCTCGGCGTCAGCTGCGCCGCCCTCATGCGCGAAGGTGCGGACCCGGAGCCGGTCGTGATGTTCGACCCGGAAACCTCGCCGCACGTGTTCGACCAGGCGACGAAGCGCCTGACGCGTGACGGAGCCACGCTGCTGGTCGAGGCACTGTCCGACGCCGTCCGTCAGGGGTTCACCATCGTCACCTGGAACGGACTGGGCTTCGACTTCAGGCTGCTGGCGCTCGAGACGGGGCTCGTCGCCAGGTGCAGCGAACTCGCGTGGAACAGCGTCGACATGATGTTCCAGGTCGTGTGCGTGAACGGCTACATGCTCGCGCTCGATCGGGCGCTGGCAGGGATGGGCCTTCAAGGCAAGATCCACGCCGTCCGGATGAAGGACGGCTGCGAGGCGCCGATCAGCGGTCGCGACGCGCCGCGCCTGTGGCAGGCAGGCGAGTTCCGCGCCGTGATGGAGTACTGCGCGGGCGACGTACGGCAGACGCTGGCGCTCGCGCGCGAGTGCGACCAGCGCCGCCGCCTGACGTGGACCAGTCAGCGCGGCAAGCCTGCGAGGATGAACCTCACGAACGGATGGCTGACCGTTCGGCAGTGCGTGGCCCTTCCCGAGCCAGACACGAGCTGGATGCGCGAACCTGTGACGAGGAAGCGCTTTACCTCCTGGCTGGAGATTCCGCCGGGCGGCGCCGCATGACAGAGCTGCTGCTGGTCAGGCACGGGCAGAGCGTGTCGAATGCCGGACTCCCGACCGTGCGCCCGCATCTGACCGAGCTGACTGCGATCGGGGAGGAGCAGGCCCGCCTCACCGTGGAGGCGCTGCCGGAGCCCCGGCTGATTGCGGTCTCCCCTTATCATCGGGCCCGGGCCACCGCGCAGCCGTTCATCGAGCGATGGCCGGTGGTGCCGTGCGTCGAGTGGCCGGTGCAGGAGTTCACGTTCCTGGATCCCTCGGCGTGGGAAGGCACGACGGCGATCGAACGTCGGCCCGCGGCGGACGCATACTGGCAGCGGGCGGATCCGCACGACGCCGAGAGCGGGGGAGCTGAGTCGTTCGCGCAGCTCCTCGTGCGGGCTGACCGGGTCAGGCGCGACGCTCTGGCCTTCGGCGCAGAACCGATCGTCGCGTTCACGCACGGGCTCTTCTCGAAGGTCTTCATCTGGCGGTGCACCGATCCGCAGGCAGGGGCAACCGTGGAGGGCATGGCGCGGGCGCGGGAGTTCGTGCGGCGCTTCCGATTTCCGAACTGCGGGATCGTGCGCGTCCGGCTGGGGCTGGACCATGCGGCGTTCGACCCGGCCGACACCTCGCACCTGCCGCCGGGGCTCGTGTCCGACTGACGTTGTGCAATCATAGGCCGCCATGCCATCCGAGACCCCTGCGCCATCCCCAGTTCCAACATACGATCTTCGCTCCCTGGCTGCGGCGGCGTTGTGCGTCGCGTCGCTGTTCTTCGACGCGATGGGATGGCTGATGGCCATCGTCGGCGTCGTCCTGCTCCGCCGCGCGGCGTTCCCTCCGAGAGTCAAGTGGCCGCTGGCGGTGATCGCGCTGGCGCCCAAGATGCTGTTTCTTGGTGTGAGGGCGATGAGCGCGCCGCCGGGCCTGTCGTTCACGATCGAGCCGACGACGCTGATCACCTCGCCGTCGCTGTGGACGTGGAGCGTTCTCCTGGCCGGCTTCGGGGCGTTCCTCATGTTCTGGGCGCGACCCGAGCCGTCCGTGCCAGGCGCGCCCCCGCAAGCCGAAACGCGAAAGCCGCTCCTGCTGAAGGTGCTCGGCCTGGCGGCGATTGCCGCGGCTGCGGTCCTGCTCCTCGGGTTGGCCGACGGGTTCCATCGCATCGACGACGCGGGGGAGGGGCGATGGGCGCTGCGGCACGCCGCCCGCGGCACGATGGCGACGTTCACGCGCGCTGAAGTGGCGTCGATCCAGGCGGACGAAAACCGCAAGTCGCGAGGAGGGTCGAGCTACTCCGTGCGTGTCGGCCTGAGCGATGGGCGGACCTTCTCGGTCACCACCGGCTCGGTTTCGGCGCTCCAGGAACTGCGGGCATTTGCCACCACCGCCGACCTCAGGCCCGGCACCATGCGCATCGTCCGGCGCCGCGATGGCACCTGGACGAACGGTGCGGCCGGATTCACGCTGAAGGACTACGTCGGGGCCTACGAGCATGCGGACGGGAACGCCGGCGAGCGCACGACGATCGAGTTCTGGATAGAGGGCGATCGCCTCGCGGGCAAGGAGACCGTCGCCAGCGGGCCGACCACGTATACTCGGACACTCCTCCACATCAGGGCCAGCGACACGGGCGACGTGGCATTCGAGCCGACGACGCGCGCCGAGGTCGGGAAGCCGTCGGCGTCGACGATGTCGTTTTCGTTGAGTTGGTCGCCGACGGGCGAGAGCGGACGGCTGACGAAGGACGGCCTCGAGGTGGGAGTGAAGAAATTCGCGCGTCGCAGGTAGCGCTCCGCTCCTTCCTGGCCCGACGACGCGATCACTGCGGTGTGCGCGTGGGCGCGTCCAGTAGCCGGTACCGGATGCCACCCGGCTTGCCGTACTCGTAGTCCACGGCCGCCTTGCGGCCTGGCGATGCCGTCCAGTTCTCGAGCGAAAGCTGGAAGTGCAGCGGCAGCCCGATGAATGCGGCATCCCGAGTGCCGAAGTCGCGTACGCCGTCGGCGCGCATCAGGTCCACAACGGGTGCGGTCGGGAAGAAATGGGCCGACGTCTCCTGGCGAAGGCCGAGCGCGAACCACCGTGGGGCGACCGAGTCGTAGTGGCGCCGGTCGGCGATCACGGGGACCAGCACGCTATTGACGGCGATGGCGTAGCCGAGCACGACCCACAAGAACCGAGCCGCCCACGTCCGGGTGACGTGCGCGTGCGACACCGCGAGCGCCACCATCAGCAGCAGATTGGCGAGGATGTAGTAGCGAATCGAGCGGGGGTGGACCAGGATCGGCAGGGCCGCCGCGACTGGAACCGGCAGCGCAATGAGGAAGAAGTCCGCGGGGCCAGCGGGTGTCACGCGTCTTGTCAGGCGCACCATCGCCGCCACGTAGCCGCCGATCAGCAGAAGGGCGTATCCGTAGGACGCTCCCAGCAGCGGCCACGGCATCGAAACCGAGTAGAGCCGTTTCAGCACCACGTCGTTCGCCACGGTCTGGACGAACGGGATCCCGTGAACGGCGGCGAATGCGGCGGCTCCGGCCAGCGCTGCGGCGGGGCCGAGCCTTCCCAGTCCCGGCGCGAGGCGCGCGAGCGCCTCACGAAGCCCTTCGTCGAGCCGTCGGCGAAGTCCCGGGAACGCCGCGGCCTGAATCGCGATCGCGAGGGCGTAGAAGAGGGCAAACGCCGGGTCGGAGATCTTGGCCTCGAACAGCCTCACCTTGACGAACGCCAGCGCCCCCGAGTTGGCCAGGGCTGCGGCCGTGACGAACAGCAGGGAACGCGTTCCGTACTCCCGGAAGCGGACGGCACACGCAAGGCTGGAAACGAACATTCCCGCGACGAGCGCCAGGAAGATGAGGTGGCTGTACGTGCCAAGCGTGGCGAATACCACAAGAGCCGTCGCGGCTAACCAGGGGCCGCGAACCGGGTGGGCCTGCCGGAGGATGCGGAGCGCGAGCCAGAGGAGCAGCGCCGCGAAGAGCGGGCCGAGCGCCGTCACCTCCCACGCGAGCCTGGACTCCGCCGTGACCAGCACCGAGCCGGCCGGAAGGAGCAGCATCAGGGTGGCGCTTCCCGCACGCTGCCGCAGCTTCCGGACCTGCCAGGCCAGGAGACCGAGTGCGAGGACGTTGCACACGGCACCGGCGACGCGAAGCGACCAGACGGAGACGCCGAATACCTGAAACGAGCCGGCCACGATCAGGGGAAAGAGCGCGCCGCTGTGGGCGGTCATCCCGTGAATCGACTTCTCAGCGCCGGCCATCATCTGCTGGGCGCGCAGGCCGAACCACGCCTCATCGCCGTGAAGGCCGGGGCTCACGTCGAGGTTCGTGCCGAGCAGCAGCGCGAAGCAGCCGAGGATCAGCGAGAGGCCGACGATTTCCAGCGTGCGCATGGCTGTGCCCTCCGCAGGGTCAGTTCGGCGGGCGGGAGAGACGGGCATGCCGTGGCTCATTGGAAGCGGCGCTCCATTATCGCCGAACCGCGCGTCCTGCGATCAGGCCCGATCACCCGAGAGCGGACCGGAGGACCGGAGGGTTGACCGGACAGCCAGCCAGGATACGCTGTCTGGCGTTGGCCACAAACAGCGGGTCCCCCATCGGGAGTACGACGCCGCGGTGGGGCGCAACCCAGCTCCCCCGGTAGAAGCCACCCCAGAGCGCCGGACGGAGAGCGGTCCTGTCGCGCGGCAGCACGACCGCGACCACCATCCGGTTCGGTCGGCCCAACCCGGCTGGGCAGGTTGGGCCGGGATCGCCCGTTCGTCCCTCCTCTTCCAGGTTCCGTCACATCCCGGCGCACCCCACGCTCGGCAACGTCGTCCAAGATTGCAAGGAGATGTGCACAGATGAACACCCTCGGCGTCGTGGACACCCTGTGGCAGGACCTGCGCTTCGGCCTCCGGCTCCTTCGGCGCACGCCCGGTTTCACGGCCGTGGCCGTGCTCTCGCTGGCGCTCGGCATCGGCGCCAACACGGCGATCTTCCAGTTGCTCGACGCCGTGCGCCTTCGCGCGTTGCCGGTGAAGGATCCGGGCCAGCTCGTCGAGGTGCGACTTGCCGACCCGGGTCCACGCGCGGGTAACGTCGTCGCCCGCTACGCTCAGTTGACCGGCCCCCTGTGGGAGCGGCTCCGTGCCGACCAGCAGTCGTTCTCGGGCATGCTCGCGTGGTCGCCTGTGCGTTTGAACCTGTCCCGAGGCGGTGAGGTCAGACACGCACAAGGGATCTTCGTCAGTGGCAGCTTCTTCGAGGTGCTCGGCGTCCCGGCCGCGCGAGGCCGCGTTCTCGGCGCCGCCGACGACCGGCGCGGGTGCGGCTCGCGCGCGGCGGTCATCAGCCACGCGTTCTGGCAGCGAGAGTACGGCGGAGACCCGACCGTCGTCGGGCGCCCGATTCACCTGGAGGGCCACCCGTTCGACATCGTCGGCGTCACGCCGGAGGGCTTCTACGGCGTCGAGGTCGGCCGGATGTTCGACGTGGCCTTACCCATTTGCGCGGCACCCGAAATCGGCGGGGAGCCGGGGCTGCTCGAAGACGGGTTCACCTGGTGGCTCTCGGCGGTGGGCCGCCTGCGTCCCGGCTGGTCGGTCGGGCGGGTGACAGCGCACCTGCGGACGGTTTCTCCGGCGCTCTTCAAGGCGACGCTGCCGAAACAGCTGGAGCCCGAACAGGCGGACAAGTACCTGAGGTTCAAGTTGGACGCGGCCGCCTGTGGCGGCGGCTTCTCTTCGCTGCGCACGCGGTATGAAACACCGCTGTGGCTGCTCCTGGGCCTGTCGGCGCTCGTCCTGCTCACGGCGTGCGCCAACATCGCGAACCTGCTCCTGGCGCGAGGCGGCGCCCGCAGGCGCGAGATGGCGGTGCGACTGGCAACGGGGGCCTCCCGCGGCCGCATCGTCCGGCAGTTGCTGTCCGAGAGCCTGCTGCTGGCGGCGCTCGGCGCGGCGCTCGGCGCCGTGCTGGCCCGGGTGATCAGTGCCACGCTGGTCTCGTTCCTGAGCACCGGCCGTGATCCGCTGTTCGTGTCCCTCACGCCGGACTGGCGTTTCCTCGGATTCGCCGCAGTGACGGCGCTCGTGACGACGATGCTCTTCGGGTTGCTGCCGGCGTTGAGGGGAACGTCAGCGCCACTCGAGGCGGTGATGCGGTCATCCGGCCGCGGGCTGACGTCGAACCGTGGGCGCCTGGGGTGGCAGCGCGCGCTGGTCGTCGCGCAGGTTGCGCTGTCCCTCGTGATGGTAACAGGCGCGCTGCTGTTCGCGGCGAGTCTGCGCAATCTGACGGGACTCGACACCGGCTTCAGCCCGGACGACATGGTCGTGGTCGACGCCGACTTCAGCCGCCTGGGCGTTCCTGCCGACCGCCAGCCGGCGCTGCACCGCGAGCTGCTCGACCGCGTGCGGTCGATCACCGGCGTGATCTCGGCCGCCCAGGTGGGCATCGTGCCGATCAGCGGGTGGAGCTCGGAGGACGAGCTGAGGCTCGAGGGCCACCCCGAGACCAGGATGCCCACCAAGCTGAACGGGGTGAGTGGGCGCTACTTCGAGACGATGCGCACGCCCCTCGTCGCCGGCCGCGACTTCGACGACCGCGACGTCGTCGGATCGCCGCAGGTCGCGATCGTCAACCAGTCCTTCGCCAGGCGCTACTTCGGTCGCGCACCGGCGCTCGGACAGCGGCTTCTCGTGCACACGGGACCGCAGCAGTGGTCGGCGGCTGAGATTGTCGGCGTCGTGGCGGACACCACGTACGACGATCTGAGGAACCCGTTCCAGCCGATTGTCTACCGGGCCTCCGCGCAGGACCCCGAACCCGGCAGCGGGTTGACCGTCGTCGTCCGGTCAGGATTGCCGTTGGCCACTCTCCGATCCGCCGTCACGAAGGAAGTGGCCGAGCGCAGTCCGCAGATTTCGGTGAGTTTCCAGGCGTATCCGAGCATGGTTCGCGACACGCTCCTCCGCGAGCGCCTGATGGCCACCCTGTCGGGTCTCTTCGGCGTGCTGGCGCTGGTGCTGTCGGCGACTGGCATCTACGGTGTGCTGTCGTACCTCGTGGTCCGTCGCCGGCAGGAGATCGGCGTGAGGCTGGCCCTCGGTGCGACGCGATCGGACATCGTCCGCATGGTGGCGGCGCAGTCGCTGGGTTGGGTCGGCGCCGGGCTCGGGGCTGGCGCCCTGCTGTCCGTCCTGACGGCAACGGCCGCGCGGTCGATGCTGTTCGGCCTGGCTCCGACCAACCCGCTCGCCCTCATCATCGCGGCCGCGGCGCTGGCGACGACCGGATCGGCGGCGACGATCATTCCGGCGCTCCGTGCCGCGCGCCTGCACCCGACGTCGGCACTGAGACAGGACTGACGGCGCGTTCATCCCGTCTTTTCTGGCGTCGGTCACATTTCAGCTGCACGCGGGCTGCGGGCTTCCCACAATCGATGTTGCGGATTGCCGTGCGACTGACCGCACCGGCCCGAAGGAGGACATGTGGACCGCAAAGCGTTTCTGAAGACGGTGTGCGGGCTCGGCGCATGCGGATGTGTCGCGAGTCTGCTCGACCCGCCCGACGCGTTGGCTGCCGCGCCCCAGCAGGTGCCCGACCAGCGTTTGGCGCTGGCCCGGTATCAGGTGGCCAAGATGGTCGGCTTCATGGCGGCCGGAACGACGGCGCCTGCGTGCGCGGAGATCCTCGAGAAGACCGGCCGGGAGTGCGCCAAGCTGGGCCAACTCGGCGTCAAGTTCAAGGGTGACCCCGAGGGCTACATGGCCACCGCCAGGAAGGCGTGGGGCACCGACTTCTCGTGGGACAAGGAGAAGGGGGTCATCACCGTCGCCGTACCTGAAGGCGAGTGCAGCTGCCCGATGGTGGACAACAAGCGAACGCCGGCGTTCTTCTGCAACTGCTCCGTCGGGTACCAGAAGGAGTCGTTTGGCGCCGTCTTCGGCCGGCCGGTCCAGGCGTCGCTCAAGGAGTCGAAGCTCGCTGGCAGCAAGCGGTGTGTCTTCGAGGTCAGACTACCGTAGGTGCGGTCGGCCGTACACCAGGGGCACCCAGCATGAGAATCCTCCGTCCTCTCCGCGCTCTTCGTCGCAACGTCTGTCCTCCTGGCGGGCCTTGGTTCAGCCGAGGCCCAGCCGCTCCAGGTCACCTACGTGGGTAACGCCGGTTTTCTCGTCCAGATGGGGAAGAAGAAGATCCTCATCGATGGCTGCTTCCGGGGATTCGCGGGCGCTTATCTCCTTCCCCAGGAGATCCAGGACAAGCTGGCGAAGGCCCAGGCGCCCTTCGACGGCATCGACTTGATCCTGGCCACCCACGCCCATGGCGACCATTTCGATTCTGAGTTGGTCCGTCAGCATTTGCAGAGCAACCCGAAGGCGGTCTTCGCCTCGACACGCCAGGCCACGGCGCCTCTGATGGACCTGCAAGGGCGGGTCCTCACCTTCGAGGCGAGCAGGGGCAAGGCGGATCGAAAGGAGGTGGCGGGGACTCGGGTGGAGGCGCTGTCTCTCTCCCACGGCGCTCCGGCCGCGGGGAGGACCGAGATCCTCAACTATGGCTACGTCGTGAGCGTCGGTGGCTTCAGCTTCTTCCACACGGGAGATATCGACCCCTCCCAAGTCACCTTCGAGGAATTCAGAGCCTACAACCTCCCCGAGAAGAAGCTCGACATCGCCTTCATCCAGCACTACTGCCTGGGGGAGGACGCCTCGGACCGCCGGTTGGTGCGAGAAGGCATCGCTGCCCGGCTGATCTTCGCAAGCCACTACCATCTGACCGATCCCCCGTTTCGGGCCGCGGCCGTGCTCGGTCAATACCCCGGCGCCATCGTGTTCCAGAAGGAGATGGACACGTGGGTCGGTCATCCGGACCGGCTGGAGGCAGCCCAGGGCATCATCACCCGCGGGAGCGGCGGGGCCCGGAACCAGCGAAACAGCTTCACGACGGACGGGAATCCGAGGAGAATGTCGCGCAGTGCTTCCGGCAGATTCGACCTTGATCGCCGACAAGACTGAGGGCATCCGGGGAATGCCGGACTTCCTGCTGTCCTGGGACCGGCTCGGGTTTCGGCTCCTGGTCTTCGGGGGGCTGGCCCTGGCCTGGACCCTCCAGGGACTGCTGGCGGGCCTGCCCTGGCAGAAGCTGGTTCTGACCGAGGTGGGAGGCCTGATGCCCTGGGCCTTTCTTACTCCGATGGTCCTCGCCCTCGACAGGCGCATCCGGAGCAGACGGCTCGGCGTGGGGGGCTTCCTGGGCGCGCACCTGCTCGGCATGGTCCTGGTCTTCGTCCCGTACTGGCTCACGCTGCGCACCATCAGTCTGATCTGGAAGTGCAGCGAGTCGGGGTGGAGCGCATCGCAGTTTGTGGCGTTCGTGCCGACAACGATGAATCTGTTCGGCGCCTTCCTCAGCGTCCCCTTCGTCTATTTTCTGATCCTCCTCGGGGCCGCGGCGATGAAGCAAGCGCAGGCCCGGCAGCAGGAAGAGCTCGAAGCAGGGCGGCTCGCTCGGCATCTCAGCGAAGCCCGCCTTGCGCTGCTGCAGCGACAGCTTCATCCTCATTTCCTCTTCAACGCACTGCAGGCGATCTCGACGCTGCTGCATCGGGATCCGGCGACCGCCGACCGGCTCCTGGTTCGCCTGTCCGACCTGCTGCGCGCGATGCTTGAAGATGCGTCCGGGCAGACGCTGAGCCTGCGGACCGAGCTGGACCTGACCCGTAAGTACCTGGAGATCGAGCAGGCGCGTTTCGGCGAGCGCCTGAGGGTCGACTGGCGCGTGGACGAGTCGCTGCTCGATTGTCAGGTGCCAAGCCTGATCGTCCTCCCCCTCGTGGAGAACGCGATCCGTCACGGGCTTTCGCCGAAGATCGGGCCCGGGCGCCTGGCGATCGGGGTCCAATCCGAGGGCCCGCTTCTCGTCCTGGCGGTGGAGGACGACGGGCGAGGCGCGACGCTGCCCCTTCGCGCGGGCCTTGGTGTCGGCAACACCAGAGAGCGCCTCGGTGCCCTCTACGGCGAGCGGGCCGCGTTGGACATCGACACGGCGCCGGACGCCGGCTTCCGCGCGCGGATCAGGATCCCGCTTCACGAGTGCCGATCATGATCCGGTGCCTGATCGTCGACGACGAGCCGCTGGTCCGGGAGCGGCTGTGCACACTGCTGGCCGAGCACGCCGACGTGCAGGTGGTGGGGGAGGCGGGCGACGGGCCGGCCGCTTTGGAGGCGTACGGGGAGAAGGCTCCCCAGTTGGTCTTCCTCGACATCCAGATGCCAGGCCTGAGCGGCCTGGAGGTGGCGGAGATCTGGCGCAAGGACGGTGCCCTGCCGATCATCATCTTCGTCACGGCCTTCGATCAGTTCGCGCTCGACGCCTTCCGCCTGCACGCGCTCGACTATCTCACGAAGCCGATCGATCCGGAGCGGTTCTCCGAATCGCTGGACCGGGCGCGCGAGCTCCTGCATCGGCCGAATCGCGACGAACTCGATCGACGCATCCAGGCCATGCTCGAGATGCACGAGCGCCGGCAATCGGTGCGGCCGCATCTCGTCGTGCGGGACCACGAACGCTACCTGCTGGTGCCGACCACCGAGATCCACTGCCTCGAAGCGACCGGCAACTACGTCCAGCTCTACTGCGAGCGCGCGAACCATCTCCTGCGCAGCACCCTGTCGGCCGTCGAGGCCAAGCTCGATCCCCAGCGGTTTCTGCGCGTCCACCGCTCCTGGATCGTCAACCTCGAGCAGGTGCGGGAAGCCCAGCCCTGGACCAAGGGCGGCTGGATTCTCCTGACGCGCCGCGGCCTCAAGGTCCCGGTGGGGCAGCAGTACCACGACGTGCTGACGAAGATCCTGAGGTAGGTCCGGAAGCCCCTGTAACGGCTCGCCCGCTTCCGCGTATTCTCTCCGAGTTATGCGAACGCTCGATTTCGGCGGCCTGTTCGAACGCCACTGGCCGGACGTCTTCCGCTTTGCCCTCTATCTGACGGGGAACCGGGCGGACGCTGAGGATATCGCCTCCGAGACGTTCGCGCGCGCCTGGACGGCACCGGGCGAGATCCGCGTCGGAACCGTCAAGGCGTATCTCTTCATGATCGCCAGGAACCTCAGCATCGACATCCGACGGGCGGCACGGGAGGTGGTCGAGTGCAATCCCGACGTCGCGGCATCCGGGGCGGGCCCCGAACAGGTGACGATCGATCGGGACGAATTGCGGGCGGTCCTGGGGATGCTCACCGATTTGTCGGAGATGGACCGCGCCGCCTTGCTGATGCGCGCCGTCGGTCAACTGTCCTACGAGGAGACCGCAGCGGCCCTCGGTCTGTCGGTGGGAGCCACCAGGGTCCGCGTTCATCGAGCCCGAACCAGGCTCGCGGCCGCCGCGAGCCGAGGAAGGACACAACCATGACGAAGGTTACACGCAACGTCATCTCGGACCTGTGGCCGGCGTATGCCTCGGGCGAGGCGACCGAGGACACGAGGGCGCTGGTGGAGAGCTTTCTCGCCGACCATCCGGAGTGCGTCGTCGAATTCGAGGCCCCCGTCGCGCTTCCCGCCGCAGACGCGGCAATCGCACCCGACGCCGAGGCGCGGGCGCTGGTGCGGACCAAGGAACTGATGCGAGGCGGCCGGTGGATTCACGGCGTCCGGATAGTCGCGATGGTCCTGACGGCGCTCGCGCTGGTCCGCTTCTACGCCGATACGCTCGAGATCTTCTTCGTGAGACTCGGGGTTGCAGCGATTGCCTGGGCTCTGTACGCGGTTCTCGTGCTTCACGAGCGGCGTCGGGCGATGCGCGTCGCGAGTCCGCCGCGCGACCGGTGAGCCTGCCAGAGGGACTGAAGATCCTCTTCAACCAGGTGGAGAAGTGGGCGACCGGCGGCGCGATCCCGTGATTCGCCGCGTTCGTCCCGCACTCTCCGCAGTCGGTCACATTTCCGCGGCGCCGGCGCCACAGGTTGCGTCCAATCCGAAGAGACGCCTCCCGAGGGAGCGCTGCTCGGACGAAAGGATCATACCGATGGCTGGTCGAACCGCACTCATCCTCATCGCCGCTCTGGCGCTCGGTCGTTCGTCGACCGAGGCCCAGACCCCGTCTCTGCCGATCCCCGTTCGCGTTGACACACTCGTGTCCGCGAAAGTCGGCGAACCGCGCGAGTTCTGGGTCTCCCTGCCCGATCGCTACAACGACTCTGCAGAGAAGTACCCGGTGCTCTACATGATGGACGGGGACTTCAACTTCAATTCCGGCGTCATCGGCGGGGTGCGGCAGGCCGCCTCGTCGGGCGAGATCCCCGAGTTCATCATCGTCGGGATCAAGAACACCAATCGGTCGAAGGACATCTTCCCGGAGGAGGTCACCTATCCGGACGGCAGCAAGGATGGGGGGCGGGCCAACCAGTACCTGGACTTCGTTCGTGACGAACTGATCCCGCGCGTCGCGAAGACCTACCGCACCACCGACTACCGGATCCTCTACGGGACGTCGAATACCGGGTTCACCGCCGTGCACGCGCTCTTTCGGAATCCCGACCTCGCCGTCGCGTACATCGCGGCGAGCGCGACGCTGAGCGTGCCGTCGTTCCGAACCGGGAGGGACACCCTGGTCGGCACCTTCAAGGGCGGCAGGCGCGACCTGGTCCTGGTGATGGGGGAGTACGACTTTCCGACGGTGGTGAGCCTGAACGGCGCGCTGAAGGAGACCATCGGTATCAAGACGCCCGCCGGACTCACCTGCCGGCTTCGCGTCATCGAGAACGGCGAACACGTCCCGCCCGATGCGCTCGTCGAGGGGCTGCGCGTGCTGTTTCAGGGCTGGAAGGTCACCCGCCCGCTCACCGAGAGCAGCTTCGCCGAGATCCGGGCCCAGGTGGACGGCCGCCTGAGAAGTTCGGCGTGCCGGGCAGGATCGACGAAGACGCGCTCGGAGCCTGGGCAACACCCTGCTCGGCGAGAAGAAGTACGCCAAGGCGCTCGAGGTCCTCGAGTATCGGGCGACCAGCTATCCCCAGTCTGCCGACGCGCAGGTTGGTCTTGGCGACGGCTATCGGCAGAGCGGCAGCCTGGAGAAGGCGCAGGAGTGCTACCGGCGAGCGCTGGTGATCGCTCCCGGCCACGCCGCGGCGACGGCGAGGCTGAAGGAACTGGAGAAGCGCTCGAGCCCTGGCACGTCGGCGCTCACCTTGGGAATCGTGAGGCCCGGGGTCGCATCATGAGCCAGACAACGGGCCGCGTATCGTCGACGGGAACGGTTGGTGCGTTTCTCAATGGGAGGGCGTGTTCAGATACGCTCCTCCATGTCCTCAATCGTGCGTTCGGTCACCCGTGCCTGGACGAGGAGCGCGCCGCGATGCCCTTCGCGGGCGGGATCATGCAGCACGGCTACCAGTGCGGCATGATTTGGGGGGCGACGCTGGCTGCCGGGGCGCAGGCGCATCGGCTCTTCGGCGACGGTCCGCACGCGGAAGCCAGGGCGATCGCTGCGGCACAGAGGCTGGTCGAGTCGTTCCGCGCACTCAACGGCGCCACGGACTGCTTCGACATCACCGGAATCAACGGGTCGTCGTCGGCGATGCAGATGACGAGCTACTTCTTCCTTCAGGGCGGAATCGTCGGCTGCTTTCGCATGGCCGCACGATATGCCCCGGTCGCATTCAATGACATCGGCGCCGCGTTCTCCGGCGAACAGGTCGACACAATGCCCGGCCCGGTGAGTTGCGCCGCGGCGCTGGCGCGGAGAATGGGCGTCTCCGAGAGGCACGTGGTCATGGCAGCGGGACTCGCGGGCGGCATCGGCTTGAGCGGAGGCGCCTGTGGGGCACTTGGAGCCGCGATTTGGATCCTCGGAATGAAGAGCCAGAGCGACGGCGGCGCCAGCGTCTCATTCAAGGCCGCCGCCGCCAGCCAGCTCATCGAGAGATTCCTGAAATGCACCGACTACGAGTTCGAGTGCTCGACCATCGTCGGACGGACGTTCGACGGGGTTGGGGATCACGCCGACTACGTGTGCAGGGGAGGCTGCTCGAAGATCATCGACGCGCTGGCTGCGAAGTGATCTCAGGCGCCGCTGAGGCTGACGGAAGGAGCATGCCGTGAGGAAGGTGCCATCTGCACTGCTGGTGGCGGCACTCGTGAGTCTCAGTGCCGCTGCTCAAGAGAAGTCCGCCGGATACATCGGGCAGTCGCCCCCGGACCGCACGCCGCAGGTCTTCAGGCTTCAGACGCACGACGGCTACTTTGCCGGTGATCGGATTGCCATATCGGCGGATGGCAAGGAGCTCTACTACACGGAAGTCACCAACACCTGGAGCGACTACAACATCAGGTACTACAGGTACTCCGATGGGAAATGGAACGGGCCTCTTGATCTGTTTGCAGGCTTCCTCGGGCCGGCGCTTTCGGTTGACAACCAGACGATGTGGTTCGAGAAGTACAACGATGCGAGGACATGTTGGCAATCGAAACGGAGCGACGCCGGGTGGAGCGCACCAACGTTGTGCACGGAAGTGCCGGATCCGAAAGACAAGCACTATCTTCGAGACACCGCCAGCGGTCGCATCTACGCATCGTCACGCGGGTCTCTGGACGGGCTCGGGCAGATGGACATCTCCACGTACGCGAAGACCGACGCCTCAGGCGCCGATCGCAGTCTCGGGAGGCCACTGAATTCTCCGGGGAACGAAGGGGACTTCTATGTGGCGAAGGATGAAACGTTCATCGTGTTCGGCTCGCCGCATAGAGGAGGCTTCGGGGGAGGCGACCTGTTCATCAGCTTTCGAGAGCGTGATGGGTCTTGGTCGGATCCGAAGAACCTCGGTGCGACGATCAACACGCCAGGGTTCGAATTCGGGCCCTATGTGACCGACGACAGGCGCTATCTGTTCTACTCGAGTTCGTCGAACTTCACCCGAGTCGATGTCTACTGGATTCGATTTGACAGTCTGCTGGAGACGCTGAGGAAGCGATAGAGCAGTGTCCGCGCCTTCGCGCCGGGCATCGGCGTCACCACGGCCGTCTTCACGACCTCCAACGGCGGGCCGTGCGCTATGATTGCTGGTCGTCGGGGATGACTGGCGCCGGCGGATTCACGGGCTCGACATGAAACGGACTGCCGCCGTTCTCTCGATGCTGTTCTGCCTGGGGCGGGCGCAAACCCAGGACACCGAGACCTACCTTCTACGCCAGGCCGTCTCGAATCGCGAAACGGTCGTCTACACCCGCGTCATCCGCTTCGACGACAAGACGCACCTGTTTCACGTCCGCGACTATTACGAAGACGGGCGGATCCAAATGGACGCGTTCTACTCCTCCTTCGACAAACGGGTGAAGGAGGAGTATCAGTGCAACTTCCGCTCGAATACCAAAGAGGGGCCGTACAAGGAATGGCACCGGAACGGGCGCGTGCGATTCGAGGGGCAGTTCACGCGCGGCAGGCTGAATGGCGCGAGCACCGACTGGTATGAGAGCGGGCAGAAGGAGGCGGAGCAAACCTGGCTCAACGGGCAACTGCACGGCCGGGTCAGATACTGGTCCGAGAACGGGGACCTGCAGTTCGATTCGACATTCGAACACGGCATGAACCAGCATCGCCGGAACGTCAGCTATCGATACCTGTCCTACCTCCCGAAGGACTACGACGCGGACGCCGTCAGGAAGTGGCCGCTCGTCATCTACCTGCACGGCGGGTCCGACAGCGGGACCGACTTGAAGAGGCTGTACTCATCCGGGATTCCCGATCAGGTCTACAGGGGACGGGAATTCCCGTTCATCATCCTCGCCCCGCAGTGTCCCGAGCATCTCAGGTGGTCGACCGATGATTGGTTCGAGAACTTCTACAAGGAGGTGACGGCCAAATACCGGATCGACGCCGACAGGGTCTACCTGACCGGGCCGAGCTTGGGCGGTTCGGGCACCTGGTACTTCGCCGCCAGGTATCCCGAGACGTTCGCCGCCATCGCCCCGATGAGCGGATTCACCAGCCATCTCGACTACATCGACAAGAACATCGACACGCTGGTCGATGTGCCCATCTGGGCCTTCCACGGCAGGCTGGACACGGTCGTCCCGTTCGAAGAAACGGAGCGAATCGTCAGGAAGCTGGAGGGAAGGAACACGAACCTCAAGTTCTCCGCCGAACCCGATATGGACCACTAGATCCACTGGCAGGTCTATCCGGGCCTGGAGATCTACGACTGGTTCCTGCGATACGCCAGGAGATCGAAACACTGAGAGGGCTGCCCTTCGAGTTCGCGCGTCGCGCCCCCCGCGATGTCTCACGATCGGCGCCGGGCACACGCCGAGCCTCGGCTGTCGATCCGGTCCAGGCGATACGTGCTGACTGACCGCAGCCGCCGGCGCGGATTCAACCCGCCCACGGAGCGCGGATTGGAGGTGGCCCGATGACGGTGAAACGGACGGTCCTTCTCGTTGGCGGTACCGGGCGCACGGGCCGGCGCGTCCTCGAGCAGCTCCTGGGTCGCGACGTCGATGTTCGCGCGATCGTGAGATCTGCCGAGAGGCTGCCCGCCGGGGTCGCGACGAACCCGGGCTTGACGGTGGTGGAGGCCGACCTGCTGTCGCTGAGTGACGCGGAACTCCGTGGCCACGTTCGCGGCTGCGACGCCGTCATCTCGTGTCTCGGCCACGTCATGAGCCTGAAGGGTGTCTTCGGGCCGCCGCGCGATCTCGTCACGCAAGCCACGACGAGGCTCTGCCGGGCAATCGAAGCCGTGCGGCCCGCGGCGCCGATCAAGTTCATCCTCATGAGCAGTGTCTCGGTGAATCGCCCGGGGCGCCTCGACACGCGTCGCGGGATGTTCGAGAGAGCGTTCGTCGCGACGATCCGCGGTCTGCTCCCGCCCGCGAAGGACAACCAGCGTGCGGCGGACTTCCTCTGCCGCGACATCGGGGCTGACAACCCGTTCGTTCAGTGGGCGGCGGTTCGTCCGGACACGCTTCTGGACGGCGACGTCTCGGAGTACGCGTTGCATGAGGGACTCGTGAGCAGCCTCTTCAAGCCAGACAGCACCAACAGGGCGAACGTCGCACACGCATGTGCGAGTTGGCGACAGACCCCAGAGTATGGGACACCTGGAAGGGCAAGCTGCCCGTGGTCGTGAACGCCGGCACTTCGGCACGATGACCTTGGTGGGTTGAGAGGACCGCGGCGACCGCGTCGCCGATCGCGTGCACCGGGGTCGGAGCGGTCCTGTCGGACCGCGAATCTGAACCACAGAAACGGGATTCGGAAGAACCGCTCCGAGCCCTTCTCGCTCTACGGATCGACGATGATCTTGGGCCATGAGTTGCCCAAGGCCGCCGCCTGGATCTTCTTGGTCAGACTGACGCGAACCTCGTAGTCGAAGATGTTGTTCGCCTTCGGGTCGATGTCAGCCTTGCCAGTCTCGATGAGCCTTGACGGTCAGCTGCGTTGCGCCGAGCAGTACCCCTCCGGGGAAGTCGAGCGTGATGGAACGGCCGGTCAGGTTTCGCACGTTGAGCTTCTTGTTCTTGCCCCCTTTGACCATTGCCACCGCCGGTCGGGTGTAGAACGCCCCGCTATCCTCTCCATCCTCGAACACGTAGATGTCGTGCCTCCCTGGCATAGAATCCTCCTTCCGTCGGTTACCGGCGGCTCCTGTCCGGTTGGACGTCGAGAGCCCTGACGATGGCTGTATAGCGCGAATCCTTCCTCAGGTTGTCGAACGTCGGGTCCTGCTCCAGTTCCTCCGGCCTGACGCCAGCCGCGAACGCCTCGCGAGCGCGGACGAGCGCCGCGTCACGGTCACCGAGGTCCTCGAAGACGGCGACGACGTCGGCCCAGTCGTCCTGCCCGATGCCCAGCCGGAGCGCCTGGGCCACGTCCGCCCGGCTGCGCGCGCCATCGCCGAGCATCGCGTGGCAGTGCGCAAGACCGACGAGCGTCTGGGCATTCGTCGGGTCCACCTTGCGTTCCTCGTCGAGCAGCGCGACGGCGTGGCGGTAGGCGTCGGCTGCGCCTTCCTGCTGGCCAGCCCAGTGGCGGGCCGAACCGAGATTCATCCAGATGCGCGAATCGCGAGGGCCAATCGCGGCCGCCTGCTCGAAGGTCCGCGCTGCCTCGCGCGTACTGCCGGCGGGCATGCATCTGAAGGTAGCCGAGGTTCGAGAGCGCGGGGCCGCTCGCCCCGTGCCGGCTCGCGGTGGTCAAGGCCGACTCCGCGTCGCTCCATTGCTGCCGGGCGAGGTAGATCCCGCCGAGGTTCGACCAGAATCCGGGCGTTGTCCGGGGCCAGCGTTCAGGGCCTGCCGACACGCGGCCTCCGCCTCGTCGTAGCGCTGCCGGACGTACAGGAAGGAGCACAGGTAGTTGTGACTCGGCCACGCGTTCGGCTGCAACTCGATGGCCTTTCGGTACGCCTCTTCGGCCTTGTCCCAGAGCCTCGCCCGCTGGTACGCCAGGCCGAGTTCGCGATAGGTTTCCGCGCTCAGCCGGTTGCGCGCGATCGCGGCCTCGAAGGCCTTCTGCGCCTCCGTGATGTTCCCCTGCTGCGCGAACACCATCCCGAGCGTCATCCACGCGCCGGGCCTGGTGGGATCGAGGCTGAGGGCCTGACGGGCTGACTGATCAGCCAGTGCGAGATCTTCCGGATGCTTCGTCAGGCGGTAGAGCCGCAACCGCGCTTCGCCGAGCGCGGCGTGAGCGGCGGCGTAGCGGGAATCGAGATTCACGGCGTCGTTGAACAGCCTGATGGCCTCCTCGAGGCTGCGCGCCTCGTCGTAGCGCTCCAGCTGACTCTGCGCCTGCTGGTACGGCGTTCGGCCCAGGCCCTGGGCGTAGAGCACGCCGGCCTCGGCCACCACCGATGCTCCCCCGCTCCACGACGCCCGCTCTCCGGCAGCGAGCTGCACCTCCAGGAGCGGCACCACCAGGTTCACCACGTCCTCCGGCGAGAAGGTCGACTGAGGAAAGCTCTTGGTGGAACCCGGCAGCTGCCGTAGCTTCTCGGTGTCCGCCAGTCCGACGCTGACCAGCAGGTTGTCGCCGGCCCGGCTGATGGTGACAGTGATGACGAGGGTGGCCCCGAGCACGCGGAGCGCGGCGCTGGGGGCCACCACGCCAGCCGAACGCACCTCCGACGCGGGCACGATCGAGACACGCCGCTCGAATCTGCCCAGGTCCGCGAGGCGCGTCGTGAGGTAGTCGGCCACGCCGTCACAGCAGTGTGTCTCGTCGCCAGGCACGCTGACCGGGAGCACCGCCACCCGCAGCTCGTTCGGGAGCCGGGCGGCATGCCACAGCAGGCCGGCGACGCCTTGCCGAACGGACGGCACAGCCAGGAACCCAAGCAGGACGAGCGGCGGCGCCCGCGACGACGGTCCAGGCACGGACGCGGTGGCGCGAGGCGGCCGACACGGCGGGGGCCTCCGACGCGCTACTCGCTTCCGAGAGGTGCTCACGCACGTTGCGAAGGTCGTGCTCGAGGTCGACCGTCGAGGCGTAGCGGTCCTTCGGCTCCTTCGAGAGGCACCGCTCGACTGCCCAGCGGGCCGGTGCCGGGAACTCAGGATTGAGGGTTGCGATCGGGTCAGGGTCGCGCTCGATGACGGCCGACAGCGTCTGGACCCACGAGTTGCCGTGGAACGCCTGCCGGCCCGTCGCCAGCTCATAGAGGACCGCGCCGAGCGCAAACTGGTCGGAGCGGTGGTCGGCCGGCTCGCCTCTCGCCTGCTCGGGCGACATGTAGCCCGCCGTGCCAAGCACAGCACCGGCCATCGTCCGCAGTGGACTCCTCGTCTCCGTCTCGTCGGCCCGCCTGGCGGACAGGTCGGATGGGTCGTCGCCGTGCAGCTTCGCCAGGCCGAAGTCGAGGATCTTCACGAAGCCGTCGCGCGTGACCATGACGTTCTCGGGCTTCAAGTCGCGATGGACGATGCCCGCGCCGTGGGCCTTCGCCAGGCCGTCGGCGAGCTGGACGGCGATGTCCAGCGTTCGCTTGATGCCCAGCGGGCGATCGCGAAGCAGGTGGCGCAGCGTCAGGCCGTCCACCAACTCCATGACGATGAAAGGCTGTCCGCGTGTCTCGCCGATCTCGTGGATGGTGACGATGTTCGGATGGTTGAGGGAGGAGGCGGCGCGGGCTTCACGCGAGAACCGCGCGAGCCGGCCGGAGTCCGATCCGAAGCGTTCGGGGAGGAACTTGATCGCGACATCACGCTGCAGGTCGTGGTCGCGCGCGCGGAACACCTCGCCCATGCCGCCGGCACCGAGGGGCGCCAGGATCTCGTAGCGGCCGAATCGGGAGCCGATCTCAGCGGGCACGCGAGACGAGCGCCTCCACACCCGGGTTGCCTGGGTTGCCGCAGTAGCGAGAGCCTATCGCGTTGATCTTCGGCGAGTCAAGCGGCGGCGAGTGTCGGCGGCGAGTGTCGGTTGGAAACGCCTTCGACCACGCCGTCAGTCGAGGGAGATGATCGGCCAGCCGTGCGCCTCGGCGTGCGCCCGAAGCCGACCGTCCGGATGCGCGGCCACCGGGTGCGTGACGGCCGAGAGCAGCGGCAGGTCGTTGATCGAGTCGGTGTAGAACCAGCTTTCCTCGTAGTCGGACAGCCTTTCGCCGCGTGACGAGAGCCATTGCTCGACCCGTGTCACCTTCCCCTCGCGGAAGCACGGCGTCCCCTTCTCACGCCCGGTGAAACGGCCGTCGGACTCCTCGAGCTCGGTAGCCAGCAGGCTGGCGACGCCGAGCGCCTGCGCGATGGGGCCGGCGACGAAGCGGTTGGTGGCCGTGATGATCGCGGTGAGCGCGTCACTGTGACGTGCGATGAGGGGCCACGCGCCAGGTCGCACCATCGGAAGGACCTTCGACGTCATGAACTGCGCGTGCCAGGCATCGAGCTGCGCGCGCGAGTGCCGTCCGAGCGGCTTCAGCTGGAAGTCCAGGAACTCCCGCAGATCGAGCGTGCCAGCTTTGTACGTCTCGTAGAACTCCCGGTTGCGCGCCTCGCAGACCCGGCGGTCGAGCGCGCCGACCTCAATGAGCATCTGGCCCCACTGGTAATCGCTGTCGCCGGCGAGCAGCGTGTCGTCGAGATCGAACAAGACGAGGCGCTTCATGCAGAGTCCCTCGGCGCCCGCCCGAGCGCGGGCAGCGTCATCCGGCCGGTATAGATGGCCATGCCGACCACCGCGTCGATCCCGAGCGCGTCCAGTTCGTCCACTTCGCGGGCGGTCGTGATCCCCCCTGCCGCGCTGATGCGCCGGGTGGTCGCCGCCCGCACACGGCACACGGCGGCCATGTCGATCCCTGCCATCATGCCCTCGGTGTCGACGTGGGTATAGAGAAACTCTCCGCAGTACGGCTCGAGCTGTGATGCCGCCTCCTCAGGGCTGACCACGGTCTGTTCCTGCCAGCCGCGCACGACGACCTTGCCGCCGGAGCTGTCGATGGCGGCGATAATGTGGCGCGGGCCGACCTCGGCCGCCAGCGCGCCCGCAAACCGGAGATCGACGCCCGCAGGTCCGAACAGGGCCGAGCCCACGATGACCTCGGCGGCGCCGGAGTCGAGCCATTGCCTGGCACGCGCGATGTCGCGCACGCCGCCGCCGACGCGACACGGGAGCTTCGCGCAGATTCTGGCGGACCAGCACGTCGTTGGTGCCTGTGGCCAGCGCGCTGTCCAGGTCGATCACCTGCACGCGGGGGAAGCGCTGGAACCGCTCCACCCAGGCGAAGACGTCATCGAAGGCCAGCGCTGGACGCCTGCCCTGGACCAGCTGGACCACGCGGCCGCCGCGGAGATCGATGGACGGAATGAGCATCGTGACTGGCCTCAGCCCTTCGTGGCCGCCGGAACGTGACGCACGGGAATGCCGCGTTCGGCGAGCCAGACCTTGAGGCTGGCGACGGCGTGCGTGCCGTAGTGGAAGATCGATGCCGCCAGCGCCGCATCGGCCCGCCCGCGCGTGAACACGTCTTGGAAGTGGGCGAATGCGCCGGCGCCGCCCGACGCGATCACGGGAATCGGAACAGCACCGGACACGGCCGCGGTCAACTCGCAGTCGAATCCCGAGCGCGTCCCGTCGCGGTCCATCGACGTCAGCAGGATCTCCCCGGCGCCCCGATCGCACGCCTCGCGGGCCCAGTCGGCCGCGTTGCGGCCCGAGGCACACGACCCGCTGCGGGTGTAGACGCGGAACCCGCTGCCTTCGCGCTTCGCGTCGATCGCCACCACCACGGCTTGGCTGCCGTAGCGCCCGGCGAGTGTCGTGATGAGCCACGGGTCGGCCATCGCCGCCGAGTTGAGGCTGACCTTGTCCGCGCCGGCTTCAATCACCGCGGCGGCGTCCGCCTCGGTCCTGATGCCGCCGCCGACGGCCAGAGGGATGAACAGTTCCGCCGCCACCGCACGCACGGTGTCCGCGAGCGCGCGCCGGCTTTCGAGCGTGGCCGTGATGTCGAGCACCACCAGTTCGTCGATCCCTTCAGCGTTGTAGCGGCGCGCGAGTTCGGCCGGGTCACCGGCCCGGGTGAGCGATTCGAACTGGACGCCCTTTACGACCGCGCCGTCGCGGACATCGAGGCACGCGATGATGCGCCTGGACAGCATCGTCAGGCTCCCCCCGCGATGCGAATGAAGTTGGCGAGGACGGTGAGGCCGACCTCACCGGACTTCTCCGGGTGGAACTGGACGCCGCACACGCGACCGCGCGCCACGGCGCTCGCGAAGGCGGACCCGTGGGTGGTCGAGGCGATCGTGTCCGGCCCGACGGGGATGGCGTACGAGTGGGTGAAGTATGCCTGCGCGCCCGCGGCCACCCCTGCCAGCAGCGCCGGCCGCGCGAGCGGCACGATCGTGTTCCAGCCCACGTGCGGGATCTTCGTCCGGAAACCCAGCGGACCCTCGAACCTCGCTCCGGGTGTTCGGGCGCGAGGTCGCCGGAGGCGCGAGCAGGCTCCGCTTCCGCGCAGATCTCGTCGAGGCGGACGCTGCGACCGGACAGCAACCCGAGTCCGGGGACATCCGGCGCCTCGCTGCTGCCATCGAACAACCACTGCATCCCCAGGCAGATGCCGAGAAGCGCGTGCCCGGACGCCACCGACCTCAGCACGGCCGCGCGCCACGAGCCGTCGAGCGCCGCCGTGGCGCCGAAGTGGCCGACCCCTGGAATCACCACGGCGTCCGCCGCGGGCAACTCCACAGCGGCCGACGGGACGAACACGTCGGCGCCAACCGCACGCAGGGCCTTCCGCACCGACGTCAGGTTGCCCGCCCCATAATCAACCAGCGCGATCCGCAGCATCACAACAGTCCCTTGGTGCTGGGCAGCACGCGCGCCAGCTGGGGGTCCCGGCTGCACGCGACGCGCAACGCCCGCGCGAACGCCTTGAACACGGCTTCTACGCGGTGGTGGCTCGAGCGGCCGTACAACACCTTGAGATGAACATTGGCCCGCGAGCCAATCGCGAAGCCTTCGAAGAAGTCGTGGAGGAGTTCCGCCTGCAGATCTCCCACCAGCCGCGTCCGCACGCCGAGGCCGACGACGGCATGCGGGCGGCCTGAGAGATCGATGGCGGCCACAGCCAGCGTTTCGTCCATCGGCATCACGAAGTAGCCGGCCCGGTTGATGCCGCGGCGCGTGCCGAGTGCCTGCGCCACAGCCTCGCCGAGCGCGATGCCCGTGTCCTCGACGGTATGGTGCTGGTCAACCTCCAGGTCGCCGTGCGCCTGGATGTCGAGGTCGAACCCGCCATGCCGGGCGGTGAGCTCCAGCATGTGATCGAGGAACCGGATACCAGTGGACACGCGGTACCGGCCGCGCCCATCGAGGCCGATACGGACCCGGATGGACGTCTCGGCGGTGCGCCGGTCTATCACGCCTTTCCGCACAGGTCCTCCAGGGCACGCACGCACGCGTCGGTGTGCTCGACGAGGCCCGCTGTGATCCGGATGCATCCGGCGCAGCCTGCGATGCGCGAGCGATCGCGGACGAACACGCCGCGCGCGGCCAGCGCCTCGACCAGCGCTGGCGCACGCGGGCCTACCCGCACCAGGACGAAGTTGGCCTCGCTCTTCCAGCACGCGAAGCCGAGGCGCTCGCATGCGGCATAGATGCGGCGCCGGGATTCCTCGACCTGCGCGACGTACCACTTCACGTACCCGCCGTCCTCGATGGCGGCCTGCGCGGCCGCCAGCGCGAAGACGTTGACGCTGAACGGCAGTGTGACGCTGCGGATCCGGTCGATGAGCAGCCGTGCCCCGACCAGGTACCCGGCCCTCACCGCAGCCAGCCCGTAGGCCTTCGCGAATGTCCGTCCCAGCACCACATTCGGGCACGACGCCAGTTCGCCCAGGAAGCTGGTGCCCGCGAACTCGACGTACGCCTCATCCAGGAACACGACGGCCTCCTGCGGCAGGCGCGCGAGCCACGGCCCTGACCTCGTCGGCTGTCACTGGCACGCCCGAGGGATTTGCCGGGCTCGCGAGGAAGACCACCCGCGTGTCCGGCCCGATGGCCTCGAGCGTCTCGGCGAGAGGAAACGATAAGTCCGGACGCGGCCCCACCCGGATGACGCGCGCGCCGGCAACCGAGGCGCTCGCCGCAAAGAGCGCGTAGGCGGGCTCGACCACGATGGCGTCCGCCTGGCGGCCGTCTTCGAAGCGTCGCAGCCACGCGACGGCCGTCGAGTAGATGCCCTCGTCGAGGCCGTTGGTCAGGAGACACTGGTCCTCGCCCACTCCCAGCCACCGCGCGCAGGCCCGGATCGTCGCGCCGTAGTCCGGGTAGGACGCGGCCTGACTGGCGGTGACGGCGCGCATCGCGTCCAGCACGCGCGGCGAGCAGCCGGCCGTGTTCTCGTTCAGGTGCAGCCGGAGCCCTGGCCCGCGCTCTGGCGCCCGTTCGTACAGGTCGCTCATCGCAGCCGCTCCCTGATGGAGTCGGCGTGCGCCGTGAGCCCTTCGGCTCGCGCAAGCGCGATGACGGCCGGTCCGATGCGGCGCATCCCGGCCCGCGTCACGCGCTGCACGCTCGACACGCGCACGAAGTCCGCCGCCGACAGCCCGCCCCGGAAGCGCGCCGCGCCCGAGGTCGGCAGCACGTGATTCGAGCCGGTCGCGTAGTCGCCCGCGGCCTGCGCGCTCCACGGGCCGAGAAAGGCCGTGCCCGCCCTCACGCGCGACATCACGTGGTCGTCGTCGCAGACGAGGTGCTCCGGCGTCAGCCGGTCGGCAATCGTGATCGCCGCCTCGCGCGACCGGGCGACGATGATGGCACCGTGTGAGGCGAGCGACTCCTGCGCCGGCCCCTCCGCCGGCATCCGCTCCTCGATCGCGCGCAACACGTTCCGCGCGAGGACCGATCTGGTGGTGATGAAAATCGCGCGGGCCTCGGGGTCGTGCTCGGCCTGCGCAATCATGTCGGCCGCGATCCACGACGCGGGCGCCTCATTCGATACGATGACGATCTCGCTGGGCCCGGCATAGAAATCGATGGCGCACTCGCGCGCCACCAGCGCCTTGGCCTCGGCCACGTAGCGGTTGCCTGGCCCCACGATCTTGTCGACCCGGGGTATCGCGGCCGTGCCGTACGCCAGGGCGGCAATCGCGTGAGCCCCGCCCACTCGGAACAGGCGATCGACACCGGCCTCGACGGCGGCCGCCATGACGACGGGAGCCGGCCTCGGGCACACGGCAATCACCTCGGCCACGCCGGCCACCCTGGCCGGGATCGCCGTCATGAGCAGCGACGACGGCAGCGGGAAGCGGCCGCCCGGCACGTAGCAGCCGACACGGCGCAGCGGCGTGACGCGTTGTTCCACGATCACGCCGGGCACGACGCGCGTCGTTGACGGTCGCGGCACTTGCGCCCGCGCCACCTTGCGGATGTTGTCCGCGGCCTGGCGCAGCGCGCGCCTGACGTCGGGCGGCACCGAGCGCGCTGCCGCTTCGATCTCGTCCCGTTCGACCTCGAGGCTGTCCGTCAGGCCATCCAATTGCCTCGCATAGGCTCGGACCGCGCGGTCGCCCCGGCGGCGGACGTCCGCGACGATCCGGGCCACCCGGGCGGCAACCACGCCGTCACGGACCGCGCGCCCGGTCATCAACGCCTCGATGGCCCGCGTGTCCGACCCGTCGATGATCCTCAGTGCCGGCATGGCGTCCTCACTCGACGATCTTGTTCAATGGGTATTCGACGATGCCCTCGGCCCGGGCCGCCTTCAAGCGCGGGATGAGATCGCGCACGGTCGGCTCCTCGACGATGGTGTTCACGGCGACCCAGTCGGGGTCGGCCAGCGGCGAGATCGTGGGCCGGCGCAGGGCGGGCAGCAGGGCCAGCACGCTCGGCACGTCGGCCTGGCGCGCGTTGAGCATCAGGCCTACGCGGCCCTGGGCCGCAATCGCCGCGCGCAGCAGCATGGCGATGTTCTCGAGCTTGGTCCGCTTCCAGCCGTCTTCCCAGGCCGACTGGTTGGCCACGAGCTGCGTGGCCGATTCCATCACCGTGTCGATGATACTCAGCCGGTTGGCGCGCAGCGTGGAGCCGGTCTCGGTGGCCTCGACAATCGCGTCGGCCAGCACCGGCGGCTTCACCTCGGTGGCCCCCCACGAGAACTCGACGTCGACCCGCACGCCGAGCCGGCTGAAGTAGTCCTCGGTCACGCGCACCAACTCGGTGGCGACCGTGGCGCCCTCGAGGTCGGCAGGCTTCTTGAACCGCGACTCGTCGGGAACGGCCAGCACCCACTTCACCTTGCCGAAGCTCTGCTTGGCGTAGACGAGTTCGGACACCGTGTGCAGCGGCTGCCGCGTGCCGCCCGCCAACGACTGCTCGAGCACCCAGTCGCGGCCCGTCAGGCCCGCGTCGAGGACGCCGTCGCCGACGTAGCGCGCCATCTCCTGGGCCCGGATGAGCATGCACTCGATGTCCGGGTCGTCGATGGCCGGAAAGTACGACCGGGTGTTCACGTAGATGTTGAACCCGGCCCGCGTGAACAACTGGATGGTCGCGTCCTGCAGCGACCCCTTCGGGATGCCCAGCTTGAGTTTCATGAAGCGCTCGCCTCCGCCGAGCTCTCGAACCCGAGTTCAATCGTGCGGAAGAAACAACTCCGCTCTCCGGTATGGCAGACGTTGCCGACGCCCAGGCGACGGACCAGGAGCACGACCGTGTCGTCGTCGCAGTCGACGAGCAGCTTTTCAACCGCCAGGCGGTTGCCGGAGGTGTCGCCCTTGGTCCAGAGAGTGTTGCGGGTGCGGCTGAAGAAGGTGGCATACCCCGTGCGCCGCGTGATGTCGAAGGCGGCCTCGTTCATGAATCCCACCATGAGCACCTCCCGTGATGCCGCGTCCTGCACGACGGCTGGGATGAGCCCGTCGAGTTTCGAGTAGTTCAATGTCACAGCGTCCTTCTCCCCGAAAAGAAAAACGGCCCCGCCGGCGTGGCTGCCAGCGGGGCCGTTCGAGTTCGGAAGCTTGTTGTCTGTCCTAGCTCAAGGGCGCAGCGCCGCCAGCCTGCAGATGGTGCAGTGGTGGTGGTGATGGTGCCGCGCGGCGAGAAGGACCGTAGCCATGTTCGACTGTCACTTCAGATTAGCCAACCTGCCTGGCGCTGTCAACCTCCGAAACTCCCGGGACGGTTCAGCCTCAGATCAGAAGGTGATGCCGACGCCGACGAACGGCGTACGCGGCATCTGGGCTTCGAAGATGTCCCCGGTTTCGGGGCTCCACCCGGTGATCGGGTAGAGGTTCTCGCGGCCGAGCAGGTTCCAGATGTCAGCGTAGGCCGCGAGGTTCACTCTTCCGACCTTGAACCGCCGCTCCAGGCGCGCGTTCAGCGTCGCGTAGGTCGGGTACCGGACGGCGTTGTACCGGCTCCCGTCCCGCACCCAAATGCCGAGGGCCATCGACGCCTCGGCGTTGGTCGGCGTGTAGGGCGTGCCGTCCTGGACCGCGAGCGTGCTCGACAGGCTCCAGCGCTCGGTCGGCGCCCAGTCTGCCGCTACCGAGACGCCATACCGGCTTTCGTACAGCCGGTGGCGCTCCACGCCGTTCGGATTCCGGTAGGTGTCGCGCGAAGCGCGCGCCGACACCACCGCGGAGAACTGGCGGCCAACCCGGCGCTCCACCATCATCTCCACGCCGCGCCTTCTGCGAGTGCTTCCAGGCGGTCTCGTGAGGCGTGACGCGCATGGGGCCCGCCGTGTGGGGCCGCCCCGGCCAACTGGAAGCGCACGAACATCAGCGAACACGATTGCGGACGTGACGGTGCGTCACGCGCCGAGGAAGACGACGATATCGGTCGTCTTCTGGTACTGGCCGGCCGGGCCTGCGGAGGTGGCGGCCAGGAGCAGCCTACCAACGCCTGTCCCGCCAGCGGGGAGCTTGCGGCGTCACCCGGGGCAACGGGCGGAGCGGCTCGCTACGCAGCAGACGGTCTTCCGCCGTGACGCGGCTACCGCATGCCGGTGGCCCGATTGACCTCGGTACTTCGTGACCGTCTATTGCTCCGAGTCGGACGGCGGCAGCCCGGTCGAGCCTGGTCGCACAACCGCTGCCGACGACGCACAGCGTCGCGAAAGGAGACGTGTCATGAGAGTCCGCTCGGTGTCTCTGCTCACGTTCCAGGCCGGTGCGGAATGGCGCAAGCGTCACATCGGGCTGCAGGGCAGCGTCGGGCGCACGTCCTCTGGCCTCGCCGGCATCACGGGCCTCGTCGGCGAACCCTGGGCGAACAGGCCGTGGTACTTTCCGAACGGCCGACCTGTTGCTCCTGCTCGTCCCTCCGGCGGTCGCCTGGGGGCTGTGGCGGACGAGGTTCTGAGGAGTCGTCGGATGGTCGGTAGTGGTGGTCTTCCTTCAGGCCGTCCCGATGCTGCTCCTCATCCAGTTCGCCGCACCCGATCCACGCTTGCGGGAGACGGGGTACGTCATACTGGCGACCCACGCCGTGCTGCTGGGGGCCTTCTTCGCCCTGCCGCGGCGCAAGGAGGGGAGCTGAGCTTGGGCGCCTGCCACGACAGCCGTGCACGCGCGCCGTCGAGGCGCGATTGGAGGTGCTTCGTATGGAAACGGCGATGAGTGCTGAACAACGCCGAGGCGCGGACGGTCGGCGCGTGGTGCGATGGCGCACGCGACTCGCCATCGCCAGCGCAGCGGTACTCGCGGTGGCGGCTCCGGCCTGCGACAAGCCGTCGGTCACCGCCCCGAGTGTCGATGGGTTGACCGCCGTGTACGCGAGGGCTCGGCAGGAGCCGAACCTCAAGAGCCTGGTGGTCTCGCGCGGCGGGACGCTCGTCAAGGCCGAGTACTTCAACGGCGGAGGGCCGGACACTCCCGAGCATGTCTGGTCCGTGACCAAGAGCGTCCTGGCGCTGACCGTCGGCGCGGCCCTCGACGCCGGCTGCCTGGCGTCTGTCGATGAGACGCTGGGCACGTTGCTCGGGCCGGCGCTCGTCACCGACCCCGCGAAAGCGGGCATCACCCTTCGCCACCTCCTGACGATGAGCAGCGGGATCGACTTCCCGGAGGCTGCGTTCTACGCCACCGGACCCAGCCTGTATCAGGCCTGGATCCGATTGCCCGACCAGGTGGCCTTCGTCATGGCCCGCGCCATGACGGCGCAGCCGGGACAGCGGTTCGAGTACGGCTCGGGCACCATCCACCTCGCGTCGGTGGCACTGGCGCGCGCGTGCGGGACCAGCACCTCGGCATTTGCGCACGACCAGGTGTTCGGGCCGCTCGGCATCGGAGCCCGGTCGTGGGAGGCGGACAACCAGGGCTACACCAACGGCGGCGCCGGCCTCTGGCTCACGCCGACCGACATGCAGGCTATCGGTGCGATGGTGCTCGACGGCGGGCGCTACCGCGGGCAGCAAATCGTGCCCGCGGCCTGGGTGCAGGCGATGACGCGGGCGCAGATCCCCACGCCGGCGGGCTCGGCGCTTCCGACCTACGGCTATGGCTGGTGGGTCGGGCAGACGGGGGCCGGCGACGCGCTTCACCTGGCCAACGGGTGGGGCGGCCAGTTCATCTTCGTCGTGCCGGCCCGTGGGCTCGTCGTCACGACGGCGGCGTCGACGGCGACGGTGTCGGGGCAGGCCGCGATGGACCAATGGCAACGCATCTACGACATCGTCGCCTCGGGGATCATCCCGGCGATGTAGGACCCGACGCTTGACGGGGAGTGCGAAACGGCGGCCGAATGCAACTCGTCCTCGTGAGCTCCTGCTTGCTCGGCAGTCCGGTTCGCCACGGCGGAGCACACAGGCGCTCCGGCAGCGAAGTCCTGCAACGCTGGCTGGAAGAACGGCGAGTGGGCTCCGTGTGCCCGGAGGTTGCAGGAGGGGAACCGGCCCTCGTCCCGGCGGCGCGGCACATCAGCGGGGCGAGCTCATCCTGGCGGGAGCCTTCGCCGAAGCGGGGGCTGGCGCAGCGCTGCTCTTCCGCACCGGCGAGCGCACCGTTGTCGAACGACTCGTAGCGGCTGATCCGTACGTGGCGAACGGCCTCGTCACGCGTCGGCAAATCCGTGCGCTCCACGTGGCGTTTGACGGCTGAACGCTCACGCCAAGCCGCCCTGCAGGTGGCCGGCCGACGAGGGATGACCCGAGAGGCACCCGATCGTTTCAGTGCGCGCCGGGCGCGCCGAGCCCAGGCACCGTGAGAGTCCTCGCCGCCATCCCCTGGGGCCTGGTCTCCTGTCACGCGGTCGGGAGGTGCCTCGCGTTCGAGCCGGCGAGAATCAGCAGCAGAGGCTGCAGCGCCAGCGTGTACCTGGGAACGTAGCCGACCAGGTAGTAGACGAGGGGAAAGGCCATGAGCGGGACGATCAGCGCGGCACGCTCGGGCCCGCTGAGCCCCGGAAGTGAGCGCGCGAGTCCGAGCGCCGCGAGGACCGTGAGCACGGCAACGGGCAACGCCTCGAGCGGGCGGGCGGGCGGACCGAACCAGACCAGCCACGTGCGCGCAGCCGTGAGCGTCAGGAACTCCAGCGGGTGCCGGCCAATCCAGCGCGCGGCTTCGTCGCGGCACGCGCGCATATACGCGACTTCGCCGAGTTCGCGCACGCGCTGCGCCTCAGCCAGGTTCTTGCCCGGGTGGAGGCGGTCGGCGGCCCGCGTGCTCCAGAGATTGGCGCGGGCGCCGTCGTGGTTGCCGAGTCGCAGCTCCAGGCCGAGGTTGCTGCGCACGAAGAACACGTTGCCGAATGTCCGATAGTTGCGCACCGCCCACGGCGCGCACGCGAGGAGGGCTCCCAGCAGCACGGCCGCTGTGCACCGCCATCGCGACTGCCCCCTCCGCCACCACCACTCGAACCCGACCAGCCCCATCGCCACCGGCAGCAGCGCGGGCGCCAGGTGAAACGCGAACCCGGTGAACGCGCCGAGGGCGAGCGACGCGGTCAGGGACGGCGCAGTGGCGGCCGTCGAGCGGCAGACGAACGCGGCCAGCAGCACCGCGAGCGCGAGCGAGGCATTCGCTTCGTTCCACCACCAGCCGAGGGCGTCGCCGAGACCGTTCCACGGGACCAGCGCCGCTACCATGCCCCCGACCAGTCCGGCACGGCGACCCAGGCCGAGCCGCTCTGCGAGCCAGGGCAACACCGCGTACGACGCGGCCAGCGCGACAATCCCGGCGAGGCTTCGTGCGAACCCGGCGGCGGTCGAGGTGCCGAAGATCAGGTACACCAGCGCCTGCAGTCCGGTCTGGACCGGCAGCGGGTGGCCGGTGAGGCCGGTCGGAATCAGGTAGGGGTTGGCGTACCCGCCGCCGGATACCAGCGACCGCGCCACGGCCTCGACCTCCACGTGATAGGGCGCGGTGACGTACTGGAGCGGAACGAGCCCCGACAGCAGGAAGAGGACGCGAACGACAACGGCCGCGCCGAAGATCGCCGCCCAGTCAACTCGCCGTCCGCGATGGAGCCCGGTGGGCCTGTCGGTCACGGGAGTCTCCCGCTCAAGCGATGACCCCACTCGAACAGCGAGCAGAGCCCGGACTGCTCGTGGAACCGGACGGACATTCAAGTCGAGAATAGCGCAATCGCGGCGCCGACGGCGACGGAAGCTGACCTGCCTGCCGTGGCGTCTGCCAAATACCGACGGGCCGGGATGGACGAAGTCCGAAGTCGCCGAGTTGTCCGCCGTCCCCGACAGTCAGGTTGGCCGACGGTTGTCCAAACGCAGAGCGACCGCGGGCTGGGACGGGATTCCCGCAAGCTTCAAGTACACTGGCCGGTAGGTGGCGGAAACCCTCGCCGGCGAGTCAACGGCCCGCAAGGAGCTGGCGTTCAGCCGAGGGTGACCCCCTGAAGACGCGAGTGCGCAAACACCTACAACGTGTAATTGTCTGCGCCCGAATCGTCAAATGGCCACTGCCGAGTTGCTCGCGTCCGAACCGGTGTTCTCGCTCGAAGATACCGACCGTGCGCGAGCCGGAGACGATGGTCAGTCGGGACCTGGAAACCGGCGAGTCTGCAGCACACCGCCGGACCGTGATGTGATCAGACACGACGGACCGCAGCATGACCACACGATCACGCGCGCTCGGGCTGGCACTGGCGGCGGCGACGACCGTCGTTCTGTGGCAATTCACTGCAGGCCGTTACCTGCTCTATCCCTTCACCATCCTGGCCTCCTGGTTCCATGAGATGGGGCATGGACTGTGCGCCATGCTGTTGGGAGGGGCATTCGTCTCGCTGAGCCTGTTCCCCGATGGCTCCGGCTACGCCGTCCACTCCGGCAGCCGTTTCTTCGGTCGGCCGGGATTGGCGCTCGTCGCTGCCGCCGGGCCGGTGGGTCCGGCGCTCGCCGGCGCGTTGCTGATCTTCTTCAGCCTGCGTCCGAAGTGGTCTAGGCTCGCCCTGACCGGAATGGCCGTGGTGATGCTGCTCTCGGCGCTGATCTGGATCCGCACGCTGTTCGGCTTCAGCCTGATCGTGCTCTTAGCGCTCGTGCTGCTGCTGATCCGCTTCAAGGGAACCGATCGGTGGCACAGCCTGACCCTGCAGTTCGTTGGCGTCCAAGCCTGCATCTCGGTGTTCCTGAACATCGACTACCTGTTCACCGAAAAGGTCCGGGTGTCGGGGCGACTCGTGTACTCGGATACCGGGCAGATCGCAGCGGCCTTGTTTCTTCCGTACTGGTTCTGGGCCATCCTGCTGACGGGCCTCACGCTGTGGCTTCCGGCGTGGAGCCTGGCCCGGGCCCTGCGGGCGACAGGCAGATCAGCGTAGCCACACCTGCCGAAGTCCCGGGTAGACTGCGAGGAGCATGGCTCTCCTGGCCCAGCGAGGGTCGAGCCGACGCTGGTGCGGCACCGGATCGGCCCGCATGACATCCTGCTGCTCCTCACCGACGGCGCCTGGACGCCGCTCGGTCCCGTGCGCCTCGAGCGCGCCGCCCGCAAGGCCGCCCTCGCTCACCTTTCGGAGGCTCCGCCCGCCATTCTCGACGCGGCTGGGCAGCACTGCCGCGCTGACGATATGACCGCCGTGGCGATGCGGTTGGCGTTGCGCTGAACACTCGCTGCTTCGTCCGCGGCGACACCGGCACTCGGGCTTCGCAGCCCGAACGCCCGCAAGAGGACCGCTCAGAACCTCAGATTCGGCCCCAATAGCCCGCAGAATCCCTCCGCGAACAGCCTCGAAACCGCCTGCAACAGCCGCAGCGCGAGATCGATCACGCTATTACCTATGCGTTACCTATTGTCAAATTGCGGTCAAACTGCAAGTTGCAGCAATAGCCTACAAGTTATTGTATTTAGATGACTTAGAAATGGTGAGCCGCGAAGGAATCGAACCTTCAACCCGCAGATTAAGAGAGGCGAAGCCGCCACCTCAACCTATAGGCCAGGGGCCGGTCTGTACGAGGGATTCTGCTGGAGCGCCTTGCGGTAGAAGCGCTCGGCATCGTCGGGGGAGCGCAGGAGCGCATAGGTCTCGCCCAGGTTGAATGACAACGTCGCGTCCAACGGGTTGACAGCGACCGCACGTTCCAGCAATGCCGCGGTATCGCCTGGCCGCCCCTGCCGGCGTCTGACGTACCCCATGTACGCGAGAGACCGGCTGTCGCTCGGGTTTCCCTCGAGCGCGAGCGAGAATTCCTTCAGTGCCCTCTCGTAGTCGAGATCGAGTTGATAGAGGACAACTCCCTTGGCCCAGTGCGCCTCCGGCAGTTCCGGCTCCAGCTCCAGCGCCTTGGCTGCCGCGGCGCTGGCCTCGCTCGCGCGCTCGGCATTGCGATCCCAGCGCATCCACCGCATCGTCGAACTTGCGTATGTCAGTTCCACGTAGGCCTGGGCGAACTCCGGATCAAGACCGATTGCCTTCCGAGCGGCATCGAGCGAGGCTCGAGTGTTGGCCTTGTCTTGGCCTCTGCTTCTCAGTTCGATCGCCCGCAGGTAGTGGTCGAAGGCCTCGGGATTGACCGTGTCGCGCCGACCCAGGCGACGTTCGTCCTCCGGCCTCAGTGCGGCACGGACCTCCTGAGCGACCCTGCGAGCGATGTCCCGCCGCAACTCCAGGATGTTCGTCGAGATCCCGGTCGTAGCTCTGGCTCCAGAGATGCGCATCGGACGCGGCGTCGATCAGCTGGACGCTGACCGACACGCGAGATCCCTCGCGCATGACCGAGCCCTCAATGACAGTCCCGACGTCGTTGAGCTCGTGGGCGATCTCCTTTCAGCGGCTTCCGCGTCCCCTTGTAGCGCATCACCGACGTGCGCGAAATCACACGCAGCGTCCGAATCTGCGAGAGCTCGTTGATCAGCGAGTCGGTCAAACCGTCGGCGAAGTACTCCTGCCCGGGATCACCTGACAGATTCTCGAGCGGGAGCACCGCGATGAACGGAACCGCAGGAGGACCAGAGGCCCGAAACAAGGGACGCCAGGTGTCCGACAGCCAAAGCGCAGCACTCCCAATAGCGAGCAAGGCAAGTGTCAAGGCGACGGCCGTCGCCCGTCCTCGCCAACGGCCCGCGGGCCGGGATAGCGGTGCGGGCTGTGAGGTCTTCGCTGGCTGGCTGATCCACCGCAACTCCTCCGCCACGTCGTGCGCCGACTCCCAACGCTTCTCGGGGTCCTTTGTGAGGCACCTCTGGACGACATGATCCAGCGCCGGCGGAGTCATCGGTTGCAGCGTGCTGACCGGCGGCTGCTCCGCGTTCATGATGTTGCCGATCAAGCTCGGCCGCGCTGGCCCCGTCGAACGCGCGCTTCCCGGTCAGCATCTCGTAGAGGATGGCACCCAACGCCCACAGGTCCGTGCGCGCATCTGCCGGCTTGCCTTCGACCTGCTCGGGCGCCATGTACCTGCAGCGTGCCGACGATGGCCCCCTCGCTCGTCAGGGGCCTGGTCTGCGTCGGCACCGACGCGAGGCTCGCGGCCGCCGCCTGCTCGCCGTGCCCCGCCAGCTTGGCGAGACCGAAGTCGAGCAGCTTCGCGCCGCTCTTCGTCAGCATGACGTTGCCGGGCTTGAGGTCGCGGTGGATCACGCCCTGCCGGTGCGCGGCCGCCAGCGCGTCGGCGATCTCGGTCGCCACGGCGAGCGCCTGTGCCAGCGGCAATGCGCCCTTCTCCAGGCGCTGCGCAAGCGTCTCACCCACGAGGTGCTCCATCACGAGGAACATCGCGCCGTCGTGGTCGCCGACATCGTGCAAGGTACAGATGTGCGGGTGGTTCAGCCCGGCGATGGTCTTCGCTTCCCGTTCGAAGCGGGCACGTCTGTCTGGGTCGGCGCTGAACTCGGGCGGGAGAACCTTGATGGCGACGCTGCGGTCGAGGCGGGTGTCGCGGGCCTTGTACACCTCCCCCATGCCGCCCGCGCCAATGGCGGACTGGATCTCGTATGGCCCAAGGCGCGTGCCGGGTGACAATGTCATGGCTGCACCTCGGGACGGAAGATCGTCAGACGACCAGCGCGGTGATGTGCGGGGAGACGCGAGGCGGGGACCGTCCGACCGACCATGAGAACCTCCACGGCCTGGACGACGGACACAACGGATGAGCGGAGTGATTATAGCGGAAATGCGAGCAGGCGTAGCTGGGTGAGGGACGCCGACCACGCGCTGCTTTGGCGCCTGCCGTCCGTTGTCGGAGCGACGAAGCGATACACGCCACACCGCGATGAGGCCCTCATCAAGAAGCCTGTCGCCGTGCATAGCGCTTGCATGTTATATAAACAGGTATAAACTGGCAGTATGACCAGGCGGAAGCTCTTCGCGTTTGCGATCGACCCGGAACTGGCAGCTGGGCTGAAGGCCGTCAAGGAGCGGGACGGCGTCAGCGAGAGCGAGCAGGCGAGGCGGGCCCTCAAAGCGTGGCTCACCGAGAGGAAGGCGCTCCCCAAGGCCCGCTCCAAGGCAACCAGAGCAAGGCGGACCCCATGAAGGACCAACGACGAGCGGCCATCTATGCTCGGGTCTCGACGCTCGATCAGGAGCCGGAGAACCAGCTCAGGGAACTTCGGCGGTATGTGGAGGCAAGGAATTGGGTGGGCACGGAGTTCGTGGATCGCGGGGTGAGCGGGGCGAGGGACTCCAGACCGGCATTGGACGCGCTGGTCAAGGATGCTCGGCGGCGGAAGTTCGATGTCGTGGTTTGCTGGCGGCTTGATTGACTCGGGCGGAACCTGAAGCACTTGGTGTTGTTGCTCGACGAACTCCAGGCGCTCGGCCTGAGGTTTGTCTCGCTCGGTGAGGGGATCGATGCGACGACTCCGGCGGGACGGCTCCAGATGCACCTGCTGGCCGCCATCGCCGAGTTCGAGCGGGCCCGGATTGTCGAGCGGGTCCGGGCAGGCATGGCCAGGGCCAAGGCCCAGGGCCACCGGGTAGGTCGCCCGCCCCGGGAGGCGAACTTCATGTCTGTGGTCCACCTGTCCGTGCGGGAGGCCGCTACCCGCCTGGGAGTCTCCAGATTCGGTCGTGCACCGTTGGAGGCTGTCCCAGAAGGGTAGCGAAAAGGAGCCGTTGACGGCCTCGACGATTCAATGAGTTACGAGGATGGAAAACCTGTCCCGGAACGAGATGTTTTGGGGACACCACCCGCCCCCTGTCATAGCCACCGGCACGCCAGACTGGGCGTCCACCACCCGCATGAACGCGGTCATAGCAGCCATCGCCGGGGATTACTGAGACAAGAACGACGTGGATGCTACAGCGGCGTGTAACGTCCCCTGCCTGATCCTTCACGTCAGACCGGTGGGCGCGCAAGTGATCGGATCCCACATGTCGTCGAGATTGAGGTGTACCGACAACTCCGGAGCGTTCGAATCCTGACAGCACGATCAATGGAGGGCGCCATGACGTCGGCAGTAGTCCGCTCTGGATTGTTTCTCCTCGCCTTGACATTGCCCTGGGCGAGCACCGTCGGCGCTCAGCCAGTCGCCTTGGCCCCTGTTGGGCAGATAGAAGCCCAAAGCGCGGAGAAGGCCAAATCGAACGCGACAATCGAGGCGTTCGGGAATGCCGAGTACTCGGACGCCTCTTGGGGCGGGTTCCTTGGGGAGTCCGGCTCGGGATTCGGGGGCAACGTCGGTGTGCGAGTCTACCCGAGCCCAAACACCCGCTGCGGCTTCGGGTTCCGATTCAGTCGGTCTGGACTCGAAGCCACTTCGGACCCGACCATGTTCTCACGCGGGGGGACACTTAATGGCAGCGTATGGACCGCGTTCGCCGATTTGTACGTCCATTCTCAAACGCAGCGCGCCCAGGTCTTCTTCTTCGTCGGCGCAGGACTTGGCGAGTCTGCACACACGCATCACTATCCGTCTGGAACAACGGTCGAGCAGCATGACCAACCGGGCTCGTTCTTCGGTGGGGACATCGGAGTCGGGCTCACGGTGCCCGTGACGAAGCGCCTCGCTCTCGGCCCGGAATTCAGGGCCATCCTGGCGCCTGGTCACGATGGGTGGCTCTCTTTCTCGATCGGTGTCGGGGTCACCTACACGATCTCGAAGTAACCTACCGGCGGCGCTGTGACCACCGGGGGAACAGCCTGCATTGGCGAGGTGTCGACGAACGGGTAGCGGAATACGGTCTTCGGGACGGACCTCCGACGTCACCTCCTCTTGAAGAACTCCGCCGTCTTCTGCAGAGTGAGTGTGTCAGTTAGTGTGTCAACTGCCAGGCGTGGCCGCTTATGGGCGCGACGATTTGAGAATTCGTTGGGAAAGTGTGGTGAGCCGCGAAGGAATCGAACCTTCAACCCGCAGATTAAGAGTCTGCTGCTCTGCCAATTGAGCTAGCGGCCCACACCAAGAAAGCGCCCCGTCCAATGGCCGCGGACGAGTTCGATGCGAGACAGACAGTATATCAAGGGCGGCGACCCCAGGCAAACGGATCGGCTGGGCTGAAGCCCTGCCCCACAGCGATCACGCAGCCCGCGTGGCGGCGACCGCCATCGGCAGGCGGGTCTGAAGACCCGCCCTACGCGCCACGGAACCCGCCGGCACGGAGGCCGGCGCCACGGCGATCACACCGCCTCAGTCCGGCCGCCGCGGCCGTCGTCCCAGAACGGCACCCACGTCAGCGCGACGAGCTGCACCGCGATGCCGGTCTTCTTCGGCGCAATGGTGAGCGGCTCCAGCGGCGCGCTCGCCATCTTCGCCTGGACGCCCGCGGTCTGGTCGCGCAACTCGGATTCGAGCGCGTCGATCTGCCCCTGCACCGACGCCACGCTCTCCGCCGCGCGTTTCACATCCTCCGCCTCCTTCATCGACCGCCCCACTCCGCGCGCCGCCGTCGTCGCACGGCCGACCGTGGACATGCTGACCGCCTTGCGCCCCATGAACGCGCCGAGCAGCGTCGCGCCAAATGAGATGGCCGTCTGCAGCTTTGCCGACGATGCCTGACTGGCCTCGCGCTCTTCGGCCGCCTGCGCCCGGCGAAGACGCTCCTGGAGGGTCGCGATCTTCGGCGCGTACTGCTGGCGCAGCCGCTCGACCGCCTCGTCGCGCGACTCGCGCGACGCCTGCTGCAGCCTGACGCGGAACTGGCCCTCGGTCTCTCCAGGCTGCGAGACGAGCGCGGGTTCGATCGATCGCAGCAGCTCGAGCTTCTTCGCCCCGTAGACCCACGTGCCGAACGACTTCTTCCACGCGTCGTAGCTCTTCGCCTTCGACGCCGCCGACGGCAGCGGGTCGTAGGCGGCGCCCGCGCCTGCCTCGCGCTCGAGGTCCGACGGCCCGAATGCGCTCTCGGCCGAGGCGCTCCAGTCCACGGGCACCGGCGCGTCGCTGACGGGCGTCGTCACGGCCACGGTCTGCGCGGCGTCCACCCTGGCCTTCGCGTCGGCGAAGCGCACCTCGGCGACGCCGAGCAGCATCGGCGTGTAGACGAGCTGCGCGCCGACAGGCGCCTGGCCACGCGCCGGCAGGAAGAACTGATCGATGCCGGGAGGGAGAACCGGTCGGGAAGAAGCCGCCGGCACGGAGGCCGGCGCCACAGAGCCCGCCCGCACGGAGGCCGGCGCCACAGGCATCGACTGACCCGCCTTCGCCGCTCCCGCGGCTCCGGCGAGGCAAGCTTGCTTGGCCGCCTTGACCGGCTCCATCAGCCGCTTGATCTCCTGCCGCCCGAGCGGCCCGCGCAGGTAGGAGAGCGCCCACCTCGTCTCGAACACCACCGGCTGGTCCTCGTGCACGTTGTTCATCAAGAAGATGCGGCTCCCGAGGCCGGCCAGCGTCTGTTCCATCTTTCCCCGGTCGAAGGTGCCGCCGGCACTGGCGGCCGCGCCCTCGAGCCCCTCGAGCACCCGCGCCTTGTCGCGCTCGGTCTGCAGCCGGCCGAGAAACCACGTCCCCGCGTTGGAGAGCCCCTTGTAGTCGAGGTCCACGGGATTCTGCGTCGCCAGCACGACGCCAAGCCCGAACGCGCGACCCTGCTTGAGCAGCGTCAACAGCGGCGCCTTCGACGGCGGGTTCGCCACTGGCGGGAAATACCCCGCGATCTCGTCCATGTAGACGATCGCCCGCAGGCTCGTCGTTCCGCCCTGTGCCCGCATCCAGCCGACCACCTGGTTGAGGAGCAGCGACACGAAGAACATCCGCTCCGCGTCGCCGAGATGGGAAATGGAGAAGATCGCGATCCGCGGCTTGCCCTCCGCGGTGTAGAGCATCTGCTGGATGTCGAGCGGATCTCCGGTCATCCACGAGTTGAAACCGGGCGAGGCGAGCAGATTGTTGACGGCCATCGCCAGGCCGAAGCGCTCCTTGGACGGGTAGAACGACTCGAGGTCGAACACGCCGACGCGCGTCATCGGCGGCGACTGGATCTGCTGGATCAGCGTCGCGAGATCCACGTCCTTGCCGGTGCGCCACGACGTGGCGAGGAGCGTCGAGAGCAGGATGTGATCGCGGCTCTTCACCGGGTCGGCCTCGATCCCCAGCAGGCCAAGGAGGCTCGTCACGGTGGTGGCCACGCGCTCGCGGAACGCCTCGCCCTCTTCGGCCGCGCCGTCCGCCGGCGCGGCGAGCGACTTCAGAGATCGACACCGGCAGGCCGGCCTCGCTCCCCGGCGTGTAGATGACGACGTCGGCCGACTCGCGCAAGCGCGCAATCCGGCCGCCGTCCTGGCCCCACTCGGCCAGGCCGTTCTTCCACAACTCGGCCTGCTGTCGCGCAAAGTCCTCGACGCTCATGCCCTTCCGCCGTGCGTCCTCCGGATTGACCCACGGCGCGAAGTCCTCGGGCCGAAGCTCGGGGAAGGTGAGCATGAGGTTGCCCAGGTCGCCCTTCGGATCGATGACAATCGCCGGGACCTTGTCGATAGCCGCCTCTTCGAGCAGTGACAGGCACAACCCGGTCTTGCCGCTCCCCGTCATGCCCACGCAGACGGCGTGCGTGACGAGGTCGCGCGAGTCGTAGAGGAGCCAGTCGCCGGCCCGCTGGCGGGTGGCGAGATCGTACGGCCGGCCCAGGTAGAAGGCGCCGAGCTTCTCGAAGTCGGTCATCGGAGCATTCTAGTCAGAATCCAGAAGCCAGAATCCAGAATTCAGAAGCTCCGGCCTGAGCCTTGAGCCCTGAGCCCTGAGCCGATATAGTCTCTGCCATATGTTCAGAGAGATTTGCCTCGTGGCCAGCGGGGACTCGCGATTGTCCGCCAACCGGGTCTGCTGGCCGGCCCAGGCGGCGCTCGAAGCGACGGTCACCCGGGTGTTCAACGACCTCGGCTGCCGCGTCGTTCGCGGCCACGCGGTGGATGCCGCCAAGGGCCACGGCTTCCTCGACAGCCAGGCCGCCGGCATCGCCGCCTTTCGCACGATTGATCCCTCCGTCCCTATCGTCGTCGTCGAGGCGGTGTGGCAGTACACGAGCCACGTGCTGGCGGGCCTCACGCGGCACCGCGCGCCGATCCTCACGCTTGCCAACTGGAGCGGCCAGTGGCCGGGCCTGGTCGGCATGCTGAACCTGAACGGGTCGCTGACGAAGGCCGGCATTCCCTACAGCACGATCTGGAGCGAGGCGTTCGAGGACGACTTCGCGCGTCGCGCGCTGGCACAGTGGCTCACCGAGGGGCGCATCGACCACGATTTGAGCCACGTCCGCGCGTTCGAGCCCGAGAAGTGGGCCGGGGATCTCCAGGCGGCGGCGATGCGCGGCGTCGAACTCGGCCGCGATCTGCGCGCTCAGCAGGCCATCATGGGGATCTTCGACGAGGGGTGCATGGGGATGTACAACGGCATCATCCCCGATGACCTGCTGCACGCGGTCGGCGTCTTCAAGGAGCGGCTCAGCCAGTCGGCGCTGTACGCGGCGATGCGCGGCGTGAGCGACGCGACCGCCCGGCGGCATCTCGACTGGCTGCTGAAGCGCGGCATGACGTTCGACCTGGGCAGCAACGAGGAGACGGATCTCACCGAGGCGCAGGTGCTCGAAGGCCTCACGATGTACGACGCCGCAGTGCGCATGGCGCACGCGTCCGGCTGCGCCGTCATCGGCATCCAGTACCAGCAGGGGCTGAAGGACGTCTGCGTGGCGTCTGATCTGGCGGAAGGCCTCCTCAACAATCCCGATCGCCCGCCCGTGCAGGGCGACGACGGCCAGGTGCTGTTCGAGGGGCTGGCGGTCCCGCACTTCAACGAGGTGGACGAAGGGGCCGGCCTCGACGCGCTGCTGACGAACCGCGTGTGGGTCGACGCGGGCGTGGATCCGTCGACGACGCTCCACGATGTGCGATGGGGCGCGCCCTTCACAGGCGCAGGGGTCGACGAGTTCGTGTGGGTCTTCGAGATCTCGGGCGCGGTGCCGGCGAGCCACCTCGAAGGCGGATACGCGGGGTCGCGCGGCGAGCGGCAGCCGCTGATGTACTTCCCGCGCGGCGGCGCGACGATCAAAGGGGTCAGCAGGCCGGGCGAGATCGTGTGGAGCCGGGTCTACGTCGACGGCCACGCGCTGCGGATGGACATCGGCCGCGGCGGCGCACTGCGCCTGCCGGCCGACGAGACCGAGAAGCGCTGGAAGGCGACGACGTCACAGTGGCCGATGATGCACGCGTCGCTGTACGGCGTGACGCGCGATCAGTTCATGGCGAAGCACAAGGCGAATCACGTGCAGGTGGCGTACGCGCCTGACGCAGCGACGGCACGGCGGCTGATGGCGGCGAAGGCAGGGATGGCGCGCGAACTCGGCATTCGCGTGAACGTGTGCGGGGATATCCGCGATAGCCTGGAGAATCACCAGAAGGCGGAGTTTCGGTCGTAGGTCGGCTCAAGGCTCAAGGCTCAGGGCCCAGGCCGACACGGGACTCTGCGGCCGCGGCCGGCGATGAGGCCCGGCTGGAGCCTCGCCCCGCACGCGCACGGCACCGCGTTCTGGGCCGGCGGTCGAGAGGCAGGCGCGGACCGGGTCGGCGCGAAGGGCGACTTGAGGTCTGCCGAACGGAGCCCGGAGCCGACGAACCGGGCCACGACTGACGTCTCATGTCCGGCTCCCTCACGATCATGCTCACTCCCGATCGCGACTTCATCGTGCGCACGCTGGTCGATCTGGTGCGCATCAATTCGGTCAACCCGAGCATCTCGCCGGACGGCGCCGGCGAAGCGGAGATTGCCGCGTACGTCGCATCGACGCTCGCCTCGATTGGTTTCGAGACGGCTACCTACGAGCCGCTGCCGGGACGGACGACAGCGGTCGGAACGCTGCGCGGGACCGGCGGCGGACGGTCGCTGATGCTGAACGCGCACGCGGATACGGTGGGCGTTGAGGCCATGACGGACCCTTTCACCGCCGAGATCCGCGACGGCCGGCTCTACGGCCGCGGCGCGCACGACATGAAGGGGAGCATGGCTGCGTGCCTCGGCGCCGCGAAGATGCTTGCCGACGCCGGCGTCCGGCTGCGCGGCGACGTTGTCGTCGCCGCGGTGGCCGACGAGGAGTACGGGAGCGTGGGCACGGCCGACCTCATCACGCGGGTCAGGACGGACGCGGCAATCGTCACCGAGCCGACGAACCTGGAGGTGTGCCTCGCCCACAAGGGCTACGTCTGGATCGATGTCGAGACCCGCGGCAGGGCGGCGCATGGCAGCCGGTTCACGGAGGGCGTTGACGCGGTGATGCGGATGGGGAGGTTCCTGGCCGAGCTCGACGGGCTGGAGGTGACCCTGCGCACTGGCCCGGCGCATGCGCTGGTCGGCCCGCCGTCGCTCCATGCGGCGACGATCAACGGCGGCAGCGGGCTCAGCACTTACGCCGCGCAATGCACGCTGCAGATCGAGCGTCGCACGATCCCGGGCGAGACGGTGGACGCCGCCGTCGGCCAGATCCGAGCGATCGCCGACCGGCTGGCCGCCGAGGATCCGAGCTTCTCCGCGACGGTGCGTTCGTTCTTCTCGCGCGAGCCGTTCGAGGTCGCGCGCGACGCGCCGATCGTTCGCGCGCTGGCGGCGGAGGCCGCGGCGGTGCTCGGGCGGATGCCGGCATTCGTCGGCGACGCGCCGTGGATGGACGCGGCACTGCTTGCGGAGGCCGGCATCGAGACGGTCGTCATGGGCCCGATCGGCGCCGGTGAGCACTCGGCGGTGGAATGGGTGGACGTGGACTCGGCGGTCACGATGGCCGAGATTCTCGCGCGCACTGCCGCGGCATACTGCGCATGAGCAATCCCGCCGCGCGCCCGCGCCGAGCCGGGGCGATGCTGGTCGCCATCGGGATCTTCGTCAGCCGGATCTTCGGCTTGGTCAGGGTCCGCGTCTTTTCGCACTACTTCGGCCTGACGTCCGACGCCGCCGACGCCTTCAACGCCGGCTTCAAGATCCCGAACCTCCTCCAGAACCTCTTCGGCGAAGGCGCCTTGTCGGGATCCTTCATCCCGGTCTACGCGAAGGTCCATGCCTCTGGCGACCACGACGAAGCCGACCGGGTCGCCGGCGCCGTGGCCGGACTCCTGTCGCTGACAGTCTCGATCATCGTGCTCGTCGGCGTCCTCGCCGCGCCGTGGCTCATCGATCTGATCGCGCCTGGATTCGAGGGCGGCAAGCGTGCGCTCGCCGTCGAGGTCGTGCGGATCCTGTTTCCGGGTGCCGGGCTGCTGGTGATCTCCGCGTGGTGCCTGGGGATTCTGAACAGCCACCACAGGTTCTTTCTGTCGTACGCCGCGCCGGTCGTCTGGAATCTGGCGATGATCGGCGCGCTCGTCGCGTTTGGCAGCCGCTCGGATCTCGGCCGGCTTGCGATCATCCTGGCGTGGGCGTCGGTGGCGGGAAGCGCGCTGCAAGTCGCCGTGCAGCTGCCGACGGTGTCGAAGGTGCTCTCGCGGTTCCGGCCGTCGCTCGACGTGCGGTCGCCGCACGTCCGCGAGGTCGTCCAGAACTTCTGGCCGGTCCTTTTCAGCCGGGGGGTCGTCCAGATCAGCGCCTACATCGACCAGGTCATCGCGAGCCTGCTGCCGACGGGCGCCGTCACGGGGCTCGCCAACGTGCAGCTCCTCTATACGCTGCCCGTCAGCCTGTTCGGGATCTCGGTGTCGGCAGCCGAGTTGCCGGGGATGTCCCGGGCGTCGGGCGACGAAGCCGCCGTGGCCGCGCAGCTTCGCGCGCGCCTCGGCGCGGGCCTGCGAAAGGTGGCGTTCTTCGTGGTGCCGTCGGTGGTGGCATTTGCCGCGCTCGGCGATCAGCTGGCCGGGACGATCCTGCAGACGGGCCGCTTCCGTCACGAGGATGCGATCTACGTGTGGGGGATCCTCGCGGCGTCCTCCATCGGGTTGCTGGCCTCCACGTTCGGGCGGCTGTACTCGGCGACCTACTGGGCGCTGCGCGATACGCGCACGCCGCTTCGCTACGCCATCATCCGCGTCACGCTCACCGCGGCACTGGGCTTCCTCGCGGCGCTCTATGGGCCGGCGCTCGTCGGCGTGGAGGCGCGGTGGGGCGCGGCCGGCCTGACGGCCTCGTCAGCGGTCTGCGGATGGGTGGAGTTCCTGCTGCTGCGGCGGACGCTGGCGCGGCGGATCGGCGCCGTTCACCTGCCGGGCGACTATCTCGGGAGACTGTGGATATCGGCGGCGGCGGCGGCCGGCCTGGCGTGGGCGATCAAGCTCGTGCTGCCCGCGGCGCCCCCGCTGCTGCTGGGCGCTCTGACGCTCGGCCCCTACGCCGCAGGCTACGTCGGCCTCACGCTGCTATTCGGTCTGCCGGAAGCGCGGACCATTCTGCGGCGGATCCGATAGACCGCCACGGCCCGGCAACCGGCGCCGGAGAGCCAGGCGCGGACCGGGTCGGCGCGGAGGGCGACTTGCGAGGTCGGCCGAGCGGAGCCCGGAGTCGACGAACCGGGCCACGACTGGCGACTCATGGCCGGCGCTCCTGACGTCTACGTGTCGAGCGCCCGCGCGTTGGTTTCGCTCATGGGCCACATGATCGCGAGGCCGATCACGCCATACGCCATGATGTAGTACGCCGGGACCAGCGGGTTCCCGAAGTGCTCGGTGAGCCAGGACGACACGAGCGGCGCCACGCCGCCTCCCAGCGCCAGCGTCACGCTGTAGGCGAAGCTCATCGACGTCACGCGCGTCCGCAGCGGGAAGATCTCGACGACCATCGCGCCCTGCAGGCCCAGTGCCATCCCGATCGGCACCGCCATCAGCGACTGACCGAGCACGAATCTCATCGGCGACCCGAACATCATCTCCCTGAGCGCGACGTAGATGACGCCGAGCATCACGACGTTGAGCCAGAGCATCATCTTCCGCCGGCCGAGCGTGTCCGACAGCCACCCCCCGAGCGGCTTCGAGAACAGCACCACGAACAGCACCAGCGTGTTCGCCAGCAGGAAGACCTGGCCGTCGATCGGCGCCAGGGTCTTCCGCCTCTCCACCGCGTAGGTGAACGTGAGGTAGTAGGCCGCGTTCGTCATCCCGACGATGCCGAAAGTCTGGACGACAGGCCGCCAGTCGGCGACGAGCGACCGAAACAGCGGCGGCCGGGCGGCGGCCGCCTTCAGCCCCTCCGCGGTTTCGCTGATGCCGCGACGGAGCAGGTAGCCGACGATCAGAAACAGCACGCTGCCGACGAACGGGATGCGCCAGCCCCAGAGGTCCACCTGGGCCGCCGGCAGGGACGCGTTCACCAGCCACGCGGCGCCCGAGCCGAGGATGAAGCCGATGGTCGTCCCGGCCGCGGTCGAGCTGCTGACGAGCCCGCGCATGAGCGGCGACGACTTCTCGGTGGTGTAGACCATCGACCCGGTGAATTCGCCGCCCAGCGAGAAGCCCTGGATGATCCGCATCAGCATCAGCAGCAGCGGTGCCGCCACGCCGATCTGCGCGTAGGTCGGCAGCAGGCCCAGGATCAGCGTGGCGCCGCCCATCAGCGCGATCGAGAGAGTCAGCAGCGCGCGCCGGCCGATGCGGTCGCCGACCGAGCCGAGCACGAGGCTGCCGACCGGCCGCGCCAGGAAGCCGAGCGCGAACACCCCGAACGTCAGCAGCTGTTGCGCCGCCGCGCTGTTCTGCGGGAAGAACTGGTGGCCGATGTCGGACGCGAAGTAGCCGTAGACGGCGAAATCGAACCACTCGAGCACGTTGCCGATCAGGCCAGCCAGCGCGGTGCGCAACGCCGACTGATGGGCGGCGGGGTACTTCGGGTTCTCGAACACCTCGGGGTCGTTCCTGTCGGTCCGCGGATCCCTCACCGGCGCCTCCATTCGTGGAACGGCGATTCTATCGCAATACAGTAGTCGGGACTGACGTTCGTCAGTCGCGCGCTCGACGATGCTCAGTCGGCTCTGACGCACGTCAGTCGGGGCCTGCCTGGCAAAACGCGGTACAATACAAGGCTGTACACGCGGCTGACACCAGCCTAGGGCGCCGGACGACGGAGCGACGCGACGCCAAGCCTTCATAGGACGCCACACGCTCATAGCACCTGGAGGATTGAGATGCCCAGCCCGAAGACAGCCCGGGATGCCGCAGCGGCCGAGAGCCCGAAGAAGAAGCCCCGGCGCGCCGCCGCCTCGGGGAGCGCGAAGAAGCCGGCGGCCCGCGCGGCCAGCCCGCGCGCGCCACGGAAGAAGGCCGCCCCGAGGCGCCGGCGGCCCCGCAGATGCCAGACCAGGGCACTATCGATTGCATGGTCGCTGAAGCCGCCTACTACCTCGCCGAGAAGCGGGCGTTCGCGCCGGGCTACGAGGACCAGGACTGGCAGGCGGCCCGCGAGCAGATCGAGGCGGAGCTTCGCGCCGCCAGGAACCCGCTGGGATAGGCCGGCCGGTCGATTCGCGGGCCGGTCGACGCGGGCGCCGCAGGCGCGCGTCCCGGCTCGCGCGCCGGGCGTTGCCGAGGAGAGTCCACATGTCGCGCGCCGGTCGCCCCCTTCTGCGCCTTCTTCTTCCCTTCCTTCTGGCTGCGGCCACGCTTGCGGTGGTCGCCGCACAGGACCGCCGCGCAGACCCGCCGGCCGGCCCGACGGCCGCCGACTACGCGCGGGCCGAGAGGTTCCTGGCGCCGAACCTGTCGTCGCTCGTCGTCGGCGGCAGCGTGACCCCGAACTGGCTCCCCGATGAACGACTCTGGTATCGCAATACCTCCGCGGACGGCACCGAATTCGTCCTCGTCGACCCGGTCACGCGCACGCGCGAGCCGGCCTTCGATCACGTCAAGCTGGCGGCGACCTTGTCGGCAGCCGCGGGCGCGACGTATCAGCCGCGCCAGCTTCCGTTCCAGTCGATTGATTACTCGGCGGACGGGTCGACCGTCCTGTTCGACCTCGACAACCGCCGGTGGTCGTGTGGCGTCGATGGGAAGAAGTGCGAGCCGACGGGCCAGGCGGCAGCCGTGCCCACCGCTCCGCCAGTCGGGTTCGGAGGAGACCGACGGGGAGGCGGCGGCCGCGGAGCCGGCGGCGCGGGCCAGAACTCTTCCGACGGCAAGCCGCTGGCGACATCGCCCGACGGCAGGCGCGCGGTGTTCATCCGCGACTGGAACCTCTGGGTTCGCGACATGACCACCGCCGCGGAGCGGGCGCTGACGACCGATGGCGTGAAGTACTTCGGCTACGCCACGGACAACGCCGGCTGGAGCAGCAGCGACCGCGCCATCGTTCTCTGGTCGCCCGATTCGAAGAAGCTTGCGACATTTCAGCAGGACGAGCGCGAGGTGGGCGAGATGTACCTCGTCTCGACGCCCGTCAGCCCGGTCGGTCACCCGACGCTGCGCGTCTCGAAGTTCCCGCTGCCAGGCGACAAGGCGGTCGCGATGCTGCACCGCGTCGTCATCGACGTGGACACCGGCCGCGTCACCCGGCTGCAGATGCCCCCTGACTACCACCGTGCCACGCTCGGAGACGACGTCAGCCTGCGCGACATGCAGTGGAGCCCGGACGCTGCGCGCCTGGCGTTCATCTCGACCTCGCGCGACCACAAGCAGGCGGTGCTCCGCGTGGCTGACGTGGCGAGCGGTACCGTGCGCGCCGTGGTGGACGAGACCGTGAAGACGCAGTACGAGTCGCGCATCGGCTGCCAGGTGCTGTGGGCGACGAACGAGGTCATCTGGTACTCGGAGCGGGACAACTGGGGCCACCTCTATCTCTACGACTTCGGCAACGGGATGCTGAAGAACCAGATCACCAGCGGCGACGGCCCGGTCATGCAGATTGTCCGGCTCGACGAGAAGAGCCGCACCCTCTGGTTCACCGCGCAGGGCCGCGAGAAGGGCGAGGACCCGTACTTCCAGCACGCCTACCGCATCGGTCTGGACGGGAGGAACTACGCGTCGCTCACACCCGACGCCGGCGATCACACCGTGCAGCTGTCGCCCTCGGGTCGTCATCTCGTGGACACCTGGTCGCAGCCCGACGTGCCGCCGGCGGTCGCGCTCCGCGACGGCACCGGCAAGCTGCTCGTCAAGCTCGAGCAGGCCGACATCTCGAAGCTCGTCGCGACCGGCTGGAAGCCGCCAATGCCGATTACGGTGAAGGCGAACGACGGGAACACCGACATTTACGGGCTGCTGTTCCGGCCGACGAACTTCGATCCGGCGAAGAAATACCCGATCGTCAACAACGTGTACCCCGGGCCGCAGACCGGCAGCACCGGCAGCCGCTCGTTCACGCCCGCGCGCCGCGATCGGCAGGCGCTCGCCGAACTCGGGTTCATCGTCGTGACGATCGACGGGATGGGGACGCCGGGCCGGTCGAAAGCGTTCCAGGACGCCTACTACGGCGCGATGGGACGCGACAACACGATCCCCGACCAGATCGCAGGCATGAAGCAGCTGGCCGAGCGATACCCGTGGATCGATCTCGACCGCGCCGGCATCTGGGGCCACTCGGGCGGCGGGTTCGCCACGACGACGGCGATGTTCCGCTTCCCCGACTTCTTCAAGGCGGGGATCGCCGAGTCGGGCAACCACGACCAGCGCGTGAACGAGGACGACTGGGGCGAGCGCTACCAGGGCCTGCTGGTCCGCAACCCGGACGGCACGGACAACTACGATGCCGAGGCCAACCAGAACTACGCGAAGAACCTGAAGGGGAAGCTCCTGCTCGCGCACGGCACGATGGACACCAATGTGCCGCCGTACCAGACGCTGATGGTCGTCGACGCCCTGGTGAAGGCGAACAAGGACTTCGACCTGCTGATGCTGCCGAACCAGAATCACGGCTACGACAGCGCATCGAACTACATGATGAGGCGCCGGTGGGACTTCTTTGTGCGGTGGCTGATGGGTGTCGAGCCGCCGAAGGAATACCGGATTCAGTAGCGCTTCCCCGCAGGCCCCTTCTTCACGCGGCCGACGATGTACTCCTTCGGGACGAATCCCCGGTGCCGGCTGTCGGAACTGTTGTTCCGGTGGTCGCCCATCACGAAGTAGTGCCCGTCCGGCACGATTTGCGGGCCCCAGTCGTCGTGGCTTCGGGTACTCGGCCGGCACGTACGACGTCTTCGTTCAGCGGCTGGCCATTCACCGACACCCGGCCGTCGGTGATCTGCAGGCGGTCGCCGGCGACGCCGATGACGCGTTTGATGAACATCCACAGGTCAAGGCGCGTCTGTTCCTCCGTCCGATTGTGCGCGCTGGTCAAGCCGCCGCGGAGTCCGGCGTGCGCGGGCCTCCCGGCCTCTCGCGGAACGCGATCCACAGCGCGGCGGGCAGCGCGGTGAAGTCGGCGACCATCGCAAAGGCGAATGCCGCCGCACTCAGGATGCCGAACTCCCGCATCGGTGGCAGCCGCGACAGCGTGAGCGCGAGGAAGCCGCCGGCGTTGACGACCGTCGCGAAGACGATGGCGTGGCCCGCCACGCGCATGGCGTGAACCAGGGAGTCCTCGACCGAGGCGCCGCGCGACCGCCGTTCCTGGAAGTGGTAGAAGAAGTGGACCTGGTCGTTCTCGGTGGCGCCGAGCACGATCGTCGCAATGAGGATGGTCGCCACGTTGAGGCCGATGCCCGTCAGCCGCATGAACAGGAACATCAGCAGGATCGCGAACAGCGACGGGACGGTGGCGATGATCCGCGCCGGGCCGCTCCGGAACACGAGCAGGAAGGTGACGAAGATGATGGCGAACGTCAGCGCGAAGCTCTGCGTCAGCGTCGGGACGAGCTGGCGGCTGATGCGGTCCTCCAGCACGCCGGTGCCGACCATCGTGCAGGAACAGGAAGCCAGGATCGGTGACGTGCGGACGGAATCGGCCCACGCGCGGCCGATCGCTCGCCGGAGCCCGTCGAATCTCCCGGTGTCACCGGCGCGGGCGGTCACGGTGATGTACGACCCGCCGAGATCGGACATCGACCCACTGCGCCATGGCCGGCTCCTGCAGCAGCAGCGGCTCGAGGTCCGCGGTCATCCGCGAGAGCTCGGCGTCGTCAGTCGGCCAGGTGTCGCCGAGACCGGCGCCGTAGCGCCTCAGCCGCAGCACGCTCGCGAGGCCGACGACCGAGCCCACCTGAGGCTGGCTCCGCAGCGACTCCGACAGGCCGTTGAGGGCGACGAGGACGTCGCGGCGGAGAACCGTTCCGGGCGGCGTGCGGACCCATACGTCCACCGACGTAAGGCCGAGCACCTTCTCGGAGAATGCGCGGGTGTCGCGCGCGACCGGCTCGTCCGGGTCCACGTACTCCAGAGCGGTCACCGCGAGGCGCATCGGCGCGAGCACGCCCGGGATGCCGAAGAGCGACGCCAGCCCGCCGGCCGCGAGCGCCCCGGCGGCCGCGAGGATGACGACGCGTCGCCGGTAGGACCACCCCGGCAGCGCGACGGCGAGGCCGACCACCCAGGGCCCGGCGACCGGGCGCTCGACCCGGGTCGGCGCGCGCAGCACCACCTGCAGCGCCGGGTACAGCGTGAAGCACACGAGCCAGCCGATGCCCAGACCGGCGGACGTCCAGAGGCCCAGCTCGCGAATCGGGTGAATGTCCGAGATGCCGAGCGCCGCGAAGCCGACGGCCGCGGCGAACATCGACGCGGTCACGGCGAGGAGTTTGTTGTCGAGCGCGAGCACGCGATGCCGCTCGAGCGGCACGTCGGCGGGCCGGTCCACGAAGCGGGAGTGCAGGTAGATCAGGCTGGCGGTCACCGTGATCAGGAACATCAGCGGCACGACCGACGAGATGATCGTGAAGCTGAATCCGACCAGGCCGCCGAACGCCACGCCGAGCAGCACGGCGACGCCCAGCGACAGGACGATGGCCAGGAGCGCCCGCCACGATCGATAGAGGCTGATGGTCAGGACGAGCAGGAAGACCGCGAACAGCGGGAAGTAGCGCAGCGTGGAGGCGGCCGTCTCGCTCTCGAGCCACGACTCGAGCCACGGCGCGCCCACGCGTCGACTCCGGTCAGCCCGGCGCGCGGCCCGATCGTGCGCAGCGCCCCGTCCAGCGCCCGGTCGATAGCGGCGAGCGCGGCGTCGCGTTCGTGCGGGTCTTTCACGTCCAGCGCGAGGACGATCGCCAGGAAGCCGTCGCCGACGAGCCCCTGGTCGCGGAAGAAGCGGGTACGGAGACGAAGGCCGCGAGCTCGCCGCCGTCGTGAGGCGGCGCGCCCCCGCTCGGTTCCGCCTGTCCCCCGCGCCCGCCGGGCCGCATCCGGTCCCAGACGGTCAGGACCGAGTAGGTGGTCACCTTCGGGACACGGTCGAGCGCCAGCTGGACCACCCGCACGCCCTCTATCGCCTCCTCTGACAGAGGCCGCGGCGACTCGATGAGCACGAGCGCGACCGCGCGTTCCGGGAACACCGCGTGGAACTCCCGCGTCGCCACCACCGCGGGATCCGAATCGACGATCATGCGGCCGATGGCGTTGTCCCGCGGGATCTGCAGCGCGCAGTAGACGGCCCCGGGGACCAGGGCCCCGTAGACCGCGATGATCCACCAGCGAAGCCGCACGACTTGTGCGAAGATGGCGGCGAGGCGGGGGAGGCCGGCCGTATCGGTCACGCCGGACATGATAGCCGCTCGGGGTGCAGGTGTGTCGGATTCAAGGCGCTCCGCGTTCGCAAGGCTGGCCCTCGTCATCGGCCTGACGACGGTCGGCGGATTCGAGGCGGCGCGCTCGAACGTCGCCGCGCAGGCCGGGGCGATGACGTTGGTGGTGTGCGCGCCGGGATACCCGGGTTCGACCGCCGAGGCGCAGTCGGCGATGGACGGCTTCGCCGCCGCGATCGCCGCCGGAGCCGGCTGGCAGCCGGGCGACCTGCGCGCCGTCTACTTCGAGACCGAGCAGCCAGGCGTCGATCGGCTGGCGGCCTCGGACGCGGCCATCGCGATCACCGCGCTGCCGTTCTGGCTGAAGCACCGCGCGGCGCTCAGGCTGACGCCGCACCTTCAGGCGGTGGAGGAGGGCGGCACAGCGGCGGAAGCGTGGACGCTCGTCGCGCCGTCCGGCGCGGTGACCGGGCCGTCGAGCCTCGCCGGGTTCGAGCTGGTGACGATCGCCGGCTACGCCCCCAGGTTCATCCGCGGGCCGGCACTCGGCCCGTGGGGCGACCTGCCGGCCGACCTCCGCATCGTCTCGTCGACCAACGTGCTGTCGGCGATGCGCCGCGCGAGCCAGGGGAACAAGGTGGCCGTGCTGCTCGATCGCGCCTCCGCCGCGGCCGTGCCGACGCTGCCGTTCGCGGCGAAACTGCAGGTGGTGACGACGTCGACACCGCTGCCCGTAGCGGTCCTCTCCAGCGCCGGCGACCGCGTGCCCGCGGCGAAGCTGAAGGCGCTGCTGAAGGGGCTGACGTCGCTCGAGACCACGCCGGCGGGGAAGCAGGCGCTGGCCGGCGTCCGGCTCGCGCGCTTCGTGCCGGCCGACCAGGCCGCGCTCACGAAGGCGCGGGAGATGTTCGACCGCGCGAAGGAATAGATGAAGCGGCCCCGTCCTCCTCGCCGTGACGCTCGCGACGACAGCGGCCTGCGCGCGGGCGCTGCACGAGCCGCCGCCGCTCGGCGCGATCGGTCCGGCAGGCGTTCCTGCCGCAGACCGGGCCTCGGCCTCATCGGCATCGACCCCCGCGGCGTCGCCCGAGGACGTGGACGGCCTGCTGCGTGGCGCCGCCGCGGCCTTCGCCGGGCGCCCGGCCGCCGGTGCCGTCTCCAGTTCGCTCGATCTCTATCTGCGTGCGGCGCGGGCGGACGAAGCCCGCGTCGAGGGGCTGCTCGGCGCCGCGGAAGCGTCCGCGTGGCTCGTCGAACACGAAGCGGATGCGCCGCGTCGCGAGCAACTCGCGACCGAGGCCGTGCAGATCTGCCAGTGGTGCGTGCGGCGTGCGCCCGAGCGCATCGAGTGCACCTATCGGCTGGCGCTGGCGGTCGGGCAGCAGGCGCGCGAGCGCTCGAGCACCGCGCTCGACGGCCTGAGGGTGATGATGCCGCTCCTCGATCAGGTCATCGCCCGCGCGCCGGCGCTCGACGCCGCCGGCGGCCATCGCGTGATGGCGCTCCTGCTTCTTCGCGCGCCGGGCTGGCCGACGGGGCCCGGAGACCCCGACGCGGCGCTCGCGCACGCGCGCGCGTCCGACGCGCTCGTTCCGGACGAAGCGCGGAACCTCCTGGCGCTCGCCGAAGCCCTGGCCGCGACCGATCAGCGGGAGGAGGCCCGCAGGACCTACTGGCGCGCCCAGTCGATTGCGAAGGCCGGCGCCGCCGCCGGCAATCCCGACGCGGCCGAATGGGCCGACACGGCAGCCCGCGCGCTGCGCATCCTCAAGAAGTAGGGCGGACCCGAGCCGACCCGACAGGACTCACACCGCGTCCGGCGGCGGCACCGGCTCGATGTCGTCGAGCCGCGTGATGTCGATCGCGACCCGCTCGGCGTCGTTCACGTACATGTCGCGGAAGCGCGCGCCCCAGACGATGTCCGCCTTGTCGAAGCTGGACTTCGCGTGGACGGTCTGCGCGAACGTCTCGTCGGCGGCGCTGATCAGGCAGACCACTTCCGGCTCCGACGCGGCGAGCGACTCGGGCGTCAGCCCGCGCAAGGGGCTCGCGTCGACGATCGGGTGCACGACGACCCAGTGCAGCGGCATGAAGATGATGGCGTCGCGCTCGAGCGCAAGCTGATTGAAGCGGCGCCGCCGGGCGCCCTTCTCGTTGACCCACCGCGCCAACGACACGACGGCGTGCACGTCCGTCAGGTCGTGGTTTCGCAGGTTCACCAGCCGGAACATCAGGGCCCAGCCGTCGGCATACGGCGCGATGATCGCGTTGCGGCTGAAGCGGATGCGGGCGGTCGGCCGGGTGAAACGGGCGAAGAGCAGGCCGCTCAGGATCGCGAAGCCGAGCAGGCCGACGAGCGCCTCGATGCCGACCAGCACGTTGGCCTCGCGCGTGGCCGGGACGAGCTTGCCGTACCCGATTGTGGCCAGTGTCTGGACGCTGAAGAAGACGCAGTCCTCGAACCGCCCGAGCGGTGTGGCGGCCGCCCCCGAGATCGCGCCGGGACCCGCCAGCCAGTAGAGCGAGGCGAACAGCAGATTGGTCGCGACGTAGCCGGCGGCCATCAGCGCGAGCAGGCGCGGAACCGGCAGCGAGAGGAGCGTGTGGTACGCGTTGTAGGGGTGAAACGCGCTCAGGTTGTTGCGGCGCACGTTGAACGTGCCGTCCCGGTTGAGGAGACGTGCACGGCTCCGCTCCGAGAGCTTGCCGCCCAGCCCCAGGTCCTGGTTGAGCCGTTCCTGCGTCTGTTGTTCGGCCACAAGGGACGTTCCGCTCACCATTCTACCTGTCGGACGGGCGGTCCGCGCGACGCACGGTCTCGTACCGGGTCTGGAACCGTCAGCAACGGGCCAGCGGTCCGGCCCGCGCGTATACTGTCGGGGTATCGCGCACTTCTGGAGGGCAATCCGATGAACCGCCTCCTCGCTGTCTTGATTCTCTCGCTCGCCGCAGTCGCTTCTGCGTCGGCCCAAGACACGCCGATCGGCCCCGCCGCCGTCGTCACGCTCGGTGAGGGCATCGTGCGCGTCGCGGCCGACCGGGCCGTCATGACGCTGTCGTCGGAGACCCGCGGCCAGACGGCCGCCGAAACGCAGAACCTGGGCAACGCCCGCATGAAAGCCATCCAGGCCGCCATCGACGGCCTGAACCTGGTCGGCGGCCAGGTGACGACGACCGGCCTGATGCTCTCGCCCAACTGGGTGTTCGCGAACAACCAGCGGACGCAGCAGGGCTACGTGGGCCGCCACACGATCACGGTGAAGTTCGACGAGCCGGGCCGGGCCGGCGAGGTCGTGGCGGCTGCGATTGGTGCAGGCGCGACCGACATGTCCGGCATCCGTTTCGATCGCCGCGACCGGCGGACGCTCGAGCAGGAGGCGCTGAAGCTCGCGGTGCAGGACGCCAGGGCACGCGCCGACGCGTTGGCCGCCGGCGCCGGCCGGGTGGTCGACCGCATCGTCCGAATCGCCGAAGAAGGTGCGGCGGTCAGCACGGGTCTCGGGTCGCCTGCGCCCTTCCGAGCCGGGGCGATGGCGGAATCGGTTACGGTCACCGGCGCGCCGATCGCGCAAGGCGACGTCGAGATCCGGGCGCGCGTCGTGCTGACGGCGACGGTGAAGTAGGCCGGGCAACGTCGGGGACTACAGGCGGCCGCTCCGTCTACTGCACGCGCATGTGACGCCGGCGGTAAAGCCACGCGCCCGCCGCGAAGTACGCCGCGGTCAGCAGAAGGATGACTCCGAGTTCGACCCCGACGTCGGCCAGCCCGGCGCCCTGGTTGAGGATCCGGTTGAACGCCCGGACGGTCAGGCTGGTCGGCAGGACGTCGGTGGCGTTGAACGTGAATCCGGCGACGGCGAACAGCGGGATCTTCGGCAGCGGCACCATGCAGTCGGAGAAGAACATCAGGACGAAGAACGGGAAGCAGCCGACGGTGAGCAATTCGAAGATCGTCGTGAGGAACGCCGCCGTCAGCAGGCCGAACGCGACGACCGAGAGCGTGGACACCGCGCCCACCACGACCACCGCCGCCAGCGACCCCTGCGGGTGATACCCGACCGAGACCGCCGCCACGTACGTGAGCAGCAGCGCGACGATGCCGACGAGCACCTGGTTGGTCGACACCGCGGCCAGCAGTTCGCCGAGGCGCAGCCTCGACAGGATCAGCCGGGGCATCGTCCCCTTGTCGACCTCCTTCACCAGCGCCGCCGCTGCGGTGAACATCACCATGATGAGCGCCAGCACGAGCAGGGCCGGCACGTAGAGATCGAATTCGGTGACCTGCTGCCGCCCGCCGATCATCACCGCGGTCACGCCGATGGGAGGCTGGGCGCCCGTCGCCTCGTACGCAAACGTGAAAGCGATGTAGTCGGCGAATCCCATCGCCATGGTGGACCGGGGACTCGACGCGCTTCCGTGGTGCGTGATCGTCGGAGCCGTGGCCCGCTTGCCCTCGCGCATCGCGTCGAGGCGGCGGCGAAGCCCGGCGGGATCTCGGTCAGGCAGTCCGCCTCCCGGTTCAGCACTCGCCGCTCCGCGTCGGCCGTGTCGCTTACCTCGCTTACCGTGAACACCGGGCTGCCGTCGGCGTGTTCGCCCGCGTCCACGCATCCACGAGGCCCCGGGCCGAGCCGGGATCGGCGGCGCGCACCAGCATCGTGTACGACGATGGCGCCGCGTGGAAGTAGGCGTACATCAGGAATACGAAAGACGGCGCGAAGACCAGCGTGAGCGAGAGGATCTTCCACTCGCGCAGGTTCTCGAGGAACGTCTTCTCGAGGTAGGCCAGCGTTCTCATTCGCGCAGCCCCCTGCCGGTCAGCCGGATGAAGACGTCTTCGAGCGTTGCCGGCCGCGCGCCTCCACCATCGTCGAATCCCGCCACAGCGTCCTTGACCCCGTCCACCGTATCCAGCGCGAGGACGCGACCGCGGTCGATGATGCACACGCGGTCCGAGAGTTTCTCCGCCTCCTCCATGTCGTGCGTGGTGACGATGACGGTGGTGCGGCCGGCCAGCGCGCGGATGTAATCGCGGACGAGCACCCGGCTCTGGGGATCCAGGCCCGCCTGCGGCTCGTCGAGGAACAGCACCGCTGGCTCGTGCACCAGCGCCAGCGCGATGCTGAGGCGTCGCTGCATCCCGCCGGAGAGCGTCCGCCCCAGGCGGCCGCTCTTCTCCGTGAGGCCGAACGCGGCGAGGAGTTCGATCCGCCCTGGCCAACGCCTTGCGCCGCGGCAGGTCGTGCATGCGGCCCATGAACGCGAGCTGCTCCCGGCAGGTCAGCGTCTCCCAGATGCTGATGGCCTGGGGCGACGACGCCGATGGTTCGCGGAGGCGCGGGCCGAACCGGCCGCCACCGGCTGGCCGTCGAGTTCGACGCGGCCCGAGTCGGGGAGAGCAGGCCGCAGAGCATCCTGAGCGTGGTCGTCTTACCGGCGCCGTTGGGTCCGAGAAAGCCGAGGATCTCGCCGGGGCGGACGTCGAGCGACAGGTCATCGACCGCGACGATGTCGCCGTAGCGCTTGGTGAGGTTCGCCGCGCGCAGCACCACCGGCGTCACGCTGGCCTCCTTCGCATCAACCGCGCGATTACCGGCCGGCCGTCGAGACGCCGATCGTGGCCCGGCTCGTCGGCTCCCGCCTTCGCTGCTTCGCAGCTACGGCGGGGCAGGCCCGGCTCCGCTCGGCTGACCTCGCAAGTCGCCCTGCGCGCCGACCCGGTCCGCGCCCGTCTTTCTCGAGCCGGCCCGGCGGCGGAGGGCTGACGCGCCACATCACCACCCGTGCGTTTCAATGACCACCGTCATCGTGTGCGATTCGCCTGGCGCGAGCGTTCGCGCGTCGGCGCCGACGTTCGACGGCTCGACGCACACCATCCCGATCCACCCGTCGTCGCCCATGTCCGAAATCTCTCGCGCCCGCTCGACCCACGGGTTCCAGATGACGGTCGAATCCGAGCCGGACTTGCTGATGACGATGTCGCGGCGCCGGACCGGGTCGTGGATGACGCACGCCTCGCGCGTCTCCGGGATAGATTGCGGTTGGTGAGGCCGGCGAACCGAATCGGCTCGGGGCCGGGCCCGGACACCGTTACCTCCCGGATGTCCGCCACATCGAAGTAGGCGTGGAGCGCTTCCTCGAAGCTGAACGTCTCGAGACCGGAGTTCATCACCTCCAGATCCATGCGGAGGACGGCGCCAATGGTGATCCGGTGCCGCGCGCGGAAACGGTGAGGCCAGTGCGGGGCGATCGCCTCGCCCGCCAGTTCCATCTCGAGCACGACGGTGCCGTCCGCGCCGTGCCGGGCCAGTTCCAGGGTCCAGTCACCCGTCCGCGCGAAGCCGTGAGGCGGCGCCGACCGGTCGGTCCGGTGCTTGCTGAACCACGGGAAGCAGATGGGCACCCCGCCGCGGATCGCCTGACCCGGTTCGAACCGGCTCTGGCCGCTCAACCAGAGGACCGGGTCCGGACTGGACGCCGGACGCCAGGCCGTCACCTGTGCCCCCTGGAAGTAGACGTCGGCCTCAGCCGTAGCCGTTCTGACCAGGAGACGCGGGAGGTGTCCGGCACCCTCCTCGGCACGAACGGAGGAGGGCAGCGTGGTGCGGACGAGTTGCGCGAAGTTGTTCATTTCACGGCTCAGAATCGCCCTGAAGATACCTCGTCTCGCCTTGACACGCCAGCCCCCATGGCGATAATTGAACGGGAGTTCCGCCTTGCCTGGCAGTCGAGACGCCGTTCTGACCCTCGAGGCAACCGGGCCCGAGGCCGAGAGCCTTGGTCCGGCAAGCCGCATGCGGTTTCGCGCCAGCGGCGGGACCATTGGCCGGACTCCGGACAACGACTGGGTTCTGCCGCACGCCCTGGTCTCGGGCCATCACGCCGACATCCAGTTCGCCGACGGCGCCTTCCTCATCACCGACACGAGCACCAACGGCGTCTTCGTCAACACGCTGAACAACCGGCTGGTGAAAGGGCAGCCGACGCCGATCGACCCGGGCGAGCTGCTCATCATCCAGCCCTACCGGATCCAGCGCGTCGATCGACGATGCCGGGCGGCGTCGGCCAGCCGGGCGCAACCTCGGAGGTCCCGCTCAGCGGCGCGGCGTTCCCGTCTGCGGCGCCGCTCCCGCCCCCAATCCCGCTCGACGAGCCGTTCGACGAGCCCGGGCCGGCCCCCGCACCGGCCCCGTCGGGCGACGTCGTGGACCCGCTGGAAGCACTTGGTCTTGCGGGCCCCTCGCAGCCTGCCCGCAACGCGCCGCGCGCCGAGGACCTCGGCCGGGCCTCGGCGCTCGAGGACCACTTCCGTCCGCCGGTCGCCATCATTCCCGATCCAGTCGTGTCCGAGCCATCCCGATCTGCGGGTCTCATTCCGGACGACTACGACCCGATGCGGGACAGCGGCTCGTCGGCGGCATTCGCGGACCCGTTCCGCTCGGAGCCGCCACGGCCGGCCCCGCCGCCCCGCCCGCAGCCGGGCAAGCCCGCTCCCGCTCCGGTTGCGACCGACGCTCGCGACTCGTCGGAGCTGGCGGCGGTGCTCGCCGCCGCCGGGCTGCCGAACGCGGCCGTACCGCCCACGCTCGGGCGCGACCTCGGCTCCATCCTCCGCGTTGTCGTCACCGGCGTGATGGACCTCCTGCGCGCGCGGCAGCAAATCAAGGATGAATTCCGGATGCAGGCGACGCGCTTCCGGCCGGAGGACAACAACTCGCTCAAGTTCTCGGCCAACGTCGGCGATGCGCTGCACAACCTGCTGGTGAAGCGGAACGCGGCCTACCTCGGGCCGGTGGACTCGTTCGAGGATGCGTTCGCCGATCTGCGGAACCACCAGATCGCGATGCTGTTCGCCATGAGGACCGCGTTCGAGTCGATGCTGGCCGAGTTCGGACCCGAGCGCCTGCAGAACCAGTTCGAGCGCCGGGTGAAGAAGAAGTCGCTCCTCGGGACCGGTCCAGAGGCCGAGTACTGGGAGCTCTATCGGCAGCGGGCTGAGGAACTGGGCAAGGACGTCGAGGAGACGTACCGGAAACTGTTCGGCGATCGTTTCGTCGAGGCGTACGAGGAACAGCTCGAGCGTCTGAACACGCGGAAGGGGCGCCGCAAGCCGTGACGGTGTAACCGCCGAGGCCGGCGCTGGCCGGCGGGCGGAAGGCTCCGGGCCCGCATTCGCTTCGTCAACGGAGTGGGTTTCACAGAACCGGTTGCGCGCATGGCCGCCTACAACAAAGTCATCTGGTCCGAGGGGCTGTTTCTCCGTCCCCAGCACTTCCAGCAGCAGGACCGGTATTTCGAGCGCTATGTCGAAACCCGGTGCCAGGCGCTCGTCTCCGACAGCTGGGGGCTGACCGAGGTCGAGTTCGAGCGCGACCTGCTCGCCGTCGGCAAGGTCGGTGTCCGCCGCGCCGTGGGCGTCTTCCCCGACGGTACGCCGTTCAGGATGCCGGAAGACGACCCGCTGCCGCCGCCCCTCCAGGTGGCCGCGAACACACGGGATCAGATCGTCCACCTGGTGCTCCCGCTGCGGCGAGCCGGGTCGCAGGAGACCGCGCGGTCTGGCGACACGGACGGCCTGGAGCGGCACGACGTCCTCGAGATGGAGTCGCGCGACGCGACGCTGCCGACCGGGGAGGTGGCGCTCGTGGAGGTCGGCGCGCTCCGTACGCGCCTGCTGCCGGCGAGCGAGGTCACCTCGGCCTACGCCTCGATCCCGCTCGCGCACGTCGTCGAATGCCGCGCCGACGGCACGGTCACGCTCGAGGACGCGTTCATCCCGACCGTCCTGCAGGTGCGCGCGGCGGCCCGGCTGACGACGTTCACCACGGAGCTTGTCGGCCTGCTGCGCCAGCGCGGCGAGGTGCTGGCGAGCCGGGTGTCGTCCACCGGGCGCGGCGGCGCGGCCGAGATCGCCGAGTTCCTGATGCTGCAGCTCGTGAACGGTTACGAGCCGCTCGTCGCGCACCACGCCGGGGCCCAGCGCCTGCACCCCGAAGCGCTGTACCGGCTCTGCGTGTCGCTGGCGGGCGAACTGGCCACGTTCACGACGACGTCGAAACGGCCTCCCGCGTTTCCGGAGTACCGGCACAACCGGCTGCGCGAGTCGTTCGAGCCGGTCATCGCGTCGCTCCGCGCGTCGCTGAGCGCGGTGCTCGAGCAGGGCGCGATTCCCATCCCTATCGAGCAGCGCAAGTTCGGCGTCCGGGTGGCGCTCCCGCCCGACCGGTCGCTCTACAAGACGTCGGTGTTCATCCTCGCCGCGCGCGCCGACATGCCGGCCGAGGAGCTGCGGCGGCGCTTCCCGACGCAGCTCAAGATCGGCCCCGTCGAGCGGATCCGCGACCTCGTGAACGTGCAGCTGCCGGGCGTCGCGGTCAACGCGGTGCCGGTGGCGCCGCGCCAGATCCCGTATCACGCCGGCTTCGTGTACTTCGAGCTCGATCAATCGAACGACCTCTGGGCCCAGCTCGAGACCTCAGGCGGCCTGGCGATGCATGTCGCCGGCGAGTTCCCCGGCCTGGCGCTCGAGTTCTGGGCGATTCGAAGCTGATCCGGACCGCCCACCATGGCCGACTTCGACGATCCGTTCAAGCCTCGTGAATCGGCGCCGCGTCCGCGGCCCGGCGGCGGGAAGCGGGGGCCGACCGACTCGGCCGCCTCGTGGAAGACGATGGTGGCATCTCACGCGCCATCCGCGGACCCCGAGCCGCTGCCGGCGATCGCGGGAGACCTGCTCGGCGCCGGCCTCAATCCCATGGTTCGCGCGGCGAGTCCGCTGCTGTTGCTCGCCGGGCGGCTGCGCGGCACGCTCTCGGTGGCCGACGTGGCCAGCGTCCGCCAGCACGCGCTCACCGAGATCCGGGCATTCGAGCAGAACGCCCAGGCGGCGAGCATTCCGAACGAGGTGGTGCTGGCCGCGCGCTATGCGCTGTGCGCGACGCTCGACGAGGCGGTGCTCTCGACGCCGTGGGGGGCGCAGAGCGAATGGAGCCAGAACACGCTGCTCGTGGCGCTCCACCGCGAGGCGTGGGGCGGCGAGAAGTTCTTCGACATGCTCGAGCGCACATCCAAGGACCCGGCCCGCTACATCGACCTGATGGAGCTGCAGTATCTCTGCCTGGCGGTCGGGTTCTGCGGCAAGTACCACGTGCTGCAGCGCGGCCACAACCAGCTGGCCGACGTGCAGCGCGAACTGTATCGCCTGATCCGCGAGCACCGCGGCGCGCCGCAGAGCGACCTGTCGCTGCGGTGGGAAGGCCTTCAGGATCGCCGCAATCCGGTGATCCGTTACGTGCCGTGGTGGGTGGTGGGCGCGGCCGCCCTCGCGATCCTCGCGATCACGTTCACGCTCTACTACGCGGCGCTGGCGCGTGCGGCCGAGCCCGATCCACGAGCGGCTGGCGGCCGTCGGACGCGAGGGGTTCGACGCCCGGCCAGCGGCGCCGCGCCCCGGACCGACCCTCAAGCAGCTGCTGCGATCGGACGAAGCGGCCGGTTCGCTCATCGTCGAGGAGCAGGGCGGGCGGACCGTGATCACGCTGCCGGGCGCGACGCTCTTCGCGTCGGGGAGCGCGGCGGTCAACGCCGCCTATGAGCCGGTGCTCCAGCGGGTGGCGGCCGCCATCGCGCAGGTGCCAGGCCGGGTCCTCGTTGTCGGCCACACCGACGACATGCTCCTGAGGTCGATTCGCTACAGCGACAACGTGGAGCTGTCCCGCGAGCGCGCGGTCAGCGTCGTCAAGATCCTGCAGGCCGTTCCGGCCAACGCGGGGCGCCTGACGTGGAACGGCGCCGGCTCGTCGCAGCCGAAGCACGTGCCAGCCTCCGATCCCGCGAACCGGGCGCTCAACAGGCGCGTGGAAATCGTCCACGTGACGGGGTACCTGACGATGAAACTCGCCATCACACCCCGCTCGATCCTCGTCGGCCTGGGCCTCCTGCTCCTCGCGCTGTTCATCCTGATTCGGCGGGCCGTACATCGCCTTCGCCGACTTCCGGCCGCTGGAGTCGCTCACGGCGCGGCTCGTGACGATCCTGGTGATCGTCCTGCTGCGCGTGGCGTGGGTCTTCTACCGGCGGATGCGCGCGAACCGCGCGACCGACAAGCTGATGTCCGGCGTCGCCAAGTCCGCGGCCGCCGATGCCGGCCGCCCGAGCGACGAGGCGGTGCAACTGCGCGAGCGGTTCGAAGAAGCAATCGCCGCCGCTGAAGCAGAACCAGGCGCAAGGGCCGCGGGTTGTACGACCTGCCGTGGTACGCGTTCATCGGCGCGCCGGGGTCGGGCAAGACGACGGCGCTCGTCAATTCGGGCCTGAAGTTCCCGCTGGAGCAGCGCATGGGCAAGGGCGCGCTCCGCGGCGTCGGCGGGACGCGCAACTGCGACTGGTGGTTCACCGACGAGGCGGTGTTCCTCGACACGGCCGGGCGCTACACGACGCAGGACTCCGACGCCTCGGCCGACTCGGCGGCGTGGAGCGAGTTCCTGAAGCTGCTGCGGCAGTACCGCAGGCGGCGGCCGATGAACGGCATCATCCTGACCATCAGCGCGCAGGACCTGATGACGCTCGGGCCGGACGGCCGGACGGCGCACGTCTCCGCCGCGCGCCGGCGGCTCGACGAGTTGAACCAGGAGCTGCGGGTGCAGCTGCCGGTCTACGTGTTCGTGACCAAGTGCGACCTGGTGGCCGGCTTCAGCGAGTATTTCGGCGACCTGACGGCCGAGGGGCGCGCGCAGGTCTGGGGCGTCACCTTCTCGCGCCAGGAGACGATGGGCGGCGCGGGCCGCCAAGGTGCTCGGCCCGAGCTCGACGCGCTGATGGTGCGGCTGAACGAGCGGCTCTACGCGCGGCTCGAGGAGGAGACCGACGCGCGGCGGCGCACGAAGGTGTTCGGCTTCCCGCAGCAGATGGCCGCGCTCGCGCCCGCTGGTGAGCGAGTTCGTCGGCGAGGTCTTCGGGTCGACGCGGTTCGACAAGCGGATCCTGCTGCGCGGCGTCTATTTCACGAGCGGCACGCAGGAAGGCACGCCGATCGACCGGCTGCTGTCGTCGATTGGCCGCCGCTTCGGCATGGCGTCCGAAGCGGTGGCGCCGGCCGCGGCGGGGCGGGGCAAGGCCTACTTCATCGAGAGCCTGCTCAAGCAGGTCTTGATCGGCGAATCGGGCGTCGCCGGGCCTGAACTGGCGGCAGGAGCTGCGGCTCGGCGCGGTGCAGCTCGGCGCCTACATCGCGATGGTGACGGCGGCCGTGCTCGGCGTCGTGGCTGCTGTCGGTGAGCTACCGCGCGAACCGCGTGTACCTGGCGCGAGGTGTCGGCGTCGGTGGACAGCTCGAACGGGCGCCGCCGCGCCGCGGCGGGCGCGCCGCTGGCGATGATGCTGCCGCGGCTCGACGCCGTGCGCGAGGTGTCCGAGACGGCGAACCGCCATCGCGGCCGCGCGCCCTGGTCGATGCGGTGGGGGCTCTTCCAGGGCACCTCGGTCGGCAACAGCGCCCGCGACGCCTACGCCAGCCAGCTCCGGAACGCGCTCCTGCCGTTCCTGGTCGAACGGATCGAGCGCCGGCTCGACGGACTTCGCCGGCGAGCCGGACAAGCTCTACGAGTACCTCAAGGCCTACCTCATGCTCGGCGACCCCGAGCATCTCGATCGCGAGCACCTCGCGTTCGTGGCGGGCCTGAAGCGGGCGACCGACGGCGCCGCCGTCGACGATGCCGCTCGCATCTGAAGAGCCTGTTCGAAGAGAACGTCACGCTGCCGAAGGTCCCGCTGAACGCGACGCTCGTCGCGCAGGCGCGGAGCACCATCAAAGGCGCGTCGATGCCGCGCGCTCGTCTACAACCGGCTCAAGCTGACGCGCGCCGACGATCCGGCGCACGCGCTGCGGCTCGACGAGGCGGCCGGCGTGGGCGCCGACCGCGTCATGCGGCGACGGAGCGGGCGCAAACTGTCCGACCCGGTGCCCGGCCTGTTCACGGCGCCGGTCTTCAAGGACATCACCGGCGCCGGCGCCGCGCTGGGCCTGGTCAAGGAATTCTCGGCGGACGCCTGGGTCTGGGGCGAGGGCGGCCCGTCGCTCGGCGACTCGTGAAGCTGGCCGCCGACGTGCTCGACCTGTACGAGGCCGACTACATCGCGACGTGGGACGGCGTCCTCCAGGACCTCGAGCCGGTGCCGTTCAGCGAGAGCGCGGACGCGATGACGACGCTCGCGATCCTTTCGGCGCCGACGTCGCCGCTGCGCGGCCTGCTGCAGACGGTCGACGACAACACGTTCCTGGTGAAGCCGCCCGACGCGGCCGCGCCGGTGCCCGGCGCGATGGCCGCTGCGCAGCAGACGCTCGGGAAGCTCTTCGCGCAGGGCAAGGCGGCGGCCGGCGTGCCGACGACGACGCCGGGCACGCGCACGACCGCCCACTTCAACCAGATCCACCAGCTGATGGCCGGCAACCGGGCGCGCGCCGATCGACCGCATCCTCGGACAGTTGCAGCAGATTCGGCAGGTGCTGCTCTCGACCGGCACCGGCGCCGGGGCAGACGAGGCCGCTCGACGCGGTGGCCGACCAGCAGCTGAACGCGATGCTCACGGCGCTCAAGCAGGATGCGGCGATGTTGCCGCCCGCCATCGCGGCCTGGATCACGCCAGCTCGGGAGTCGGACGCAGTCGGCCGCTGGCGCCGGCGCGACGACCGACCTGCTGGCGCGCTACCGCCAGGAGGTCTACGCGGAGTGCCGCGAGGCTGCATCGACGGGCCGCTACCCGTTCGCCGAGGGGAGCCTCGACGACGTCCCGCTCGCCGACTTCGGGCGACTGTTCGGCCCCGGCGGCGTGTTCGACGCCTTCTTCAAGTCGAACCTCGAGAAGCTGGTCGACACCACCCGGTCGCCGTGGGCCTCGCGGCCCGGCGCGGCCGGGATGTCGGCGCAGATGCTCAGCCAGTTCGAGGCGGCGCAGCGAATCCGGCGCCTGTTCTTCCAGTCGGGCGGCGCTCCGCAGCTCGAGTTCACGGTCACGGTCAGCGACCTCGAGCAGGCGTCCAGGTTCAAGCTCGACATCGACGGCCAGGTGATCGACTACCAGCGCGGAGTGCCCCGGAGTCTCAAGGCGGCCTGGCCGGGCGAGGGATCGGGGCGCGATCGGGCACCGCTTCGACGGCGGCCGCGCGCCGGTGAACAGCACGGTATCTGGTCCGTGGGCGCTCTTCCACTTCATGGACGCCTCGATGGCACACGGCGGAGTCGGAGGTGCGCACGGTCCTGCGCGTCTCGGCGGCGGGCGCCGCCGCGCGCGTCAGGATCGACGCAGGCAGCGTGGACAACCCGTTCACAAACCGCAGCTGGCGGCAGTTCCGCTGCGGGTTCTGACACACGGCCATGGACGGACCAGCAGAGGTCGGGTTCTACGGCAAGCTGCCGAGCCACGGCGACTTCCTTCGTCGCCGTGTATCGGATGGGTTCGTCAGCGCCTGGGATCGGTGGCTGCAGGAGGGCATGGCGGCCACCCGTTCGGCGCTGGGCGACCGATGGCTCGAGGTCTACCTGACGAGCCCCGTCTGGCGTTTCGCCTGTGCGGCCGGGGCCTGCGGCCCGCACGCCGCTCTCGGCGTCATCGCGCCCAGCGTCGATCGCGTCGGCCGCTACTTCCCGATGACCATTGTCGCCGGCCGTCCGCGAGGGCGCGAGCGTCTTCGAGGCGTTCGAAGCGGCGCGCTTCTTCGAAGGCGCGGAGCGGCTGATCATCAGGACGCTCGAAGCCGACACGGTCGACTTCGATGAGTTCGACAAGCGCGCCGCGGCGTTGACGGAATGCCTCCAGGCGGCGGGTGACCACGGGCGGCTCGTCCTCGACCCGTCGGCCGCCGACGTGCTCGGCGACGCCGCGTCCGATGCGATCCATCTGCCGCTCGAGTCGCCCGACCAGCTCGGGCATGAGCTCGCTCAGCTCGCCTCCCGCCGGATCGAGTCGCTCTATGCGCCGCTGTTCGCGTTCTGGACGGACGGGTCGTCCCTGATTGACGCCAGCTGCCTGGTCTCGAAGGGCCTGCCGGATCCCGAGCGCTTCGTCGCGATGCTCGACGGGCAGTGGTCGCGGCGGCGCTGGGTCAGCGTGTCTGCCCGGCTCGACGCCGACGGAACGGTGGACGACCAGACAATCGGTATCCCGGCGCTCTGCCAGTTTCGATTGGCGGCCGCGAGCCACCCGGGCAAGGTCCGTGAGAAGAACCAGGACGCGTTCCTCGAACGGCCGGACGTGGGCGTATGGGCTGTGGCGGACGGCCTGGGCGGCCACAGTGAAGGCGAGGTGGCGAGCCGGATGGTCTGCGACGCGCTGGCCGACTGGGCCCCGGACTTCAACTTCGACCGGACGATTGACGATGCCCGCCGGCGCGTCGACGAGGTGAACGCGCACCTTTTCCGGCGCGCCGCCGCATCGGCGCGCGGAGGCCCGATTGCGACGACCGTCGTGGCGCTCCTGACGCGGGCCTGCGAGTCCGCCGTGGTGTGGGCGGGCGACAGCCGCGCCTATCTGTGGCGCGGAGGAGTGCTCGACCGGCTGACGAGGGACCACAGCGTTGCAGAGACCGACGGGCCGGGCCGCGACCCCAGGTCGAACGTGGTGACGAGGGCGCTCGGCGCCGAGGCGAGCATCAGGCTGGACGTTTCGCGGTTCCCGGTGCTGCCTGGCGACCGGTTCCTCTTGTGCTCGGACGGCGTGTCGCGCGTCGTGCCGGACGGGGAGATCGGAAAGTGGCTCGGCGGGAAGGACATCCGCGGCGCCGTCGACGGGCTGATCAAGGCGGCGCTTGCCGCGCGGCGGGCCGGACAACGTCACGGCGCTGATCGTCGAGGCGTGACCGAGCTCAGTTTGCGCTAGGGCTGGGGGACGTTGGCGTAGAATTCGCTCCGGGGGACCGCAAATGACCATCGATGGCCTCGAGCTGGACACGCCAATCGAGGACGGCCGGCCGTGCGGCGAGAATCTCGAGGAGACGCCGTTGATGGCCTCGATCGACGCCGACCAGCTGTTCGGTCAGCCGGTTCCGCTCGACCCGCGCTGCCCTGGCCAGAAATCAAGGCCCGCGCCGTCGAGGCGCTCGGCAAGAGCAAGGACTTTCGGCTCCTGACGTATCTCGCCGCGGCCCTGCTCAGAACCGACGGCCTCCTCCCCTTCCTCGACACGCTCGGCGTTGCCTCGCGCTGGCTTGCCGCGCACTGGACCGACGTGTACCCGCTGCTCGACGAGGATGCGATCGTCCGGCGGAACGCCCTCAGCGGGTTTGCCGATCCGCACGCCGTGCTCGACGCCCTGCGGCGCGCGCCGCTCGTCAGCAGCCGCCAGCACGGCCGGTTCAGTTTCCGCGACGTCGAGTTGGCCACCGGGCAGGCGCAGCCGGCCGAGGACGAGGCGGCGCCCGACCAACGCCTGATCGACTCGGCGTTCGCGCTCGGTGCCGCTCGACGGGCTGGTCGCAGTGCAGCAGGGCCTGGCTGCGGCGACGTCCGCGCTCCAGGACATCGACGCGCGGATGAGGTCGAACGGCGGGACCGAGGCGGCGCCCGAGGTCGAGCGCCTCCGGACGCAGCTCGCCAGGATGGACGTCGTCGTCCGCAAGCAGCTGGCCGCGCGTCCGGACGCCGCCGGTCACGCCGGGGCGACGCCGCTGGCGAGGGCGATGCCGCGCCGGCTGGCGGGCCGGCAGCGGTCGGCGCCATTCACAGCCGGCAGGACGCGGTCCGGGCGATGGAGGCCGTGGCGGAGTTCTTCAGGCAGAACGAACCCTCCAGCCCGATGCCGCTCCTGCTCGAACGGGCGGCGCGGCTGGTCTCGAAGAGTTTTCTCGACGTGCTGGCGGACATGGCGCCCGACGCCGTCGCGCAGGCGCGCGTCGGCCGGCGGGCTGAGGAAGGACGAAGCGTAGGACGCGCTCCTTTAAGGAGGACCCGATGGCGAAGGAGAGCAGTCAGAAGTTCATCGCCCGCAATCGCGCGCCGCGTGTGCAGATCGAGTACGACGTCGAGCTGTACGGGGCAGAGAAGAAGGTGCAGATCCCGTTCGTCATGGGGGTCCTCTCCGACTTGTCGGGGAACCCGGCCGAACCGCTGGCGCCGATCGAGGAGCGCAAGTTCCTCGAAGTCGACATCGACAACTTCGACGCCCGCATGAAGGCCATGAAGCCCCGCGTCGCGTTCCAGGTACCGAACACCTTGACCGGCGAAGGCAATCTCAACGTGGAACTCACGTTCGAGAGCATGGACGACTTCTCGCCGGCCGCGGTGGCGAACAAGGTGGACGCGCTGCGGAAGCTGCTCGAGGCGAGACAGCAGTTGTCGAACCTCATCACCTACATGGACGGCAAGGGCGGCGCCGAGGAGCTCGTCGGGAAGCTGCTCCAGGATCCCGCGCTGCTGCAGACGCTCGCGAAGACCAAGAAGCCTGAGGGCGAGGCCCAGTCGTAGGCGTCGGCCACTGACCGGAGAACACACATGGCTGAACGAAAAACCGAGCAGGTCCAGCAGCCGGCTGCCCAGCTGGAAGTCAGCGACCTCGATTCACTCCTGAAGAAGGAATTCAAGCCGAAGTCCGACCAGGCGAAGGAGGCCGTCGAGAAGGCGGTGCGCACGCTCGCCGAGCAGGCGCTCTCGCAGACGACGCTCATCAGCGCCGACGTCGTCCAGTCGATCGAGGCGATGATCGCCCAGCTGGACAAGACTCTCACCGAGCAGATCAACCTGATCCTGCACCACGAGGATTTCCAGAAACTGGAAGGCGCGTGGCGTGGCCTCAGCTACCTCGTGAGCAATACCGAGACCGACGAGTTCCTCAAGATCCGGGTGATGAACGTCTCCAAGAAGGAGCTTGCCAAGACCGTCAAGCGCTTCAAGGGCATCGCCTGGGACCAGAGCCCCATTTTCAAGAGCATCTACGAAGCCGAGTACGGCGTGCTCGGCGGCGAGCCGTACGGCTGCCTGGTCGGCGACTACTTCTTCGACCAGAGCCCGGGCGACGTCGAGCTGCTGAGCGGAGATGGCCCGGGTCGCCGCCGCCGCGCACTGCCCGTTCATCGCCGGCGCCAGTCCGACCGTCATGCAGATGGACTCGTGGCAGGAACTGGCGAATCCGCGCGACCTGACGAAGTTGTTCTCGACGCCGGATTACGCCCCATGGAAGTCGCTCCGGGCTGTCGGAGGATGCGAGGTACATCGGCCTGGCCATGCCGCGGTTCCTTGCGCGGTTGCCCTACGGGGCCAAGACGGATCCGGTCGAGGCGTTCGACTTCGAGGAGGACACCGGCGCCGCAGATCACACGCGTTACACGTGGGCCAACTCGGCGTACGCGATGGCCACCAACATCACACGGTCGTTCAAGCTGTACGGCTGGTGCTCGCGGATCCGGGGAGTCGAGTCGGGCGGGTCCGTCGAAGGGCTGCCGGTGCACACGTTCCCGACCGACGACGGCGGCGTGGACATGAAGTGCCCGACGGAGATCGCCATCAGCGACCGCCGCGAGGCGGAACTGGCGAAGAACGGCTTCATGCCGCTCGTCCACCGCAAGAACACCGACGTCGCGGCGTTCATCGGCGCCCAGTCGCTCCAGAAGCCGCAGGAGTACACGGATCCGGACGCCACCGCGAATGCCAATCTCGCGGCGCGCCTGCCGTACATGTTCGCGTGCTGCCGGTTCGCGCACTACCTGAAGTGCATCGTCCGCGACAAGATCGGCTCGTTCAAGGAGCGCGAGGACGTGAGGCGGTGGCTGAACACGTGGATCATGGAATACGTGGACGGCGACCCCGCCAACTCGTCAGAGGCGACCAAGGCGAGGAAGCCGCTGGCGGCCGCGGAGGTCGTGGTTCAGGACGTCGAAGGGAACCCGGGGTACTACTCGGCGAAGTTCTTCCTGCGACCGCACTATCAGCTCGAGGGCTTGACCGTCTCGTTGAGCCTCGTGTCGAAGCTGCCGTCGGTCAAAGCTGGGGCGTAAACGCGGCGGCCGAGCCCGAGACCGCCGCAGGCTAACCAAGGAGAGAGTGTATGGCCCAAGTAGACTTCTTCCTCAAGCTAGGCGACGTCAAAGGAGAGTCAGCCGACAGCAAACACAAGGAGGAGATCGACATCGAGTCGTTCAGCTGGGGGGAGACCAACTCCGGCAGCATGACGACCGGCAGCGGCGGCGGCAGCGGCAAGGTCGCGCCACAGGATTTCCATTTCGTCAAGAAGCTCGACAAGAGCTCCCCGACGCTCTTCATGGCCTGCGCGACCGGCAAGCACTACCCGGAGGCGCTCCTGACGGCGCGCAGGGCCGGTGAGAAGCCGCTCGAGTACCTGAAGATCAAGATGAGCGAGTGCCTGATCAGCTCCTACCAGGTGGGCGGCTCAGAGGGCTCCGGCGTGGTGCCCACCGAGCAGGTCAGCCTGAACTTCGCCAAGATCGAGTACGTCTTCACGACGCAGAAACCGGACGGCGGTCCAGGGCCGGCCATCACGCAGGTGTACGATTTCCGCCAGAATGTGAAGGGCTGACCGGCGCGCGGCTCGGGAAGGTGACGTTGTGGCTATTGCCGACATGTTCCTGAAGGTGGCGGGCGTCACCGGCGAGGCCGGTGACGCCGACCACAAGAACGAGATCGAGGTCCTGTCCTGGTCGTGGGGCATGCAGATGTCGGTCTCCGCCATCGCGGGCAGCGAGGGCACCGGCCGCAGCACGATGAGCGAGCTCGAGGTGGTCAAGCGGGTCGACCAGGCCTCGCCGACGCTGATGCTGTACCTCCGGAACAACAAGCTGATCGGCCAGGCCAAGCTCACGGTGCGGAAGGCCGGCAAGACTCCCGTCGAGTTTTTCACGATTGTCCTGAAGAAGGTGCGGGTCACCTCGCTCAAGGTCGAGTCGCAGGACACTGAGCTCGTCGAGCGTCTGCGCCTCGGGTTCGGCGTGGTGACGGTGACCTACACGCCCCAGGACGACAAGGGCGGTCCGGGGGCGGCCTCGGTGTTCGAGGCGGATGCCCTGTCGCCCGGATAGTGATTCCCGTGTCGCCGAGGAGGCGCTGTGTCGCTCGAGATCGCGGAACGGTCGGTTCGGGAGGGTGACCTGGCGGGCGCGCTGATGGCGCTGCAGGACCAGGTTCGCAAGAACCCTTCGAAATCGGACCTGCGCGTCTTCCTGTTCCAGTTGCTGGCGGTGCTCGGCGAGTGGGACCGGGCGCTGACGCAGCTCAACGTCGCGGCGGAGCTGGACGCAGGCGCGCTGGCGATGGCGCAGATGTACCGCGAGACGCTGCGCTGCGAGCGGCTCCGCGCGGACGTGTTCGCCGGCCGGCGCTCCCCGGTCGTGTTCGGCGAGCCCGAGGAATGGATGGCGCTGCTCGTCGAGGCGCTGCTCGTCACCGGCACGCCCCGCGCCGGCGAGGCGGCGTCGCTCCGGGCGCGGGCGTTCGAAGCCGCGCCGCCGTCGGCCGGGTCGATCGACGGGCAGGCGTTCGAGTGGATCGCCGACGGGGACATGCGGCTCGGCCCGGTGTGCGAGGCGGTCATCAACGGGCAGTACTACTGGGTGCCCTACGGCCGGTTCTCGAAGGTCGTCATCGAGGCGCCCGCCGACTTGCGCGACCTGGTCTGGATGCCGGCGCAGTTCCACTTCGCGAACGGCGGCGAGGCGGTCGGCGTGATCCCGACCCGCTATCCGGGCTCGGAGGTGTCGGAGGACCCGCTGATCCGCCTCGGGCGGCGGACCGAGTGGGCGGAGGGCCCGGCGGGGTCTTCTCGGGCCTCGGACAGCGCGTGCTCACCACCGGCGACGGCGATCACCCGCTGCTGGACGTGCGGACGATCCTGGTCGGCGCGCAGCCGGCGGCGTGACCGGGACCGTCAGGCCATGGGCGAACTGACCCCTCAGGAGCGGCTGCAGCCTGCGCTGCTCGATCGGCTGACGGACGACGAGCCTGGGACGCGCCAGGAGGCGCGCGAGCGCCGCGTCATGTCGAAGAGCCGCCTTCGGCAAGCCGTCCTCAGGGATCTGGCCTGGCTCTTCAACGCGACCCGCATGGAGACAGCCGGCGAGCTGGCCCGGATGCCGCACGTCAGGCGGTCGGTCGTCAACTACGGCCTGCCGGCCCTGTCGGGCCGGGCGTTCTCCTCGCTCGACTTGACGGACCTCGAGCGGTCGGTCAGGCAGTCGATCCTCGATTTCGAGCCGCGCATCCTGGCCGAGACGCTGCAGGTGACGGCGCTCGTCGAATCGGGTGATCTCGACCGCCACAACGTTGTCGGCATCGAGATTCGCGGGCAGCTGTGGGCGCAGCCGATACCGCTCGAGCTGCTGGTACGGACGGAAATCGATCTCGAGACCGGCAAGGTCGACATCGCCGATCTGGTCTCCTCGCGAGTGAAGTGATGGACCCGCGCCTGCTCCGGCACTATAACGCCGAATTGCAGCACCTGCGCGAGATGGGTGCCGAGTTCGCCGAGCAGTTCCCGAAGATCGCCTCGCGGCTGGGGATGGCCGGCCTCGAGGTGGCGGACCCGTACGTCGAGCGGCTGCTCGAAGGGGTCGCCTTCCTCGCGGCTCGCGTCCAGCTCAAGATGGAGGCCGAGTTCCCGCGGTTCACCCAGGCGCTGCTCGAAATCGTCTACCCGCACTACCTCGCGCCGACCCCCTCGATGCTGGTGGCGCAGTTCAGGCCTGACCCGAAAGAGCCGAATCTCCTGGCCGGGCCGAGGATCCCCCGCGGCAGCCCGATGCAGAGCCTGCTGCAGGCGAACGACGCCACGCCGTGCGAGTTCCGGACGGCGCACGAGGTGAGGCTCTGGCCGGTGTCGGTGACCGCGGCCAGGTACTTCTCCTTCGCGCCCGACCTGCCGCTGAACACGCTGCCGATCGCCCAGCGGATCAAGGGGGGCGTGCGCATCCGGCTGGAGACGCCCGAGGGGCTCGACTTCGCCCGCACGCCGATCGACCGGCTCACGTTCTTCGTGGCTGGCCCGGACGAACTCGCAAGCCGGATCCACGATCTGTGCGCCACCGCCGCCATCGGCGTCCTCGTGCTGCCCGCGGCGGGCGCATCGCGCTGGCACGAGCTGCTGCCCGCAGCGTCGGTGCGCCCGGCCGGCTTCGACGACGACCAGGCGCTGCTGCCGGTCACGCCGCGATCGTTCCAGGGGTATCGCCTGATCCAGGAGTATTTCTCGTTCCCGCAGCGGTTCCGGTTCTTCGAGCTGACCGGGCTCACGCCCGCGTTCAGGCGCGCCGCGACGAGCGAGATCGAGATCGTGATCCTCTTCGGGCGCGACGACGGGAGGCTCGAGGGGTCGGTGGACGCCTCGAACTTCGCCCTCAACTGCACGCCGGCGATCAACCTGTTCGCCAAGCGCGCCGACCGCATCCAGGTCACCGACGCCGCATACGAGTACCACGTCCTCGCCGGACCGGACCCGGCCGCTCGACTACGAGGTCTACCAGGTGACCGACGTGCTGGGGCACGGCGTCGGCTCGGAGAGCGAGCAGCGGTTCCTGCCGCTCTACGCGACGTTCGCGGCCAGCCAGGAGCGCGAGCACCACGCGGCGTTCACGACCCGCCGCGAGCCGCGCCTCCTGTCGTCGGCGCAGAAGCGCCATGGCCCGCGCACGAGCTACATCGGGACCGAGGTGTTCCTGAGCCTGGTGGACTCGGCCCGGGCGCCGTTCAGCCGCGAGCTCAGGCAGCTCTCGGTCGAGACGCTGTGCTCGAACCGCGACCTGCCGCTGCTGATGCCGGTTGGCGGAGGCACGACCGACCTGGCGCTCGAGATCGCGGCGCCGGTGCAGAGCGTTCGCGTGATCAGCGGCCCGAGCCGCCCTTACGCGCCGCTCGCGGACGGCGCGGTGGCGTGGCGCGCGATCAGCCACCTGTCGCTCAACTACTTCTCGCTGGCCAACGCGGCGTCGGACGAGGGGGCGGCGGCGCTGCGGGAGCTGCTCGCGCTGTACGCGCCGGCGGGCGACACGACCGCGCGCCGGCAGATCGACGGGATCCGGGCGGTGACCGTGAAGCCTGTCGTGCGCCGCCTCCCGGTGCCGGGCCCGCTGGCGTTCGGCCGCGGCCTGGAAGTGGCGGTGACGGTGGACGACCTGGCGTTCGAGGGGGCCAGCGCCTGCATGCTCGGCTCAGTGCTCGAGCAGTTCTTCGCGCGGTACGTCTCGCTCAACTCGTTCACCGAGACCGTGTTGAGGTCCGGCAGCAGGGATGAGATCAATCGATGGGTGCCACGCTGGGGCGCGAGGCCGACGCTGTAGAGTTCCTCGAGGCGTTGGCGGCGTCGCCGTACCGTTACGACTTCTACCAGACGATGCGCCTGCTGGAGTGCCTGTGGGGCGACCAGCCGAGGTGGGGGACGGCTCCTCGTCCGACGGACGAGCCGGTGCGGCTCGGCCAGGCACCCGACCTGTCGTTCGCGCCGACGGCGATCGCCGCGTTCGACGGGGGCGGACGGGCCGGCCGCGGCTGACCGTCTACTTCGGCGGCCTGTTCGGTCCCAACGGACCGCTGCCGCAGCACCTCACCGAGTACGCGCGCGATCGGCTCCGCAACGCCGGCGACCCGACGATCTGCCGGTTCCTCGACCTCTTTCACCACCGGTTCCTGGCGCTGCTCTACCGCGCGTGGGCGCAGGCGCAGCCGCACGTGAGCCGCGACCGGCCCGAGGCCGACCATGTCGCGGGTTTCGTCGCGTCGTTCATGGGCGTGACCCCCGCGTCGTTCCGGCACCGTGACGGGCTGCCCGACCCGGCGAAGCTCTTCCACGTCAGCACGCTCGCGCGGCACGTGCGGAACGCCGACGGCCTGGCGGCCATACTCCACCAGTTCTTCGACGTGCCGGTGCGCATCGAGGAATTCGTCGGGCACTGGCTGCTCCTGCAGATGCGTGATCGCACATCGCTCGGCCGGTCGGGCGCGGTGCTCGGCGCAGAAGCAGTGCTGGGCCGGTCGGTGTGGGACCGCCAGGGCAAGTTCCGGATCCGGCTCGGCCCGCTCTCCTGGCGCCAGTACGAGAGCTTCCTGCCGGGCCACGGGCCGCTTCGGCGGCTGCGTGGACTGGGTGAGGTTCTACCTGTGCTTCGAGCTCGACTGGGACGTCCGCCTGGTGCTCGCGCGGCGGGAGGTGCCGCCGCTGCACTCGGGCGCGGCGCGCGGCTGGGCTGGACGGCGTGGCTCGGCACGCGCCGGTCCGCTCGTGACGCCGATGATTTGTGTCTGAACGCCGAGGCCCTCGGCGCTGTCGCTGGAGTTGACGCCGCATGAGCGAGATCAAGCGATCGGTCGCTCTTCGGGAAGCTCGATGGCATCGCCTACCAGGCGATCGACGGGGCGGTCCGCCTCTGCAAGCTGCGCGGCAACCCGTACGTCGAACTGGTGCACTGGATCGACCAGATCCTGAGACGCCCGACTCCGACCTGCACCGGATCCTGCGCCGCTTCGAAATCGACGCGTCGCGGCTGTCCAAGGACATCACCGCCTCGCTCGACCGGCTCCCGCGCGGCGCGACGTCCATCTCGGACCTGTCCCCCCACATCTGCGGACACCGTGGAGCGCGCGTGGGTGTACTCGACGCTCCTGTTCGGCGGCTCCTACATCCGCACGGGGCACCTGTTCGTGGCGGTGCTCGAAGAGGCCGTCCATCCGCAACGTGCTGTACTCGATCTCGCGGCAGTTCGAGGCGATCAAGGCCGAGGCGCTCACGCGACGACTTCGCGCAGATCGTCAGCGGCTCGCCCGAGGGCTCTCAGGGAGCCAGGACGGATCGTCGCTCGCCGCCGGGGCGGCTGGCGACGCGGGCGGCGCGCCGGCGTCGGCCGCGCTCGGCAGGCAGGAGGCGCTCAAGAAGTTCGCGACCGACCTCACCGAGCGCGCCAGGCAGGGGAAGATCGACCCGGTCAGCGGCCGCGACGAGGAGATCCGCCAGATCGTCGACATCCTGATGCGCCGCCGGCAGAACAACCCGATCCTGACCGGCGAGGCCGGCGTCGGCAAGACCGCCGTCGTCGAGGGGTTCGCGCATCCGGCTCGCCAAGGGCGACGTGCCGCCGCCGCTGAAGGACGTGTCGCTGCACGCGCTCGACATCGGCCTGCTGCAGGCCGGCGCGAGCATGAAGGGCGAGTTCGAGAGCCGCCTGCGCGCGGTCATCGACGAGGTGCAGGCCTCGCCCAAGCCGATCATCCTCTTCGTGGACGAGGCGCACACGCTGATCGGGGCGGGCGGCGCGCAGGGCACCGGCGACGCCGCGAACCTGCTGAAGCCGGCGCTCGCGCGCGGCACGCTGCGCACCATCGCCGCGACGACCTGGGCGGAGTACAAGAAGTACATCGAGAAGGACCCGGCGCTGACGCGGCGCTTCCAGATGATCCAGGTCACCGAGCCGAGCGAGGACAAGGCGATCCTGATGGTCCGCGGCGTCGCGTCGGTGCTCGAGACGCACCACCGCGTGCAGGTGCTCGATGAGGGGATCGAGGCCGCGGTCAGGCTGTCGCATCGCTACATCCCGGCGCGCCAGCTGCCCGACAAGGCGGTGAGCCTGCTCGACACGGCGTGCGCGCGCGTCGCCATCAGCCAGCACGCGGTGCCGCCGGCGCTCGAGGACTGCCGGCGCCAGATCGAGGCGCTCGCAGACCGAGCTCGAGATCATCGGCCGCGAAGAGGCGGTCGGCATCGACGCCTCGGAGCGGAGAACCGCGGCCGAGCAGAAGCGCGCCGCAGCGGACGCACTGAGGGTGACGCTCGAGGAGCGCTGGGCGTCCGAGAAGACGATCGTCGACCGCCTGCTGGCGATCCGCGCGACGCTGCGAAAGGGCAGCGCGCCCGGTCGAGGGCACCGGGAGCACGCTGGAGAAGGCGGCCGAGGCGCAGAAGGACCCGGCCGTGACGCCGGAGCCTGCCGCGCCGACGCCGGCCGAGCGCGAGGCGCTCCTGGCCGAGTTGAAGGGGCTGCAGGCGTCGCTGGCCTCGCTCCAGGGCGACTCGCCGCTGATCCTGCCGAGCGTCGACGAGCAGGCCGTCGCGTCGGTCGTGCAGGACTGGACCGGCGTGCCGGTCGGGCGGATGGTCAAGAACGAGATCGAGGCGGTGCTGAAGCTGGCCGACACGCTCAACCAGCGCGTCATCGGCCAGGCGCACGGCCTCGAGATGATCGCCAAGCGCATCCAGACCTCGCGCGCGAAGCTCGACAACCCGAACAAGCCGATCGGCGTGTTCATGCTGTGCGGCCCGTCCGGCGTCGGCAAGACCGAGACCGCGCTGGCGCTCGCCGAGGCGCTCTACGGCGGCGAGCAGAACGTCATCACGATCAACATGAGCGAGTTCCAGGAAGCGCACACCGTATCCACGCTGAAGGGCGCCCCGCCCGGCTACGTCGGCTACGGCGAGGGCGGCGTGCTCACCGAGGCGGTGCGCCGGCGCCCGTACAGCGTCGTCCTGCTCGACGAGGTGGAGAAGGCGCACTCCGACGTGCACGAGCTGTTCTTCCAGGTGTTCGACAAGGGCTGGATGGAGGACGGCGAGGGCCGCCACATCGACTTCAAGAACACGATCATCCTGCTCACGTCGAACGTCGGCACCGAGCTGATCGCGAACCTGTGCAAGGACCCGGACCTGATGCCGGAGCCGGAGGGCGTGGCCAAGGCGCTGCGCGAACCGCTGCTGAAGAAGTTCCCGGCGGC
>CAWARN010000002.1:0-123143 GCA_963784455.1 uncultured Acidobacteriota bacterium | reverse complement strand
TGACGCCATCGCACGGCGCATCGTCGCCGACATCGGCACCGAGCCCGGCGGGCCGGCCCTGGAGCGGGCGGCGGCGCCGTCGTCAGCGGCCGGGACGGGCGTGTACGCAACCGTCGATGAGGCGGTGCAGGCCGCCCGCCGGGCCCAGCCGGTGTTCGCCAGGCTTCCCCTGAAGACGCGCGCGCAGATCATCGCGGCCATCCGCCACACGATGATCGAGCACGCGGCGGCGCTGGCGAAGGCCGCGCACGAAGAGACCGGCCTCGGGCGCGTCGAAGACAAGGTGGTGAAGAACCTCCTGGTCACCGAGAAGACGCCCGGCCTCGAGGACCTCTTCCCTCAGGCGGTCACCGGCGACCACGGCCTGTCGCTCATCGAGCCGGCCCCGTTCGGGGTCATCGGCGCCATCACCCCGGTCACCAATCCGACGTCCACGATCATCTGCAACGCGATCGGGATGCTGTCGGCGGGGAACGCCGTCGTGTTCAACGTCCACCCGACGGCGCGCCGCTGCTCTATCCGGACCGTGGCGCTGCTCAACGCCGCGATCCGCTCGGCCGGCGGCCCCCAGGACGTCGTGACGTGCGTCGAACACCCGTCCATCGAGACCGCCCAGGAGACGATGCGGCATCCCGGGATCCGGCTGCTGGTCGTCACCGGCGGGGGAGCCGTGGTGAAGGCCGCGATGGCCAGCGGCAAGCGCGCCATCTGCGCCGGTCCCGGCAATCCCCCGGTCGTGGTGGACGAAACGGCCCACATCGCCCAGGCGGGGCGGGATATCGTGCTCGGGGCGTCGACCGACAACAACATCATCTGCACCGACGAGAAGGAAGTGCTCGTCGTCGCGAGCGTGGCCGACGCACTCATCGGAGCGATGGCGGCAGCTGGAGCCGTGCTGGTCGAGAAGAGCCGGCTGCAGGCGCTTGAGCAGCTCATCTTCAGCAGCACCGAGGGGCCGCGCCGTCCGGCGCACCTCAACAAGGACCTGATCGGCAAGAACGCGGGGGTCATCCTGCGGCGCCTCGGGATGAACGTGCCCGAATCCGCCCGGCTGGCCGTGGTGGAGGTGGACGAGGGCCACCCGCTGCTGTGGACCGAGCAGATGATGCCGGTGCTGCCCGTTTGCCGGGTGGCGCATGTCGACGCGGCCATCGACCTGGCCGTGCAGGTGGAGGGCGGGAACCGGCACACGGCCGTGATGCACTCGACGAACATCGACAGCCTGAGCCGGATGGCGAGGGAGTGCGACTGCAGCATCTTCGTGAAGAACGGACGGTCGCAGGCGGGCCTCGGCCTCGACGGCGAGGGCTTCGCGTCGTTCACGATTGCGAGCCCGACCGGCGAGGGTCTGACCGGACCGCGGTCGTTCTCGCGCTGGCGCCGCTGCGTCATGGTCGACCACTTCAGAATCACCTAGGGTCACGTGATGAAGAAAGCTCCCGCGCTGGCCGTCATCGAGTTCAGGGATATCCCCGCCGGCGTCGATGCGACGGACGCGATGCTGAAGAAGGCGCCGATCGCCTTCGTCAAGGCCGGCACGATCACGCGCGGCCGCTTCCTGACGCTGATCGGCGGCAGCACGGCGGCTGTGGAGGAGTCGCTTCGGGAGGCGCAGCTCCGCGCGGGTGACAGCGTGCTGGACCACCTGCTGCTCGCCGACGTGCACCCACGGGTCTACGACGCGATCCTCGGCGGGCGTCGGGCGTCTGGGAGCGGTGCGATTGCCGTGATCGAAACGGACACGGTGGCGTCGAACGTCAAGGCCGCCGAGCTCGCGCTGAAAGGCACGCCCGTCGAGCTGGTCGAGCTCCGGCTGGCCGACTCGGGCTTGTCGGGTAAAGGGGTGAGCATCTACCAGGGCGAGCTGCCCGACATCCAGGCCGCCGTGGAGATCGTGCTGGCGTTCATGCAGCAGGCAGGCGACGGCGTCCGGCACACGATCATCTCGTCGCCGCACGACGCCCTCGTTCGCCAGCTGGGCAGCGGGACGTCTTTCGCGTCGGCCGCGCTGCTCGATCTCGATGGGGAGGTCGTCTAGTGCTGCTGGGTCGCGTCGTGGGCGCCGTGGTTCCAGCCATCGTCTGCGAGGGGCTCGCAGGCGTGCCGATGCTCCTCGTCCAGCCGGTCGACCGCGCGGGTCAGCCGGAGGGCCGGGCGCTCGTGGCCGCCGACGCCACGCGGATGGCGGGCCCCGGCGAGCTGGTCTACTACGAGGGCGGCCGCGAGGCTGCGCTGGCGCTCGACCCGTGGTTCGTCCCGATCGATCACGCCATCATCGGCATCGTGGACGATGTCGTGAGGGAGCCTTGATGATTGTCGGAACCGTAACGGGCCAGGTCTACGCCACGATTACCCACCCGTTCTACCGGGCGAAGGCGCTCCTGCTCGTCGAGCGGGAAGACGCGACCGGCGCGCGACCGGGGGCGTACCTCCTCGCGGTGGACTCGGTGGGAGCTGGCGTGGGACAGCGCGTGCTGGTCCTCGACGAAGGCACCGGAGCGCGGCAGGTGCTGGCCTCGGCCGACGGCCCGGTCCGCTCCGTCATCGTCGGCATCGTCGACGACATTTGCACGGACTGAGGCGGCTGGCAGCTGTCAGCGGACCACGGACGCAGAAGCGGGCAGCGGACACGACCGGTGCGTAGTTGGCAGTAGGCGGTAGGCGGTACATTCTGTATTCCTGTTGCTGTCCCCGATGTCCTTCCTCTCCCGCGCCATCACCTGGGCCAGCGACGCGGTGTGGGGGCCATGGAACCTCGGTCCGCCTGTCGGCCAGGTGCCCGGTCCTCTCGTCGTCCTGCTGATGGCCGTCGGGGTCTTCCTGACGCTGCGGTGCCGCTTCGTCCAGGTCCGCCGCTTTCCCGAGGCCTTGCGCACCATCTTCCCGAAGGCATCGGGGTCGCGCGGGGTGCTGAGTCCGTTCCAGGCGTTCATGACGGCGCTCGCGGCGTCGATAGGCACCGGCAACATCGCGGGTGTCGCCACCGCCGTCGTCGCCGGCGGTCCTGGCGCGGTGTTCTGGATCTGGTGCTACGGCTTCGTCGCGACCGCAACCAAGTTCGCCGAGGCGGTGCTGGGGGTGTCGTTCCGGGGCTCCCGCGACGGCGCCGTGCTGTCCGGGCCGATGTACTACATTCGGGACGGCCTGAAGTCGCCTCGCCTGGCCTGGGCCTACGCGTTGATCGCCGGAGTCGCCGCGCTCACGACGACGCCGTTCACGCAACCCAACTCGATCGCTGTGGCGTTGAAGTCCGAGTTCTCGATTAACCCGTGGGTGTCGGGCGTCGCGATCGCGGTGCTGACCTGGCTGGTCATCATCGGTGGGGTGACGTCGATCGGGCGCGCGGTGGAGAAGCTCTCGCCGCTCAAGGTTGGCCTCTACCTGGCCGGAGGGCTGTTCGTGATTGCCGTGAACGCCGCTCGGCTGCCGGATGTGTTCGCGTCGATCTTTCGCGAGGCCTTCTCCCTTCGTGCGGCGACCGGGACCGCGGCTGGCATGGCGCTGATGGTCGGCATGCGATACGGCCTGGCGAGGGGCGTCTACGCGAACGAAGCGGGCTACGGTACGGCCGCCGTCGCCTACGGGACGGCGCGGAGTGACTACCCGGCGCAGCAGGGGCTGAACGCGGTTATCGAGGTCTTCACGGTGTCGTTCCTCACATCGTCCATCAGCGCCCTCACGATTCTCGTGACGGGCGTGTGGACGTCAGGCCTCAACAGCACCGCCGCGGTGGCGGGTGCCTTCAACAGCGCGATTCCGGTGGCCGGAGGCTGGATCGTGGCGCTCTGCGCTTTTCTGTTCGGCTACACGACGCTGATCGGGTGGGCGTACTACGGCGAGCAGTTCTTCGAGTACATCCTCGGCGGCCGGGTGACGAAGACCTATCGCTGGATCTACTGTCTTCTCATCGTGTTCGGCGCGACGGCGAAGGTCGAGACCGTGTGGGCCTGGGGCGACCTGATGAATGGCCTGCAGGTGTTTCCGAACGTCGTCGGCCTGCTCGGCCTCAGCGGCGTCGTTGCGTCAGTTGCGGCGGGTCGGCAGCCGAAGGCGTAGGCGTCGGCCCCCTCGTCCGTCTGCACTCCCTCCGGTCGCGCCCGCTTGCCAATCACAGGATTCAGGCGTTAGGCCGCCGGCGGACCCTGTCGTGTGCGCCGGGTCCGCGGGGCGGCATGAGGCCCGCGACACGCGGGAGACGGCTGCTCGCCTCGCCGCCGGGATCACGAACCCGGAGACGAAGACCACGGACTACGGATTGACACCCCAGAACACGGAGACTCAAATGAGAAAGCTCAAGATCATCGAGCACATCTCGCTGGACGGCGTGATCCAGCACTCCGCCGATGATGGCGATTTCCCCTACAGCGACTGGACCGCGCCCTATCGGACCCCCGCTGGCCGGGACGCAGTGGTGGCCGCGCACGGCGAGAGCTTCGATCTGCTGCTTGGCCGTCGCACCTACGATATCTGGTCGGGCTTCTGGCCAAAGGCGCCGAGCAGTCCGATAGCGGACCGCCTCAATGCGGCGACGAAGTATGTCGCCACCCACCGTCCGGAGAGTCTTGAATGGGGCCCGTTCGAGGGCCTCGGACCGGACATCGTCGAGGGCATTCGCCGCATCAAGTCGCAGGACGGCCGGGATCTCATCCTCTCGGGCAGCTCCACGCTGACGTCGACGGTGCTCGAACATGGCCTTGCGGATGACGTCGTGCTGATCGTCTCTCCAGTCCTGTTGGGCACGGGGAAGCGCCTCTTTGCGGAGGGAACCCCGGCACGCTCATTCGAGCTCGTCAGCACGCAAGCAACGCCGTCCGGCGTCATCCTCAGTACGTACAAGGTCGCCGGGCCTTTGAAGACCGGATAGTTCGCCGACGAGGACCACTGCATGAGCTGACGGCGTCATCTGCTGGCCGACGGGCTACAGCCCGCACACGCTGGCGGAGCAGATCAGGCGAGGGAGATATCGAGGCCTTCTTCCGCGAGGCGCCGGCGCTCCATCCCAACGCATGCAAGATCACCGGCGTCATCTGCGGGGTTCGCATCGAGGAAAATCGAGGATCCGCTGATGCGGAACGTCCGGTACATGGACAAGCTGGTGGATGAACTGGCCAAGGGCCGGCCCATGGAGAAGATCCTGCGCGGGTAGGACGCCGGTTCTCGCTGGCCACAAGCCGACGCCCTGAGCGTCCCGGCCTGAGCCCTGGGTCCTGAGCGTGTCGCCGGGAAGAGATGGAGCGGGGTACGGGAATCGAACCCGTTTAGAGGGCTTGGGAAGCCCTTGCCCAACCAATAGGCCAACCCCGCTCGCGAACGGCGGAACACTCATTCTAATGCAATCTTGCGATCTTGCGAACGGGGGATCTTGCGAAGTGAAGCGCGGGACCCACGTGGCACGGCTCCCAGATCGCGAGATCCTCAGATCGCACGATCGGAAGATCTTCAGCCTCTGATGTACCCGAGCACCTCGTCCCGCTTCCGTTCCATCAGCTCCGGCGTGGTGCCCTCGAGGTTCAGGCGCAGCAGCGGCTCGGTGTTCGACGGCCGAACGTTGAAGTGCCAGTCCGCGTACTCCACCGACACGCCGTCAATCTGGTAGACGTTTCCGTCGGCATATCTTCGCGCCAGCCCGGCGACCTTCTCCTCGCAGACGCTCATGCTGCTGACCTTGGTGTTGATCTCGCCCGAGATGAAGTAGCGCTCGCGCAGCGGCGCCAGCAGTTGGGCCAGCGTCTGTCCCTTGCGCGACATCAGCTCGAGCATCAGCAGCGCGGGGATGAAGCCGTTGTCGGCGTAGAAGTTGTCGCGGAAGTAGTAGTGCCCCGTGACCTCGCCGCCGAAGATGGCGTTGTCCTCGCGCATCCGGCGCTTGATGAACGCGTGGCCGACGCGGTTCATCAGCGCCGTTCCGCCGTAGCGGGCCACGATGTCCTTCACCGCATAGCTGGCGCGCAGGTCGTAGATGACCGTGGAGCCCGGGTGCTTGATGAGAAACGCTTCAGCCAGCAGCGCCGTGATGAAATCGCCCGGTACGAACTCGCCCTGCCCGTCGATGAAGAAGCAGCGGTCGGCGTCGCCGTCCCACGCGATCCCGATGTCGGCCTTCTGCCGGATCACTTCCGCGATGATGTCGCGGCGATTCTCCTCGATCAGCGGGTTGGCCTCGTGCGTCGGGAACGTGCCGTCGATCGTGAAGCACAGCTCGGTCGTCCGGCAGGGGAGCCGCTCGAACAGCCTCGGGGCCACCAGGCCGCCGATGCCGCAGCCGGCGTCCAGCACCACGCTGAACGGCTTGACGACGGACGGATCGATGAAGCCCATCACGTGGTTCACGTACGGCTCGAGCATCTCTCCCGTCGTGACCGTCCCGCGCGCCGTGGCCGGCGCGGGGAGCGTGCCCGCCATGATCATGTCCCGGATGTCGGAAATGCCGGCGTCCCCGCTCAGCGGGAACGCGCCCTGGCGGACCAGCTTCACGCCGTTGTACTGTTTCGGGTTGTGCGACGCGGTGATCTGCGCGCCGCCCTCGAAGCCGCCCGCCGCCACGGCGTAGTACAGCATGTCGGTGCCGGCCAGTCCGTAGTCGACCACGTCGGCGCCCTGGCTGGCCGCACCGTCAATGAACGCTGTGGCGATCGACGGCGATGACACCCGCATGTCGCGGCTCACCGCGATCCGCTTCGCGCCGAGATAGCCGATGAAACCGCGGCCGATGTCCCGCGCGATCGACTCGTTGATCTGATCCGGGTACGTGCCCCGGACGTCGTAGGCCTTGAAGATGTCGGGGTTGACCGGTGTCGACATACAGGACTCCGCTCGGGTCTGACGCTCGCGGGTCTGGAGACCCGCGCTACAGCCTGCTGTAATCGGTGACCGCCGACTTGTCGCCGAGGACAACGCCGACGTCGAGAATCGAGTTGCGGCCGACGTGGCAGTGTCGACCGAGGATCGACTGGCGGATGACGGCGTCTCTCCCCACGCGGCAGTTCGCCCACACGATCGAGCCCTCGATGCGGGCGTCCTCCTCGATGTGGCACTGCCGCCCGAGGACCGTGTACGGGCCGATGTGGGCGCCCGCCTTCAGAATAGTGCCCTCGTCGATGAAGCACGGCCCCTCCACCGTCGCACCGTCCTCGATGCGGGCCTCGGGGGAGACGAGTGTGAAGCGCTGCGGCGAGCCCTCGAACGGGGGGGCCGAGAACCGATGGTCCATGATATCCCGGTGCACCTGGGCGTATTTCTCTGGTGTGCCGATGTCGATCCAGTAGCCGCGATACACATAGGCGACGAACGTCTCACCGCGCTCGATGAGCGACGGGAAATAGCTGCGCTCGATCGACCAGGTGGTGTCCTTGGGGATTCGGTCGAAGGTCTCGGGCTCCAGGATGTAGATGCCCGCGTTGATCGTATCGCAGGTGATCTCCTCGGCCTTCGGCTTCTCGAGGAAGCGGCGGACGTTGCCGTCGGCGTCGGTTTCGACCAGGCCGTACGCCGTCGGATTGTCGACGGGCGTCAGGACGATCGTCGCCTTGGCCTTCCGTTCCCGATGCAGGCGCAGGACCGCGGCCAGGTCGACCTGGGTCATCACGTCGCCGTTGAACACTACAACCGTGTCGTCGGCGTTGCCCCCCGCGTACTTCACAGCGCCGCCCGTGCCGAGCGGTGCCGGCTCGACGACGTAGGAGACCTTCACGCCAAGGCCGTCGCCGTGGCCGAACATCTCCTCGATGCGCCGCGGCTGGTAGTTCAGGCTCAGGACGACCTCGTCGATCTCGGGGAGTTTCTTCACGAGATCGATCTGGTAGTTGAGGAACGGCCGGCCGAAGATCGGGACGATCGGCTTCGGCGTGTGAATGGTGAGCGGGCGCAGTCGGGTGCCCTTGCCGCCGGCGAGGAGAATCGCTTTCATGACAACCCGAGATCATATCCCAACTTGGGCGCCGGCGAGGGTGTTTTGGGCCCCGGCGCGTGGCGGGATACAATGGCAGCCGATCGCTCGGCGGTCGGGTTCCTGACGATGAATCTTCCGAACACGCTGACGCTGTCGCGCATCTTCCTGGTGCCGCTCCTCGTCGTGGTGCTGCTGACGAAGTTCGAGGGCCGGCAGGTGCTGGGGGTCGACAAGGACCTCGTGGCGGCAGCCATCTTCGGCCTCGCGTCGCTGACCGACTGGCTCGACGGCTACCTGGCCCGGCGTCGCAAGCAGATCACCCCGCTCGGCCAGATGATGGACCCTCTCGCCGACAAGCTGCTGACGTCGGCCGCGTTCATCGCGCTCGTCCAGATGGAAGTGGCCAAGGCGTGGATGGTGGCGGTCATCATCGGCCGCGAACTGGCCATCACGGCGCTCCGGAGCATCGCCTACTCTCGCGGCGTGACCATCGCGGCCTCGCCGATGGGCAAGGTGAAGATGGTTGCCGAGGTCGTGGCCATCCTCTGCATGATCCTCGCGCCGGACCGGCAGGGGCGTCTCTTCCTGCTGGGAGAGGCGGCCCTCTGGGTAGCCGTCGTCACAGCCGTCGTCTCCGCGATCGACTACTACCGCAAGTTCATGCGCGGCCAGGGCGGCGAGGTCAGGCTCAAGAGCTGACAGCCCGCTCGAGATGCCGAAGTGACGCGGGGCAGGCCCGCGTCTACGGTCGCGGGGTCTTCTTCGTTTCCTGCTTCTTCTTCGCGTCGGCCTGGGCCTTCTCGGCCTGCTGGTTGCGCTTCTGGGCCTCGAGGGCGACCGCTTCCGCGGCCGTGCCGTCCTTGATGGCAGCCATCAGCGTCTTGCCGCGCAGGAGATACTCGCTCTTCTCGAACTCCTTGGTCAGCCGCTCGAGCAGCGGGAGCGCCTCCGGCGCCGCGCCCATTCTCAGGTAGGTGTCGGCGAGATAGTAATAGAGCGCGTCGCGATTGGTGTACGTCGGGTTCTCCTTCAGGACCGCGCGGAACCGGGACAGCGCGCCCGGATACCACCGCGCGCGGTAGTAGAAGAAGCCCACCTGGTAGTCGGCGTCGCTCAGCCGATCGCGGCATTCCTGGAGCCCCTTCCGCCCCTCGCCGATGAGCGAGCTGTCGGGGAAGCGCGCGACAAACGCCTCGTACTCGAGGATCGCCTCTCTCGTCTGCGTCTGGTCACGCTGCGCCGCGAGCATCTGCTGGTGGTGCGTTCGCGCCAGTTGGTACTGCGCGTAGTAGGCCTTCTCGTGTGTCGGGAAGAACGTCAGGAACTCGCGGTACTCGTTCGCGCCCAGGATCAGCGACTCGACCGAGTTCTCGCCCAGGTAGGTATCGCCGAGCCCCAGCTTCGCTTCCGGGCGGTAGCGGCTCTGCGGGTAGTTCTCCACGACCATCCGGAAGTACTCGCGGCCCCTCAGCCAGTTCTTCTTCTTCAGCGCGGCTTGGCCCTGGTCGAACAGATACTTGTCCGCGTCCGCGGTGACAGCGGGCTTCTTGGGCTTCGGACCGCAGCCGCCCGACAGCGCCACGACCGCGACGAGCAGCGCGCCCGCGACGATGCGGGTGCGCGGAAGTCGATTCAGGAGCATGAGCATTCCGTTACGTGCGGCACAGCGCCGCCTTCATCCACTCGTACTCGGCCGCCAGGCCTTCGTCGATGGTCACGGTGGGCGCGAAGCCGAAATCGGCCCGGGCGCGGCTCGTGTCCGCGTAGGTGTCGCGCATATCACCCTTCTGTACGCCCTCGCGTCGAACGTCGAGCGGGCGGCCAGCGAGCCGCCCAACGATGTCGAGCACCCGGTTCACCGAAACGCGAGACCCGCCTCCGATATTGTACACGCGTCCGGGAACTCCGCGGGTCGCGGCGTTGGCCGTGGCCGCGGCAGCGTCGGCGACGAACGTGAAGTCGCGCGTCTGTTCGCCGTCGCCATACAGCGTGATCGGCTGCGACGTGATCGCCGCGCGCAGGAACCGGTGAAACGCCATGTCGGGGCGCTGCCTGGGGCCGTAGACCGTGAAGTAGCGCAAGGAGACGCACGGCACCCCGTGATTGGCGTGATAGAGGTTGCACAGGTGCTCGGCCGCCAGCTTCGTGACGCCGTAGGGCGACAGGGGCGCGGGCACCGCGGTCTCGCGCATCGGCAGCGGCGTGTCGTCGCCGTACACGGACGAACTCGACGCATAGACGAGCCGCTCGATTGTCGTGCCGACGCACGCCTCGAGCAGCGCCTGCGTCGCCTCGATGTTATTGGCCGTGTAGACGCCGAAGTCGCGGCCCCAGCTCTTGCGCACGCCGGCCTGCGCGGCCAGGTGGAACACGTGCGTCGCGTCCGGCAGCAGGCGCCCAAGGTCGGCCGCCTGGATGGTCGACTCCACGAAGTGGAACGCAGACCGCCCGAGGAGGCTGGCGAGATTCGCCTCCTTCGCGGGGCGCGGATAATAGTCGGTGAAGCAGTCGATGCCCGTCACCCGTGCGCCCTGGTCGAGCAGCCGTCCGGCGAGCGTGGACCCGATGAAGCCTGCGACGCCGGTGACCAATGCGTTCATTCGAACAGTCTCCTCAGTGCCGGCGGGAGGCGCCTGGGCCGGCCCGTCAGATCGACGCCGCAGTGCTCGGTCCAGCCGATCGCCGACGGCTCTGCGGCACCTCGGGGCACAACCTGATAGTCGAACCGTACCCTGGCGGGGGAGAGCAGCGTCGCCTTCGCCCGGATCTCGATCTCGTCGTCGTAGCGGACAGGGCGTCGGTACTCGCACTGCGCCTGGATGACGGGCAGAATCGTGCCGTCCGTCTCCAGCCGCTGGTAGCTGTACCCCGTGGCCCGCAGCCACTCGCAACGGCCCACCTCGAACCACACCAGGTAGTTCGCGTAGTAGACGACGCCCATCTGGTCGGTTTCGGCGTACCGCACGCGCACCCGTGCCGCCGACTCGCGCGGGCTGGTCACCGGATACGTCATCGCGGACGACTCTCGCCGGATGGCAGCGCGGCCTCCGCGGCGGACCTGAGGGCCCGGGTGGCCGCGGAGATGTCGGGCGCGTGGAAGATCGACGAGCCAGCCACCAGGATCTCGGCGCCGGCCCGAACCACCTGCCCGACGGTCCGGAGATCGATGCCGCCATCGACCTCGATGGGCGCCGAATTCCCGGCCCGGTCGAGCATCGCTCGCAGTCGCTTCACTTTGGACGCGGCGCGCGGCAGGAAAGCCTGCCCGCCAAAGCCCGGATTGACGGTCATCACGAGCACGAAGTCGACGTCGGCCGCCACTTCCTCCAGCGCCACGATCGGCGTCGACGGGTTGAGCGCGACGCCAGCCTTGGCGCCCAGTTCCTTGATGAAGGCGAGCGTGCGGTTGAGGTGAGGCAGCACCTCGACGTGCACCGAGAGCATCGACGCGCCCGCGGCGACAAACGCCTCCGCGTGGCGATCGGGGTCGGTGATCATCAGGTGAACGTCGAGCGGCACCCGTCGCGACCCGCTTGAGCGAGCGGATCACCGGCGGGACCGACGGTGATGTTTGGGACGAAGTGGCCGTCCATGACGTCCACGTGAATGAGGTCCGCGCCGCCCTGCTCGGCCGCCTCGATGGCGGCGCCGAGCGCGGCGAAGTCGGCGGACAGAATGGACGGCGCAAGACGAATCGTCACCGGCTCACCTCGAGGGAGACCGTGTCACCGGGTGTCAGCTGGAAACCGGCCTGCGGTGCCTGTCGAAGGACGACGCCCGCGGGCGCGCCAGGATAGGGGTTCTGCGCCACGACCGCCACGCGGAACCCGCCGGACCGCAGGACGTCGGCCGCGCGGGCGCCGTTCACGCCGATCAAGTCGGGCATGACGTAGCTGGCTGCGCGGTCGCCGCGATTCACGAGGAGCGACACCGCCGCGGCGCGACCTCCGGCCGGCGGGTTCTGCGCGATGACAAGGTCGGCCTGGAAGTCGTTCGAACGGATCTCGGAGATCACGAGGATCGCGAGGCCGTCCTGCTGGAGTCGCATCTGCGCGGTCCGCTCGGTCTCCCCGACGAGGCCGGGGACGGCGCTCACGCGGCCGCCCGTGCTCAGCCATACCTTGACGGTGCGGCCTCGACGGGCGATCGACGCCGGCCGCGGGATCCTGCTGGGCGATGTCGGCCAGCGGCAATCTTGGGATCGGCGCGGCGGATCTCGTCTACCTTCAGCGCGAGTCCCAGGTCTCCGACGGCCGCACTGGCGCTGCTCAGCGGCTGCCCGACGAGGGCAGGCACCTTCACCTCGCGCAGGCGCAAGGCGATGCGCGCCGACGAGGGCCGCCGACCCGGCATAGGTCGCCAGCCAGCGCGCCGCCGATCAGGAGCAGCCGGCCGGCGCTCCACACGCGAGTCGTCAGAGCCATCAGATGGAACAAATGTACTACAAGTGCTTTGGATTCACAACTTAGCGGTGATGCCGCAGAGTCGCCGCGAAGAACGACTCGAGGCCGTGGGCGTGAGGCCAGGTCCGGAGGAAGCCCTCGGCCGTGAAGAGCCCGGCAAGCGCGGCGAGCTGAGCCGAACGCCTCCGCGGGTGCTTCGACCGCGAACGCGGGATGGTCGCCGAGGAACGCCGAGACGACGTCTTCGTCCTCTTCGGGCTCGCTCGAGCAGGTGGCGATAGACGACGCGGCCTCCCGGCTTGCACGGCGCGCGGCCGCTCGTTCCAGCATCGTGCGTTGCCTGGCCGCGAGCACGCGGCAGGTCCGCCTCGGTCCGGCGCCACCGGATCTCCGGGTCCCGGCGAATCGTGCCGAGCCCCGAGCACGGGGCGTCGAGCGAGCACGCAGGTCGAACACGGCGCGAAGGGCAGCGGCGCCGTCGGCGTCCAGCCGCACGACGCGGACCGACGCCGCGCCGCGCCGCGACGCGTCGTGCACCAGCAGGTCGACGCGGCGCGGCCGGACATCGCCCGCGACGACGAGTCCGTCGCCGCCGCATCGCGGCAGCCAGCGCGATGGTCTTGCCGCCTGGCGCCGCGCAGGCGTCCAGCACGCGCTCGCCCGGGCGCGGCGTCCGCGAGCAGCGGCGACGAGCTGCGACGCCTCGTCCTGCACGACGAACGGCCCGGCGTCGGCCAGCGGCGTCCCGAGCGGGTTGCCGTCGACGACGACGAAGCCGTCCGGCGCGAACGGCGTCGGCGTCGTGCGCGACGCCGCGGCCGCCAGGCGCTCCGCCAGTTCCGTCTGCGGTCGACGTCAGCGGTTGGCTCGCAGCGTCAGCGGAGGCGGCGCGTTGTTGAAGCGCGCCCATGCTTCGGTGTGCTCGAAGCCGCACCGCGTCCAGCCATCGCGCCGCCAGCCACGCGGGTGCGACAGGGTGACGGACGAGGTAGTCGAGCGCGGCGCCCGCGTCGCGCGGCGTCCGGCCGCGGCGGCAGCGGGCAGCGCGGTCCCGCTCCGTCCGACGCGCCGCAGCACGGCGTTGACGAACCCGGCTGCGCTGCGCTTGCCCGCCTGCCGCACCAGGTCCACCGCATCGTCGACGACGGCCGCGGCGGGCACGCGGTCGAGGTGGAGCAGCTGGTAGGCGCTCGAGCCGAAGGACGTCGAGGACCTCGCGGATCGAGGCGCGCCGAGCGCCGCCCGCCGTGTGCCGCGATGACGCGCGTCGAGCGCGCCGCGCCACCGGATCGTGCCGGTGACGATTTCGGCCGCGAGCGCGCGATCGCGCGGTCGTCGGCCAGGCGCTCGCGGCTCGCGCGAGCGCGTCGGGCAGGTCGATCCGCCCGTCGTCGACGGCCCGAAGCGCGGCGTAGGCCGCCCGGCGCGCGCGGGGCGCGATCATGCGCAGCGCCGAACCGGCGCCCGGCTCGGAGCCGGCGCCGGTCGTGAACTCGCGGCGCGGTCGATGCGCCCGCCGGCCTTCGGCCTGACGCCGCATCAGGCCGATGGGCGCCCCTCGCCTGCGTCGCGACGACGAGCCGTCCCGGCCGGTGGCGAGCACCTCGCCCGGCGCGGCGCGTCGGCCGGGCGGGTCGCCGCCGTGCCGCGAGCGACGTCCGGAGCACGATCACGCGCGCGCCGCCGAGCGACGTGTAGGCGTGCGGCCAGGGATGCAGGCCGCGGACCTGGTTGTGGATGGCCGCGCGCCGGCCGCGCTCCAGTCGATGAGGCCCTCCTCCTCGGTCGAGCCGCGGCGCGTATGTGGCCAGCGCGTCGTCCTGCGGCACCTCGTGCGCCGTGCCCGCCGCGAGCGCGTCGACGACGGAGACGAGCAGCGCGGCGCCGAGCCCGGCCAGGTCGCGCTCGACCTCGTCGCTGGTCTCGTCGGGGCCGATCGGCGCGCCGTGCCTGCGCGAAGCATCGGCGCCGGCGTCGAGCGCCTGCACGACGCGCATGATCGTCACGCCGGTCTCGGCGTCGCCGGCCATCACCGCGCGATGGATCGGCGCCGCGCCGCGCCAGCGCGGCAGCAGCGACGCGTGCACGTTGATCATGCCGAGCCGCGGCATGCAGCAGCGCTGCCGGCAGGATCTTGCCGTAGGCGGCGACGACGCCGAGGTCGGCGCCAGCGCGCGAACGCGGCCGAGGAACGCCGTCGTCCCGCAGCCGCTCCGGCTGAAGCACGCGGAGGCCGTGCTGCGAGCGCCAGCGCCTTGACCGGCGCCGGGCTCGACTTGCTGTCCGCGGCCGCGCGGACGGTCCGGCTGCGTGACGACGCCGACGACCGGTGGCGCGACGCGAGCAGCGCCTCGAGCGTCGGCACGGCGAACTCGGGCGTGCCGAAGAAGACGACGCGCAGCGGGCATGTCTACCACTTGCCGGCGCGGGTCAGCTTCCGGATCCTGCGGACGATCAGGTCCCGCTTGATGCCGCGCAGGCGGTCGACGAACAGCGTGCCGTCGAGATGATCCATCTCGTGCTGGAAGCGCGCGCGCGAGCAGCCCCGTGCCCTCGACGGTGCTCGCGCGCCCGTCGCGGTCGAGCCCCTTGACGACCGCCCGCGCCGGTCGCGCCACCGTGGCGTTGAAGCCCGGGCACGCTCAGGCAGCCCTCTTCCTCGAGCTGCATGCCGTCGCGCTCGACGAACTCCGGATTGACGAGCACGATGCAGCCCGTTCGGGTCGCGCCCGACGCGAGAGGTCGATGACGAACATGCGCAGCGGCACGCCGACCTGCGGCGCCGCCAGGCCGACGCCCGGGCGCGGCGTACATCGTCTCGACCATGTCGTCGATGAGCGCTGCGATCTCCGGCCGTGACGTCGTGCGACGGGCGCGGCCGGCGCGTGCAGCATGTCGTCGCCGTACCGGACGATCGGCCGAATCATGTCGTCGGCGACGTCCTTCGCCGAGACCGCTGGCGCGGCGGCGAACTGCGCGCGCACGCGCGCGGCGCCAGGCGTCGAGCTGCGCGCTCGATGTCTCGCCGATCGAGTCGCCGCCGAACTTCTCGAGGAACGGCGTCGGCGAGCACGAACGCCACCATCGCTTCGCCGACGACGGCCGCGGCCGGCACGGCGCAGACGTCGCTGCGTTCGATGGCGGCCGGCGCCTCGGCCGGTCGTCGAGGTCGACCGACGGCAGCGGCTTCATCAGCGTCGCGATCGGCTTCATGTAGCCGTGACGCGGATGTCCTCGCCGTTGGTCACGCCGCCCTCGAGGCCGCCGGCGTGGTTGGTGGGCCGCGACAGCCGCTGCCGGGCGCGTCGGCGCCGGCGCGGGCAGGATCTCGTCGTGGACCTGCGAGCCCGGCGACGGCCGCCGCGGCGACGCCAGCGCCGATGCCCACGCGCCTTGATGGCGGGGATCGACATCAGCGCCTGCGCGAGCCGGCCGTCGAGCTTGCGGTCCCACTGCACGTAGCTGCCGAGCCCGGCCGGCACGCCGCGGGCGATCGACCTCGAAGCGCGCCGCCCAGCGTGTCGCCAGCCTCCGCGCCGCGTCGATCGCGGCGATCATCGCGGCTCGAGCGCCGGCATCGACGCAGCGCAGCGGGATCGTCCGTCGTCGAGCGCCGGCCGTCGCTCGAACGGCGGCGACAGGTCGTCGGCGAGCGCGACCGCGCGCCGATCGCGCATGACGTGGCTGATGCGATCGCGATGCCGAACCGCCCGAGCAGCTGCGCGCGCGCACGCGCCGGCGGCCACGCGCGCGGCCGTCTCGCGCGCGCTGGCGCGTTCGAGCACGTCGCGGATGTCGTCGTGGCCGTACTTGAGGGCGCCGGCGAGATCGGCGTGGCCCGGGCGCGGACGGGTCACCGCCGGCCGGTGCGCGCCGGCCGCGTCCGGCGCCGGCGCCTCGCCGACGTGCCATCGTCCGCTGCCAGTTCGCCCAGTCCCTGTTCGGGATGAGCAGCGCGATCGGCGCGCCAGCGTGGCCCGCCGCCGGACGCCCGACAGGACCTCCGCGCGGTCCGACTCGATCGCCATGCGCCGGCCGCGGCCGTAGCCGCCCTGCCGCCGGCGCAGCTGCGCGGTCGATCTGCGTCGGCGGACGAGCGGCAGGCCCGCCGGCAGCCCGTCGAGGATCGCGACGAGCGCCTGGCCGTGCGATTCGCCGGCTGTCAGAAATCGCAGCATGTCGGCATCATTCTAGCCGAAATTCCTGCACGCTTCGGGGCCGAATCGCGGGTGTGCCAGCGCGGCCCGCGCACGGGAATGCGCGGGTTTCTGCTCAACTGGTGCCGTCGGCGACGATCTTGCACAAGGGACACCGGTCATGCCGCCTGATGTCTTCGCTGACCGGTTCGTCGTCGGGCCCTCCGGCGAGGCCGTGGATCTGGCGACGGGCGAGGCCGTCTCGCTGCGGCGCGTGTCGCCGGCAGGCCGCGTCCAGGCCGACACATGGCTCAGTCGCTGTGCCGCGCTGGCGGCCTTCTGGCACCCGAACATCGTTCCGCTGATCGACTATGGTGCGGTCGGGCGCGACGGCTATTTCGAGGCGTGGGGCTGCCCGCGTCGCCGCCAGACGCTGGAAGCGGCGCGACGAAGCCGCCGGGGGCGCCATTGCCGCCACCATGGACTTCCTGTCGTCCCGCTCGCTTTCGATCGGGCGTCCGGCCCGGCGCGCGGTCATCGATCTGGACGGCCGTCCCGTGCTGCTTCCGGGCGGGGGAATCGGGCTGCCGATCGAGCGGGAGCGGGGGATCTGCGGCGCCGTGACACGCCGGTCGAGCGCACGGTGGCGCACGGCTCACTGGTGGAGGTCTGGACGGTCTGACCGTGGCCTGTGTGAGCCGGCTCATGGACGTGCTCGACGCCGGCGTGCCGGGCCGGCCGCGTACCGTGCGGCTCGACATTCAAGGGCGGGAGCCGGGCCGGCTTCTTCCGTGGGCGCTTGCCCGCGCGGCGCGACTTCACGGTTACATTCCGATCGGGTCGCGCATGCTCCAGCGCGAGGGCGAGGACGCGAGCGGGGTCGGCAGGTGGCGCGAGGCCGTCGGCGGTCGCCACGTGCTGGTCTTGCAGTCGGAAGGGGGGCAATGAATCGACCGACGCGGTGCTCTACTTCCTGGAACTCGGGCTCTCGAGCGACCGGCCCCATGTCCTGCTCCAGGTGAACGGCGGGGCGCGTCAGACCGAGGAACACGAAGGCGCGGTCGTGCGGGAACCGTCTCCGGCGTATATCAGCTCGACGTCCATCGCGCATGGGGGCGAACGGGCCTGGCCGTCGGGCGCCGTGATCGCTCGAAGCGGGTTTCCCGACCGAAGCGCCGCAATCGTTGAAGCAGCGGGCGCGGGCCGGCATGCCCAGGCCGAACGATTGCTCCGCGACGCGCTCGGGTCCGCTGCTCGCCGTCACGACGAGGAGGCGGCGGGCGAGTCGGCGCTCGCGTTGGGGCGGCTGTTGCTGGTGCGAGGGCAACCCGCAGAGGCGTTCCGGATCATCGAGCGGGCCCGTGAGCACTTCAACCGGGCGCGCGCAGGGGACGGCGCGGTGTGCGCGGCGGTGTTCGCGGGCCTCGCGTGGACCGATGACGGCCGGTTTCGTGAAGCGGAGGCCGCGCTGAGAGCCGCGAGGATCGCCGCCGTCGAGATGTCTCAGCCACTGCTGAATCAGTTCGCGGGCCTCGCCCTGGCGCGGTGCTTGTACTGGCAGAGGCGTCCGGAGGAGGCCCGGGACTGCCTCGGCGTCCTTCACGTCGCGCCCAGCCGCGACCCTGGCGCGCCCGCAGGCGACCCCGCCCGTGAGTGGACGCGGCTGGAACGTGCGACGTGTGCGAGGGAGCGGCTCGAGGGGGCGCGGGTTTCCCCTTCGGGTGTCGCGACCATGCTCGCGGGCTGGGGGCCGGGTGCGATCGGCCTCGATCTGGCGCGCGAGTGCCTGGCGTCGAGGATCGCCCTCTCAACCGGCGACCTGGCGAGCGCCGGGAGGTCCGCCGCGGACGCGCGGGAACGGGCCGCCCAGTCCGGGAACCCGACGGAACGGGCTGCCGCGTGCCTCGTGCGGGCGCTCGTGTTTGGCGTATTGGAGGACGTGTCGTCCGTCCGTTCAGTCGTGGACGAAGGCCTCGACGCGGCGCGCTCGGCGCACGCGCCGCTGCGCGCGCTCCGCCTGCGAATCGCGCTCGCCGAAACGCTTCAGCGGGCCGGCAAGGGCGCAGAGGCCACGGCGCTCGTGGCGAGACTGGCGCGGATTGACCGCGCGCGGCTCCCGAAGATCGTCGGATTGCAGATTGAGCGTGCCATCGAGGGAGGACGCGGTGGGCCGATGTCCCGACCGCACCCGGCGTCGGTGCTGCCTGGTGGCCGGGCTCTCACCCCCCAGCCGCGGGCGGCGGCCGCCGCCGACCGGGGCGTGGTCGCCGACGCCATCGTGGAAGTACTCGAGGTCTGCCAGGTCTCGCCCGATGAGTCAAGTGCGCTGCAGCGGGTGACGGCAATCCTGCGCGAACGCGTGCGCGCAGTCTCCGTTACCTGCTATGGGCGGGATCAGGACTTGACCATGGCGCTAGCCTCCGACGGCAGCCGGACGAAGGCCGAGGAGGTGGCTCGGCGGGCGATTGACGCCGGGATACCGATTGCGCCAACGTCCACGCCGTCGGGCCTGGAGGCGGCGGTACCGGTACGATTCGCCGGCTCGTGCGTCGGCGCCTTCGCCTGCCGCTGGGCGGCCGATGTCCCACCCGACTGGGCGGTGGCTGGACCTGTTCTCGCGGCGGCCAGCGCCGCGGCGGCCCCGTGCGTTCGGTCCGAGGTGGATCGGCGCGCCGCGCCGACAGCACCAGCCGACGCGGGTTCGTCGGAACTCGTGGGCGTCAGCGACGGGATTCAGGCGCTGCGACGCGAGATCGGGCGGGCGGCCCGTGCGCCGTTCAGCGTGGTCATCGAGGGAGAGAGCGGCAGCGGCAAGGAACTGGTCGCGCGGGCGATTCACCGGCTGGGGCCGCGCCGGCACGCGCCGCTCTGCGCGCTCAATTGCGCGGCGCTGGCCGACGACCTTATCGAGGCCGAGCTGTTTGGCCATGCCAGGGGCGCCTTTACGGGCGCCGTCGCGGAGCGCAAGGGGCTGTTCGAGGAAGCGGACGGAGGCATTCTCGTGCTCGACGAAGTCGGGGAGTTGTCGGCGCGGGCGCAGGCCAAGGTGCTCCGTACGATCCAGGAAGGAGAGGTGCGACGCGTCGGCGAGAACTTCACGCGCACGGTAGACGTGCGGATTGTCGCCGCGACCAATCGCCCGCTCAGGGCGGCGGTGGAGGCAGGCGCGTTTCGTCGGGATCTGCTCTATCGGCTCGAGGTCATTCGCATCGTTGTGCCGCCCCTGCGTTCGCGGCCAGACGACGTCCCCGTGCTGGCTGGCCACTTCTGGGGGCAGTATACCGCGCGAGTTCAAAGCCGTTGTACCCTCGCGCCGGAGACCGTCGCCGCACTCGCGCGGTACGACTGGCCGGGCAACGTCAGGGAACTGCAGAATGTGATGGCCGCGCTCGCGGCTGCCGTGGGCAGCCGGGGGAGCGTTGGTCCAGGGCACCTGCCATCGGTGATCGCGGGACAAACGCCCGGCGGAGCCGCGCAGAATCTGGACGAGGCCAGGCGGACCTTCGAGGCGCGGTTCGTGCGTGCAGCGCTCGCGCGAGCGGGGGGTCGACGCGCGCAGGCAGCGAGCGACCTCGGACTAACGCGCCAGGGGCTGGCGAAACTGATGGCACGGCTTGGAATCGTGTAGCGACGGGTTATCGCTGCGCCTGGGCCGCGGCGCGGATCCGGCGCTCGATTCCAGTCAGCGCGGCATTGCCGGGGTCGCGCTGACGGCCCCGGTTCACAGAGGCCAATGCGCCCGCCGGGTCGCCAGCCCGAAACTGCGCCTCTGCCAGTCGCGCGATCACCGCGGCGGTCGCCGTCGGGGCCTGTGCCGCCTTCGTGAACCAGGCGACCGCCGCCGCCGGTTCGTTGAGCCGCATAGACAATTCCCCTAGCCGAAACGTGCGGTCAGGGGGCGGGACCCCGTCTCCCGAGACCGCCGTATAGCGCACCAGCGCATCGCGAGCCGTGGCGAAGTGAGCCAGCCGTTCGGCCACGTCCGCCAGTTGCAGGAAGGCCGCCGGCTCGATGGGGAATTGTGCCGTCGCCTGCTTGAACGTCTGCTCGGCAGCCGTCAGATTGCCGGCGAGGAGTCGGGCGCGGCCCAGAAGAAGCAGGGTGTCGCTGGTCGGATCGCCCCGGCTCACCGCCCCCTCGAGAGCTTCGGTCGCCTTGTTGACGGCGATGGGGTCAGGCTGCGCTTCCGCGGCCATGAGCCAGACGCGGCCGATCGCCGCGTAGACCTCGGTATCGCCGGGATGCTCCTCGGCGACTCGGCGCAGCGTGATGACCGCGAGGTCGGACCGGCCAATCCGGCCATACGCCAGCCCCAGGGCCACCTGGCGCTCTTGCCGCTTCGGCTCGAGCGCCGCGAGCGCCTCCAGTTCGGCCAGGGACTCCTTGTCCCGGCGCGCAGCCAGGTAGGCCTCGGCCAGCTTCTCTCTGGCCGGGATGAGGCCGGGGTCGAGTCGAACCGCGCGTTCGAACGAGGCCGTCGCCTCAGCGGGCTGGTCGGTGGCGGCCAGGCACAGCCCCAGCAGGTAGTGTGCGGGAGCGGACCGATCGTCAAGCGCCAGCGCCTGGCGCAGGGGTGTGATGGCCGGCTGGGCCTGGCCCTGCCGGTACCTCGTCAGCGCCAGCTTGTAGAGCACTCGCGGCGACCGGTCGTCGAGGCGGACGCAGGCCTCGTAGCTTTCCTGGGCCCGGGCGTATCGCTCCAGGTCGACGTTGAGGTCGCCCAGTAGTTCGTGCGGCCTGGTGGCGGTCGGGTCGAGTTCGGCGGCTCTGCGCAAATCCCGGAGAGCCTTTCCGGAATCGCCTCCGCGCCGGTAGGCCTCTCCGCGCTTCAGATAGGCGAGCGTCGAGTTCTGGCGCAACGTGATGGCGCCGCTGAACGTCTCGATGGCGAGGAACGTCTCGTCCCTGGACAGCGCCCGGTCGCCGTCGGCGATGAGGCGGCTGTACTCGCGCTGGCGCCCGACCGCCTGCCAGCCCAGGATGGCGAGCAGGGCCACCGAAAGGGCCAGGGCGATGACCGCCGTGCGCTTCATGCCTGCTATGGTAGCAGCAGTCCCGGCGCGAGCGCCCGGAGAATGGAACCTTCGGCCGCGGGCGGGGTCCAATGTAGTAGAGGGTCGCCACCAGCGGGGGACGCGGGTGGCCCGCCGAGGTTTTCCTGAGAGCCGGGGGCGAAACTGCTATAGTGGGGGAGCTACCCAGGTGGACGGGGAACTGACGGTGAAACAAGTGCCAGCAATCGGCTGGTCCGAGGTCGGGAGCCGCGAAGCGGCGCTGGTCAGCCGGTGTGCAGCCGGGGACGAAGTGGCCTGTACGGAGCTCGTGACCGAACACCAGCGGATGGTGTACCACCTGGCCCTCCACATGCTCGGCGACCACGAAGAAGCCCTCGACTTGTCGCAGGAGGTCTTCCTCAACGTCTTTCGGACGATTGGGCGATTCCGCGGCCAGTCCGCCCTCAAGACCTGGATCTATCGCATCGTCATCAACCAGGCCCGGAACCGGCTGCGCTGGTGGAAGCGCCGCCACCGGTCCGAGCAGGTATCGCTCGACGAGCGGCTCGAGGTCGAAGGCAATCTGCCGCCAGCCGGCGACGCGCACGATCCGCATCGGATCTGCCGGCAGAGGGAGCTGGCCGCCCGCATCTGGGACGCGCTGGCCCGGCTGCCATTCGATCAGCGCACGGTGGTGGTGTTGCGGGAGATTGACGGTTTGAGCTACGACGAGATTGCGTTTTCGCTGGATGTTGCGGTTGGCACCGTGAAGTCGCGCTTGACGCGCGCGCGCGCGGCGCTGCGCAGCCAGCTGAGAGAGGCGGAGAGGACATGATGGCGCAGGCCTGTCGGAAGACTCAGCGCCGGTTGTCCGCGTTCCACGATGGGGAACTGCCGGTCGGCGACCAGATCGCCGTCCGGGCGCACCTCAGGGATTGCCCGGCGTGCGCAGCGGACATGCGCGAACTGGAAGGGCTTCGCTCCTGTCTGCGTACCGGCGCGTTTGAGGCGGAGGGCCAGCCGGAGGAGTTGGAGGGCCTTCCGTCGGCGGTCATCAGCCGCATGAGGGCCGAGGAAGCCGAGTCTCTCAGCGGGCGGACCGGCCGGCTCTTCGAGGATCTGCACCTCGTGTGGGCGGCGCTCGGCGCCACAGGCGCGACAGTGGCGTGCGTGACGTTGATCTACCTGATTTCGTTGTTCGCCATTCTGCCTCCGGCCGGCTACAACAAGAACCCGGTGGTGCCCAACGCGGGGATGAGCCTGCCGAGCGCGTCGTTGAACACCGCCTTCCCGGCGGGGCCGCTGCTCGACGAGGGCGACCTGGTGCTGCTGCTGGATGCCGTCGTGAATCGCGACGGGCACGTCGACAGGCTCGAGGTGATTCAGCCCGATCGCATGACGAAGGGCCCGACCAAGGAAGAGCGGCAGGCGGTGCTGGCGTTACTCGACGTCATGGCGAAGACCAGGTTCCAGCCGGCCCGCTACGCCGGCTCCCCGGTGCCGGTTGCGGTGAACATGGTCTGGCTCTACGCGAGCCTCACCGTGAAGGGGAAGATGCCGGAGCTCCAGCTCGAGAAGCGGCCGTTCCGCCCCGGCATGTCCATGCTCAGGGGCACGGCGCCGGCGTCCTCCAGGCTTATCTAGTTCTTGCCCGGCGCTTCCGCGCGCGCGGTCGCCACGTTGCCCATGGTGTCCAGCACGCGGATGACGACGGCTGACGCGGCGCCTTCCACGACGATCTCGAACCGCTCGACCCGGGAGTCGCAGATGCCGTCGGTTGGAGCCGCGGGCCGCCACTGGCCCGCTTCAACAGAATAGTCGGCGCGTTGAATCGGGGACTGCGCGTCGGCGGCCTCGAATGCGATCACCGGCTTCGCGCCGTCGCGCCTGACGCCGATGACCCGGATCGACGGAGGCGTGTTGTCGATGTCGAACGCGACGCTGTCAGCCTCGCCCGAGAGGCTCAGCGCCCGCGGATTGGACAACGCGTCGCTGGCCGCGACCCTCACGACGTAGGTGCCGTCGGGTACGGACGCCGTATCCCACGCGAACAGCGGGTCGGAGAGGGCCCGCTTCACCGCCTTCCAGCTCGTTTCGCCCTCGCGTCTGTACAACACGTCGTACTGCAGCTTGTCGTCGTTCTCGTCCTCGGCTCTCCAGGAGAACGCCTGAAGCCCTTTCAGGTAGATCCGTCGCCCGAGAGAGCTACCGCTGGTGCCCGTCTGGCTTCCGGCGACGAGTGACGTCGGGGATGGCCTGGTGTCGGGCCAGCCCTCGTCGAAGCCAGCGATCTCGGCATCTCCCGTCGAGTAGGGCTTCTGGAACACGTGGCCCGGCGGGTACACCGTGATCGCCGTGACCCGGGGCCTGAGGTTCCGCTGGAGGTACGCCGCGGTGACCGACGTCAGGACCGGTGAGGCATCCTTGCCGACGAGCACCGCCTGCCATTGAAGGAAGCGGGCCTTCGGGCTCTGGATCGGCTGCCCGTCGGCGCTGCGATACGGATCTGACCAGGGGCTCCAGGTTTCGTCCGGAGGCTGGCTGTTACCCGACCGAGTCCTGACTTCGATCCGGCTGCCGGGCGGGGTCGAGCCCCTCCAGGAAATGGCGCCCCAGGTCGACACGGTCTGCGTGTCTCGCACGTCCGACTCGTAGGTGCCGCGCGCGGCGCGACCGGGGGCGAGCCTCAGCAACTTGCCGGGGTTCGACGTCACGAGAAGCGTCTCGCCGTTCGGTCTGCTCAGGAAGCGGGTGACCTGCTGAGCCGGTGCACGGCCGACGAGCGCAACCTGCGGCGGGTCTCCGGTCACCTTGAAGATCTTCCCTTTGGGACCAGTGGCCACGAGCAGGCCGTCGCCCTGGATGAACGCGACATCGTACGGGGTGTCGTCGGCCGACTCCCACACGATGTCCCAGAGGCCGTCGGGCTGGATGCGGTAGACGGCGCCCCGCGATCCGCGCGGACCAGCCTTGGCAGCCGTCGGTTTCTGGTCCCCGGCCGCAGGCGCCGCGACGTCGATCACGGCGAACCCGGTGATCTCGGCTGACACGGATGCGGACGCGGCGGTCCGAACAGGCTCGACGGCGCCTGCGTCGGGCGGGCGCTCGTCGCTCGTGCCGCCGCCCTTCGCCGCGACGGCGACCGCGTAGATGACGCCGTCGCCGCCAACCCGCAGCGAGTGGATCTCCCGAAACGCGGACTCGAGGAGAACGAAGGCCTTCCCGTCGCGATCGATGCGAAAGATCCTGCCCGGCGATTCGGTGCCCGCCAGCAGGTTGCCCGCGGCGTCGAACGCCAGCGCGACGACGTTCGCAGCGCGCGTCTTGTAGAACACCTCTCCCTTGCCATCCGAGGCGATCCGGTAGATGACGCCCTTCTCGCCGGTTCCGGCATAGACCCGCCCGGATGCGTCCGCCGCCAGCGCCCAGATGTACTTCGCGTCCGGTTTGAAGAACGGCTTCGCCGCTCCGGCGGCATCGATTTTGTAGATCTGGCCGTCGGGCGACGTGGCGCTGTACAGGCTCCCGTCAGGCGCCGCCGCCAGCGCGTGGACCTCGAGTTCGGGCGCGTCGTGAAGCGTCGTACCCTTGCCATCCTTGTCCACGCGGAAGACCTTGCCGTCGTTGCCGCTTCCGATCACGACCGAGCCGCCGGCGCCGTCGACCGCGGTCCATAGGAACGGCGCGGCCGAATCGTAGAGAAGTGCCATCGAAGGGCCCAGGGACAGCCGGCCATCGTTGTCGACCGACAGATTCTCCACGTCGCCCTTCAGGAAATCGGCTCGTGTGGACACCTGCCAGAAGGTCGGTGTCGAGGCCGAGAGGAGCACGCCGGCGACCGACGCGATTGCCGCCGCCAGCGCGGTTCGAGCGGAAAGGTGGCGCATGCTAGTGGCTCTGGATGGTTATGGTCACGGTGCGCGACCCGGAAACGGCGCCGTCAACGGCCAGTTCCCATTCGCCGGTCATCGCATTTCGCAGGGGCGAGAAGCTGCCGCCGTTGCGGTCGGCCTCCATGACGGCCAGCACCGACGGCGGCAGCCCCGCGAGGGCCTCGCCGTTGATGACCGCGCCGGTTTCCTGACGCAGCAGGCGGACGTAGAGGCGGTTGCCCCTCCGCGCCTTGTTCAGCAGCCGCACCATCTGGTCGAGCGTCTGCGGCCGCGCGGTTCGCGCGTCGCGCTGTTCCATCTGGGCGAGCCTCGCGCCGTCCGACACCAGCACCGACAACGAGCCACTGGCGTTGGCCGGGATCTCGATCGGCAGCGTGCGGACGACGTCCTCGCCACGGTAGGTTCGCAGGAGCACCTTCAGCGTGATCGTCGATCCAGGCCGAACCGTCGGGGTATCGATCCAGGCCCGCTCGATCGTCGATGTGCGCGGCCGCTCGCTCGTGGTAATGCGAAGGTCGATGCCATCGAATGCCGCACGTTCAGCGTCGTTGCCCATCAGGACGGCCACGGGCGCCGCCACCGCCATGGCCGCAAGCGTCGCCGGCGACTCGCCGGCGAACACGTCGTCGATCGTCACGTCGCCTCGGCCGCGCACTGTCAGAGCGCCCTTGACCGCGAACGTCGCGACGCCGAACTCCCGCTCGTAGGACGACAGCGTGTTCAGGACCACCACTTGCGCCAGCAGCGGCGTGAAGAGCTGATCGTCGACGAGGTGGAATTCAAAGGCCTTGCGGAGGCCGCGCTCGGTGTCGAGCGCGATCCGGATCGGAATCAGGTCGGGCCCCTTGCCGAGCGTCCCGGCCACCGCGGTGTCGCGGTCTTGCCGAAACGTCCCTATCGTTTCGCCGGTGGCGGTGATCTTCATCGAAGACTGAAGGCTGGGCAGGAGCGCGAATACGAAGGCTCGCGTCATCGGGAACTCGGTCGGCCCGAGGTTGTAGAACGAGTGGCCGAACGCGTAGACCGCCTCGCCGTCGACCTCGGTGACCGTTCCGGTCGCACCCAGCACGATGTCGCCCGTGATCAGGTTCACGCCGACGGGGTCCCCGGGCTTGAGCGCGACGGTCGTGCGGCTCGGCCCTTGCGCGCCGGCCGGTCGCGGGCCCGCAGGGGTTGGCGCGTCGGGCATCGGGACGAATCCGGCATCCCCGAAGGCGCTCGAGATGACGTCGCGCAGCGGGCCCGAGAGCCCGCCGAGTGCGAGCGGCGTGGCGATGGGCCGCATCAGGACGCCGAGCTGCGTGCCGCGTCGATCCTCCGCCGGGCCGAGTCCTTCGAGCCGCACGTCCGCCGGGCTGTCGGCGAACGGCTGGCTGAAACGCGCGAACGCGTGACGCAGCGCGGAGGCGACCTTCTCCGTCGTGAGCGGGAGGTCGAGCCTCGGCACGCCATCCCCGGGCATCTTCGGGGCGTCTGGGCCGCCGCTTCGATCATCTCGCCGATCGGCGTGATGCCCGCAATCGGCTCCTTCGGAAACGGCCCGAGCGAATAGGCGACCGCGCCCAGGAGACGCCCGTCGATGTACACGGGGCTTCCGCTCATACCTGCGATGACGCCCGTGGCAGCCAGCGGGCCGCCTTCGAGGCGCGCGATCACAAGGTTGCGGCGAGGGGCGGCCGTGTTGCGCAGGACTCCGAGGATACGGACCGTGAACTCTTCGACGCGGTCACCCTCGAAGACCGTGCGGCCCACGCCGACCATGCCAGGACGGACCTCGTCCACCGACATGTACCGGGGCGCGGCCGCTGGCCAGGCGGCGATGGCCAGCGCGATGGCGACGGTCGCGGCGACAGAGCATCGCTTCATGGGAAGGCTCGAGACCGCCTTCATTATAGCCCGGCACGCTGGGCTCTCCGGTGGGCGGTGCGCGAGCGAACTGATACCATTGCATCCAGCCCATGGAGACCTCGCTGCTCTGCGCCACGGTGACGTCGACGACGACGGCCGGCCTGAGACAGGCGCGTGACCGCGCGTCCGGCCTCGCCGACCTGGTCGAGCTGCGCCTGGACGGCGTAGGGGACCTCGACGTGCAGGGCGCCCTGGCGGGGCGGCGCGGACAGGTCATCGTGACCTGCCGGCCGGTGCGTGAAGGCGGACGATTCGACGGGTCGGAGGACGAGCGGCTCGACATCCTGGACCGGGCGGCCACGCTCGGCGCGGAGTTCGTCGACATCGAGTGGGACTCCGTGCATGCGCCGCTGATGGCTCGCCGGCGGGGACGCGGCGTCATCGTCTCGTCGCACGATTTCGAAGGCGTGCCACGGGACCTTCGGGCCCGCTTCGCTGCCATGCGGGCAACCGGGGCGGAAGTCGTCAAGATCGCCGTGACGGCGCACGGGCTCGCGGACAACCTGCCGCTCCTGGCCCTCGGCAGCGAATCCGCCGGCCACGGTCGCGTGGCGCTCGTCGCGATGGGCGATTCGGGCCTGGCCAGCCGAGTCCTCGCGGCGCGGTTCGGTTCGTGCTGGGCGTACTCGGGCGACGCCGTCGCGCCGGGTCAGGTCACGCCCGAGCGCATGGTGTCGGAATTCCGCTTCAGGGCCGTTACCCGCACCTCCCGCGTGTTCGGACTGGCAGGGCGTCCGATCGGACACTCGGTGTCGCCCGCGATGCAGAACGCGGCGTTCGACGCGACGGGCCTCGATGCCGTCTACCTGCCGTTCGCCGCGCGGGACATGGCGGACTTCAGGGCGTTTGCGAGCGCGATTGGCGTCGCCGGCGCGAGCGTGACCGTCCCGTTCAAGACGGACGCGTTTCGCGAAGCTGCCGAGGCGGATGAACCGGCTCGCCGCTGCGGGGCCGCGAACACGCTGCTGATGGCGGGGGGACGCTGGGTGGCGCGTAATGCGGATATCGCCGGGTTCCTCGCTCCGATCGACGCCCGGGGCATCGCGCTTCGAGGCATGCGCGGCGCGGTGGTGGGGACCGGCGGGGGTGCCCGTGCGGTGGTCGCCGCGCTGGCGGAGCGCGGGGCGCTCGTGACGGTCTACGGCCGCCGCGAGGATCGGGCGAAACAGGTGGCCGGGCTCGCTGACGGTGGCGTGGCGCGCGTCGGTCTTCCGAGCACCGGCACGTTCGATATGCTCGTCAATGCGACGCCGGTCGGGATGTGGCCGGCGGTGGACGTCGCGCCCGTGGAGCCCTCCGCGCTATCCAGGGGCGTCATCGTGTACGATCTGGTCTACAACCCCCAGAGGACCAGGCTGCTCCGGCAGGCGGAGGCGGCTGGCTGCGTCGCGATTTCGGGCCTGGAGATGCTGGTGGCCCAGGCGGAGCGGCAGTTCGAGTGGTGGACTGGGACGAAGGCGCCGCGCGAGGTCATGCGGGCGGCGGCCGTCGAGCGATTGAAGCGGATGGCGGGTGAGGCATGAGACTGACGTCGTTCGAGGAGTTCACGGCGCTGGCGGCCCAGGGCACGTTCGTGCCGGTCTGCAAGGAGATCATGGCCGACCTGCTGACGCCGGTCTCGGCTTTCCTGACGATCGCGGGGCACGCCGACTACGCGTTCCTGCTCGAAAGCGTGGAGGGAGGCGAGCACGTCGGCCGGTACTCGTTCCTCGGCAAGGACCCGTTCCTGGTCCTGCGCGCGGATATCGACGGCCGTACGACGGTGGAGCGCGGCGGCGTCACCACGACGCTCGACGAGCCGCTGGTGTCGGCGCTTCGACGCCTGATGGCCGACTACCGGGCGCCGGCGGTTCCCGATCTCCCTCGATTCACCGGCGGCGCCGTGGGCTTCCTGGGGTACGACGCCGCGACGTGGTTCGAACCGGTGCCGCTGGCGGCGGGCGGCGGGTTGGACGAATCACAGCCCGCGGCGGGCTTCATGGTGTTCGACACCGTGCTGGCGTTCGACCATGTGCGCCATCGCATCCTGATCATCTCGAACGCACGCGTCGGTGAGAACGACGACCTCGAGGCGCTGTATCGGTTCGCGTGCACCAAGATCGGTTTCCTTGAGCGGGAACTGCAGGCGAGCCTGTCGCAGCCGGCGAAGCGGCCGGGCGCCCGGCTCTCGGTGCGCTCGAACATGTCGCGTGACCAGTTCGAGGCCGCCGTTCGAGCGGCGCAGGAGCACATCGCCGCCGGCGACATCTACCAGGTCGTCCTCTCCCAGCGGTTCGACGTCGAAGTCGACGCCGAGCCGTTCAGCGTCTATCGCGCGCTGCGCCACGTCAACCCGTCGCCCTACATGTTCTTCGTGCGCATGGGGCACCGGTCGATCCTCGGCTCGTCGCCGGAAATGCTGGTGCGCGTGGAGGGGACCCGGATCGAGACGCACCCGATCGCCGGAACGAGGCCGCGTGGCCGCGACGAGGCCGAGGACGTCCGCCTGGGCGAGGCGCTCAAGGCCGACGAGAAGGAGCGCGCCGAGCACGTCATGCTCGTCGACCTGGGCCGCAACGACATCGGTCGCGTGTCGGAGTACGGCACCGTGCGGGTGCCCCAGTTCATGGGCCTCGAGCGGTACTCACACGTCATGCACCTGGTGTCGATTGTCGAGGGCCGGCTGGCTGCCGACTGCGACCGCCTCGACGCGCTGGTGTCGTGCTTCCCGGCCGGAACGGTGTCGGGAGCACCCAAGATCAGGGCGATGCAGATCATTGCCGACCTCGAGCGCGACCGCCGGGGAATCTACGCGGGTGCGATTGGGTATCTCGATTTCGCGGGGAACCTCGATTTCTGCATCGCGATTCGTACGATCGTGATGGACGGGGCGAGGGCCAGCGTTCAGGCCGGCGCGGGTATCGTCATGGATTCGATTCCGTCGGCCGAGTTCGACGAGTCGTGCGACAAGGCGAAAGCGCTGTTGAGTGCGCTCGAGTTGGCGTCGGAGGGGCTCTAGCCGATGCGCGTCCTGGTCATCGACAACTACGATTCGTTCACGTACAACCTCGTGCAGTACCCTGGGCGAGCTGGGAGCCGAGCTGATTGTCAGGCGCAACGACCAGGTGACCCTCGACGGGATTGCCGAGGTCGCGCCGGACCGCATCGTGCTGTCGCCGGGCCCCGGGCACCCCGCGGAGGCCGGTATCATCGTGGAGGCCGTCCGCCGGTTCGGGCCGCACATTCCGACACTGGGCGTCTGCCTGGGCCACCAGGCGATTGGCCTGGCGTTCGGCGCGGCGGTCGTCCGAGCGCCGAAACCGGTGCACGGCAAGGTCTCGGCGGTGGAGCATGACGGCGGCGGCATCTTCGCGGGTGTCGCGTCGCCGTTTGAGGCCGGGCGGTACCACTCGCTGGTCGTGTCCTCCGCCGCATGGCCCGACGACCTCGTGGCGTGCGCCTGGACTCGAGGCGATCGCCTGGTGATGGGCGTGCGGCACCGCGAGTGGCCGATCCATGGCGTCCAGTTCCACCCGGAGTCGATTCTGACCGGGCCCGGCCACCAGATCCTGAGAACGTTCCTGGCCGATTGACGTGACATGTTCCAGACGCTGCTCGAGAAGCTCGCGCGCCGGGAAGACCTCAGCGCGGCGGAGTCCGCCGCGGCGATGGCCGCGATCATGGACGGCGCCGTGTCCGACGCGGCGCTGGCCGGGTTCCTGACCGCCCTGGCCATGAAGGGCGAACAACCGGCGGAACTCGTCGGCCTGGCGAGGACGATGCGGGAGCGCGCCGTGCCGCTGTCGAAGGCGTACCCCGACGTCGTCGACCTGTGCGGCACGGGCGGCGATTGGTCTGGCACCTTCAACGTCTCGTCGGTCGCCTCCCTCGTCGTGGCCGCGTGCGGTGTGCGGGTTGCCAAGCACGGCAACCGATTGGTGTCGAGCCGGTGCGGAAGCGCGGATCTCTTCGATGCGCTCGGCGTCCCAGCGGCGTCCACTCCGGACCTCGTCGAGCGCATGTTGGACGAGGCCGGGATGGCGTTCCTGTTCGCGCGGGTGTTCCATCCGTCGATGCGCCACGCGGCCGCGGCGCGCCAGGCGCTCGGCCTGCGCACCGCGTTCAACCTGCTTGGGCCGCTGACCAACCCGGTCCGCCCGCGCTGGCAGATCGTCGGCGTTCCGCGGCCCGAACTGACGGAGATGATTGCCCGCTCGCTGATGCTCCTGGGCTCGGAGCGCGCGTGGGTCGTGCACGGTGCGGATGGTCTCGATGAGATCTCCACCTTCGGTTACACGAAAGTGTCGGAGTGCCGCCATGGCACGGTGAATACCTTCTACGTGCACCCGTCGGACTACGGCCTCGCGCCGGCGGCGCCCAAGTCGATCATGGGCGGCGACGCGGAGACGAATGCCGCAATCGCGCGGTCGGTGCTGGGTGGTGCGGTCGGGCCGGCCCGCGACATCGCGCTGCTCAACGCCGGCGCGGCGCTGCTCGTGTCCGGCCGCGCGGCGACGGTGCGCGACGGCGTCGCCATAGCCGGAGAGGCGATCGACTCGGGCCGCGCTCGGGCCGTTCTCGCGAAGATGGTCGCCCTCGCGGGGGGCACGGCGTGAGTCCGGGGGGCGTGCCGGACGTGCTCGCGGCCATCCTGGCGGCGACTCGGGCGATCGTGGAAACCCGGAAGACCGCGTGCCCGATAGAACGGCTGGCGGCTGCCGCCGCCGAGCGTCGTCCAGATGGCCGGCGGATGGTCGCGCAGCTTGCCCGGCCGGCATCGTTGAATGTGATCGCGGAGTGCAAGCGACGCTCGCCGAGCCGGGGCGTGCTGTGCGCCGACTACGACGCCGCGGCGATTGCCGCGCGCTACGAGGCGAGCGGCGCCGCTGCGATTTCGGTGCTGACCGAGCCGACGTTCTTCGACGGATCCCTTGACGACCTTCAAGACGTCCGCGCGCGGGTCGCCCTGCCGGTCCTGCGAAAGGACTTCGTGGTCGACGAGTATCAGCTGGTGGAAGCGCGCGCGGCCGGCGCCGATGCGGTGCTGCTCATCGTCGCGGCACTCGACGACGAGCGGCTGCGTGCCCTGCACGAGGGCGCGCGGGCGCTGGGGCTGGCAGCGCTCGTGGAGGTGCATACCAGGGAGGAGTTGGATCGCGCGCTGGCCGCGTCGGCGTTTCTGGTTGGCGTCAACAGCCGGGACCTGAGGACGCTTCGCGTCGATCCGGCGGAGGCGCTCGCGCTCATCGACGCGATTCCAGACGAGGTGGTGGCCGTGGCGGAGAGCGGCGTGCGTTGCCATGAGGACCTGCGGCGCCTCCGCGACCGCGGCTGCGATGCGTTTCTGGTGGGGGAGCGCCTGGTGTCGTCGCCCGACCCCGGGCGGGCGCTCGGTGAGCTGCTGGGATGTTCGTAAAGATCTGCGGAATCACTCGCGGCGAAGACGCCCGGCTCGCAGTCGAGCTGGGAGCGTCAGCCGTCGGATTCGTGTTCTGGCCGGCCAGTCCCCGTTTCATTCACCCCGACGCTGCCAGGGCCATCGTCTCCAGCCTGCCGCCGTTCGTGGCGGCGATTGGCGTGTTCGTCGACGAGGCGCCTGACCTGCTGCAGACGACGGCGCGGCACGTCGGGTTGTCGGCGGTGCAGCTCCACGGCGCTGAGACGCCGGAGTACGTCGCACGGCTCGGGCTGCGGGTGATCAAGTCCGTGCGCGCCGACGAGGCCTCGCTCGCCCGGCTCGGCGAGTGGGCGGACATAGTCACGCTGCTCGCCGATGCGCCGGACGACGAGCGCAAGGGAGGCACGGGCATCAGGGCCGATTGGTCTGTCGCCGCGCGGATGGCCGCACGGCGGCCGCTGGTCCTCGCCGGCGGTCTGGCCGCGGACAACGTGGCGCAGGCGATCCGCGCGGTGAGGCCGATTGGCGTGGACGTGTCGTCGGGCGTGGAGCAGTCGCCTGGCGTCAAGGACCACTCCGCGATGCGGCGGTTCTTCGAAGCCGTGCGGCTGGAGACGAGCGGGGCGCTGCCGGTGTTCGGCAGGCGCGATCCGGATGCGCGAGGGTACTTTGGCGCGTTCGGCGGGCGCTTCGTCCCGGAGACGCTGGTCGCGCCCGTCGAGCAGCTCGAGCAGGCGTATCTCGATGCGCGCGCTGACCCCGCGTTTGCGGTCGCGCTCTCGGCGTTGCTCTCGAACTACGCCGGTCGGCCGACTCCGCTGAGCGAGGCGGTGCGGTTCTCGACCGCGTCCGGCGGCGCGCGCGTCTTTCTCAAGCGAGAGGACCTGACGCACACCGGCGCGCACAAGATCAACAACGCGCTCGGGCAGGCGCTGCTCGCGGCGCGCATGGGGAAGTCGCGGGTGATTGCCGAGACCGGGGCCGGTCAGCACGGCGTCGCGACGGCGACGGCGTGCGCGCTGCTGGGATTGCGCTGCGAAGTGTACATGGGCGCGGAGGACATGCGGCGCCAGGCGCCCAACGTGGCGCGAATGGAGTGGCTTGGCGCACGAGTCCGGCGGGTCGACGGCGGCTCCCGGACGCTCAAGGACGCCATCAACGAGGCGATGCGCGACTGGGTGGCGAACGTCCGCGACACCTACTACCTGCTGGGTTCGGCGCTGGGCCCGCATCCGTACCCGCTGATGGTCCGCGAGTTCCAGTCGATCATCGGCGCCGAGGCCCGTCGTCAGATCCTGGCGACGGTCGGGCGGCTTCCCGACGCGGTCATCGCGTGCGTTGGAGGGGGCAGCAACGCCATCGGCATCTTCGACGCGTTCCTGGACGATGCGTCGGTACGGCTGGTCGGCGTCGAGGCCGGCGGCACCGGGCTCGAGCCGGGACGCCACGCGGCCCGTTTCGCCGGGGGCTCCGCCGGCGTCCTGCAGGGCACGCGGACGTTCATCCTCCAGGACTCCGACGGCAACATCGAGGCGACGCACTCGATCTCGGCCGGGATGGACTACGCCGCGGTCGGCCCGGAGCATGCCTGGCTGCGCGAGCAGGGCCGCACCGAGTACGTTCACGTGAGTGACGACGAGGCGACCGGGGCGTTCCGGGATCTCGCCCGCCTGGAGGGCATCATCCCGGCGCTGGAGTCGTCGCATGCCGTGGCCGCTGCGCGCGGGCTGGCGGCCGAAATCGGGCCGGCCGGCATCCTGATTGTCAACCTCTCAGGGCGGGGCGACAAGGACCTTGGCACCATGCTGGAGCACGACCATCATGTCGCGCCTTGATGACACCTTCGCCGGGCTTCGGGCGCGCGGGGAGACCGGCCTCATCACGTACGTCACGGCGGGAGACCCCGACCTCCGGCGATTGGCGGCGGTGCTGTCAGCGCTCGATCGCGCCGGTGCCGACGTCATCGAGGTCGGCGTGCCGTTCTCGGATCCGGTGGCCGACGGGCCGGTCATCGAACGCGCCGCCGGGCGCGCACGAGCGGCGGGCGGCACGCTGGCGTCGACGCTCGACCTTGTGGGCGGACTTCGGAGTTCGATTCGAGCGCCGCTCGTCCTGTTCAGCTACTTCAACTCGCTGCTGGCGATGGGGGAGCGGCGATTCTGCGAGCGCGCCGCCGCGGCTGGCATTGACGGTGTGCTGGTCCTCGATCTGCCCATCGAGGAGGCGGAGACGTTCAGGACGATGGCGGCCGCGGTCGGGATCGACTTAATTTTCCTGCTGAGCCCGACGACGACCGATCGACGGATCGACGCGGCGGCTTCGCTCGGCCGGGGCTTCCTGTATGTGATCTCGCGGCTCGGCGTCACCGGGGCGCGTGATACGCTCCCTGAGGACGCGCCGGCACTCGTGGCTCGCGTCAGGTCGCGAACGACACTGCCGATCGCCGTCGGCTTCGGCTTGTCGCGGCCCGAGCACGTGCGACAGGTCGGCGGCTGGGCCGATGCGGCGGTCGTCGGCAGCGCGCTGGTGAGCGTCGTCGAGGCGGACGCAGACCGGCCCGATCTCGCCGTGCGGGTCGAGCGTTACGTGCGCTGGCTGAAGGGCCAGGGCGGCAGCGGGGACGCGCCTCGGGAGCCGACGTCGGGCGTGACACGGTAGGGAGGACATCGTGGTCGTGGTGATGGCGGAGGGCGCGACCGGCGCGCAGGTGGAGCAGGTCGCCGAGCGGTTGATCGCGATGGGCTTCGACGTCCACCGCTCGACTGGCGCCGGCCGGGTGATCCTTGGCGCCGTCGGCGGGACCGACCATGCCGAGCCCGCGCTGATCGAGCTGCTCGAGGGCGTCGGCGAGGTGGTCCGGATCACCGAGCCGTACAAGCTGGCCAGCCGCCGCTTCCGGCCCGAAGGGACCGTCGTTACCGTCGGTGACGTGCGGATTGGCGGCGATGAAGTGATCGTGATGGCCGGGCCGTGCTCGGTCGAGTCCGAATCGCAGGTCCGCGCCGCGGCGGCCGCGGTGAAGCGGGCGGGCGCGAAGATCCTCCGCGGGGGCGCGTTCAAGCCGCGCAGTTCGCCCTACAGCTTCCAGGGACTCGGCGAGGACGGATTGCGCCTGCTCCGATGGGCAGCCGACGAGCAGAACCTCGGGGTCGTGTCGGAAGTGATGGACGCGTCGCAGGTCGACCTGATGTCGCGCTACGCCGACATCCTGCAGGTCGGCGCGCGCAACATGCAGAACTACTCGCTGCTCCGCGAGCTGGGGCGGGTGAGAAAGCCCGTTCTGCTCAAGCGAGGTATCGCCGCCACCCTCGAGGAGTTGCTGCTGTCGGCGGAGTATCTGCTGGCGGGAGGCAACGCGGACGTCATTCTCTGCGAGCGCGGCATCCGGACGTTTGAGAGCTATACGCGCAACACGATGGACATCTCGGCGATCCCGATCGTCAAGAAGCTCAGCCACCTGCCGATCATCGCGGACCCCAGCCACGGCACCGGGCGTCGCGACAAGGTGGCGCCGATGGCGCGAGCGGCCGTCGCGGCAGGCGCCGACGGCCTGATCATCGAAGTGCACTGCGATCCCGATCACGCGTTGAGCGACGGCGCCCAGTCGCTGTTCCCGGCGCAGTTCGACCGGCTGATGGCCGAGCTGCGGATCATCGCCCCGGCGATCGGGCGGAGCATCTGTGTCGAGCCGGTAGCGAGGCGCGGATGGGCACGGTAGAGTCACGACGCCTTCCGATGGTTCAGGACCGCGCGTCGACTGTGCCGCCGGTCTTCGAGCGCATCGCCGTCGTGGGCCTGGGCCTCGTCGGCGGGTCGATCGCGCTCGCGGCTCGGAAGGTCTGGCCCACGTCGCTCGTCATCGGCGTCGATCGGAACGCGGTGCTCGAGCGCGCCATGATCCGGCATGCGATTGACGTGGCCTCCGAGGACCTGGTGATCATCTCGGACGCCGACCTGGTGATACTGGCGACGCCGCTCGAGACCACACTCGAGCTCATTCCGGCTCTCGATCGCATTCTGGCGTCGGACGCGGTCGTCACCGACGTCGCCAGTACCAAGGGCGAGGTCGCCCGCGCCGCCCGCGCGCTTCCGCCGCGGCTCCCATTCGTCGGCGGGCATCCGCTGACTGACGCCGCGGGTGGCGGCATTGAAGCCGCCCGCCCGGACCTCTTCGCAGGCCGCGCGTGGCTGCTCGTCGACGAGGTGCGCACGCGGTCTGACGTGACGGCCAAGCTCGTGGCGTTCGCCGAAGCGCTGGGCGCGACGCCTGTGGCCGTCGCGTCGGTCGCCGATCACGATTGTCTGGTGTCGTTCCTTCGCTCCCTGCCGTCGGAACCAGAGGCTGGCCGTTCGGATCAGGCCTGATCGTCGAGGAGGGCGTCGACCATGAACAAAGTGCTGTCGAGTGCAGACGAGGCGGTGGCCCGGATCCCCGACGGCGCCACCATCATGATGGGCGGGTTCGGGCTCTGCGGTATCCCCGAGAACCTGATCGCGGCGCTGCGCGCCCGGGGGACGCGGAACCTCACGGTCATCAGCAACAACGCCGGTGTGGACGGGTTCGGCATCGGCACCCTGCTGACGACGCGGCAGGTGAAGAAGATGATCTCGACCTACGTCGGCGAGAACCGCGAGTTCGAGCGGCAGTGCCTGAGCGGCGAACTCGAATTGGAACTCGTGCCGCAGGGAACGTTCGCGGAGCGAATTCGAGCGGGTGGAGCGGGCATTGGCGGGTTCTTCACGCCGACCGGCTACGGCACGATTGTGGCCGAAGGCAAAGAGACGCGGCTCATCGACGGGCGGCACTACGTGCTCGAGGCGCCGCTGAAGGCTGACTTCGCGTTCGTGAAGGCGTTCCGGGGGGACACGCTCGGCAACCTCGTCTACCGGCGGACCGCGCGCAACTTCAACCCGATGATGGCGACGGCAGCGGCGGTGACCATCGCGGAAGTCGAAGAGTTGGTCGAGCCGGGGGCGATCAATCCTGAAGCCGTGGTCACACCCGGCATCTTCGTGAAATGCATCCTGCAGGGACGGAATTACGAGAAGCGCATCGAGCGTCGCACCGTTCGGACGCCGAAGCCGGCCGGCTGGAGAGAACCGCCGGCGGGGCAGGAATAGGAGGCCTGGCATGGACAAGCGCGACCGGATCGTCCGACGGGTGGCCCGGGAACTGCGTGACGGCGATTACGTCAATCTCGGTATCGGGCTGCCGACGCTCGTCGCCAACTGCGTGCCGGTCGGCGTCCACATCACGTTGCACTCGGAGAACGGCATGCTTGGCGTCGGGCCGTTTCCGCTCGAGGCGGATGTCGATCCCGACCTGATCAACGCCGGGAAGGAGACGATCTCCGAGGCGCCAGGCTGCAGCTATTTCAGCGGCGCCGACTCGTTCGCGATGGTCCGTGGCGGCCACATCGACCTCACCGTTCTTGGTGCTCTCGAGGTGGACCAGGAGGGCAACCTGGCGAACTGGATGATCCCCGGCAAGATGGTCAAGGGGATGGGCGGCGCGATGGACCTCGTGGCCGGCGCCAAGCGGGTGATCGTCGCGATGGAGCATGCGACGAAGGACGGCGGGCCGAAGATCCTGCCGGCCTGCGGGCTGCCGCTCACGGGCAGGCGCGTGGTCGACACCATCATCACCGAGTTGGCGGTGATCAAGGTGACCCCGGAGGGTCTGGTGCTCCAGGAAATCGCGTCGGAAACGACCGTGGAGGCGGTGAGAAAGGCCACGGCGGCCGAACTGATTGTAGAGGGTGACCCCCGTCGCTTCTGAGCCCTGGCCTTCGGCGTGACGCGGGTGGCTGGACTCCGCCTTTCGTCTTCTGTCTTCTGTCTTCCGTATTCTGTCTTCTGGATCCTGACTTCTGGATTCTGACTTCTGGATTCTTCCCCTGTGACCGACGCCCAGTTGGTCGAACGCACGCTGGCCGGGTCGGAAGACGCGTTTGCCGAGTTGGTCGCCCGCCACCAACGCGGCGTCTACAACCTCCTCGCCCGGATGCTGCGCAACGCCGCGCTTGCCGAAGAACTCGCGCAGGAGAGCTTCCTCAAGGCCTACACGCACCTCCGCAGTTTCAATCCGGAGTACAAGTTCGCGAACTGGATGCTGAGGATTGCGCACAACGCGGCGATTGACGTTCTGCGTCAGCGCGGCCCGCAACTAGTGCCGATGGAGGAGCCGGGGTCGGCCGAGCAGCGGCCCATCGAAGAGACCGTCGTCGACCCGCGCAGCGACGAGGCCGAGCGGCGTATCGAACGGCGTGACCTGTCGCAACTCCTTGGCGCCGCGTTGGACAGGCTTCGGCCCGAGTACCGGAGGGTGATCGTTCTCCGCTATCAGCAGGATCTGAGCTACGAGGAGATAGCGGCTATCACAGGGGAGCCGGTTGGGACCCTGAAGAGCCATCTGCACCGGGCCCGGGCCGAAATGGCCGTGTTCCTGCGCGAACGAGGGTTCGTGCAACCCGGCGTCGGCCGCTCCCGTAGGAACGGATAGGAACCTGGTATGAGTGACCGCCCCATGGACGAGCTGGAGCGCTGGTTGGCTGCCGAGCTGGCTGAAGATCTCGAAGAGGCCGATGCGCTGTTCGCCGCGGTTGCGAGGCGGCAGCTGCCGCTGCTCGAGGAGCCGGCTGGACTCTCCGCTGCGATCCTGGCGTCGTTGCCTCGGAGCTGGACATCCCGCTGGTTCGCGCCGCTCCTCGGGCGGGGCGTGCCGCGCTGGGCGCGGGCGACCGTGGGGGCCTCGGTCGCCGTGCTGGGCATGGCGCTCGCGACGGTGTCGCTCGGCCGGCTGATTGAGTTCTCCTCCTGGTCGGTCGAGGTGCTGGCGCATGCCGCGACCGGAGGGGTGGCCGCCCTGGCCGCTGTGGCTGGGGTCTGCGGCGCCACGTTCGCGCTGCTCGGCGATCTGGGCCGCGCGGCGATGGTGGTCGCCGGCACAGGCGCTGCGCCCGCTCTCATCTTCGCCAACGTGCTGTTGGCATCTCTCGCGTTTCTCGGACTGTCCCGGCTCTTGTCTCCCGGAGAGGAGTTCTTCTGATGTCGCGCGCATCCTCGTTCGCAGTTCGTGTCCTGGCGGTCGCGCTGATGGCCGGTTTGGGCGCCGGGGAAGTGGCGGCGACCCAGGAACCAGCGCCGTCCGGTCCAGCGTCTGCGTCGGAACGACGACTCCGGGACACGGTGCTGGCGCAGTACCGGGTGCTTCCCGTTCAGAATGGGATCATCCTCGTCCCTTTGTTGCGAATCGAGGCCGTCGACAACATCGAACTGCGTGACGGCACGATTGCGATCAACGGCCGCGTGGTGACCGGCGGAGAGTTCGCGAGCGGCTCGGGCGGGGCGCCGACGTGGTCCTGGAACTGTCGTATCTCACGCTCGCCGCCCAGCAGAGGCTACTGCTGCCGCCGGGTCGCGGCCTGGCCGCAGCCAAGCCGCCGGCCGCTCCGCCGCCGCCCGAAGCGCCGGCCGTTCAGGCGCCGCCTGTTCCCGAGGTGCCCGAGGTGCCGGAGCCCGAGAGCCGGTCGTTCCCGGATTGGAATTTCTCCCGCGAGATGGAAGCGCGTGTTCGCGTTGGCGGGAGCATCACGGTGGCCGAAGACGAACAGGTGACGGGCGCCGTGGTGGCCGTGGCCGGGTCGATCACGGTCAACGGTCGGGTCAATGAGGACGTCGTCGCGGTGGGCGGCAATGTCACGGCTGGGCCGGCGGGCGGAGGTCAGAGGCGATGTGGTCGTCGTCGGCGGCACCATAGAACGCGAACCGGGCGCGGTGGTTCACGGCAAGGTGAGCGACGTGGCGTTCACTATTCCGGGCCTGCGGATCCGCCCGAACTGGGACTCCTGGTCGTTCCCCTGGTTCGACTCCGGACAGTGGAGGGCCTTTCGGCTGTTTGCCAGCCTGGTTCGCATGGTGCTCTTCGCGCTGCTGGCGACGCTCATCCTGCTGCTGGCTCCCAGGGCGGTCACGCGCGTCGAACTCGCGGTGACGACGCAGTTCTGGAAGTCGGCGCTCGTCGGCCTGCTCGCCCAGCTGTTCTTCGTTCCAGTGCTGGTCCTGACGGTCGTCGTCCTCGCCGTGTCGATCATCGGTATCCCGCTGCTGGTGCTCGTTCCGTTCGGCATCCTGGCGTTCTTCGTGGCGCTGCTGCTCGGTTTCACCGGCGCGGCGTCTGGATTCGCGCGAGTCATCCAGAACCGGTCGTCATCGACGACGCCCACGAGCGTTGCGCTTCTGGTCGTCGGCCTCGCGCTGATTTGGGGGATCACCGTGCTCGGGCGGCTCGTCAGCCTTGGCGGAGGCCCGCTCGCGCACATCGGCGCCATCGTCGTGCTGACGGGCTTCATCATCGAGTACGCCGCGTGGACGGTGGGGCTGGGAGGCGCGCTGCTGACCCGGTTCGGCCGGCGCGGCCCTCTTCCGGCCGTCGCGCCGCCGATGCCGGATTCTGTCGTCCGATCCGTTCGCGGGGGGGTCGGCCGCGCTCTGAGATCTGCGGTGTCTGCTGCGGAACTGGGGGGCTGGGGACTGCTTACTGCCGGGTGCGCCGCGGCTGGGTGAGGTGGAACACCTCGCTGTCCTGCTCCCCGACCTGGCGGGCCGCCTGCCACCGCTTGAACAGGATCAGGGCGGCGCCCAGCGCGAAGCCGAACAGGGCGGCACCGAGCAGGAACAGCCCGGTAATGCCCACGGAGCCCATGAGGATGTCAGCGACGCTGATTTCCTTCGTCGGCGCCTCGACGACCTTCACGATGATGGGCACGAACGGCTGGGAGGGCTGAACCGCGAACACGCGGACGATTATACCACGGCCGTTGCGCGGCTATCGGCTGGGCAGGAGCGCCGCGCTCTTGAGTGAGTGCTGATAGCCGCCAACGGCGTCGAACAGCGCCTGGGCGATTCGCTGGCGGTAGGCGTCTGTCTTCAGCAGGCGCGCCTCCTGCGCGTTGGTGATGAAGGCGACTTCGACCAGGACGCTCGGCATCTCCGCGCCGACGAGCACGACGAACGGCGCCTGCTTGACACCGTGGTCCACGAGCCCTCTGTTCGCGGCCTTCAGCTGTGACACCAGTGTCCGTTGCACGAGCCCGGCGAGATTCCTCGATTCATCGAGCTTGCTGTGCAGCGCGATCGCGCGGACGATGTCGGGCAGGCTGCTGATTGTGCGCTCCGTTGACGCATTCTCCCTGGCCGCCACCGCTTCCGCGTTCGAGTCCGTCGCGAAGTTCAGCACGTAGGTCTCGACGCCGCGCGCTGACTGCGCGCGGCTGGCATTGGCGTGGATCGAGAGGAACAGATCGGCCTGCTCGCGGGTCGCGATGGCCGGGCGCATGTCGAGCGGGACGAACTCGTCGGCGCGCCGCGTCAGCACGACGTCGACGCCGGTCGCGACCAGGAGCGCTTCGAGGCGGATCGCCACGTCAAGGACGACTTCCGCCTCCGAAACGCCCTCGCCGAGGGCCCCGGGGTCGTGCCCGCCGTGTCCCGGGTCGATGACGATTCTCGAGGCGCCGAGGCCGAGCTGGCGCGCCAGGGAAACGGGGCCTCGCGGGGCGATGAGTGCAGACGTCCGAGAAGGGGCCGGTTTCGGCGGCGGTGCCTGGGCCGAAGCCGGGGGCGGAGGGCTCGGCTTCTCGGAGCCGGGCCGCGCCGGATCGAGTCGGCTCACGAGGTCGCGGGCCTTCGGCACGAACGGGCTGAGCGGGTAGTCGCTGACGAGCAGCGCCAGCATCCGCCGGGCGGTGGCGCGATCGCGATCGTCGCCGAAGCGCTCGAACGCCTCGCGCGCGACGCCAGCACCATGCCACAAGGCGTCGTCCACGTAGCCGGAGGCGGGATGCTTCCGGACCACGTCCTCGAAGGCGCTGACGACCGCGCGGTAGTCCCTGAGCGGCGCGGCCCCCTTGTGCACGGAGGCGTGCAGGGCCTGCTCCCGGCCGAGAGCGGCCGAGTAGGCTTCACCCGGGCTCGCAGCCGCACGCTGGCCGGCGTGGCTCGCCGGGGCCACGAGGAGCGCGAGGAGCACGGTTGCACGGAGGCTCGGTCTCACCTCAGTTGCTTGTCCACTTCGTCGAAGTAGCCCTTGTCGACGAGCACCTCGCGCGGCTTGCTGCCGGCGGCGGGGGAGACGAGCCCGTCGGCTTCCATCATGTCCACGAGCCTGGCCGCGCGGCTGAACCCGACGCGCAGGCGGCGCTGGATATAGGAAATCGACGCCTGGCCAGACCCCACGACGATCCGTGCCGCTTCGTCGTACAGGTCATCCTTCTCGAACGCGACGCCATCGGTGCTCTTCGCCTCGGACGTGATCGTCTCGTCGTAGACCGGCTTGGCCTGCTTGCGCAGGAACGCGGCGAGCCGGGCGCTCTCCTGCTCGGAGATGTAGGGCCCGTGCAGTCGGATCAGCCGCGATGAGGCAGGCGGCAGGAACAGCATGTCGCCGCGCGCCCAGCAGCTGCTCGGCGCCGTTGCCGTCGAGGATGGTGCGCGAGTCGACCTTCGACATCAGCCGGAACGACACGCGGGCCGGCAGATTGGCCTTGATGAGGCCGGTGACGACGTCCACCGACGGACGCTGGGTCGCCAGAATCAGGTGGATGCCGACGGCGCGCGCCATCTGCGCCAGGCGCGCGATCGACTCCTCGACCTCGCTGCTCGCCACCATCATCAGGTCGGCGAGTTCGTCGATGACGACCACGATGTAGGGCAGCGTGCGAAGCTCTTCGCCCGCGTCGGGCTCCCGTTTCTGCTCGAGGGCGTGGCGGATGTTGCGGTTGTACTGGTCGATGTTGCGGACGCCCTCGGCCGCCAGCGTCTTGTAGCGCTCCTCCATCTCGTGCACGGCCCACGCCAGCGCGTTCGCCGCCTGCTTGGGGTCGACGACCACGGGCGTGAGCAGGTGCGGAATCTCCTCGTACATCCCGAGTTCGAGCCGCTTCGGATCGATCATGATCAGCCGGACATCGTCCGGCGTCGCGCGGTACAGGATGCTCGTGAGCATGCTGTTGATCGCGACCGACTTGCCGGTGCCGGTAGAGCCTGCGATGAGCAGGTGAGGCATCGCGGCGAGGTCGGCGATGTACGGCTCGCCGTGAATCGTCTTGCCCATGGCGAGCGTGAGCTTCGACGCCGAGCGGCGATAGACGTCCGACTCGAGGATGTCGCGCAGCGAGATCTGCTCGCGGTTCGTGGTTCGGGATCTGGATGCCGACGGTCGACTTGCCCGGGATCCGCTCGATCAGGACCGACTCGGCCTTGCATGCGCCAGGCGACAGGTCGTCGGCCAGGCTCGGTCACCTTCGCGTACTTCACGCCGGCGTCCGGCTTGAACTCGTACGTCGTGACGACCGGGCCCGGGTGAATCTGGACCACCGAGCCCTCGACCGAGAACTCGTGGCACTTCTCCTCGAGGAGGCGGGCGGCGTCCATCAGCTCGCGCTCGTCGATCTTGTGCTCGCTCTTCGGCGCGTCGAGCAGCGTGAGCGGCGGCAGCGTGTAGCCGTCGCGGCGCTTCCGATCGGCGTTCTCGCTTCGAAGTCGGGCAGTGGAGGAGCGGCACCGGCGTCGCCGCGCCTGGCGGCGGGCGAGGGCGCCGCCATCGACGGCGCTGGCTTGGCGCGGCCTCCGGTGGCCACGAACGCGGCCGAGGCGGCGGCCGGGGCGCCGCCGCTGGACGCGGCGTCAGCCTGCGGCTTCGCGGGCACCGGCGTCGGCGATCCGCCGCCTGGGCCGCGCGGCCTTCACGTCGTCCGGGTTCTTCGCTGTGCTTCTTCGACGACCTCCCGGCGCTGCTTGTCGCGCCTGGCCTCGCGCCATTCCCGGAGGCGGCCCAGCAGCGCCGGACCACCGCGCCGACGATCGCGTGAACGATGGCCGAGAAGAACGCGGCCGAACGAGAACTGCGTGCGAGATCAATGACGCGAGGAAGCTGAGCGTGAGCAGGACGATCAGCGAGCCGGTCCTGTTCAGGTAGTCGGAGCATTCGCTCGCCGAGGACGACGCCGAGGTAGCCGCCGGCGAAACGACTTGCCGACACTTCGACGGTGCCGAGCGCCAGCGCCAGCACGCGCTGATGCAGGCGAAGAGCAGCGCGGCGCCGAACGAGCTTCGTGTAGCCGCGTCATCGCCCGGCACCAGAAGAAGTTCCACCCGGCGACGACCAGCAGGGCCGGGATGATGAACGCCGCGTAGCCGAAGAGCTGGAAGGACAACTCGGCGAGGAACGCACCGACGCGGCCGATGAAGTTCGCCGGGGCCCCGCCGCGCCGGCGCTGAAGAACCACGCCGGGTCGGACGGCTCGTAGCGTGGCGAGCGACACGATCCAGATCAGCGCCGCGGCGAACAGCGCGACGCCGACGAATTCGCTGACGCGGCGAGACAGGGTCGATCCTTCAGCCAAGGCTCAAATCTCCATGATGACCGGGAGCACGAACGGCCGCCGGCCGGACCGTTTGCGGAAGAAGCGGCGCAGTTCGACGCGGAGCTTCTCCTTGATGATTCCCTGGTCGGTCCGCTCCTCGAGCGCTGCCCGCGCGATCACCTCGGCGAAGAGCCGGCGCGCGTCGGCCAGCAGTTCCTGGCTGTTCTCCATGACGAACCCTCGCGTGATGATGTCCGGCACGCCGTCGAGCGTGCCGGTCTGCCTGTTGATGGCGACGACCGGCACGACCAGCCCGTCCTCGGCCAGATGCCGCCGATCGCGCAGCACCTCGTCCGCCGACCTCGCCGACGCGCGGTGCCGTCGATCAGGACGCGGCCGGCCGGCACCTTGCCGGCGATGTCCCGCGCCCTGCCGTCGATCGCAGGACGTCGCCGTTCTCGCATCAGCAGGATCGTCGGCTGCGGGTGCGCCGGCGACACCGCGGCGGCCACGCCGCGCATGGCGCGAGAGTTGGCGGTACTCGCCGTGGATCGGGACGAAGTAGCGCGGCCGCACCAGCGACAGCACCAGCTTCAGTTCCTCCTCGCTGCCGTGGCCCGACACGTGCACGTGCTTGGTCGCCCTCGTGAATCACGTCGGCGCCGCGGCGGGCGAGGTGGTTCATCACCCGGCCGATCGCCTTCTCGTTGCCCGGGAATCGCGCGGGCCGAGAACACCACCGTGTCGCTCGGGCCCGACGCTGACGTGGCGGTGATCGTCCACCGCGATCCGCGACAGCGCCGACATCGGCTCGCCCTGGCAGCCGGTCGTGAGGCACAGCACGTCCTGCGACGGATAGTTGCGGACCTCGGTGTCGCGGATCTGCGAGGCCGGCGGGGATGCGCAGGTAGCCGAGCCGCTGCGCGATCTGCGAGTTCTCGTTCATCCCGCGGCCGACGAACGCGACCTTCGGTCGAACTGCGCGGCCAGGTCCACGAGGATCTGCATGCGGTAGATGCTCGACGAGAACGCCGCGACGATCAGCCTGCCGTTCGTGCTGGTGAAGATCTCCTCGAACGCCTCGATGACCTCGGTTTCCGACCCGGTGAAGCCGCGCCGATCGACGTTCGTGCTGTCGGCGAGCAGCGCGAGCACGCCCTCGCGCGCCCAGTTCGCCGAAGCGGTGCAGGTCGAAGTGCTCGCCGTCGAGCGGCGTCTGGTCGATCTTGAAGTCGCCCGTGTGGACGATCACGCCGACCGGCGTATGCGATGGCCAGCGCGACGCAGTCGGGCATGCTGTGCGTCACGCGGATGAACTCGATCTCGAAGGCGCCGATCGTCGACGCGGTCGCGCGGCCGCACCGCATGCAGCCGGTCGCCGCGTCGATGCCGTGCTCCCTCGAGCTTCGGCCCGACCAGCGCCAGCGTCAACGGCGTGCCGTAAATCGGGCCCGTCGACGAGCGGCATGACGTGCGGCACGGCGCCGATGTGGTCCTCGTGGCCGTGCGTCAGCACCAGCGCGGACGCGTCGCCGGCGCTCTGCTGCAGGTACGTGAGGTCCGGGATGATCCGGTCGACGCCGAGCATCTCGGGATCCGGGAACATCACGCCGGCATCGATCACGATGGTCGTGTCGCCCCAGGAGAAGGCCAGCATGTTCATGCCGAACTCGCCGAGACCGCCGAGCGGAACGATTTCGAGCACGGGTATGCAGCGAATCCGGCGGCCCTGCGTACGGTCAACGTTACCGACCCGTGGCGGACGTACTCGCGGATCCCAGCCGGTGAGCTCGCCGGCGGCGCAGCTCAATCAGGCTGCTGGGCGCGCCTGATTAGACGGCGGCTCGCACCGACATGACAGGCCGTCGGCAGGCGCAGACAGCGCCAACTATCCGCGGTCGCTGGGAAGGCCGCGGAGCCCTTGAAGTCTCGGCGAACTATAGCACAAGCGGTTAGGCTCGAAGCGAAAACGTCGGCCAGGCGGACCAGTTCGGCCATGTCGAGCGTCTCGGGCCGCCGGAGGGCGTCGATGCCGGCCGCCGCGAGCGCGGACGCGGCGCGGTGCCCGTGGACGCCGCCGTACGCCGCGAGCGCGTTCCCCAGCGTCTTGCGCCGCTGCGAGAACATCGGCGGACGAGCGCGTCGAACGTCCCGACGTCCGAACCGGCGCGGATCCGGCGGCGTGAATCGAAGCCGCACGACGGTCGACTGCACCTTCGGCGCCGGGCGGAAGGCGCCAGGCGGCAGATCCAGCAGGCGGTCCACGCGCGCCCGCAACCGCTGAGCACGCGTGACAGCACGCCGTAGTCTCCGCGTGCCGGGCTGCGCGACGAGCCGCTCGGCGACCTCGCGCTGCAGCATGACCGTCGCGTCGCTGAGGCGCCGGCCGTCCTGCGAGAGCTCGAGCAGGCGGAACAGGATGGGCGAGGCGATGTTGTAGGGCAGGTTGCCGGCGACCAGCGAACGCCGGCTGCGCCGGCGCTCGAGCGAGCCGTTCGAGCGATCAGCCTCAGGAAGTCGCCTTCGACGACCGGTCACGTTCGGCGGGCACCCGCGCCGACAGCGCCGACGGCCAGGTCGCGATCGATCTCGACGGCGAGCAGCCGCAGCAGCGCTGGCGCCAGCGGCCAGGTGAGCGCGCCGCGGCCCGGGCCGATCTCCAGGAAGACCTCGTCGGGCGCGGCGCTGATGGCGTCGACGACCCTTCCCGCCCAGACCGGCTCGAGGAAGTGCTGGCCGAAGCGCTTGCGGGCCCGCAGGTCCTCACGCCGTCGTGCGTCGTCATCGCTCGCGGCGTCGCATCGACCGGGCCGACGGTTCCGCCGTCCAGTACCGGTCTTCGATGTCCTCGATCTCCTCTTCGCTCAGGCCGAAGTAGTGGCCGATTTCGTGGATCAGCGTCTCGGCGATCGGTGACGACATCGTCCTCGTCGTCCGAGCGTCCTCGATTGGCCCTGGAAGAGCATGATGCGATCGGGAAGGGTGTTGCCGTGGTCCCAGCGCCGCTCGGTCAGCGGCGTGCCCAGGTAGAGGCCGAACAGCGTGTCGGGCGGCTCGATCTCCATCTCGTCGAGCAGTTCGGCCGAGGGTTCGTCCTCGACGACGATGGCGATGTTCTGCATGGTGCTCGCGGAAGCGCCCGGGATCGTGTCGAGGGCCTCGGTGACGAGCCGCTCGAACCGTTCACGGCGTCATGCCCGCCGCGGTCGCGTGCGCGCCGCACGGCGCGCGGCGCGCCGGCGCGCCGGTCGTCCGCGCCGGACGACGGTCGCCGCGGTACCGCGCTGGAACTCGTCGCAGCTCGGCGCGCACGGCGCACGCGATCGCAGAGCGGCGTCGGCTTGCAGACGCGGCGGCCGTGGAGGATCAGCGTGTCGGACGCGACGCGTCCATCGCTCCGCGCGGCAGCAGCGCGCACAGCTGCGGCTCGACCTTCTCCGGGATCGTCGCCTGCGCGCCATGCCGATCCGGTTCGCGACGCGCAGCACGTGGCGATCGACGGGCAGGCCCGGGCACGCCGAGCGCGTGACCCAGGACGACGTTCGCCGTCTTGCGGCCGACGCCCGGCAGCGCGACGAGCGCGTCCATGTCCGCCGGCACCTCGCCGTGTATGCGCTCGACGAGTCGCCTGCGCCATGCCGATGAGCGCCGCGCCTTCTGCCGGAAGAACCCGGTCGAGTGGATCTGCGGTTCGAGCTCGTCGGCCGTCGCGCTCGGCCAGCGCGCGCGCGTCGGGATAGCGCGCGAACAGCGCCGGCGTGACCGCGTTGACGCGCTCATCGGTCGACTGCGCCGACAGGATTGTGGCGACCAGCAACTCGAACGGCGTCGAGTAGTGAAGCTCGGTGTCGGCGCCCGGATGCTGCTGCTCGAGCGTCACGAAGAATGGCGCGCGTCTGTGCGGCGGATCTTCATCGGTCCCTGCCGGCTCAGTGAACTGGGCCCTTGTTCCACGCGTCCGGCGGCGTTGCTCGGAGAAGACGCGCATGTGCTCCTGCAGCGCGGCGATGAGGTTCGGCACGAACTGCACCGGCACCACGATGTTCGCGCGCACGGGCGCCCGCACGACGTGCTCGGCCTCCGCCTCTGCGGATCCTTGTCCGACAGCGGCATCACCTCGCAGAAGGTGAGTGTGAAGTCGAACGGCGTGTGCGCGATCGCGCAGAAGTTCGCGTAGGTGCGCGGGTGCGCCGTGCGGGTCGTGCGGGGACGATCGTGAAGTTGATCTGCTTGGTGTCAGCCATGGATACGCACTCGATGGACGCGTGTCAGTACTTCCGCATCACGCCGACGACCACGCCCTGCACCTGCACCTGATCGGCGGCCACGAAGATCGGCTGCATCGCGGGATTGGCCGGCTGCAGGCGGACACGGCCGTTCTCGCGGTAGAACTTCTTCAGCGTGACGTCCGAGCCGCCGAGCAGCGCGATGACCATCTCGCCGTTCTCGGCGGTCTTCCGGTCCTCGACGATCACGAAGTCGCCGTCGCGGATCTGCTCGTCGATCATCGAGTCGCCGCGCACGCGCAGGACGTAGGTGTCGCGCTTGCCGACCATGTCCTCGGGCACGGCGATCGTCTCGGCGGTGGCGATGGCCTCGATCGGCACGCCGGCCGCCACGTAACCCGAGCAGCGGCAGCTCGACGGCCCGCCCGCCCGGGCGCGTCTGCACCATTTCCACCGAGCGGCTGCGGTTCCACGCCCGCTTGATGAAGCCCTTCTCCTGCAGGTTCGTGAGGTGCTTGTGCACCGTGGCGAGCGAAGAAAGGCCGAAACGCCGGCCGATTTCCTCCAGGCTCGGGGCGTACCCGTGCTGCTGGATGAATTCGTTGAGGTAGTCGAGAATCTCGCGCTGGCGTTTGGTGAGTGGCAACAAGCTCTCCCCCTCTCAATACGGTATGCGCTGTCGATTCTCCGCAAAGGAAAGGCGAAAGTCAAGCCACTCCGGCAACCTCGAGCGCCCGCGCCGATCCCACTCCATGCCAGGCCGGCTCGCGCCGACCGTGAACTGGTAGCCATGCTACACTCGAAATCGTACGCTCCCTGTGCGGTATCAGCGTGAACGTGACACTCCGGTTCTCCTTTCGCACCGTGTTCGCCGGCCTCGCGGCGCTGCTCGCCACAAGCGGAGCGGTTTCGCGCCCGGACCAGGCGCCCTTGCGGGCGGATGCCGATCGGTTCATGGCCAAAGTCGAGGCGATCAACCGCTTCGCCGCGACGCCTCAGGCGAAGCCGCTCGTCACCCGCATCACCGAGACTGAGCTCAACGCCTACCTCATCTACGACGCGACGCCGCAGCTGCCAGCCGGGCTGACCGAGCCTCGCATCACCGTGCTGCCGAGTCTCGACTTGTCCGGGACAGCCGTCGTCGATCTCGATGCCGTCCGGAAGCAGCGGCAGTCGCGTGGCTGGCTCGACCCGCTGAACTACCTGGGCGGGACGCTGACCGGTGGCGGTCGTCGGGCGGCTCCAGGCCAGTGAAGGGCAGGCGCGCTTCCTCCTTCAGTCCGCGCATGTGGGCGGGGTGCCCGTGCCGAAGGTGGTCGTGCAGGAGCTGGTGACCTTCTATTCGAAGACCGAGGCGAATCCCCGAGGCATCAACATCGACGATCCATATCCGCTTCCCGCCCGGATCCGCGAGCTCGACATCCGCCTGGGCGAGGCCTTCGTCAAGCAGTAGGGACGTGGACGACACGCCCTTCTTCGATCGTCCGCTGAGGATGGTGAAAGGCGTCGGACCTCAACGCGAGCGCGCGCTCGCCAGCGCGGGCCTGAACACCGTAGGCGACCTCCTCGCCAGGCTCCCGTTCCGGTACGAGGATCGAACGGCCTTTCGGCCCGTCGCCAGCCTGCTCGAAGGGGAGACGGCGACGGTCGCGGGCGAGCTGATCAACTGCCGCCTTCGCTGGACGGGCCGCCGCGGCTTCAAGATCTTCGAGGCGGCGGTTCGGGACGAATCGGGTTGCCTGCTCGCCGTGTGGCCCAACCAGGCGTTCCGGCAGAACACGCTGCGATCCCATCAACGCGCGGTCGTGCACGGTCCCGTGACCCGCTTTCGCGACGTCCTCCAGATGAGCAGCCCGGACGTTGAGATCGTGGACGAGGCGGAAGCCGAGCCGCTCCACAGCCGGCGCATCGTGCCGGTCTACGAGCGGGTCGGCCCGGTAACCAGCCGCATGCTGCGAACCATGGTCCACGGCATCATCGAGGCAATGCCGGCCGAGGTGGAAGACCTGCTGCCGCGCGCCCTTCGCGATCGCCTCGGCTTCCCGGAGCGGCGCCGGGCGCTCGCCGAGGCGCACTTCCCGCCGGCGGGAACCGACCTCGCCCGGCTGGCCGAGTTTCGATCTGCCCCTCAGCGGCGTCTGATCTTCGAGGAGTTCTTCCTGTTCCAGTGCGGCGTGCTGGCGCGTCGCCGCGCCGCCGATCGGGAACCCAAGCCCTGGGCGCCGGTTGCGGACGATCGCATCCGCGCCGTTGCTGCCGCGCTGCTGCCGTTCCGACTCACGTCCGGACAGCGCGAGGCTCTGCGCGACATCGTCGGGGACATGCAGCGGACGAGCCAGATGAACCGGCTGCTGCAGGGAGACGTCGGTTCCGGCAAGACCGCGGTCGCGCTGATTGCCGCGCTGGTCGCGCTCGAGAACGGCCTCCAGGTGGCGATGATGGCGCCGACCGAGATCCTGGCCGCGCAGCACGCGGAGACGGCAGGGCGCTTCCTGGCAGCCACGCGGTTCGGTGTCGGCCTGCTGACCGGCTCGACGCCGACGGGCGAGCGGCGGGCGCTGCTCGCCGGGCTCGCGAACGGGAGCGTCCCGCTCGTGGTCGGCACCCACGCACTGATCGAGGAGGACGTGACCTTCGCCCGTCTCGGTCTGGTGATCGTGGATGAACAGCATCGTTTCGGCGTGATCCAGCGCGCGCGGCTGCGCGGGAAGGGACTTCGGCCCGACATCCTGGTGATGACGGCGACTCCGATTCCGCGGACGTTGCAGCTCACGCTCTACGGCGGGCTCGACGTGTCGGCCATCCGGGACATGCCGCCGGGACGGGAGCCGGTGAAGACCACGGTGAGACCCGAGGCGCGCCGCGACGAGGTGCACGCGTTCATCGCGGGGCAGGTGGAGCAGGGGCGGCAGGCGTGCGTGATCTACCCGCTGGTGGAGGCGTCGGAGAAGGTGGATCTGCGTGCCGCGACGGAGATGGCGGACCACCTGGCGCATGACGTGTTCCCGCGGTACAGCGTAGGGCTCCTGCACGGCCGGATGGCGCCGGCGGCGAAGGACGAGGTGATGCGTCGCTTCTCGGCCGGCCAGATTCACATCCTCGTGGCGACCACCGTCGTCGAGGTGGGAATCGATGTGCCGAACGCGACGGTCATGGTCGTCGAGCACGCGGAGCGGTTTGGCCTGGCCCAGCTCCACCAGCTGCGCGGACGGGTCGGGCGCGGGGCGCACCGGTCGTATTGCGTGCTGCTCTATCAGGAACCGCTGAGCGACGAGGCGTCGGCGAGGCTCCAGGCGGTGGCGGCGACGACCGACGGGTTCGCAATCGCCGAGAAGGACCTGCAGCTGCGCGGCGCCGGCGACGTCGCCGGTACGCGGCAGGCCGGGATGCCGACGCTGCGTGTCGGAGACCTGGCTCGCGACAGAGACGTGATGATTGAGGCGGCTGCGGAAGCCGCGGAATGCCTCGCGTTGCCGGGGCCGGAGGCGGATCGCCTGGAGGCCTTCGTCCGAGAGCGCTGGTCGCGTCAGGTACGGGTTGATGAGCGTCGGGTAGGCGCAGGTCATGCGGATCATCGCTGGTCGGTACAAGGGACGGCGGCTGCGGACACCTGCGTGGGAGGGACTGCGCCCGACGTCCGACCGGCTGCGCGAGACGCTGTTCAATATTCTGGCCGGTGAGGTGAACGGCGCCTTCGTGCTCGACGGGTATGCAGGCACGGGCGCCGTCGGCATCGAGGCACTGAGCCGCGGGGCGGCGCGCGTCGTCTTCGTCGAACACGACCGCCGCGCGGCTGCGCTGATCGAGGAGAACCTCCGGCACTGCGGCATCGCGGAGGGCTGTGCTATCATGCGCGCGGATATCGGCCGGCTGAGCCAGCCGGACGGGCGGCGCCCGTTCGACGTGATCCTGCTGGACCCGCCGTATGACTGCGTGGACCACGCGGCGGCGGTCGGGCACGCCGCCGCTTGGTTGTCGGCCGCGGGCGTGCTGGTGCTCGAACATGCCCGCCGCCGAGTGTCTCCCGCTGGCGCCGGCGGCCTCGCGAGAACGCGGGTCGTGCACTCCGGCAACAGCGCGCTGTCGTTCTACCGGCATGACAACGCGGGCGCCTCCACGGCCGGCGACGATCGAGCGAACCCATGAAGAAGCAGATCGAGGGGCCGGAGACGACGCGACGCCGCTCGGACCGTGTGGCGATCTACCCCGGCTCGTTCGATCCGATGACGAACGGCCACGTCGACATCATCACGCGCGGGGCCGCCATCTTCGACCGAATCATCGTCGCAATCCTGCACAACCGGGAGAAGGGGCCGCTCTTCACGGTGCAGGAGCGCGTGGATATGGCTCGCAAGGTCTTCGTCGGCGAGCCGAAGGTCGTCGTGGAGAGCTTCGGCGGGCTGCTGGTCGACTTCGCCCGCCAGCAGGGGGCGCACGTGATCGTCCGCGGGTTGCGGGCCATCTCCGACTTCGAGTACGAGTTCCAGATGGCGTTGATGAACCGCCGACTGGCGCCGGAATTCGAAACCGTCTTCATGATGCCGGCGGAGTCGTATACGTACATCAGTTCCCGGCTGATCCGGGAGGTCTTCGCGCTGGGCGGACCGATTGGTGGCCTGGTCCCCGAGATCGTCGAAGCCCGGATGCGCGGGTCGCGCAAGGCGCGCGGAGGAGTCCCATGGGTGTGAGTGAGTTCGCGCGCGGCATCTCGGAGTCGCCCACGATGGCGCTGAACGAGCAGGCGCGCGTCCTGCGCGAGCAGGGAGAATCGGTTGTCCACCTCGGGATTGGCGAGCCGCAGAACAAGGCCCCCAGTCGGCCATCGACACCGCGGCCGCGGCGCTGGCGGGCGGGAAGATCAAGTACACGCCGACCTCGGGCATCCCGTCGTTCAAGAAGGCCGTCGTCAGGTACACGGAGGACAACTACGGTCGGACCGTGAGCCCGAAGAACGTGATCGTCTGCTCGGGAGCGAAGCAGGCCATCTTCAACGCGCTCTGGGCGATTCTCGATCCGGGCGACGAAGTCATCCTGCTGGCGCCGTACTGGGTGAGCTACCCCGAGATGGTGAAGATGTGCCGCGCGGTCCCCGTCGTCGTGACGCCCCCCGCCGGCACCCTGATGCCGTCGTTCGACCGGATTGCGGCGGCGGTGACGCCGCGCACGCGCGCCATCATCGTCAACAGCCCGAACAACCCGTCGGGCATGGTGTTCCCGCGCGGCCTGGTGGGCGAGCTCGTGACGCTCTGCGAATCGCGCGGCATTCACGCCATCATGGACGACATCTACCACAAGCTCGTGTTCGACGGCGTGAAGGCGCCGTCGTGCTACGAGTTCTCGACGCGCGATACCAACGCCAGCAGCCTGATCGTCGTCAACGGGATCGCGAAGACGTACGGAATGACCGGATTCCGCATCGGCTGGGCCATCGCCAGCCAGGACATCATCACGGCGATGTCCACGCTGCAGTCGCAGACGACGTCGTGCACGTCGAGCCTGTGCCAGTTGGCCGCGGAAGGGGCCATGCTCGGGCCGCAGGACGAGGTCGAGCAACTCCGCGCGACGCATGCAGCACAATCGCGACGTGATTCTGGCGGAACTGGCGGAGCTTCCGGGCGTCACGGTGACGAAGCCGTCGGGCACGTTCTACTGCCTCCCGGATTTCAGCGCGTATCTCGGCCGCGGATTCGCGGAAGACTCGTTCGAGCTGGCGATGTTCCTGCTCTCGAAGGCGCGCGTGGTGACGATTCCGGGGAAGGACTTCGGCCTGGAGGGTTACCTGCGCCTGAGCTACGCCGGCAGCGCGGCGGACGCCGTCGAGGGCGTGAACCGGATCCGCTGGGCGCTGGATCCGTCGGCGCCCAGGTCGATCACGATCGGCGAGCAAGACCGTCGTCCGCGACTGGCTGTGAAGCGCTCGGACTGCTGTCCGATGCGTCGATCCGTCCCGGGCACATGCTGACGCGTCACACTCCATCGCTGAACTCGAACAGATCGTCGGAGCCGACTCACCTGACCGTCGACGAGGCGGCGCTGCTCGCCTACGGCCAGGACGGTCTGAAGCAGCCCCATCCGCCCGACGTCGTCGTCGTGCCGGGCACGACCAGCGAGGTGGCCGCAATCGCCGAGACGTGCCACTCGAGGCGCGTCCCGCTCTATGTGCGCGGAGGCGGCACCGGGTACAGCGGCGGCGCCGTGCCGCTGCACGGCGGCGTCCTGCTGTCGATGGAGCGGTTCGACCGCATCCTCGACATCGACGAGCGGAACCTCCTGGTGGTGACGGAGCCGAACGTCGTGACCGGGCGGCTGCAGGAGGCGGTGGAGACAGTGGGCCTGTTCTACCCGCCGGATCCGGCCAGCCTCGACGAGTCGGTGATCGGCGGCAACATCGCCGAGAACGCCGGCGGGCCGCGCGCCTTCAAGTACGGCACGACCCGGCGCTACGTGCTCGGACTCGAGGTCGTGCTTCCGAACGGCGAGATGATCCGCACCGGGCTCCAAGGCCGTGAAGAACGTCGTCGGCTACGACCTCACCCAGCTGCTCGCAGGCTCTGAGGGCACGCTCGGCATCATCACGCAGGCCGTGCTGCGCCTGATTCCGAAGCCGCCGGCCCACGCGACGCTGCGGGCGACGTTCGGCAGCGTCGACGCGGCGGTCGAGGCGGTGAACGAGCTGATTCGCGCGCGAGTCGTTCCCGCGACGCTCGAACTGGTGGACGGCGAGTGCCTGGCGGCGGTGACCCGGTATCTCGGCGGAGCTGAAGCTGGCGCCGCCGGGAACGGCGGGCCTGCTGATTCTCGAGGTGGACGGCATGGCCCAGGCCGTTGCGGAGGAAGCCCACCTCGTCGAGGCCGCGTGCCGCTGCCGCCGGAGCAACCGAGGTGCTTCGCGCGGCCACCGAGGACGAGCGCGCGCGAACTCTGGCGGGTCAGGCGGGAGCTGTCGCCGGCGCTCAAGACCATCGCGACGATGAAGGTCAACCAGGATGTGGTCGTGCCGCGGGGGAGAGTGCCCGAGCTGTTTCGGCTGGTCGGCGAGTTCAAGGACGAGTTCGACGTCGCCATCCCCTGCTTCGGCCACGCCGGCGACGGCAACATCCACGTCAACATCATGGTGGACGCGTCGGACGCCGACGCCGTCAGGCGCGCGCACGCCGCCCAGCGTCGGCTGTTCGAGGGCGTCGTGGGCCTCGAAGGCTCGATCAGCGGCGAGCACGGCATCGGGTACACCAAGGCGCCGTTCCTTTCGCTCGAGCTGTCGCGCGAAGCCATCGCCCTGATGAAGCGCGTGAAGCAGGCCTTCGACCCGCACGGCATCCTGAATCCGGGGAAGATCTTCACTGACTAGTCAGAGCGGTCGGCGCGAGTGTCGTGACGCCGGGCGAGTGGCTGGGAGCGCTCGCCGCCAAACGGTATACTGGAGGCATGCCCGCCACAGTTGCGATCATCGGCGCGTCGTCCGACAGGCGCAAGTTCGGGAACAAGGCGCTGCGGGCGCTGCGGGACCGCGGCTACACCGTCATCCCGGTCAACCCGAAGGAGGCTGAAGTCGAAGGCGAGAGTCGCCTACGCTTCGATTCTCGACGTCCCGGTCCCAGGTCGACATCGCGACGTTCTACGTCGCGCCGCCGGTCGGCGTGAAGCTCCTCGACGACGTGGTGAAGAAGGGGATCCCGAAGTGTGGCTCAACCCTGGCGCCGACGGCCCGCAGGTCGTGGCGCGCGCGCGGTCCCTCGGCCTGAACACCGTCGTGGCCTGCACGCATCCTGCGACATCGGCGCGCAGCCGATCGGCGTACTAGGCCCGGGCGGCTCAGCCGCGCGAGCGCGCGCAATCGGCTTGACACCGCCGCACGCGGCCGCCTATACTAACCCCACTTAGCCTCCTCCAGTCACGTGGCCCGCGGGGGCCTTCCACCCCGCCGTTTCCAGTATTCTCAACCCACCAACGCAGGCGGTAGATCACACTATGCCAAGCAACAACAAGCGCCAACCCATGTCGGCGCGCGGGTCCAACGGCCAGACCCCACAGCCGGCCGAGCCCCCGGCCGCGGCCGAGAACCAGGACCCTGCCAAGGCGCAACCTCGGCGCCCTGGCGAAGGCCTCAACATCGGCGAACTGAAGGACATGAGCATCCAGAAGCTCACCCAGATCGCCAAGGACCTCAACGTCGCCGGCGCCACCGGCATGCGCAAGCAGGAGCTGATCTTCCAGATCCTGAAGGCGCAGACCGAGCAGAGCGGGTACATCTTCTCCGAGGGCGTGCTCGAGGTGCTGCCCGACGGGTTCGGGTTCCTCCGGGCGCCGGACTACAACTACCTGCCGGGCCCCGACGACATCTACGTGTCGCCCTCGCAGATCCGGAAGTTCGACCTGCAGACCGGCGACACGGTCTCCGGTCAGATCCGGCCGCCGAAGGAAGGGGAGCGGTACTTCGCCCTGATCAAGGTCGAGGCCGTCAATTTCGAGGCCCCGGACCAGGCCCGCGACAAGCTGTTCTTCGAGAACCTGACGCCGCTCTATCCGCAGGAGATGTGCAAGCTCGAGACGCAGCCCGACAACCTGTCGGGGCGCGTCATGGACCTGATGACGCCGATCGGCAAGGGGCAGCGCGGGCTGATCGTCGCGCCGCCGCGCACGGGCAAGACGATGCTCCTCCAGAGCATCGCGCAGTCGATCGCGCTGAACCATCCCGAGGTCTACCTCATCGTCCTGCTCATCGACGAGCGGCCCGAAGAGGTCACCGACATGCAGCGGTCGGTCGACGGCGAGGTGATCTCCTCGACGTTCGACGAGCCGGCGCAGCGCCACGTCCAGGTGGCCGAGATGGTGATCGAGAAGGCGAAGCGCCTCGTCGAGCACAAGAAGGACGTGCTGATCCTGCTCGATTCGATCACGCGCCTGGCGCGCGCCTACAACACGGTGATTCCGCCGTCGGGCAAGGTCCTGTCGGGCGGTCTCGACTCGAACGCGCTGCAGAAGCCGAAGCGGTTCTTCGGCGCGGCGCGGAACATCGAGGAGGGCGGCTCGCTCGACGATCATCGCCACGGCGCTGGTCGACACGGGCTCGCGCATGGACGACGTGATCTTCGAGGAGTTCAAGGGCACGGGCAACATGGAGATCCACCTGGATCGGAAGCTGGTGGACAAGCGCGTGTTCCCGGCGATCGACATCCAGAAGAGCGGGACCCGCAAGGAAGAGCTCCTCATGGTCCGCGAGGACCTCAACCGTGTCTGGGTGCTCCGGAAGGTGCTCACCCCGCTGTCGCCGGTCGAAGCGATGGAACTGCTGCTCGACAAGATGTCCAAGACGAAGTCGAACGCGGAGTTCCTCGCGGCGATGCAGAAGATGGGGTAGCGGTCCGATGATTGCGCAGGTCTTCGTCGTTCTCGCCGTGCTGGCCAGTCAGCTTGCCGGGTCGGCTCCGCAGTCCGTTCCGCTCGCGCCCGGCGCGCGATACAGCCCCGGCATTCCGACGCTCCAGCAGGTGGTCGGGCACGACGTCGGCGAGAAGATGTCTTCGCCCGAGGAGATCCACGCGTATCTGAGGGCGCTGGCGGCTGCGGCGCCCGATCGCGTGAGGCTGGTCGAATACGCCCGAAGCTGGGAAGGCCGGCCGCTGCACCTGCTGGTGATCGCTTCGCCCGAGCGCATCGCCCGGCTCGAACAGGTGAAGGCCGACCTGCGGCGCCTGGCTGATCCGCGCGGTCTGTCTCAGGCCGACGCGGATCGTTTGATCAGGGACCTGCCGGTGGTGACCTGGCTGCTTCACTCGGTCCACGGCAACGAGGTCACCTCTTCGGACGCCGCGCTCGCCGAGGCGTACCACATTCTGGCCGCGGAGGGCGATGCCGGCGTCGACGCCATTCGCCGCAACTCCATCATCCTGATCGACCCGCTCCAGAATCCGGACGGCCGCGCGCGGTTTCTCTCGGTGAACGAACAGGCGCAGGCCGCGACGCCGGATGCCGATCCCGCGGCGGCAGAACGCGACGAGCCGTGGCCGGGAGGGCGCTCGAATCACTACCTGTTCGACATGAACCGGGACTATCTGGGGCTTTCGCAGCCTGAGACGCGCGGGCGCGTGAAGATCGGCCTCGAGTTCTACCCGCACGTCGTCGCCGACCTGCATGAGATGGGCGGCGACTCGACGTACTATTTCGCGCCGCCGGCCGACCCGGCGAACCCGTACATCACGCCGAAGCAGTTCGACTGGCTGACGAGGATGGGGCGCGAGAATGCGCGGCGGTTCGATGAGCGGGGGTTCGAGTACTTCGTTCGCGAGGTCTTCGACTCCTACTACCCGGGCTACGGCGAGTCGTGGCCCATCTTCCAGGGCGCGATCGGCATGACGTTCGAGCAGGCCTCTCCGCGGGGCCTGCGGTTTCGGCGTGAGGACAGGACCGTCCTGACCTACCGGGACGGCGTAGCGCACCACTTCACGGCGGCGATCACGACGGCCGAAACGGCGGCGCGCAATCGCGAGGCGCTCCTGCGCGACTTCCTCGACTACCGCCGAAGCGCGGTGCAGGAGGGGGAGAAGGGCGCGGTTCGCGAGTACCTCATCCCGCCGGGCAATGACCCGTCGCGCCTCGACCGGCTCGCCGAACTGCTGCTTCTGCACGGCGTCGAGGCCCGGAGGGCCCTCGAGCCGATCAAGACGGCCGCCCGGACGCTTCCGGCGGGCACGCTGATCGTCCCGCTGGCGCAGCCGGCGTCGCGGCTGGCGCGGAACCTGATCGACCCGTCGATCCAGATGGACGAGAAGTTCATCAGGGAGCAGGAACGCCGCAAGAGGAAACGGCTGGGGGACCAGATTCTACGACGTGACCGCGTGGAGCGTGCCGCTGCTGTATGACCTGGATATCGTGCCGGCCGCGGTGCCGACGACAGTGAAGACAGAGCCGGCCACGCTCCCGGCGGCAGCTGCCACGCCTCTGCCGGCCGCGAAGATCGGCTACCTGATGCCGTGGGGCGCCGCGGCGGCGGAGGTGGCGATCGAGGCGATGAAGGCCGGTGTCCGCATCCGTACCGCCGACGAGCCGTTCGCCCACGGCGGGAGGAAATACCCGATTGGGACGGCGGTCATCCGGCTTTCGGACAACGGTGCGAACCTGTCCGAAACACTCGGGCCGATCGTGCGCCGGCATCGAGCCGAACTCGTCCCGATCGACGAGAGCTGGACCGACGCGGGAATTTCGCTCGGCAGCAGCCAGGTGGTGGCGCTCAAAGCCCCGCGCGTCGCGATGGCGTGGGACTCGCCCGCGCAGAGCGGGTCCGCGGGCTGGGCGCGCTACGTGCTCGAGCGGCGCTTCGGACAGGCGGTGACCGTGTTTCGAACGGAGACGCTGCGCGAGGTGGATCTGCGCGACTTCGACGTGGTTGTGTTGGCGGCGGGCGCCTACTCCGAGGCGCTGCGTGAAGACGGGATCCGCCGTCTGAAGGACTGGGCCCGTGCGGGCGGGACGCTCATCACGCTCGGTGAGGCCTCCAGGTGGGCGAGTCGCGAGAAGGTCGGCCTGCTCGACACGCGCACGGAGCTTCGTGGCGGCAAGCCCGACGTGGAACCTCCCGCGGACGACAAGAAGGCGGCCGAGGAGCCGAAGAAGCCGTTCGACCTCGAGCAGGCGATCCAGCCCGATCGGGAGCCGCCCGACGCTACGCCTGGCGCCATCATGCGGGTAGTGCTGGACGTGGAGCACTGGCTCTCGGCGGGTCTCGACGGCGAGATCCAGGCCATCGTCGAAGGGCAGCGTATCTTCACGCCGATCAAACTGGACAAGGGACGCAACGTGGGCGTCTATGCGCCGAAGGACCGGCTGGTTGCGGCGGGCTTCACGTGGGACAACCCCAGGGAGCAGCTGCCGCAGAAGGCATTCCTGCTGCACCAGCCGATCGGTCAGGGGCACATCATCGCGTTCGCGGAAGACCCCAACTACCGCGCGATCCCGGAGGCGACCGAACTGTTGTTCATCAACGCCGTCCTGCTGGGACCGGCGCACTGACGCCCAAGGCCCAGGGTCGCATGACCACCCCCTACGGCTGGGAGACGATCGCTCTCAGCTCCTCGCCTTCGATCACTTCCTTCTCGAGCAGCCGCCGCGCGACGCGGTCGAGCGTGTCGCGGCGTTCGGCAAGCAGAGTCCGCGCACGCTCGTGGGCTGTGCGCACGGTCCGACGCACCTCGGCGTCGATTTCCCGCGCGGTCTCCTCGGAATAGTCGGCGCGATCGCCGCCGAACCCGACGTCGAGGAACCGGCTCCGCGCGTGGCTCTCGAAACTGATCGCGCCGAACGACTCGGACATCCCGAACTCGACGACCATCGCCCGCGCGATGTCGCTCGCGCGCTGCAGGTCGTTCTGCGCACCGGTTGAAATCTCTCCGAGTGCGACCTCCTCGGCCGTCCGGCCGGCGAGCAGCACGACGAGTTGGTCGGTGAGCGCGGTGCGCGTCATCAGGTACCGATCTTCGAGCGGCAGCTGCATGGTGTAGCCGAGCGCACCGAAGCCGCGCTGCACAATGGAGATCTTGTGGACCGGGTCGAGTCCGGGAATGATTGTAGCCACGACGGCGTGTCCGGCCTCGTGGAAGGCAATAATCTCCCGCTCACGGTCGCTCATCACACGCTTCTTCTCGAGGCCGGCAATCGACCGCTCGATCGCCTCGTCGAAGTCGCGCATCTCGACGTGGAGCTTGTCCTTCCGGGCGGCGAGCAGGGCCGCTTCGTTCACGAGATTCGCCAGGTCGGCTCCGGCGAACCCCGCTGTCCGCGCCGCGACCACCTTGAGGTCGACCTCCGGTGCGGTCTTCACCCCGCGCGCGTGGATCTTCAGGATCGCCTCGCGCCCCCGGACGTCCGGCTTGTCCACCAGGACCTGGCGATCGAACCGGCCGGGCCGGAGCAGCGCCGCGTCGAGCACCTCGGGCCGGTTTGTGGCGCCCATGATGATGACGCCCTTGCGCGAATCGAAGCCGTCCATCTCCGCGAGCAGCTGGTTGAGCGTCTGCTCGCGCTCCTCGTGCCCTCCGAGCGGGTTCTGCACGCGGGTCTTGCCGAGCGCGTCCAGTTCGTCGATAAACACGATGCACGGGGCTTTCCCCTCAGCCTGCTGGAAGAGATCGCGCACGCGGGCCGCCCCGACGCCCACGAACATCTCGACAAACTCGGACCCGCTGAGGCTGAAGAACGGGACCTTGGCCTCGCCCGCGACCGCCCTCGCGAGCAGCGTCTTGCCGGTTCCCGGGGGGCCTACCAGGAGCACGCCCTTCGGAATGCGACCGCCGAGCTGCATGTACTTCTTCGGCGTCCTGAGGAACTCGACGACCTCTTTCAGCTCGTCCTCGGCCTCGTCGACGCCGGCCACGTCCGCGAACGTCACCTTGACGTCGTCCTCCGCGTAGATCTTCCCCGGCTCCGGGCGAACGACATGACGCCGCCTTCGGCGCCTCCCATTCGACGGAAGAAGAAGCTCATCAGGCCGACGATGAGCAGGAGCGGGAGAACCCAGCCGATCAGCTCCGGCAGCCACCGGTTCGCCAGTTCGCCCGTGTACTTCACCTTCCGCAGCTCGAGCTCCTCGACGAGCTTCGGATCCTCCACCCGCGTGGCGACGAACGCGTCCGCCTTGCCGCCGCCACCGCCGCCCTTGAGCGTGCCTCGGATCACCTCGCCGCTGATAGCGACCTCGGCCACCTTGTCTTCGGCCAGCAGCGCCTTGAATTCGCTGTAGGCAACCGGCCGGCCCGACGGCATGAACAAGTAGGCCTGCACGACCGCCAGCAGCAGGAAGAGGCCGAGCAGGTACCAGAGCGCCGACACCGGACGTGGCCCTGCAGGAGGGCGGCGGTCGCCGGGCTTCCCTGAAGGCGTTTTCGGCAATCGGGGTTTCATCATCGGTGACACGAGTCTCCACCTATCCCTTCGTGAACCTCAGCTGTCCCTGCGCGGCGTCGGCGACGACACGGTCGCCCTCAACGAAGCGCCCCTGGAGCACCTCCAGCGCCAGCGGATCGAGCAGCCGGCGCTGCAGCGTGCGCTTGAGCGGCCGCGCTCCATAGGCCGGATCGTACCCTTCCGCCACGAGCAGTGCTCTCGCAGCTTCCGTCACCTCGACGACGATCTTGCGCTCCGCCAGCCGCCGCGCCAGCTGGCGCAGCTGGATGTCGATGATCCGCGCGAGGTGCTCTCGCCCAAGCGGATGGAACACGATCACGTCGTCGACGCGGTTGAGGAACTCGGGAGGGAAGTGCGCGCGCAGCGCGTCCATCACCAGCCGCCGCGTGCCTTCGTCGAGCTCGGTGGCCTCCCGCGCCGCCCGGTCGGCGATGAACTGGCTGCCGAGGTTCGACGTCATCGATCACGACGGCGTTCTTGAAGTCGACGGTCCGACCCTTGCCGTCTGTCAGCCGGCCGTCATCGAGCAGCTGCAGCAGGACGTTCAGCACCTCGGGGTGAGCCTTCTCAATCTCATCGAACAGGACGACGGCATAGGGCCGGCGACGGATGGCCTCGGTCAGCTGGCCGGACTCTTCGTAGCCGACGTAGCCCGGAGGCGCGCCGATCAGCCGGGAGACGGTGTGCTTCTCCTGGTACTCGGACATGTCGATGCGGACCATCGCATGCTCGTCATCGAAGAGGAACGCTGCGAGGGCCCGGGCCAGTTCCGTCTTTCCGACGCCGGTCGGCCCGAGGAACACGAAGCTGCCCAGCGGCCGGTTCGGATCCTGGAGGCCGGCTCGCGCGCGGCGGATGGCGTTCGCCACCGCGGCAATGGCGGCATCCTGACCGACAACGCGCTCGTGCAGGCGGGTTTCCATCTGTATCAGCTTCTGGATTTCCCCCTCCATGAGCCGGCTGACCGGAATACTCGTCCACTTCGCGACGATCTCTGCGATGTCCTCTTCGTCCACCTGGAGCTTGAGCATCCGGGGCGCGGCCGGCTGGCCGCTGTCAGCCGTCGCCGCTTGCAGCCGACGCTCCAGTTCCGGAATCCGGCCGTACTGCAACTCGGACGCCTTCGCGTAGTCTCCCGCGTGAGCGGCGGTGTCGAGTTCGGCGCGCGCCTTCTCGAGCTGCTCCTTCACGTCGCTGCTGCCGCTGATCGCGGCTTTCTCGCGCTGCCACTGCGCCTGGAGTCTCGTGTCCTCCTCTTTGAGGTCCGCCAGCGCCTTCTCGAGCTTCGCGAGCCGCTCCTTCGACGCGGCGTCGGTTTCCTTTCGAAGCGCTTCACGCTCGATCTCGAGCTGCATCACCCGGCGGCGGACTTCGTCGAGTTCGGCCGGCATCGAGTCGATCTCCATGCGCAGCTTCGACGCCGCCTCGTCGACGAGGTCGATTGCCTTGTCGGGGAGGAAGCGGTCGGCGATGTACCGGTGCGAGAGCACCGCCGCCGCGACAAGCGCTGCGTCCTTGAACTGCACCTTGTGGTGGATCTCGTAGCGCTCGCGAAGCCCCCGCAGGATGCTGATCGTATCCTCCACCGTCGGCTCGCCGACCACGACCGGCTGGAACCGGCGCTCGAGGGCGGCGTCCTTCTCGATGTACTTGCGGTACTCGTCGATGGTGGTGGCGCCAATCGTGTGCAGCTCGCCACGCGCGAGCATCGGCTTGAGCATGTTCGACGCGTCAATGGAGCCCTCTGCCGCGCCCGCGCCCACGACCGTGTGCAGTTCGTCGATGAACAGGATGATCTGGCCGTCCGACTCCATGATCTCTTTGAGCACGGCCTTGAGGCGTTCTTCGAACTCGCCGCGGTATTTCGCTCCGGCCACCAGGGCGCCCAGATCGAGGGCGACGATGCGCTTGTTCTTCAGGCCCTCCGGTACGTCCCCGCGCACGATGCGCTGCGCGAGGCCCTCGACGATGGCGGTCTTGCCGACGCCAGGCTCGCCAATGAGGACCGGGTTGTTCTTGGTCCGGCGCGAAATCACCTGGATGACGCGGCGGATCTCCTCGTCGCGTCCGATGACCGGGTCGAGCTTCGTCTTGCGGGCGAGGTCCGTCAGATCGCGGCCGTAGCGCTCGAGCGCTTCATGCGCCTTCTCTGTGGACGTGTTCAGATTCATGACCGTGATCCAATCGCAGGCGTGTGATAGGGGTGCGACATGTCGCGCCCCTACGAATCCAGCTTCGCAATCTCCTCGTAGTGCAGGCGCTGCTCCGGCGTCAGCTGCTTCGGCAGCGTGACGTTCACGGTCGCGTACAGATCGCCTCGCTCCGCGGACTTGCCCACGGCGGGCATGCCGTGCCCCTTCAGCCTGAAGACCTGCCCGTTCTGCGTGGTGGGCGGGATCTTCAGGCGGAGCGGCCGATCGCCGACTGTCGGAACCTCCGCCTCGCCCCCGAGCACGGCGGTCGTCACCGGCACCGCCACGACGGTGTACAGGTCGCGGCCCTTCCGCTCGAAACGCGGATCGGGAGTGAGGCGCACCCTCAGGTAGAGATCGCCCGCGCGGCCGCCGGACGCGCCCGGCTCGCCCTCGCCCGGCACGCGCACCCGGGATCCGTCGCCGACGCCCGCCGGAATCCTCACGTCGACCGTGCGTGTGTGCCCCTCGCGCTTCACCGCCAGGCGCCGCATCGCGCCGTTCATCGCCTCCTCGAGCGACAGGTCGATCGCCTCTTCCGCGTCCCGTCCGGTCCGGGCACGCGTCCCCCGGCCCGCCCGTGCGTGCCGCTCCGCGGTCCCGCCGCCACCGAAGAACGCCTGGAAGAAGTCGGAGAACGGATGCTCGTCTCCGAGCATGTCGCGCAGTTCATCCGCGTTGATCGCGCGGAAGCCGCCCGGCTCACCGCCGCCGGTCGTCCATCGGATATCCCCGGCCGGGGACTGGCCCGCCTGCTGCGCTTGCTCGGTACTGACGCCAGTTGGCGCCCAACTCGTCGTACTTCCGGCGCTTGTCCGGGTCGCCGAGCACCTCGTAGGCCTCGTTGATCTCCTTGAACCGGGATTCCGCCGCCTTGTCGCCGGGGTTGACGTCCGGATGAAGCTTGCGCGCGAGCTTCCGGAATGCCTGCTTGATTTCCTTGCCAGAGGCCGACTTGCTCAGGCCGAGCGTCTGGTAGTAGTCCCTGAATTCCATGTCGTCAGCCTTCGTCGTCCTCGCGGCCGAGGCCGATGATCTCGCCCAGCCGCTCAATCTCGCGCTCGATGCGACGCCGGGCGTCAGCGCGGGGCGCCCGGGCCGCGCTCAGCGTCCTCATCCGCTCCACCGACTCGGCCACCGACAACAGCCGTTGGACCCCAGCCAGGTTGATGCCCAGCTCGTCCACCAGGTGCTTGATCAACCGGAGGCGCTCCAGTTCGTCGCCCGAGTAGACCCGCATGCTTCCCACGGTGCGCGTCGGCTGGACGAGCCCCAGCCGCTCGTACTTCCTGAGCGTCTGCGGGTGCATCCCCAGCAGACGCGCTGCGCCGCTGATGAAGTAGAACTCCTGGGTGAGCCTCATGAAACACCGTTGGCTGCCGCAAACCCTACCACAGCACGAGTATAGGCATTGATACGTTGCGTGTCAAGTATGCGATGCCGCGATCGGGCAGGCCCCGGGCCTCGGGCGCTGAGTCTCGAGCCTTGGTTGTAAATGCTTGGTCGCGCCCGACCTGCGGGTCGGGGGAACGGTGCAGGTGATGATCGAAGGTTCCGACTTCCTGGTAATCGGTCTTCTGGTGCTCCTCGAGGGGCTCCTGAGCGCCGACAATGCGATCGTCCTGGCCGTGCTGGTGCTCGGCCTGCCGAAGCCGCAGCAGAAGCGGGCCCTGCGCTATGGAATCGTGGGAGCGTTCGCCTTCCGATCGATCGCGCTGCTGTTCGGCCTCTACCTGCTCCGCGTCGCGCTCGTGAAGCTGGCCGGCGCCCTCTACCTGCTGTATCTCCCGTTCCGCCACTTCTTCGGCGAGCACCAGGCGGAAGACGGTCGCGCCGTGCCTCTCGGCCAAGCCGTGGCTCGGCCTCTCGCCGTTCTGGGCGACCGTCGTGAAGGTCGAGTTGACGGATATCGTGTTCGCGGTCGACTCGATTGTCGTCGCCGTCGCGATGTCGCAGAAGACCTGGGTGGTGTTGAGCGGAGGCATACTGGGCATCATCGCGATGCGCCTCGTCGTCGGGCAGTTGCTGGCCGTTGTCGAGCGGTACCCGATTCTGGTGGACGGGGCGTTCCTGATTATTGCCTGGGTCGGAGGCCGATTGCTGGTTCAGTACCTGCACCAGGCCGGGTTCATCGCGTGGGAAGTTCCCGAGTGGCTCGGATACGGGGTCATCGTCGCGACTCTTCTTCGGCGCATTCGCGTGGGCGCGTCTGGACGAACGCCGCAAGGCGAAGCGGGAGGCGGAGCGGCAGCCCTGAGCGGGCGATCATGCTGACGACGGGCGCAACCCTGGACGGTCGATACGAGATCGGCGAACTGCTGGCGGTCGGCGGAATGGGCGAGGTCTACCGTGCGCGCCGCGTTCTCCTTGGCGATGAGGTCGTGATCAAGGTCATCCGGACGGCGAGCAGAGACCCGGGCGGATGAGGGAGCGCTTCATGCGCGAGAGCCGGCTCTGCGCGAAGCTGCGGCACCCGAACATCGTCACGATTCTCGACTTCGCCGTCACGGCCGATGGCCAGCCGTACCTGGTCATGGAGTACCCGAACGGGCCCAGCCTCCGCGACCTGCTCGCATCGGGCGGGCCGATGCCCATCGCGGACCTCCAGCAGATCGTCGGGCCGCTGTGCGGAGCGCTCCGCCTCGCCCACGACGCGGGTGTCGTGCATCGGGACCTGAAGCCTGGGAACATCGTCAGCCACCGGTTCGAATCGGGGGAAGTGGTCTTCAAGGTGATCGACTTCGGCCTGGCGAGCCTGCGCGAGGAGGCCGACGCCAGCTGACGCTTGGTGACGAGTTCATGGGGACGGTCGTCTACGCTTCGCCCGAGCAGCTCGAGGCCCAGCCGCTGGACGCGCGGACGGACATCTACAGCCTCGGCGTTGTCGTGTTCGAGATGGCCACTGGCCGCCCGCCGTTCGAAGCGTCGAGCGCGCTGGGGGTCATCACCAAGCACCTGTGCGACCCGCCGCCAGCCCTCAGTCAGGTCATGCCGCAGATTCCGGGCTGGCTCGACGAGGCGGTCGGGAAGGCGTTGGCCGAAGAACCCCGCCGAGCGCTGGCAGACGATGGCGGAGTTCGCGCGGGCGCTCACGCCCAGGGATGATGGCGTCAGACGATGGGGCGGTGCCCCGCGTGTCACCGCTCTGGAAGACAAGTACGACCATCGGGGCCGTCATCGCGGCGGGAAGGCTCGGCAGCCAGGTGCACCTCGCCACGCATCGGGCCTTGGCCTGTCGGTGGCGATTCGGTGCTCGACGCAGCAGCGCACGACTGGGAGGCGGTTCGTGCCCGGTTCCTATCGGAGGCGCGCGGCCTCCAGGTGTCGCATCCGTCGGTGATCCAGGTCCGCGACTTCGGCGAAGAGCACGACGTCGCTGTACGTCGTGACGGACATGATTGACGGGCCGAGCCTTCTGCAGTGTGCTCCAGGAGGAGGCGCCGCTGCCGTGGGCGCGGGTCACCGGCTGGGTACGCAGCTGATCGAGGCGACCGTCGCCGTGCATCGCCGGAACGTCCTGGTGTGCGGGCTCAACCCGGGCATCATTCGAATGACGACTGACGAGGACGGGGAGCGGCTGTTGATCTCCACCGGCGGGATCAGCCAGGTGCAGGAACTGCTGGCGTCACTGGTGGACGGCACGCCGCCTGGCAGCGATCTGGCAGCACCGAGATGCCCTACGTCGCGCCCGAGGTGCTCGGCGGGAAGCCGGCCGACGTTCGGTCGGACGTGTTCACGATTGGCGCGCTGATTACCGAGATGGCGACAGGCCCGCGCCGTTCAGCCGGACGCACGCTGCCCGAACTGCTGGAGACGATGCTCGGCGCCCGGCGCGCCGGACCCGCGAGATGGCACCAGGCATCACCCACAGCCGGCGGGGCCTGCCTGCTTCAGTGCCTCGACAAGGATCCCGTTTCTCGTTTTGCCAGGCCACAGCGCTTCGATCGGCCTGGCGCACGCCGAACACTGACCCCGGAAGGCCGCCGGCCCGCGGTTGCCGGCGCGGCCCAACCATGAAACACGCTACGGGGCCCGCGGCGCCGATTGACTTGAGCCCGGGTTCCGTAGCAAAGTGCGCGAGGACTGTTGACGATTTATGAACTTCCGCACCATCATCGAGCCGTTCCGCATCAAGTCGGTCGAATCCGTCAAGTTCACCCGCCGCGAGGATCGCGAGCGGGCGCTGGAGGAGGCCGGCTACAACGTCTTCAGGCTTCGCGCCGAGGACGTCCTGATCGACCTGCTCACCGACTCCGGCACCGGCGCGATGTCGTCCGCGCAGTGGGGCGCGCTGATGCAGGGCGACGAGTCGTACGCCGGCAGCCGGTCGTTCTACCGGTTCGAGGCGGTCGTGAGCGACCTGACCGGCTTCGCCCACATCATCCCGACGCACCAGGGGCGCGCGGCCGAGCGGATCCTCTTCCACAGCGTGCTCGAGGCCGGGCCAGGTCGTGCCGAACAACACCCACTTCGACACGACGCGGGCCAACATCGAGGTCGAGCGGTGCGAGGCGCGCGACCTCGTGATCCCGGAGGGACGCATGCCGTCGCTGGTGCACCCGTTCAAGGGGAACGTCGACCTGGCGGCGCTCGAGACGACTCTCGCGTGAGGAGGGCGACCGCGTGCCGCTGGTGATGGTCACGGTCACGAACAACTCGGGCGGCGGCCAACCGGTGTCGCTCGAGAACCTGCGCGGCGTGCGCGCGCTCTGCGACAAGTACGGCAAGCCGCTCTTCCTCGACGCCTGCCGGTTCGCCGAGAACGCCTATTTCATCAAGATGCGCGAGGCCGGCCAGCAGGACCGGACGCCGAAGGCGATCGCGCAGGAGATGTTCCGGCTCGCCGACGGCTGCACGATGTCGGCCAAGAAAGACGGCCTGGCGAACATCGGCGGCTTCCTGGCGATGAACAATCGCCGCGTGGGCCGAGAAGGCCCGCAACCTTCTGATCCTCACCGAGGGGTTCCCGACCTACGGCGGCCTGGCGGGCTACGACCTCGAGGCGATCGCGCACCGGCCTGGAGGAAGTGGTCGACGAGGCGTACCTGCGCTACCGCATCCGGTCCACCGAGTACCTGGGCGACAAGCTGGCGGCGGCCGGCGTGCCGACCATCCGGCCGTCGGGCGGCCACGCCATCTATCTCGACGCCAGGGCCCTGCTTCCGCACATCCCGCCGCTTCAGTACCCGGGCATCGCGCTGGCCAACGCGCTCTACGTCGAGGCGGGCATTCGCGGCGTGGAGATCGGCACGGTCATGTTCGGCATGCACCCCGACGGCACGCGAGACGCCCGGCGCGATGGACCTGGTCCGCCTCGCGATTCCGCGCCGGGTGTACACGCAGTCGCACATCGACTACGTGGCGGAGGGCGTGATCGAGGTCGCGCGACTCAAGGACAGCCTGGGCGGCTACCGAATCGTCTCCGCCCCGGCCGCCCTCCGGCACTTCACGGCTCGCTTCGAGCGGCTGCTAACGATCTGCCGCCGCGCCAGCATCCGAGACGAGGAAACGAGATGAGCTCTGATCCAGTTCACGCGCAACCACAGCGACCACTCCACCGACAAGGGCTACCAGTTCGAGTTCTTCTGCGACCGGTGCGGCAACGGGTTCATGTCGGAATTCAAGGCGTCGGTGGCCGGCTACGCCACCAGTTTCCTGCGCGCGGCGGGCGACGTGTTCGGCGGCGTGTTCGGTTCTGCCAGCGCCGGCACCTACGAGATCCAGCGCGCCATCGCGGGCCCGGCGCACGACAAGGCATTCCGCGACTGCATCGACGAGACCAAGCCGCACTTCAGGCAATGTCCGAAGTGCACGAAGTGGGTCTGCCTGACGACGTGCTGGAACCAGACGCGAAGCCTGTGCTACGAGTGCGCCCCGGACGTCGAGACCGAGATTGCCGTGGCGCAGGCGCAGTCCACCGCGCAGCAGATTCACGAGAAGATTGCCCAGCAGGACCTGACGAAGAACCTCGACCTCACGAGCGATGCGTCGGCGCTCTGCCCGGCCTGCGGCGCGCGCACCGAAGGCGCGAAGTTCTGCCCGGAGTGCGGCAAGCCGCTGCGCCCGAAGAACGAGTGCTCGCGCTGTGGGACGAAGATGGAGGCCAAGGCGAAGTTCTGCCCGGAGTGCGGCCAGAAGACCGTCTAGTGCGCGGGGACGCGAGGTGTTCCATGGCGGCGTTTTCGGGACAGTTCGAGTACCTCGCGCCGGGACGAGGCGTGGAGCAGTCGGGGGCGTGCGAGCTGTCGTTCGACGAGCAGACCTTCACGCTGGTCCCCGCCGGTCGGCCCGCCGATGGCCTTCGATCTCGGAGACATCGACGCCGTCTCGCCCGGTGAGTTCGACGCCAGGCTGACGCTCTACACCGGGCACGACCTCAGGCTGCTTCGTTTCGGCAAGTCGTACCAGGACCTCGTCCGGCAACTGCTCGAGGCCTACCGTGATCGCCTGGTCACGTGCCTGCTCGTGGGCGATCTCGACGAGGTGACGCGGTTCACCGGCCGCGTGGACCTCGACTCGCCAGCACACGCGTGCGCCGGCCCCGCCGAGATCCGGCTCTACGAGAGCAACCTTGCCGTCCTGCCCGATGCCGCCACGGGTTTCCAGTGGCGCCTGGCCGACCTGACGGCGGTCGAGTTCGACCAGGCGGCCTACACCATCGTGCTCTCGCGGCAGGGCGAGCGCCTCACGATCGGGCGCCTGGCAAAGCGAACCGGCGAACTGGCGGACCGGGTGCGCTCGCGCATCACCGCGTTGAACGAGCGGACCGCGCGGACGCTGCACGCGCTGTTCCCGTTCCTCTCCCCGGGCGAGTTCGTGCGGGTGGCCGGGCTGATGCACGACGGCGGCTGCGCCGCCGTGCCTGACGTCGGAGCAATCCATCCGTCGATCGAGCGTCGCTGCGCGAGAAGGTGGTCGATGCGGCGCTGCGCCCGTACGTGAACACGTTGGCCGAACGAACGTCCGGGACGCGACTGGTTTGCTGGCTTCAAGGTCGTTCGGCAGGACGCGGTCGAAGCTGACGCGGCACCCGATCCGCAGGGCGCCGAAGACGGGGCCGAGGCCGCGGATGACGCCACCGTTGCGGGCGGCGGTGGAGAGGACGGGGTAGCGGACGTCCGCGACGCCGCGATCTTCGAGGCCGGCGAGGGCCTCGAAGTCCTCTACTGGTTCTTCTTTCCGCTCGCGTCGGGCGCCGGCGATCCGACGCACGTGGCGTGGGAGGCCGCCTCTCGCGAGCGGGCGCGCCACCTACCTGTTTCGACTCCAGTCGGGCGAGCCGGTCGAGACGCAGCCGTCGCCGGCGATCAACCGCGGGCTCGTCGCGCTCAACTTCCGGCGCGAGCCGGTCTACCTCGATGCCCGGACGCTCGAGTCGGAGCTGCGCTACCGGCACTACGCCATCGCGCAGCGGAAGGTCCCGGACCTTGCCCGCGTGCGGCAGGCGTTTGCCGGGCGGGCCATCCACAGAGCCACGCCTCGTGGACGAATAAGCTCGATGCGGTGCTGGGCGCTGAGACCTGGCGGGCCGGCGGACCGCGATCCGACATCCGCACGAGACGACGGCGACGGGAATGACTCGCCCTCCGGGCCTGCGGGGTGCCAGGCCGCGCGGCTACATCGAGGATCTCGACTTTCCCCTTCGCCTTCAACTTGTCACGTAGGCCGCGGTCCGCTGCTGCATCTGCTGCTGCTTCAGGAACTGCTCGACCTGCGGCTTCACTTCCAGAAGCGGCACCGTCCGCGCATCGCGGTGCGCGACCACCTTGATGATGTGGAAGCCGAACGGCGATTCCACCACGCTGCTCGTCTGTCCCGGCTTGAGCGCGAACGCCGCCTGTTCGAACACCGGAGCGGTCTGGCCGCTCGGCACGAAACCCATGTCGCCGCCGTTGGCGGCGCTCCCGGGTCCTGCGAGTGCTGCTTGGCGAGCGCGGCGAAATCGCCGCCCTTCTTGAGCTGGGCCAGCACCGCCCTCGCCTCGGCCTTCGCCTTCGTCTTCGCCGCTTCGTCAGCCTTCTCCGGCGTCCGGATCATGATGTGCGACGCGTGTACCGCCTCGGGCTCCTGGAACTTCTCGGGGTTCTTCGCATAGAAGTCGGGACGTCCGCGTCGGTCACGGTGACCGTCGGTTTGATGTCCGTGTCGACGAGTTTCATCGCCTGCAGCTGCTGACGGATCTCGGCCTTCAGCTTGTCCGGCGTCATCTGCCGCTCCGCCAGCGCGGCGGTGAAGGCCTGTTCGTTCGGGAACTGTCCTTCACTTCGGCAAGCGGCCCTCGACTTCGGTCTCCGGGATCACGACTTCCTGCGCGACGCACTCCTGCGACAGCAGCTTCAGCGCGACGAGTTGATCGATCAGCTGGCGGTAGATCGCGTCCCGGCGCTCGGGCGGGACCGGGCCCGCCCGCCTGGCTCTCCAGGCTCTTGACGGCGCGCTCGAACTCTCCGCGATCAATGGCGGCGCCATTGACGCGGGCGATGATTTCGGGCAACTGGGCGGGCACCGGCTTGATGGCCGGCGGGCGCCGACGGCAGCGGGAGCGCCTGCCGCGGCTGGGCGCCGCCGCGGCGGCTCTCGTGCGCGGCCGCCGGGCGACCGCGATCTGTGCAATGGCATCTCGGACGCGGTCTTCTTGCAGGCCGCCACGAGGGCAACCGCGATCAGGGCGATGGCAATACGAGTCTTCACAACATACCTCTGCGAGTGACAGAATCAGGGCGGACGACTACCAGCGAGGCTCGCGCCGCCGCCGCGCCGCCGCCACCCCCGCCCCCGTACCCGCCGCTGCCGCCGCCAAAACCGCCGGCGCGCTCGGGCTTCGGCCGGGCCTCGTTCACCGTCAGCGCCCGCCCGCCAAGTGAGTAGCCGTTGAACTGCGCCGCCGCCTTCTGAGCCTCCTCGTCGGTGGCCATTTCGACGAACGCGAATCCGCGCGCGCGCCCCGTCGCCATGTCGCGCATCACACGCACGGAATCCACCGTGCCCGCCTGGCCGAACAGTTCCTGAAGTTCCGACTCACCGGCCTGATACGGCAGGTTCCCGACATACAGCTTCCGACCCATGCTGCTCGCTCCTTGTCTCGCTCGCGCGAGGGCCCGATCACCACGCTGTGGCGCCGGGGCAACGGTTGACGCGCTCGTTCGTGATGAGGCTCACTTCTGGCTGCTCAGGCTGTCACGTCTGCGAGGGAGCGAATGACCAGGCGGGTTCGATCGGCTCGTGGCGCGGGAGAATCTGGCAGCAGGATTCTGCACTCTCGGGTAGGTTAGCAGATGGCCAGCGCGACCGCAAACGAAAAGACCCTCGGCGCCTTGACAGCCTCCCGGCGCCCTCCGCTACCGTCGCCCGGTCGGGCGGGCGGACGCGCCCCGCGATCGCTATCGTCGAGAGCCGGAAGGTGGAATCGTGCTGAATGGCTTCTTCCAGCTGAACGCGCGCGGGACGGATGTGAGGACCGAGGCGATTGCGGGGCTCACCACGTTCCTGACCATGGCCTACATCATCTTCGTGCAGCCGGCGGTCCTGTCCACCGACCTCGCCGGCCAGCCGACGGGGATGGACCTGGGCGCGGTGCTGGTGGCGACGTGCGCCGGGTCCGCTCTGGCCTCGGTACTGATGGGGCTGCTCGCTGATTACCCGATCGCACTCGCGCCCGGCATGGGCGAGAATTTCTTCTTCGTCACCGTGGTCATGGCGCTCGGCGGGATGGGGGTGCCGGATGCATGGCAGACGGCGCTCGGGATGGTGTTCCTGTCCGGGGTGGCCTTCATCCTGTTGACCATCTTCCGGGTCCGGGAGGCGGTCATCGACGCCATCAGCCCGAGCATGCGAAACGGCATCGCCGTGGGCATCGGCCTGTTCATCGCGTCGATCGGCCTCCAGCACGCGGGCCTCATCGTCGGGCGGCCGGGCACCCTCGTCGGCCTGTCGAATCGGCTGGGCACGGCGGACATCGCGGTGTTCGGACTCGGTCTGATCGGCGCCGGCGCGCTGATGGCGCGCCGAGTGCGAGGGGCGCTGCTGTGGGGTATCCTGGCCTCTGCCGCGCTGGCATTCGCGCTCGGGAAGATCCACTACGCGGGGCTGGTCGGCCTGCCCGAAGTGCACGGACGCGCCGCCTTCAGCCTGAACATCGGCCGCGCGCTCGATCCAGCGCTGCTGCCGTTCATCGTCGTCTTCCTGTTCATGGGACTCTTTGACACCGTTGGCACGCTGGTCGGCGTCGCCGAGCAGGCCGGGCTCATGACGGAGAACAAGCTGCCGCGGGCCAACCGGGCCTTGCTGGCGGACGCGATTGGCATCAGCGCCGGCGCCTGCCTCGGCACGAGCACGATCACCTGCTACATCGAGAGCGCGGCTGGCGTGGCCGCGGGAGGACGGACGGGCCTCACGGCCGTGGTCACCGGGATCCTGTTCCTGGCGGCGCTCCTGCTCGGTCCGTTCGTGAAGATGATTGCGGGCTACCCGCCCATCACCGCGCCCGCCCTCGTTCTGGTGGGTGCCATGATGCTCCAGAGCGCTCGCCGCATCGAGTGGGACGACCCGTCGGAGGCGCTGCCCGTGTTCCTCACGGTGGCCGGCATCCCGCTGTCCTCGTCGATTGCCGACGGCCTCGCGCTTGGCTTCGTCTCGTACCCGGTCGTGAAGCTGCTGGCAGGGCGCTGGCGGGACGTGCATTGGCTCTGGTACGTCATGGCGGTGCTGCTCGTGGCGTATCTGCTGCTCGTGCGGAACCGCCTGGGCTGAAATTCGAACTGAGTTCTGGCGAATTTTGTTAGGATATGGGGTCGCGTGGCGAGGGTTGCCGTTCTATGGAGACGACCGTCCGTCGGATTGCCGGGGAGTTGGGGGTCGGGGAGGAACAGATTGAAGCGGTCCTGCGCCTGCTGAGCGAGGGGGCGACGGTGCCATTCCTGGCCCGCTATCGAAAAGAGGCGACCGGGGGTCTCGATCTCGGCACGTCTCCGCGCGGTCGAGGACAGGCTCCATCAGGTGAGGGAACTCGACGAGCGACGCGGATTCATTCTCAAAGCGATCGCCGCCCAGGGCCGGCTCACGTCGGAACTCCAGGCCCATGTGGCAACGGCCGAGACGCGCGCCTGCCTCGAGGATCTCTACCTTCCGTTCAAGCAGAAGCGGCGCAGCCGAGCCAACCAGGCGCGCGAGGCCGGGCTCGAGCCGCTGGCAGACCTGCTGCTCTCGACGCCGTCCCTCTCGCCCGACGAGGAGGGAGACCGCTTCATCAATGCGGAACGCGGCATCGCGGACCGACTCGCCGCGCTGGACGGCGCCCGCTGGATTCTGCTCGAGCGGTTCTCCGACGACCCGCGACTGCTGGATGCGGTGCGTCAGTACGTGCTGGGCCATGCGCACCTCCAGGCCAAGGTCATCGAGGGGCGACAGGAGAAGGGTGAGAAGTTCGCCGAGTACTTCGCCTTCAGCGAGCCGGCGCGGTCGCTCACGCCGCCGCGAATCCTCGCGCTGTTCAGGGGCCGGAAGGAAGGCGTGCTGCGGCTCTCCCTGGTATTGCCGCCGCCGGTCGGAGCCACCGTACCCACGGCGCCTGCCCAAGCGCCCGCGCCTGAGGCCGAGCCGGCAGCGGATTACGAAGGCGACGGCGGTGCCGTCACGACGGCACCCGACCCGGTGCGCGAACCCCCGAGCGTGCCCGAGCAGATGATTGCCCAGCACGCCGGGATTCGAGACGAGGGGCGCCCGGCGGATCCGTGGCTGCTCGACGCGGTTCGCCGCGCCTGGAAGATGAAGATCTTGCCCTACGTGCAGGTCGAAATCGAGGGGATCCTCCGCGAGCAGGCCGAGCGCGACGCCATCCGGACCTACGCGCGGAGCCTGCGCGACCTGCTGATGGCGGCGCCTGCCGGCCCACGAACGGTGCTGGGTATCGACCCGGGCCTGCGCACGGGCGTCAAGGTCGTCGTCGTCGACCCGACCGGCGCGGTCATCGAGTCGGCCACGCTCTTCCCGCACCAGCCGAAGAACGAGTGGGACCAGTCGGCGGAGACGCTGGCGGACCTCGTCGGGCGGCACCACGTTGATCTCGTCGGAATCGGGAACGGCACGGGGTCGCGCGAGACGGACCGGCTGCTGTCCGACGTCGTGAAGCGCCATCCGGAGCTGAAGTTCAGCAAGGTCATCATTTCGGAAGCGGGCGCCTCGTCATTCGCGTCGTCGCGACTTGCGGCGCGCGAACTCGGCTCGCTCGACGTGTCGTTGCGCGCCGCCGCGAGCGTCGCTCATCGCCTGCAGGATCCGCTCGCGGAACTCGCGAAGATCGAGCCGCGCACGATTGGCGTCGGGCAATACCAGCATGACGTCAACCAGGCTCACCTGTCGCGGGCCCTCGTCGCCACCATCGAGGATTGCGTGTGCGAGGTCGGCGTCGACCTCAACACCGGAAGCGCGGCGCTGCTGGGCCGTGTAGCGGGCCTCAATCACAGGCTTGCCGACAATATCGTCGCCATCAGGACAACCGTCGGCCCGTTCCGGACCCGCGAGGATTTGCGGAGCGTTCCGGGCGTGAGCGAGCGGGTGTTCGAGCAGGCGTCCGGGTTCCTTCGCGTCCACGGCGGCGACCAGGCGCTCGATGCGACCAGGATTCACCCCGAGTGCGCGCCGCTCGTGACAGCGGATGGCCGATTCGGTCGGCCGCCCGGTCATCGAGCTGCTCGGCAACGACGAGGTGCTCCAGGCCGTTTCGCCCGAGGCGTTCGTCGACGACCGGTTCGGCCTCGTCACGATCAACGACGTACTGTCGGAGCTGCGAGCGCCCGGCCAGGACCCACGCCCGCCGTTCCGTGTGGCGACCTTCAAGGAGGGTCTGAACGACCTGGCTGATCTCAAGCCGGGGATGATCCTCGAAGGCGCCGTCACCAACGTGGCGACGTTCGGGGCCTTCGTGGACATCGGCGTTCATCAGGACGGCCTCGTACACGTGTCCCGACTCGCGGACCGGTTCGTCAAGGACCCCCACGAGGTCGTGAAACCGGGCGACATCGTTCGGGTGAAGGTGCTGGAGGTGGACCTCGAGCGCAAGCGAATCGCCCTGACGATGAGGTTCGACCGGAAGCCGCTGCCCGCGGCGCAGCGGCCGCAAATGCCGCGCCCGGCGCGTGACGCGGGGCGCGGACACGCCCCCGCGCCGCGGCGGCCCAAGCCCGCGACCCAGCAGGCGCCGGCGAAGGCCCCGGCCGCCGAGACGGCGATGGGGGCCGCGTTTTCCCGGCTGCTCAATCGGCCGTAGGCCCCGAGCCAGATGCGCCGGGCCCTCTGGCTCGTCCCGCCCGCCATCGCGCTCACGGTTGCGTTCGTCAGCCTGCCGCCCTCGTGGATTGAAGCGCAGTACCTCCCGTGGCGCGTACCTGGCACTCGAGCGTCTGCTGACGACGGCGTCGAATGCCGTGCCCTTCGCGACGACCGACGCGTTGCTGGCCATCGCGGCGGTTTCGGCGATTCTCGCGGTCCGTGGCTGGATTCGGCGGGCGCGCGGGGCGTCCGTTGGCACGGCACTGACCCGCGCCATCGTCGGCGTGGCGACGACGGTCTCGTTGGTCTACCTGGCATTCGCCCTGATGTGGGGCCTCAACTACGGGCGAGAGCCGCTTCGTGCGCGGCTCGATTATGACCCCGCGCGAGTGACTCCGAGGGCGGTCGCGGCGTTCGCGAGGGAGCGCGTGGGGCGGGTGAACGCGCTCCACGAGCAGGCGCATGCCTCCGGGTGGGTGGCGTGGGAGGCGCTGCCGGACGCGCTCGGGGCAGGCTACGGACGGGTGCAGCGCGAACTGGCTGACGTCCGACCCGCAGTGCCGGGTGTCCCGAAGCGTTCGATCCTGACCTTCTACTTCGAACGGGCGGGCGTGGCGGGGATGACCAACCCGTTCGCCCTGGAGGTGGTCGTCGATTCATTGCAGCTGCCGTTCGAACGGCCGTTCGTGGCGGCGCACGAGTGGGCCCACCTTGCGGGATATGCCAGAGAAGACGAGGCGAGCTTCGTCGGCTGGCTGGTCTGCCTCCACGGCCCGCCGGGCGCTCAGTACAGCGCCGAACTCGCTGCGCTCGTCTCCGCACTGGGCTCCATACCGGGCTCCGACAGGAGCGCCATCGGGCGGGCGATCGGCCCGGGGCCGCGGCGCGACATTCAGGCCATCGCCGATCGGTCTGCGCGGATCTGGCCACGGCTCCGGCAGCCGGCGTGGTGGCTGTACGACCGGTACTTGCGGGCGAATCGTGTTGAGCAAGGCGTGAGGAGCTACGGCGCTGCGCTCGAGATGATGGTGGGGACGAAGCTCGGCGACGGCTACGACCCGGTCAGAAGACAGAAGACAGATGACGGAAGGTAGAATCCGGAATCCAGAAGCCAGGAGCCAGAATCCAGAAGACGGAATGCAGATAACGGACGGTTGACGAGGCTGGGGGAGACGCGTGAAACGCGAACAGGTGGCGGGCGCGATTCGAGGCGGTGATCTTCGACATGGACGGCGTCCTGATTGACTCCGAGCCGATGCACACCGAGGCCACGCGCGCGTTGCTGGCGGATCTCGGGAGAGAGGACGTTCCGGACCCCAACGAGAACTTCCTTGGCTGCACCGACTACGACGTGTTCCACGCGCTGCGGTCGCGCTACAGCCTCACGGAAGACGAGGGCCAGCTCGCGGCTGCGTGGGTGGCGCGCTCCGTGACGCTGCTGAGCAGGCCCCTGGTGCCGATGCGGGGCGTGCCCGACGTGCTGCATGCGCTCCGCCGCTCCGGATGCCGGCTGGCGCTCGCGTCTTCGTCGGCTCCTCCGGTTATCGCCGCCACCCTGAGCGGCCTCGCGCTGTCGAGCCTTTTCGAGATCACGGTGTCCGGACACGATGTCGAGCGCGGCAAGCCGGCGCCCGACATCTTCCTCGAGGCGGCTCGCCGCCTCGAGCTGAGGCCGGACGCGCTCCTGATTGTCGAGGACTCGTTCAACGGGCTGTCGGCGGCCGTTGCCGCCGGCATCCGTTGCGCGGTCGTGCCCTGTGCATCCACCGCCCGACAGGACTTCACCCCAGCCGCGGTGCGCCTGAGGGACCTGACTGAGCTCGTGCCGTGGCTGGACGCGAACGGCCTGGTGCGCAAGTCGCCGGGGGACATCGAGCCGTAACCTTGCATTCCGAGCCGATCTCGGCGAACATGACGAAGGTGCGCCTCTTCCTCATAGCGGTGTTCGTACTGCAGGCTGCCGGAGTTCAGGTGGCTGCGGGATCCCCTTGCGTGGAGTCTGCCGCGCGGGGCGCCGTGTGCTGCATGCGGCACCACACCGACACCGGCGGAGAAGTCATCGGGCACTGCGGCTGTCAGCTGCCCGCTGGATCGACCGACGACGCGGTCGTGTCGATGCCCGTTCCGCCGACGGGAAGCCCCGTTCTGGCTCTCTTGACCGCGGCCGTCGGAGCCAGCAGCGTGCCCGCTGCGAATTCGAGTCCCTTCACCGTTGACGCCAGCCCGGTCGGTCCGGGCCTCAGTCCCCCACGCTTGTCCGGCGCCGGATTCCGCTGCTGATTGCCTCGTCGTCGCGCGTGTGATGCTCGACGCGTCTTCTGCCCGCGGCCTGCCGCATTCACGCGACAGCCCCGGACAACCCCCTCTCTCGTTCCGACCCGCGCGCAATTGGAGGCCCGACATGCTGTTGGTTTCGCCGTGGAAGGGCGTCGGCGTCTTGTTCGTCTGCGGATGGCTCGTGGCGGCGGGCAGCGTGGCTGCGCAGGATCGCCTGAGCGCCCCCTCCGAGGACCCGGTACCTGCAGGCCTTGATCGATGAATCGGTGGCCCGTCATCCGGGCGTTCAGGCCGTGCGTTCGACGATTGCGGCGGCTGGAACGCGAGCCGAGCAGGCGCGCGCATTCCCGAATCCGATGGTGTCGACGACGTTCACCAATGACGGATGGGCACCCAGCCTCGGCAGCATGCCGATGACCACCCTCGGGTTCATGCTGAGCCAGGAGATGCCGTATTCGGGTAAGCGCGACCTCCGCGCGAACCTGGCGGCCGCGGAGGCTCGGCAGCTCGAACCGTCGATGGCGCGCCTCCGCCTGTCCATTGAAGCGTCCGTGAGACGCGCGTACTCTGCGCTGCTGCTCGCGCGGGAGTTGCAGGCGCTCACCGACGAAGAACGGATCGTCTGGCGGCAGGTCGAGAGCGTCGTACGCGGCCGTTACGCCATCGGGCAGGGCGCGCAGCCCGACGTGCTCCGCGCGCAAGCCGAAGTGGCCCGCATCGAGCAGCGCGCCATAGAGCAGGCGACTGAAGTCCGCGTTCGCCTGGCGGAACTCAACCAGCTTCGCGCCCGGCCCTTGGATACGCCGGTGGAAACGGCGTCTCGGCTGGAGCTCCGCCCGCTGGAGGGGAGTGCCGCGGAAGCCGTGAAGCGAGCCGCGGCCGTCAATCCCGAATTGGAGGGCGTACGCCGGACCGTCGACACGGACCGCGTGGCCGTGGCCGTCGCCAAGCGTGCATTCAAGCCGGATTTCAGTGTGCAGGGCGGCTACATGAATCGCGGACACCTCGATCCGATGTGGGTCGCCGGCGTCGGTGTCTCGTGGCCGGTGAGCAGAAAGGCGCGCGAGAGCGCCGTGGCCGAGGCCGAGATTCGGGCGGGCGGCGACGGTCACGTCGCAGAGGCGATGGCTCTCCAATTGGAGTATCGGACGCACGAGCGGTTCGTGCGGGCCCAGTCGGCCGAACAGATCATCGCGCTTTTCGACCGATTGGTCATCGTGCAGGACGAGCTGACGCTGCAGTCCGCGATTGCGAACTACCAGACCGAGAAGGTGCCCTTCGTGTCGGTTCTGGAGGCCGTCACCACGCTCTACGCCGATCGGTGGACGCGGGCGACGCTGGTGGCCGACCATGCCCGCCTGCGGGCAAGCCTCGACGAGGCCTCGCTCGACGAGGTCCCCGCCATGACGGCTCTGGCGGGTCCCGGTGCGGCCCCCTCCCGTCCGGGCCCGTCGAACAGAATGAACGGTGGCATGAGTGGACGCTGAGGACATGACGATGAAGCGCTATCTTCGGATTCTCGCCGTCACCCTGGGAGTTGTGAGCGTCGCGATGGCTGGATTGGTCTGGACGGCCTGCCGCGGTTCTGTGGAACACCGAGGGGACGCTGCCGCCGAGCGCCAGTCCATGTACCACTGTCCGATGCACCCCGCTGTGGTCTCCGACAGGCCAGGGGACTGCCCGATCTGCGGTATGAAACTCGTGCCCTCGGAGGCCGCGAAGACCGAGATGTCGGCACAGCCCGCGCCGGCCGGCCAGACGGCCCGCGGGCGGCGGATTGCCTTCTACCGCTCGCCGATGGACCCAACCGTGCGTTCGGACAGGCCGGCGAAGGACAGCATGGGCATGGATTTCATTCCCGTCTACGAGGACGATGTCGCGGGTGCTGGCGGTGCGGTGACCGGCCGGGCCATTGTCATGCTGACGCCGGAACGCCGAAGCCTGCTGGGCGTTCGCAGCGAAGAGGTCCGCGTTGCGCCCATCGAGAGCACCGTGCGGGCGGTCGGGCGCGTCACGGCGGACGAACGGCGGACCGCGCATATCCACGCGAAGTTCGAGGGGTACGTCGAGCGGCTGTACGTCGACTTCACTGGCATGTCCGTGAAGCAGGGCGACCCGCTCCTCTCGATCTACAGTCCTGACTTGATCGCCACGCAGCAGGAGTACCTGCTCGCCCTGAAGGCCCAGCGCCAGCTGGCGCTGAGCCAGCTGCCGGCAGTTGTCCAGGGCGGGGTCGATTTGCTCGAAGCCGCCAGGTCGCGGTTGCGCCTGTGGGACATCAGCGCCGCGGACATCGCGGACGTCGAGCGCTCGGGAACCGTGCGACGCGCGCTCGATCTCCATGCCGAGGTCAACGGGGTCGTCGTGGTGAAGAACGTCGTCCAGGGCATGCGAATCATGCCGACCGACACGCTCTTCGAGATCGCCGACCTCTCGCGCGTCTGGGTGATGGCAGACGTGTACGACTCGGACATCTCGGCGGTCCGGGTCGGCGCGGTGGCCGACATCACGGTGGCGTCGCTGCCCGGCCAGCACAGGCGTGGCGCGGTGACGTTCGTCTCACCGGTCGTCGATGAGAAGACCCGGACGATCAAGGTGCGAATCGACGTCGACAATCCGTCGGGCGAGCTGAAACCCGATATGTTCGGCGACGTGCTGTTGAAGACCAGCCGCGGCACGGGCCTCGTCGTCCCCGACAGCGCCGTCATTGACACCGGTGACCGCACGCTCGTGTTCCTCGACATGCCGGACGGCCGCATCGAACCGCGTCAGGTTGAGCTGGGCCTCCGCCTGCCGGACGGCTACCAGGTGCTGCACGGCCTCGCGAAGGGAGACCGCGTCGTCACCTCCGCCAACTTCCTGCTGGATTCCGAGTCGAGCCTCAAGTCGGCGCTGGCCGCGCGCTGTCCTCGACTCCCACGCCTGCGCGCGAGCGGCGCTGACGGAGGCGGCCATGATTCGAGCCATCATCCGCTTCAGCGCCCACAACCGGTTTCTCGTCCTGCTGGCCACAGCCGTGGCCGTCGCCTACGGCATCTACACGCTCCGGCACATCCCCGTGGATGCCATCCCGGACCTGTCCGACACCCAGGTGATCATCTACTCGCGCTGGGACCGCAGCCCGGACATCATCGAGGATCAGGTCACCTACCCCATCGTGTCGGCGATGCTGGGGACACCGAACGTCAAGACCATCCGCGGGTTCTCCGACTTCGGGTTCAGCTACGTCTACGTCATCTTCCAGGACGGGACTGACATCTACTGGGCGCGCAGCCGCGTGCTGGAGTATCTCTCCAAGATCGAGCCGCTCCTGCCCGAGGGTGTCCGAACCGAGCTGGGGCCGGACGCCACCGGCGTCGGCTGGGTCCTCCAATACGCCTTGGTTGACACCTCGGGCACGCAGTCGCTGGCGGACCTCCGGGCGATTCAGGACTGGAACGTGCGCTACCGGCTGCAGTCGGTGCCCGGAGTGGCGGAAGTGGCGTCGATCGGGGGCTACGTCAAGCAGTACCAGGTCACGGCGGACCCTCTCCGGCTGAAGGCGTACGGCCTTGCGATCATGGACGTCGCCGCCGCGGTCCGCCGCAGTAACAGCGAAGTCGGTGGCCGCCTGCTCGAACTCGGCGGGAAGGAGTTCATGGTCCGCGGCCGCGGCTATGTGAAGTCGAAGGACGATCTCGAGCAGGTCGTGCTCAAGACGGACGACCGCGGCACCCCGGTGCTGCTGCGGGACGTCGGCACGGTCGCTCTCGGGCCGGAGATCCGACGAGGGATCGCGGATCTCAACGGGGACGGCGACGCCGTCGGCGGCATTGTGGTGATGCGCCATGCCGAGAACGCGCAGGAGGTCATCGCCCGCGTGAAGGCCCGGCTCGAGGAACTGCAACCGTCGCTGCCGGCGGGCGTCCGGATCGTCACGACGTACGACCGGTCCGAGTTGATCACCGCGTCGGTGGACAACCTCCGGCACGAACTGCTCCTCGAGATCTTCATCGTCAGCCTGGTCATCCTGGTGTTCCTGTGGCACATCCCGTCAGCCATCGTGCCGATCATCACGATTCCGGTGTCGGTACTGCTGGCGTTCATCCCGATGCGCCTGATGGGGATCTCGTCGAACATCATGTCGCTGTCCGGGATCGCCATCTCGATCGGCGTGCTGGTGGACGGCGCCATCGTGGAGGTCGAAAACGCGTACAAGAAGCTCGAGCTCTGGCAGTGAACGGGCGGCGCGGTGACTTCCACGCCGTGCGGCTAGAGGCGCTCCTCGAAGTCGGACCGTCGGTGTTCTTCTCGCTCCTCGTCATTGCGGTGGCGTTCCTCCCGATCTTCACCCTTGTGGACCAGGAGGGCCGCCTGTTCACGCCCCTCGCGTGGACGAAGAACCTCGCCATGTTCATCGCCGCCGTGCTGGCCCTGACGCTCGATCCGGCGCTGCGGATGCTCTTCACGCGGATGGACTTCCCGACCTGGCGGCCGCGCGCCTTGTCGTGGCTGGTCGGCCAGGTCACGGTCGGCCGGTACTACCCGGAAGAGCGGCATCCGGTCAGCCGCCTCCTCTTCGCCGTCTACGAGCCTGCTTGCCGGCTCGTCCTGCGGTTCCCGAAGCGACGATCGCGCTCGCCGTGGCTATCGTGGTGTCGACGGTTCCAATCTACCAGAAGCTGGGCCACGAGTTCATGCCGGCGCTCAACGAAGGCACGATCCTGTACATGCCAACCACCCTGCCGGGCATTTCGGTCACCGAGGCCGGACGGCTCCTGCAGACACAGGACCGGATCCTGAAGTCGTTTCCCGAAGTCGTATCGGTGTTCGGCAAGGCCGGCCGCGCGGAGTCGTCGACCGACCCGGCCCCCTTCTCCATGATGGAGACGACCGTCATGTTGAAGCCCGCGTCGGAGTGGCGGCGCAAGCCGCGGTGGTATTCCGAGCGGACGCCGGAGTGGCTGCAGGCCCTCGTGCTGCGGCGCGTGTTCCCCGATCGTCTCTCCTGGGACGAACTCACCGCCGAGATGGACGCGGCGTTGCAGATTCCAGGCACCTCCAACGCCTGGACGATGCCCATCAAGGCGCGAATCGACATGCTCACGACCGGGATCCGCACGCCAGTCGGAATCAAGGTCTTCGGGGCCGACCTGAACCAGATCGAGGCGATCGGCGCCCAACTCGAGGAGATTCTGCGCACCGTGCCTGGCACTCGGAGCGTGTTCGCGGAGCGGACGGCCGGCGGGTACTTCGTCGATGTCGACCTCGATCGGCGGGCGCTCGCGCGTTTCGGGCTGTCGGTCGGCGCCGTGCAGGACGTGATCATGTCCGCCGTTGGCGGCGAGAACGTCACAACGACCATCGAGGGGCGCGCGCAGTACCCGGTCAATGTCCGCTATCCTCGCGGCCTCCGGGACGATGTGACGCGGCTCGGCCAGGTGCTCGTCATGACGCCGTCCGGCGCGCAGGTGCCGCTTGCGCAGGTCGCGCGACTGCGCACTGCGACCGGACCGGCGATGATCCGCAACGAGAACGGCATGGTGGCCGGCTACGTTTTCGTCGACATGACCGGCAGCGACGTGGGCGGCTACGTCGAGCGCGCGCGAGCGGCAGTGGCCTCGCAGGCTCAAGCTGCCGAGCGGCTACTCGCATCGAATGGAGCGGCCAGTACGAGAACATGCTGCGCGTGAGAGAGCGGCTGAAGATCGTGCTGCCGGTGACACTGTTCCTGATCTTCTTCCTCCTGTACATGAACACCAAGTCCGCCTTCAAGGCGGGCGTCGTCATGCTGGCGGTGCCGTTCTCCGTGTGGGCGCCGTCTGGCTGATGTACATGCTCGGCTACAACGTCTCGATCGCGGCCTGGGTCGGCATGATCGCGCTCATGGGCCTGGATGCGGAAACGGGCGTCTTCATGCTGCTGTTCCTCGATCTGTCGTACGACGAGGCGAAGCGGGAGACAGGCTCGGGTCGCTGACCGAGCTCAAGGAGCCATCATCCATGGCGCCGTGAAGCGCGTTCGGCCGAAGATGATGACCGTGACGGCGGCCATGATGGGACTGATGCCGATCATGTGGTCGCTCGGCACCGGCGCCGACATGATGAAGCGCGTTGCCGGCCCCGATGGTGGGCGGACTGGCCACCTCCTTCATCATGGAACTGCTCGTCTACCCGGCCATCTACCTGCTGTGGAAGAAGCGCGGGCTGCCGGCCAGTCCGGATCGCGCCGAAGTGGCCAGCAGCTGAGGCGCGGACGGCCGCCGAGACAAGCGAACCAGAGAGGCCCGTCAGCTTCGGAAGGAGGCGAAGAGCGCCGCGGCCGTCGCGACGGCGTGAACGGGATGGTCCCCGATCGCGGTCTCGTCGGAGAGCACGATGCCGGCGAACCCCCGCGCGGCGAGGTCGAACAGATGGCAGACTTCTGACCGGGTGGGTTCAGGATGCCGTGTCAGGTGCTCGAGGACCTGGCCCGCCATCAGGACGGGAACCTGGAAGCGGCGCGGGTCGAGGGCTGCAACGCTGCGCGCCAGCGCGGCGGGTCCGAGCTGAGCTCCCAGGTCACCGCGGCACATCCAGACCGCATCGACGCGTGCCGCAATGGCGTCGAGGTGGTCGAGGGCTTCCTGTCGTTCGACCTTGCCCACGACTCCGCAGCCGGGCGCCGCCTGACGCAGCCACGCAGCCTCGGTTCCGTCGAGCATGAAGGAGAACGCCAGCGCCGCCGCGCCGCCGCCGACTGCCACGCTGCACGCCTGCGCGTCGGTGGCGGTCAGGCCCGAGAGGCGCACGGGATGGCGCTCGAGGTTCACGCCCGTCCTTGGCCGCAGGAGGCCCGGGTTCAGCGCGCGCGCGTCGATGACGCCGCTGCCATCGCGTTCGACCTCGAAGCGGGCGCGCCCATCGTCCGCGCTCAGCACGTCGCCGGCTCGTACCTGCTCGAACAGCTCCGGGTGCGCCACGTGCACATCGCCACCGGGCGCGAGAGCGAACCGCAGCAAGTCGCCCCGGCCCACCTCGCGCGGGCAGGGCAGGTCGAGCCTCATCTTCGCCCCCTGCAGGTCGACGACGATGGGCGCCCCCGGACAGCCGCGCGTCAGCCGCGCGAGCGCGGCCGACAGCTCCGGCGCATCGAGATGAGAGGCATTCAGGCGGAAGGCAGTGGCGCCTGCCGCCGCCAGTTGCGGCGCGAGCGACACCGATGCCGGTCCAATCGTGGCGACAAGCTGAAACGCGCCGGCGCGGGCCGGCGCGTCCAGGGGAAGGAATGGCATGACGCTGGCAGAGTCCGTTCTGCCGCTGCAGCCTACTTGCCGTCGATGGCGATCAGTTCCACGTCGAACACCAGCGGGCCCCTCGGCGCGCCCGCCTGATTTTCGACGCCGTTGTACGCCAGTCGGCCGGGGATCCAGAACCGGCGCACTTCTCCGACAACCATCAGCTGCACGCCCTCCGTCCAGCCCCTGATCACCTCGCCGAGCGGGAAGGTCGCCGGCTGACCCTTGACCACCGAGCTGTCGAACATCTTCCCGTCCGGAGTCCACCCGGAGTAGTGCACCGTGACGGTGCTGCCGGATTTCGGCCTCAACGTGCCGGTTCCCGGCTTCAGGACCCTGGAAGCCAGGCCGGACCTTGTCTTCATGGCGTCGCCGGGTGCGGCCGCGACATCGGGAGGCGTCTGGGGCGCGGCGATGATGTCGAGCAGCATCACGTCGACCATCAGGGGTCCCTTGGGCTTGTTCGCGGCGCCGGCGAACGCCAGCTTCTCCGGCAGCCACAACCGCAACTTCTGGCCAGTCGTCATGAGGGTCAGCGCCTCGCGCAGCCCGGCGCCGCTATCGCGCCGACGTGGATCGGCTGGTGGGTGTGCTCAGCGAACCCGGCTTGCTCTCGACGCTCTCCTTCGTCCAGAACAGCGTGACGACCTTCACGAGGTCATTCGGGGTCGGATGCACTTAGCCGCGACCGGGCGCCGTGATCTTGTCACCGAGGCCGGAATCGGTGATCACCGCGTCGGCCGGCGGAGTTTCGACCTGGGCGGCCATCAAGGCCGACCCGGCAGCCTGCGCCAGCGCGGGATGGGAAGAGCCGAGCGCAATCGCAGAAAGCACAAAGAGGGAGACACACACACGATGCAACCTTGAAAGAGTCATAGCCGATGATCGTCTCAGGTTTCAACACGCCTACGCAAGGAATATGTGCCGCGCGATCCAGCTGAGGCGGAACCGCGCTATAGTGACGCGTTGAGCCAGACGATGAGGTCATCGGACAGCGATTCGAAGGCACCCGGGGGTGACCGAGAGCGGCAGAGCCAGCCGCTCGAGCGGCTGGCCGGCCGGAAGGCGGCTCTTCGCGATGCCCCGGTGGTCGACGGCGGGGCACGCCGCTCCCTTCAGGCCCCAGACGGCGCGGAGCGAGATTCTACCGGTGGTTGATCCGCGTTCCCGTTCTCGGCCGGCTGGTCTGGTGGATCCGGATGGTCGGCAAGGCGCCCCGGACGATCATCGAGATACAGGGTCGCCTGGCCGCGATCCAGGAGGAGATTGACGCCCTTCGAACGCGGGCCGGCGCTCACGCCGCCCAGGCCGGCGCCCGGCTCGACGACCAACTCGCGCTCATCAGGTGCCTGCGGCTGGACGTGCAGGATTTGAAGGGGAGACACCGATCAGCGGGAGGTGTACGGCGCCTTCGAGGCGGAGTTCCGCGGCGATGCGGCCGTCGTGAGCCAGCGCGCCGAGGCGTACCTGCCGATCATCACGTCGGTGAGCGCCGGCGTTCCGGAGTTTCCCGTGCTCGACCTCGGGTGCGGGCGCGGCGAGTGGCTCCAGCTTCTCCGCGATCGAGGCCTGGCGGCGCGGGGCGTCGATTCGAACCCGACGTTCGCGGCGCACATCAGAGCGCTGGGCCACGATGTTGTCGAGGGCGACGCCATCGAGTACCTGATCAATGCGGCCAGCGACTCGGTCGGCGCGGTCACGGCCTTCCACATCGTCGAGCACCTGGAGATCAACGCGCTCCTCGGGCTCGTCCGCGAGGCGCATCGTGTCGTCCGACCCGGCGGAGTCGTGATCTTCGAGACGCCCAACCCCGAGAACGTCGTGGTCGGCTCGTGCAGCTTCTACCAGGATCCGACACACCGCCGGCCCATCCCGCCGCCCACTCTGTCGTTCTACCTCCGCCATGCCGGGTTCTCGAATGTGACGGTGACCAGCCTGGCTCCGCTCAACCTGGTCCAGGGGCCTGTCGGCGATGCGCTGAAGCCAATCGTCAATCGGTTCAACATGGGACAGGATTACGCGGCGATCGGGTACAAGCTCTAGCACGCACCACCATGAAGGCCAAGGGGTCGGTCCGGCGTCTTGGGCCAGGCTGCCCGCAGAGCCCTCCTGTGCAGAATTGAACGTACGTCGCGCCAATCCAGGCGCAATATGAGACTGGCGCGCTACACCCGACGGAAGTCGCTGAAGCAGCATCCCACTCGGGGCGACCAGGTCCACGATGAAGCCCAGGGCCATCGGAATCGGAAACGTCCCCGCTTCGGCCATCGTGCCGGGCTCGCGCGCTCTGCCCGATCTCCACGCCGCAATCACCAGCATCAACAGCCGCAAGCAGACAGAGGCGGCGCTCAAGGACTCTGAACTGCGGTATCGCCGACTCTTCGAGGCGGCCAGAGACGGCATTCTGATCCTCGACGCCGAAACGGGGGCAGTCGTGGACGTGAACCCGTTCCTGATTCAGTTGTTGGGCTTCTCACGCGAGACGTTTCTCGGGAAGAGGCTCTGGGACCTGGGCTTCTTCAGAGACATCATCGCCAACAAAGACAGCTTCGAGACCCTGCGGGATGAGGGATACGTCCGCTACGAAGACAAGCCGCTGGAAACGAAGGACGGGCGTCGGGTTGATGTGGAGTTCGTCAGCAATGTCTACCTGGTGGACGGCCACAACGTGATCCAGTGTAATGTCCGCGACATCTCCGCGCGCAAGCGGGCGGACCAGGCACTTCGTGCGAGCGAGCGGATGCTGGCCGAGTCTCAGCGCCACGGTCATGTCGGCAGCTGGTTCTGGGGACTGACAGGCCCGTTCGAGTGGTCGGCGGAGACGTATCGAATCTACGGGGTGTCACCCCGCACCTTCACTCCGACTCCAGAGGCGGTGCTGAGCCTGGTACACCCGGACGACCGAACCGCGATGCAGTCCTGGTTGGCTGACTCGACGGCGGGAGACGATCACGAGCTGGAGTTTCGGGTCACCAGGCCAGACGGCGCGGTCCGGGTGCTGTTGGGACGTGGCAAGGCGGTGGCCGGCGATGGGAATGCACATGCTCACATGGCTGGCACCGTGCAGGACATCACCGAGCGCAAGCGCGCCGAGGCGGAGAAGGCCGCAGCTCGAACCCAGCTCCACCAGGCCCAGAAGATGGAGTCCGTGGGCCGCCTGGCGGGCGGCGTGGCCCACGACTTCAACAACATGCTGGGGGTGATCCTCGGGCACGCGGAGCTGGCGCTCGCGCAGGTCGATCCGGCGCTGCCGCTCCATGCCGACATCGAGGAGATCCGCAAGGCGGCCGAGCGCTCGGCCGACCTGACCCGCCAGTTGCTCGCCTTCGCCCGCAAGCAGACCGTCGCGCCCAAAGTCCTCGACCTGAACGACTCCGTGGGGGGCATGCTCACGATGCTGCGTCGGCTCATCGGCGAGGACATCGAGCGTCACGTGGCAGCCGGCGGCGAGCTCTGTGGCCGGTCAAGGTGGACCCGTCGCAGATCGACCAGATTCTGGCCAACCTCTGCGTCAACGCCGGGACGCCATCTCCGGCGTCGGGCAAGGTGACGATCGAGACGGAGAACATCACGCTCGACGAGCGCTACTGCGCTGCGCACGTCGGGGCGCGTCCCCGGCGACTACGTGCGGCTCACCGTGAGCGACACGGGCTGCGGCATGGACCAGGACACGCTGTCGCATCTGTTCGAGCCGTTCTTCACGACCAAAGCCATCGGCAAAGGCACCGGCCTCGGGCTGGCCACGGTCTACGGCATCGTCAAGCAGAACGGCGGCTTCATCGACGTCTACAGCGAGCCGAATCTGGGAGCGACGTTCAATGTCTACCTGCCGCGCTATCGTGGGCAAAGCGCGCGCCGGCGCCGTCGGCAGACGCGCCCGCGTCCGACCGCCGCGCGGCGGCGAGACGATCCTGGTGGTCGAGGACGAGCCGCCAATCCTGAGCGTGACCCAGCGGATCCTCGAACAGCTCGGCTACACGGTGCTGGCTGCCAGCACACCGGGCGAAGCCTCCAGCCTGGCCAGGGAACACGCGGGCAGATTGATCTGCTGGTGACCGACGTCGTGATGCCCGAGATGAACGGCCGGGTCCTGGCGAGGAACCTGCTGTCCCTTTACCCGCGCCTCAAGAGGCTGTTCATGTCGGGATACGCCGCCGATGTGATCGCCCACCGCGGCGTGCTGGAGGACGGCGTGAATTTCATCCAGAAGCCCTTCGCCGCCGAAGACCTGGCTGCGAAGGTGCGCGACGTCCTCGCCGTGGAGAACTGACGCGGGTAGGCGGTCGCGCTGCGCACGGACGGAACTTTCCGACCGCGGTGTGAGCCAGCAGGGCGGGAGCCGGCGCTGGGCGCCGGGCAACGAAAGAGGCGCCCGGTGACAGGCGCCTTCTCCGGAATCAGTTCCGCCGCGCAGAACAGGGAGGGAAATGGTGGCCAGGCCCAGAATTGAACTGGGGACACCCCGGTTTTCAGCCGAGTGCTCTACCAGCTGAGCTACCTGGCCACCTGCAAGAATCGAGATTTTACTGCGATTCGGACCTCGTTGTCGAGAGGAACGCTACGCGGCCGGCGCCTCTTCGCGTGTGAGCCCCAGCTCCTTCCGAAGCCGATCCTCGATGGCCTGCGTGGTCTCGGGGTTCTCCCGCAGGAACTGTTTGGCGTTCTCGCGACCCTGCCCGAGCCGGTCGCCGCCGTACGCGAACCAGGTTCCGCTCTTGTCCACGATCTTGCGCTCGACGGCCAGGTCCAGCAGGTCGCCTTCGCGGGAGATGCCCTCGCCGTACAGGATGTCAAACTCAGCTTCCCGGAACGGCGGCGCCACCTTGTTCTTCACCACCTTGACCCGAGTCCGGCCGCCGATGATGGCATCGCCGTCCTTGATGCTGGCGATGCGGCGGATGTCCATCCGTACCGACGCGTAGAACTTCAGGGCGCGTCCGCCGGTCGTCGTCTCCGGATTGCCGAACATCACGCCGATCTTCTCGCGCAGCTGGTTGATGAAGATCAGGCTCGTCTTCGATTTCGACACGACACCGGTGAGCTTCCGGAGCGCCTGCGACATGAGGCGGGCCTGCAGCCCCATCTGCGCCTCTCCCATCTCGCCCTCGATCTCGGCGCGCGGCACGAGCGCGGCCACCGAGTCGACGACCACGACGTCCACGCCGCCAGAGCGGACCAGAACCTCGACGATTTCCAGCGCCTGCTCGCCGTTGTCCGGCTGCGACACCAGCAGGCTGTCGAGCTCGACGCCGAGCTTCTTCGCATACGTGGAGTCGAGCGCGTGCTCGGCATCGACGAAGGCGGCCATCCCGCCCAGCTTCTGCGCCTGCGCCACCACCTGCAGCGCCAGCGTCGTCTTACCCGACGACTCGGGTCCGAAGATCTCCACCACGCGGCCCCGCGGCACGCCGCCAATCCCGAGGGCGAAGTCGAGGCTGATCGACCCGGTCGGGATCGCGTCGATCGGGACGACGGCTCCCTTGGCGCCCATCCGCATGATCGAGCCCTTCCCGAATTGCTTCTCGATTTGGCTGACGGCGACATCAAGCGCCTTGTTGCGTTCGTTACGGTCGTCGGCGGGCATCTGAGCTCCTCTCGCGAATGTCACTGGGGACTCTGTATTCTAGAGGCGTGCCAGGCCTGCTGTCAAGCGAAAGCCAGACTTGCGCACGCATTAAAGGCATAATAAGCAATAGTTTAGTGGCGGCGAGACTTTCGCCCATGAATCCCGGACGCGCTTGGCGCGCGCAGTTTCTGCCAGGGAGGCGCGGCGACACGTTGCAGGCCTGCCACTGCCGGCGCCGTTCAGGGCCGGGCGGGCCGGGCCACGACCCTGATCTTCTTGAGGGCACCCTCGCCGACCAGGTCTCGCAGGCGCGCCAGGATTTCTTTCTGCGACCGCTTTACCTCGCGGCGCCAGGAGGCATCGACGGCCGTGACTTCGACGCACGCCTGGTCGGCGAGCGTCACGGATGTCGCCCGGTCCATTGCAGCGCCGACGACGATCCGCCACGCGAGCCGCAGCTTGCCGGCGGACATGGGCCCTTTGTGAAGGATCGCTCGGACGGCGGCGGGGGCTGCGGCTAAGAGGGAATCCACCCGACCATTGTCTCATGTAAGATCACTTTGTGGGCACACTCGCTTCCGGGCCGCCAGTGATCCTGGCGTCGGCGTCGCCGCGCCGGGCCGACCTGTTGACCGCCGCCGGTGTTTCGTTCGAGGTGCGGGCCGTCGAAGTTGACGAGCGCCCATCCGACGGAGAGACCGCGGTCGATTACGTCGTGAGGGTCGCCGCCGAGAAGGCAAGGGCGTGCCCGGCGGCAAGGGACGCGGTGGTCCTGGCCGCCGACACCGTGGTCGTCGTCGACGGAAGCATCCTCGGCAAGCCGGCGGATGACGCGGATGCCGCGCGAATGCTGCGGCTTCTGTCAGGGAGGGGCCACGATGTTCTGACCGGCGTGGCCGTCCGTCGTGGCGGGAGCGTGGCGGTCGCCGTCGAGTCGACGGCGGTGACGTTCTCGCCGCTCTCTGCCGCCGACGTCGCCTGGTACGTGGCCTCCGGTGAGCCCATGGACAAAGCCGGCGCCTACGCTATCCAGGGGCTCGCGTCGCGGTTCGTAGAGCGGGTCGCCGGGTCGGTACTCGAACGTCGTCGGCCTTCCGGTCGCGCTGGTCTGCCGGATGCTGGCTGAGGTCGCGTCCGGGCAGTAGAATCTGCCCGGCGGTGGGTGTCGAGAAACCGGCAGTCGGTTTGACCGTCTGGCCGTAAGGCGCTATTCTGGAGGCATCCGCCGAAAGGGGCTATGTCGAACAAGGCCGTCAAGATAGCGTTGACCGTCGTGGTGCTGTCCGTGGCCCTGGCTGGGTTGCTGCGCGCCACGTTGAAGGAAGGCACCGAGTATTTCAAGGAAGTTCAGGAAGTCCTGGTTGACCCCGGCGCGTGGGAGGGGAAGAACCTGCAACTACACGGCTACGTCGTTCGGGATTCGATTCTGCGGAAGCGCGATACGCTCGAATACCGGTTCAAGGTCACCGCGAAGGTGGGGGATGGCGCCCGAGTGATGGCGGCCCGCTACACCGGCATCGTGCCGGACACGTTCTCGGACGACGCGGAGGTCGTGCTGAAGGGCAAACTCGATCGCAACGTCTTCAACGTCGCGCCCAATGGCGTCATGGCCAAGTGCCCCTCGAAGTACGAAGCGCAAAAGAAGGCCGGCGGCAGCCCGGGATCCTAGCCGGGAGCCGCGGTTTGTCCACGCCTGTTGTCCCGGTTGTCGCATTCCTGATTCCGTCTCCTGCCACCGCTGCGGGTCCGCTGCGACCTCGTTTGTCGCCCGGGAACCGCGCGTGCACGCAGGGATAGCGAGTGAACCATGGCCTCCCTTGGCACATTCACGATTCTGGCGGCGTTCGTGGTGTCCGCATACGCGGCCGCGGCGGCAGTCGCAGGCGCGCGTCGCGCGTCGCGCCGGCTGGTGGACAGCGCCGTCGGCGCCTTCTACCTCGTCGCCGCGCTCCTGACCGTCGGCACCGCGGCGATCATGCACGCCTTCGTCACCGACGACTACACCATCAAGTACGTACAGCGCTACTCGGACAGCGTCCAGCCGTTCATCTACAAGCTGACCTCCTACTGGGGCGGCCTCGACGGCTCGATCATGTTCTGGGTCTTCCTGCTGGCGATCTTCGGGGCGATCGCTGTCCACGTGAACCGCGAACGGCATCGCGAACTGATGCCCTACGTCGTGGCGATCATCTCGGTCGTCCAGATGTTCTTCCTGTTCCTGATGGTGTTCCACAACGACCCGTTCGACAGCTACCTGTTCTCGGCGCCGGCCGAGGGGCGCGGACTGAACCCGCTGCTCCAGAACGCCTACATGGTGACCCACCCGCCGGCCCTGTACGTGGGGTTCGTGGGCATGACCATCCCGTTTGCGTTCGGCCTGGCGGCGCTGATCACGGGTCACCTGGACGATTCCTGGCTGCGCGCTGTGCGCCGCTGGACCATGGTGAGCTGGCTCTTCCTGTCGTTCGGCCTCACGCTGGGCATGATCTGGGCCTACGAGGTGCTGGGGTGGGGCGGCTACTGGGGCTGGGACCCGGTCGAGAATGCGGGCCTCCTGCCGTGGCTGACCGCGACCGCCTTTCTGCACTCGGTGATGGTGCAGGAACGACGAGGCATGCTGAAGGTGTGGAACGTGTCTCTCGTGATCATCACCTTCTTCCTGACGATCTTCGGCACCTTCATGACGCGCTCGGGCGTCGTGCAGTCGGTGCACGCGTTCGGGGAGGACCGCGCGCTGGCGTGGATGTTCATCGCGTTCATGGGCGTCCTCCTCACGGTGAGCTTCGGCTTCGTCATCTACCGCCTGCCACTGCTCAAGGGCCGGCACGAGCTGGACTCGTGGGTGTCCCGCGAAGCGGCATTCCTCGCCAACAATTGGATTCTGCTTTTCGCGGCGCTGTTTGTCCTGTTCGCTACCATGTTCCCGACGCTGAGCGAGGCGCTGATGGGCGAGCGGCTGACGGTCGGGCCCCCGTTCTTCAACAGATGGATGTTGCCGATCGGCCTCGTCCTCCTGTTCCTGACCGGCGTCGGACCGCTGCTCGCCTGGCGCAAGTCCACGCTCAAGAACCTGGCGGAGCAGTTCCTCTGGCCCGTCGGCGTCGGCGTCGCGACGCTGGGAGGCCTCGTCTTCGCGGGCGTGCCGGCCTGGCCGGCGGGAATGTGCTTCGCGCTGTGCGCGTTCGTGGGCACCACGGTCGTCCAGGAGTTCGTCCGGGGGGCGGCCGTGCGCCGACGGGGGACCGGCACCGATTACCTGACCGCGATGGTGGGCCTGGTGGTCCGGTCAACGCGGCGCTACGGCGGCTATATCGTTCACCTCGGCATCGTGCTCATGTTCGTCGGATTCACGGGCGAGGCGTTCAAGATCGACGCGCAGATCCTCTTGAAGCCGGGCGAGCGCGCGACGGTGGGCCGATACGAGATTCGCAACGACGGCGTTCGCGTCACCGACGACGGGCAGAAACAGATGGTGACGGGGCACCTGACCGTCTTCCGGGACGGCAAGGAGATCGACAAAGCGTATCCCGGCAAGTGGCTCTACCGCAGGCACGAGCAGGAGCCGGTCAGCGACGTCGCGATTCGACGCAGCCTGGCCGAGGACCTGTACATCGTCATGCCGGGATTCGAGCTGCAGGACCAGTCGGTGACCCTCCAGGTCGTCGTCAACCCGCTGGTTGACTGGATCTGGGTGGGCTTCGGCGTTCTCGTGTTCGGGACGATGCTGGCCCTGCTCCCGGAACAGGCGGTGGGTCTCGCCACCGCGAAGGTGCCGGCGGCGGCGACGACGGCGATGATGATCCTGGTGCTCGCGCTGGCGGGAGCGCCTGCCCGCGGTGCACCGGTACCGGACGTGGATTCGAGAGCGGAGGCCGGGCTGTCCCATGAATTCTGAGACCTCGACCAAGCGCGCGAAACAGTTACCGCCGGCCGACGACGCCATTCCAGGCTTCCAGGCGTGGCACCTTTTCGTAATCGGCACGCTCGTGGCTTCGGCAGCCGCCGCCATAGCCGTGCGCGGGACCCGTCCAGCGAACGTCGTGTTCGTCTGCCTCACGATCCTCGCGGCGGGCGTCGTCGGCTGGGCGGTCTACAGAGCGCTGTGGCCGCTCGTGCACCCTGACGCGGTGGACTCGCCCGAGATGGTCGGCGGGCGGACGAGGGCCGCGCTCGAGCGCGAGAAGACGCTCCTGCTGCGCGCGATCAAGGAACTCGAGTTCGACCGCGCGATGGGGAAGGTCTCCGAGACCGACTGCGAGGAGATGACCGCACGTCTCCGCAGCCGGGCAATTCGGGTGATCCGACAGCTCGACGCGGGTGGTGCCGCCTACCGGGAGTTGATCGACAAGGAACTGGCTGCGCGTCTGGGTGCCGGCGCCAGGCTGTTGCTTGTGGCGGTCGCGCTCGGTGGACTCCTGACGGCCACGGCCGCCCGCGCCCAGATGGGCGGAACCGGCGGCACGGCCGGCATGCCTGACGCGCGGGCGATGTCAGGCATCCCGAGGCCAGACGGAGCCGCCGCGCCGGGCACCATCTCGGTGCGGTTGGTCCGCGGGCAACTGACCAACCTCGTCACCAGCCATCCGGTGGAGTTCATCGTCAATGGCAAGTCGCAGACCATGACGACCGATTCGAGCGGCCGAGCCGTCCTGTCGGGCGTGGCCCCGGGTGCGACCGTGCACGTGCTCGCGACCGTCGATGGGGAACGGCTGGATTCACAGGACTTCCAGACGCCGCCGGACGCCGGCATCCTGCTGCTCCTCGTCGCCACCGACAAGCGAGGTACTTCCGACACCGCGAGCCGGGCCGTGGCCGGCACCGTGACGATCGGCGGACAGTCGCGGATCATCGCGCAGTTCGAAGAGGAAGTGCTGCAGGTCTACTACATCTTCGACATCGTCAATTCGTCGTCAGAGGCGGTCAAGACGAGCCCTCTCGTGTTCGAACTCCCGCCGTCGGCCGAGAACGCAACCGTGCTCGAGGGTTCCGCGCGCAACGCGGTGGCGAAGGGCCGCACCATCACGGCCGCAGGACCGTTCGCGCCCGGCGTGACGAGCGTCGAGATGGCCTACTCCCTGCCGCCCGGCGAGCGGGCATCGATTCCGGCTGCCGCTCCCGGCGCCCCTGGCGCAGGTCGCGGTGATGGTCGAGAAGGTCGGGGCGATGGTGGTGTCGTCGCCCAATCTGACGGACCTGCGTGAAAACAGCGACGGAGGCAAGCAGTTCGTCATCGGCACGGGTCCTGCGCTCGCCGCGGGCAGGGTCCTGTCGGTGGATATCATGGGGCTGCCGCACCGTGAGACCTGGCCCCAGTATGCCGCGCTGGCGCTGGGCCTGGTAGCTCTCGCCGGCGGCGCGTGGGGAGCGGCGAGGACCGGCGGCCGTTCCGCCGCCGCCCTGGCCAAGGCGGAGCTGGAGAAGCGGCGCGAGGCGGCTTTCAACGAGTTGCTGCGCATCGAGCAGAGGAGCACGCCCGGGCAGTCCGAGGATGCCGTGACCGGGGAGCGTCGGGCCGAGCTCAAGGCCGAACTGGAACGCATCTACGGGGAACTGGACACGGAGTCGTCCGGTGCGCGCGACGATCAGGGACTGGCCACGTGAGCCTTGATTTTGCCGAGGTCGCCGTCCGTGACGTCTCTCGCCACTACGGGCGACGGCGTGCCCTGGCGAAGGTATCGCTCGAGTGTCGGGCAGGCGAGGTGCTGGGCCTGCTCGGGCCCGAACGGCGCGGGCAAGTCGACCCTTCTCTCGATCCTGGCCACGCTGCTGGCCCCGTCGTCAGGAGAGGTACGCTACGGGGCGGTGACGGCGAGGGAGGCGGGCGCCGACCTGAGGTCCCGCCTCGGATTCCTGTCGCACGACCTTCATCTCTACCCGGAGCTGACTGCTCGGGAGAACCTCCAGTTCTTCGCGCGGCTCTACGGCATCGCCAGCGTCTCGACCTGCGTGTCCGATGCGCTGGCGCGCGCCGGGCTGTCCTCGCGCGCTGACGATCTCGTCACGGGCTTCTCGCGGGGCATGCGCCAGCGGCTCGCGCTCGAGCGCGCGCTGCTGCACCAGCCGCGGCTGCTGCTGCTCGACGAGCCGTTCACCGGCCTGGACGACGCCTCCGTGGCGGCTCTGGTGGACCGGCTCCACGGACTGCGCGCGCAGGGGCGCATCATCGTCGTGGTGACGCACGATCTCGATGTGGCCGAGAGGCTCCTGGACCAGGTCGCGGTCCTCAAGGACGGACGCCTGGTCGCATTCGATGCGGCGCACGGCCGCGATTCGCGAACACTACCGGACGCACGTGGCACGCATGATGGCATTCCTCAGGGTAGCGGCGCTTGTGATGCGCAAGGACCTCACGGTCGAGGTCCGGAGCCGGGAGATCATCTACACGACGATCTTCTTCGCCGTGTCCTGCGTGCTGGTGTTCGCCTTCGCGCTCGTGAAGGAAGGACGGCCGCTCGAGGACGCGGCTGCCGGGATCATGTGGATCTCGGTGGCCTTCGCAGGGACGCTGGCGCTCGGGCGCACCTTCGAGCGCGAGCGGCATGCCGAGACCCTGAGGGCGCTGATGCTGGCGCCGACGAGCCGGCCGGCGATCTATGTCGGGAAGCTGCTCGGCATCGTGCTTCTGCTCGTCGTGGTGGAGGCCGTCCTCGTGCCGCTCGTCGGCCTGCTGTTCCACGCGCCGATCGCGAACAGCCCGTTTCGCCTGATGGCGCTGCTCGTGCTGGGCACCATCGGGTTCTCTGCGGTCGGCACCCTGTTTGCGGCGATGCTGGTGCGCGCGCGAAGCCGCGACGTCATGCTGCCGATTCTGCTGTACCCCATCACGATCCCGGTGATCATCGCCGGCGTTCGCGGAACGGCGGCGCTCTTCGAGCCCGTGCCCGCGGTCGATCTCGCCGACATGTGGATGGCGCTGCTGGTCTTCTTTGATATCGTGTTCGTGACGCTCGCGCTCTGGACGTTCGAGCCGCTGATGACGGAATGACAGAGGCGCTACCGATGAACAAGGTGTACTCGATAATCGCGCTGGTGGCGATGGCGCTGTTCGCTGTCGCGCCGGGGATCGTCGCGCAGACGCCCGTCGAATCGACGATGGGGATGGTCCAGAAGATCTTCTACTACCACGTGCCGTCGGCGATGGTGATGTTCGTCGCGGCGTCCATCTGCGGCGTCGCGAGCGCGCTCTACCTTTTCAAGGCGCGGCCGCGAGCCGATCGGCTCGCGGCCGCGGCGGCCGAACTGACCGTGGTCTTCGGCCTCATCGTGCTGGTGACCGGGCCGCTCTGGGCAAGGAAGTCGTGGGGTGTGTGGTGGCAGTGGGACGCCCGCCTGACCTCGACGCTGCTCATGTGGATGATCTTCGTGGCCTGCCTGATGGTGCGCCGATTCGGCGGCCCTGGCGCCGAGAAGCTGTCGGCCGCGATGGCCCTGTTCGGGATGGCCAACGTGCCTTTCGTCTACATTTCGGTAAACATCTGGCGAACCCTGCACCCGACGACGGCGGTGATCCCCAAGCTGCCGGGCGGGATGCGCGGGCCGTTCTGGTTCTGCGTGGTGTCGTTCATGGTGCTGTTCGGCCTCCTGCTGGCGCTGCGCCTGAAGCTCGAGGAGCGGCGTGCCGACGTCGAACGGCTCTACCTGCTCACCGATCACGATTGAGTTCGGAGAAAGGCAAGCTGCCATGTCGAGAGTGCTGATGAGGACGGCGGGGGCGTGGTTCGTGGCCGTCGGCCTGATGGCCGCTGGCGGTTCCGTGCTGCTCGCCCAGGCGGGCGCCCCGGTAGCGACGGCCCAGACGGGTCAGGCCGCGCCACAGGAGCCGGCGGACCAGTTCGTGCCGGTGAAGGCCGTGCCGCAGCAGGACCAGCTCCCGGCGGCGCCGCTGCTCGTCGCCGCCTACGCGTTCGTCTGGGTGGCCCTTCTCGTCTACGTGTGGACGATCTGGCGCCGGCTGATGAAAGTCGAGCGGGAGGTTCAGGCGCTGTCGGCGCGCGTGTCCGAGAACGCCGCCCGCGGTTGAGTCCCCGGCTCGAGTCGCACTGGCGTCACACTGAGGATCGGAGGAGTTCGTGGGACAAATGGGGGCCGGCCATTTCATCTACATCCCGGCGACGGTGTTCATCGGGATGGTCATTGGCTGGGTTCTCGGATCGCGCGCGGCCCGGGACGCGTTCGCCGTCGAGCTCAAGCGCCGGGACGAGCGGGCCGCGAAGCGGTAGGGAAGACGGCGGTCAGCGGCCGCGAATCAGCCGCTCGCCGAGCGCCTTCGGCAGCCCGGCGGCCAGGATGCGCTCGCAGGCCTGCGCGACCGGGTAGGCCACCCGGCGAATGACGACGTCCTCGACGATCGTGTCGAGGATGGCGTACGCTGCTCTCGGGTCGCCGTCACGCGGCTGTCCTACCGAACCAGGGTTGATCAGATAGCGCCGTCCGTCGTCGAAAGCGAGGCGGCAGCCGTCGCCCGCCCCATGGAACAGCACGTCGAGCACCTCGCCCGGGCCCAGCGCCGTGGCCGCCGGGAGGTGTGTGTGCCCGAACAGGCAGACGCGCCGCGTCATCGCCAGGAGCGCCTCCGCGGCAATCGCTTCGCTGAAGATGTAGACATCCTCGTCAACCGGCGAACCATGGCAGATCTCGGCAACGCCGTCGAGCGCCACGGGGCCCCGCGGGAGTGACAGCAGGAACGTGCGCGTCGCCTCGGTAATCGCCGCCTGGGTCCACGCGGCGGACTCCTGCGCAGTCGGGTTGAAGCTGTCGGCGCTCTCGAGGCCTGCCGCCACCTTGTCGTGATTCCCGCGGATCATGGCGACGGGGGACAATGACCGGACCCGGTCCACCACGCGATTCGGCTCAACGCCGTAGCCCACGAGGTCGCCCAGAACGGCCACCGCGTCATAGCCATCCACCGCGGCCGCCGCGAGCACCGCGTCGAGGGCGTCGAGGTTGGCGTGGATGTCGCTGAGCACCAGATATCGCACGCGCTAGTATCCCAGCCAATCGAGGGTGCGTTCAATAACTTCTTCGACCGGGAGCCCCGCGTCGATCCTGAGATGCGCCTGCTGATAGGCTAGCTGGCGCGCGTGGTAGAGCGCTTCGAACTGCGCGCGATCCGCGGCGAGCGGACGGCGTCCGTCCGAAGGAGCGCGCTCGACGGCCGTCGAGAAGGGCAGGTCCAGCCAGATCGCGACGCCGTTCGCATTGATCAGCGACCGATTGTCGACGTCGGCGTACGTTCCGCCGCCGGTGGCCACCACGGCGTGGCGCAGCGGGAGCAGGCGGCGGAGGACTTCGCGCTCGGCGGCACGGAAGTACGGCTCTCCGCGCGTCGCGAAGACGTCGGCGACCGAGCAGCGCTCGCGCGCTTCGATCAGCTCGTCGACGTCCTCGACACGCCATCCGAGGCGCCGGCCGAGCGCGCTGGCGACGGTCGTCTTTCCAGCGCCCATGAAGCCCACCAGGAAGATCTTGTCGGTCTTCATGCGGTCAGCGACCCGAGCACCTCGAAGAAGCCCGGGTAGGAAATGTCCACCGCGCTCGCGCCGAGGATCGTCGTCGGGCCGGTCGCGCCCAGCGCGGCGACTGCAAAGGCCATCGCCAGGCGGTGGTCGCCGACCGCATCGGCCACTCCGCCCCGTAGGGGGCCGCGCGCCCGGACGTGGAAACCGTCAGGAAGCTCGTCGGCGTCTGCGCCGAGGGAGCGAAGACCCGCCACCAGGGCCGAGATCCGGTCGCTCTCCTTCACTCGAAGTTCAGCGGCGCCCGTCACGGTGATCTCGCCGCCGTGCGTCGCCATCGCGGCAAGCGCCGGCAGTTCGTCGATCACGCCGGGTACCTCGTCCGGGAGAACGACAAACGGATGAAGCGCCCGGTGCGCCACCCTGAGCCGTCCGGACGGCTCGTCCGAGGACGTCGTCTCGACCAGCGCCGAGACGTCGGCGCCGGCGCGCTCCAGGATCGCCAGGAGACCGGTTCGAGTGGGATTCAGCCCAACCCCCTCAACCTCGATCGCGGAACCCCGAACCGACGCGGCAGCGACGCACCAGAAGGCCGCAGACGAGAAGTCCCCGGGCACGTCGACATCCGCGCCCACCAGTTGGCCGTCCCCCGTCAACTCGATGATCGTTCCCTCCACGCGGATGTCCGCGCCGAAGCGCCGCATCGCCAGTTCCGAGTGGTTGCGGGTCGGCTGGAGTTCCGTCACGCGCGTCGTGCCCGACGCGCGGAGGCCGGCCAGCAGGATGGCGCTCTTGACTTGCGCGCTCGGCACCTCCGCGACGTAGTCGATGGCCTCGAGGGGGCCGCCGCGGATGGTCATCGGCAGCCGCCCGCCGTCAGACTCGATGCGCGCCCCCATCCGACCGAGCGGCTCGATGACGCGGCGCATCGGCCGGCGTCGGAGCGAGTCGTCTCCCGTCAGCGAGGTAGAGAAGGGAAGGCCGGCGAGGACGCCTGCGAGCAGCCGGGCAGTGGTACCCGAGTTGCCGGCATCGAGCGGTGCGTCCGGGGAACTGAATCCCCCAGCGCCACGTCCGATAACAGTGACGATGTCTCTCGAGCGCGAGAGCTGCCCCCCCAGGCCTTCCAGGCACGAGAGCGTGGATCGGCAGTCCGCCCCGGGTGCGAACCCTCGGATCACGGACCGGCCGGTCGCCAGCGTCGCCAGGATCGCGTACCGGTGGGCGATCGACTTATCGCCGGGCACCCGAAGGGAACCACTGATGGCGCGGGATGGGGAGACGACCACGGCACCTGGCGTGAGCATCGCCGAACTATAGCATCACGAGGTCCGGGCTGGACCGTGTTCCGTGGCTGTGTTACTTTGTGCGAGCCCGTCGTTGGCGGGTATCGAATCCGATTTCGCATGTCCGACACCGGCTACACCGTTCACATCGAGTTCCCGAGCGTGTTCGAGATGATCGATCTCGTCCAGGCGCTCGTGGACCAACTGGGGCGCATGCTCCAGTTCGACGAGGATGCCCAGCACTGGGTGGGCGTCGCCGTGCGGGAGTCGGTCATCAACGCCATCAAACACGGCAACCGCCACGATCCGTCGAAGCTGGTGGAAGTCGATTTCACCATGACGCCCGGCGCAGCGCCGACCGAGTTCTCCGTGCGCGTGCGCGACCACGGCGAGGGGTTTGACCCCGAGGCCCTGCCCGACCCCCTGTCGCCGGAGAACATCCTGAAGGCAAGCGGGCGGGGCATCTTCTTCATGCGCAGCTTCATGGACGAGGTCCGGATTGAGCGGGCGGCCGGGGGCGGCATGGAAGTCCGGATGCTCAAGCGGCTCAACCGACCGTGACCGATCCCCTCTATCTGGCGACGGCCGTCGAAGCGGTGCTGCGCGCCGGCGAGATCCAGATGTCCCGCCTTGGCGCCTCGATCGAGGTGTCGAAGAAGGGCGCGATCGATCTGGTCACGGAGGTCGACCTCGCGGTCGAGCGCATGTTCCGGGCCATGATCGCCGAGCGGTTCCCGGATCACACCGTACTTGCCGAGGAGCTCGGGTCGGCTGGCCAGCGCGAGGGACGGTTCTGCTGGATCTTCGACCCTCTCGACGGCACGACGAACTACGCCCACGGCCTGCCGATCTTCGCATCCTCCCTGGCGCTCGAAATCGACGGCGTCCTGACCGTCGGCGCGATCTACGACCCGACCCGGCGGGAGCTGTTCACCGCCACGCTCGGCGGGGGCGCGTATCTGAACGGCGTCCCGATGCGGGTGTCGTCCACGGCCACACTGATTGACGCCCTCCTGGTCACCGGGTTCCCGTACACCGTCCATGAATCGGGCGAGGAACTGGTAAGCCTGTTCGCCGCCTTCCTGTCCGAGGCGCAGGCGGTAAGACGGCTCGGCTCCGCCGCGCTCGACCTTTGCTACGTGGCCGCCGGGCGCATGGACGCATTCTGGGAGCAGCACCTGAAGCCCTGGGATATGGCGGCCGGCGCCCTGATGCTGGCCGAGGCGGGAGGTCGAATCACCACGCTCGACGGCGGTCCCTTCGACGTTCGGAATGGCCGGGTGATGGCGTCGAACGGGATCATCCACGACGCCATGCTCGACATCGTCCGCCGGTGGCGAGACAGGCGCGCAATTCCGCCTGCTGGCTGACCTCTGAATGGGACACTCGCGGCCGCCGCAGCCGAGAAGCCTCGTATTTCATTCTGCATTGCTGGCATCGTTCATGCTTGATGACCTTCCGGAGGAGACCTGAACATGCCCCGCACCGCAGCCCTCGCTCTTGTCGTTCTGGCACTCGTAACGGGCGCCGCACCCGCAGTCGCCCAGCAGTCGCTCTCGCTCAACATCGGGTACTTCGACGTGCGTGGCGAGGGCGGCCGTGTGGCCGGCGACACGATTGTGGCCAACCTCCATGCCGATCCTCCGTTCGCGCTCGGATACAAGGTGTCCGACTTCAACAACGTCACGGTGGGCGCCGAGTGGCTGATCCCCATGGGGAACTTCCTCGAGGTCGGGACGAGCGTGAACTACTACTCGAAGACGGTCCCCAGCTTCTATCCCGACCTGACCAACAACGACGGATCGGAGATCACCCAGTCGTTGAAACTCCGGACGGTGCCCATCACGGGCACGCTCCGGTTGGTCATGACTGGCCGGCGCGCGGCCGTTCAGCCCTACGTGGGAGCCGGGGTGGCCGTGGTGCCGTGGGACTACTCGGAGGCCGGCGATTTCGTGGACGCCGACTTCAACATCTTCCGATGGGAGTACAAGGGCTCTGGAACCGCGGTCGGAGCGGTCTTCTTCGGAGGCCTCCGCGTCGCGCTGAATCGGAAGGTCGCGCTGGGCGGCGAGTTCCGGTACCTGATGGTCGACACGCCGCTCGACCAGAACGTGGGCTTTCAGGGCACCCGGCTGGACCTCGGCGGGATGACCTACCAGGCCAGCATGATCTTCAGGTTCTAGCGCGCCGGCGCGACCGTCTGGCGACCATCGGGCTCGGAGAGGCCGTACAAGGCCACGCCGCCGCCCTCGGCCATCCGGCTGAAGCCCCTCAGGAACTCCGGACGGGCCTTTGCGCGGGCGGCCAGTGCGTCTCCGCCTTCGGCGAGTTCCTCAATCAGAATCCAGCGAACACGGGACCGCGGCGATTCGAGCGCCGCGGTCCACAGGTCGCCGTTCCCCTCGTGCACGACATCCCGCACGTTCACGCCAATCCAGGACAACTCCTGCACGTAGTGCGAGAGCGAGCCGAGGCTCGCCAGGATCAGCCCGCCGTCGCGGTGTCCGCGCAGGAAATCGGTGACGGCCTGCCTTCCGATGGCGTGCTCCCGGTCGAGCTGCGCTTCGACCACCATCGGTGACGACAGGCTGAACGGCCGGGTTTCGAGCAGTGCGAGCCCGATCAATACGGCGCCCGCCGTGACGCGGTAGCGCCGCAGCAGGCCAACGCCGATGCCGGCCCAGACGGCGAGGACGGGAACGAGCGGAACCATGTATCGAAAGCGAAACGGGTGGCCGCTGAAGAACGCATACCACGGAAGCGCCGCCGCGCCGACCATCGCGAGCACGATCAGTAGCGAAGCCCGCGAGCGGGATCTCAGCCCGGCGATCAGCACGGCCGCCGCACCGGCCGCGCCGCACAGCAGCACGCCGTAGCCGCTCAGGTGATGGCTGGCCCACCAGATTGAGCCGACGGTCTTGAACGCCCGGCCGGTGTCCGGGTTGTCGGCCACGTAGAACCCGCTGCTCACGAACCAGTGCCCGACAGTCAGGCGGCTCTGGAAGAGGAACGCCACGCACACCGCAGCCGGAAACGCCGCAAGTCCCACAACTCGTCGGACCGCCGTCCGGAACGGCAGTCCCCTGCGCCACAGCGCGAACCCTGCGAGGAGGAGTGCGGCGATAGCCACCGGCCAGGCCTCGTAGCGGGTCAGGCAGGCGGCCGCCATCGCGAGGCCGGCGGGAGCACGGGAGAGGGTGGCGTCGGATTCGACCCATCGGGTCATCAGCGCCACCGACAACGCGGTCAGGCCGAGCAGGAGCGGCTCGGTCATGGGAGTCGATTGCAGGTAGAGAATGTCAGGATTCAGCGCGACGACAGCCAGGCCCGAGAACGCGGCCGCCCGCGAGCCCGTCGCGTCCAGGATCAGTCGCGTGCAGGCATAGGCCATCAGGCCGAACGACAGCACGGACAGCGCAACGCCTGAAGCCCCTGTCCGGTAGCACGCGTCGATCTGGACCGGGAGCAGGTTCAGGAGGTGGGGCAGCGGCAGCCAGACGGCTCCAATCTGTCTCCATCCTGGCGTCAGGCTGTCGATCACCCGGCGTGCCACCACCAGGTGGGCCTTGGCGTCGTAGTGGCTGAGCGTCAGGCCTGCCCGGGCATAGAACCAGGCGGCAGAAGTTCCGAGGAGCAGGGCGAGAAGCCCGGCGATCCGGGCCGTGCGTTCGAGGCGGCGACGGTGGGATGGTAGCGCGGTATCGGCTATACTCAATGGACCTTGGACACCCACTCTAGCGTACTTCTCCAGCGGATGGGCCCGCAAACCAGAGGCGTGCGGCCGGACGTCCGGGCAGGCTTCGCATGAAGGGGCTCCTCGGCTGGGCGCAGGGGTTCGTGGCCGCTTTCGGAGGCCTCGGCCTGTTCTTCGTGGCGTTTGCGGACGCGTCTTTCGTGTCCCTCCCGGAAATAAACGACATCCTCGTCGTCTGGATGGCTGCCAAGCACAAGGACCTGTTCGTGTACTACGCGGCGATGGCCACGCTCGGGTCGATCGCCGGGTGCTATGTGCTCTACTGGTTGGCGTGGAAGGGCGGCGAGGCGTTCGCCCGGAAGCGAACGAAATCGGCTGGACTCGAGCAGGGACTGGCGGCGATCCGGCGCTACGGGTTTCTCGCGCTGCTCATCCCGTCGATTCTCCCACCGCCGGCGCCGTTCAAGATTTTCGTCCTGGGCGCGGGCCTGGCCCGCGTACACCCGTTGAGCTTCGGTCTCGCGGTCGGCGTCGGCAGAGGCCTGCGCTATTTCTCGATCGCCCTCCTGGCGGTCTGGTATGGCGACGCTGCACTGAGCTACATCGCGCACCACGGCAAGCAGGTGGCGCTGATTACCGCGGCGATTATGGTCGCGGTCGCCCTGCTGTTCGTGTGGTGGCAGCGGCGGCACCCCGTGGTCGAGGCTCCGTCGGCGTAGGCGGGCCTCAGCGGATGTGCGAATGTGGGTGGCGTCGCGCCACGTAGACAGCCGCGCCCGACAGCGAGAACAACATCACCAGCGCGGTCGAGCCCAGCGACAGCGCCATCGCCGATTCGATGGGCAGCCCCAGGCGGCCGAAGTAGAAAGAGAAAGTCGCCTCGCGCACGCCGAAGCCGTTGACAGACACCGGCACCATCTGGATCACGAACGACACCGGCACGATGACCGCCAGGTGCCAGATGGAGATTGGAATGTCCAAGCTCCGCGCGACCGCAGCATAGAAGAGCACCAGCAGGGCCTGCACCAGCACCGCGCCGCCAAACGCGCTGATCAGCGACCAGGGACGCTCGCGAAACCGGGCGAGGGCGTCGGTGATGCGTGTAATCCGTCCGCCGACCCACTCCGGATGAAACACCGTCAGCGGTTGGAGCAGCCGGCCGACTCCGGCTGGGGCCAGCACCATGGGCGCCGAGATGAGCGTCGCCAGCAGAAACCCCGCCCACAGCCATGACGGGAGGACCGGGATGGCCCGCGTTCCGCCGTAGCCCGCCGCCGTTGCGCCCACCGCGGCCACGAGGACGAGTCCGATGAGGCCGATCCCACGATCGAACAGGACGACGGTCGCCGCCAGCGTTCGGGACTTTGCCGGCCCGGCCGTGTCGCGGATGCGGATGACGTCGCCGCCGATATTGCTCGGCAGGAAATTGTTGAAGAACGTCGCCACCAGATAGGACGACAGGAGGCGCCGGTGCCCGAGGCGAACGCCCTGCGGGACGAGGAGGACGCTCCACCGCCAGGTCGAGACGAGCATCTGGAACAGGTACAAGCCCAGCGCCGCCGCCACCCAGGGGAGCGACGCGTTCCGCACGCTCGACCAGAGTCCGCTCAGGTCCGTTCGGGAGAACAGGACCGCGAGCAGTACGGTGCTCACGACGAGCTTCAGCCCGATGAGCAGCCACTGTCGCGCCCTGGAGCGGGGTGCCGGTTGTCCGTTGTCGGACGGGGTGACTTCAGCGTCCATCGAATACCCAGCCGCAGGCGCTTCCGCCCCGTTGACGACGCGCGGTTTCCAGGAAAACGGCAATGTACCACGAGGGTGAGAACGTGTCCACCAGCCCGCCCCGGGCGCCGTCCCCTTCCGCGGCGTGTGGTATCGTTCGATGAGGAGAGAGGCGGATGAGCCGGATCGCCGTCATCACGTCGGGCCAGCCGTTCGGCGGCGGAGGCCACACGGTCATCGCCGATGGCCTGGTCCAGGCGCTTCGCGATGCCGGGCACCAGGCGGTGGCCGTGCTCACACCCCAGAACCGGTTCGGGAGGCAGGGTGCCGCGTATCTCTCCACGTGGCTGACCGACGTTGGAATGGCTCAGGACGGCGGCCGGATTGACCAGGTCATCACGCTCCGGTATCCCGCCTACGCCGTCCGCCACGAGGCGCACGTCTGCTGGCTGACGCACCGGATGCGCGAGTACTACGACCTCTGGGACCGCTTCTCCGCGACTCTGACGCCGGCCCAGCGCGTCAAGGAGGCCATTCGGCGGCGGCTCATCCATGCGGCGGACCGCCATTTTCTAACCAGGCGGGTCCGGCGGCTGTTCGTCATCTCAGAAGACGATCGAGCAACGCCTCCTCAAGTGGGGCGGAATTCCCTCGACGGTGCTGCATCCGCCGCCTCCGCCACGCCCCTACCGGTGTGACGGCTATGGCGAGTACATTCTCGCGGTGTCCAGGCTGACGCGACTCAAGCGCCTCGATCTGCTCGTCCGCGCGCTCGCGCAGCCGGAGGCAGCCGGTGTGCGGTGCGTCATCGCGGGCGACGGCGAGATGGCCGGAGAGCTGAAGGCGCTCATCGGCGAGCTCGGCCTGGATGGACGCGTGAAGCTGGTTGGCGGTGTGGACGCCGCGACGCTGGTCGACCATCTGGCCCGCTGCCGGGCGGTCTGCTTCCCGGCCCAGGACGAAGACTACGGGTTCGTGACGGTCGAAGCGTTCGCCTCGGCAAAACCGGTCGTCACGTGCACGGACAGCGGAGGCCCGCTCGAGTTCGTGCATGACGGCGCGGAGGGTCTGGTGGCCTCGCCGACACCCGAGAGCCTGGCCCGAGCGCTCGCCACCCTCGCGGGAGACGAGGGTCTGGCGACCCGGCTGGGTCAGGCGGGCCTGGCGACCGTGCAGAAGCTCTCATGGCCGCGGGTGGTGGAACGGGTGGTGGTGGTCTGATGCCGTACCGCTCTCCGCTCGAGACGCGCATCGCCCGAAAGACCACCCAGGCGGTATCGGACTTCCAGATGATCGAGGAGGGGGATCGGATCCTGGTCGGCCTGTCAGGCGGCAAGGACAGCTGGGCGCTCATCCAGATCCTCGATGTGCTCCGGCGCCGCGCGAAGATCGACTTCTCGCTCATCGCTGTCAACGTGGACTCGGGTTACGCCGACTACGACCACGGCCTGATTTCGCGCACGTGTGCGGATCGGGGCTGGGAGTGCCGAATCGAGCACACCACGATCGGGCAGGTGATGGACGATCTGCTGGACGTCGGCGACACCCCATGCTCGCTGTGCGGGCGGCTGCGTCGAGGCGTCCTGTACCGCATGGCCACTGAGCTGGGCGCGACGAAGATCGCCCTGGGGCACCATGCGGACGACTGCATCGAAACGCTGCTGCTGAACCTGTTCTTCGAGGGCAACCTGAAGGCGATGCCCGCCCGCCTGGTGTCCGACAACGGCCAGCATGTCGTCATCCGGCCGCTCGTCTACGTCAGCGAGGCCGAGGCCAGGGCCTACGCGAAGGAATGCGACCTGCCCATCGTCGGCTGCTGCTGCCCGTCGTGCGGCGATCTGAGTCTGCAGCGGCAACGGGTCAAGCGGCTCCTGCTGGACCTCGAGCGCGAGCATCCAGGCCTGAAGCACTCCATGCTCGCCGCGCTGCGCAACGTCGCGCCGACGCACCTGCTCGATGCCAGGCTCAACCCGCCCGGCGCGCTCCGCGCGCGCGCAAAGGCCGAAACCGCAAAGTGAGTCGTGCCGCGAGGGGCGCGGGGCGGATAGCCCAGCCGGTAGTCTCTTCGTTCTCCGTCGCGCGAAGCGCTGCAGTTTCTGCAGGCTTCTCGGGTTGCCCGACGCCCTCGGCTCCGCTCTCAGCGATTCATCGTCGCGAGAACTCCCCGCAAATGCCCGGCCACTCCGAGGGCGGCCTGCCGCGCCGCGGCGTAGTCGTCTCGGCCGAGCGCCTCGCGCGATTTTTGCAGGGCGACATTGGCGGCGACCAGGGCGCGGCGCACGTCCGACACGCGAACCTGCTGATCGCCGGCGGTTGCGGTCGGGCCGGACGACGCGGATCCGACCGCCCGGCGGGCTTCGTCGATGGCGGCTGCCAAGTCCTCGACAGCCCTGAGGGCCTCGGCCCGCTCGGATTCCGGTACCGCCGACTTCGCTGGCAGGAGCGGTCTCCCGGCGTCGCGACGGCGAGCCGCAACCAGGCAAGCGAGCTCGCGAGAACCGCCGCCAACGCGGCGATGGTGAGCCGCGGCATGGGTTGAAGTATAAATGAAGAGAGGGTGCGCACGGCGCCCGTCGGACGCGACGACCGTCCGCGGGAGAAGCTCGGCCGTCTGGCGCCTCGGCGCTCGGAGACGACGAGCTGCTGGCCATCGTCATTGGCGGGGGACCGCGCGGGAGGAGTGCGCTCGGCCTGGCCTCCAAGCTGCTGGCCGCGGCCGGCGGGCTGCACGGCCTGCTGAGGACCAGTCGCGACGACCTGCGGCGCGTCAGGGGGTTCGGGGATGCGCGGGCCGCGCAGGTGCTGGCCGCCCTCGAAATCGGCCGACGTGTACTGGCCAGCCGGCCTCGCGAGCGATGTCCAGATCACGTCGCCGAGGGATGCGGCGCAGTTCCTGATGCCGGAATTCAGCGCGAGGCCGGTCGAGCAGTTCGGTCTGCTGATGCTCGACACCCGTCATCGGGTCATCCGGACTGCCGTGGTGACGGTCGGCTCGCTCGACGGTACGGCGGCGCCCGCCGAGGGAAGTGTTCAGGCAGGCGCTGATGGCGTCGGCGGCGGCGGTGGTCATGTTTCACAACCATCCGTCCGGCGACCCGCAGCCGAGCGCGCGAAGACGTGGAGTTGACGCGACGCATGGTGGCGGCGGGCCAGCTGATGGGTATCGAGGTGATCGACCACGTCGTCCTCGGTGACGGCCGCTACTGCAGTCTGAAGGAATCCGGGTACCTGTAGACATGGCCAAGATCCTCTACTTCGATTGTTTCTCGGGCGCTTCGGGCGACATGGTGCTCGGCGCGCTGCTCGACGCCGGACTGCCGCTGGCCGAACTCGAAGCCGCGCTCGGCAGCCTGATGATCCCCGGCTATCGGCTGTCGGCCGACCGCGTGCTGAGGTCCGGCCTGTCGGCGACGAAGTTCCGGCTCATCGAACCGGATGGGCACGGTCACCCGCACGACCACGGGCAAGGCCACGGCCACTCGCACCCGCACCACGACCACCGCTCGCTGGCAGACATCGTCGCGCTGATCGAGACGTCGTCGCTCGGCGCGAATTCAGGCGAACGAGCCATCGCGCTGTTCCGGCGGCTGGCGGAAGCGGAGGCGGCCATCCACCAGATGCCGGTCGAACAGGTTCACCTTCACGAGGTCGGTGCGCTGGACTCCATCGTCGACATCGTCGGCGCCGTCTTCGGCCTGCAGTGGTTTGGAGCGGACCGGATCGTCTCATCGCCGCTGAACGTCGGCGGCGGCACCGTCCGCTCCGCGCACGGCGTCTTCCCGGTGCCCGCGCCCGCGACGCTGCGGCTGCTCGAAGGCGTGCCGGTCTATTCGAGCGGCGTCCAGATGGAAACCGTGACGCCGACCGGTGCGCTGCTGGTGGCCGGCCACGCCGCGGAATTCGGGCCGATGCCGGCGATGCGTGTCGAATGCGTGGGCTACGGGGCCGGGGACCGCGACTTGCCGGGGACGCCGAACGTTCTGCGGATCATCGTCGGCCACGACGATGCCAAGGCGCACGCCGCAGCGTGTCGTCGTGCTCGAGTGCGAGATCGACGACATGAATCCGCAGATCTACGGGTCCTGCATGGAGCAGCTCTATGCCGCGGGCGCGCTCGAGGTGTTCTACACCGCGGTGCAGATGAAGAAGAACCGGCCGGGCACGCTCCTGACCGTCGTGGCGCCGCCCGACCTGCGTGAGGTGCTGACCGGAATCGTCTTTCGCGAAACGACGACGATTGGGCTACGCTATCAGGAACTGCTGCGCGCCTGCCTCGAGCGCGAGTTCGTCGACGTGGAGACGCCGGTCGGGCCCGTTCGGTTCAAAATCGCCCGGCGCGGCGACGAGGTGCTGAACGCGTCGCCCGAGTTCGAAGACTGCGCGCGAGTCGCGGCCGAAGCGTGCTCTGCCGGTCAAGCAGGTGATGGGCCTCGCCGTGGAGGCGTACTGGCAATCGCGAGCGTGAGCTGATATGTCCCGTTTCTACCTGACGACCGCTATCGACTACGTCAACAGCCGGCCGCATCTCGGCACGGCCTACGAGAAGATCACCGCCGACGTGATCGCCCGCTACAAGCGCCTGTGCGGAATCAGCACCCACTTCGTGATGGGCAACGACGAGCACTCGCAGAACGTCTATCGGCGCGCCCGAGAGCTGGGACTGGAGCCGCTGGCGTACTGCGACCAGATGGAGCGGGAGTTCCGGGATGTCTGGGCGCGGCTCGACGTGTCGTTCGACGACTTCATCAGGACCACCGAAGAGCGGCATCGCATCGGCGTCAGCACGATGGTCCAGAGGATTGCCGATGCGCGGCGACCTCTACGACGCCTACTACGAGGGGTCGTACTGCGTGTCGTGCGAGGCGTTCAAGCCCGAGAAGGACCTGGTCGACGGCCTGTGCCCGGTGCACGGAACGAAGCCCGAGTGGATCCGGGAGAAGAACCACTTCTTCCGGCTGTCGAAGTACCGCGACACGCTGCTCGAGCATTACCGTCGGCACCCGGAGTTCCTCCAGCCGGATGTCAGGCGCAACGAGATCCTCCGCCTGCTCGAGGGCGGACTCGAGGACATCTCGATCAGCCGCGCCGGCCAGCTGTGGGGCATCCCGCTCCCGTTCGATCCGAGCAGCGTGGTCTACGTCTGGTTCGATGCCCTGATTAACTACGCGTCGGCCGTCGGCTACGGCACGCGACGACGGCGGAGTTCGGCGAGTGGTGGCCCGCCGACCTGCACATCATCGGCAAGGACATCACGCGCTTTCACTGCGTCATCTGGCCGGCCATGCTGATGAGCGCCGGCGTGCCGCTCCCTCGGCAGGTCTTCGGCCACGGCTTCGTGCACTTCAAGGGCCAGAAGATGAGCAAGTCGCTCGGGACGGTGCTCGACCCGATCGACGCGGCCGCGCGGTTCGGCGCGGACCCGTTGCGGCTCTACCTGGTCAAGGAGATCCCCTACGGCCAGGACGGCGATTTCTCGTGGGAGCGATTCGAGGAACGCTACAACGTCGACCTGGCGAACAACCTGGGCAACCTCGTGAACCGGCTGGCGGCGATGACCGATCGCTACCGGCAAGGCCGCCTGCCGGCCGCTCCCGGCGCCCCGGGCCGGCTCGCCGGCGTGGCCGTCGATGTCGTGCGCCGCTATCGCGAGCCGATGGACACCTACGCCCTGCACGAGGCGGCGTTCGCGGCGTTCGGACTCATGGATGCGGCGAACGAGTTCATCGCCGAAACCGAACCGTGGACGCTCGCCCGGCAGGGGCAGCAGGAGCGCCTCACGCAGGCCCTGTCGGACGTCGTCGAGGCGGTGCGAATTGCGGCAGTCCTGCTGCTGCCGGTGATGCCGGAGTCGTGCGCCGAGATCCTGCGGCGGATGGGCGACGACCGGAGCCCGCGCGACCTCAGGCTCGATGCCGATGCCGCGTGGTCGGGGCCAGGGAGCGGCGTGGCCAAGGCCGACCCGCTCTGGCCGCGCCTCGAGGCAGCCACGCGCCAGCCATGCGAGCGGATCGCGACACGAGGAGCAGAGATGACTCGACTAACCGGTCGGCCAGCCGCCGGCGCAGCCCGCTCGCCCGGCGACCCGCGAGCACTGCCGCCCCGCCCGCTGCGCCGGTGGCGGCGCCGGCGGACGAGAGGATCCCGATCGACGACTTCGTGAAGATCGATCTTGCGCGTGGCGAAGATCCTGGCCGCCGAGAAGCTGAAGGGCTCGCGGAAGCTGATCAAGATGCAGGTGGATGCCGGCGGCGAACCGCGCACGCTGGTGGCCGGCATCGCCGAGGCCTACGAGCCGGAGGCGTTGGTCGGCCGGTCCATCGTCATCGTGGCCAACCTCAAGCCGGCGAAACTGATGGGCGATCGAGTCGAACGGCATGGTGCTCGCGGCGAGCCCCGAAGGCGGATTGCCGGTGCTCCTCGGGTTCGACAACCCGCCTCCTCCGGGAAGCCGCGTCAAGTGATCGACAGCCATTGCCACCTGGCCGATCGCGGCTATTGCCGACGACCTCGCCGACGTCGTCGCACGGGCGCACGAGGCCGGCGTGTCTGGCGGCCTCTGCGTCCTGGCCTGCGGGGACGCTGAGGAGGCCGGACGGCGTGCCGTGTCGAGGCGTTGTGGCCGGGGCTCCGCTTCGCGGCCGGCGTTCATCCGCACCAGGCGCACGAATTCGCGGGCCGGGCGGCCGAGGTCGTTCCGGTCGTGAGGGCGGCCTCTCGCGGCCGCCGCGCGCGTCCGCGATTGGCGAAATCGGCCTTGACTATCACTACGACTTCTCGCCGCGCGGACGTGCAGCGGGAGTCTTTCGAGCCCAGGTCAGGCTGGCGCGCGAGTCGGGCCTGCCGGTCGTCGTTCACGCGCGCGAGGCCGACGACGATACGGTCCGGCCATCATCCGGGAGGAGGGCCGCGGAGAGGTCGGCGGCGTCTTCCATTGCTTCTGGGCACGCGCGCGACTGGCCGGCAGGCCGTCGAGCTGGGTTTCCTCGCTGTCGTTCTCCGGGATGATCACGTTTCCGCGCGCCGACTCGATCCGGGCCATTGCCGCGGCGATGCCGGCCGATCGGCTGCTGGTTGAAACCGACTGCCCGTATCTCGCGCCGGTGCCCATGCGCGGCAGCGCAACGAGCCGGCCTTCATCGTCCGAACGGCGGAAACGCCTCGCCGAATTGCGGCAGATCGACGCTCGGCGGAGCTCGACGCCCTCGTGACGGCCAATTTCGCCCGCGTGTTCGGCCCGTGACGTGCCGCGCGCGCCGAGCCGGGCGTCCGCGAGCGGCGCAGCGCGTTGACACCCCGCGCGCAAGTATGGTGTAGATGATCGGACTCTACACGCAGTGAAAGAACCAGCTGTGACCCTCGCGCACATCTTCGAGCCGATACGCCAGGATCTCGACCAGGTCGAGCGCGAGTTCGCCCGCCATGTCGACTCGCACATCGGGCTGATCCCGGAAATCGGCCGCTACATCCAGGATGCCGGCGGCAAACGCGTGAGCCCTGCCGTGCTCCTCATGGCGGCGCGGCTCTGCCGGTTACACCGGCGACCTCGCCGTGCTCTACGCGTCGGCCGTCGAGTTCATCCACACGGCCACGCTGGTTCACGACGACATCGTCGACGACTCGGACATTCGACGCGGCCGGCTGGCGGTGCACTCGAAATGGGGGAACGACGTCACGGTCCTGCTGGGCGACTACCTGTACATCAAATCGATGTCCCTCGCGCTCACGCAGGATTCGCTCGAAATCCTCCACGTCCTGTGCGACGTCACGCTGCGGATGATCGAGGGGGAGCTGTTCCAGCTGTCGAAGAACGGCGACGTCGGCCTCAGCGAGCGCGACCATTTCGAGATCACCCAGCGGAAGACCGCGGACCTGTTCGGCGGGTGCGCGGAAATCGGCGGGATCCTGGGGACCCTCGGCGCGGAGGGGCGGCAGGCGCTGCGCGATTACGGCTTCAATCTCGGCGTGGCTTTCCAGCTCGTCGACGACCTGCTGGATCTGACCGGCCGCGAGGAGGTGCTGGGCAAGCCGATCGCCAGCGACCTTCGGGAAGGCAAGCTCACGCTGCCGGTGATCCATCTCCTGGACACGGCGGGCCGGAGTCGGCGAGCCTGATTGCGGACGTCGTGCGCGACCGGCGACCTGACGCCGGAACGCTGGCAGCGCATCGCCGAGGACCTGGCCGAGCACGGCTCGCTCGACTACGCCTACGCGCAAGGCCACCGAGTACGGGGAGCGCGCGAAGTCCAGCCTGGAGACGCTGCCCGCCAGCCCGGCGCGCGAGGGGCTGATGGCGCTGGCCGACTACGTCCTCTCGCGCGATCGCTCGAGCCCCGTGACACCGGCCACACGCATCGGCGACCTGCGCGCCCTCATCCGCCATCACGAAGAACGCTACTACGTCCTCAACGCCCCGGAAATCGCCGACGCCGAATTCGACGCGCTGATGAAATCGCTCGAGGCGCTCGAGCGCGAGCACCCGGAGCTCGTCACGCCGGATTCGCCGACCCAGCGGGTAGGCGGCCGCCCCGTCGAGGGGTTCGAGCCGGTCGAACACCACGTGCCGATGCTCTCGCTCGACAACGCCTACAGCGCGGAGGAGTTGGCGGCGTTCGATGCGCGCGTGCGGCGGGGCCTGGCGGGGGATGCGGAGGGACCGGCGCAGGTGGCGTACGTCGCCGAGCTCAAGATTGACGGCCTCAGCATCTCGCTCACCTACGAAGACGGACAGCTCGTGCGCGGCGTCACCCGGGGTGACGGCTCTCGGGGCGAGGACGTGACGGCGAATGTCCGGACGATTCGGGCGATTCCGCTGGCGCTGGCGACACCGGTGCCCGGACGGATCGAGGTCCGGGGCGAAGTCTTCATGCCACGGTCGGCCTTCGATCGGGTCAACCGCGAACGCGAGGAGCGCGAGGAAGCCGGTGTTCGCGAATCCGAGGAATGCCGCGGCTGGCACCATGCGGAACCTCGACCCGCGGCAGGTCGCGCGACGCGGCCTGTCGGCGGTCTGTCTACCAGTTGATTGGCCCGCCGGACCTGGTGCCGCGCGACGCACGTCGAAACGCTCGAGCGGCTTCGCGAGTGGGGCCTCCCGGTCGAGGCGCACTGGCAGCGGTGTCCGGGCGTCGAGGAGGTCCTCGCATACTGCGATCGATGGAGGGAGGACCGGCGCTCGCTCGCGTTCGATACCGACGGTGTCGTCGTCAAGCTGGACGACATGGCGCTCCGGGCGCGCATCGGGGCGACGTCGAAGTTCCCGCGCTGGGCGATGGCGTTCAAGTTTCCCGCGGAGCAGGCAACGACCACGCTGCTGCGCATCGACGTCGCAGTCGGACGCACGGGGGCGGTGACGCCGTTCGCCGTACTGGAGCCGGTGCGGCTGTCCGGGTCCACGATTCAGATGGCGACCCTGCACAACGAGCAGGACATCGCCCGACGCGACATCCGGCCCGGCGACGTCGTGCTCATCGAGAAGGGCGGCGAGGTCATCCCGAAGGTGGTCGGCCCGGTCATCTCGCGGCGGCGCCCGGACGTCGCGCCGTGGCAGATGCCGGCCGCGTGCCCGACGTGCGGCAGCGCCCTGAGCCGGCCCGAGGGCGAGGCCGTGTGGCGCTGTCCGAATGCCGCCTGCCCGGCGCGATTCAGGCGCAGCCTCGAGCATTTCGCCTCGCGTCGCGCGATGAACATCGAAGGACTCGGCGAGGCGCTGGTCGACCAGGTGGTGAGCGTCGGCCTTGTCCGCGACTTCGCCGATCTCTACCGTCTGGACGCGGAGGCGCTCGAGGCGCTCGATCGCATGGGGAAGAAGTCGGCGGAGAAGCTGCTGCAGCAGATCGCCGACAGCCGGAACAACGATCCGTGGCGGCTGGTCTACGCCCTGGGGGTGCGCCACGTCGGCGAGCGGACCGCGCAGGTCCTCATCGATGCGTTCGGAGGCCTCGACGCGATCCAGACGGCGCCGATCGAGCAACTCCAGTCGGTGAACGAGGTCGGCCCGGTCGTGGCGGCCGCCGTCCGTGAGTACTTCGACGACCCGCGCAACCTCGAGGTGGTGGCGCGACTGCGCGACGCAGGCGTTCGCACGGTGGCCGACCGGCCGAAAGGAGCCGCGCCGGCCGCGCTTGCCGGGAAGACGTTCGTGCTGACCGGCACGCTATCGGGCTTCTCGCGCGACGAGGCGGCCGAGGCCATCGCCGCGCTGGGAGGCAAGGTGACGAGTTCGGTGAGCAAGAAGACCGACTACGTCGTCGTCGGCGCCGACGCGGGCAGCAAGCTGGAGAGGGCGCAGGCGCTGGGCGTGGCGGTCCTCGACGAAGCGGCGTTCCGGCGGCTGCTCGGAAGGAACCCATGAAACCCCGCATTCTCGTGATTGACGACGAGCCGGCCATCCGCGATTCGCTCCGGATGATTATCGAATACGAAGACTACGAATTCATCGGCGCACCGGCCGGCCCGGAGGGTGTCGCGCTGGCTGAGCGCGAGTCGCCGGACGTGATCCTCCTCGACATCAAGATGCCGGGCATGGACGGATTCGAGGCGCTCGAGCGGATCAAGGCCGTCTGCGACGCGCCGGTCGTGATGATTTCCGGGCACGGTTCCGGCGCCACCGGAGCCGACGCCGTCCGGCGCGGCGCGTTTGACTTCATCGACAAGCCGCCGGACACCGATCGGCTGCTCGTCATCATCCGCAATGCGCTCGAGCGCAGCCGGATGACCGACGAGGTGAGGGTGCTGCGCCGCGCCGTGGATGCCAAGCACGAGATCGTGGGCGACTCGTTCCAGGTCCGGCAGCTCATGGAAGCCGTTCGCCGGTCTGCGCCCACGAACGCCACCGTTCTGATCCAGGGCGAGAGCGGCGTGGGCAAGGAGCTGGTCGCCCGTGCCATCCATAGGAACAGCCTGCGGAGCCGCGAGCGATTCGTCCAGGTCAACTGCGCGGCGATTCCGGAGGAGCTGATTGAATCGGAGCTCTTCGGCCACGAGAAGGGCTCGTTCACCGGCGCGACCGAGAAGCAGATCGGCAAGTTCGAGCAGGCGGACCGGGGCACGATCTTCCTCGACGAAGTCGGCGACATGAGCCTGAAGACGCAGGCGAAGGTCCTCCGAGTGCTCGAGGAAGGCGAGGTGGAGCGCGTCGGCTCGTCGCGAACCATACGCGTGGACGTCCGGGTGATTGCGGCGACGAACAAGGACCTCGAGAAGGAGATCGAGAAGGGCAACTTCCGGGAGGACCTGTTCTTCCGGCTGAGCGTGATTCCGCTTCGCGTGCCGCCGCTGCGCGACCGAGTCGAGGACATTCCGGCGCTGGTACAGCACTTCCTGGAGACGCTGGCGCGCGAGAACAACTTCCGCCGACGGCGAATCACGCCTCGCGCGATGGAGGCGCTGCAGCGGCATCGGTGGAAGGGTAACATCCGGGAACTCCGCAACACCGTGGAGCGCAGCCTGATCATGACGGCGGGGGAAGCGATTGACCTGACGGACCTGCCGGACGCGGTTCGAGTTGACCCGCGGCCGGCGCCCCCCGATAATGGAGGCGACGCGGCTGTGTCCGTCGGGACCTTGAGGGAGTTCAAGGAATCGGCGGAACGGCTGTTTCTCGTGCAGAAGCTCCGCGAGAGCGGCTGGAACATCTCGCGCACGGCCGAGGTGATTGGCACGCCTCGAAGCAATCTGTACAAGAAGCTGGAGTTCTACAAGATCAGCCAGGAAACGGACGGCTAGGCCGGCATGCCTGCCGCGCCGAAGCCGCCCGAGGCGGCGAAGGCGGGATCTTTGACAATTTGCCGCAGGAAGCCAGGCGACCGCCGCGCCGCGGTTGTCCCGAGACGTTCGCGTCGAGGGAAACGCCGCGACGGGGAGGAAAGTCCGAACTCCGCAGGGCAGTGCGCCGGGTAACGCCCGGTCAGGGTGACCTGAAGGAAAGTGGCACAGAAAATATACCGCTCCGAATGCGGTCCGGTTGTGCCGCACGCCGGGAGTAGCCGCGCGAACGATCGCGCGCGGCAACTCCCTACAAGTGCGGCGGGAACGCCGGGGTCTGGCGTTGCCGCCGCGGGCGGCGGCAGAATCGGGCCGCATTCGGAGTAAGGGTGAAAAGGTGCGGTAAGAGCGCACCGCGCCGGTGGCAACATCGGTGGCAGGCAAAACCCCGCACGGAGCAAGGCCAAATAGGGAGGCGCTATCAGGACGGCCCGTCCGACCGCCTTCGCCGAGACTACGGCGGTTCGCCGTAGCTGCGGCGGAGGCGAATGCCTCCGGGTAGGTTGCTCGATCCCGTCAGCGATGGCGGGGCTAGAGGAATGGTCGTCACGCCATAGCCCGGCGCAAGCCGGGCGACGGTGGACAGAATTCGGCTTACGGCTTCTCTGCGGCGCTTTTCTCCATCCCTGAAGTAGGCAGCAGGCAGTGGATCACGCGTGACAGCCGGCCTGCTGCCACCTGCCTGCTGCCAACTGCTCGTCGTTCAACGACTGACTATTCACTCTCCCGGCACGAACCATATGTCCTTGTACCTCGTCACCGGCGGCGCCGGGTTCATCGGCTCGCACCTGTGTGAAGAACTGACTCGCCGCGGCGAGCGGGTCCGCGTCGTCGACAGCCTGATTACGGGCAAGCGTGCCAACCTCGCGCACGTGCCCGGCGTGGACTTTGTCGAGGGCGACCTGGCCGACATCGCCGTCGCGCACCACGCGGCAGCCGGCGTGGACTACGTGCTGCACCAGGCCGCCATTCCTTCGGTGCCGCGCTCGGTGTCCGATCCGATCACGTCGAACCGAGCCAACATCGACGCCACCCTGAACATCCTGGTCGCGGCGCGGGATGCGGGCGTGAAGCGTCTCGTCTACGCGGGCTCCTCGTCCGCCTACGGCGACCAGCCGACGTTGCCGAAGCGCGAGGACATGCCGACCAGGCCGCTGTCGCCGTACGCGCTGCAGAAGCTGGTGGGCGAGCAGTACCTCGCGCTCTTCACGAAGCTCTACGGCCTCGATACCGTCACGACCCGCTACTTCAATGTCTTCGGCCCGCGCCAGGACCCGTCGTCGCCGTACTCGGGCGTCATCTCGCTGTTCATCTCCGCGCTCCTCGAGGCGCGCCCGCCGGTCATCTACGGCGACGGCGAGCAGACGCGCGACTTCACCTACGTGGCGAACGTGGTGGACGGCGTTCTGCGCGCGTGCCACGCGCCGGGCCTCGCCGGCGAGATGATGAACGTCGCGACGGGCGGCCGCATCAGCCTCAACGAACTCCTGCGGACGCTCTGCGAGTTGACTGGCGTTCGGACGCAGGCGGTGTTCAAGGAGCCGCGGGCTGGCGACGTGCGCGATTCGCAGGCCGACATCA
>CAWARN010000001.1:0-221115 GCA_963784455.1 uncultured Acidobacteriota bacterium | reverse complement strand
AGCCCAACGAGCTACCGGACTGCTCCACCCCGCGTTAGAAAGGTATCATTCAATCGCGGCGCTCGTCAATCGCTCTCGCCCCCGCTCCGCTTCCTCGTTCCTAACCCTCGTCCCTACTCCCTCGTCCCTACCTCGCCGCCTTCGGCGCGTCCTTGAGAATGAACACCTTCTCGCCCGGGCGGATGAGCCCGTGCTCCCGGCGCGCGATCTCCTCGATGGTGGCGGGGTCCTGCCGCTTGAGCCGGTCCCGATAATCCGAGAGTTCGGCGTTCTCTCGCTGCTTCGCGGCGAGATCCTGCTCCGCCTGCTCGACCTGACGTTGTTCGCGGCTGTTGGCGATCGAGCCCCGCTCGCCGGCGACGGCGTCGATCACCAGCGCGAGCGCGCAAAACAGCAGGACCAGCGTGAGCAACCGGAGGCGGCGAACCGGGACGACGGGCCCGCCGGCTGGGCGATCCACCGTTTTCTCGTCCCGAATTCGTCTCGGCATGGCGGATAATGGCTGGCGTTCGGCCCCGGCGGCCACACTGTACCGATCTTTTTACCGCACTTTCGGGAGAACTCAACAGGAAATCGGTACCGACCCGCGAATATCTTCCCGAACGGAGGCTCACGTGGCACATCCCGACGTCGTCATCGTACTCACGACGTGGCCGGCGGGCGAGGATGCCGGGCCGGCGGCTGCGACGCTCGTCGAGGAGCATCTCGCCGCGTGCGTGAACCTGCTGCCGGAGATGGAGTCGACCTATCGCTGGAAGAACGCCGTCGAGCAGGAACGCGAGCGCCAGATGATCATCAAGACCACGCGGCCTCGCGTGGACGCGCTCCTGGCGCGTCTGAAGCAGCTCCACCCGTACGAGGTGCCGGAGGCGCTGGTGGTGCCGGTCGTCGGCGGGAGTGATGCGTACCTGGCGTGGGTAGGGGAGTGCCACGATCGGGGCTGAAGACCCGCGCTACGGCCCCGACCCAGAGCGCAACTTCGCCCGATCGTCATCGCCCGATCGCAAGATGCCGTTCTGGATCCTGTATGATCCGGCTGTTCGCATGACCTCGAATCCCGCCGAGCCACACCGGGAATCATCAGCGCCGCGCACAGGCGGGCGATGGTCTGTCGTCCGCGACGCCTTGCTGCACCGTTCGGCGGCTGGGCCTTCCTCGCCGGCGTGGCGCTGAAGGCGATCTACTTGGCGGCCCGCCTCGTGGTCGGCGCCGAGCCGGTGCTGGTGAGCGCCACCGGCACGCTTGGCAGCGTCGCGCTGATCGTCGCGGCCGGCTGCCTGCTGGTTCGCGTGGCGCCGCGCGCGCGCCGCAACCTGCTGTGGCGGGTCCGGGCGCAGCTCATCCTGTCCTACGTCTTCATCGGCGTCATCCCCGCACTGCTGATCGTCGCGTTCTTCATCGTCTCCGGCCTTGTGCTCTTCCTGAACGTCGCGTCGTATCTGGTGACGAACGGCTTCGACAACGTCAGGAACGAGGCGATTTACGTTGCGCGTCTGACCGCGACGGAGATCCAGCGCGGGCCGGGCCCGGGCGCGGCAGAGGCCATCCTCTCCCAGCGCGAGTCGGCGCTGGCGTCCATCTATCCAGGGCGTCCATCGCCCTCGTGCCGACCCGAAGCGGGGAACCCTGCGTGGGCGGTCCGGCGGCCGCCCTGCGCGCCGGCAGCGTGCCGGACATCGTCGCAGCCCAGCGCGAAGTGGTGCCTGAGCCCGGCTGCCGGTGCCGCGTCGCGACCCCCGGCCGTGACGCCCGTCGCCGTCGGGCCCTGGGAGCACGGCGCCCCGCCCGAAGGTGCTGCCGACGTGGATCAGTTGCGCCGGCTTTGGCGGCATCGTCGTCGAGCCGCGCCGGCGGCGGCTGGCGGCCACCGTCAGCCACAGAGGCCCCGCCGTGGTGACCGTGCGCGGCGTCGGCCTGCCCGATGCCAGCGGCCGGCGTACGCCGTCGATCGTCGACATCCCGAAGAACGCACGCGCTCGACGAGCACCTGCGCGACGAGACAAGCGTCAAGATGGGCGACGTCAGCGTCTTCCTCACGGATGGACTGCGGGCGACGCTCGCCCGGCCGAGGTGGAACCGCGAGGCCGTCGGCGACCGCCGCGCCGGCGACGACCGCCGGCGCCAGGTGACGGCTCCCCTGGGTGGCGATGCTGCAGGGCACGGCGTGGGACGGCGGACAGCCGGTGCAGACCACGGCGCACATCGAGGTCAACATCGCGGAGATCTACGACCGGCTCTCGTCGGCGAACCTCGGCTCGTACAACTTCGGCTCGATGCTGCTGTTGCTCCTGCTGTTCGTCGCCCTGCTGTTCCTGGTCATCGAGGCGGCCGCCCTCGTCATGGGGCTGACCCTTGCCCGCGCGATCACCGGTTCCGTGCACGAGCTGTTCGAAGGCACCGAGCACGTCCGCGAGGGCGATTTCAGCCACCGGATCCAGGTGGCCACGCGTGACCAGCTGGGCGATCTCGCCGAGTCGTTCAATCAGATGACGGGCAGCATCGAGGATCTGCTGCGCCAGGCGGAGGAGAAGAAGCGGCTGGAGGAAGAACTGCGGATCGCGCGCGGTGATCCAGATGTCGCTCCTGCCGCAGGGCCAGATCGCGATGCCGGGCGTGTCGGTGTCGGCGCTCTGCGTCCCGGCGCGCGAGGTCGGCGGCGACTACTACGACTTCTTCCCGCTCGGCGACGACCGGTTCGGCATGCTCATCGCGGACGTGTCGGGGAAGGGCACGTCGGCGGCGCTCTACATGGCCGAGCTGAAGGGGCTGATGCTCTCGCTCAGCCGGACCTGCCCGTCGCCGCGGCAGCTGATGCTGACCGCGAACCAGATCATCTCGCACCACCTCGACAGCCGCAGCTTCATCACGATGGCCTACGCGGTCATCGACCTCGCGGCCCGGACGATGGTCTATGCGCGGGCCGGCCACACGCCGCTCATCTACCGGCGCGAGTCCGGCGACGGCGACCCGTCGGTGGAGGTGCTGACGCCGGACGGCCTCGTGCTCGGCCTCCGCATCGACGGCGGCGAGACGTTCGAGCGGCTGCTGACCGAGATCACGATCCCGCTTCACCGGGGCGACGCGATGCTGCTGTTCACCGACGGCATCAGCGAGGCGATGAACGCGGAGTCGGACCTCTTCGGCGACGATCGCCTGGCCCGGCTCGTCGGCGAGCATGGGCACCTGCCGACCGACGAACTGCGCGAGCGGATCCTGCGGGAGATCGACGCGTTCGTGGCGGGCGCGCCGCAGCACGACGACATGACGATGATCCTGATCAAGTTCGAGGAGTTCGTCCCGGGGGCTGTGGCAGCGGGGTTCCAGCATGGCCAGGCCTGAACACGAGCGCGCCGACCCGAGGCCGCTGGCGGTGGTCTTCCGCACCCATTCCGACATCGAGGCCAGCATCGTCGTCGGGCTGCTCGAGGCACACGGGATTGTCGCGGCCGCCGTCGTCGGACCTCACGCACGCGGTGTTTCCACTGAGCATCGACGGGCTGGGGGAGGTGCGCATCTCGGTGCCGGCCTCGCAGGCGGACGCGGCATGCGCGATCATCCGCGAGCAGACCCAGCGGCCTTCGGCGGTCGAGGCCGTGCACGTGATGGACGACACGAGGGACCTGTCGGCGCTCGAGGAGCGGCTGGGATACCGGTTCCGCGAGCCCGCGATCCTGGATCGGGCCCTCACGCACCGGTCGCGCGCGAACGAGGATGCGACCGGGAGCACCATCGACAACGAGTCGCTCGAGTTTCTCGGCGACGCGGTGCTCGGCTTCGTGATGGCCGACCTCCTGTTCCGCGACTTCCCGCAGTTCGACGAGGGGCAGAAGTCGAAGATCAAGGCCGCCGCTGGTGTCCACGCTGACGCTCGGACGCCTGGCGAGGCGGCTCGGGCTCGGCGAGTTCCTGGCGCTCGGACGCGGCGAGGAGAAGACGGGCGGCCGGGCGAAGCAGGCGCTGCTCGCCGACGGCTACGAGGCGGTGATCGCCGCCATCTACCTCGACGGCGGAGTCGGCGAGGCCCGTGACTTCGTGTCCCGCGAGTTCGCGGAGGACCTCGAGGACGTGCGCAGCCCGGAGTTCTGGGGGCGCGACTACAAGTCGGCGCTCCAGGAACTCGTGCAGTCGCGCGAGCTCCCGTTGCCGGAGTACGCGGTGGCGTCGGAGAGCGGCCCGATCACCGCAAGGTGTTTCACGTCGAGGTGCGAATCCAGGGCGAGGCGTTCGGATCCGCGCGCGGGCCCAGCAAGAAGGCGGCCGAACAGGAAGCCGCGCGGAAGGCCATGGACCGACTGTCGCAAGATCGCGAGACTACGTGAGGCAGCGCTCGGCGAACTGCCCTGACCTCGCGATCGATCATCGCTCCCGGTGGGCGGCGTCGAGTGGCAGTGGAGCCGGACCCACAGCCGCAGCAGCGGATCGCGGAACCGATAGCGCTTCCGGTGGACGGCCACCAGGTCCACGTCCTCCAGCCACGACAGGTAATCCTTGGTCGATCCCGGCGTGCGGCCCATGCGCTGCGAGACGTCGGTGAGCGTCAGCGGCTCCTGCTCCGAGAGAATCTCGAGGATCGCCTTGAGCGCGCCATAGCCGCGCGCGCGGTGGAGCCGCATCTCGTAGTCGAACGCGCACTGCGACCACAGGCTCGCCCCCGGCCCGAGCGCTGACACGAGCATGGCCATCGGGTCCCGGACCGCGGCGCCGGACCGGTTCGCGTGCAGCGCGCCGGCGATGGCCCGCGCGTACGACGGCCGGCCGCCGCACACGGCCGCGACCAGCCGAGCGAGGCCGTCTATGCCGGATCCGGCGTCCTCCGCGGCGCCCGGCGCGCCCGCGCCGACCGCGTCCGCCAGCATCTGCGACACCTCGCCCGGGGGCAGCGCCGGCATCGGCACGACGGAGTACTGCGGCGAGGCACCGGCCAGCGCGCGCTCGGTTCGCGTCTGGTAGCGCGACGTCAAGACGAACCGGTTGGGGGACGCGGCGATGACCGCCAGCAGTTCGGGCAGGGCGCGGCGCAGGCCCGGGAAGCTCTCGAACGTGCGGAACTCGAGCACTTCGTCGAGAAGGAAGGTGACCGGCCCCTCGTCCGCGCGGTGCGCGCCGGCGAAGTACGCCAGGACCGCGTCGAACGCCTGGCGGGGTGAGACCACGCGCGGCGCCTGCCCCGCGTCGACAAACGGAGACGAGGCCGTCAGGGCGGCCAGGAACCGCTCCGGCGTCGTGGCCGTTCGCTCCACGTTGACGTACTGGGCCCCCTGCGGGCCGATCGCTTCCGCCAGCCGGTGGAGCAGGCTCGTCCGTCCCGCTCCACAGAGGCCGACCACCACGGGGATGCGGCGGGAATCCTCCCGCGAGCGTCGCCGTGATGCGCTGGTCGATCGATGGGGGTTGGAAAGTCGTCACCGACCGGGACTCCCCTCTGCCGGGCCGCCTGGCCCGAACTCGCGCATCGGAATCCGCACGCCCTTCGCGTCCGCGGTCGCCATCGCTTCTTCGTAGCCGGCGTCAGCGTGGCGGACCACCCCGGTTCCGGGGTCGCACGTCAGGACGCGCTGCAGCTTCTCGTCGGCCTCGCGGCTGCCGTCGGCCACGATCACCATGCCCGGCGTGCAGCGAGTAGCCGATGCCGACGCCGCCGCCGTGGTGCACCGACACCCACGTCGCGCCCGACGAGGCATTCAGCAGCGCGTTCAGGATCGGCCAGTCGGCAATGGCGTCGCTGCCGTCGCGCATCGCCTCGGTCTCGCGGTTGGGCGACGCCACCGAGCCGGCGTCGAGGTGATCGCGCCCGATCACGATCGGCGCCGAGATCCGGCCCGAGCGGACCAGTTCGTTGATCCGCAGGCCGAACCGCGCGCGGTCGCCGTACCCGAGCCAGAAGATGCGCGCGGGCAGCCCCTGGAACGCCACGCGCTCGCGCGCCAGCCGAACCCAGCGGCACAGCGCGGCATCGTCCTTGAACATCTCGAGCGCGGCGTCGTCGGTCGCGTGGATGTCGGCCGGGTCGCCCGACAGCGCCGCCCAGCGGAACGGCCCCTTGCCTTCGCAGAACAGCGGCCGGATGTACTCGGGCACGAACCCCGGGATGTCGAACGCCTTCGCGACGCCCGCCTGGACGGCCTGCGCGCGGATGTTGTTGCCGTAGTCGAATGTCACGGCGCCCCGCCGCTGCAGGGCGAGCATCGCCTCGACGTGCACGCCCATCGCGGCCACCGAGCGGCGGAGGTACTCGCCGGGGTTGTCGCGGCGCAGGACGTCAGCCTCGGCGAGCGTCATGCCGTTCGGGACGTAGCCGTTCAGCGCGTCGTGCGCGGACGTCTGATCGGTCAGGACGTCGGGCGTGAATCCGCGCTCGACGAGCGCCGGAAGCACGTCGGCCGCGTTGCCCAGCAGCGCGATCGACCGGCCCCGCTTCTCGCGGCGCCACGTCTCGATCGTGCCGAGGGCGTCGTCGAGCGACGTGGTCGACTCGTCGACGTAGCGGGTCTGCAGGCGCCGTTCGATCCGGTGCGGATCCACCTCGACGACGAGCGCGGCAGCGCCGTTCATCGCCGCGGCGAGCGGCTGGGCGCCGCCCATGCCGCCGAGGCCGGCCGACACGAACACCCGCCCCTCGAGGCTGCCTCCGAACTTGCGGCCGGCGACCGACGCCAGCGTCTCGAACGTGCCCTGGAGGATGCCCTGCGTGCCGATGTAGATCCAGCTGCCCGCGGTCATCTGGCCGTACATCGTCAGGCCCTTGTGCTCGAGATCGCGGAACGTCTCCCACGTGGCCCACGCCGGCACCAGCATGGCGTTCGCGATCAGCACGCGCGGCGCGCCCGGATGCGTGCGGAAGATGCCGACCGGTTTCCCCGACTGCACCAGCAGCGTCTCGTCGTGCTCGAGCGAGCGCAGCGAGCCGACAATGGCGTCGTAGCAGGCCCAGTTGCGCGCCGCCTTCCCGGAGCCGCCGTAGACGATCAGGTCATCCGGGCGTTCGGCGACCTCGGGGTCCAGGTTGTTCATCAGCATGCGCAGGGCGGCTTCCTGCGGCCAGCCCTTGCAGCTGATGGCGGCGCCTCGCGGCGCCCGGATGTGGCGGCTCGTCATGGTCATGATGAAGTTATGAACCCTGAGGGATCTTGTCAACGTGAAAAGAGCCCCGGCGCAATTCCGGAGAAGTCACTTGACAGGCACCCCCGCGGCTTCTTCGAGCGCGGTTGCCGCCTGTGCTACGATCGAGGCCGCGGACGGAGGCTACGAACGGCTATGAACCTGGCTGTGATTGGCGCGCAATGGGGCGATGAAGGCAAAGGCAAGATCGTCGACCTGCTGACCCCGCACTTCTCGATCGTCGCCAGGTACCAGGGCGGGCACAATGCCGGCCACACGGTGCTGGTCAGCGGCACCAAGTTCGTGCTGCACCTGCTGCCGTCCGGCATCCTGCACCCGGGCGTCATCTGCGTGATCGGCAACGGCGTCGTCGTCGATCCGGAGGCGCTGTTCGTCGAGATCGAGGCGCTGGGGCAGTACGGCATCGAGGTGGGCGACCGGCTCGCCATCAGCGACAAGGCGCACCTCATCCTGCCGTATCACCGCGACCTCGACCTGCTGAGCGAGGCCCGGCGCGGCGAGAAGAAGATCGGCACGACGTCGCGGGGCATCGGCCCGGCCTACGAAGACAAGATTGGCCGGCGCGGGATTCGCGTTTGCGACCTCGCGGACCCGGCCGGGCTGGCCGAGCAGGTGCGCGAGAACGTGATGGCGCGCAACCGCCTGGTGGGCGATGCGGCTCTGGAGTGGCAGCCGCTCTTCCAGCACCTGCTGACGCAGGGCGAGCGCATGCGGCCGTGGGTCCGCGACGTGTCGCTGCTGCTGGCCCAGGCGCAGGCCGAGGGCAAGCGCATCCTGTTCGAAGGCGCACAGGGCACCTTCCTCGACATCGACCACGGGACCTATCCGTTCGTCACCTCGTCCAACTCGACGGCGGGCGGCGTGTGCACGGGCCTCGGCGTCGGGCCGAAATCGATCGGCGGCGTCCTCGGCGTCGCGAAAGCCTACACGACGCGAGTCGGCGGCGGCCCGCTCCCGACTGAGTTGACGGGCCCCATGGCGGACCGGCTTCGCGAAGGCGGGCAGGAATACGGCGCGTCGACCGGGCGGCCTCGCCGGTGCGGCTGGTACGATGCGGTGGCCGTGCGCTACGCCGCGCGCGTCAACGGCCTCGACGCGGTGGCGCTCACGAAGATGGACGTGCTCGACGGCCTCGCGCACATCGACGTGTGCACGGCCTACCGCTACGGCGACTCCACGCTGACCGAGTTCCCCGGTGACCTTCGCCACCTGGCCGCGTGTCGTCCTGTCTACGAGCGCCTGCCCGGATGGTCGCGGCCGACGCACGGCGTCCGCGCGTACGAGGATTTGCCGCCCGAGGCGAAGTCCTACATCGCTCGCCTGGAAGAACTGACCGGCGTGCCGGTGGCGATCATCTCGACCGGGTCGGATCGCAACGAGACGATCATCCGGGATGGTTCGGCTGCGGCCGCGTGGTTCGGCGGGCCGTCCTAGCTGGCGCCCGCGGGTCAGCGCAGCCGGTGTGCGTCCACGAACGCCGCGACGGCGGCGGCATCGGGGTTGGTGAACTCGACACCGACCCGGGCGGCCGGCCCTTTTCTGGAGAGTTCCGTCCGCGCCCACACCACCGTGCCGGCCACCACGACCGTCCGGCCGGCCGGGCCGAGTCCCACCGATGCCGGCTGCCGGGCGCGCAGCGACTCCGAGACGCTGAGTTGAGCGCCCCCGGCGGAGAGGTCGATCAGCCTGGCAGGCCGGCCGTTGACCGTCGCGAACGCCGACTCCTTCATCTTGAACCGCGGCCATCGTCTCGTGCCGATGTCGAACCGCTTCGCAGGTCTCGACGCCGTCTTCCGCGACGGGGCGTCGCGCCGGCGCGGCGAGATGCGCTGATAGTCCGAGTCGTGGGAGAGGATGCGGATCTCCGAGGCGTTCAGGCTCGGGTCGTCCTTGATGCGGGCGATGAGAGCGGCACCCCGCGGGCTCGCCGCGAACAGCCGCTCCAGCGCGACGACAGGCGGCCGCTCCGCTGCGATGGCCTTCATGGCACGCACCGGGTCCGAGTCCGCGAACGTCAGCACGCCGGCGTCGCTGCCCACACGCTCGCGAAGCGCCGGGATCAACTCCGGCGCCGCGATCAGAATCACCTTCGCCCTTGCCATCGGCCCTCAGTCTAGCAGAACCGTGAGTGCCCTTCGAGGTGTGTCAGAATCACTGCTGTGACAGATAGGGTGGACCGTCAGCCGGCGGTCCTGTGCCGCGGGCTTCACAAGCGCTACGGCGACGTGGTGGCCGTCGCGGGCCTCGATCTCGAGGTGCGGGCGGGCGAGTGCTTCGGCCTGCTCGGCCCGAACGGCGCCGGCAAGACGACGACGATCGAGATCCTCGAGGGGCTGCTCGAGCCGGATGCGGGTGTCGTGGAGGTGCTTGGCATGCGTTGGGGCGCCGACGACCGTGCGCTCAGACAACGCCTCGGCATCCAACTCCAGGAGACCCAGCTCCAGGAGAAGCTCCGCGTCGAGGAGGTCGTCCGGCTGTTCAGGTCGTTCTACCAGCGAGGGCCGTCGGTGTCCGAGGTGCTTGCGATGGTGGAACTCGAGCCCAAGCGGCGCAGCTACGTCGGCAAGCTGTCGGGAGGACAGAAGCAGCGCCTGGCGGTGGCCTGCGCGCTCGTCAACGAGCCCGACCTGCTGTTCCTCGACGAGCCGACGACCGGCCTCGATCCGCAGTCGCGCCGCCAGCTCTGGTCGCTGCTCGAGGCCTACCGCGGGAAGGGCGGGACCGTTGTCCTGACGACGCACTATATGGAGGAGGCCGAGACGCTCTGCGACCGCGTCGCGATTGTCGACCAGGGACGCGTGATTGCGCTCGGCGCGCCGCGAGAGCTCATCGCCTCGCTGGAGCGGGAGGCGCCGCCCAGGCCGCAGTCAGCCACGCAGTCCGCGACGCTCGAGGACGTGTTCGTCGCGCACACGGGTCGGCATCTCCGAGATGAGTAGACGCGAACGCCCGTCCCATCCGCTCGTCGAGCTGACGATCGCCCGGCTCCTTGAGTTCTTCCGCGAGCCCGAGGCGGTGTTCTGGGTCATCGTGTTTCCGCTGGCGCTGGCGTTCGCCCTCGGCGTCGCGTTTCGGGCGAAGACCGACGAGCCGGTCTACGCGGGCGTCGTCGACGGCGCGGGCGCGACCGAGATGAGGGCAGCGCTCGCAGCAGTGCCGGGCATCTCCGTGCGCCTCGTCCCTGGCGACCGCGCCAACGTCGCGCTGCGCGATGGCGAGGTGCAGGTGATCGTGCTGCCCGGATCGCCGCCGACCTACCGCTACGACGCCACGAGGCCCGAGAGCCGGCTGGCGAGGCTGACGGTCGATGCCGCGCTGCAGACGGCGGGGGGCGCGCCGACGTATTCACGGCAGGGCAGCAGCGGCTGGAGGTCATCGGATCGCGCTACATCGACTGGCTCGTCCCGGGCCTCCTCGGTATGAACATCATGGGGACCGGGATGTGGAGCATCGGCTTCTCCGTGGTGTTCGCGCGCACGCGGCGGGTGCTGAAGCGCCTGGCCGCGACGCCGATGGCCCGGCGGGACTACCTGCTGGCGCAAATGCTCGCGCGGCTCGTCTTCCTCGCGGTCGAGGCGGGAGGGCTGCTGGCATTCGCCGCGCTGGTCTTCTCGGTGCCGATGCGGGGATCGCCGGCCACCCTGGCGGCCGTCCTGCTGGTCGGCGCGTCGGCGTTCAGCGGCCTCGGCCTGCTCGTCGCCAGCCGCGCCCGCACGATCGAGGCGGCCTCGGGGTGGATGAACTTCGTGATGCTGCCGATGTGGATCGTGTCCGGCGTGTTCTTCTCGTCCGCGCACTTTCCTGCGGCGACGCAGCCGCTGATTCACGCCCTGCCGCTGACCGCGCTGAACGACGCGCTGCGCGCCGTCATGCTGGACGGCGCGTCTGCCGCCGCGATCGGCCGCGAACTGGCCGTCCTCGGCGCGTGGGGAGGCGTCTGTTTCGCCGTGGCGCTGAAGGTGTTCCGTTGGAGGTGAGGCGCGGCTGAGGCCTCGCCCTGCGAATTGAGAATGCAGAATGGAGAATGAAGAATGAAGGGTTCCGGCCGGGCCGCCAGGCATGGCACCCGGATCCAGTGGCCAGCGTCAACCTCCCAATTCTCAATTCTCAATTCTCAATTTTGAATTCCAGTGATCCGCCTAGTGAACCCCGGGGCTCATCTGGAGCGTGCCGGGCTCGGCGCCGAGCCGCCGGATCGCCGTCTCCCACATGTCAGCCGGCGGCACGTCGAAGATCAGATCGAGTTCGATCTGCGTGATGAGCCACGCCGATTCGCGCAACTCCGCATCGAGCTGACCCGGGCCCCAGCCCGCATAGCCCATGAGCAGCCGCGTCTTCGGCCGCCGCTCCCGCTCGAGCAGCTGCCGGAGCAGGGTGGCTGAACCCGAGATGTAGATGCCGTGGCAAATCTGGATGGCCTCGAGGTCGTTCGGGTCGTCGCCGAGCAGCAGGCAGCCGCGCTCCGGCTCCACGGGCCCGCCGAACCAGAGTTCCAGGCCGTTGTCCACCGTTACCGGCGGGTCGAGGCGAACCGCTTCCGCCGCCGCGTTCCCGGTCGGCCGGTTCAGTACGAGCCCCCACGCGCCGTCGGCCGTGTGCTGGCACAGCAGGATCACCGTCCGCCGGAAGTTCGGGTCGTCGAGCTGCGGCATCGAGAGCAGCAGGATGGGCGCGACGGACGCGGGCGGTTGAGCCGAGACGGTCATGTGCCCATCATACCGCGCTCGAGTGTCCTGCGGACGCCCCATTCCAACGTGCGCGGCCGCGGAGCGGCGTCTCTCATCGTCTACCTGGCGTACATGTCGATGATGCGCGAGATGGCGCGCTGGCACACGCGGCAGAAGCCGACCCTGTCGCGCGTGAACATGATGCAGTCTGTTTCGGGGCGGAACAGCCCCTTCGCCTCGTACGACGCCCCTTCGAACGCTCCCACCGTGCGCGAGAACGTCATGCCGGCCAGGAATGGCGTGGACCAGTTCATCTCCTCGGTGAAGAGCTGGTTCATTTCACTCTCCGGGGCGTTGCCGGCGCGCAGCGCCCGCCGCCGCGCCTGGATCTCGGCGCTGCGTTTCTCGAATGCCTCCTTGTTCCACGGCGTCGGCAGCGGCGTGCCCGCCGCGACCAGGTCCTTCCACTTGAGCGTGGCCGGGTCCCTGAGGGCGGTGATGTTGGGCTCCCAGGGTTCCGGTCGGTCGGGGACTCCGGTGTCGTAGGCGACGTCAGAGGTGTAGTACTCGTCGCCGAGCCCCGCGAAGTGGTGGCCGAACTCGTGGACGAAGATGTACTCGGCGAACGCGGTATCGACCGCCGCGGCGGCGTGGTCGTTGAAGATGCCGCCCCCGCCGTACTGCGTCTCGTTGATGAGCACCTCCAGGAAGTCGTACGGCGCCGCCGACGCGACGTCCCGCATTGAGCGGTTGTCGAGCGCGAGCGCATACCGTTCCGAATCGAAGACGTTGTAGGACACGCCGAGCGGCGTGCGCCGATAGTCGGCCGTGCGCGGCCGGTTGACGCCGCTGCGCGGCGCCGGCAGGTCGATCGCCCTGACGTTGAAGTCCGACTTCCGGCTCCTGAACGGCTCGGTTTCGAACAGACGGTCGGTCAGGCGCTTCACATCCGCGTGGAACTTGGGCAGGTCCGCCTCGGCGTAGCCGTCGCCGAGGATGAGGAGATCCACCTTCGCGGCGGCCGGCCCGTTCTCGAACACGGTCCAGACCCTGCCCGGCGGCTTCGCGTCGGCGGCCGTCACGAAGCGCGAGGCCGGTTCGACGGTGGTCGACCACACCTCGACGAACGCGTTCGCGCTGTCGCGCTTCTTCACCACGACCTGGACCGGTGCCTTCGGCCACGGGAAGCGCAGCGACTCGTGGAAAGACCGGTGGATTCCCCGCTTCGGCTCGGCCGTGGTCTCCCACTCGCCGTACAGGGACGCGAACCCGCGGGAGTAGATGGCCTGGTTCGTTCGCCGGTCGATGACTTCGAAGAAATACGGCCCCAGGTTGGTGTCGTCGAGCAGACGCGTGCGACTGCCGGCCCAAGGGCCGTCCGATACGACCTGGTCGAGCGAGAACAGTTCCGGCCCGCCGCCGGTGTGGTAGTAGTCGACCCTCATGGTCTTCTCGGCGAAGAACGTGGAGAAGGCCGACTGCGCGCTGGCCGCCGACGCCGTCGCGAACAGCGCGACCGTCAGCGCGAGAAACGAGGTACTTGGTCATGATGAACTCCCGCAGGGAGCGCTGCACCCCGAAGCCCTGAGCCTTGGGCCCTGAGCCAGCAGGATAGCAGATTGAAGCCGTGCGGGACTGCTGTCAACGAGGCCGGGCGGCGCCGGGTGGGGGCCCGGCGGGGCAGGTGATGCCCGCCCCTGCGAGGGCACGTCCTCGTTGACCTGACAGATAGGTGCTGGCGGCGAAACCGCGAAGAGACCGACGCGCCTACGCTACGAACTTCACGATGCAGCCGTCAACCGGGCACACCTCGACGCACTTCGGCGAATCGTAGGTGCCGACGCACTCGGTGCACTTCGCGGTGTCAATCACGTAGATCGTATCGCCCTGGCTAATCGACTCGTTCGGGCACTCGGGCTCGCACGCGCCGCAGCTGATGCAGTCGTCCTTAATCGTCATCGCCATCGTGTCTGCTCCTCGTTGGTTTTGGGGGCCGGAATCGGCCGATACACACCCTGCTGCAAAAGCCGATCCCGCTTTCGATCGGCTCTCTCCTGTTCAGATCTTATAACACTCTGATTCGCATCGACAACTTCCCGGCGACAGTGCCGAGAAGCCGGTAGCCGGAGATCAAAGGCGACCACACCTGTCGTGAATTCATGATCCGCCGCCCGTGAGCAGGGCGAATCCCCGCACGACCGAGACGACAATCGACGCCAGCGTGAGACCGAGGCACGCAAGCGCGATCACCACATGGTCGGTCCGCTCCGGTTTCAGCGGATCGAGCCACATCGCCGTCAGGTAGCCGCCCGCGAATCCGCCCGCGTGGGCCCAGTTGTCGACACCCGGCATGATCAGGCCGAACACGAAGAGCGTGAGGGCCCAGGACCACGCCTGCGCTCTCACCATGCTGCTCCCGGTCCGATGGCCGTAGCGCACCAGCGCGCCGAGCAGCCCGAAGATGGCCGCCGAGGCGCCGACGCTCAGCATGGCGCCGCCGAGGAAGGGAACGCCCGGGAGCAGCGCGCCCGCCACGGAGCTGGCCAGGAAGCCCGCGGCACTCGCGATGGTGTAGATGATCACGAGGCGGCTCGGGCCGAACAACTGGCCGGTCGCCGGGCCGAGCTGCCGGATCCACATCATGTTGAACACGATGTGCAGCAGGCCGCCGTGCAGCCAGCCGGCGCTGAGGATGGTCCACCACCTGCCGTAGCCGAACACGGGAATCGCGCCGCTCGACCCGAACAGGAACAGCGCCTGCCGACTGGGCGCGAGCAGCGAGAACAGGCCGCCCATGCCAATCTGGCCGCGCGAGGCCAGCAGCGTCAGCGCGTACAGCACCGCGCAGGCGCCGATGACGATCGTCGTGAAGCCGAAGTCGTTGCCGAGGCGCCGCAGCAGCGGGGCGAACCCCCACATCCCCGGGTTCCACCGTCCACAGGTGTAGCACCGGCCGTCGTTCACGCCGACCAGGTTCCCGCACGACGGACACACGACCGAGCCGGTGCGCTGACGACTGAACATCCTCCGATCATAGCGCATGGAGCGCGTCCGACGCCCGGGAGATCCGGTAGAATTGTCTGTCCCGTACGACGCGGGGCACCGCATTCATCATGTCATTCGAGATGATCCGTCTCGCGCGCAGGGAGGTTGTTCCGTGCGGAAGCCCGTCGCCCTCATCACTGGTGCCGGTGGCGAAATCGGCCACGGCCTGATTAGCAGCCTGGCCCGGGACGGCGCCCGCGCCGTCATCACGCTCGACGTGAACGCGCTCGATCCGGCGCTGGGCAAACTGGTCGCCCGCGAATTCCAGGGGTCGATCCTCGATACCAGCCTGCTGGACCGGATCGTCGCCGAGTACGAAGTGGACCGGGTCTTCCACCTGGCGGCCCTGCTCTCGACGCGGTCGGAATTCACGCCCATGGCCGCCCACGAGGTGAACGTCGGCGGAACGCTGAACCTGCTGGAGTTCGCCCAGAAGCAGGGCGAGGCGCACGGCCGGCCGGTGGTCTTCCTCTATCCTTCGTCGATTGCCGCCTACGGCATGCCCGACCTCGAGACGAAGGAGCGCGCCGGCGAGGTGAAGGAAGACCAGTACAACCACCCGACGACCATGTACGGGTGCAACAAGCTCTATTGCGAGCAGCTCGGCGACTACTACACGAAGCACTACAAGCAGCTGGCGAAGGACAACGTCAGCCGTAAGGTCGACTTCCGGTGCGTCCGGTTCCCGGGCCTGATTTCGGCGGTCACCGTGCCCTCTGGCGGCACGTCGGACTTCGCGCCCGAGATGATCCACGCGGCGGCTCGCGGCGAAGCGTACGCGTGCTTCGCGCGGCCCGACACGCGGATCCCCTTCATGGCGATGCCGGACGGCGTGGACGCGCTGCTGCAGCTGGCGGCGGCCCCGCGCGAGCGGCTGCGGCGAACCGCCTACAACGTCGGGGCATTCAACCCGTCCGCGGAGGAGGTCCGGCAGGTGGTGCTGAAGGCGTTCCCGGGCGCGCAGATCACCTACGACGTGCACGAGCAGCGCCAGGGGATCCTGGATTCGTGGCCGGCCGACGTCGACGACTGCGCGGCGCGGAAGGACTGGGGCTACGCGCCCACCTACGATTTCGAGCGGGCGTTCTCCGAGTACCTGATCCCGACGATCCGGGAGCGGTATCGGAAGTAGGGCTCAAGGCTCAGGGCCGAGGGCTCAGGCCCGACGTTCGAGCCGTCACACTCTCAGCACAATCTTGCCGTGCGCCCCCGGTGACATCACGGTGACGTGAGCCAGGGGCGCATCCTCCAGCGCGAACTCCCGGCCCACCACCGGGCGCAGCGTGCCGTTCGCGAGTCCCGCGCCGAGCGCCGCGTGAATCTCCGCCATCTCCGTCGGCGACGTGTTGAACAACGTCATGCCTCGGATGTCGGCGTCCCTGGCCATCGTCTGGCGCGGATCGATTTCAATCGTGCCGCGGTTGCCGATGACGATGACGCGGCCCTTTCGGGCGAGCAGGCCCAGGTCCCGGTTGAGATTGACGTTCGCCAGCATCTCGAGGATGACGTCCACACCGCGGCCGTCGGTGGTCGCCATGATCCGCTCGGTGTAGTCCGGGGTGCTGTGATTGAAGGCGTGCGCGGAGCCCATCGTCGTCAGGTGCTTGAGGCCCCGCTCGGTGCCGGCGGTCGCCAGCACGATCAGGCCGGCCGCGCGAGCGAGCTGAATGGCGGCCGTTCCGACGCCGCCGCTGCCGCCGTGCACCAGGACGGTTTCGCCCGGGCGCGCCGCGGCGCGCTGGAAGATAGCGCGGTAGGCCGTCCCGTACGGAACGCCGACGGCGGCGCCCTGCTCGAACGAGATCGACTCGGGCAGCGGGTGCACCTGCGCGGGTTCGCACACGGCAAGTTCCGCGCACGCGCCGTAGGCGCCGGCGATCGTCCCGATGATGTAGACGCGCTGTCCCGGGGCGACGCGCGATACACCGTGCCCCACAGCCTGGACGATGCCGGCCGCGTCGGCACCCGGGGTGTACGGCAGCTTCGGCCTTCGCGCGTAGGCGCCCTTGCGAACATAGGTGTCGACCGGGTTCACGCCGACTGCGCGGACGCGGACGAGCACCTGTTCCGGGCCCGGCGCCGGAGTTGGGGACCTCCTCCACCCGCATGACGTCCGGCTCGCCGAATTCACGGACCACGATCGCCTTCACGGGACCTCCTCTGGTCGTCGGACTCGCTCATCCTACCGCAGGCAGGCCGGCTTCCGGCGCGTTTCCGTGCGACGCCGCAATTCGCTATGATGGGCTCGAAGGGAGACGCATGGACGAGGCACGCACCGCGCCGCTGACACCGCAGCCGATCATGGAGCTGGCCGCCGCGTTCCAGCGCAGCCGCCCGCTGCTCACTGGCTTCGAACTGGGCCTCTTCACGACGCTCAACGCCGAGGCGCGGACGTCTGAGGAGGTCGCCGACGCGCTGGGCACCCATCCGCGCGCGACCGACCGGTTGATGAACGCGCTCGTGGCGCTCGGCCTGCTCGAGAAGCGAGACGGCCGATTCGGCAACACGGCGCTCACCGAGAAGTACCTCGTGAAGGGGCGGCCGGAGTACATGGCCGGTCTCGGGCACACGAATCATCTGTGGGACACGTGGAGCCAGCTGACGGAGGTGGTGCGCACCGGTCAGCCGGCCGGTGCCGCCGAGATCGACGGCCGGGGCGACGACTGGCTCCGGCCGTTCATCGCGGCGATGCACTTCCGGGCGAAGCAGAACGCGGCCGCGGTCGTCGGCCTCCTGGATCTCGACGGTGTGTCGAAGCTTCTCGATCTCGGAGGCGGGTCGGGCGCGTACGCGATGGCGTTCGCGCGAACCGGGCGAGGCATCTCCGCGGTCGTCTTCGACCTGCCCAACGTCGTCCCGCTGACGAAGCTCTACATCGCGCAGGAGGGCCTGGCGGCCGAGGTGACCACGGCGACGGGGGACTACCTGAGCGCGTCGATCGGCGGCGGCTACGACATGGTGTTCATGTCGGCCGTCATCCACAGCAACTCTGTCGATGACAACCGTCTTCTCATGCGAAAGGCGGCCGAAGCGCTCAATCCCGGCGGCCAGATCGTCGTCCAGGACTTCCTTGTGAACGAGGAGCGCGACGGGCCGCTCCTGCCAACGCTGTTCGCGCTGAACATGCTGGTCGGGACACCCGAGGGCGACACCTACACGGAGTCGGAAGTCCGGGCCTGGATGACCGAGGCCGGCTGCCGCGCCATCGTCCGGAAGGACACGACGTTCGGCACGAACCTGATGATTGGGCGTGTCTGATGTGGCGCGGGGCTTCAGCCCCGCGATCGGCGCTCAGCGGGCATCCTCATGGACGCTTCGACCTTCTGGAAGAACCTGACGGACGTATTCGAGGGCATGGCGCTGGTCGGCCAGCAGCGCCAGGTGCGGTCGGACGCCATCCAACTCCAGGACCTGTTCCTGCTGATGTGCTGCATGGAAGCCCTCGGCCTGCCGAACCCCGCGGCGCTCTACCTGATTGACGTCCAGCCGTTCCTCGTCGAGGAGTTCCACCTCTGGCACCGCCGCATGGGGGCTGCCCGCTCGCCGCTGGCGACGTTTCCCTGCTGCTGAGTTCGAGGCGCTGTGCGACACCTGTTCGATCGGCGAATCCTGTTCCTCGGCGGCAAGGGTGGCGTGGGCAAGACCACGTGCGCCGCGGCGCTCGCCCTGGCGGCGCGGCGGGCCGGCAAGAAGGTCCTGCTCGTGTCCACCGACCCGGCGCACTCGACGTCGGACATCCTCGAGACGCGCGCTCGATTCGTCGGAGCGGGAGATTCTGCCCGGGTTGAGTGGGCTGGAGATCGATGCCGCGCGCGAAACCCGACGTTATCTGAACGAGGCGAAGGTGCGGATGGCCGGCGTGTTCACGCCCGCGGTGGTGCGGGAGGCGGCGCGCCAGATCGAGCTGACCGCCTCGATGCCGGGCGTGGCCGACGTGGCGGTGTTCGATCGGATCGCGGACCTGGTCGTGTCGCGCGCCGGCACGTACCACTCTCGTGGTGTTCGACACCGCACCCACCGGCCACACGCTGCGGCTTCTGCGCCTGCCCGAGCGGATGTCGTCGTGGGTCGAGGCACTCGCGCGACGGCGGAGGGAGGCGGTGGAGGCTCAGGGGGTGGCAGCGGGCACGCGCGAGGAAGACGCGGCCGCAGACCCGGTGCTCGGCATCCTCGAGGCGCGCATGTCGCGCCTGCGCAGCGTGAGCGAAGAGCTGACGCGCGGCGACCGCGTCGCGTTCGTGCTGGTCCTGATCCCGGAGCGGCTGCCGATCGAGGAGTCGGTGCGGGCGGCCAGCGAACTGTCGGATGCCGGGATGTCGCTCGGCGCCATCATCGTGAATCGGGTGCTGCCCGACAACGTGCCCGGGGAGTACTTCCGGGCGCGGAAGGCGCAGGAGCGCGTTCACCTCGACGATATCTCCCGCCGCCTGCCGCCGGTCCCGCGGGTGACCGTGCCGCTGTTCGAGTCGGACGTGCACGGCCTGGCGAGCCTCGAGCGGGTCGGCGCGTGCCTGCTGGCCGAATCGGCGGGGCGCGGGTAGAATGGCGCGCGATGACCAAGACCCGCCGCCAGACGCTGATCCTGGAGCTCGTGGACCGCGAGGTCCTCACCAGTCAGGAGATGCTCCAGCGCCGCCTGAAGGCGCGAGGGGTCAGCGCGACGCAGGCGACGATCTCGCGCGACCTGAAGGAACTGGGCCTGGTCAAGCGGGCCGGAGACGGTGCGTACGGCCGCGCCGGTCAGGAAGGGGCCAGCCCCGAGACGACGATGGCGCAGCTGCAGCGGGTCGCGGTTCGCTCGCTGTCGCGGACCGCGCGGGTGGAGCAGCTGGTCGTGCTGCGTACGCCGCCCGGCGAGGCCCAGCACCTGGCGCTCGCCATCGACCGGGCGGGGTTTGCGGATGTGGCCGGGACCATCGCTGGGGACGATACCGTCCTCGTGATCGCCGCCGGGCCCACGCAGGCCGCGGCGTTCCTCGAACAGCTCGAGAAGCTGACGTGCTGAATGCTCCCCGAATACAACCACAGAGCACACGGAGAGCACGGAGGCTCCCGCGCTGAGGGCTTCGACCGAGTGGCGCCACGGCGCAGCGGCGGCGCCGAGCGGCCGCGCGCTGCGCCACGGGAATGAACCCGCTGGCGCGCAGTCGGGCTCATTCCCGTGACGCGGCGCACGGCCCGCCGGGCTCTTCGGCCCGGCCCCGGTCGAAGCCGGGTCCGCCGTCACGCAGACCCGCGTGATGCGGCGGGGTCTCTGTGTTCTTAGTGTGCTCCGTGGTTCCCCGATCGCACGCGAAGCGAACGTGTGGCAGTTGGGCCCCTTGCGCGTGCCCGCTCCCCAGAAGTAGACTTATGCACAATGCGGGATAGATATGCGCGCTCGGCCATCGTCGTTGACGGGGCGGGCCGGTAGGTCCGGGATGTCGAACCTCTGGTCGGGCCGCTTCGCAGGAGAGCCGGATCGGGATGTCTTCGAATTCGGGCGGTCGTTTCCGTTCGATCGCCGCCTGATTGAGGACGACATCCGCGGCAGCCTCGCGTGGGTTGACGCGATCGCCGCGGCGGGCGCCATCGGGCCGGACGACGCGGTGGTGATCGCGGATGGACTGCGCGACATCCTGGCGGACGTCCGCCGGGACCCGTCATTCGTAGACGGCCCGGACGAGGACGTGCACGCCTTCGTCGAGCGGAAACTCGTCGAGCGGGTTGGAGAAGCCGGCAAGCGCCTGCACACGGGACGGTCGCGGAACGAGCAGGTGTCGGTCGACCTGCGCCTGTACCTGAAGCGGCGCATTCCGGCGATCCAGCAGGCGATCGCGAGGCTCGTCGGCGCGATCGCCGGCCAGGCGGATCGGGCGGGCCACGTGCCGATGCCGGCCTACACCCATCTGCGGCGTGCGCAGCCGGTTCTCGTCGCGCATTTCTGGCTGGCGTACGCGGCGGCCCTCCGCCGTGATTATCGGCTGTTCGACGTGGCGGTCGAGTTCGCCGACAGCCTGCCGCTCGGATCCGGTGCGGTCGCCGGCACGAGCTATCCCATCGACGTCGGGGCGATCGCGCGCGACCTCGGGTTCGGGCGGGTCGCCGCCAACAGCATCGACGCCTCGTCGGACCGCGACTTCGTGTCGGTATTCCTGCACGCATGTGCGCTCGCGATGGTGCACCTCAGCCGGCTCGCCGAGGACCTCGTGATCTTCACCGGTGAGGAGTTCCGGTTCTTCGAGCTGTCGGACGAGGTCGCGACGGGCAGCAGCCTGATGCCGCAGAAGAAGAACCCGGACCCGTTGGAACTGGTCCGCGGGAAGTCCGGGAGGGTGATCGGACGCCACACCGGCTGGCTGGCGACGATGAAGGGGTTGCCGAGCGGGTACAACAAGGACCTCCAGGAGGACAAGGAGGCGGTGTTCGACGCGGAGGCCACAATCGCGCCTTGCCTCGCGGCGATGGAGACGGTGGTGGCCGGACTGACGCTCGACGCGGCGCGCACGCGCCAGTGGGCGTCGGGGCTGCTGCTGGCCACCGACGTGGCGGAGTACCTGGTCGCGCGCGGCGTGCCCTTCCGGCAGGCGCACGAAATCGTCGGCGGGATGGTCCGACGCCTGGTGGCCGAGGGGCGGGAGTTCGCATCGTTGTCGGCTGCCGAGTGGGCGTCGTTCAGCCAGCGGTTCCAGCCGGACGTGGTCGAGGCGATTACTCCGGCCGCGGCGGTCTCGGCCCGGCGGACGCCGCAGTCGACCGGTCCGACGGCGGTCGCAGCGTCGCTCGCCGACGTGCGGGCCTGGCTCGACGCGGTCTGGCGTCGCCTTGACTGAATATGCACGGGTGTGTATATTTATTCAGTCAATGTCGCGGGGAGCGACAATGAGCGACCGTCCATCCGCCGTCAACGGAAAGCGCAGTCAGGCCTGGGGCACCCTCGGCCCCTGTCCGGCGTGCGGTCAGTGCCTCTGCTTCGGCTGTCACCCCGCGGGCCCCTGCCTGGACGACGCCCCCCAGAACGAGTCGTCGGGCGATCGCCGTGCGCCGGCTGGTTTCCGAGGGTCCTCCTCGAGCGGGGACCGCTTGCGCTAGCCGGCTCCGGGGCTATGATGGTCGGCGCATGCGAACCATCCCGCCGCCGCCCCCGACCCGGTTTCCCGTCCGCGTGTGGCTCATCTCGCTCGCGGGCTGGATGTTCGACTTCTACGACCTCGTCCTCTTTTCCTTCCTCCTCGTCCCGATCGGGAACGACCTGGCGCTGACCCCTGGGCAGGAGGCGACGCTGCTGGGCGTCGTGCTCGGCGGCTCCGGCGTGGGCGGAATCCTCTTCGGCTACCTCTCCGACCGCTTCGGCAGGCGGCACGTGATGACGTGGACGATCCTCGTGTATTCCGTCGGCACGGGGCTCACGGGGTTCTCGACCGGCTTCTGGTCCCTCCTCGGCTTCAGGCTGCTGACCGGTCTCGGCGTGGGCGGGGAGTGGGCCGTCGGCCACGCGCTGCTGGCCGAATCGACGCCGCAGGCGATGCGCGGGCGGGCGTCGGCGCTCCTCCAGGCGGGCGAGCCGATGGGCGTCGGCCTCGCCGCGATCATGGGCTTCCTGGTCGCGCCGGTGATCGGGTGGCGCGCGGTCTTCTTCGTGTCCGCCGCATCCGCACTCGTGGCCTTCGTCGTCCGAACGCATCTGCACGAGTCGCATCTCTGGGAGAGCCAGCGGGAGGAGCGACTCTCGCCGATGCAGGCCCTGGCGCTGCTGGTCCGTCGCCGCCTGGTCGGCGTCACCCTCAAGGGCTTCGTGCTGGCCGTGCTGAAGCTCGGCACCGTACTGGACCTGCTACACCTGGCTTCCGAAGTTCCTGCAGACCGAGATGCACCAGCCGTTGGGCCGGTCGGCCATCTGGATGCTGACCGCGCAGTTGGGGCAGTTCACGGGCATGCTGCTGTTCGGCTACCTGGCCGACCGCTACGGCCGCCGCCTGCTGTACACGCTCGGTACTCGCTGCTCACCGCCGCGTCGCTCTACCCGCTGGCGTTCCACTGGGAGGCGCTGCTGCCGCACCCGCTGCTTTTCTGGGGCGCGTTCCTCGGGCTGGGCCTCGGGTCCGGCTGCACGGCCGGCTTCGGCGCGCTGCTCGCGGAGTTGTTCCCGACCGACATCCGGAACTTCGCGATGGGGACGACGTACAACACGGCCAGGGGCGTCCAGTTCTTCGCCCCGTTCGTCGTCTCGTTCTTCGTCGGCTCCTACGGACTCGCCGGCGGCCTCAGCGTGCCGCTCGCGCTCGCGCTGGCGACCGGCATGTGGGTGTGGACGCTCCCTGAAACGCGGAGCCGGAATCTGGCGGAGGTGGGGCGGTAGGAGGCCTGCGCGGCTCAGAGGCTCAGGGCTCAAGCCCGGCGGCCTTGCCCGGCTCGCCGAGCCACGCGGTCAGCGCGTCGGCCAGCCACTCGACAGCCACTTCCACGTCCGGCGAGACGCCGCAGCCCATCTCGAGCGTGGCTGGCTGAATCCCGAGCAGCGACACCAGGCATCCCAGGTCGGCCGTCAGGAATCGGGCGAGGACCGACGGCGGGAGCGTGTGCGTCGAGGCGCTCATGCCGTCCGCGTCGCGCCAATCGACCCAGGCGATGGTGCCAGGCGGCTGTTCCAGGTGCGCGGCGTCGATTTCGATGACCAGGTCGGGGCGGAAGCGGCGGAGGGGGCCAGTGAAGTTCTCGGGGGCGGTGCTCCCGTCGATGAGCAGCACGTCCGGGCGCCCTTCAGGCGTTCAGCCAGCGCCCTCACCACCAGGATCCCGGCCCCATCGTCACCCCTCATGGTGTTGCCCACGCCGACGATCGCGACGCGCGCGGGGCGGGGCTCGGGGAACGCGACGGGGCCTGGGCTGGCGGACATGTGGGCGCGCCTCCTACGCGGGGGCCGGCGCCGGCGGCGCCGCGGGCGCATTGGGCGCGGCGGCGGCTTTCGACGCCAAGTGTGCGAGGGCCTCGATATCCTCAGGTCGCCCGAGCGACACCCAGAACGCCGCCTGGCTGAGTGAGGCCAGCTCCCAGCACTCGTGGGACATGCCGACCGCATCGAAGTTGCAGCTCACCACGCACTGGGCGCAGTAGGTGCAGCGGGCCCGGTTGAACCGCATCACGAAACGCTTGGTCGCCTTGTCGACCACCGCAATCTCGATGGCGCTCGCGGGGCAGTCGCGCACGCAGATCCTGCAGCCGGTGCACCTGGCAGGTTCGAAGGTCAGTGTCCCCGCAGGCGCTCGGGCGTCGGCCTGCGCTCGAACGGGTACCGCTCGGTCACCGGCCGCTTGAACAACGACCGCGAGATATCGCCAAGCATCGCGCCGATTCTCATGTCAGGCTCCAGTCCGCTGCCCGCTACAACCTCACGAACACCAGCAGGAACAGCTGCGCCACCGCCAGCAGGATGCCAATCCGCCACCAGAGGCCGACGGTCTGGTCGATCCGCAGACGGCAGAACAGCGATTGCAGCCCGGCGGTCACCAGCAGCAAGCCGCCTGTCTTCAGCACGAACTCGACCGGGTTGGCGATGCCGCCCAGGAAGAACGACGCCATCAGCGTCAGCCCGACCATCAGCTCGATGTCGCGGCCGATGCGGAACAGCGCCCAGCCGCGTCCGCTGTACTCGGTCATCGGGCCGGCGACGATTTCCGTTTCCGCCTCGGGCGAGTCGAACGGCGGCAGCTCCAGCTTGCCCATCAGGCCCACGATCGCCACGATGAACCCGATCGGCTGCGTGAGCACGATCCACCAGTGCCCGTGCGCGAACTGGTCGACCTCCTCGATCTGCCAGCTGCCCGCGACGATGGCCGGGCCGAGCAGGGCCAGCAGGAACGGCGCCTCGTACGAGAAGAGCTGCGTCAGCGCGCGCGTCGCGCCGACCAGCGAGAACCGGTCGATCGTGTTCGCGCCGGCCAGGCCCATCGACAGCGTCATCAGGCTCAGCAGGTAGAGCGTCACGATGAGGTCGCCGGTGAAGCTGTACGACGGCTGGAGGCCCGCCATCGGCACGTAGAGCGCGGCCGTGAGCGTGCCGACGAGCGCAACGACCGGCAGACCGTGGAAGAGCACCGGATTCACGCCGTCCGGGACGATCTCCTCCTTGGCCAGCAGCTTGACCACGTCGGCCACCGGCTGGAATCAGCCGCGGGCCGATGCGGTTCTGGAACTGCGCGACCAGTTTCCGGTCGGCCCATTCGTAGACCGTCGAGCTGAACAGCATGAACAGCCCGCCGGGGAAGAGGAGCAGGGCGACGAGTGGCGGCAGCTCGATGTTCATCGGTAGTCCTCGATTCCGTATTGACGCAGGCGTGCCCACGTCCACGTTTCCGCGTCGCCTCGCCGCGTGATGGTGACCATCCGGTCGTTGCAGGAGAAGCACGGGTCGATGCCGGCGATCAGCATCGGCACGTCGGCCAGCTTGTGGCCCGCCGCGGTGGCGAGCACCGTGCCCCAGTTGCACAGGCTGGGCGTGCGCACCTTCACGCGGTCGGGGTTCGGTCCGCCGGCGCTCCTCAGGTAGTAGAGCAGTTCGCCGCGCGGCGCCTCGACGCGGCTGACCGTTTCGCCGGCCGGCACCCTCGGCTTGACGCGCACGCGTGAGCTCGCCCGGAGGCAGGTGGTCGAGGATCTCCCGGATGACGCGGTAGCTCTCGAACAACTCCTGGAGCCGCACGATGAACTTGGCTTCGAGGTCGCCCGCCGTCGCCGTGATGGTCTTCACCGGGAACGACGGGTAGCCGGCGTAGGGTGCGTCGACCCGGATGTCGCGGGCCACGCCCGACGCGCGGGCCACCGGCCCGACGGCCCCGAGCCGCTCGGCCTCCGCGCCGCTCAGCGTTCCGACGTTCCGCGTCCTGCCGATCAGCGTCTCGTCGGTGGTCACGACCTTCAGGTAGTGGTGCGTCCGGGGCTCCAGGAGGTCGATGGCGGACCGGATGGCATCGGCCTGCTGCTGGTCCACGTCGAACTTCACGCCGCCCAGCACGTTGCACGAGTAGTTGACGCGGTTGCCGGTCAGCCCCTCGAGCACGTCCATGATCAGCTCGCGGTCGCGCCACGAGTACATGAACAGCGTGTCGAACCCGCCCTCGTGGGCCGCGACGCCCAGCCACAGCAGATGGCTGTGGACGCGCTCGAGCTCGGCCACGAGCACCCGGATCGCCTGCGCGCGCGGCGGCACCTGGACGCCGGCGAGCGCCTCGACGCCCAGCGCGTAGGCGGTGGCGTGGACGTGCGAGCAGATGCCGCAGATCCGCTCGAGCATGTACATCGCCTGCGCCCAGTTCTGTCCCTCGACGCCCTTCTCGATGCCCCGATGCACGTATCCGAGGCGCAGCGTGGCCGCGGTGACGATCTCGCCGTCCACCGTGATCTCGAAGTGGCCCGGCTCCTTGAGCGCCGGGTGCTGCGGCCCGATCGGCACCACGAAGGTCTTGCGCGGTTGCTGTTCAGTGTCCATGAACTCCTCGATTCGCGGGTCTGAAGACCCGCGCTACGCTACGCCAACCCCCGCGCTACGCTAGCCCCTTGAACGCCTTGCGAAGCGGATACACGTGCTCGGGCCAGTCGTCGGGCAGCAGCAGGCGCCCGGGCTCTGGCGTGCCCTGTACGACAATGCCGAACATCTCCTGCAGCTCGCGCTCGTAGAGCGTGGCCGACGGAATGATCGGGCAGACGGTCGGAACCTTCGTGTCGTGGTACGGCACGCTCACCCGGAGCGTCGCGATCACGGCGCCGCTCACGAACTGGTAGAGCGCTTCGAGCCGGTCTTCGGTCGGGCCGGCCGGTTCGGCCGGCGCCTCGGCCGGCTTCGGGGCGGGCGTGGCGGACTTCGGCCACGGGTGATCCAGCCCGGTGATGGCAGACAGGTAGCCCCAGCGGGCGTCCATCAGGGTCTTGACGGCCGCCGGCAGATTCTCGCGCTTGACGACGGCCTCGACGCCGACGAACGTCCGAGAGAATGCGCCGACCACGTACGGCTTCAACAGGGTTTCTGCGTCGGTGATGAGCTTCTCGGCGGACATCTCACTCTCCTTACGCGACGGCGTGCTCGCCGTCGACGGCAGCCGCGGGCTTCTTCAGGCTGTTCAGCAGGGCGACGACGCCGTAGATGATCGCCTCGGGCCTCGGCGGGCATCCCGGCACGAACGCGTGAACGGGGATGACGTCCGCCAGGCTGCCGACGATGTTGTAGCAGCCCTGGAAGACGCCGCCGGAAATCCCGCACGAGCCGACCGCGACGACGAACTTCGGGTCGGGCATCTGCTCGTAGATGCGCACCAGGCGGTCCTTCGCGAGACGCGTGACCGGGCCCGTGCAGATCAGGACATCGGCGTGCCGCGGGCTGCCCTGGAGCTTGATGCCGAACCGCTCGATGTCGTAGCGGGGCGTGAGCGTGGCCAGGATCTCGATGTCGCACCCGTTGCACGACCCGCTGTTGAAGTGGATGGCAAAGGGCGAGTTGACGCGCGCCCATGTCCGAAGAGGATTCAGAATCGAGTCGAGCAGCGACTGGTTGCCCATCCCAGGCTCCTATCCGAGAATCAGCGCCACGAGCGCAATGAAGAGGCCGACCAGGTAGACCGCGGCCGGCATCGGCAGGCTGCCGATGCCGAGGACCAGCATCGCCAGGTGCACGACGGCGAAGAACAGCGCGATCAGGAAGAACGGCTGGTATCCCGGAGCCGCCTCGAATGTCGGCGACGCTTCGCCACTGCCGTAGATACTGGACTTCACGGCATTGGGGCTGGGCGGGCCGGCCAGCAACCGGCCGATGCCGAGCAGCACGAGCGCCACCGGGATGTACGCCAGGAAGGCGAAGGGCGGAGACAGAAGTAAATCCATCGTGTCCTCACACTGGCTCAAGGCTCAGGGCTCTGGGCTCAGGCACGCCGTGCTTGAGCCTTGAGCCCTGGGCCTTGAGCCCGCTCTCAGAACCGCGCCCACGCCCCGGCGCCGCCGAAGATCGACACGAGATGCACGGCCGCAGGGTGCGTGATCGCGTCGACCAGGCCGGGCCAGAACCCCAGCACCAGGACCAGCAGCGTCAGCACGACCACCGGCGCGGCCATCAGCACCGGCACCGGCCGCCCGGACGCCACGAGCGCCGAGGGCTGGCGCCGGTACATCCGATTCACCAGCGGGGCGTAGTACGCGAGCGACAGGACGCTGTTGATCGCCGCGAACGCGACCAGCAGCTCGACGCCGACGCTGCGCGTCTCGAATCCCGCCACGAAGATCTGCCACTTCGACATGAACCCCGAGAGCGGCGGCAGGCCGCCAAGCGCAAGCACCGCGACGCTGAGCGCGAATGCCGTCACCGGGTACCGGCTGCCTGCCCCGTCGAGATCCGTCACCGTCAGCGGCGCGTGGCTGCCGCGCGCGATGTGCAGCGTGTAGAGCAGCACGCCGGCCGCCATGAACGCGAGGCCCTTCATCGCCGCGTGGTTCAGCAGGTGGAAGAACCCCCCGGCCGCGCCGTTGACGACGCCGTAGCCGACCGCCACGCCGAAGCCCACCAGCATGTAGCCCATGTGGCTGACGCTCGAGTAGGCGAACATCCGTTTCACCTGCGTCTGCCGGAGCGCCATCAGGTTGCCGACGATCATGTTGAGCGCGCCGAACGCGAGAAGCATCGCACCCCACGTCGCGCTGGCCGGCGCCAGGCAGCCGAGCGACCGCAGCATGGCCACGAGGCCCGCCTCGATGACGACGCCCGACAGCATCGCGCTCACGCCGCTCGGCGCCTGCGAGTGGGCGTCGGGCAGCCAGGTGTGCAGCGGGACGAGCGCCGTCTTCACGCCGAAGCCGATCAGGAACAGCGCGCCGGCCGCCAGCAGCGGCGGCGGCGTGGGCCGCGCCGCCGTCGCCAGCACCTGCTGCATGTCAAGCGTGCCGGTCTGGGCAAACACGAACGCGATGCCGATCAGCACCAGGGCCGAGCCTACCGCGGACTGGACCAGGTACTTCACCCCCGCCTCGAGCGCCCCGCGCTGCTCGCGGTAGAACGCGACCAGCAGGAACGACGTGACGGCCATCGCCTCGAACCAGACCCAGAGGTTGAACAGGTCGCTCGCGCTCGCCAGCCCCACCATCGTCGCGGCCATCGCAACGAGCAGCGCGTAGTACTTCTCCTCGCCCTCGTCATCTCGCATGTAGGGGACCGAGAAGACCGAGACGAGCAGCGTCAGCGCCACGACTGTCACGGCCACGACGAGGCCGACCCCGTCCATGCGCATCGAGATCGCCCCGACCGTGAGGGACACCGACCCGGAAGCCAGCACCGCTCTGCCCACGAACCAGAGCGGGACGCATGTCGCCACCAGCGAACCGGCGGACAGCCAGCGCGCGGGCGCAGCCGACGCGCCCAGCCGGACGCTGATGCGGCCAGCCAGGTAGATCACAGGCGACGCCACGAGGGGCAGCAGGAGCAGCCAGGTCAACGCGAGAGTGGGATGCATATTCGTCAGACCCCTCCGAGCGCCAGGATGGCCAGTATGACGACCAGCCCGGCGAGGATCGCCAGGATGTTCCAGTTGAGCACGCCGGAGTGGGTCGTCCGGAGCGCCTCGGCCGACTCCACAGTGGCCGCCACGACGCCGCGGTTGATCGCCTCGAACCCGAAGCTGTTCGACGCCATCGTCCCGATGCCGCGGAGCGCGCGCGCCACGCCGGCCAGCCGCTCGCGCTGCCACCAGGCCGCGAGGCCGAGCGCCACGACCGCAAGCGCCTCGAGCGTGGCCGGCGCGGTGGCGATCCTCGTCAGGATCGCGCCCGTTGACTCCGCCTCATGGCCTTCCGGCAGCGCCTTCCCGAGGAAGCGCCAGAACTCACCAGCCACCAGCCACGTCGTCAGCGTGCCGAGCGCGAGCGGCACCAGCGCGATCTTCATCGCCGGCCCGGCGTCGTGCACGTGCGTTCCGCCGCGCGGCTCGCCCCAGAACACCATCTGGAGGAACCGGAACGTGTAGAGCGCGGTGAGCCCCGCGCCGACCAGCATCAGCAGCCACGCCCACGTCGGGCCGCCCTCGTGCCCCGCCTCGAGCACGAGTTCCTTGCTCCAGAATCCGTTCAGGATCGGGATGCCGGCCAGCGCCAGGCCGCCAATCACCATCACGACTCTCACGAGCGGCATCTGGCGGCCGAGCCCGCCCATCTCGCGCATGTCGCGCGTGTGGGTCGCGTGGATGACCGCGCCCGCAGACAGGAAGAGGAGCGCTTTGAACACCGCGTGCGACAGCAGGTGGAACTGGCTGGCGAAGATGCCGCCCGCGCCGATCGCGTAGACCATGTAGCCGAGCTGGCTGACGGTCGAGTACGCCAGCACCCGCTTCAGGTCATTCGACACGATGGCCATCGCCGCCGCCATCAGCGCGGTGACGGCGCCGACCGTCACGACGGCGAGTTTCCAGTGCGGCACCGCCTCGAACGCCGGGTAGAAGCGCGCCAGCAGGTAGACGCCCGCGTTCACCATCGTCGCCGCGTGGATGAGGGCGCTGACCGGGGTCGGCGCCTCCATGGCGTCCGGCAGCCAGGTCTGGAACGGGAACTGCGCCGACTTGGCCGCAGCCGCCACGAGGAAGCCGAACGCCATCAGCGCCAGCACGTTGGCGGGGAGCTTCGCCGCTCCCGCCAGGAAGGTCGGCACGTCGTAGCTGCCCTGATAGACGTAGAGGAACAGCGCCCCCGCCAGCAGGCCGATGCCGCCCACCTGCGTGATGATCAGCGCCTTGACGCCCGCCGCCACCGCCTTCGGGTCGTCGTTGTAGAAGGAGATCAGTGCGTAGGAGCAGAGCGCCGTGATTTCCCAGAACACGAAGATCAGGAGCAGGTTGCTCGACAGAACCAGGCCCACCATCGACCCGATGAAGAAGAGGACATAGGCGTAGTAGCGGCCCAACTGCGCCTCGCCCTTCATGTAGTCGACCGAGAAGACCACGGCCAGGCTGCCGATCACGGTCGCGACCACGGCCAGGAAGACCGCCAGGCCGTCGGGCAGGAACGTGACGCTGCCGAACACCGATCCCAACGGGAGCGAGAGGACGTTGGCCTCGGTCCGTTGCGGGATCATCGCGACGGCGGCCGCCGCGCCGGCCACGGCGAACAGAACGGCGGTGGCGTGCTGCAACGCCGGCTTGCGGTCCTGCAGGAACACCATCACGAGCGCGCCGGCCCACGGCAGCCCGATGGAGAGCAACGCAAGCGTCTCGATGGTCGGCATCGCGCTACCTCCTCAGGGTCGACAGCGCCTGGAGGTCCAGCGTGCCGAACTGCCGGCGTACCTGCACGGCAAGGGCCAAGGCGACGACGGAGACGATGGTGTCGGCGACGATCACAGTGAGCGTGATCGCCTGGCCCGTCTGTACCTGGCCGGACAGCTTGCCGGCGAGGACCAGGGCCAGCAGCGCGCCCTTCACGAGGACCTGCATGCCGACGACCACCTTGATGAGGTTGCGGCTGACGAGCAGGCCCAGCAGGCCGATCCCGAGCAGGCCGAGCACCCCGACCGCGGACAGAAAGGGAAGCGAGAGCCACATCACTGGTGCTCCTTCCGGGCCCGGGCCCGACCTTCGACGAGCAGGCCCAGCACCGCCAGGACGCCGCCGATGAGCAGTACGACCTGGAGGAGGACATCCAGGCTGCGGTCCTCCCACAAGACCTTCGCGAACCGGTCGGTCTGAACGACGTCCGAGACGGCGCGCAGATTTGGCAGAGCCATCGCCGCGCCCAACCCGACTGCGCACAGCGCCACGACGACGGCCAGCGGCACCGGCACCAGCGCCGTCAGCTTGACGGGCGGCTCCTCGCCCGCGATGTTGATGGCGAAGACGAAGAGGACGGTCACGAGGCCGGCCCCGACGCTCAGCTCAATCACCGCCACCTCCGGGGCGCCGAGCCGGAACAGCAGGAGCGAAGTGAGCGCCGACGCGCCCGCGAGCCACAGCGCGGCGACCAGGAGGCGCGTTCCGCGTACGGCCTGGAACGCACACCACAACATCGCCGCCACGATCAGCAGATCGAACATGGACGAGTCCCCTGATGGAGGGTAGGAACTGAAATGCTGCGCCTCTCCGAGTGGCTAGCGCCTGGCGGCGCCGCACTATCGCGACGCCATCGGCCGCTTCGGAGCGACAGCAGATGGCAGGACCGAGCGAACTAGTCCTCGACGAGAGCCACGCAAACGAACGAAGATAATGACGTCAGAACGCGAAAGTATACGAAGTGGCCATCGACACGGTCTGCGGCCGCGTCCGATCTACGGTATTGTGCCCGAACGCGGGGCGCGGAACAAGTAGATTGTGAAGGAGTTCACAAGGTGTCGAAAGAGGTCGCGGCGCGTTGAAATTCGCAGCAATGTGCGGGCGGGCAACTCCCTGCCGAGTGGTGAAAGGTTCAGCATGCCAGCCGATTGGCCATCGCGAAGCCGCTCGTGGGATAATCGGTTGTGGCTAGGTCGTTCCCTGGAGTGCCCGTGAGACTATCTGGTGTGTTTCGGCTGGTGGGTGTGTCGGTGGTGGCGTCGGTCCTCGCCGCAGGCTGCAGCAGTTCGCCGACAGCCCCGTCGACCGAAGTCTTCAGCAAGACCGACGTCAAGGTCGGCACCGGTGACGAGGCAACCTCGACGAGTGTGGTGACCGTGAACTACACCGGATGGTTCTACGACGCCTCCAAGACCGACAAGAAGGGATTGCAGTTCGACACCTCGTACGGCGGAGATCCCTTCGTTCTGCAACTCGGCGCCGGCGGCGTCATCGAGGGTTGGGAGCAGGGCATCCCGGGCATGAGGGTGGGCGGGCAGCGCAGGCTCGTGGTTCCGCCCTCCCTGGCCTACGGGCCGAACCGCTACAGCGTGATCCCGCCGAACGCCACGCTCGTATTCGACATCGACCTGCTTGAGGTGAAGTAGGCGGTCCGGGCTACTTCTTGCCGAGGCTCAGCCGGATCCCGCCCATTGTGGACGTCACCGTCTCGTTGAGGCTGCCTTCGCCGCCGCCCGACGCCTGGCCCACGAGCTTCACCCACGAGAACTCGCCCCAGATCGCGACAATCGGTGTCAGCCAGACCTCGCCGCCTCCCGCCCACATCCAGCTCCACCCGTCGGTCTTGAGATCGAAGACCTGAACGCCGCCCGGGAGGACGATGGGAAGGCCGTCGACGATGATCGTCTTCTCGTCCATCGACTGGGTCGTGGTGCGAGTGGTCCAGTTGTACACGGCGCCCGACTCGGCGTACACGCGGAAGCGGCCGAACGGCACGCCGACCTTGCCGGTGATCGTGACGACGTTCGGACTGAGGGACGTCTGGTATCGGTAGCCGGTCCCGCTGCCCTCGGCCGTGGCGCCCCACGGCTTCAGGTAGCCGCCAGAGACCGCCACCCACGGCCGGATCCAAAACTCGCCTCCGAACCGGATCGACACCTTGGTGTCGCTGCTTGTGCAGGTGGACTGCTCTCCGCACGACACCGTGGAGGCGTTGGCGTAGTTCGACATGCCGGCGCCTCCAAAGAGCAGGAAGCCCTTCGGGACCATCGTCGCCGAGCCCGTCTTCTGTTCCGTCTCCAGCGGCGCGTCGCGCAGCCAGGCGTCCGGCGCGGGGCCCTGCTTGAGCCACACGGCCTGCGCCTCCTCGGCGGCGCTGACGACGAGCGTGGTGATCTTCTGCAGGAAGTAGACGCCGAAGATCTCGTGGCGGGTGCAGCCGGCAGCAGGCGTCGGCGCCTCCCAGCCGGTTTCGATGAGGGTGACGCGCCGCGCCTTCTCGCACACGTCCAAGAAGATGCGTACGTCCGCGATGGGCTTCCGTCCGTGGGACTCGAGATCGACCTTCAGCGTCGCAATGCCGGAGGCGTCGACGGTGGCGGTTCCAATCGTCGCAGCGTTCAGGCCCAACTCCACTGCGGTGCCGGGAGGGGCCTTGGTCACCACGATGGTCTGAGCGGTCGCCTGACCGGCAGCCGCCGTCACGGTCAACGCGGCCGCCATGAGCAGCAGCCGCCGGAAGTCCCTCATGCTCGCCTCCCCCTGCTCGCGGTCCAGGCAGGGTCTGTTCATGTTACCTCAACGGATTCGATTCCGAGCGCCCTCATCCTGCGGTGCCAGGTAATCGCCAGCGCTACTCCTATGACGATCAGGCCCGCGGACAAGCCGGTCCAGAGGCCGATGACCCCCCAGCCCGACCGGAAGCAGAGCGTGTACCCGATCGGCAGGCCGAGCAGCCAGTGGCCGGCGAGGTTGCCGATCATGGGCGTCCGCGTATCGCCGAGTCCGCGCAGCAGCCCGGTCGACACCCCCTGCAGCCCGTCGAACAACTGGAACATCGCGGCGACGACCAGCAGGCGGCGGCCCAGTGCGAATACTGCGTCGCTGGACGTGAACATGCCGATGAGCGGCCGCGGGACGAGCACGAACGCCAGGGCGGCCGCCGCCATGAACGCTGTCCCAATCAGCAGCGCCGCACGGCCGGCGAGCGCGGCCCCGGCGGCATCGCGCCGCCCGACGGCGTGTCCGACACGGACGGCCCCGGCCGACGCGACGCCCAGCGGCACCATGAACGTCAGGCTGGCGAGGTTCAGCGCGATCTGGTGCGAGGCGAGCGACACCGGATCCAGCCGCCCGGCGAGTGCGCTGGCGGCCGCGAACGCACCCAGTTCGACGCGTGACCTGTGCCGCGGCCGGGAGGCCGAGGCGCAGCAGCCGTAACAGGCTCTTCCGCTTCGGCTTCCAGGTCACGTTGAACAGGCTGATGTCATGGCGCCGATCGTAGGCGACGACCGACGCGAGCAGCGCGGCCGCGAGGTAGATGCGCGACACGAGCGTTGCGACGGCCGACCCGGTCGTGCCCATCATGGGCAGGCCGAAGTGGCCGTACACCAGGGCCCAGGCGGCCACCGCGTTGATGACGTTCGCCGTGACGAGCGCCACGGTGATGGGCGCGACGATGCCGAGCGCCTGGAGGTAGCGGCGGAACGAGGCGTAGAGCAGCAGCGGCAGCAGACTCCACGTGATGACCTTGACGTAGGGAATCGTGAGGGATAGCACCGCCGGCTGCAGGCCCCAGGACGGCAGCAGCAGGACCAGCGCCACGGCGACTGCCGTGAGCAGCGGCGTCGCGAGGAGGCTCAGGGTCACGCCGTGGAGCAGCCAGCGGTGGCACTCGTCCAGCCGCCCGGCGCCGTACGCGTGAGACACCAGCGTCTCGAGGCCGAGCAGGAGACCCATGCCGAAGATCGCGAGGGCGAGAAACAGGATGCTGCCGATGCCGACCGCGCCAATCGCTTCCGGGCCCAGCGGTCCGACGATGACCGTGTCCACCAGTCCCATCGTCACCCACCCGACCTCGGCGAGAACGACGGGGCCCGCGAGCTTCAGCATCGACCGCAACTCATCGCGAAACGTCACAGTCCGCACTATGACAGGCACAAGGCTCACGGCACAAGGCTCAGGGCAGTGCTCGACGCGGACGGCACGCTCGCCAGTGAGGTAGAATGCGTCGCGGTTTGCACACTGAGGGGAGTGGACTCATGACCCGATCGTTTGCAGTCATCTTGCTGTTCTCACTCGCCGTTCTTGCGGCTGCCTGCGGCGGCGCGCCCTCGTCGGACACCGCCAGCGTCGTCTCGTTCCCGGTCATCGACGGGAACCGCGTGCTGGAACACACGAAGACACTCGCGTCGGACGCGTTCGAGGGGCGCAAGCCCGGCAGCCGCGGCGAAGACCTCACCGTGGCGTACATCATCGACCAGTTCAAGAAGGCCGGCCTCACACCCGGCAATCCGGACGGGACGTTCGTCCAGAAGGTTCCGATGGTCGGCATCGTGACCGATCAGAAGGCGGTGCTGTCGTTCCGCCGGGGCGCGACGGCGCAGAGCCTGGCGTGGCGCGACGATTTCGTTGCGTGGACCAAGCGGGTCGTCGACACGGTGCGCGTCGAGAAGTCCGACGTCGTGTTCGTCGGGTACGGTGTGCAGGCGCCCGAGTTCGACTGGGACGACTACAAGGGCCTCGACGTGAAGGGCAAGACCCTCGTGGTGCTCGTCGGCGACCCGCCGGTGCCCGACCCGTCCGACGCGACGAAGCTCGACGACCGGGTGTTCGGCGGCCGCGCGATGACCTACTACGGGCGGTGGACCTACAAGTATGAGATCGGACAGAAGCTCGGCGCGGCAGCGGTGCTCATCGTGCACGAGACAGGGCCGGCCGGCTATCCGTTCGCGGTCATCCAGGGCAAGACCGAGGAGCAGTTCAGCCTGGTCGCCCCGGACGGGAACATGAGCCGAGCGGCCGTCGAGGGCTGGATCACCCTCGAGCAGGCGAAGCAGCTGTTCGCCCGCGCCGGGCAGGACTTCGAGAAGGCCAAGGCGGCCGCGGCGACGAGGGCTTTCAAGCCGGCACCGCTCGGCGCGACGGCGTCGGTGACGTTGCGCAACACCATCCGCACGGTCGATTCGCAGAACGTCGTCGGCAGGATCGAGGGCAGCGATCCCGTCGTGAAGAACGAGCACGTCATCTACACGTCGCACTGGGATCACTTCGGGATCGGCGTGCCCGTGAATGGCGACGCGGTGTATCACGGGGCGGTAGACAACGCGACCGGCATCGGCGGGATGATAGAGCTGGGCCGGACGTTTGCGGCGATGAAGGTCGCGCCGAAGCGCTCGATCCTGATGCTGGCCGTGACGGCGGAGGAGCAGGGGCTGCTGGGATCGGGTTACTACGCCGCGAATCCCCTCTACCCGCTGGCGAAGACGATTGGCGTCGTCAACATGGACGCGCTGAACGTGCTCGGGAAGACGAACGACGTCACCATCACCGGCCTGGGCAACTCCGATCTGGACGACCTGGCGAAGCAGGTGGCCGCGGATCAGGGCAGGGTGATTCGGCCCGACCCCGATCCGGAGAGGGGCGGGTTCTATCGTTCGGACCACTTCCCCTTTGCGCAGCAGGGCGTTCCCGCGCTGGCGAGCGGCGGCGGCATCGACTATGCCGGGAGGCCCGCCGGCTGGGGCAAGGCGCGCTCGGACGAGTTCACGGCGAACGATTACCACAAGCCGTCTGACAAGGTGAAGCCCGATTGGGACCTGAGCGGCGCGGTGCAGGACCTCCAGTACTACTGGATGGTGGGCTACCGCCTGGCGCAGGCCGACACGTTTCCGCAGTGGAAGGCCGGGACCGAGTTCAAGGCGAAACGCGACGCGATGATGAAGTAGTCGGCCAGCCGATCAGAGAAGGGCACTCATGCGCACGACGCGACTGCTGATCTTCTTCGGCTCCTGGCTGGTCATCGCCGCGCTCGCCGCGTTTGTGCTGTTCGCGCTGAGAACGGTCGCGCCTGCCGATGTACGGTTTCCCGCGATTGACGCGGCCGCCGTGCTCCGGCACGCCACGGTGCTGTCGTCCGACGCGTTCGAAGGGCGGGCGCCGGCCACGCGCGGCGAGGAGCGGACCGTCGCCTACCTGGTCGAGCAGTTCAAGGCCATGGGGCTCAGGCCGGGCGCGTCGGACGGCACGTACATCCAGCCCGTGCCGCTGGTCGGCATCGCGCCGGCCCCCTCGGCCGTCCTGACGTTCGAGAAGGGCCCGGCGCGGCAGTCGCTGGCGTTCAAGGCCGACTTCGTCGCGTGGACCAGACGGATGGCCGAGACGGTGCGCCTCGACCGCTCGGACATGGTGTTTGTCGGCTACGGCGTCCAGGCGCCCGAGTTCAGCTGGGACGACTACGAGGGCGTGGACCTCTCCGGCAAGACAATGGTCGTCCTGATCGGGGACCCGCCGGTGCCGGACCCGGCTGATCCGACGAAGCTGGACCCGAAGGTGTTCGGCGGTTCCGCCATGACCTACTACGGCCGCTGGACCTACAAGTTCGAGATGGCGCAGAAGATGGGCGCTGCCGCCGTGCTCATCGTCCACGAGACGGGCCCTGCGGGCTACGCCTTTTCGGTCATCCAGGTGAAGACGGCCGAGCAGTTCGACATCGCGCGGCCGGACGGCAACATGACGCGAGCCGCCGTCGAAGGGTGGATTCCGCTGGACAAGGCGAAGGCGCTGTTCGCGTTGGCAGGCTCGGACTTCGAGATCGAGAAGGCGCGGGCGGGCACCCGCGAGTTCACACCGCTTCCACTCGGCGTGAAGGCGTCGATCGCGTTGAAGAACACGCTGCGGACCGTCACGTCCCGGAATGTCGTCGCGAGGATCGAGGGCAGCGACCCGAAGGTGAAGGACGAGTGCGTGCTCTACACGTCACACTGGGACCACTTCGGCCTGGGCGCCCCGCTCAACGGAGACCCTGTCTATCACGGCGCCGTCGACAACGCCGTGGCGGTCGGCGGCTTCCTCGAGATCGCCCGCGCGTTCGCGGCGATGCCGGTGGCGCCGCGCAGAAGCCTGCTGTTCGTCGCGGTGACGGCCGAAGAGCAGGGGATGCTCGGCTCGGAATACTACGCCTCGAACCCGGTCTGGCCGCTCGAGAAGACGCTGGCGGTGATCAACCTGGAGATGTTGAACGTGCACGGAAGGACGAGGGACCTCACCGTCGTCGGCCTCGGGCTGTCGGACCTCGACGATGTGGCGGCCGAGATCGCGGGGCAGCAGGGGCGCTCCCTGAAGCCGGATCCGGAGCCAGAGCGCGGCATGTTCTACCGCTCCGATCACTTCTCGCTGGCGCGCCGCGGCGTGCCGGCGTTCGAGCCGGACCACGGCGACGACTTCGTCGGGAAGCCCGCGGGCTACGGGAAGGAGGTTCGCCGGGACTTCTTTACGAACCTCTATCACAAGCCGACCGACACCGTGAAGCCGGACTGGGACCTCAGCGGCGGCGTCGAGGACTTGCAGTTCTTCTGGATGATGGGCTACCGCGTCGCCCAGGCCGACCGCGTCCCGCAGTGGAAGGCGGGCAGCGGATTCCACAGGTAGGACGGTGAGTGTTGGTAGAATCCAGGAGCCGTGTTTGACGCCCGCTACGCCGCCTACGCCACCATCTCCGCCGCGCTGGTGATCAGCCCCGGCGCCACCATGGCCGTCGTCATGGAGACGGCAATCGGCGAGGGGCGCGTGGCGGCGATGTACACGGTGCTCGGCGTCAATATCGGGAATTCAACGCTCGCGCTCTCGTCCGCGCTGGGCATGTCGTTCGTCTTCATGCACTGGCCATGGGCCCTGCCGGCGGTCAAGGCGGCGGGTGCGGCCTACCTGGCCTATCTGGGTCTGCGAGGGCTGTGGCTCGCCTGGAAGCCACGCGCCGAGCGAGGAGGAACGGGGCTCGGACGCCGCGGCGGTGGGCCTGCTGATGCCGCCTCGGGACGAGCGGCGGCCACTCAGGATCACATCAGCCGCCGGGCGGCTGTCGGCCGAGGCGTCACCACGAACCTGCTGAACCCGCCGGTCATCCTGTTCTACATGACGTTCCTGCCGCAGTTCATCGGACCGCAAGACCCGTTCTTCGGGCGGTTCCTGGTACTGGCGGCTACACACGTGGCGATGAGCCTGGTGTGGTTGTCGATCTACGCGGCCGCGCTCGGCGTGCTGGCCGAGCGGATGGCCCGTCCGCGCGTTCGGAGGGCGCTCGAGGCGCTCACCGGCGCACTGCTCGTCGGCCTCGGCGTCCGGCTGCTGATTCGATAGGGCACCGCGATGTCATGCACCCGACGCGTGAAGCCGGACTCAGAGTGATCATGCCGACAACATCGCTCTTCGCGCGGGCGGCCGGGCGGCCGGAGCGGCTGGCGCTCGACGGATCGGACGGGACGGCGACGTACGGGCAATTGCTCGATTCGTCGGCGCGAACGGCAACGACGCTGCTCGATGGCCGCGTCGATCTCGGCGAGGACCGGGTGGTGTTCCTGCTGCCTCCGTCCACCCGCCACGTCGGCACGCAGTGGGGGATCTGGCGGGCGGGGGGCATCGCCGTGCCGCTGTCGGCATCGCAGGCGCCGGCGGAGTGGGACCATGTCATCGCCGACACGCGCGCGGCGATCGTCGTGGCGGACGGATCCGTGGGGGAGTTGCCGTCGATGGCGGCTGCGCGCCGTGCGCGGTTCGTCGATGCCGCCGCGCTCGGCGAGTCCGGACGCGCGCTGCAGCGCCTGCCGGAGATTGACGTCGACCGCGGCGCGATGATCCTCTACACGAGCGGCACGACCAGCCGCCCGAAGGGGGTCGTGACGACCCACCGCAACCTCGAGTCGCAGATGGCCATGCTGGTCGACGCCTGGGGCTGGACGGCCGGCGATCGCATCCTGCACGTCCTCCCGCTCAACCACGTCCACGGCATCGTCAACATCCTGGGATGCGCGATGTGGGCGGGGGCGGTGTGCGAGTTCCTCTCGCCATTCGAGCCGGCCGCGGTCTGGAACCGGTGGGCGCGCGGCGGAGTGACGCTGTTCATGGCCGTGCCGACCGTCTACGCCCGGCTGCTGGCGGCGTGGGAGGCGGCCGACGAGGGCCGGCGCGCGCGATGGTCGGAGGCCGCGCGCGGCCTGCGGCTCATGGTCTCGGGGTCCGCCGCGCTTCCCGTATTGCTGCTCGAGCGCTGGCGCGAGGCCACCGGCCACGTCCTGCTCGAGCGGTACGGCATGACGGAGATTGGCATGGCGCTGTCAAACCCGCTCGAAGGGGAACGCCGACCAGGTTCGGTGGGCCAGCCGCTTCCCGGCGTGGACGTCAGGCTGGTGGACGGGCGCGGGGCAGCGGTGCCGGCCGGCACGCCAGGGGAGATTGAGGTGCGCGGCGAGTCGGTCTTCCGCGAATACTGGGCGCGCCCCGACGCGACGCGCGGCGCATTTCGCGATGGGTGGTTCCGCACGGGGGACGTCGCGGTCGCCGAAGACGGCGCCTACCGCATCCTTGGACGTCAGTCTGTGGACATCATCAAGACGGGGGGCTACAAGGTCTCCGCGCTGGAGATCGAGGATGTCCTGCGGCAGCACCCCGACATCCGCGACTGCGCGGTCGTGGGCCTCGCCGACGAGGAATGGGGCGAGCGAGTGGCCGCCGCGATTGTGGCGAGGTCGGGGGAAGAGCCGACCCTCGAGGGCCTGCGCGAGTGGGCGGCCGCGCGGCTGGCGACCTACAAGCTCCCGACGCGGCTGCGCCTGGTCGCCGACCTGCCGCGCAACGCGCTGGGCAAAGTCGTCAAGGCGCGCGTGAAGGACCTGTTCTAGAATCAAACGACGCGGAGGATTCCAAGGTTGGCTGAGGACAAGACGGACAAGCCGGCGCGCTCGCTGTTCGACCTCGAGGAGTACGTGAAGCCCCCCGCGGGTCAGGCCGTGACCTGGCCGCCGCTGGCCGGCGGCACGGGCCCCGCGCCTGACGGCAGCGTCGTCGCGCTCCACGAGGCGGCGCAGTCGCGGTACCTCAACTACGCCCTGTCGGTGATCACCTCGCGGGCCCTGCCCGACGTCCGTGATGGGCTGAAGCCGGTGCAGCGCCGCATCCTCTTCACGATGTGGCAGCAGAATCTGACCGCGTCCGCCAAGCACCGCAAGTGCGCGAAGGTCGTGGGCGACGTGATGGGCAGCTACCACCCGCACGGCGACTCCGCGCTCTACGAGACCCTGGTGCGCATGGCGCAGCCGTTCTCGCTGCGCTACCCGCTCATCGACGGATTGGGGAACTTCGGGTCGCTCGACGGCGACGCGGCGGCGGCCATGCGCTACACCGAGTGCCGCCTCGCGCGCATCAGCGACGAGGTCCTTGGCGAAATCGATCGGGACACGGTGGCGTTCCGGCCGAACTACGACGGCACGAAGACCGAGCCCGTGGTCCTGCCCGCGCGGCTGCCCAACCTCCTGGTGAACGGCGCCACTGGCATCGCGGTCGGCATGGCGACGAGCATTCCGCCGCACAATCTCAACGAAGTCTGCGCGGCGCTGCTCAAGCTGCTCGACAACCCGGACCTCAGCACCGCTCAGCTGTGCCGCTACGTGAAGGGGCCCGATTTCCCGACCGGCGGGCAGGTGCTGAACTCGGCGGACGAGCTGAAGGAGATCTACCGGACCGGGAGCGGATCGATCCGGCTGCGCGCGACGTGGACGGAGGGCCCGACGACGCGCGCGGCGAAGACGGTCTACATCACGAGCGTTCCGTACACGGTGAACAAGGCACAGCTGGTCGAGCGGATGGCGGAGATCGTCATCAGCCGGAAGCTCGCGGCGCTGGTCGACGTCAAGGACCTCTCGACCGACGACGTGCGCATCGCGCTCGAGATGAAGCGGGACGCCGACGAGAAGATGGTGCTGGCGTACCTGTTCAAGCACACGCCGCTCCAGACCAACTTCGCCGTCAACCTGACCTGCCTGATTCCGACCGAGAACCCCGAGGTGTGCCGGCCCGAGCGCCTCGACCTCAAGTCGATGCTCTGGCACTTCCTTCACTTCCGGCTCGACGTCGTCACGCGGCGGCTCGAGCACGAGCTGGCCGCGCTCCGCCGCCGGATCCACGTCCTCGACGGATTCGACAAGGTGTTCGACGCGCTGGACGAGATCATCCGCATCATCCGGAAGTCGGACGGGAAGCAGGACGCGGCGAGGCAGATCATCAAGCGCTTTGGCCTCGACGACGAACAGACCGACGCCATCCTCGAGTTGAAGCTGTACCGCCTGGCGCGGCTGGAAATCCTCGTGATCCGAAAGGAACTGGCAGAGAAGCAGGCGCGCGTCCAGCAGATCGGCGCGCTGCTGGGCGACGAGACGGCGCGATGGACGCTGGTGCGCGACGAGCTCGTGGACGTGCAGCAGAAGTACGGCTCTCCGAAGGCCGACCCGCGGCGGACGCTGCTCGAGCCAGCCGGCGAGGAGGTGGAGTACTCGGCCGACGACTTCATCACCGAAGAGGACAACGTCGTCATCGTGTCGCGCGACGGGTGGGTGAAGCGGCAGAAGGAAGTGCGCGACCTCTCGACCACGCGGCTCAGGGAGGGCGACGCGGTGCTGGCCGTGCTGCCCGGCAGCACGCGCGCGACGGTCGTGTTCTTCACGAACTTCGGCGTCGCCTACACGGCCCGCATCATCGACGTGCCGGCTTCGACCGGCTACGGAGAGCCCATCCAGCGGCTGTTCAAGTTCCGTGACGGCGAGAAGGTGGTGAGCGCCGTCAGCCTCGATCCGAGGGCGACGATCGGGATTGCGGCGGACAAGGAAGGGGACGTGCCGCCGACGCATGCGCTGGCGGTCACGAGCGACGGGTTCAGCCTGCGCTTCGGCCTCGACGGGTTTGTCGAGGCGAGGACAGGGCGGGGCGCCGGTACGCCAGGCCGATCGCGGGCGCCGAAGTGACGGGAGTGGCGATCGTCCACGGCGACGAGACCGTGATCGCAGTGACCGAGCAGGCGAGGGCCATGCTGTGCGCGGCTACCGAGGTCAACTACCTCTCGGGGCCAGGCAAGGGTGTCATCCTCATCAAGCTCAAGCCGGGCGAGGACCGAGTGCTCGGGTTCATCGCGTCGAAGGGCGACCGGGACCTGCTCACGGTCGAGACCAGCCGGGGCGCCGAGCAGACCGTGAGCACGACGAAGTACGAGGTGACGAGCCGCGGCGGGCGCGGCCGCGAGCTGCTGCAGCGCGGCCAGTTCATCCGCGTGGTCGTTCCCGCGCCCGAAATCCCCCCGCCGCTCCAGTAGCGGCCCCGCAGGACTTGATCTGTCATGGTGCGTCGCGAGGACAAGCGGAAGAGGCCCACCCGGATTACAATGGGACCCCAATTGCGGAGGAGGACAAGATGAAGCTGTCACGACGGTTGGCGATCGCACTCGCGGTACTGGTGGTCGGCACGCTCTCGGCGCAGTCCAAACCCAATTTCAGCGGCGAATGGAAGCTGGCCCCCGCCAAGAGCGACTTCGGAATGATGCCAGCCCCCTCGAGCGGCGTGCAGAAGATCACCCACAACGAACCCCAGCTCAAGGTCGTCAGCACGCAGACGAGCGACCAGGGCACGAACACCACCGACAGCAGCTACACGACCGACGGCAAGGTGTGCGTCAACCAAGGGCGCATGGGTGACACCAAGAGCACGCTCAAGTGGGATGGCAACGCGCTGGTCACTGAAACGAAGATGGATTTTCAGGGGACTGAGGTCACCATCACGAACAGGTGGACCCTGTCCGACGATGGCAAGACCCTGACGGTGAACATGCACTTTTCCACCCCCATGGGCGAGGGCGACGCGAAGATGGTCTACGACAAGCAGTAAAGGAATGCGGCGACGCCACGGGCATACGCACACAAGGAGAAGGCCAGGATGAGACGGACAGTATCGACGATGGCGGTACTCGCGCTGGGCGTCTGCGCAATCAGCGCCCAGGGGCCTGCGGCGGGCCAGAACCCGATCGCGGCCGGCCAGAAGATGCTCTACTCGATGGTCAAGAACAACGTCATCCGCTCGGCGGAGAAGATGCCGGAGGAGAACTACGCGTTCAAGCCCACGCCCGAGGTCCGCAGTTTTGGCCAGTTGATCGGGCACGTCGCGGACTCCCAGTACATGTTCTGCTCGGCGGTGCTCGGCAAGGCCAGCCCGGCGCCCGCCGTCGAGAAGTCCAAGACGACGAAAGCGGACCTGGTGCAGGCGGTGAAGGACGCGTTCGCCTATTGCGACCCGGCGTATGACGGGATGACCGACGCCCAGGGCGGTGCCCTGGTCAAGTTTTTCGGCGGCGACCAGGCCAAGGTGACCGTGCTCGCCTTCAACACCGCGCACGACAACGAGCACTACGGCAACATCGTCACTTATCTCCGGATGAAGGGCCTGGTGCCGCCGTCCAGCGAGCCGCGCAAGTAGCGGCCCGTTCGAGCCGAAGCTGCCCGTATCCAACGAGAGGTGAGCGCTGTTCACAGCGCCCACCTCTCCGAGTCACCGAAGCTGCGGGCCCCGCCGGAACCCTTTCAACTCCTTCAGAGGCTGGTCGGCGCTCGACTCCACGTCGTGCAGGGGGAGTTGCACCGCGCCCGCCACCTCCGGTGCTACCATACGCGCAGTCGTCGCGTGGCGCCCACGGTCACCGGGAGTTCTCCATGACCCTCTCCGCGGGAATGCGCCTCGGACCGTACGAAATCCAGTCGGCCATCGGGGCCGGCGGGATGGGCGAGGTCTACCGGGCGCGGGACAGCCGGCTCGAGCGAGACGTCGCGCTGAAGGTCCTGCCGGCCGCGACGCTGGGCGACGAGACGGCGCGGGCGCGGCTGGTGCGTGAAGCGCGGCTGGCCTCCCGACTCAATCACCCTCACATCTGCACGATCTACGACGTCGGCGAGACGGACGTCTCTGTGGACGCGGCCGGGTCGCCCGAGGCAGGCTCGGGACCGCGGTCGGCCTACATCGCGATGGAACTGGTCGAGGGGCAGCCGCTCAGCGCGCGGGTCGCCGAGGGGCCGCTGCCGACCGACCAGGTCGTCCGGTACGGCCAGCAGCTGGCCGATGCGCTCGCGCACGCCCACGCCCGCGGGGTGGTGCATCGGGACTTCAAGAGCGGGAACGTCGTGGTGACGGCCGAGGGGCAGGTCAAGGTGCTGGACTTCGGGCTGGCGAAGCGGCTGACCGAGGAGGCGCTGGCGGACGTGACGACGGTGGCGCCGCACTCGCTGACGGCGCCGGGGATGGTGGCCGGGACGCTGGCGTACATGGCGCCGGAGCAGTTGCGGGGGCGCCCGGCAGACGCGCGGAGCGACATCTGGGCGCTGGGGGTTGTGCTCTACGAGATGGCGGCGGGGCGGCGGCCGTTCCAGGGGCAGACGGGTTTCGAGTTGACGGCGGCCATCTTCAACCAGCCGGTGCCGCCGATGCCAGGGCCGGTGCCGGAACCGGTGGCTGGCGTCGTGGAGCGTTGCCTGGCCAAGGAGCCCGGTGAACGGTATCAGCGCGCCGGTGAAGTAAGGCGGCGCTGGAGGCGGTGGCCTCGGGGCGTGACGTTGCCCGCTGGCCGACGTGGCGCATGGCGGCGTGGCGCCGACGGCGGCTGCTGGCCTGGCCGGCAGGCGCGCTGGCGCTTTTGCTCGCCGCCGCGACGCTGATCGCAGTCGACGTCGGTGGCCTCCGCAGCCGGATCGCGGGAGGCGCGGCGGTGCCGGTGCGAGCCATCCGGCTCGCGGTTCTGCCATTCGCCAATCTCAGCGGCGACGCGGCGCAGGACTACCTCGGCGACGGTCTCACCGACGGGATGATTGTGCAGCTTGGTAGCCTGCATCCGGAGGTGCTGAGCGTGGTCGGGCGAACCTCGGTGATGCGCTACAAGAAGGGGGATACGCCCATCGATCAGATCGGCCGCGACCTGGGGGTCGACTACGTGCTCGAGGGCAGCGCGCAGCGTGAGGCAGACCGCGTACGCATCACCGCCAAGTTGATTCGCGTGAGCGACCAGACGCAGGTCTGGGCCCGCCCCTACGAGCACGACCTCTCGGGCATCATGGTCGTCCAGAGCGAGCTAGCGAAGGGCGTGGCCGAGGCGCTCGCGCTGAAGCTGCCGGCCGCCGAGAAAGACCGCTTGGCGTCGGCCCGGACCGTCAACCCCGAGGCCTACGAGGCGTATGTCAAGGGGTCCTCCCTCTGGAAGACGATGAAGCCGGCCGATATCGACGCGGCCCAGCGGCATTTCGAGCAGGCGCTCCTCAAAGACCCTTCCTACGCCCCGGCCTACGAGGGCCTGACGTGGATCTGGCTGGTCCGCCAGCAGACCGATCTCGCAACGCCCGGTGAAGCGGGGCCCAAGGCCAAAGCGGCAGCGCTCAAGGCCCTTGAACTGGACGGCAATTCCGCCGGCGCACACGAGGCGCTGGCCGCGGTCAGGGGGGTGTGTGATTGGGACTGGGCCGGCGCCGAACCGGAGTGGAAGCGCGCCCTCGAGCTGAACCCCAACGCCGCGAACGCGCACGCGTACTATGCCCATTTCCTGGCGCAGCAAGGGCGCGCAACCGAGGCGCTTCCGCACAGCGAACTGGCCGTCAAGCTGGACCCGTTCAATGCGTTCTACTACGGCATGTACGCCATGGTCCTGGATTACCTCCGGCGCTGGGATGACGCGCTCGTTGCGGCTCGCAAGGCGCTCTCCCTTCAGCCTGACTTGGGGATCGCGATCGACATGTTTCAGCGCGTCTACGTCAACAAGGGGATGCGCAAGGAGCAGCTGGCCGAGCAGAGACTGAGGGTCGCCCGCGACCCAGAACGGCTAGCGGCGTTCGAACGGGGCCTCGCGGAAGGCGGATACGAAGGCGCGCAGCGGGCCATCGCCGACGTCTATGCGGCGCGGTACGCGAAGGGCAAATATCGCGATGCCATGGGCGTCGCCTTTCGGTATCTCGACGGCGGTGACAAGGACCGTGCCATGGACTGGCTCTACAAGGCCTATGAAGCCCACGATCCCTCGCTAGTCTACGTCGGCAGGCCTCATTGGGACCGCCTGCGCGGCGACCCGCGCTTCCAGGCCCTCCTCCGCCGCATCGGTCTCCCTCAGTAAGAGCGACCGGTTCGACCCTTGCCGTCCCCCGCAGTGCTACAATCCCGCCTGTCACCGCGCGCCATCCACGCTCACCGGGAGGTCTCGATGACGCTCTCCGCGGGAATGCGCCTCGGGCCGTACGAAATCCAGTCGGCGATTGGGGCCGGCGGGATGGGCGAGGTCTACCGGGCGCGGGACAGCCGCCTGGAGCGAGACGTCGCGCTGAAGGTCCTGCCGGCCGCGACGCTGGGCGACGAGACCGCGCGGGCGCGGCTGGTGCGTGAAGCGCGGCTGGCCTCCCGACTCAATCACCCTCACATCTGCACGATCTACGACGTCGGCGAGACGGACGTCTCTGTGGACGCGGCCGGTTCGCCCGAGGCAGGCTCGGGACCGCGGTCGGCCTACATCGCGATGGAACTGGTCGAGGGGCAGCCGCTCAGCGCGCGGGTCGCCGAGGGGCCGCTGCCGACCGACCAGGTCGTCCGGTACGGCCAGCAGCTGGCCGATGCGCTCGCGCACGCCCACGCCCGCGGGGTGGTGCATCGGGACTTCAAGAGCGGGAACGTCGTGGTGACGGCCGAGGGGCAGGTCAAGGTGCTGGACTTCGGGCTGGCGAAGCGGCTGACCGAGGAGGCGCTGGCGGACGTGACGACGGTGGCGCCGCACTCGCTGACGGCGCCGGGGATGGTGGCGGGGACGCTGGCGTACATGGCGCCGGAGCAGTTGCGGGGGCGCCCGGCGGACGCGCGGAGCGACATCTGGGCGCTGGGGGTCGTGCTCTACGAGATGGCGGCGGGGCGGCGGCCGTTCCAGGGGCAGACGGGCTTCGAGTTGACGGCGGCCATCTTCAACCAGCCGGTGCCGCCGATGCCAGGGCCAGTGCCGGAACCGGTGGCTGGCGTCGTGGAGCGTTGCCTGGCCAAGGAGCCCGGTGAACGGTATCAGCGCGCCGGTGAAGTCAAGGCGGCGCTCGAGGCGGTGGCCTCGGGGCGCGACGTTGCCCGCTGGCCCACGTGGCGTACGGCCGCGTGGCGCCGCCGCCGGCTGCTGGGTCGCGCGGCCGCCGTGGTCGCGCTCCTGATCGTCGCCGTGACGATGGTCGCGCTCGACGTGGGGGGCGTGCGCAGCCGGCTCGCAGGGGGCGCGGTCGTGCCGACGCGGTCCGTCCGGCTGGCGGTTCTGCCATTCGCGAATCTGAGCGGCGACGCGGCGCAGGACTACCTCGGCGACGGTCTCACCGACGGAATGATCGTGCGGCTTGGAAGCCTGCATCCGGGGGCGCTGAGCGTGATCGGGCGCACCTCGGTGATGCGCTACAAGAAGGGGGACACCCCCATCGATCAGATCGGCCGCGATCTGGGCGTGGACTACGTCCTCGAGGGCAGCGCGACGCGTGAGGCAAACCGCGTCCGCATCACCGCCAAGGTGATCCGCGTGAGCGACCAGACACAAGTCTGGGCCCGCCCCTACGAGCACGACCTCTCTGGCATCATGGCCGTTCAGAGCGAACTGGCGAAGGGCGTAGCCGAGGCGCTCGAGCTGACGCTGCTGCCCGCGGAGCGAGACCGTCTGGGCTCGGCTCGCACCGTCAACCCCGAGGCCTACGAGGCGTATGTCAAGGGATCCTCCCTGTGGAAGACGCTGAAGCCGGCCAATCTCGACGCCGCCCAACGCCACTTCGAGCAGGCTCTCCTCAAGGACCCATCCTACGCTGAGGCATACCAGGGGCTGACGTGGGTCTGGCTGGCCCGCCAGCAGCGCAAGTTTGTCCCGTCAAGTGAAGCCGGGCCCAAGGCCACGGAGGCGGCGCTTCAGGCCCTTACGCTGGACGGTAATTCAGGGGAGGCGCACGAGGCGCTGGCGGCGGTCAGGTCGTGGTGCGACTGGAACTGGGCCGGCGCCGAGCCGGAGTGGAAGCGGGCGCTCGAACTCAACCCGAATTCAGCCAACGCGCAGGCTTACTATGCCCACTTTCTCGCGCAACAAGGGCGCATAAACGAAGCGATCCCGCACAGTGAGCGCGCGCTCGACCTGGACCCGTTCAATGCGCTGTACCATGGCATGTACGCGGTGGTTCTACAATATGCACGGCGCTACGACGACGAACTCGCCGCGGCCCGCAAGGCGCTCTCCCTTCAGCCTGACCTGGATATCGCCCTCGATGGGATTCAGCGTGTCTATATCAACAAGGGGATGCGCGACGAGGCTCTGGCGGACCAGAGACTGAGGATCGCCCGCGACCCGGAACGACTCGCGGCGTTCGACCGGGGCCTCGCGGAAGGCGGATACGAAGGCGCGCAGCGGGCCATCGCCGACCTGCAGGCAGCGCGGTACAAGAAGGGCCAGTACCGCGATGCCACGGGCGTAGCCCGGCGGTATCTCGGGGCAGGTGACAAGGACCGAGCCATGGACTGGCTCAACAAGGCGTATGAGACTCGCGATCCCTCGCTAACCTATGTCGGCACGTCGGTCTGGGACCCCTTGCGCGCCGACCCACGCTTCCAAGCGCTCGTGCGTCGCATGGGTCTCCCGCAATGATTTGCGGCCGGCCCAGTTCCCGCCGCCGCTGCAGTAGCGCTGTCGCCCCCTCTGGCCGACCGACGGTGTTCCGGCCGGGTGCCCGGTACATCATCGGGCAGGTCCGCGGGTGGCGGCGCTGCCCCGGTGCTACAATGCCCCCCGTCGGCGCGCCATCCACGCTCACTGGGAGGTTCCTGTGACCCTCTCCGCGGGAATGCGCCTCGGACCGTACGAGATTCAGTCGGCCATCGGGGCCGGCGGGATGGGCGAGGTCTACCGGGCGCGGGACAGCCGGCTCGAGCGAGACGTCGCGCTGAAGGTCCTGCCGGCCGCGACGCTGGGCGACGAGACCGCGCGAGCGCGGCTGGTGCGTGAAGCGCGGCTGGCCTCCCGACTCAATCACCCTCACATCTGCACGATCTACGACGTCGGCGAGACGGACGTCTCTGTGGACGCGGCCGGGTCGCCCGAGGCAGGCTCGGGACCGCGGTCGGCCTACATCGCGATGGAACTGGTCGAGGGGCAGCCGCTCAGCGCGCGGGTGGCCGAGGGGCCGCTGCCGACCGACCAGGTCGTCCGGTACGGCCAGCAGCTGGCCGATGCGCTCGCGCACGCCCACGCCCGCGGGGTGGTGCATCGGGACTTCAAGAGCGGGAACGTCGTGGTGACGGCCGAGGGGCAGGTCAAGGTGCTGGACTTCGGGCTGGCGAAGCGGCTGACCGAGGAGGCGCTGGCGGACGTGACGACGGTGGCGCCGCACTCGCTGACGGCGCCGGGGATGGTGGCCGGGACGCTGGCGTACATGGCGCCGGAGCAGTTGCGGGGGCGCCCGGCGGACGCGCGGAGCGACATCTGGGCGCTGGGGGTCGTGCTCTACGAGATGGCGGCGGGGCGGCGGCCGTTCCAGGGGCAGACGGGATTCGAGTTGACGGCGGCCATCTTCAACCAGCCGGTGCCGCCGATGCCAGGGCCGGTGCCGGAACCGGTGGCTGGCGTCGTGGAGCGTTGTCTGGCCAAGGAGCCCGGTGAACGGTATCAGCGCGCCGGTGAAGTCAAGGCGGCGCTCGAGGCGGTGGCCTCGGGGCGCGACGTTGCCCGCTGGCCCACGTGGCGTACGGCCGCGTGGCGCCGCCGCCGTCTGCTGGGTCGCGCGGCTGCCGTGGTCGCGCTTCTGCTCGTCGCCGCGACGCTGGTCGCATTTGATGTGGGAGGCGTGCGGTCGCGCGTGATGGGAAGAGCGGATCCGATCAGGCTGGCCGTGCTGCCGTTTGCGAACCTCTCTGGCGACGCCGGGCAGGAGTACCTGAGTGACGGGTTGACCCAGGAGATGATCACCCTGCTGGGGCGGCTGCATCCGGCGACGTTGAGCGTGATCGCCCGCACGTCGGTGATGCGCTACAAGAAGGGGGACACGCCGCCCGGCCGGATCGGTCGCGAACTGGGCGTGGACTACATCCTCGCGGGCAACGCGCAGCGTGACGCGAACCGCCTCCGCATCACGGCGGAACTGATCAAGGTAGCGGACGAGACGCAGATCTGGACCGATACCTACGAGCCTGATGTCTCAGCCATCCTGACAGTGCAGGGCCGCGTGGCGCAGAACGTGGCCAAAGCGCTGGCGGTCAAGCTGCTCCCGGCCGAGGAGGCCCGCCTGGCCATCGTCCGGACCGTCAACCCAGAGGCCTACGACGCCTATCTCAAGGGGTCTGCGCTCTGGCAGTCGCTGAAGGCCGCCGATATCGAGGCGGCTCAGCGCCACTTCGAGCAGGCGCTGGAGAAGGACCCCTCCTACGTCCCGGCCGTTTCGGGCTTGGCGGGCGTCTGGCTGGTCCGCGGACAGGTGGGACTCGTGTGGCCCACGGAGGCGGGACCGAAGGCCAAGGCACTGGCGCTCCAGGCCCTTGGCCTCGACGACAATTCCGCGGACGCGCACGAGGCACTGGCGCAGGTTCTGGCATGGAGCGAATGGGACTGGCGCGGTGCAGACCGGGAGTTCACGCGCACGCTCGAGCTCAACCCCAACGCGGCCAACGCGCACGCGTACTACGGCCACTACCTGGCGATCATGCGGCGCGCGAGGGAGGCCGTCTCCCACAGCGAGCGGGCGACCAAGCTCGACCCGTTCAACCCGCTCTACCACAGCATGCATGGAATCGTCCTGATGTACCTTCGGCGCTACGATGATGCCCTCGCTGCCGCGAACACGGCCATCGCCATTCGTGCCGATACGTCGATCGCGTTCAGTCTCATGCAGCGGGTGTATCTGGCCAAGGGGATGCGCAAGGAGCAGCTGGCTGAGCAGCGGCTGAGGATCGCGCAGGATCCCGAACGTGTCGCCGCATTCGACAGGGGCCTCGCGGAAGGCGGATACGAAGGTGCGCAGCGGGCTGTCGCCGACGTCCTGGCGGCACGGTACGGGAAGTCCAAGACTCCCAACGGCGCGGGCACCGCCACAGCCATCGCCATGCGGTATCTCGACGGCGGCGACAAGGAGGGGGCCATCGGCTGGCTCCAGAAGGCCTACGACGATCACGATTAGAACCTGCCGTACCTCGGCATGCCCAACTGGGACCCCTTGCGCACCGACCTGCGCTTCCAGGCCTTGCTTCGTCGCGTCGGTCTCCCGCAGTGATCCGCGGCGGGCTCGGTTCCACGGGCTCAGTTCCCGCCACCGCTCCAGTAGCGGCCTGCTATACTCGGCCGGTTATGGAGCATCCCGCCCGCTGGGACGTCGTCGGTATCGGGGCGAATTCGATCGACTTCGTCACCGTCGTCCCTGCGTTTCCGCGGCCCGAAGGCTGGCATTCGAAGATGCGGATCCGACGGCACCTGGTGTCGCCGGGCGGCCAGGCGGCCACGACCACCGCGGCGTGCGCGAAGTTCGGCCTCCGAACGAAGTACCTCGGCGCGATCGGCGGGGACGAGAACGGGGCGCGGGTGAGGGAGGCGTTCGATCGGCTCGGCCTCGACGGCTCTGGCCTCGTGCAGCAGGACGCGCGGAACCAGTACGCCGTCATCGTGATCGACGAGCAGACGGGAGAGCGCGCGGTCCTCTGGGACCGCGACGAGGCGCTGCGACTGCAGCCGGAAGACGTGCCGCTCGACGTGATCGGTTCGGCCCGACTCCTCCATGTGGACGACGTGGATCAGGAGGCGGCGATCCGCGCAGCCCGGCACGCGCGCGGCCTCGGCATCCCGGTCACGAGCGACCTCGACCGGATGACCGACCGAACCGAGGAACTCGTGATGGCGGTGTCGTGCGCGATCTTCGCCGACGGACTGCCGGAGCAACTGACCGGCGAGCGGGACCACGAGCGGGCGCTGCGGAAGCTGAGGGCTCGCCACGACGGTGTGCTGGTGGTCACGGTGGGGCGAGAGGGCGCCGTCGCGCTCGACGGCGACCGCTTCCTGGTATCGTCCGGGTTCGCGGTGGACGCGGTGGACACCACGGCGTCGGGTGACGTCTTCCGCGCCGGACTCATCTACGGCCTGCTGCACGGGTGGTCGATCGACCGTCAGCTGCGCATGGCGAACGCGGCGGCCGCCGTCGCTTGCACGCGCGTCGGCGCGATGGCCAGCATCCCGGCGCTCGACGAGGTGCTGGCGCTGGCCGCCATGCCTGAGCCCTGAGCCTTGAGCCCTGAGCCTGTCATTGAGAGGACTTCTATGCATCTTCCCTTCGATTCGGTTCGTGACGTTCCGCGTCGGGTCTTCCTCGAGCTGGGCCTGAAGGGTGGCCTGGCGCTGGCCGCGACGCCGCTGCTGATGGACTCCCTGCTGTCAACCCTTGCCCCGGGCACGCTCCACGCGGCGCCACTGGCGGCTGACAAGGCGATGCTGAACCGGGTGCTCGCCCGGGCCCTCGCCAAGGGCGGCACGTTTGCCGACGTCTACATCGAGAACCGGCTCTCCCGCGATATCGTGATGGAAGAGGGGCGCTTCAAGAGCGCTCAGGTCGGCATCAGCCAGGGCGCCGGCGTCCGCGTCATCGTCGGCGACAAGACCGGCTACGCCTATACGGACGAGATGTCCGAGGCGAAGCTGCTCCGGGCCGCCGAGGTGGCCTCGTACATTGCGAAGGGCAGCAAGCCGGTGAAGCCGGTCGACGTCAAGGACACCCGGCGGCCGTCGTTCGTGACGGTGAAGCTGCCGCTGAATGACGTCGCCGACGCGAAGCGGCTGGACGTCATGCGTCGCGCCAACGACGCAGCGCTCGCCTACGACCCCCGCATCAAGATGGCCTCGATCAGCTACTACGACGAGGTCCGCGGCCGGGTCATCGCCACGAGCGAGGGGGCGTACATCACCGACGAGCTTCCCCTGCTGTTCTTCATCGTCCAGACGCTGAGCGAGGGCAACGGCACCCGGCACATGGGGCGCGAGCGCCTGAGCCGCCATTCCGGCTTCGAAATGTTCGACGAGGTGAAGCCCGAGGACGTGGCCCGGGCGTGCGCCCGCGAATCGATCGCGATGCTGGATGCCAAGGACGCGCCCGCCGGCCGGATGGACGTGGTGATGCAGAACGGATGGGGCGGGGTCCTCGTGCACGAGGCCGTCGGCCATCCGCTCGAGGCCGACAATATCGCCCGGAAGATCGGCGCCTTCACCGGCAAGCTGGGGCAGAAGGTGGCCAGCCCGCTGTTCACAATGGTGGACGACGGGACGATGCCGAACCACCGGGGCACGACCAACGTCGACGACGAAGGGACGCCCGCGCAGAAGAACGTCCTGATCAAGGAGGGCGTGCTGCAGATGTACATGACCGACGTCCTTTCGGCCGGCCAGCTCAAGCTGCCGCGCACCGGGAATGGGCGCCGCGAGAGCTTCCGCTACCTGCCGATCCCGAGGATGACCAACACGTTCATCGAGAACGGGAAGGACAGGCCGGAAGACGTCCTCGGCCTCGACGAAGAGCGGCATCTACGTCCAGAGCCTGAGCGGCGGCAGCGTGGATCCGACGTCCGGCGTCTTCAACTTCACCTGCCGCGAGGCCTACCTGATCGAGAACGGGAAGAAGACCACGCCAGTCAAGGGCGCGACGCTCATCGGCAGCTGCCTGGAGATCATCCAGAACATCGACGCCCTGGGCAACGACCTGGACCACGGCCCGGGCGTGTGCGGCAAGGGGCAGAGCGCGAGGTCGACTGCGGGCAGCCGACCTGCGGCTGCGCGGTATCAACGTCGGCGGCACGCGGGCGCGAGGGTGAAGGGGAGGACAACATGGACTACAAGGCACTCGCAGAACAGATCGTGAAATCGGCGCGGAAGAGCGGCGCGGACGCCGCCGAAGTCTACCTCCAGGCCGGGCGCACGCTCTCGATCGACGTTCGCAACGGCGAGGTCGAGACGGTGGAGGAGGCGGCGTCGCAGGGCTCGGTGTGCGTGTCTTCGTCGGAGGGCGGATGGCATTCGCCAGCTGCAACGACTTCGCGCAGGCAGCCATCGACAACGCCGTGGGGCGGGCCATCGAGTTCGCGCGCTCGACGACGGCCGATCCCAACAATGTGCTGCCGGGCGACGCGGCCATGCACGGCGGTCGAGGGGCTCTACGACCCGGGAATCGCCAAGGTCCCGACGGAGCGGAAGATCGAGATGGCGACCGCCTCGAAACGCTGGCGATGAAGGACCCGCGCATCACCAAGAGCGGCGGCGCCGGCTACGGAGAAGGAGAGGCGAGATCTTCATGGCCAATTCCACGGCCTGTCGAAGAGCCACCGGGAGTCGTCGTGCTCGTTCAGCGTTTCGGTGGTCGCCGAGAAGGGCGAGCAGAAGTCGTCGGGCGGGAAGTCTTGCGCGCGGCGGTTCTTCGCCGACCTCGAGGCGCCCGAGGTGATTGCCGGCAAGGCCTCCGCGCGGGCCATCGAGTTGCTCGACCCGAGCATGGTCAAGACACAGCGCGCGGCGGTCATCTTCGACGCCGACGTCGCCCGGTCCTTCCTCGGCGGCATCCTCGCGGCGATCAACGGCGAAAGCGTCCTGCAGGGGGCCAGCTTCCTGGCGGCGAAGCTGGGCCAGCCGATCGCGTCGGCCCTCCTCACGCTGACCGACGACGGCCTCCGGCCGAAGGGACCGGCCAGCGCGCCGTTCGACGGTGAGGGCGTGGCGACGATGAAGCGGGTGCTCGTGGACAAGGGGGTCCTGAAGGGCTTCCTCTATAACACGGCCGTGGCGAAGCGGGCCGGCGTCGCGAGCACCGGCAACGCGTCGCGCGGCGGGTTCACATCGCTTCCGGGCATCGGCCCGCACAACGTGGTGATGGCGGCCGGCACGACGCCGCCCGCCGAGATCGTCAAGGCGACGAAGACCGGGCTGTGGCTGAAGGGCGTGACGGGCTACGGCATCAACGCGGTGAACGGGAACTTCAGCGGCGGTGCGTCGGGGCTCTGGATAGAGAACGGCCAGGTGGCGTTCCCGGTGAAGGGCCTAACGATTGCCGGAACCGCGGCGGAGATTCTGAACGGGATCGACCTGGTGGGGTCGGAGCTGGACCTGAGCAGTGCTCTGGCAGCGCCGATGTTCAGGATTCGGGAGATGCAGGTTGGCGGCGAGTAGGTCCACGACACCCGTGCCGCGACTGCCGCGTTCGCTGTCGTCCGCAGTTGAGTTCCTGAATCGCCACGAGCGCCTGTTATGGGGCCTGCACAGCCTCTGGGCGCTCGCGCTCGGCATCGTCGTGATGTGGGCGGGCGCGCACAACTACGCCTGGCTGCGCGTCACCATCCTGTACATCGCGTTCCTCTGGGTGACGAGCCTGTTCGTGCCGGCGCTCGTCGATCGCCCGGGCGCCAGGACGAGGTGGCGGGGCCGGCTCCGGCTCGTCATCAACTACTTCACGAAGAACTTCTACCAGCAACTGCTGTTCTTCCTGCTTCCGATCTACTACGGCTCGGCCTCGGCGTGGTCGGCGAACCTGCTGTTCGTCGTGTTCCTTGCGGCGTCGGCGCTCATCTCGACGTTCGATGTGTTCTTCGACCAGCACCTCTCGGTGCGCCGCGGGTTGCTGGCGGTCTTCTTCGCCTTCAACCTGTTCGCCTGCATCAACGTGATGCTGCCTGTCGTCTGGAGTGTCAGCAACAGCGCTGCGCTCCGCGTCAGTGCGCTGCTGGCCCTCGCGGCGTTCGCGACGATTCGCTACGGCTTCGGCGAGCTGGCGCGCCCGCAGAACCGGATCCAGATCGGGGTCTCGGCGATCGCGCTGGTCCTGCTCGTGGCCCTGGGCCGACCTCTGATTCCGCCGGCGCCCTTGCGCGTGCTGCAGACGGAGTTCGGCACCGGGATCAACCGGGCGGTCTTCCACGTGACCGGTCCCGTTGTGTCGCTGCCGGTCGGCTGGGCGGGCCGCGTCTACGGCGTCACGTCCATCTACGCCCCCCTGGGCCTTCGCGATCGGGTTGGCCACCGGTGGTACCAGGACGGGCGCCTGATCTACGCCTCGCCGTTCTATCGTCTCGAGGGCGGCCGGCCGGAGGGTTTCAGGCTGTGGACCAGCGCCGCGGCCACCGACGTCCGGCCGGACACGCGCCTGACCGTCGAAGCGTGGACCGAGGCGGGGCAGCTCGTCGGGCGAGGGACGCTTGCGGCTGCTCGCTGATGGTATCCTCTAGCGGGCCGCGACGATCACGATGACCACTTCCTATACCGCGAAAGACATCACCGTTCTCGAGGGGCTGGAGCCGGTCCGCAAGCGGCCGGGCATGTACATCGGGGGTGTCGGCTCGGCCGGCCTTCACCACCTCGCCTGGGAAATCATCGACAACGCGATCGACGAGGCGATGAACGGGTACGCCTCGTCGCTGGCGGTCACGCTGCACGCCGACGGGGCGTCGGTCTCGGTCACCGACGATGGGCGTGGTATCCCGGTGGACAAGCACGCGCAGACGAAGAAGAGCGCGCTCGAAGTGATCTTCACGATGCTGCACGCCGGCGGGAAGTTCGGCGGAGGCAGCTACAAGACGGCGGGAGGCCTTCACGGCGTCGGCGCCAGCGTGGTCAACGCGCTCTCGAAGGAGCTCGTCGCCACCGTGAAGCGTGACGGCGCCCAGTGGGAGCAGCGGTTCAAGCAGGGGAAGCCGGTCGGCCCGCTCAAGCGGCTCGGGTCCGCCCGCGGCACCGGCACGACGGTCTACTTCCACCCGGACCCGACGATCTTCCCGCGAATCGAGTTCGAGCCGTCGGTGATCCGCGAGCGGCTCGAAGTGGCCAGCTACCTGCACAAGGGGCTGAAGGTCGTCTTCGACGATCCGTCAAACGGACGGAAGGAGACGTTCGAGCACGCCGAAGGGATCGTCGAGTTCCTCCGGAAGGTCGTCGCCGATGGCAGCTCCAAGCCGGTGCACGACGTGCCGTTCACGCTGGCCAAGGCGAACGGCCTCCGTGCCGAGCTGGTGCTGCAGTGGACGGAGGGGACCGACGAGCTGGTGAAGAGTTACGTGAACGGCATCCCCACGGGTTCGGGCGGCACGCACGAGAACGGCCTGCGGGCCGGCCTCGGCAAGGCGGTCCGCAACTACATCGAGACGCACACGCTCTCGCCGAAGGGCGTCACGATCACCGCCGAGGACATCCGCGAAGGGCTGGTCGGTATCCTGAGCGTGTTCATGGAAGAGCCGCAGTTCCAGGGGCAGACCAAGGACCGGTTGAACAACCCCGAGGTGCTGTCGGCGATCGACTCGATGGTCCGCCCGGCGCTCGAGCTGTGGCTGAACGAGAACCGCAGCGTCGCCGAGGCGATCGTCGGCCGGATCATCCTCGCCGCCCGCGCGCGCGAGGCGAGCCGCGCCGCGCAGCAGGAGGTCACCCGCAAGAGCGCGACGTCGCACCGGCTGACCCTTCCGGGCAAGCTGAGCGACTGCACCGCGTCCGTCGCGCGCCGACAGCGAGATCTTCGTCGTCGAGGGCGACTCGGCCGGCGGATCGGCCAAGCAGGGGCGCGACCGCACGCGGCAGGCGATTCTGCCGCTGCGCGGCAAGGTGCTCAACACCGAGAGCGCGTCGCTCAGCCAAGGTGCTCGAGAACAAGGAGCTGTCGGACCTGGTGACGGCGCTCGGCTGCGGGCTCGGAAAGAACTTCGACCTCTCCCGGCTGCGCTATGGCCGCGTCATCATTCTGGCCGACGCCGATTCCGACGGGAACCACATCGCGACGCTCCTGCTCACCTTCATCTACCGGCACATGCCGCAGTTGATCGAGCGAGGCCACGTCTACCTCGCGCAGCCGCCGCTCTACCGGATCGACATCGGCCGCGACACGCACTGGGCGCTCGACGACGCGCATCGAGACCGGATCCTGGCGCAGCACGGGAAGGGCAGGGCCGCGCCGGAGATCACGCGGTTCAAGGGCCTGGGCGAGATGATGCCGAAGGTCCTGTGGGAGACGACGCTGAATCCGAAGACGCGCCGGCTGCTGCGGGTCGAGATCGCGGACCAGATCGTGACGGACCGCGTCATCAACGAGCTGATGGGGCGCGACGCGTCGGCGAGGTTCCGCTTCATCATGGACCGGGCGGAGGAAGCCGAAGAACTGGACGTGTAGTCGGCGCTGATGATGGCTGCCAGTCGGGACTCGTCAGTCGGAGCCGACGCGAGCATCGACTGACGATCGCCGACTGACTGCGTCAGCTCCGACTGTCGTGGTACAGTTGGAGGATGCCCTCCGAGCCCCCCAAGAAACCGTTGTCCCTGCCGGTCGTGTGGCGCGAGGCGCGCGACCTCGTCTGGGCGCATCGGAGGCGCCTCTCGCTCGGCCTCGGGCTGCTGCTGCGTCAACCGGCTGTCCGGCCTCGTGCTCCCGGCCACCTCGAAATACCTGATCGACGACGTGGTGGGGAAGCACCGTGGCGACCTGCTGGTCACGCTGGCGGCGGCCGCCGGCGGCGCCACCGTCATCCAGGCCGCGACGTCGTTCGCGCTGTCGCAGGTGCTCGGCGTGGCGGCCCAGCGCGCGATCACCAACTTGCGGCGGGAGGTGCAGGCGCACGTGCTCGGCTGCCCGTCGCCTACTTCGACTCCACGAAGTCGGGCGTGCTCATCTCGCGGATCATGACCGACGCGGAGGGCATCCGGAACCTCGTCGGCACCGGGCTCGTGCAGCTCGTTGGCGGCCTCGTGACGGCCGGCATCGCCCTCGGCCTGCTGTTCTACCTGAACTGGCGCCTGACGACGATCACGCTGGTGATCCTGCTGACGTTCGGCGGCGGCATGGCCGTCGCGTTCAAGCGCCTCCGCCCGCTCTTCCGCGAGCGCGGCAAGATCAACGCCGAGGTGACCGGACGCCTCGGCGAGAGCCTCGGCGGCATCCGCATCGTCAAGTCGTACATCGCCGAGAAGCGCGAGGAGATCGTCTTCACGCAGCGGCGCCCATCGGCTGTTCCGGAACGTGGCGCAGTCGATCACGGGCGTGTCGGCCATCACCGCGTTCTCGACGGTGATCGTCGGCGCGATCGGCGTGCTGATGATCGTGATGGGCGGGCGCGTCCATCCTGTCGGGCGCGATGACGCTCGGCGACTTCATCATGTACCTGTTCTTCGTCGGGCTGGTGGCGGCGCCGCTGGTGCAGATCGCGTCGATCGGGACCCAGATCACCGAGGCGTTCGCCGGCCTCGACCGGATTCGCGAGATCCGGTCGATGGCGACCGAGGGGCAGGAGGACGAGACGAAACAGGCCGTTCGACGCGCTCCGCGGCGACATCCGCTTCGAGCGACGTCGGGTTCGAGTACACGCCGGGCGTGCCCGTGCTGAAGCGACGTGTCGTTCGCCTCGCCCGGCGGGCTCGACGACGGCGCTGGTCGGGTCGAGCGGCTCGGGCAAGAGCACGCTCATCAGCCTCGTGATGGCGTTCAACCGGCCGAAGACCGGCCAGGTGTTCGTCGACGGCGTGCCGCTGTCCGACGTCCGGCTGCACGACTACCGGTCACACCTGGGCGTCGTGCTGCAGGACAACTTCCTGTTCGACGGCACCATCGCGGAGAACATCGCCTTCGGCCGGCCGGGCGCGAGCCGGGCCGAGATCGAAGGCGGTCAGCCGCATCGCGCATTGCGAGGAGTTCATCCAGGAGTTCCCCGACGAAGTACGAGACGATCGTCGGCGAGCGCGGCGTCAAGCTCTCCGGCGGTCAGCGGCAGCGCGTCGCGATTGCGCGCGCCATCCTGGCGGACCCGCGCATCCTGGTGCTCGACGAGGCGACGTCGAGCCTCGACAGCGAGAGCGAGGCGATGATCCAGGACGGCCTGCGCGCGCTGCGGAAGGGCCGCACCACGTTCGTGATTGCGCATCGGCTGTCGACCATTCGGAGCGCCGACCAGATCCTCGTGCTCGAGGCAGGGCAGATCGTGGAGCGCGGGACGCACGCGGAGCTGCTGGCCGCCCACGGCCGCTACCGCCAGCTCCACGACAAGCAATACCGGCTGGAGCAGGACCGGTTCGTCAATCCCGGCGAGGAGCTCGCCTCGGAAGCCCTTATCGGCAAACGGACCTATGCGACAAAGACCTTGGGTTCAACACGAAGATGGTGCACGCCGGCGCGTCCAAGGACGCTTACGGCAGCGCGGTCACGCCGATCTACCAGACGTCGACGTTCGCCTTCGACAACGCGCAGATGGGCGCGGACCGGTTTGCGGGGAGAGCGGACGGGTTCATCTACACGCGAATCGGCAACCCGACGATTCGGGCGCTCGAGAAGAACATCGCCGAGCTCGAGAATGGCGCGGACGGGATCGCGACAGCCTCCGGGATGGGGGCCGTGAGCGTCATCTACATGGCCTTGCTGTCGCAGGGCGCCCACCTGGTCAGCACCGGGTCGGTCTACGGACCGTCGCGCGGCCTCATCGAGAAGCAGTTCAGCCGTTACGGGGTCGAGTACAGCTACGTGGACACGTCGGACATCGAGAACGTGCGGGTGTCGATGCGGCCGAACACGAAGATGGTCTACCTCGAGTCGCCGTCGAACCCGGCGATGCTGGTAACGGACATCCGCGCGGCGTCCGACATCGCTCACCGCCACGGCGCGCTCGTCGTCGTCGACAACACCTTCGCCAGCCCCTATCTGCAGAAGCCGCTCGACCTCGGCGCCGACGTCGTCCTTCACTCGGTGACGAAGTTCATCAACGGCCATGCCGACGTCGTGGGCGGCATCATCGTGGCGAAGGACCCCGCGGTGGGCACGCTGCTGCGCACGATGATGGTCACGCTGGGGGTGAACATGGACCCCCACCAGGCGTTTCTCGTCAACCGGGGCGTGAAGACGCTGTCGCTGCGGGTCGATCGGGCGCAGGAGAACGCGATGACGATCGCGCGCTGGCTCGACGCGCACCCGAAGGTGGAGTGGGTGCGGTACGTCGGCCTGCCGTCCCATCCTCAGCACGAGCTTGTGAAGCGCCAGATGTCGGGCTTCGGGTCGATGATCAGCTTTCAGTTGAGGGGCGGCTACGAGGCGGGGCGGGACCTGATGGACAACGTGCGGCTGGCGACGCTGGCCGTCTCGCTTGGCGGCGTGGAGACACTGATCGAGCACCCCGCGTCGATGACGCACGCCGGCATGTCTCAGGCAGACCGGCTCGAGGGCGGCATTACCGACGGGCTCGTGCGCTACTCGGTGGGCATCGAGGACGTGGCGGACCTGATCGCCGACCTGGAGCAGGCTATCGCCAAGGTGTAGGGAAGATGACGAGGCTCTCCGAGCTCGAGCGGCGCCTTCGCCGAGCGCTGGCCGGACCGCTGCCTGGGGTCGATGCGCAGATGCGCATGGCGCCCATCCCTCGGCCGGGATGGCTGCCCTGGCGATCGCCCGAGGAGTCGCGACCGGCTGCGGCGCTGCTGCTCCTGTTCCCGGCGGCGTCCCCGGCGCACGTCCTGCTCACCGTGCGATCGAGCCAGCTGCCCAGCCATGCCGGCCAGGTGTCGATGCCCGGCGGCGCGGTCGAGGCGGGCGAGAGCCTCGAGCAGGCCGCCCTCAGGGAGGCGAACGAGGAAACCGGCGTAGATCCGGACGCGGTGCGCGTGCTCGGGAGACTGACTCCGCTGCACATCCCCGTGAGCGGCTTCGTCCTCAACACCGTCGTGGGCGTCACGGATGCGCGGCCCGAGTTCCGGCTGGCGGATACGGAGGTCGACCAGATCCTGGAGCCGAGCCTCGACGACCTCCTCGACCCGGCCGCGGTGCGGCGGATCCCCAGGCTGGGGGACGGCCTGTTCCGGGACGTTCCGTACTACGTGGTCGACGGCACGCAGGTCTGGGGCGCCACCGCGATGGTGTTCGCCGAGTTCCTCGACCTCGTACGCGAGGCGCCCGCCTTCGCGCCTAGCGCTTCGGCGGGCAGGGCTACCTGGTGATCCCCAGCTCCTTCAGCCGATTGACGATTTCCTGCCCCTGGGTGGCGGTGGCACCCGACTTGTCGACGTAGAGGATCGTGCCGTCCTTGCCGATGAAGAACGTCCAGCGGGACGCGGTGGTCCGTTCACCCGCGACCACGCCGTAGGCTCGCGCGACGTCCTTGCCGGGATCGCTGAGGATCGGGTAGTCGAGTTCGAGCGACTCGGCGAACTTCTTGTTGATCGTCGGGGGGATCCACGCTGGCGGTGAAATAGGCCACGCCGGTTGCCCGGATGGCGTCGCCGCTCTCACGGAGCGACGTGCATTCCGCCGTTCAACCGCCGGTGAAGGCCTTCGGGAACCAGGCGAGGACGACGGCCTGCTTCCCCTTGAAATCGGCCAGGCTGTAGGTCTTGCCGTCCGATCCGGGCAGCGTGAATGCGGGCGCGAGATCGCCCGGCTTCAAACTCACGGCCAGCTGAGCCTTTCCGGCCACCACCGAGACGAGCACCAGTCCAATCGAGACACAGGCGGTTCCAAGGCCATCCATAGACGGTCCTCCCACGCCATTGTAATCACTCCGGGAGTGATTATCTTGCCGCGGCACCGCGGAAATCACTCCGGGAGTGGTTTCCGCAAGGGGATCGGCCGAAAAGAAGATGTATGGGATCGTCCGCGTCGTCGGACTCGCGGTCGCGTGTGCCTGGGTTCCGCGACGGCTTTGGGCAACGCCACACGGTCGCGCAGCGATCCGGCGGAGAGCTGGAATACCTCGTATTCTGCCGACCTCTTGCCGCTGAGCCGTTCTTTGCCGCGGCTCTCAAGTCGCGTGTGGCGCGGCTCTCGAGGTTCACCCACGCCTCCTACTGCCGGGTACGGCGCGTTCAACACGCTGCCGGGGGCGACGGTTCGATCGCGCTGGTTTCGACCCATGTCGCGGGTCGCCGCCTGGCCGAGCTGCTTGACGTCGCCGCGCGAGCCGACCTGAAGCCGACGACGGCAGCCGTGCTGGCCGTGACGCGGCAGATCATGGCGGCTGCTGCCCTCCTGCACGATTCCGCCCCGGACGGGTTCCATGGAGCGCTCGGTCTCGAGCGCGTGATTCTCCCCAGCGACGGGAGGGTCGTGCTGGCCGAGCACGTCCTCGGGACGGTCGTCGAAGGAGCGGCAGAGGCCTGGGGCTCCGAGCGGCTGTGGCGGGAGTTCAGGCTGCCCACGCTGCCGGGCGCGGGCTCGGCGCATGACGGCCGGCGCACGGACGTCCTGCAGATCAGCCTCATTGCGCTCTCTCTCTGCCTTGGTCGGCCGCTCGACGATGATGACTTCCCGAACCAGATCGGCTGGCTGCTCGCCCGGGCGACCGAGGGCCAGGCGGGTCGGACGCGGACCCCCCTCCGGCCCGCGTTGCGCGCGTGGTTCGAGCGCGGCCTGTCGGTCCAGAACGATCTTCCCTATCCGACGCTGCTCGACTCGCAGAAGGCGCTCGGTCAACTCGCGCAGGAGCCAGAATTCGCCGGCTCACACGCGGAGTGGAACGCGTTCGTCCATCTCTGTGAGACCGCCGCCGTGAGAATGCCGCTGGTCGTCAGGGCTCCCGAGACGGCCGAAACGGCGTCGAGCGCTCGGACGGTGTCAGCAAGCGCCGATAACGGGTCGGCCGGGGGCGTCGCGGAATCGCCGGCGCTCGAGGCAGACCCGTTCGGTCCGTGGCCCGTCGCCGTGCCTGCCGACAGTGCCGCGACGCTGTTCGACGCTTTCCTCGCGCGGCGCCCGTCCGAGGTCGACGCGTTCCACGACAAGCCCATCTCCGACCTGACGGCGCCGCCCTCGGCTGGCCTGCGCGCCACGCCGGCAGATCCGACGATCGCATTGAAGCCGAGTCCGATCGATCCGGACTCGGTAAGGTTCGAATCGGATTCGACCGACCGCTCGCGAACCAGAGCCAGTCCGGTCGCCACCAGCCAGCGCTCTATCGGCGACGCGAGCCCGGTGATCCGGCCGAACGCCGAGCCGGCTCTCACCGTCCGGATCGACACCCAGCCTGCCCCGCGGGTCCCCGTTGAGGCGAGGCCCACGCCGCGAAGGCCGCCCGCCTCCAGTCAATGGGTGCGCCTCGTTGTGACCGGCGTCCTTGCTGTGCTCGCCATAACCGGTGCGGTGTACTCGCCCCGGCTGTTCGTGCTCGCCTACGAGAGGCTGCGGACACATGGCCGGGTGAGGGTCGAAAGCCATCCGCCGGACGCGCGCATCATGGTTGACGGTGAGCTTCGTGGTCACACACCGGGGGTGCTCAGACTGAAGCCGGGCGAGTACCAGGTGGAGGTCCAGCTCGGCGGGTCCGCCCAGTCGAAGAAGATCACGGTTCGAGCCCAGGCCGACATGACGGAGACGTTCGTGCTGCCCGAGGCCGGCCAACGCGGCGGATTCCACATCACGACATACCCGTCGCCCGGGGGGATCACCATCGATGGGAAGTACCGCGGCGATGCGCCGTTGACGGTCACCGACCTCGCGCCGGGCATGCACACGCTGGCGGTCCAGACGACGCTCGGCATGCAGGAGCAGGACGTCTTCGTTCAGCCGGGCTCAGTGCGGGCGCTTGCGGTGCCGACAGCATCGTGGGTGAAGGTGAACGCACCGTTCGACCTGGAGGTGCTCGAGGACGCCCGCGTCCTCGGCCGCACGAGCAGCGGCCCGGTCCTGGTCCGGCCCGGCCGGCACAATCTCGAGTTTGCGAACAAGGAGCTCGGCCTCAAGCTCCGCCAGTCCGTCGATGCGGCGCCGGGCCAGGTTCTGACGGTGCCGCTCGAGATTCCGACCGGGATGATGAACGTGTACGCCGACGTGACGGCCGAGGTCTTCGTGGACGGAAGGAAGGTCGGCGAGACACCACTCTCGAGCCTGCAGCTCCCGCTGGGACCGCACGACGTCGTTCTGAACCATCCGAGATACGGCGATGTGCGCTATTCCGTGCGCGTGACGCTGGCGGCGCCGGTCCACCTGAGGGTCACGTTCCGCAAGTAGGTCAGTATCCCAACGAAGGCCTGAGCCACCGCTCGGTCTCCGCGACCGCCATGCCCTTGCGCCGAGCGTAGTCTTCGACCTGGTCCAGGCCGACACGGCCCACGCCGAAGTAGTGCGCCTGAGGGTGGCTGAAGTAGAGGCCGCTCACGCTGGCCGCCGGCGACATCGCAAATGTCTCGGTGAGCGTGATGCCGACCGATTCTGCGTCGAGCAGGTCGAACAGCCGCCGCTTCTCCTCGTGGTCGGGACACGCGGGGTAGCCGAAGGCGGGCCGGATGCCGCGGTACCGCTCGGTGCGGAGGTCATCCGCGGTCAGCCGCTCGTCGCGGCCGAATCCCCACTCGCGACGGGCCTCGGCGTGGAGGTACTCGGCGAACGCCTCCGCCATCCGGTCTGCGAGCGCCTTCACCATGATCGCGCGGTAGTCGTCCTGCTGGCGCTCGATAGCGCGTCGCGAGGTCCGCCGCACCTACGCCCGCCGTGACGGCGAACGCGCCGATGTAGTCGCGCGCGCCGGCTCCCGCAGGCGCGACGAAGTCCGCGAGGCTGCGGTTCGGGCCGGCGTCGTGCGGCTCCTCCTGCTGGCGCAGCATCGGGAACCGTGCGAGCGGCTGGCGGCGATCCTCCGAGCCGAACACCACGATGTCGTCGCCGTCGGAGGCGGCGGGCCAGAAGCCGTAGACGCCGCGCGCCGTCAGGAGCCGGCCCGCCACGATCTCGTCCAGCAGCCTCCGCCCGTCATCGTACAGCTCGCGGGCCACCTTGCCGTGGTCGGGATGATCGAGCACGGCGGGGAAGCGCCCCTTGACCTGCCAGGCGGCGAAGAAGAACGTCCAGTCGATGAACGGAATCAGGCGATCGAGCGGGACGTCGGCGAGGACGTTCCGTCCGAGGAACGCAGGCACCGGCGGCGGCGCCGACGTCCAGTCGAGTTGCAGCGCGTTGGCGCGGGCGTCCGTGATGGGCCGGAGGCGGCGCGCCTTCGGGCCGCCGTACCTCTCGGCGCAGCGCCTCCTGTTCGGCGAGATTCTCCCGCTCGAACTCGGGCCGCGTCCTGGGATCGAGCAGCCGCGAGACGACGCCGGCGACCTGCGACGCGTCCGGCACGTAGACGGTCTGACCGCGGTACTCGGGCGCGATCTTGACGGCCGTGTGCTGCCGGCTCGTCGTCGCGCCGCCGATGAGCAGCGGTGTGGTGAAGCCGCGGCGCTGCATCTCGCCGGCGACGGCCGTCATCTCGTCCAACGACGGCGTGATCAGGCCGCTCAAGCCGATGATGTCGGCCTTCCGGTCGACGGCCTCCTGCAGGATGCGCGCGGAGGGCACCTGCACGCCGAGGTCGATCACCTCGTAGCTGTTGCAGCCGAGTACCACGCCGACGATGTTCTTGCCGATGTCGTGGACGTCGCCCTTCACCGTGGCGAGCAGGATTCGGGCCTGCGCGCGGCGGCCTCCGGCCGCCCGCCCCGCCTCCATGAACGGTTCGAGCAGCGCGACGGCCTTCTTCATCGCCCTGGCGCTCTTGACCACCTGGGGCAGGAACATGCGGCCGGAGCCGAACAGCTCGCCCACCACTTTCATGCCGTCCATCAGCGGGCCTTCGATGATGGCGAGCGGCTCGGGATACGCGCGGCGCGCCTCCTCGAGGTCGGCCTCGACAAAGTCCAGCACGCCGTGGACCAGCGCGTGCGCCAGTCGGGCTTCGACCGTGCCGCTCCGCCAGGCGAGTTCGGTCTCCTTCTTCCTGACCTCGCCCTGCACGGAGCCGGCGAACTGCACCAGGCGCTCCGTCGCGTCGGGCCGGCGGTCGAAGAGGAGGTCCTCGACACGCTCCAGCAGACCCGGAGGGATGTCCTCGTAGACCGCGAGCTGCCCGGCGTTGACGATGCCCATGTCGAGGCCGGCGCGGATCGCGTGGAACAGGAACGCCGAGTGGATCGCCTCGCGTACCGTGTCGTTGCCGCGGAACGAGAACGAGAGGTTGCTGATGCCGCCGCTGACCTTCGCCTCGGGAAACGCGGCCTTGAGCCGGCGCGTCGCCTCGATGAACGCGATGGCGTAGCGGTTGTGCTCCTCGATCCCGGTGCCGACGGCGAGTACCGCCGGGTCGAAGACGATGTCGGACGGGGGGTAGCCGGCGCGCTCGACCAGCAGACGGTACGCGCGCTCGAGCACCGCGACCTTGCGGTCGGCCGTGTCCGCCTGGCCCTGCTCGTCGAACGCCATCACCACCGCGGCGGCGCCGTAGCGGCGGATCGTGTTCGCCCGCTTGAGGAACTCCTCCTCCCCCTCCTTGAGGCTGATGGAGTTGACGACCGCTTTGCCCTGGACGCATTTCAGGCCCGCCTCGATGACCGACCACTTCGAGCTGTCGATCATGACGGGCAGGCGCGCGATCTCGGGCTCGGTGGCGACGAGGTTGAGAAACCGCGTCATCGCCCCCTCGGAGTCGAGCATCCCCTCGTCCATGTTCACGTCGAGGAGGTTGGCGCCGCCGCGCACCTGGTCGAGCGCGACGTCGGCGGCCTGCGCGAAGTCGTCCGCCTTGATCAGGCGCCGGAACCGCGCCGAGCCGGTCACGTTCGTCCGCTCGCCGATCATCTGGAAATTGCTGTCCGGGCGGATCGTGAGCGTTTCGAGGCCGGCGTAGCGGGTGAACGCGTCCGCCCGGTCGGGCACGGCCCTCGGCGCCACGCCTTCGACGGCGGCGGCCATCGCGCGGATATGGGAGGGCGTCGTCCCGCAGCAGCCGCCGACGATGTTCACGAGGCCCGCCTCGGCGAACTCGCGGACGAGCGAGGCCGTCTCGTCCGGCTGCTCGTCGTACTGGCCGAACGCGTTCGGCAGGCCCGCGTTGGGGTAGCAGCTGACGAAGGTGTCCGCGAGGCGGGCGAGTTCCGCGACGTGCGGGCGCATCTCGCGGGCACCGAGGGCGCAGTTCACGCCGACCGAGAGCGGGCGGGCGTGGGCGACCGACGTCCAGAACGCGTCGACCGTCTGGCCCGAGAGCGTGCGGCCGCTCTTGTCGGTGATCGTCACCGACAGCATCAGCGGGAGGTCGGAGCCGGCCTCGTCGAAGACGTCGCCGGCGGCGAGGATGGCGGCCTTGGCGTTCAGCGTGTCGAAGATCGTCTCGATCAGCAGCAGGTGGCAGCCGCCCTCGACGAGGCCTCGAATCTGCTCCGCGTACGCCTCGCGCACCTGGTCGAACGTCACGGCCCGGAACGACGAGTCGTTGACGTCGGGCGACATCGAGAGGGTCCGGTTCGTCGGGCCGACGGCGCCGGCGACAAAGCGCGGGCGCTGCGGCGTCCTCGCTGTCCAGGCGTCGGCAGCCTGCCGCGCGAGGCGGGCCGCGGCGGCGTTCATCTCGCGGACGACTGGCTCCAGGCCGTAGTCGGCCTGGGCGATCGCGGTCGCGTTGAACGTGCAGGTTTCGATGATGTCAGCGCCGGCCGCCAGGTACTCCTCGTGGATCGCGGAGATGACGTCCGGGCGCGTGAGGACGAGGACGTCGTTGTCCCCCTTGAGGTCGCGCTGGTGGCTGGCGAACCGCGCGCCGCGGAAGTCAGCCTCCGCCAGAGCGCGCTGCTGCACCATCGTGCCCATCGCGCCGTCGAGGACCAGGATTCGCCGCGCGAGCAGGGCCGACAGCAGCGGCGCAGTTGAGTGGGGCATCGGTGTTGATTGTACACTGGTGGTTATGGCCATCCGCATCCTCGTCACCGGCGGGACGTTCGACAAGCAATACGACGAAATCCACGCGCGGCTCGTCTTCAAGGAATCGCAGGTGGCCGAGATGCTGCGTCTCGGCCGCTGCCGCGTCGACGTCCACCTGCGCACGATCATGATGGTGGACAGTCTCGACATGAGCGACGCCGACCGCCAGGCCATCGTCCAGAATTGCCGGCAGTGCGACGAGACGCAGGTCGTCATCACCCACGGCACCGACACCATGGTGGAGACGGCGACGGCGCTGGCGACAGGGAGCGGCGTCGAGGGGAAGACGATCGTGCTGACGGGCGCGATGATCCCCTACGCTTTCGGGAGTTCGGACGGGATGTTCAACCTCGGGTCGGCGCTGTCGTTCGTGCAGGTCCTGCCGCCCGGCGTCTACGTCGCCATGAACGGGCGGTACTTCGCGTGGAACGAGGTCCGCAAGAACCGGCAGACGGGCGTCTTCGAGGCCGTCGTCTGACGTCGCGGGTCCGGCCCGGCTCTCTCGAGCCGGCCGAGTGGCGCCGGCATTACGGCCGTGTCGCCGGGGCAGAGCCGGCAGCGCTGTCAGTCCCTGTCGAAATGCGGCAGGTCGTCCGGGATCGGGATCGAGATCTCGACGAAGCCCGCAAACGACCCGCCCTCGAACCACGGCATCTGGTGGATGATCTTCTTCTGGCCGTTCTTTCGAATCGTGTAGTGATTCGAGCGCTGCGCGGCGTACAGCTGCCGGGTCTTCGTCTGCGCCGGTTCGGGATGGCAGTCGAACACGCTCCGGCCGATCAGCGCGGCGCCGCCGTCGCTGGCGAACGCCTCCCGCGACCGCTCGTTCATCGCCATGATCGTTCCGTCGGCGGCCGTGGCGGTCACCGCCACTGGCAGACCCTCAATCCAAGTCTGGTTCTCCACGGTTCCTCCGCGTGTCGGCTCAGGGCTCAAGGCTTCGGCGCACCCAGTTCGCAAGATCTCCCGTTCGCAAGATCGCAAGATACCTATCTCCGCGCTTCAATCTCCTGTCTTCTGAATTCTCAATTCTCAATTCTCAATTCCACATTCCGATCTACTCCCACCTGTGATATGCCGGATGGCCTGGCTTGACGGCGACGAACGTGCCGCGGCACGTCGCGCAGATCACTCCGCCTGTCTCGACGGTGCCCTCGACGGTTGCGCGATCCGCGCTTGCCTCGACCACCCGCGAGCGAAACATCAGCGGGCCGTTCGCGTCGGTCGGCCGCCTGAAGCGGACCGCGTATTCGGCGGTGACCGTCGGCGGGGGCACATCGCCACCACTGGCCTTCATCAGGTGGTAAGCCGCGGTCCAGTTGCAGTGGCAGTCGAACAGCGCGCCGATGATGCCGCCGGCCACGGCGCCCTCGAACGCCTGGTGGTGCGGCTCCGGCGTCCAGTGGGCGACCAGGCCGCCGCCGTCCGGGAAGCTCCGGATATGAAGACCGCGGGCGTTGGCCGGCCCGCAGCCGAAACAGATGCTCCGCGGCGCGTAGCGCTCCTGGAGGCAGACGGTGGGCGTGATGTCAGACATGGCGCTCGAGTACCCCAGGTCGCAAGTTCACACGATCGCAAGCTCGCGAGATCGCACGATTCTCCCCGTCGCTGTCGGTGCATCGCTGACAGACAGAGCGCGTGGAACAGCAAGGGCAACGTCGCCTGGGTCTGCGCGCAGCGCCCGGGCGGCAGGAACTATAGTAAACTACATCGTTTCCTGTCGCCGTCGCGCGACTGCTACCCCCACACCATCCTGGATTGCATCCTGGAGCTAGACACGTCATGGGACTTCTCGACCGGTTTCGCGCCCAGCCTCGGTGGAAGCACTCCAGCCCGGCGATTCGTGCAGCCGCCGTTGAGGATTTGCCGCTCGACCAGCAGGACACCCTGGTGGCCGTCGCGCGGGAGGATCGTGACCCGGCGGTCAGGATATCGGCGCTCCGGAAGGTGATCGACCCGGCGGTGATCGCGGCGATTGGCAAGGCGGACGCGGACGAACGCGTGAGGGAAGAGGCCGTGACGCTGTTGGTCGACCTCGCGTCCGGGGCGTTCGAGGCGACGGAGCAGGGAGAGTGCCTGGCGGCGCTCGCCGGCCTGAGCGAACCGAAGCACATCATCGCGGTTGCCCGCGCGGCCGCGAACGAGACCGTGGCCCGTGCGGCTCTGGACAGGCTGAGCGACGACGTCGCCCGAGCGGCCGTGGCCCGGAAGGCAGCGCTGCCGTCGATTCGCCTCGAGGCGCTGGGGCGGGTGAGTGCGGAGGCGGAAGTCGCGGTGGTCGCCATCCGTTCGGAGTTCAAGGACGTGGCGCTCGCCGCGGTCGCTCGGCTGTCGGCTCCCGGCGTGCTCAGCCAGGTGGCCGACCGCGCCAAGAACAAGACCGCCGCGAAGCGGGCCCGGGCTCTCGCGCGTGCGCTGGAGGCAGGGGCCGAGGTTGCCGCTTCTCCGGCGGCCGCGGTCGATCCGGCGGTCGACGACGAGGCCCGGCGGAAGCGGACGGCGAGCGCGCTCTGCGATCGCCTCGAGGCGCTGGAGGCCGGCGACCTGGAGGAGGGCGAGGCGGCTCTGGCCGAAACGGAACGCGCCTGGCGCGCGCTCGAGCCGGTCGATGAGTTCCTCTCGGCCCGGTTCGAAGCGGCGCGTTCGAGAGCGGAGCATGCGATTGCGGAGTACGCGGCGGCCGGCGCCGAGCGCGCCCGAGCCCGACAGGCGGACGCCGAAGCTTCCGCCACCCGCAAGGCGCTCTGCGAGCGGGTCGATGCCGCCTCCGGCGACGAGATTCCGGCCGTCGTTGCAGAGGCGCGCGCCGCGTGGGCGGCCCTGCCGCCGCTCTCGCAGCCGGCGGAAACCGATCGATGGGACCGGCGGTTCGAGATTAGCGGCGCAGCGGCGCACGCCCGCCATCGGGCGGTGGTGCGGCAGCACGAGATCAGGGAACAGGCCCTCCGGCTCTGCGCGGAAGCGGAGCGGCTCGCGCAAAGCGCGGCGGGCCAGCAGGCTCGCGGAGAGGGGCAGGCGCTGCGGCAGGCGTGGCAGCAGGTGACGGCGGCGGGATTCGATGACGCGGCGGCGATCCAGCGGTTCAACGCAGCCGACGCGACGCTGCACGAACTGGAAGCCGCAGCCCGCGAGCAGCGAACCCGGGCGCTGCAGCAGAACCACGTGCGGCTCCAGGCGCTGTGCGCCGACCTCGAGCGTCTCGCGACAACCGAGGCCCCCCCGCTCAAGCAGGTGGAGCGCGCGATGCGGGACGCGCGGACGGCCATCGACGAGGCCCTTCCGCTGCCGACGCGGCAGGACCGGGCGGTCATCGACGATCGGCTGAAGGCCGTGCTGTCGGCGCTCTCTCCCAGGGTCCATGAGCTGCGTGACCTCGACGAATGGCAGCGGTGGGCGAACGCCGGCGTGCAGGAGGATCTGTGCCGCCGCGTCGAGCAGCTCGTGGAGGTCACGGACCTCGCCGAGGCCGCCAAGACGCTGCGGGATCTGCAGGCACAATGGAAGCAGGTGGCTGCCGCGCCGCGCGAGCAGGCCCAGCCGCTGTGGGCGCGATTCAAGGCTGCCTCCGACGCGGTGCGCGCCAAGTGCGACGTGTACTTCGCCGGGGTGGCAGAGGCCCAGGCCGCCAACCGCCTCCGCAAGGAGGCGCTCTGCGGGCAGGCCGAGGCGCTCTCTTCGTCGGCCGACTGGATCAGGACCGCCGACGCCATCAAGGCGCTCCAGGCCGAGTGGAAGACCGTCGGCCCGGCGCCTCGGGCGGAGGAGAAGCGGCTCTGGGATCGGTTCCACGCGGCGTGCGACGGGTTCTTCACCCGGCGACGCGAGGACCTTCAGCAGCGCAAGGAGGCGTGGGCGGCGAACCTGGCGCGCAAGGAGGCGCTGTGCGCACAGGCCGAGGCGATTGCCGAGACGACGGAGTGGGCGAAGGGGATTGACGACATCAAGCGGCTGCAGGCCGAGTGGAGGACCGTCGGTCCGGTGCGGAAGACGCGCGCCGACGAACTGTGGCAGCGCTTCCGGGCCGCCTGCGACACGTTCTTCGACGCCTATCAGCAACGCGACCAGGCCGCCGCGGCCGTCGTCGTCGCCGAGGCGGAGGCGGTCTGCGCGGAACTCGAGGCGCTCCTGCCGCCTGCGGATGCCGAAGCGCCGGCCGCGCCAGAAGCGCTCGGCGGTGCCGTGGCCGACATCCGCCAGCGGTGGGCGGCGAAGATCGCTGCGCTCCCGCGCGAGCGGGCGCTCCGGATGGGCGATCGGTTCGTGCACGCGCTGGCTCGCCTCACCGAGACGTGGCCCGACAGCTTCGCGGGCACCGACATCGACCCGCAGGCCAACCTCCGCACGCTCGACGACCTGTGCGCGCAGGTGGAGCGGCTGCTCGGACCGGAACCCGACGCGGTCGCGCAGCCGCAATCGAGCGAGGACCAGACGCCGGGGTCGGTCCTCGCGCGCCAGCTTCGCGAGGCGCTGGCCACCAACACCATCGCGGGCCGCGCTGACGAATCCGCCAAGTGGAAGATGGTCGCGGAGCAGGTTCGCGCGGCGCAGGCCGCCTGGAAGAAGGTCGGTCCGGTGCCAGACGCCGCAGCGCGCACGCTCAACGCGCGGTTCCAGCGCGCGTGCACCCGCGCGGCGGAGAAGATGGACAGGGCGAGGCAGGGGCTGTGACGAGGTAGTGGCTAGTTGCCAGTAGCTAGTGATCAGTGAGTCACGCGTGACAGACGAGCCACTGATCACTGACCACTGATCACTGCCCACCACTTCCCGTCCTTCGCACGACCAGATACACGCCCACCGCCACCACCAACGCGGGGAGCGTCCGCCCCAGGCCCCCCGCCAGGTAGTACGCGGCGCCGCCGCACGCCCACGCAAGCAGGCCGGCGACGTCGAATCCGCGGCGTCGGCTGTACTCTCCCGCGCCGTCATACAGCGACTCCGTCCTGATCGTCGCGCGGACCAGGTAGAACCGCGCCAGCAGGATCCCGCCCACGGGTACCAGAACTCCACCGAGCACCATCATGAAGTCCGCGTACCGGTCGAGCCACGCGCCCGAGAACAGGCTCAGCCCGGCCGCGATGAGGCCCGTGGACCACACCGTCAACTGGTCGCCGGCCCGCGGCACGAGGCTGCGCAGCGCCAGCGACGACATGTAAATGTTCACGAAGTTCGTCGTGACCGTCGCCACCGTCATCAGGACGGCGCCGGAGACGCCGAGGTTCAGCGCCTGAAGCATGGCGCCCGGGTCGCTGCTCGCCGCCGCCCGCGAGGCGATGACGCCCAGCGGCATCAGCCACAGGCTGGTCAGCGCGAGCCCCAGGAACACCGCGACGCCGGCCCGCTTTCCGGACGGCGTGTAACGGGAGTAGTCGGCGAACATCAGGACCCACGACACCTGGTAGCCGACGACGATGTCGAGGCCGCCGAGCCACGCGATCGACCCATCACCCGTGGCCCACACCGTGGCGGACGGCATGCGAACACACGCCATGGTCAGCGCCGCTCCCACCAGCGCCAGCAGCGGCACCGCCAGCCGATCGGCCAGGGCCACCAGCCGGGGCCCTCCCGCGACGATGAGCGTCGAGAGAAGACCGAGGCCGACGGCCCACGCGCGGATCGAATCGGCCCCGCCGGCAATCTGGGCGCACGCCGACGCGGCGATCACGTTGTTGACCGCAATCCACGCGAAGTTGGTGGCGTAGAGAATCAGCGCCACCAGGCCCGCGCCGCGGATGCCGAGCGCGGCGCGTGCGGCAATCACCGACGGCACTCCGTAGCGCGGGCCGACCGCCGAGAGGATCGCGATCAGCAGCGAACCGCCAACGCTTCCAATAGCGATCAGCGTCAGCGCTGACCCGAGACCGAAGGCCGGCACCAGGCTCGCGCCCGTCTGGAATGTCGTCGCCACGATGTTGGCGCAGGCGAAGATGAGAAACAGGTCGAAGGCTGGCTGCCGGCGCGCGGAGGGAGTGACCGGCCCGATATCGGCAGCATTCACAGCAGCAGCACTCCCTCGTGCCTGAGCAGCCACTCCTTGCGGGGCAGCCCGCCGCCGTAGCCGGTGAGGCCGCCGTCGAGGCCGATGACGCGATGGCAGGGAACGACGAGCGAGACCGGGTTGGCGCCAACCGCGGCGCCGACGGCGCGTGACGCGTCGCGCCGCTCGAGGGACGCCGCGATGTCGCCGTAGGTCGTCGTCTGCCCCGCCGGAATCGCCTGGATCTCCCGCCAGACCGCCCGCTCGAATGCGGTGCCTCTCAGGTCGAGCGCGGGTGACGGACAGCTGGCCCCTGTCGAGGCGAAATAGGCGTCGAGCCACTCGCGGGTGACGTCGAACACGGACGCGTCCCCATCGGCCGCGCCCGTCCCCGCACCCCATCGCCGCAAGCGGCTCCAGAGCCGCGTGGCGCGCTCAGCGACGTCGAATTCGAGGCCGCACAGCCCGGCGTCCGAAGCGACGGCCAGCATGGGGCCCAGCGGAGTTGGCAGGGAGGTCTTCAGCAACATCGCGGCGCCCCGGCTACGTCGTCGTGGCCGCGGCGGAGGGGCCGTAGGCGACCCGGTTTCTGCCGTCCGCCTTGGCGCGATACAGCGCCGCGTCGGCCTCCGCGAGCAGTGTGTCCACCGTGGAACCTGCGCCGGCCGACGCGACGCCAATGCTGACGGTAATCGAAATCGCGCCGCGCGCGGTCGGCAGCGCAGCGGCGGAGATCCGCGCGCACAGGCGCTCGAAGAGCCCGACGTCCCCGCCGTCGCGCACACCCGGCGCGATCACGAGGAATTCCTCCCCGCCGTAGCGTCCGACGCTGTCGTACTTCCTCAAGTGCCCCTGCACGGACGCGGCGAAACCCCGCAGGACATCGTCACCCGCCTGATGGCCGTAGGTGTCGTTGACCGCCTTGAAATGGTCCACATCGCACATGGCCACCGCGAGACCACCGTGTTGCCGCGCGGCGCGGGAGAGTTCCTCGGCCAGCCGTTCAAGGATCGTGCGCCGGTTGAGGATCCCCGTAAGGGGATCGCGCGCGGCCAGCGCCTCCAGTTTCGTCTGGGCCTCGAGCAAGTAAGCCTGGAGTGCCAGGGTGCGTTTCCCTACCTGGAGTCGCGCCTGCAGCTCATCGTGGTTGTACGGTTTGGCCACGTAGTCATTCGCGCCCGCCTCCAGGCCATGAACGATGTCGCCCTTCTCGGTTCGTCCGGTCAGGAGGATGACGTACGGAGGGTCGGGCGAGGCCAGCGCCCTCAGCCGGCGGCAGACCTCCAGCCCATCGAGAACCGGCATGTTCCAGTCGAGCAACACGAGCCGGGGATGACCGGGTTGCTGGAGCGCCGCCCACGCCCCGCCGCCGTCCTCGGCGACAAGCGGGTCGTAACCCCACTTGGCGACCATCGCAGCCAGGAGCTTCCGCGACGTGCGGTCGTCGTCGGCGATCAGGACCTTCACGTGAGATCCTCCAGCATGAGGTCCCGGAGCCGCGCGAACTGCCGCTCGAGTTCAGGCATCAGCGCCGCGATCGCCTCCAGCCGGCCATCCCGGCCAGCGCGCTCCATCTCGGCCGACGTCTCGCTCAACGCCACGCCGCCCACGTTCGCGGCGGCGCCCTTCAGGCCGTGCGCCTGCGCTCCGGCTGCGGCGGTGTCCCCGGAACGAATGTGCTCCCTGATGGTCTCGATCAGCCGCGGCGTGTCTTCAAGGAAGCAACTGACAACCTCTCGGAGCAGCTCTTCGTCCTCCATCGTCCGTGCGACCAGGCCCGGGCGGTCGAAGACGATGGATCCCTTGACGGGCTCGACGATCACGGCCGGCTCCAGAGCCGGCGCATCAGCGGACGCCCGCCCGACCCATTGCTCGGTCACTTTCGCCAGCTTCTTCGGATCGACAGGCTTGGTGACGTAGTCGTCCATCCCTGCCTCCAGGCACCGCTCGCGGTCCCCTTTGAGCGCGTGGGCCGTCATGGCCACGATCGGCACCCGCCGATTCCGGACCGCGGATAGCGGATCGCGAATGGCGCGTGTCGCCTCGAATCCGTCCATGATCGGCATCTGCAGGTCCATCAACACGAGGTCGAACGGATCCGCTTCGAGTGCCCGGACCGCTTCGCGCCCGTTGGCGACCGCGACGACGCTGAACCCCATCTTCTCGAGCAGGCGTGTGGCCACCTGCTGGTTGGTGGGGTTGTCCTCCGCCAGCAGAATACGCTCGTTGCGGCGTCGCGTCTCGGCTGCGGCGTGCCGTGTCGGATGCTCGGGACTCGGGGCCGAACCAGCCGGCGTCCCGCCCTCGAGCAGCGTCGCCAGGCAGTCGAACAGCTGCGATTGCCGGACGGGCTTGGTCAGGCATGCCGAGAACCCTATCGAGGCCAGGCGCTGGGCGTCGCCCGGGCGGCCCAGGGAGGTCAGCATGACCAGCAGGGTGTCGCTCAGTTCCGGCCCGCTCCTGATGCTCGCACCCAGTGACTCGCCATCGACGTCCGGCATCTGCATGTCGGTGATGACCAGCGCGAACGGATCTCCGGCGGCTCTCGCCGCGCGCAGCATGTCCATGGCCTGCAGCGCGCCGTCGGCTGCAGCCTGCCGCACCCCCCACGCCGTCAGCTGCTCGCTCAGCACGAACCGGTTCGTCGCATTGTCGTCGACGATCAGCACCCTGGCTGCGCGGAAGGCGCCGTAGCGCCTGTCGACGTGGCGCTCGCTCCTGCGTGGCGCGCCCAGCGTGGCGGTGAACCAGAAGGTCGATCCGCGGCCCTCTTCGCTCTCCGCGCCCGTGGCGCCGCCCATCAGCTCGGCGAGGCGCTTGGAGATGGCGAGGCCCAGTCCGGTTCCGCCATACCGGCGCGTGGTCGACGGGTCAACCTGCTGGAACGCGCCGAACAGGTACGGGAGCTTCTCTGCCGGAATGCCGATGCCCGTATCCCGCACCTCGAACCGCACGACGACGGCCTCATCGGTCTCCGACTCCAGTGTGGCGGCGATCTGGACTTCGCCGCTCGGCGTGAACTTGACCGCGTTGCCTCCGAGATTGAGGAAGATCTGGCGCAGGCGTCCGGGGTCGCCGACGACGCGGTCGGGCAGCGCCGGATCGATGCGGCAGATGAACTCGACGTGCTTCTCCTGGGCGCGGACGGCCAGGAGTTCAGCCGCCTCCTCCACGGTCGCCCGGAGATCGAATTCGTACGCCTCCAGTTCGAGCTTGCCGGCGTCGATCTTCGAGAAGTCGAGGATCTCGCTGATGACGCTCAGCAGCGCGTCGGCGCTCACCCGAACGGTCTCGGCGTAGCGGCGCTGCTCGGCGGTGAGGTCGGTGTCCAGCAGCAATCCGATCATCCCGATGACGCCATTCATCGGCGTCCGGATCTCGTGGCTCATGTTGGCGAGGAACTGCCCCTTCGCCGTGTTGGCCGTCTCGGCGGCGACGGCCATCTTGTTCGCCCGCGCGACGGCCGCCTCGAGCTGGCGGTTGGCCGACTCGAGGGCGAGCGTCTTTGCCCGCACCGCGTCCTCGGCCTGCTTCTGAGCCGTGATGTCCCGGATGGTCGCCTGCAGGAACGACCGTCCGCCGACTTCGATCCGCGCCAGCAGGATGGTGCCGGGGAAAGACTCGCCGTCAGCGCGCCGGTGCGTCCATTCGGAGAAATGGGAGCCCTCGCGAAGCGCCGTCGCGATCGCTTCCCTGGCCGCTTCCGACGACAGTCGTCCGTCCGGCTGTCGCTCGGGCGACAGCTGTCCCGGCTCGAACGCGTGGAGCTGCGCGTCGTTCTCGAGTCTGAACAGGGCCATCGCGGCCGGGTTGGCGAAGGCGTAGCTCCATTCCGGAGGCACCAGCGTCATCATGGCGTCGCGCGAGCTGCTGAACAGGGCGCGATATCGCTCCTCGCTCTCCCGCAACGCGGCTTGCGCGCGCTGCTGCTCGGTGATGTCGCGCAGGACGCCGACGGCGTGCCAGCCGTCAGCGAGGCGGACGCCGGACAAGGACAGGGCCACGGCGATTTCGACGCCGTCCTTCCGGCGGGCCGAGAGCTCCAGCGTCTGGCCGATCGCCGGCCCCTTTCCGGTCAGCCGGAATTCCGAGAACGCGCGATGGTGCGCCTCATGGAACCGAGGCGGCACGACGAGCGCGTGGAGGTTGCGGCCAATCGCCTCGGCGGAGGTGTAGCCGAGCATCCGCTCCGCAGCCGGATTCCAGAACGTCGCCCGGCCTTCCGGATCGATCATCACAACCGCATCCACGGCCGCGTTGGCCATGGCTTGCAGCGCAGCAACGTCGTCAGGAACGGGGCCGGGAGAATGAGGAGTCATAGGCTGTGGTTGCTCAGTCTACCATCGGCCGGCCCGACTGTGACAATGCTCGTATGTCCCGGACACTGCTGCTTGTCTTCGCCCACCCCGACGACGAGACGTTTCTGACGGGTGGTGTGGCGTGCAAGTACGCCGACGAGGGCGTGCAGGTGGTGCTCGTGGCGGCGACGCGGGGTGAGTCGGGCAAGGCGGGGGAGCCGGCGATCTGCACCCGAGAGGAACTCCCGGCGCTGCGCGAGGATGAGCTGCGCCGCGCCGCTGCCATCCTCGGGATCAGTCAGGTGCACCTGCTCGGCTACCGCGACCGCGAACTGACGGCCGCCCCTCCCGACGAGATCCGGGAACAACTGGTCACCCTCATCCGTCTTCATCGGCCGTCGGTGATGGTGTCGTTCGATCCGAACGGCGGAAACGCTCATCCCGATCACGTGGCCATCAGCCGGTTCGCCGGGGATGCGGTGTCCGCCGCCGCGGATCCGCGCTGGTTCCCGTCGGCGGGGCCGCCGCATGCAACCGGTCGGGTCGTGTGGCCGACGGGGAGGGGTCCGTGGCGGCTGGTCCGAGAAGCTGATGTCGCGGCCCGCCCCGGTGTGGATTTCATCATCGATGTGGGTCCGTGGCGCGACCGGAAGGCGGCCGCGTTGCGCGCGCACGCCACGCAGCACCAGAGCGCCAATCGGAACTTCTTCTCGCAGCCGGATCGCGACCGGCTGCTGAGCAGCGAGTTCTTTCGCCAGGCCCTGGGCCCGCGGCTGACGCGACGGCCGCTCCAGGATCTCTTCGACGGCCTCGATTGAGATGACCTCTCCCGCGCATCGAGCGGCGCTCGGGTTCCTCAGGGGCGGCCTGATCGCCACCGTGTCCCTGGTCCTCGCGCCCGCGCTCGGCGCGCTGTCGTCGTCCGTGCCGCCGCTCGGCTGGCTTGTGAATGTCGCGCAGTTCCTCCTCCCTGTCGCGGGCTTCGCGGCGGGCGGAGCGCTCGGCGGCGACGCACTCAGCCTCGGACCGCGCGGCTCCGTGGCCTTCGGCTGCGGAGGAGGCGCTGCCGGTCTCGTGCTCCTCGTCAGCTCTCCCCACCTTCAGGGACTTACCGGCTTCGAGGACCCGCTGGTGGTCGTTCCCTACGCGATCGCCACGTCGGCGCTGGCGTTCGGCACAATGGGTCTGATTGGCGGCCTGGTCGTCCGGCGCGGCAAGGTCGGCCGTGTTGCGGCCGTCTTCGCCGCTGGCGGCATCGTCGGCGGCCTGCTCGGCGTCCTGCCGTTCCTCGTTCAGCGCTGGGCCGGGCCGACGTGGGCGGACCTGTGGATGTTCGTGACGACGGCGTGCTCGATAGGGTCGCTGGTTGTGCCGCTCATGCTCGGTGGCATCAGTCAGCGGCGCGGAACTGGTCGTGAAATGAGACAGGCCGGGGAGAGCACGTTCGCTCCCCCCGGCCCCCATCTGCCCTGAGCCTTGAGCCCCTTGTCCCGCCGTAGCCCGATGGGCGGAGGCGGATGAGCCTACTTCTTCGTGACCGCCCCCAGATTCACCGCCGTCGCCGTCGCGTAGTAGATGCCGTTGAACACGAACTTGAACGAGCCGTGCGGCTGGCCGCGGAACATCACCTCGGGGCCGAACAGGAACACCTTGCCCTTGCCGACGCTCGCATCGACCATCGCGACGCCGCCGTCGAGGTACTGCTGTCCCCACGCCCAGCCGCTGCGTAGTGGCGTCGGCGAGTCGAACCAGGCCACCGGCTTCACGCCCTTGAGCGACGCGTCGGGATCGAGTGTGAACACGGGACTGTTGTCGTAGAACACGTCCACCTTGTCGCCCACGCCGAACGCGAGGGGACTCGTGGCGTCCACCGCGACCTGGAGCACGGACCCGGGAACGTAGAACTTCTCGTTGCCGAGCCGCCGCTCCGTCCCGTTCGGCTGGCGTTCTGAGAGGTGATTGCCGAGCGGCAGGCCGAAGTGGGCGGCGATCGAGGTGCCGCTGCCGATTGCGATGATCGTGCCGCCGTTCTCGACGAACTTCTTCAGCAGCGGAATGGTCTTGCCGGCCGTGATGCTGCCCTGCATCGACCGCGGAACTCCTCGGGGATGTTCGGCTGCGGCTCCGGCCCTGCCCGCCTCCACCGCCACCACCGCCGCGACCGCCGCCGCCCTGACCGGCCAGAGCCGGGATGCTGCCGTTCGGGAAGATGATGACGTCGTACTTGGCGTTCAGGTCGCCCGCGTCCAGCATCGGCGCGTACACGACTTCGAACGTGGTCGGGATAAGCCTGCTCGAGGATCCAGCGAATCCAGCCTGAGTCCATCGAGCCGCCGTAGCGGTCCCACAGAGCGACGCGCGTCGCCTTCAGCTTGAAAGCCTCGCCAGTCGGCCTCACGGCCACGCCCTCGATGTTCAGCCCGAGGTCCGCCGCGATCTTGTCGAGAACCGCCTTCGTCGTCGGCTTCGCGGGCACATACAGCGCTCCGGCCGGATACGTCACCGCGCCGAAGGTCACGGGCGACTTGAGCCAGCAGACCTCCTCCTTCGCCGCCAGGAGGCGATTGGTTGCGACGAACGCGTCGTTCTGCTGATGGTTCAGCAGGTAGCCCGCGACGGTCTTCGCGCCGGTCACCTTGCCAGGCGCCGGCGTGATGACGTCGGGAATCCGCTCGAACGGGCCGTCGAAGCCGTCGAGGATTCGATCGAACTTCACGCCCATCTGGTAGGCGAGCGTCCACCCGGTGGCGTCGTACGGCGGGCGCGGCGGCCCACCCGGGTAGGGGATGTCGTCGGGATGGTCCTGAGGCTCGAACATGTCCATCACGTGCGGGCGGAACGCCTGCGCCGTCTTCACCACGAAGGACCCCGCCGGGTATGACCTGCCGGCCACCTGGAACGGCGCCGTCGCCCGGTGGATCACGATGCCGGACTTGAGCAACGCGTTGACGAATCGCGTCGCCGTCAGGAAATCGGGCTGGTCGGACGGCAGGACGAAGCCGCGCGGATCGCGCTTGGCCGGGTCGCGCAGCAGGTCGTAGTACTTTGCCGCCACGCCGCCGCCGCGCTGACCTCCGCCGCCCGCTGGCGCTCCGCCCTCGGCGGACGGGGCCGGAGCCTGCCCCGCAGCCCCGGTGTCCTTGGTGATCGCCGCCTGCACGGCCGCGATCTTCTTCGGGGTGATCGTCCAGGTGTCCTTGCTGCCGCGGTCGATGGAGTTGCGGCCCATCACGTAGCTGCGATAAAGGAACCCCTCGCGGTCCTTCGACGCGAGATCCATGATGGCGCGGTCCGCCGTCAGGAGGTACTCGATCGACTGGCGCTGGTGCCAGACCTGCTGCGGCTGGATCGGGAACGGCTGGTTGCCGTCGGGCAGCTGGCGCGACAGGATGAACGGGATGCCGATGGGCGTCGGGTTACCGATGATCTCGCTCAGCAGGCCGATCTGGTTGTGGAACCCCGTCGTCGTGCGGACGCCGCCGTTGAACCAGGTCGAGTACGACGCCGCGCCCCGCTGCACCGCGCCCGGCTTGCCTTCGGTGATGAACCGCGTGTGGATGGCCGCGCCGACCAGCTCGATGCCCTGCGGCACGAGCGGGTCGTAGTTGTAGTTGAACGGGTCGCGGAACGGCGCCATGAACAGCACGGTCCCGGCCGGGCCGGTCTGGTGCTGGTTGTACATGATCTGCGGGTTCCACTCGATGAACTGCTGCCGGGAGATGGCCGTCGTTTCGGGCTGGTTGTTCGCGTACGAGTCGCGGTTGTTGTCGTGCCCGACGTACTTCTGGTAGAGGCGCGGAATGTCCATCGAGCGCGCCTTCGGGTCGGGGTTGCGCATGTACCAGTTCGACACGAGTTCCATGCCGTCCGGGTTGGCGGGCACGACGAGCAGGATCACGTCGTTCAGGAAGCGCATCGTCTCGGCGTCGGTGCGGCTGGCCATCTGGTAGGCGAGCTGGAACAGGTGCTGCGCGGGCACGCACTCGGTGGCGTGCAGCCCCCCGTCGATCCAGACCACCGCCTTGCCATCGGCCGCAAGCCGTCGGGCCTGGTCGTCGGTGAGCCCCTCGGCACGCGCCAGCTTCTGGGAGATCTCCTTGTAGCGCGCCAGGTTCTTCTGATTCTCCGGGGAGCTGAAGATGGCCATGATCATCGACCGGCCCTCGGCCGTCTTGCCGATGTCCACCAGCTTCATCCGGTTGGTCTCCTGGGCGAGCTTCTCCCAGTAGCCCTTGAGCTGCGTGTAGTTCGCCAGCGCGTAGTCGTCGCCGGCGTCGAACCCCAGGAACTCCTTGGGAGTGGTGATCTTTCCCTGGGCCAGCGCGCCGACCGTCGAGATCAGCACCAGGAGCGGCAGCAGCGCCGCCAGGCGCCGCATCATCTTCACGTTCATCGGGACACCTCCGTGAGGGCGGGGGACACGATAGCAGAATTCAGAGGACAGAAGATAGAAGTAGGCAGTAGGCAGTATGATTCCCGATATGTCGACGCACACTGGGGCGCGTATCCGCCCGGGCCTGCCGCGAACGAGTGTCCTGGCCACCTTTCCGGACGGCCGGATCTTCGAGGCGCCGATCGGCACTCTCATCGGGGACATCGTCCGTATCCAGAGCGAGCTGGCGCCGAGCGCCCTGCCGGTGCAGGGGACGCCGTCGCCCACCGATGGCGCGGCGGTCGTCGCCGTCATGCTGAACGGGCGGCTGCGCGAGCTGACGACGGCCTTGACGGAGGACGCGGAGATGGCGCCGGTCACGACCGCCGACGGCGACGGCGTGCGCATCTACCGGCGCTCGCTGTCCTTCCTGCTCGTGGCGGCGGCCGGGGAGATCTTCCCCGGTGTTCAGGTCAGCATCGAGCACTCGGCGTCGACGGTCGGGGGCTACTTCTGCGAGGTGCAGGGGCGGGAGCCGTTCACGCAGGCTGACCTGGCGAGGATCGAGTCGCGGATGCGCGACATCGTTGCCGCCGACGCGCCGATCGCGAAGACGCCGATATCGGTCCTCGAGGCGATGGCGCTCTTCCGCCAGCGCGGCGAACTCGAGCGCGAGCGGCTCATGGCCCATCGTGAGAAGGAAACGGTGGCCTTGCACACGCTCCGCGGGCGCCGGGAGTACTTCCAGGGCTACATGGTGCCCTCGGCCGGCTGCCTGAAGCACTTTGCGCTCCACGCCTTCCCGCCGGGGTTCCTGCTGCAGTTCCCCCATCAGAGCCGGCCAGCGGAGATTGCGCCGGTGGTGCCGTACCCGAAGCTGTTCAGCGTGTTCGAGGAGGCCGGCCACCTGCTCGACCGGCTCGGCGTGCGGAGCGCTGGCGCGCTGAACGACGCCATCGCCTCAGGACGCCTCGCCGAGGTGTCGCTGGTCGGCGAGGCGATCCACGAGTCGCGAATCGCGCAGATCGCAGTCCGAGATTGCGGCGCGGGGCGACCGGGTCAAGCTGGTGCTCATCGCCGGGCCGTCTTCGTCCGGGAAGACCACGTTCTCGAAGCGGCTGTCGGTGCAGCTGCTGGCAAACGGCCGCCGCCCGTTCCCCCTCGCGCTCGACGACTATTTCGTGGATCGCGACAAGACGCCGAGGGATGCGTCCGGGCAGTTCGACTACGAGTGCCTCGAGGCGGTGGACGTGGCGCTGTTCAACGCGCACCTCCTGAGCCTGATGGCCGGGCGGACGACCGAGCTTTCGCGCTATGTCTTCAAGACGGGGCGGCGCGAGAAGGGCGCGACCGTGACGCTCAGCCCCGACCACATCATGGTCGTCGAGGGTATTCACGGGCTGAATCCGGCGCTCGTGCCGAGTGTGCCGCCCGAGTGCATCTACCGCATCTACGTCTCCGCGCTGACCCAGCTCAACCTGGACCGCTACAACCGGGTCAGCACCACCGACTGCCGCCTGGTCCGGCGCATCGTCCGCGATGCGGCGACGCGCGGCTACAACGCGACGCAGACGCTTCGCCGGTGGGACATGGTGACGCACGGGGAGAAGCTCTACATCTTCCCGTTCCAGGAGAACAGCGATGCCATCTTCAACTCGGCGCTGACCCACGAACTGGCGATCCTGCGGCCTCTTGCCGAGCCGCTGCTCCTTCAGGTGCGGCACGACACGCCTGAGTACACCGAGGCCAACCGTCTCCTGTCGTTTCTGCAGTGGTTCGTTCCGGCGCCGCCCGGGCCGGTGCCGGACAACTCGATCCTGCGCGAGTTCATCGGCGGCTCGATCATGGAGAAGATCACCTTCTGGCGCGACCGGACGTCCGAGGCGCCATCGGCGCGCGCGTAGGGTGGCCCACTCCCAGTTTCGCGCTCGATGTCCGGCCGTGTCTGGAGGGGGGCGCCAGGCGAGCCGTGGACATTCGCCATCGACAGGGCCCCGAGAACCGCCAGCCGGCCAACAATGGCGCGGTTGGGGATGGGGGCGACAGGCCCGGCGTGTGCCCCAACCGCAAGACGAAGAGACGGTGAGCCGGCGCAGCGGTTCTTCGCCAGGGGAGGGATCGCCTGCGCCACCCTCCAGGCGCGGTCGTTGCAGGCAGTCCTCGAAACTGGGTGGAGGTGGGCAAGGGGGGCGCGGGCGGTTGACGGACGGCGGCCATCTGGGGTCTTCTAGGACCGAGGAGCGACGACATGGCGGAGATACCCGCTCGAGAGCAGGCGATTGCGACGTTCGCGGCGATGATCACGGGCATTCCGGTGGCGATGCTCACCACCACCGGGCTGGGCCGCCTGCGCAGCCGGCCGATGGTGACGCAGCGCGAGCCGTTCGACGGGTCTCTCTGGTTTATCACGGCCCGCGCGGCGGAGAAGACCTGGGAGATCCGCGACCGGCAGGCCGTTCACGTGACGTTCGTCGCACCGTCCGAGAACCGGTACATCTGGGCGTCCGGCACGGCGTCGATCGTCGAGGATCCGACCCGCCTGAAGGCGCTCTGGCACGGCGGCTATCTCCAATGGCTGCCCGGCGGTCCCGACGACCCGTCGGTGACGTTGATCAAAGTCGCCGTGGAAGAGGCGGAGTACCTGGGACGAAGCTGCCGGCCGGATGGTGCGGCTCGACTCGTTCATCCGGCCAGGATCGACGTTCCGCGAAATCGTCGTGGGCGTCGGGATCTGAGTGTGTGCCGTGAGCCATAAGCCTTGAGCCTTGAGCCAATGACGACGATTGAGCCTGAGCTCGAACCGCTTCGCGCGAAGGCGAAGGCCATCGGCATTCCCGTCGCGCGCCGGCACGTCTTCATGTGCTGCGAGGCGCTGGCCTCGAAGTGCTGCGAACTGCCGCGCAGCGTGGCCGCCTGGGACTATCTCAAGCGGCGGCTGACCGAGCTCGGCCTGGCGGAGCACGGAGGCGTCCTTCGCACGAAGGCCAACTGCCTGCGGATCTGCATCGGGGGCCCGATCGTCGTCGTCTACCCGGAGGGCGCGTGGTACCACCACGCCGACCCGCCGGTCCTCGAGCGGATCATCCAGGAGCACTTGATCGGCGGCCGTCCTGTTGCCGAGCACCTCTTCGCCGAGCGTCGGCTGGATGTTCCGCCGTCCGAGTAACCGATGCGTCGCCGGCTGGCCGCCGCGCTCCTCGTCGCGCTCGCCTGCGGCGTCGCTCAGCCGGCCGTCGCCCAGTACGGCGGGCGCAACAAGGTCCAGTACCGCACATTCACATTCGAGGTGCTGAAGACCAGGCACTTCGACGTTTACTTCTACGGCGAGAATCGGGACGCCGCCGCGCAGGCCGCGCAGATGGCGGAGCGCTGGTACGCGCGGTTCGCCCGGATCTTCACCCACGATCTGACCAGTCGGCAGCCGCTGATTCTCTACGCGAGCCATCCCGACTTCGAACAGACCAACGTCATCGAAGGGGAGATTGGCGAAGCGATCGGCGGCGTAACGGAGTCGTTCCGGCGGCGGATCGTCCTGCCGCTCTCGGGCTCACCGGCTGAGACGGACCACGTCATCGGCCACGAGCTGGTCCACGCGTTCCAGTACGACATCGGCACCTATAACCCGAACCCGATCGCGGTCGCCGACCGGGGAATCGACCGGCTGCCGCTCTGGTTCATCGAGGGCATGGCGGAGTACCTGTCGATCGGCGCCGATCGACCCGAACACCTCGATGTGGATGCGCGACGCCGCCAGCCAGCCGAAGCTGCCGACCGTCAGGGAGCTGTCGAACCCCAGGTACTTTCCGTACCGCTGGGGTCAGGCGCTGTGGGCCTACGTGGTCGGGCGATGGGGCGACGCGGCGGTGGGCGCGCTGCTCCGCACGGCGTGCGCGACGGGCAACGCCGACATCGCGCTGGATATCAACCTCGGGCTGAAGCCGGACGAACTGTCGGCGCAGTGGCACCAGGCGCTGCGCGAGGCGGCCGCAGCGGTCCGGTCGGGCACTCGTCGTCCTGGTGACTACGGCCGCGTGCTCGAGGAGGGGCGGAACGAACTGACGACCTATGACGTATCGCCGGCGCTGAGCCCGGACGGCCGTCTGCTCATGTTCCTCTCGCAGCGCGACGTGCTGTCGCTCGACCTGTTCCTCGCCGACGCGCGCACGGGCCGGATTCTCCGCAAGGTCGTGAACACCGCGCTCGACGCGCACTTCAGCAGCCTGCAGACGGTCAACTCCGCCGGGGCGTGGGCGCCAGACAGCCGGCACTTCGTGTTTCCGGTCATTCAGGGCGGCAAGGCGGGGCTGGCCGTCTTCGACGCTGTCTCGAAGGTGACAGAGCAGGAAATCAAGTTCCCGGCGATCGGCGAGATCTACTGCCCGTCCTGGTCGCCCGACGGCCAGGCGATTGTGTTCTCCGGGCTGCACGGGGGCCGGACGGACCTGTTCGTCCACGAACTCAGGGCGAACCGAACCCGCCGGCTGACCGACGATGCCTTTGCCGATCTCCAGCCGGCGTGGTCGGCCGACGGGAAGTCGATTGCGTTCGTGACCGATCGTTTCAGTTCCCAGCCGGAGACGCTCTCGTTCGGGAACTTCCAGATCGCGAGGCTGGACCTGGCGTCTGGCGAGTGCGCCTGGTGGACGGTGCGGCGGCGGGCAAGAACATCGGCCCGCAGTGGACACGCGGCGGCGACCTGCTGTTCGTCTCCGACCGCACCGGGATCAGCAACATCTACCGCGTCGGTGCCGCCGAAGGCCGCGTCACGCAGGTGACCGATCTGGCGACGGGCGTGAGCGGCGTCACGGGGTTGAGCCCGTCCATCTCCTACGCGACGGGCGCCGACACGCTGGCGTTCAGCGCATACGAGAACGGCAAGTTCCGCATCTATGCCATCGAGGACGCCAGGCTGCTTGGCGGCGTCGATCCGTCGATCGCAGCAGCTCGTCCGAATGCCGCCGCGCTGCCGTCGGGTGGCGGCGCCGGCAAGGAGATCGCGGGGCTCCAGCGGGACGCCGCGATCGGGCTGGCCGACGCCATCGGCGCGCAGACCGAGCCGTACAAGGCGCATCTGGATCTCGACCTGATCGGGCAGCCCTACGGCTTCGCAGGGATCGGGTCCTACGGCGCATTCGCGGGCGGCGGCATGGCGTTCTACTGGAGCGACATGCTGGGGGACTACAACCTGGGCACCACGCTCGAGATCAACGGCAGTTTCAACGGAGGCCTCAGCAACTTCGCCCGGAGCATCGGCGGGCAGATCGGCTTCGAGAATCGAAAGCACCGGTGGAACTACGGCCTGACGGCCGGGCAGGTGCCGTACCTGTCGGGGGCCGTCAGCACGGGGCTGACCGAGAACAACGGTCAGACGGTCGGCGTGCAGCGGACCGTCGTGTCCCGGCAGGTTGAGCGGCGGGGGGCCGCCATCGCTTCTTACGCGTTCAACGCCGCGCAGCGCTTCGAGGTGTCCGCCGGCGTCGCGAACATCAGCTTCGACCAGCAGACGGAGACCACGCTCTTCGATCCGACGACCGGCGACGTGATCAGCACCCAGCGTGACGTCGTGCCAGGCAGCGACCCGCTGACGCTCGGGCAGTTCAGCGCGGCGATCGTCTACAACACCGCGATCTACGGACCGACCAGCCCGATTGCGGGGCAGAGCTACCGGCTCCAGGTCGCCCCGACGACAGGCACGATGAGCTTTACGAGCGTGCTCGCCGACTTCCGGCGCTACGTGATGCCGGTGCCGTTCTACACGCTGGCCGCCCGCGCCGTGCACTTCGGCCGCTACGGGCGCGATGCCCAGCATCCGCTGCTGGCTCCCACCTACCTTGGCTACCCCGAGCTGGTGCGCGGCTACGACATCTACAGCTACGACCCCGCGCGAGTGCCGGCCGTCTCCGACAAGCTCGTGCCCGGCGTTCGATCAGCTCATCGGCAGCCGGGTCCTCGTCGGCGGCCTCGAACTGCGGTTCCCGCTGCTGCGTCCCTTCGGCGTGACGCAGCGGATGTACGGGCCGGTTCCTGTCGAGGTGGGGCTCTATTTCGATGCGGGCGTCGCCTGGAACGAGGGTGAGAAGCCGACGTTCGCCGGCGGTCAGCGGAAGGCCGTCACGAGCGCGGGCGTGACGGTCCGTGCGAGGCTCTTCGGTCTGCTGATCACGGAGTTCGATTTCTCCAGGCCCTTCCAGCGGCCGGGGAAGGGCCTGGTCTTTCAGTTCACCATCTCGCCGGGATTCTGAGCCGCCGCGCCCGACCGACGCCTACCACTTCGCCTGGGATCCCCAGACGCTGTGCGGGATGGCGAAGACCACCATCGTGACGACCGCCGCCAGCACCACGGCCGCTCGGGCCCTCGTGCCGCCGCGCAGCTGAATCACCGCCGGCAACCACGCGACCGCGGCAACCAGCGTCTTGTTGTCCGTCAGGTCGTAGCCAAACGGCACGCCAGTCCAGTACTCGCCGAACGCGAGTTTCTGCACGACGGGGCCGAGGACGAGACCGCCGAACACCAGGAGCCCGAAGGCCAGAAACGCCGAGAAGCGCGTATCGCCGCCGAAGAGCGCCGCCATCGCGGCCCGCGTCGCGAAGAGCATGCCGAAGAACATCGCCGCGACGTGCGGGATGAGTACCCACGCCGGCACGTCTCCCTTGAAGCGGGTGACGGCCGGCTTGTCCGGGAACGACGCCTGCTCGCCGCCCTTCGTCAGCGTCACACGGTATTCGAGCTTCCCGGCCATCGGCATCAGCGGTTCCGGTGCCGGCGGGATGGCCGTCTCGAGCCGGTCGCCCTGCCGCGTCATCTGAAGCGTCGACCACGGATCGCTGGTCGGGAATCTGCGCCACTCGACCGTTCCGGCCACGCCGGCGTCTGCCACCGTCACGATGACCGGCTGGCGGGCGGTGATCGAGTAGGACCGCTCCAGGCGAAGGGCGATTTCCTGGCCGGCGAGCCGCGCCGAGCCCTTGATGGGATAGGTGGGCCCGCTCATCCGCTGCCAGATGGCAGAGGTGAGCGTGAGCACCACGGCGATCGTCCACTGCACCCACGCGTTGCGCATGTCGCCTCCGGGACCGACGCTAGATTGTGAGGCCCATCACAGCCCCGCCTACCTCACGTTCTGCAGGATTCCGAGCAGGAACGCGTAGAACTTCTCGACCGTGTCGATGTAGAGGTGCTCGTTCGGCGAATGCACCTCGCGCATCGTCGGACCGAACGACACCATGTCCATCCCCGGGTATTTCTCGCCGATGATGCCGCACTCGAGGCCCGCGTGCACCGCCTTGATGTGCGGCGCCTTTCCGAACATCGTGGTGTACGTGGACTGCGCCAGCTTGAGGATTGGCGACCCCATGTTCGGCTTCCAGCCCGGATACCCGTCCGATCCGGTGGCCACAGCGCCGCCCAGCTCGAACACCGCCCGTACCATCTGGCAGGCTTCCTCGATCTCCGACGCGACGGAACTCCGCTGGCTCGTCTGGATCTTGATCTCCTTCTTGCCGGTTTCGATGATGGCCAGGTTCGTGGACGTTTCCACGAGGCCGACGATGTCCGCGCTCATCCGGAGCACGCCGTGCGGCAGGCCCGCGAGGGTCAGCAGGACCTTCTTCTGCAGCGCCTTCTTCAGGACCTTGCGTACGCCCTTCTGCGCCTGGCAGGCGATGACCAGGTTCGGCTCGACCGTCGCCAGTTCAGCCGCAATCGTCTGGTTCATCTTCGCGACGCAGGCGGCGGCTTCGGCAGCCTTGGCCTTCGGCAGCGTGATGATGGCCTCCGCCTCGCGCGGGATGGCGTTTCGCTTGTTGCCGCCCTCGATCCTGGCGACGCGGGCGCCGAACGCGCCGAGGCCGATGAGGACGCGCGTCATGATCTTGAGCGCGTTGCCGCGGCCGGTGTGAATCTCGAGGCCGGAGTGCCCGCCCTTCAGGCCCCTGACCGTGATCAGCAGCCCCGCGCCGCCCGCCGGCGCGTCGTCCCACGCGGCCGTCCACGTCCCGGTGTTGTCACGGCCACCGGAGCAGCCGACGTACAGCTCGCCCTCGTCTTCGGAATCCAGGTTCAGCAGGATCTTGCTCCGAAGGAAGCCCGGCTGGAGATTGTTCGCGCCGGTAAGCCCGGTTTCTTCGTCCACCGTGAAGAGGAACTCGAGCGGCCCGTGTTTCAGCGTCTTGTCCTCCATGATGGCGAGGCAGGTGGCCACGGCGATGCCGTTGTCGGCGCCGAGCGTCGTGCCGCTGGCCATCATGAAGTTGTCCTTCCGCGCCAGCCTGATCGGGTCCTTCAGGAAGTCGTGGGCCGTGTCCTTGTTCTTCTCGCAGACCATGTCCATGTGCCCCTGCAGGCACACGCTGGCCGCCTTCTCCCGCCCCGCCGACGCGACCTTGCGCGTCACCACGTTGCCCGCCTCGTCCTGGCTGGCCTCCAGGCCGAGCTTCTTCGCGGTGTCCACCAGATACTTCGCGATCGCGGTTTCGTTCTTCGATCCGCGCGGGATCAGGCTGATCTCGGCGAAGTACTTCCAGACCAGTGCCGGTTCGAGGCCGTCGATTGCGTTCGCCATGCGTGACTCCTGTAAGAGTGTTCCTATGACCCGCAGTATCGGAAGCGTAGGTCAAGACGGGCGCGAAGGGCAAGCGCCGGCGACCCTGAGCTATAATCCGGCAGCGCCATCACGCGTGATTCCACCACGCGGCCGGTCGGCCGCCGGTATCTGGGAGGTCCTCATGCCTGACACGCCAGACGATCCCACGATCCAGGGGACGGCCTTCACGAGACGAGGGTTCATCGCGACCATCGGCACCGGGGCCGTGGCCGCGGCGACCGTCGCGCAGGCGGCGCCCGCGGAGGCGGCGCCAGGGGCGGCGCCCGATGCGGCCGAGATGGTGCGCGTCAGCCTGACCATCAACGGCCGAAGCCACCGGCTGCTGGTCGAACCGCGGTGGTCGCTGCTCTTCGTGCTCCGCGAACGGCTGGGGCTGACGGCGACGAAACTGGGCTGCGAGCGCGGAGAATGCGGCGTGTGCAGCGGCGAGGCTACCTGCACGGCCGACGTGCTGCTGCCGGGCATGCTCTACGGGGCGATTCTCCGCTCGCCGCACACCCACGCCAAGGTGAAGACGATCGACACGAGCAAGGCGGAGAAGGTGCCGGGCGTCGCGGCCGTCGCGGCGGAGACGCCGTACCAGGCGTGGGACGCGGTGCGCGCGATTGCGGTGGAGGACCAAGTGCTGCCGTTCGTGGCGGCGATGGAAGACGCGCTGAGGCCGGGCGCCGTCCCAATTTATCAGGCTGGGAACCGGCCGGGCGATGTCTCGGTCTACTCGAGGGGCGACGTGGCGGCGGCTGCCGAGGCCGCAGTCAAGGGAGCGACCCCGCTCGAGAAGAACGGGTACAAGGTGCCGATGCTGAAGGGCATCATCACCGAGTCGCTGCTCGCGCTGGCGTAGGGGTGAGGGGCGAGGGACGGGGGACGAGGGGCGAGGGACGAGGGGCGAGGGACGAGGGGCGAGGGACGAGGGACGAGTCGTAGCGCGGGTCTTTAGACCCGCGATCAGCGGGAGGGCTTTTCTGATGTACGAGCTGTCTACCGAGTTGCTGTCGGCGTCGACGATCGCCGTCCGCGACTGCATGGGGGCGAAGCCGGGCGAGAGCGTGCTGGTCGTCACCGACGAGCCGATGCGCCTGATTGGTTTCGCGCTCCACCGTGCCGCGCGCGAGCTGGGCCTCGACGTGCTGCTCGTGGACATGCTGCCGCGCAAGAGCAACGGCGAGGAGGCCCCCCCTGAGGTGGCCGACCTGATGAAGCGGTTCGACGTCGTCCTGTGCCCGACGTCGAAGTCGCTGACGCACACAGATTCCCGGCGGGCGGCAAGCAAGCGGGTGCCCGCGTGGCCACGCTGCCCGGCGTCACCGAGGCGATCATGGTCCGCTGCATGAACGCGGACTACAACGAAATCGCGGCGCGCACCCATCGGCTGTGCGCGTTGATGGAGAAGACGAAGACCGTTCGAGTCACGGCGCCGGCCGGCACGGACATCACGATGCCGATTGCGGGGCGCGAGGCGCACGCCAGCTCCGGCCTGTTCCGCGAGAAGGGGCAATGGGGCAACCTGCCGACGGGGGAGGCCTATCTGGCGCCGCTCGAGGGCCTGTCGAAGGGCGTCGTGGTCGTCGATGGTTCGATGGCCGGCGTGGGCATGATGAGTCAGCCGCTCCGGATCGTGGTCGAGAACGGCTACGCGACGGACATCAGCGGCGGTCCGGAAGCGCAGAGGCTCATCTCGCTGCTGGACCCGCACGGCAAGGACGCCCGCACGGTGGCGGAATTCGGCATCGGCACCAACGACAAGGCGATCCTGACCGGCATCATCCTCGAGGACGAGAAGGTGATGGGCACGATTCACATCGCGTTCGGCGACAACAAGTCGATGGGCGGTTCGGTGCGCGTGGCCAGCCATCTCGACGGCCTGGTCAAGTCGCCCACGGTCTGGTTCGACGACCAGAAGGTGATGGAGGACGGCCGCCTCCTGGTGGATTGAGCCGCATGCGCACGTTGGCGAAGCCGTTGGTGATGGTTCTGGCCGTGCCCATTCTGGTCACGGCGCTCGGCATCATTGGCCGAAGTCAGTGGGACGCCCGGTGGACCGCCAGCCTGACCCGCCAACTGACCGTCCAGCGCGTGCGCCCGGACGATCGCACGCTGGCCAGGTACTCGCTCGCCTCGCTGTGCGCTGATGGCCGCACGGCGGCTCGTATTCCCCCGTGCCGCACGTATGTCGTGCACTCCGCGCTCATCCGGGCATCGGCGGTGGTCGGCGCCGCGGGGTTCGCCTTCCTCGGCGGCCTGCTGCTGGCCGCACATCTCTGCAGGGGCCACCGGCGGCGTATGGCCTGGCTCTTCCGGCCGTCGCTGGTGTTCGCGGCGTCGGGGACCTCGCTCCTCGTGGCCGGGAACGGGCTCCTCGCCGTGGCCGGCCTGGCAGTGGGTTCGACGTTTCTGTTCGGCCAGCCAGTGGAACGCGTCTCCGTCTCGCTCGTCCTGGTCGCCGGAACGGCGGCCACGGTGTGGGTCATTGCCGCCTCCGTGATCGTGTTCAGCCTGATTCGGAGGCCCACGCTGACGCTGGTCGGGCGTCGGCCGGCGCCGTCTTTACAGGTGCGGCTCGCGGACGAGGTGAAGCGGATAGCCGTGGCTGTGGGAGCCGAGGCGCCAGCCAACATCGTGCTGTGCCTGGTCCCCTGGGTTTCGGTCACCGACGTGAAGATGGCGACGCTGGACGGGACGGTCTCGGGCCCGACGCTCTGCCTTTCGCTGCCCTTGTGCCGGATCCTGTCGATCGACGAGCTCCGCGCGCTCCTCGCGCACGAGCTGGCCCACTTCTCGAGCGAGGAAGCTGGCTACGCTCGTCGAGTGGCGCCGTTCCATTCCGGAGTCTCACGCGCGCTCGAGCGTCTCGCCCGACAGGCTCGAGGCATGCGCCGCCTGGCCATCGCGCCGCCGGCGACATTCCTGGGTTCTTCCTTGACGCGGTGAACGAGGGCGAGCGGCCCGGAGCGCGCCGAGAGGCGAGAGCGGACCAGGCGGCCGCGGCCGTCGCAGGCGCCGACACTCTGGCGTCAGCGCTCGTCAAGGTCCATGCGTTCGCGCCGGCCTGGGACGCGGTGGTGGACGCGATGGTGTTCGCGGTTCATTCTCGCACGCAGTACGTGAACGCCAGCGCGCTCTTCCACGAGATCGTGTCGTCGAACGCTGGCCCCGAACGCCTTCAGGGCCTCGGGCCGCAGGAACAGGGCCATCCGACCGACCGCCATCCGCCGCTGGCGCAGCGGCTCGAGGCGCTCGCGGTCGATCCGGCGCGCATCGCGGCCGCGGCGCTCGCCATCGCTCCGGCGACGCCGGCGATCGGGCTTGTCGAGGATGCCGAGTCGATCGAGCAGGGGCTGTCCGCAGCGGAACAGCGGCTGATCGCCGAGACATCCTGACTGGTATACTGGTGGGATGCCCGCATCCCGAAAGCCAGCGCCTCCAGTCGCGAATCCGCTCATCCGCAACGTCGCCATCATCGCCCACGTCGACCATGGCAAGACGACGCTGGTCGACGGCCTGCTCCGTCAGAGCGGCGTGTTTCGCGCCAACGAGCGGGTGGCGGAGCGCGCGATGGACAACACCGACCTCGAGCGCGAGCGCGGGATCACCATCCTGGCAAAGAACACCGCGGTCCGCTACCACGACTACCTGATCAACATCGTGGACACGCCGGGCCACGCCGATTTCGGGGGAGAGGTTGAGCGGACGCTGTCGATGGTGGACGGCGTGCTGCTCCTGGTGGACGCGTCGGAGGGGCCGCTGCCGCAGACGCGGTTCGTCCTGCGGAAGGCCCTCGAGCGGCGCCTCCCGCCCATCGTCGTCATCAACAAGATCGACCGGCAGGATGCGCGGGCCCAGGCCGTGCTCAACGAGGTGTACGACCTCTTCATCGACCTGGATGCGACCGAAGACCTGCTGGAATTCCCCGTGCTGTACACGAACGCGCGCGCGGGTACCGCGAGCGCTGACGCCGACTCGCAGGGCCCTGACCTGCGGCCGCTGTTCGACGCCATCATCCGCCACGTGCCGCCGCCGCGAGGAGACAAGGACGCCAGCCTCCAGATCCTCGTGGCGAACCTCGATTCGAGCGACTACCTCGGACGGATTGCCATCGGGCGCGTCTTCAACGGCCAGGTCCGGATTGGCGACCCGGTCGCGGTCTGCAAGCTCGATGGTCGCGCCCAGGAGACGCGCGTCACCAAGCTGTTCGCTTTCGACGGGCTCAAGCGGGTGGACATTCAGCACGCGTCCGCGGGCGACATCGTGTGCCTTGCGGGAATCGAGGACATCACGATCGGCGAGACGATTGCCGACCCGGAGGCGCGTCTCGCCATCCCGCCGACCGCGATCGACGAACCGACGGTGTCGATGATCTTCGGCGTGAACACGTCGCCGAGCGCGGGCCGAGAGGGCCATTACGTGACCTCGCGCAACATCCGCGACCGGCTGGCGAAGGAACTGCTCGGAAACGTCTCCATCCGCGTCGAGGACACCGAGTTCCCGGAGCAGATGAAGGTCGTCGGACGAGGCGAGCTGCAGCTGTCCATTCTGATCGAGATGATGCGCCGTGAAGGCTTCGAGCTTCAGGTGTCGCGTCCGGAGATCGTGACGCGAGAGACAGACGGCCGGAAGATGGAGCCGGTCGAGGACCTCGTGATCGACGTCCCCGAGGAGTTCCAGGGGGTCGTCATCGCGCAGCTCGGAACGCGGCGCGGCGCGATGACCCGGATGGTGAACCACGGCAGCGGACGGGTGCGCCTCGAATTCAGGATCCCGACGCGCGGGCTGATTGGTCTGCGCTCGCAGTTTCTGACGGACACCAAGGGCACCGGCATCATGAATCACCTGTTCGCGGGCTGGGAGCCGTGGCACGGGCCGATTCCGGCACGTTCGACGGGGGCGCTGGTGGCGGATCGGCCAGGGACGACGACCGCGTACGCCATCTACAACCTTCAGGAGCGCGGCGAGATCTTCATTGCCCCAGGCACCCAGGTCTACGAAGGGATGATCATCGGCGAGAACGCGCGCTCGACCGACCTGGATGTCAACGTGACGAAGGAGAAGAAGCAGACGAACATGCGCTCTTCGACTGCTGACGAGGCGATTCGCCTGGTCCCGCCCCGCGTGCTCGGCCTCGAGCAGGCGGTCGAGTTCATCAAAGACGACGAGCTCGTCGAGGTGACGCCGAAGAGCATTCGCCTGCGGAAGCGCGTCCTGGCGGCGAACCAGCGCCCGAAGCCGAGGCAGGGCGAGTAGCGGCGCCTACCGCGCGATGATCACGATGTCTGGGGACGTCGTTGGATCGAACGGCACGTCGCCAACGGTGCCGAACACATCGCGGTGAGTGAAGCCCGCCGCGTCGAGCGCGCCCTCGAGTTCGCTGCGGCGCCAGCCCTTCAGCTGGACGTTGCGCGCGGAGACGACCTCGACTGGCGGACCGCCGTGGGGCCGGTAGCGCAGCGTGGTCGGAGTGAACACCACCGAGCCGTCGGGCTGCGGCGTCATCAGGCGCAGGAACACGATCTCGCCCTCGCCCTCGTCCTTCCGGAAGCTCAGCGGCAGCGACCGCTGGCCGCTGTCGATCACCTTGTCGTAGTTCAACACCTGCAGGAGGAACGCGGCCCCCGGCCTGAGGCGCCGACGCAGACCAGCGGCGAACCGCGCCATCGCAGTAGTGTCGCGCAGGTGGGGGAGCGTGTTCCCCAGGCAGATGGCGCCGTCGAATGTCCCCGACGTCAAGCGCTCGACGTCGGCGATGTCACCCTCGACGAACGTCAGGTTGGGCGGCAGCGGCGTGTCGCCGGCCTTCGAGAGCATCGCGGGCGACGAGTCGATGCCGACGACCTCGAAGCCCTTCGATGCGAGGAACCGACTGTGCTCTCCGGTTCCTGAGCCGAGATCGATCACGCGCCCGCTCGTGCCGAGCGCGCGCTCGAGGAACGGCCATTCCCGCTCGATGCGCTGCGGCCAGGCGACGAGCCGGCGATAGTCCACTCGGGAATAGGGGTCATCGGTTCTCATCGTCCCGTCCTGTCTTCTGGCCGCCTCGAAGGCGCCTGCCGCGCTCGAAGCGAAGACCACACCGGGCCATTCTGGTGTGTGCATATGCGCACACGGGGCCTGCCCACGAAGCCTGCCGCGCACATTCTCGCACACGCCGGGACCGTCTGAGCGGCTGCTCGATGTTGTCGCGGCGGACCTTTGAACTCGCCCGTCTCCCCATATTCCGAGCAGAAGCGTGATGCGGTCGCCGGACCTCGACTTACTCCCGGCAGAATCCAGGCCCGGTCTCGAACTGCGATGAACGGCACGGCCATTGCCTCATCTTCGGGCAGTGGCACGCGTCACCCGCCGCGGTTTGAGGGACGCCGGCTGTGCTTAGACTACTCATTCGCGCGTCGTCAATTCTCATCTTCTGTGTGCTCCAGGCGCTCACGGCCTCCGGTCAGACGACGGTCACGAACCCGAAGGTCGTCGAGTTCGATCCGTCCGCCGATCACTCCACACTGGCTGTGGACGGCCAGCAGATGGTGACCCGCTACGACCTGCAGATCTACCTGCAGGGTGCGGCCCAGCCGGTCTCGACCGCGAGTCTGGGGAAGCCAGCGCTCGACGTTGACGGGAAGGTCCGCGTGGACTTCTCGACGATCCTGGTCGGCTGGCCGCTTGCGAATGGCACATACGAGGCTCGAGTGGCGGCGATTGGACCGGCGGGCAACGGACTGAGCGACCCCTCGAATGTGTTCGACTTCCAGTCGGTGGTCGTTCCCCCGCCACCATGCACCTACGCGCTGTCGGCGGCAACGGGCAGCCTGGGGGCTTCGGGCGGGACATCGAGCGTGACGGTGACGGCGAGCGCGTCCTCATGCGGATGGACGGCGTCGAGCAGCGCAGCATGGGCGACGGTGGCGCCGGCGAGCGGGACGGGCACGGGGTCGGTCGTCGTGACGGTGGCGGCCAACGTCGGCACGGCGCGCACGGCCACCGTGACGGCGGGCGGCCAGACGTACACGATGTCGCAGGCCGCGGCGCCGCCGCCCTGCACGTACACGCTGTCCCCGACATCGGTCTCGGCCCTCGGGCAAGCCGGCAACTCGTCAGTGACAATGACCGCCAGCCCGACCACCTGCGCCTGGACAACCAGCACGGCAATCAGTTGGATCACGGGGGTCACTGTCGGAGGGACAGGCAGCGGCGTGGTGAGCTACAGCCTGTCGCGCAACGCCACGGGCGCGACGCGAACCGGGACGGTGACGGCCGGCGGCCAGCCTCTGACAGTGACACAGGCGTCACTGGCGTCCCCGTCTCAGCCGAAGAACCTGAAGATCAGGAAGTGAGCGTGGCCGGGGCACCCGGCCGAGCTGCGCGGCGAATGCCGCGGGCCCGGCCGGGCATGTCCATCCACCACGAGGATCTGCGCGGGGCAGCGGGTCAGTCCGGCCGCGTCGCCCACTCGAGCAGGAACAGGTGTGATCGGTACACCTGCCCGGTCGCGCGGGTGAGGCCGATCTCGCACGTGCGGCTGCTCGAGACGTAGCCGTCCGCCTGGGCGCTCGAGACGGCGGCCGCCTCCCGCCGCGTGGCGCTCGCCGTGAGTTCGGGCACGAGCCATCCGCGATCGCCGGCGAAGCCGCAGCAGCCCGCGTCCTCTGGAATCACGACCTCGTCGGCGCAGGCACGCGCAATGCGCTCGAGGTCGCCCGAGAGGTTCATCTTCACCACGGCGCACACCGGATGGACGACGACGCGTCCGAGGCGGCGGCGGACCGTCAGCGCGGGCAGCAGGTTCCGTGCCGCGAACTCGACGCTGTCGACGATCGTCGAGCGCGTCGAATCGCGCCTGGTTCTCGCGGTCGAGCGCTTCGCGGCAGACGCGAAGGCCGTGCGAGCACGGGCTGGTGTCGATGACGATTGGGAGGCGCCCGCTGTCCGACCAGGTCCAGAACCGTTCGACGGTGGCGTTCACGGCCGTGCGGTGCGCGCGGACGTAGCCCTTCGACGAGAACGGCACGCCGCAGCAGTGCCCCGCGACGTCGTCGGGAATCCAGACCGGCTTGCCGCCGCGTGCGGCGACCTCGACAAGCGTGTGCGCCAGGGACGGTCCCTCCGGCTCGCCCGGCAACCGGCCCATGGTCCGGGACACGCACGAGGGGAAATAGACCGCCGCCGCACCGGCGCGAACGGCGGCAGGCAGCCGCCCGGATGCCGGGCCCGGCATCGGCGGCAGCCACACGGGGGTTCGCCGCCGCAGCACGAGGCCGGGCCACCGGCTGACCAGGGTCAACGCACGGTCGCCGAACACCCGCCTCGCCCAGCCACCCGCGCGAAGTCCGATCCTGACGGCCTTCTCGACCGTCGCGAAGCGTCGGGCCGCCACGTCGGCGACGCGGTGCGCGACCGGCAGGTGACGCTCGGTTCGCAGGCGCTTGACTAGCCCTCCGGTGTCGATGCCGACCGGGCACGCGGTGGCGCACAGCCCGTCGGCGGCGCACGTGTCGAGGGCTTCGTAGGCGAAGTCCGCTTCGAGCGCCGCAAGCGTCGGCGCCGAATCGTCGAGGCCTTTCAGCCGCTCCATCTGGCGACGGACCACGATGCGCTGGCGGGGGGTCAGAGTGATGTCCCGGCTCGGGCACCTGCTCTCGCAGTAGCCGCACTCGATGCACTGATCGACGGTGTCGTCGACGGCGGGCAGCGTCTTGAGGTGCGCGAGATGCGCGCGCGGGTCGTCGGTGATCAGCACGCCGGGATTGAGAACGCCCGCGGGGTCGGCGAGCGCCTTCACCCGTCGCATGATCGAGTACGCCTCCGGGCCCCACTCGGTCTCGACGAAGGGTGCGATGTTCCGTCCGGTGCCGTGCTCCGCCTTCAGCGCCCCGTCATAGCGGCGGACGACGAGATTGACGACGTCGTCCATCATCCGGGCGTACTGGCTCACGGCCGCCTCGTCGTTCAGCGACTGGCTGATCACGACGTGCAGATTGCCATCCTTCGCATGGCCGAACACGATGGCATCGGCGTACCGATGGCGCGCGAAGATCTGCCTCAAATCGGCGACGGCCTCGGCGAGCCGTTCGACCGGGACGGCGACGTCTTCGATCAGCACGGCGGTGCCGCGCTTGCGCGCCGCGCCGACCGACGGGTACAGGCCCTGGCGGATCTTCCAGAGCGCGGCCTGTTCGTCGGTTGCGTGCGTGAACCGCGCGGGCTCCAGCAGCCTGAGGCCGGCCAGGCCGGGCGCTGCGCGGCGCTCCAGCGCCGCTGCCGGCGTGTCCCCATCGGCCTGAAACTCGACCAGCAGCCCCGCGGCCGCCTCCGGGAGCTGCGCGATTGACGGCGGTATGCCGGCCTGACGTTCCACCGAGCCCAGCGAGGCCCGGTCCATCAGTTCGAGGGCGGCAGCGCCGGCGTCGCGCAGCGGAACGATGCCGTCGCAGGCATCGCGCACCGTGGGGAAGAGCAGCAGGCCCGTGTACTTCACGGGCAAATCCGGCACCGTGCGCAGGACCGCCTCGGCGATGAAAGCCAGCGTGCCCTCGGAGCCGATGATGAGATGCGACAGGATGTCGACGGGCCGATTGAAGTCGACGAATGCGTTGAGCGAGTACCCGGTCGTGTTCTTCGTCAGGTACTTGCGCCGAATGCGTGCCGCGACGGCGGGCAGCGAAGCGATCTCGCGCTTGAGTGCCAGGAGCCCGTCGAAGAGCGCTGGTTCAGCGATCTGGAGCGCTTCATTGGCGTCGTCTTTCGCCGTGTCGACGACTGTGCCGGACGGCAGGATGAGCACGAGCGACTCGAGCGTGTGATAGGCATTCTGCGCGACGCCGCAGCACATTCCGCTCGAGTTGTTGGCGAGGACGCCTCCCATCATACAGGCGTGGATGGAGGCCGGGTCCGGCCCGATTTTAGCGCCCCACGGCCTGAGCCGCGTGTTGACCGCAGCGCCGACGGCCCCGGGCTCGACGCGGACGCGACGGCCGCCGTCGAGGACCTCGATTGTTCGCCAGTGCCTCGAGAGGTCGGCAAGCACCCCGTCGGTCACCGCCTGGCCGGAGAGGCTCGTGCCGGCGGCCCGGAACGCCAGCGGCACCCGTTCCCGGCCCGCGAGCGCGAGCAGCGCGCGCACCTGCTCGATCGAGCGGGGCCGCACGACCGCCCGAGGGACGATCCGATACACGCTCGCGTCTGACGCGAACGCAGCCAGGTCGATCGGCCGGGTCAGGACGTGCTCGGCTCCCACAGCCTGACGAAGAGCGTGCAGAAGGGCTGGTGTCATCGACGGCTTTCGGCTCTGGGCTCTCGGCTTCCGGCGGTGTCCGGCTTCGGGCTCGAGGCCTGGGGGACCAAGCCCGTTCCGCTGCCGGCTGCCCGCTGCCCGCTGCCAGCTGACGAGCCGCCAGTATAGCTCCGGCCGCGGTTGATGGTATGATTCCCACGGTTTCACGCCCCAATCACACAGGAGATGCTGATGCGGAAAGTCGTCCTGGCGCTCGCGTGCGCGTGCGTGTTGTCGATTCCTTTGCTGGCGGCCACGCTGGCAGAAGTCACCCTGCCGGACACCATCACGATCAACAACCAGACGCTGGTCCTGAACGGTCTCGGCCTGCGCAGCAAGATGTTTGTGAAGGTCTACGTCGGCGCGCTCTACATCGAGAAGAAGGCGAGCGACCCGGCGGCGATTATCCAGGCCGACGCGCCGAAGCGGGTCGTCATGCACTTCATCTACGACCCCTCCCGCGAGCAGATGGTTGACGCGTTCAAGGAGGGTTTCGAGGGGAACTCGCCCGGCAAATTCAAAGCGGAAGTGGAGCAGTGGCTCGCGGCGCAGGAGGCCCTGAAGAAGGGCGACCAGATCGTGGTCACCTACGTCCCCGGGACCGGAACCACCCTGACCATCAAGGGCAAGGACAAGCTCACGATCCCGGGGCTGCCGTTCGCCCAGGCGGCGTTCTCCGTCTGGTTCGGACCCAAGCCGCCGACAGGCGATCTCAAGAACGGCATGCTCGGCAAGAAGTAGCCGCCTACTGTCGTTTGAACGCGTTGATCACCAGGCCGCCGGACCCGAGCGCGAGGAAGATCAGCGCCTGGACGGCGGTCCGGTACTGCGGCGTCTGGCCCGAGAAGGCGTCGACCAGGAAGTAGATCCCGAGCAGGGCGACCGCCGCATAGACGAAGAACATGACGACCCAGGCCGACCGGCGTGTCGCCGGCGTGTCCTGCCCGAACCGCCTGGCGAAGACGATCAGCAGCAGCGCCGCGACCACGTCGAGGAGCGCGAAGCCCAGCCAGAACAGCCGCGCGTGTTCGGCGGCCGCCGGCGTGCCGATCACCGGCGTCATGTACTTGGCGTAGAAGTACGACCCCAGGTTCGCGCCGATCAGCGATCCGAAGACGCCATACAGAAACGCGTAGCCCATGTAGACGGCCTTGCGGTCGGCAGGCGCCACAAGCCCGACGAAGCTGTAGTACTTCGGGTGCGCCGTCATCTCGCCGATCGAAAACACCGCAATCCCCAGCACGAACACCCACGCGTTGAGGGACGCCGCCAGGCAGAGGAACCCCAGCGCGCCGATCGCCATCCCGGTCACCATCGTACCGAGCGGCGGCCGGTTCTTGACGATCCAGCTCACGACGACCTGCAGCAGGATGATGGTGCCGGCGTTGATGACGGTGACGTGCTCGGCGTCGAACGTGAACGTCCAGGACAGGCCCACCGCGTGGAACGCGGAGGTCACCGCCAGGCTCACCGGCGCGCGGTCGACGAAGTCCCGCAGGTAGTACAGGACCGTGCCGAAGTTCTGGAAGTAGAGAATCCAGAAGCCGGAGTAGACGACGATCATCAGCATGAAGCGCGAGTTGCCGAGGACCTCGGCCGCGCCCATGAGCGTGTCCTTGAGCGTCTTGCCGCTGCCGGTGCCCGGCGGGTCGCGGTACACGAAGATCGTCGGGAGCAGCATCAGGCCGGTGTACAGCGCGGACGCCGCGAAGACATAGCGCCACGACCAGCCCTTCAGCACCGACACGACGAGCGGCGAGATGAAGGCGCCGAGGTTGATCATCCAGTAGTAGATCCCGAACCCGAACGCCGAGTTCGACTCATCTGTCGTGCGGGCAATCGTACCCGAGATGATCGGCTTGAACAGACCGGCGCCGGTTGCCATGACGGACAACGCGAGGAACACCAGCGCGTAGTTCGACATGTAGCCGGCGACGAAGTAGCCGCACGCCAGGAACGAGAACGCCACGGTGAGCATCCGCCGGTAGCCGTACCGATCGGCGAGTGCGCCGCCGAGGATCGGCAGCACATACGTGGCGGCGTAGATGATCCCCCGGAGGAACCCGTCCGCTTCGACGCTCATCCCTAGTCCGCCGCTTGCCACGCTGCTCGTGAGATAGATGGCCAGGACGGAGTTCATCCCGTAGTAGGCCGCACGCTCGAACAGCTCCATCACGTTGGCGACCCAGAACGTGGCGGGGAAGCCGCTGCGCGGCCGGGCCTGCGCGGTGTCTGCTGCTGACATGGCACTCCCCCTTTCTATCGGTTGCTGGACACGATCCGGCGGCCGTCGTAGGCCGGCCTGACAGTCCCTTTCTGCCGGATGTAGCTGACGAGGACGTCCAGCCGGGCCTTCCCCGTGTCCTGGAGCGTCGTCAGTCCCTTGAGGGCGACGCCGGCGAAGAACGAGTTCGTCACGCCGCTGTACACGCGGGCGTCGTCGAGCGGCTGCCCGCCGATGGTGACGTCCACGAGCTCCTTGTTCTCGAGCCGATAGCGAATGCCGGACACCGCCGGGGAGTTCCGCTGGAGGATGTCGCGGATCTGCTTGCCCGTTGCCTTGAACGTGACGACCGTGTTGTTGAACGGGTCGAGCGTGACGAGGTCGGCCTTGGTGATCGCACCGCGGATCAACGGCGCGCGGACGCCGCCCATGTTCTCCATTCCGAACTCGGCGTTGAACGACTCGCGCACCGCGTCGGCCACCAGGTTGTACTCGGCCTGGTCATCTCCGCGGCTCGCGAACTCGCCGCCCGCCTGTCCGACGACCTCGCCAAACTGCGCGGCGATCGGCTTCCAGAACTGGTTCACCACGGCGGCCACACCCGGGTCCTCGGGGAAGTCCGGCGTGACCGGGATCAGCCTGGCGCGGTACCGATCGACCTGCCACGTGCCGGCCTGGTCCTTGACGAAGAGCAGATCGAGACGGCCCAGTTCTCCTCCCCACTGGTGAGCCTGGACGATCACGGTGCCGTTCACCGAGGAGACCTTCAGGTCCTGGGAATGCCACACCATCTCACCCGACGGCAGCCGCGTGTGCGAGTGGCCGCCAACAATGACATCGATCTCCGGCACCTGCTGAGCCAGCAGCTGGTCCACGGCCGCGCCCGCGTGCGAGATCGCGACGATGATGTCGGCCTGGCCCTTGAGCGTCGTCACCGTCCGCTTGGCTGCGGCGATCTCGTCGGCCACGTCGAACGCCTCCTTGCCGGCCGGGTAGGTTGCGGCTTCCTTCGTGATCAACCCGAACACGGCCACGCGGACCGGGCCCACCTTGCGGACGACGTAAGGCTTGAGGAGCGGCTTGCCTGTCCCGCGGTCGGTGATATTGGCGGAGACCAGTTTGTACTTGGTCAGGCCCATCAGCTTGCGCACCTGCGCCGCCGGGTTGTTGAACTCGTGATTGCCAAAGGTGCCGAGGTCGTAGCCGACGGCGTTCATCGCCGCGACGTCGGCCTCGCCGTGATACTCGGTCGAGAACGGCGACCCGTCGGAGTAGTCGCCGGCGTCGACCAGCCAGACGGGTGTGCCGCGGCCGGCGAGTTCCTGGCGGATCTGTCTGACCAGTGTCGCCCGGCGGGCAATGCCTCCGATGTCCCTGTAGACACGCATGCCCTGCAACTCCCGTCCAGAGGCGGCCGCGTCAGGGTAGCTGAAGGGAAAGAGGTGGCCATGCGTGTCGTTCGTGTGCAGAATGGTCAGCGTCGCGGTCTGGGCGAACGCGGCAGGCGCGAGCGCCAGCAGCGCGACGGCGAGCACGGCAGCGAGTCGGTTGAGCTTGCTCACAGGGATACCCCTCGATGGGCCGTCCGTGGACGGCGAAAGTGGTCCGCGACAGTGGATACTAGCGCGGACGGGCGGGAAGCGGGAAGGGGAAAGGTGCCGAAGATGAAACCGATGATGTCCGTTGCGCTCACCCTTCCCTTGGCGTTGTGTGCCGCGGCCGTGTTGGCCGCCTCCGGATCGGCGACCGTGGCCCCCCTCTCGGTTGGCCAGCGCATGCCGGCTCTGAAGGGCGACCTCCTCTCGAGGAAGCCAGGCGTGCTGCCGGACCTGGCCGCCGGCCGGACCGCGCTGATCCTTCTGGGGTTCAGCTACGACTCCCGCTTCCAGGTCGAGGCGTGGGCGGAGAAGTTCCGGGCCCGCTACGGCGCCGCCGGGGACGTGACGCTGTTCGAGGTGCCGATGATGGGGTCGGCGGCGCGCCTGGGCCGCTGGTTCATCGACAGCGGGATGCGCAAGAACACGCCGCCCGAGCTCCTCGACCATGTCATGACAGTCTACGGCTCGAACGACGACTGGAAGACTCGCGTCGGGTACTCGGCGCCCGACGACGCCTACCTGGTGCTGATTGACCGGCAGGGTGTCGTCCGCTGGCTCGCACACGGGCCCGTCAGCGAGGATCGGTTGCAGGCCCTGTCCGCGGTCGTTGATCTGCTGGCCCAGCCTCCTGCCGACAAGGAGTAGGCCCTCCTGCGTCCCTCGGGGGCCGATTCGGCGACCCGGCTGGCCATGAGGTAACATTCCCAGTTCTGGAGCCGAACTCCGACCGTCATCTTCCTGGCCGATCCCCGAGGTCAACATGTCTGCAGATTTCCACCGCATTGCCATCGTCAACCGCGGCGAGCCGGCGATGCGTCTCATGCACGCCATCCGCGAGTTCAATCTCGAGCGCGGCACGGGCATCACCGCCATCGCGCTGTTCACGGAGCCGGACCGTCGGGCGCGCTTCGTCCGGGAGGCCGACGAGTCGTACAACCTCGGACCGGCCACTTTCGTCGACGATGCCGACGGGCAGCGCAAGCCCACCTACCTGGACTACGAGCGGCTCGAGAAGGCGCTGCTGGCCGTCCAGGCGGACGCGGTCATGCCGGGGTGGGGGTTTGTTGCCGAGCGGGCCGACTTCATCGAGCTGTGCGACAGGTTGGGGATCACGTTCATCGGGCCAAGCAGCCTCGAGCTGCGGCGCCTCGGCGACAAGATCTCGGCCAAGCGGATCGCCGAACAGGCGGGCCTGCTGGTGACGCCGTGGGGAGGCGAGGCGGCCGCCACGCTGGATGTGGCCTGGGCGCACGCCCAGCGGATGGGCTATCCGGTGGTCGTCAAGGCGGCGGCCGGAGCCGGAGGCCGCGGCATCCGGCGGGCCTGGAGCGAGCCGGAACTTGCGGCGGCGTTCGACAGCGCGCGCCGCGAGGCGGGGCGGACGTTCGGGGACGCGACGGTGTTCGTAGAGCGCTGGCTGGAAGGGGTCCGCCACGTCGAGGTGCAGATTCAGGGCGACCACCACGGCGCGATGTGGGCGCTCGGCATCCGGGATTGCACGATCCAGCGCCGGTTCCAGAAGCTGATGGCGGAAGCGCCGTCGCCGGCGCTGCTCGCGACCGAAGAAGAGGCACTCAAGCGGGCGGCCATCCGGCTGTGCCGCGCGGCCGACTACCAGGACGTGGCCACCGTCGAGTTCCTCTTCGACCCGTCGACTCGCCAGTTCTTCTTCATGGAGGTCAACCCGCGCCTTCAGGTCGAGCATCCCGTCACCGAGCTGACCACTGGCGTCGATCTGGTCAAGCTGTCGCTGCACGTGGCGCGCGGCGGCCGGCTCGAAGGCGAGCCGCCTGTCACCGCGGGCCATGCCATCGAGGTGCGCCTGAACGCGGAGAATGTGGACGCCGGGTTCTCGGCGTCGCCTGGCGAGATCGAGCTGTTCAGGCTGCCGACCGGGCCGGGGTTGCGGGTCGATTCCGGCGTGGCCGAGGGTGACGTCGTCCCTCCGGAGTTCGGGTCGATGTTCGCCAAGCTGTCCACGGTGGGCCACACGCGCGAGGAGGCGCTCGGCCGGCTGAAACGCGCGCTGGCCGAGAGCGCGATCGCGATCAAGGGCGGTTCGACGAATCGGGCGTTCCTGCTGGAGCTGCTCGACCGAGACGAGGTCCGTGCGGCCCGCGTCGACGTGGGCTGGCTCGATCGCCTCAGCCACCGGCCAGCCGTCGGACCGGGAGCTCATGCCGGGATCGCCCTGCTGCAGGCCGCCATCGAGGTGTACAACGCGGAGTCCGGTGCCGAACTCGAGGAGTTCTTTTCCGGGGCGGCCAAGATGCGCCCTACGTGCCGGCCCGACGTGGGGCGGCAGGTCGAGGTTGGCTACCTGGGCCACCGCTACCAGTTCAAGGTGTACCGGCAGGGGCTCCAGGAGTTCCGCATCGACGTCGCGGGGACGAGGATCGACCTCGCCGTCGAGCGCTGGGGGGCGTCGGAACGGTGGATCACCCACGGGGAGCACCGCTACCACGTCCTCTCGTTCGTCCAGGGATACACCCACCTGGTCGAAGTGGAAGGCGTGCCGCACCGGATCTCCAGGGCTGACTCGGGCATCGTTCGCGCGCCGGGCCCCGCCATGGTCGTCGGCCTCGGCGTCAAGGCCGGCGACTACGTGGCCGCTGGCGACCGTCTGGCGGTCCTCGAGTCGATGAAGATGGAACTGGCGGTCACCGCCCCGTTCTCCGGCACGGTGCGCCAGGTGTCGGTCATGGTGAACGCGCAGGTTGGCGCCGGAGCGCCGCTCGTTCACGTCGACCCGGCTCGGGAAGGCGTGGCCGACGCGGAGGGCCTCCGCGTGACGTTCGAGGGGATCGCGCTGCGCAGGACGCGGGCCGATCGGCGGGTGTCGAGGACCCGGGCGATTCTGAGAGGTGTGAAGGCAGGCATCGGGGAGCTCGCGCGCGGGCCCGCGCACCGCGCTCCCGTCCTGCTCGAGAACCTGCGCCGGCTGATGCTCGGGTTCGACGTGGACCCGGTAGAGACGAAACGCCTCGTCAGCGAATACGTCCGCACGTCGCAGGCCATGGACGAGATCGACGCCGATCACCGGCGCGAGGAAGACCGCCTGCTGCAGATCTTCGTGGACATATCCGCGGTGTTCGGCCGCCACGCGGCACCGGAGGCCGGCGAGGCGGGCGGGACGCTCAGCGCGGAGGAGTATCTCTTCACCTATCTCCGGACGCTGGAGGCGAAGGGCGGGGACCTGCCGAGGGGATTCCTCGACAAGCTCCAGCAGGCGCTGGCCCACTACGGCGTCGATTCGCTCGAGCCGACCCCCGCCCTGCGCGAGAGCCTGCTCTGGATGTTCAAGTCGCGTCGCCGGGCGGACCAGCAGGTGGACGCCGCGGTGGCGGTCCTCGAGCAGCGGCTGGCCCGGGGAGATGCGGCGGAGACGCCGGGCTTCCTGCCGCTGCTCGACCGCCTGATCGCCGTGTCGCGCAACCGCCACCAGGCCGCGTGGGACCTCGCTCGCGACGTCCGGTATCGCGCCTTCGATCGGCCCGGGTTCGAGCAGTCCCGTCGCGCCGTCTACGCGATGATGGAGGCGCACCTCGCCACGCTGGCGCGCGAACCCTACGGCGCGGACCGTCGTGCGCGGATCGCGGCGCTCGTCTCGTGCCCGCAGCCGCTCAAGCAGCTGTTCGCGCCCCGGTTCGAGCAGGCCACGCCGGTCGTCCGCGAGGTGATCCTCGAGGTGCTGGCGCGCCGGTTCTACCGCATCCGTGACCTGGGGCCATGTGCCAGCGTCGAGGTCGGCGACCGGAGTGTCGTGCACACGGACTACGCGCTCGAGGGTCGGCGGGTTCACCTCGTCGCGTCGCACGCGAGCGAGCCGGACCTTCGGCGTGCGCTGGATTCCGTGCGAACCGTGGTGCAGTCGCTTCCGGCGGGGCACGAGGTCATCATCGACCTGCACGTGTGGACGCGCAGCCTGCTGGACAACGCGGATGCCGCGTCCGACGAATTGCGGGTGATGCTCGACGAGGTCGGGTTCGAGCGGCCGGTGCGCCGGGTGGTCGTGATGGTGTCGGGGCCGTCGGTGTCGGGGCCGTCGGGGCACGCCCAGTACTTCACGTTCCGCTCCGGGCCGGCAGGCTACCGCGAGCAGAAGCTGTATCGCGGGATGCACCCGATGATGGCGAAGCGCCTGGAGCTGTGGCGCCTGCGCAACTTCTACGTGAACCGGCTGCCGTCGGTCGAGGACGTCTACCTGTTCCACGGCGTCGCGCGTGACAACCCCAAGGACGAGCGGCTGTTCGCGCTCGCCGAGGTGCGGGACGTCACCGCCATCCGCGACGGCGGCGGCCGGCTCGTGCAGATCCCGCATCTCGAACGGATGCTGCTGGAGACGATGACCGCGATCCGGCGGGAGCAGTACCGCCGGCCTGCCGGCGGCCGCCTGCAGTGGAACCGCGTGCTGCTCTATGTCCGCCCGCCGCTCTCGTTTCCGAAGGACGAGCTCGAGACGATTGCGCGCGCCATGGGCGTGGAGGCGGAGGGGCTCGGGCTGCAGAAGGTCGTATTGCGCGCGAACATCCCGGACGAGAACGGAGAACCGCGCGACACGGTGCTGCGCGTCGCGGTTGGCGCCGGGCAGGGCATGGCCCTGCAGTTCGGCCCCGCCTCGGCGGAGCCGATCAGGCCGCTGACCGACTACGCACAGAAGGTCGTGCGGATGCGCCAGCGCGGACTGACGTACCCCTACGAGCTCATCAAGATGCTCACGCCCTCGGGCGAGGCGACCCAGTCCGATCTGCCGCCGGGTGAATTCGTCGAGCACGATCTCGACGCGGATGGCCAGCTCGTGCCGGTGGACCGCCCGTACGGGCAGAACACCGCGAACGTCGTGGTGGGGCTGATCCGGAGCATCACCGAGAAGTTCCCGGAGGGGATGACGCGCGTCATCATCCTCGGCGATCCGAGCAAGGAGGTCGGGTCGCTCGCCAGGCCGGAGTGCGCCCGCATCATCGCCGCGCTCGACATGGCGGAGCAGATGCGCGTGCCGCTCGAGTGGTTCGCGCTCTCGGCCGGCGCGAAGATCGCGATGGAGAGCGGCACCGAGAACATGGACTGGATCGCCAAGGTGCTGCGGCGGCTGATCGAGTTCACGCAGGCCGGCCACGAGATCAACATCATCGTCATCGGCATCAACGTCGGCGGTCAGCCGTACTGGAACGCCGAGGCGACGATGCTGATGCACACGAGGGGGATCCTCGTGATGACGCCGGACGGTGCGATGGTGCTGACGGGCAAGACCGCGCTCGACTACTCGGGCTCCGTGTCGGCCGAAGACAACCAGGGGATCGGCGGCTACGAGCACATCATGGGCCCGAACGGGCAGGCGCAGTACTGGGCACGGGACCTGGGCGAGGCATGCGGGATCCTCCTCCGCCACTACGACCACACGTACGTCGCCCCCGGCGAGCGGTTCCCCCGACGGGCCATGACTCACGACCCGATCACGCGCGACGTCTGCCTGTATCCGCACGGCCAGGATCTCGTCACCGGATTCGACTCCGTCGGCGATGTGTTCTCAGACGAGACGAACCCCGGGCGGAAGAAGCCGTTCGATATCCGCAAAGTGATGCGGGCCGTCAGCGACCAGGATCACCAGCCGCTCGAACGCTGGGCGCACATGCGGGACGCTGAGAACGCGGTGACGTGGGATGCGCACGTGGGCGGATACCCGGTCGCCATGCTCGGCTTCGAATCGCGGGCCGTGCCGCGCGTGGGCATCGTGCCGCCCGATGGACCCGAGCAGTTCACGTCTGGCACCCTGTTCCCCATGGCGTCGAAGAAGGTGGCGCGGTTCGTCAACGCGGCGAGCGGCGTGCGGCCTCTCGTCATCCTCGCCAACCTCTCGGGCTTCGACGGGTCTCCCGAGTCGATGCGCCGGAGGCAGCTTGAATGGGGCGCGGAGATTGGCCGCGCCGTCGTCAATTTCAAGGGGCCGATCGTGTTCGTCGTGATCTCGCGCTATCACGGCGGGGCGTTCGTCGTGTTCTCGAAGGTACTGAACGAGAACATGGAGGTCGTGGCGCTGGAGGGCACCTACGCGTCGGTCATTGGCGGCGCCCCGGCCGCGGCGGTCGTGTTCGCTCGAGAGGTCGACGCGCGCACGAGGAAGGACCCGCGGGTGGTTGGCCTGCAGAAGGAGCTGGACCTGGCGTCAGAGGCCGGCAAGGCTGCGCTGCGCGCCAGGCTCTCCGAGGTGACCCGGGCGGTGCGGTCGGAGAAGCTGGGCCAGGTGGCGGACGAGTTCGACGCGGTCCACAGCGTCCACCGCGCACTCTCGGTCGGCTCGCTCGACCGGATCATCAGGGCGTCTGACCTCCGCCCCTATGTCGTGGACGCCCTCGAGCGGCTGATGGCAAGAGAGCTTCAACGGGACTGAGCGGCGGTCTCCGCCAGCAGGCGCGTGGCGGCGTCGATGACCGACACGCTGCCCGACCGCACGGCGGACGCCAGCCGGTTGCGCAACGGGTCGCGTTCGAGCGTGTCGCGGAGGCGCCGCGCGGCCTCCTCGAGGACGGCGTCGCGCATATCCTGATCGACCGACGCCTGGCGGTAGGCCTGCCAGCGGGACGAGCAGGCGGCGCCGAGCGCCTCGAGATCATCGACCAGCGCCACGATGCCCGTGCCCTGCGTACCGCTCACCAGGTAGGTCCGGGGATCGAACAGCGTGCCGGGCCGCCGGGACAGCCACGGCGCCAGTTCGTCGGCAGCGTCTTCCACGACGGTCTGATCGTGGTGGCCGCCGACGTCCTCGCGCGCCGCGCGCAGCATCGCGAGCAGTTCCCCGTGCAGCCGCTCCGCATCCGGCCGGTCAGCCTTGTTGACGACGAACAGGTCGCCGATTTCCATGAGCCCGGCCTTCAAGAGCTGGATACCGTCCCCCTGGCCGGGCGCCAGCACGATCATGATCAGATCGGCGACGCCGGCCACCTCCACCTCGCTCTGGCCGACGCCGACCGTTTCGACGAACACGACATCGCAGCCGACGAGGCCCATCACACGGATGACGCCCTTGACGCCGAGCGCGAGGCCGCCGAGGTGGCCGCGTGACGCCATCGATCGGACGAACACCATCGGATCGGTGGCGTGCCGCATCATGCGCACGCGGTCGCCGAGTACGGCTCCGCCCGTGAAGGGAGACGAAGGGTCAACGGCCACGACGCCGATCCGGCGTTGCGGATATCGCCCGCGGTAGTCCTGAATAAGGGCGTCGGTGAGCGTGCTCTTGCCGGAGCCTGGCGCGCCAGTGATGCCGACGAGCAGCCTCGGGAGCGTCAGGCGGCTGGCCGCGTCCCCGTCGAGTCCGGCTGCGGCCTGGTAGACCTCGGGCAGCCGGTGCGGGTGGTCGGCGAGAAGCGACATCAGCCGGGCGGCTGAGCCAATGGCACCCGCGCCGGCGCCGATCGCGGCGCGGACCAGGGCGGTGATGGATGAGGGCATGAGCCTGCGAGCAGTGTACAGGATTCGGAAACGGGAGGCGAGCAGATCGCTGGCGGGAAACAGGCGATCGCCGTCGGGCGGGGCGGTCCGGATCGGGCCGCCCCCCAGATCGGCAACGTGCCGGGCGAAGACGGAACCTAGACCGTCGGCGCGGGCGGGACGACTGGCGCAGCGACCGGGGCCGGGGCCACGGGCGCCGCGATGATAACCGGCGCCGCCGCGACCACCTTCTTGACGACCGGGGCGACGACCTTCTTGACGACCGGTTTCGCCACCTTCTTGACGACCTTCTTCACTGCGGCCTTCTTCGGAGCGGCCTTCTTGACGGCCTTCTTGACGGCCTTCTTCGGAGCCGCCTTCTTGACGACCTTCTTCGGGGCCGCCTTCTTGACGACCTTCTTCGGGGCTGCCTTCTTCTTCGCGGCCGCCTTCTTCTTCACCGTCGCCTTCTTCGCCATCTGTGCCTCCTTCAACGCCGAGGACATGTTCGGCCGTATGGCCGGCGCGATTATAGCGCAACTCCCGCGCGGTGCGCCGCCAATCGTGCGCCGCCAATCGGATGAACGACGCGGGCTATGCTATGCTCCCGCCCGTGTCGGCGACCAAGGCGGTGATTCTGGCGCGTGGCCTCGGGATGAGGATGCGCAGAGCGGCAGACGAGGCCGCGCTCGACGAGGCACAGACCCGCGCGGCGGACGCCGGCGTCAAGGGGATGATCCCGATTGGCAGGCCGTTCCTGGACTATGTCATCAGCGGACTCGCTGACGCCGGGTTCCAGCACGTGTGCCTGGTCATCGGGCCCGAGCACCAGGCGATCCGCGACCGCTACGTGCGCGAGGCGGCCCTTTCACGGGTTCGCGTCACCTTCGCGGTCCAGCAGCGGCCGCTCGGCACGGCCAACGCTGTGGCGGCCGCCGAGGCGTTCGCGGGCGCGGACGAGTTCTTGGTCGTCAACTCCGACAACTACTACCCGGTAGCCGTCCTGGAGCAGGTCCGCCGACTGACCGGGCCCGGACTGGCGGGTTTCGAGCGAGCGGCGCTTTCGCGAGAGGGCAATATCGACGACGCCCGGGTGAGCCGGTACGCGGTGCTCCAGGTGGCCGCCGACGGAGCCCTCGAGGACGTCATCGAGAAGCCCGACCCCAATGCCTGGGCGCGGACGGGCGCGGACGCTCTGATCAGCGTGAACTGCTGGCGGTTCAGCCCGCGCATCTTCGACGCCATTGGGCAGACCGGGCTGTCCCCGCGCGGAGAGTACGAGCTGGCCGACGCCGTCAGGGCGGCCATTCGCCTCGGGGAGCGGTTCCAGGTCATTCCCGTTTCGGCCGGGGTTCTCGACCTATCCGAGCGAGGCGACATCCCGTCGGTGGCCCGGCGGCTGGCCGGCGTGGAGGTGAGGCTGTGAGGCCGGAGCCGCTGTCGGCGGTGCGGGCGGCGATGGCGAGGGCTGGCGCGGGGCCCGAGTCGTGCGCCTGGCGTGTGCCCGGACGCATCGAGGTTCTCGGCAAGCACACGGACTACGCAGGGGGCCGGAGCCTGATTTGCGCAGTCGATCAGGGGTTCATAGTCGCCGCGGCCCCGCGCTCGGATGCCCTCGTCCGCGTGTTGAATGTGGCCGACGGGACGGAGGTGCGACTGGCGCTCGACCCCGGCCTGCCTCCGCCTCCGGAGCCCTGGATGCGCTATCCGGCCACGGTGGTTCGACGCATCGCCAGGAACTTCCCCGACGCCCGGCAGGGCGCCGACCTGGCCTTCCTGAGCGATCTGCCTCTGGCGTCTGGCATCAGCAGTTCGAGCGCGTTCATGGTCGCCATCTTCCTGGCCATTGCCGATGGCAATCGGCTGTCGGAGGACCTGGCCTATCGGCAGGCTATCTCGACGCCTGAGGACCTGGCCGGTTACCTGGCCACCGTCGAGAACGGCCAGAGCTTCGGCGCGCTGACCGGGGACCGCGGCATGGGGACCTTCGGCGGAAGCGAGGATCACACCGCGATGTTGTGCTGCAGGGCTGGCGAGCTGAGTCAGTACTCGTTCTGCCCGGTGCGGCACGAGCGGCAGGTGGCTCTTCCGACCGGCTACCGGTTCGTCGTGGCGATGAGCGGCGTCAAGGCGGAGAAGACGGGTGCCGCCAAGGACGCCTATAACAGGGCGTCGCTGGCGGTGCGCTCGATTCTGGAGGCGTGGCGTGCGGCCTCGGACCGGCCGGACCCGTCGCTGGCGGACGCCGTGTCTCGCGCGGGGGCTGCTCAAGTCCGCGAGGTCGTCGAGCGGGCGGCCATCGACGGGTTCTCCACAGCGACGCTGCTGGCTCGCTTCGACCAGTTCGTGGAGGAGAGCACGGTCATCATTCCGTCGGCGGGCGACGCGCTGGCGCGCGGCGATGTGACAGGCTTCGGGCGCCTCGTGGACCGGTCGCAGCGGCTCGCGGAGGACCTGCTCGGAAACCAGGTGCCCGAAACGGTGACGCTGGCCCGGTCGGCCCGCGAGCTGGGCGCGGGGGCGGCGTCGGCATTCGGCGCCGGTTTCGGCGGCAGTGTATGGGCACTGGTCGAAGAGCCGGAAACGGTCGCTTTCGCTGCCCGGTGGGAAGCCAAGTACCGGGCGGCCTTCCCATCGGTCTCGCCGGCCTTTCTCGTGACGGGCGCCGGACCGGCGGTGACGAAGTTGTAGCGCGCCGGGATGAGCGCGGGATATGGAGGAGATGACTCATGGGCGTGAGACGACAGCGGGCGGTGTGGGTCATGGTGGCTGTGAGCGTGTGCACGGCGGCTCCCGCGAGAGCCCAGGCGGTGGCGCCGCACAACCTGATGCCGGTGCCGGCGCGTATCGTTCTAGAGGGCGGCAGTCTGCCGATTGACGCCGGGTTCGCCGTCGCCTTCGAGGGCGCGAGGGACCCGATGCTCGCGCGCGCCGCCGAGCGCATGCTGCTGCGCATTACGAGGTTGACCGGCCTGCCGATCGTGCGCTCGGGCGGAACCGTCGCGCTTACCATTCGCTGCGCGAAGCCGGCGAGCCCTGTTCCATCCGTGGCGGACGACGAGAGCTATGCGCTGAGGGTCGGCTCGTCTGGCGCGACGCTCACGGCGCCGACACCGTACGGCGCGCTCCACGGGATGGAGACGTTCGTCCAGCTGATTGAACAGGGGCCGAACGGTTACCTCGTCCGCGGCGCGACGATTGAGGATCAGCCGCGCTTCCCGTGGCGCGGGCTGATGATCGACGCGTGCCGCCACTGGATTCCGCCGGACGTCATCAAGCGGAACCTCGACGCCATGGCGGCGGTGAAGATGAACGTGCTGCACTGGCACCTGTCCGAGGACCAGGGGTTCCGCGTCGAGAGCAAGGTCTATCCGCTTCTGCAGGAGAAGGGATCGGACGGCTCTACTACACGCAAGAGCAGGTGCGGGACATCGTGCGGTACGCGGCCGACCGGGGGATCCGTGTCGTCCCCGAGTTTGACATGCCCGGGCACACCGGCGCGTGGCTGGTCGGCTACCCATGGCTGTCGTCGGGCAAGGGGCCGTTCGAGATCGTCCGGACCTGGGGCGTCTTCGACCCGGTAATCGACCCCACGAACGAGAAGGTCTACACGTTCGTCGAGCGCTTGATCGGCGAGATGGCGGCGCTGTTCCCAGATGCGTATTTCCATATAGGGGGGGATGAGGTCAACGGCAAGCAGTGGGACGCCAGCCCCGCGGTGGCGGCGTACCGCAGGCAGCGCGGGATGAAGACGAACGAGGATCTGCAGGCCTACTTCAACACGAGGATCTCGAAGATGCTGGCCAGGCGCGGCAAGATCATGGTCGGCTGGGAGGAGATTCTCCACAAGGACCTGCCGAAGAACACGGTGGTGCATTCGTGGCGCGGACAGAAGTCGCTCGCCGATGCCGCATCGCAGGGCTACCAGGGCATCCTGTCGAACGGGTACTACCTCGACTATATCTGGCCCGCGGCGCAGCACTACGCGGTGGACCCGATGGGGAAGGACGCCGCCAGCCTTCCGGCGGAGGCCCGGAAGCGGATCCTCGGCGGCGAGGCGTGCATGTGGTCGGAGTGGGTGACGCCGGAGACGATCGACTCGCGGATCTGGCCACGGACCGCGGCGATTGCCGAGCGCTACTGGTCACCCGGAACGGTGACCGATGTGGCCGACATGTACCGTCGCCTGGGCGTCGTCAGCCGGCAACTCGACGCGACCGGCGTGATCCATCGCTCCGGCTACGCCGCGATGCTGGATCGGCTGGCGAACGGCGGGCCCACTGAGGCGTTGCGGGGCATCGTCGATCTGGTGGAACCGGTCAAGAACTACAATCGCGGCCGGCGCGCGAAATTCACGAGCCAGATGGCGCTCAACCGGATCGTCGACGTTGCGCGGGCCGAGAGCGATGATGCGCGGGCGTTCGGCCAGGCGGTGGATCGCTTCCTCGCCAATCGCGTTGACAAGGACGCGCGCGACGCCATCGTGGCGGCGCTGACGAGGTGGCGGCTGCTCGCCAGAGACGCGCAGCCGGCGATGACCGCACCGCTGCTGCAGGAGGCCCTCCCGCTCGTGCAGAACGTGGTGGCGCTGTCCGAGTTCGGCCTGCGCGCGGTCGAGTCGCTCGAGAAGAAGTGGAGGATGGCGCTGACCGCCGAGGAGTCGGATGCCCTGACCAAGGCTGCCGCGCCGGTGGCCGACGTGCTCCTGATGGTCGCGCCGCACGTCAAGAAGCTGGTCGACGCGGCGGGGAAGTTAGGGATCCGTGTGACACACCAGTACTAGCGCTGCTCGCTCCCTACTGATCACCACCCCCCTCCCGGCTCCACCGGGATCGGCTGGTCGATCGCGAAGGTTGCGGCGTCCTGGAACTTCTCGATGGCCGGCGCGGTGATCGTGGCGGTCGCCGGGTCGAGGCCGAGCGCCGTCCAGTCGATCGACAGCCGAACGTCCACGCGCTCCTTCGCCCAGCTGGCGAGCGCCACCATCGTCCTGCCGTTCCGCACGTAGCTCGTGGCGAGGACGTCGGCGCGGTCGACCTTCACCGGGCGGCTCGTCCACCCAGTACCCGATCATCCGGCTGTCGGCGATGCCGAACTCGTCCCACGCCTTCCATAGCGGCCGCGGGTCGCCGGCCCACGGCAGCCGGCCGGTCATGCCGTAGACCATGCCGCGCCAGGGGTTGCCGCCGTCCTGCAGCATCTCGCCCATCAGGCCGAACGGGATGCCCGAGATCTCGACCAGCCAGTAGTCGGGCTGCGGAGTTGTAGTCGAAGTACTCGCCGAACCACAGGCGGTTCAGGAACGGGAAGTGCTCGAGGTAGAGGTTGGCGCTGCTGGCGAACCCGTCGCGCACGTTGTACTGGTTGGCCGAGTGGAGGTCGATCAGCGCGCCCGGGCCGGCCGCGGTCCAGCACCTTCCGCACGCGCTTCATCGTCGTCCGGTCGAACGCCACGTCGTCGATGTACAGGCCGTCGATGCCGACGTTCTTCGTCGAGCCACGCCAGCCCCTCGACGTAGTAGTTGTGCCAGCGCGAGACGCCGGTGTTGATCGACGGCGGCGTCCTTCAGCTCGGGCACGAACCACGCGGCGATGTAGTCGGACGCCGAGGTGCTCCTGCAGCCACGAGTACCCGCCGCCGGGTCCCTCGACGAGGATCTCGTCGCCCAGGCTGCGGAGCGCGAACAGCTCGGGCGCGCGGTTCGAAAGCTCGCGGACGGTGTAGTAGATCTTGACCTTCAGGCCGCGCGCGTGGCGCCTCGTCGATGTAGGCCTTCATCTGCGCCGGCCGGAGGAAGGGGTAGTTGATGTACGGGTTGATCTCGTTGGCGTGGTGGATGTTGAGCGTGTTCGCGCCGGTCGCGGCGGCCTCGGCAATCGGCGTGTAGGCGTGGAAGTAGCGCGTCGCGAACTGCGCCTTCGTGTCGAGCGGGTGGAACGGCGTCAGCAGCAGGCGGAAGTCGTAGCGCTGGACCTCGTCCTTCTGCATCACCCGCGGGCCGCTGTAGCACTGGACGAGCGCCGTGTCTGCCTGCTCGATGAGGCGGCACCCGCCGCGGCCCGTCGTTGGCCCAGGACGCGGGCATCACCAGCGGCTTGGAGTGGTAGAAGTTCGTGTTGAGCGGGCGCGAGTACTTGTCGTCCTTCAGTGTGACCTGCAGGCCGGCGTTGACATCACCGAGCCACGCCGAGTCCTGGTTGTTCTGACGTCCCACTTCCAGTCGAACGAGGGGACGCCGCCCGCCTCTCACACCCATGCCCATCATGAACTTCGCGACCTCCCTCGCCGAGGGGGATCTCGAGCCGGATGTCCTTGAGCGCGGTCGACTGGGACGCGCGGCACCTCGACCTCGAACTCCAGGTTGCCGTCGAATTCCATCTGCGCGCGCGTCTTCACCGACAGCGGCCCGGACGGCTCCGTCCGACTCCCAGCTGACCGAGCCGGCCGCGCGTTTCATGAACCGGACGCCCGACGTGGTCCACGCCGGCAGCGCGGCGCCGTTCGCCTCGAAGACCATCCGCACCGGGGCGGTCAGCATGTCGCGCGCCCTGTCGCCGACCGACGTCATCTCCTGCGTGAATCGGCTCTGGATATGGTCGGGGAAGCCCGTCGCGGCCGATCACGACGGCTCGGCCGAGCCGCTGACCGTGTTGTCGCGCACCTCGACCGGTGTGTACGGCGCGACGATCTCGTCGTCGAATGCCATCGTCGAGTCGAGCCACCGAAGCCGCGAATGGCGCCACGGCTCGTCGTCGCCCGCCGCCGGAATCGTCCGCGCTGAGACCGTGAGCGTGACGGCGACGTGGTCGGCGGAAGACCGGCCGGCGCGATCGTGACCTCGCCCGCGTAGTCCCCGGGCGCGGCCTGCTCCGGCACCTGCACGCCCAGCCACAGCGCCTGGACCTTGCCCAGGGCGACCGGACACCGTCTTCTTGAACGCCCGGCCGGTCCAGTCCTTCCCTCCCGTGTTGAAGCAGCGAAGGGCGGCGGCCGGGATGACGGCCCCGCCGGCCGCGCGGAACTCGCCGAACCGGACATCGAGGCCCTCGATGGGCTTTCGCGCCGCGAACAGGCCGACCTGGAAGGCGTAGAACTCGCCGCGGTCCGCGTGCCCTCTGAACGGCTCGTTGGCGCCGGCCGCGATCCATCGCTGCGGCAGGTCGTCGGTCATTCTGATTGGGAATCGTCGGTCCTCCGGAAAGACCAGGTAGACGCGGTCCAGTTACGGGCGAGCAGCATCTTTGTCTCGCTCGCCGTCGCGATCACCTCCATCGGGAAGAAGGAGTTGAACTCGTCGATGGCCTGGAACTCGACGATGCGCGCCAGAGGGAGCGCGCGGGACTTCTGGCCCAGGGCGGCGGGCGCCTCGGGCAGGCCGTGCTTCGACAGCCACTCGGGCCTGGCGGTGCTTTCAGGCTCCGGATAGACGACCGTCGGGTAGTTCGACCGGCCGGACCCGACGTTCGGGAGGTAGTAGACGAAGTAGCGGCCCTTCCCGGATGTCGGTTGGAACACCAAGGCGCCGTCCTCCCGCGTGATTCCTTCCCGGACGACGTTCGTCACCCTCGCGCCGGACTGGGCGTCGAAGACGAGCAGGTTCTTCGTCTCCGGGCTCGTGTCGCGCCTCCGCCACGGGATTCGAGCACGGACGGCGTCGGCGGGGACATCGACCTCGAGCACCACCCGGTGGTTGCCCAGCGCGTTCGCATCCCACGTGCCGATGGTATAGGGAACGGCGGCTGGACCGCCCTGCGCCGCGGGACTGCGGCTGCCGGTCTGGGCCGCCAGAGCCGACACCAGCGCGATGCAGACCAGGGTCAGGACCGGCAGCATGCGGCGGGAGGCCGTCGTCGTCATACTCGTGCGCGAATGTTAGCGTACTCGCGCCAGGTCGGCGGCGGAGCCCTCGGCTGTGCTACGATCTCGAGTTGCGTCGTTTCACCTGGAGTCGACATGGCCTATCCATTTCAGTCGCCGGCGGCAGGTCGCAAGGACATCCCGGCTGGTCCGGGCAAGCTCTGGAAGCGCATTTCGCAGGAGCGGAGGCTCGAGGCGTCCGCCGCGTTCTGGCAGGACGAATCCGAGTCGCTCGAGCAGCAGGCCGAGGCGCTTCTGGCCGTGGCCTCGCACTACCGGTTCAGGACGAAGAGCGTGCGGACGCTGCCCCTCGAGAAGAAGGTGCGCTACCTCGCTTCGTTGCCGGGTCTGTCGGATTCCGTCGCCGGGCGGGTGCTGGTCGCCTACCACCTCGCGCACCAGCGGCCGATGCTCGGGGCGTTCCTCGATGCGCTCGGTGTCGAGCACGAGAACGGGGTGCTGAAGGGTGAGGAGCTCAAGGCGCCCGAGCCCGAGAGCCTGAAGGAGGCGGCCACCGTGCTCCGGGTCACCTATCCGAAGGAAGCCGTCGACCTCTACTTCCAGACGCTCCTGGTGCAGGACGCCGAAACATGGGGCGGCCTGGCGGACCTCATCGAGCAGGAATAGCCGGCATTACCGGCCTCACGCGCAGCATCGTCAACACGGCGCCGTCGCGCTGGCCGCCTTCCTCGACCCGCTCGACGTGGTATCGGCCTTGCTCGAGGTACCTCACGTGGGCCATCAGGAACGAGAAGCCCGCCCGCGTGACCAGGTTCATCCACTCGCCCTGCGCCGTCTCGTCCGGCGCCTCCGTCATTCCGCTCATGAAGGTCACCTGGGGCCACGAGGCGATTCCGGCACGACGCCCGGCGGGTCCGGACGGCGGGACGGCGGCGCGGCGGCTTCCGCGCGGCTCGCCCGTTTCGGGATCGGAGTAGTAGATCATCGTGTCCTTGTAGACCTCGATGCCGAACAGGTGAGGCGCGAAGCCGGTGGCCCAGCGCCGGTATCGATCCTGGTGCCGGAGGTTCATCGCCCGGACGTCGGCGTTGCTGTTGATCTCCCGCACGATCGCCTCGCGGAGCGCTGCGGTGGCCTCGGCCTGCTCGGGCGCGCGGGGGTCGCGCAGGCTGCTCAGCATCGTGTACACCCTCGCGAAGTCCAGTAGGCTCGGAACCCAGGCGCGACGTAGCCCGAAAACGGCTGCACCCATTCGTGCGACGGGTACCCGTGCGGATTGAGGTAGATGTCGGGCAGCCACTGCCTCCACAACCGCCCTTCGACCTCGGCTTCCGGCAGGAGGCCGGCGGCCCGCGACGTGATGTCCATGCCGAGCGCGCTGTAGCGCCCGGCGTGCAGCATCCACGTCGGTGTCAGCTTCTGCAGGTCGTAGGCCATCTGCGCACCGTCCGGATTCATGACCGGGCAGAGCACGACGTTGACCTTCTTCAGGATCGCCTTATAGCCCGGGTCGGTCGCGAGCAGCTCGGCGAGACGCAGGATGTGGCTGGTCGACGAGACCTCGTTCGCGTGCTGGCGGCCCATGATGAGGATCGTGGGTTTGTATGCCGTCAGTTTCGCCATCGACACCAGCTCGCCCGCGGCAGGCAGCGTGATCTCCATTGCCGAGATGTCGCGCCCGCGGTAGGACTGGCCCACTTTGAAGCTGCGGATCTCGGGGTAGGCCGCCAGGCCGGCCACGAGGCGCTCTGACTCGTCCGGCCCGACGACGTGGTCCCACGTGACTCTCGTTGCCGGCGATCCGGCCGCCGCCGACCTGACGTTCGACGGCGCAGACACGCCGGTGTGCTTCACGACGCGCCTGGCCCGCGCGTCCTTCAGCACCACGGCGACCGCCACCTGATCGACATGGTCGTACGACAGCGCTGTCTTGAAGAGTCCCGCCGCCTGCAGGCTGGTCAGCCCGTCGAGGGCGTCGACGGCGCGCAGGGCTTCTTTGTCGTCTTTCGCCTCCACCTGCAGCTCGAGTTCGCTGACGCGATCGTTCCGCACCACCGCGCGCAGCACCGTCGGCGGCGTCGTGTCAATGCGGGACAGGTCGCGCGAGACGGTCGTCGGCTTGTCTGACCCCTTTTCCTTGCAGGTGATATCCAGCTTCGCCTTGGTAGCCGCGTTGCCTGCGTACAGAATCCTCGCTTCACCCGGCTTGCCCGGCCTGGCGGGATGAACGATGGGGAAGATCTTCCCCGGCGCGGTCAGGCGGTTCTTCGTCAGTGTGCGCCCCATCGCCGCGAAGAAGTCGAGGGTGACGAAGTAGAGATCCTCGTGCAGGGCCTCGAGCGACGAGACCAGCTCTTCGTCGATGCCGATCCGGTCATCGGGCTCGCTCATCCAGACTTCGAGGTCGAAGTCCCGGAAGAACGGCTGCTTGTCGGCCGTCGGCTTCCCGCCGGTCACCTTGATCACGTCGTCGTAGACCTTGGGGAGGATCTTCGCCTGGTAGTAGTCCCAGAATCGCTCAGGGTCGGTCTGGATGCGGCCGTCGAACGCGACCTGGCCAGCGACTCGCGCCGTCAGCCATCCGGTCGCGACTTCTACGCGGGACCATCCGGGGAACTTGTCGAGATACTCGCGGTCCACCGACTTCGTGCTGAATGCGGCGCGAAAGACGACGCGTCCGCTCGCGTCCAGCGCCTCCAGCGCGTAGGTGTCCGACGCGCCTTCCACAAGCTCCATTCGGAACGCGCTGGTCGGAATGCCGAGGTCGCGCTGGAAAATCTCATCGACCGGATACAACTCATGGAGCCAGCGGGCAGGCACCGAGTAGAACTTGAACTTCTTCGTCAGATCCGGCCGGTGCGCGGCCACGCGAATCCGAATCGCCTTCGCATTCCTGGCCTTGAGCGCGGGAATGATCTCCTCGGTGAGCCACGAGAAACCCTGTTTGTAGGCAGAGAGAATCCGAACGCGGGAATCGGCCGCTCCGGCCTTCTTCAGCTCGGCCCGCATCTCCTCGGCCAGCTGATCCCTGACCTGGCGCGGCTCGCTGAGCCGCGCCTCGACCTCCACGGTCGCGCCCGGCTTCACCTTTGGAACCACGTCGGATCGGACCTTCGCTCTGAACTCGTCGACCTCCCAGGGGATCTCGACTCTGTCCTCGAACACGGTCGCGGCGTCCGTCACGCCCTGGCTGACCACGGTGACGGCCGCGGCCGGGCCAATCGCCGCCGTGATGCGGGACGCCAGATGCGCGTCGAGGCTCTTGTCGCCCTTCTCGATGAAGAGCTTCGCGTCGAACGACTCGATCGTCTTCCCCTGGAGGTCCTCGAGGACGGCTCTCAACTCGTGAACCGCCTGTCCGGCCTGCCCCGCGCCGCTCTTCGCGGCGAGGAACCGCGACACGTCCGTCGCTAGATCCTCGAACGTCAGACCTCCGCGAGTCACGTCCCACAGGTACGGAGCCCTCCCGGCCAGGTAGTTGCTGGCCGCGAGCGTGCCGGCCGGGTCCGCGCCCGCCACGACGGTGGCGGTGGCGTTGCCGAACGCGCGCGGCACGATGTGGACTTCGCCCTGGCCGGGCAGCAGGTCGTCGAGGCGGGTCTTCCCGATCTTCACGAGCTGCTGGACCAGCGTGTTCGCACGACCGACGAGGATGGGGCTGGCCTCGGCGCCTGGCTCCTTGACCTTGTTGTCGCGCCGGGTAATCGGCAGGTTCATGCCGGTGGTTTCGAGCCCCAGCCTCGCGGCGATGTGCGCCGCACCAATCGCGTCGGACGCATCACCGATGATGAGGCTGGTGTCCGTCCGGTCGGGGATCGAATCCTGGTACGCGTCACCGTACCAGCCGTCGATGCTGTAGGCCGTCGCGAGGTCGAACGGCTTGGCGGGGGCGAGTCGCGGTTCGATGACCCCTGCGGCATTTGGCTCCGGCGCATACTCGTCTGGATCCACGGGCGGGGTGAGGGTGCGCGCGTTCAGTCCTGAGCGCCTGACCGCCGCCTCGCCCTGCCTGCGTCCCTCCGCGACGACTTCGACGACCGTGACCGCGGCCTCCGCGAAGTTCAGGGTGCGCTCTTCCTGCCCGCGCCGGTGTGCTGCGTCGAGGTCCGACAGAGCCGACAGCGCCCCGGAGGCCTGTGCCGCCGAGACCGACGCGCGTACGCGCACCGCGGCGATGCCGCGTCGCTCCGCATCCACCACCAGCGCGACCACCCGCGCCACCGCCCCCGGGATGCCGCGCTTCGCGAGGTAGGCCGGGATCTGCTGCTCGATGCCGCCGAGGGTCACGCCGCTCATGTTCCACAGCCGTGGCAGGCGGGCCGCAAGCTCGGTTCCCGCCGCCAGCGTCCCCGCATCGTCTCCCCCGGCGACCACGATGGCGGGACGGCCCCCGATCGCGGGTGCGACCAGCGCGAGGAGCCCCTGGCCGGGCTGGAGCGCCTTCAGATCGATGGCGCCCCGCTCGGCGAGGGTCTGGACGAGCGCGTTCTGCCGGCCGACGAGAATCGGGAAGCGCACCTCCGCCGAGGCGACCTCGGTGTCGCGCAGCACGAGCGGGAGGCTCAGCGATGTCGTCTCGTAGCCGAGCCGTCCGGCGATGTTGGCCGCCGCCTCGATGTCCTCGGCGGTCGCGCTCGCCGGAACGATGACGCGGGCGGTGACGCTGTCGGCCAGCCCGTCGGCGTTGACGTCGGCAACGGCGCCTCCGGCAAGAGCGAAGACGCCCCCGAGCGAGTCGATCTCGAGCGCAGCGGCGGGCGTGCGAGGCGGCGCGGCCTGGCCGGAAATCACGATCGTCGCGAACGCGAGCGCGGCGAGACCGACGAGCCCGTTCCTGAGCACGTGAGGACCCCCTACTGATTCCAGGCCTGACCGCCGCGCGTCATGGGCAGCGGGCGGAGATTGAGGCGGCGGACGAGCGAGTCGCGCTCGGCTTGTTCCACGGCGATGAACACCACGGCGAGCTGGCGGCCGATCGGCACCGCCACGGAATTGGGGGCAGGCGATCCCGCTGGGAGCGCTGCGAGGAACTCGTCGCGATCCCTCGGCGTATCCCATGCGGTCATCCACACGCCCTGCAGCCCCTCGGTCGTCTTGAGCGCCTCCGGATCGGATCGGCTGGCCAGCAGGTAGAAACGGTCGCCTCCCCAGCCTGCGGCGCCGACATTCGTCCATGCGGCCGCCGACTGAAGGTCGCCGAGATGGCGGGCCTCGTCGCTCGGCGCCGTGAGGATCGCCGTCAGCAGCTCGCCGAGCGTATCGCGGTGGACGACGTGCCGGCCAGGCCTGCCGAGCCAGGCGGCGGCCGCCCGGTCGTCGAACACGACAGGCTGGTCGGACCGCGGGGCGTCCCAGTACTTCTCGGGGTGGAGGATCTGCTCACTGGACCGCGGGAGCGTGCGCCGCGCGGCGAGTAGCGCCTCACCGACCAACCTGTTGTCCGGCATCGCCATCAGCGTCGCCAGGTCGCCCTTGGCGAGGAACGCCGCGCCGACCACGTAGGACGCGAACATCGCGGAGAAATAGCGGGGAAGCTGCTCCAGTGTCTGGGCGCGCGACACCTCCTTCGTGACGTAGGACGACAGGTCGGCGAGCGTGAAGCGGCCCGACTTCTGCGCCGCGAGCATGGCCTGCAGCATGAGCGACGTCGCCGAGCCCTCGCCGATGGCGGCGGCGACGAAGTCGGTGTCCTCCGTCCCGCTCCCCGGCTTCATCAGGCCGGCGAGATCGATCGACTGGTCGTCGAGCGCGTGGGTCAACTCGTGCGCCAGCACCATCCGCTCGACGAACGCCGGCATCGGGTCCGGGCGATCGACGAGCTTGAGCGTTCGCGTCTCGGGCTCGTAGTACCCCGCAACCTGCTGGTCGAGGAACGCGAGGCTGGTCGCCAGGAGACTGCAGTCGTGCGGGATGAGTCCGGCCACCCGCAGGAAAGCCTGAAGCCTCGCGCGGCGGTCTGGTGTCTGGGCCGCGAGGACGATCCGCTGGATGTCGAGGTGCGCATGCTCCGTCGAAATCCGTTCCTTCCTGACCGGGCGCTTGAACGTCCAGCCGCGCAGCTGCTCGACCTCGCGCGCGACCTCATCGGCGAGACGCTCGAGCCCCGGGGCGCCGCCCGGCGCCGGCGTCCGCGGGGCAGGGGCGGGCGCCTGGCCCGCCGGGGCGGCGGAGAGAAACCCGGCCAGAGCGACGAGCAGCAGGGCGGACGCCGCCCGGAGCAGGCTGGTCATTTCTGCGCGGGCGGCTGTGGGCGCCTGATGGCCAGGAGAACCGACGACGCTCCGTCCTTCCAGTGATACCCGAACGAGAAGGGGAGCGGCCTCACTGCCTTTTCGTCCGCGAAGATCTTGGCCATGTCCGCCTGGAAGCCGTAGTTGAAGTCCTTGACCGGCTTGTCGTACTTCCCGTAGCAGGTCACCGCCCACTCCGGCGCCCTGAAGAAGCGCAGCGGGATACCGGAGTCGTCCTCGAGCACGAGCCGCGAGTGCGTGAGGATGATCTGCCGGACAATCGAGAAGTCGGCCCCGTGCAGCAGATAGGAGGCCGATTTCAGGAACGTGGGGTAGGGCGCGTCCTGCTTGAGGAACGCCAGAATGCCTGGCCGCTTGCCGATCGCCGCGTCCTCGGCCTGCGCGCGGAAGTAGACGGCAGTCTGCGGCTCATGGTCCGGCCTGGCGAAGACGACCTCGAGGGCGTTGATCGGGCGCCGATCCTTGGCGGCGGGCTGACGCGGGACGAGCTGGCCCGCGTCGTTGATTTCCAGCTCGCGCACGCTGACGATGTGCGCCTGCATCCTCACGAGGATCACGGCCATCAGGGGCAGTACCGCCTCGCAGCTCCGGCGCGGCCGTGTCCTGCATCATGTGGCTTGTGATGAAGTAGTTCCTCTCCAGGAGGTCGTTCAGCGCTGTTCGGGTTTCGTCGAGCAGCCGCGCGAGCCGCTCCGGCGGGAGCTGGTCGATCGGGGGCAGCGTCCCGGGCTGCTCGAGGCCGAACATCACGTAGCGCCTGCAGTCGGGGAAGAACAGCAGCGCGTTCAGGATGTCGGGCCCTGCAAACGGATACATCAACGTGCCGCACGCGTCCGTCGCGGGTGCGAGCTCGTGAGTTCGCCAGACGGCAATCTTGGCGAACCTGTCGGTCGTGGCCTGGGTCCATTGATGGTCGAACTCGCGCTGCCAGGCCTGCCACTCCGGCCTCGCCGAGACCGCGGCCAGCCGGCTGCCCGGGCTGGGCGCCAACCCGGCGAGGACGCGCGCGGTGTCGGTCACCGCCTGGTCCACGCCGGAATCCCGGCGTCTGACCAGAGCCGACCGCGGCACCGGCCGCGCAGCATGCCAGCGCGAGGAACAGGGGACGGAGCGTCATCTTGAGCATGGGACCCTTCGAGGCCGGACCTCTGCCATCCTACCAAGCCGCCCAGCGCCCGTCATCAGGAAACCGAAGCGCGCGATGGCGCGCGCGATGGCTTGACACACCCTGCATGAGCCGATAGTCTGCCGGCGGAATGAAACTCGCCTTCATCGGAACCCACGGCGTCGGCAAGACCACCCTGTGCTACGACCTGGCGGCCGCGCTGAAACGCCAGGGCGTCAATGTGGACATGGTCAAGGAGGTCGCCCGGCTGTCGCCGCTGCCCATCAACCGGAAGACGTCGCTCGACGCGCAGACCTGGATCCTCACGACCCAGGTCGCCGAGGAGATCCGATCATCGGCGCACCACGAGGTGGTGGTGTGCGACCGTTCCGTGCTCGACAATTACGCCTACCTCTCGTTCGCGTGCGGACGGCAGAAGGCGATCGAACGGTTCGTCGACTACTGGATGAAGAGCTACACGCTGCTCTTCAAGGTGCCGATTTCTGGGCAGGCGGCCGCCGACGGCGTCCGGGATACCGACGAGTTCTTCATGCGGCAGATCGACCAGCTGGTGGACACGCTGCTGGCCGAGAAGAAGGTGCCCTTCGAGCGGCTGCCCGAGGACGGCCGCGCGACCTGGATCGACATCGTCAAGGACGTCGTCCTGCGCCACCCGGAACTGGACGGGCGGCTGATATAGGGCTCAGGGCTCAAGGCTCAGGGCTCAAGCACGAGGTGTCCGGCTCATGCCTCCGCCACTCCGGTGTCCGACCAGAGCTTCTGGACGACGGAGATCAGAACGAGGCCGGACGCGACGAAGACGCCGAGCAGGCCCAGCGCGTGTGGCGTGCGACCGTAAAGGAAGTTGCCGACCGTGAAGAGCGCCGACCAGATGACGGTGCAGCCGGAGACCCATCCGACGAGCGCGAGCGGGATGTTGTCACGCCGGGTCCTCAGTTCGTCCCGGCCGATGCCCGCCTCGCGGCGGATCCGTTCCCAACCCGGGCCGAACGGGCGTACCTTCGTGTAGAACGCGACCAGAGTAGCGCGGTCGGTCTCGGGCCCGAGGTACGCCGTGACCACCCAGCAGGCCGTCGTCGCGGCAATGGTGGCCAGCAGCGCGACGTGCGTGCCCATGTGGAATCCGCTCTTCGCCAGGACGAGAATGACGAGCGAGACGGCGAACGAACTCACCATCGCGACGACCTCGCACCACGCGTTCACACGCCACCAGAACCACCGAACCAGGTAAAGGAGTCCGGTGCCAGCGCCGACCTGCAGGATGACGTCGAACGCGTCCTTCGCCGAATCGAGGACGAACACGAGCGCCGACGAGGCGAAGAACAGGATGATCGTCACCACCCGGCCGGCGGCGACGTAGTGCTTCTCGCTCGCGTCCTTCTTCAGGAACCGCCGGTAGAAGTCGTGAACCAGATATGATGCGCCCCAGTTCAGGTGCGTCAGGATCGTCGACGAGTTGGCCGCGATGAGACCGCCCACCATGAGGCCGATGAAGCCGACTGGCAGGAACTTGAGCATCGCCGGGTAGGCGATGTCGTGGCCAATCAGGCTCGGGTCGAGGCGCGGGAAGGCGGTCTGGATGTCCGAGAGCTCCGGATAGACCAGGATCGAGCAGAGGGCGACGATGATCCACGGCCAGGGCCGCAGGACGTAGTGGGCGACGTTGAAGAACAGCACGGCGCCGAGCGCGTCCTTCTCCGACTTCGAAGCCAGCATCCGCTGGGCGATGTAGCTGCCCCCTCCCGGCTCGGCTCCGGGTACCAGACCGCCCACCACTGGACCGCGATCGGCATGACGAAGACCGCGACCGCCAGGTCCCAGTTGCTGGTGAAGTCGGGGAGGATGTTCAGGTAGTTGAGTCCGCCTGGTCCCTTCGCGACGGAGAGCTTCGCCATCAGGCCGCTGAGGCCGCCGACCGCGGGCACCTGCAATGCGAAGTAGGCGGCCGCGATGACGGCTGTCATCTTGATGAAGAACTGCACCATGTCGATGACGAGGACGCCCCAGAGGCCCGAGTGCGTCGCGAAGACGACGTTGAGGCTGCCGACGAGCGCCAGCGTCTGCCAGCGCTCGAGACCGAAGAGGATGCCCGCGATCTTGCAGGCAGCCAGGTTGACGGTCGCCATGATCATGCAGTTGAACAGCAGGCCGAGGTAGATCGACCGGAAGCCGCGAACGACGCCGGCCGCCTTGCCGGAATAGCGGATCTCGTAGAATTCGAGGTCGGTCATCACTCCCGACCTGCGCCACAATCGCGCGTAGAAGAACACGGTCGAGACGCCGGTCAGCACGAACGCCCACCACACCCAGTTGCCGGCGACGCCGTTGCGCCGGACGATGTCCGTGACCAGATTCGGGGTGTCGCTGCTGAAGGTCGTCGCCACCATCGAGAGGCCACCCAGCCACCAGGGAACGGCCCGTCCCGAGGCGAAGAACTCGGACGTGTTCTTGCCCGCGCGTTTGCCGAAGAAGAGCGCCGGGACGAAGCAGATCAGCAGCGACACGACAACGATGACCCAGTCGATGAGCTGAAGGTGCATGTGGCGGGTCTCCGGGACGCGACACGATAACACGGAGTAGGCAGGAGTGTTACAGTGACCGGATGACAGGACCAGCGTGAGTCCAGGCGCCCCTGGAGTCTTCAACGACGTCATCGGTCCCGTGATGCGCGGGCCGTCCAGTTCCCACACGGCTGGGTCGTTCCGCATCGCAAGGCTGGCCGGAGCGCTGATCGGCGCCCCGCCCGTCCGCGCGAGGGTCTCGTTCGACCCGAACGGTTCCTATGCGCGGGTCTTTCGACAGCAGGGCGTGGATCGCGCGTACGCCGTCGGTCTGCTCGGGTGGCCGCTCACCGACGCCCGGTTCTTCGCGGCGTTGGATGAGGCAGCGGCGATGGGGCTGGCGCTGTCGTTTGCGGTCGAACCGCTGGACGGGCCGGATCATCCGAACACGGCGGACATCGAGCTGGCGTCGGCTGACGGCGCGATTGTCCGCGTCCGCGCGACGTCGGTTGGCGGCGGTGCCGTTGAGGTGACACGGGTCGAAGGCTGGCCCGTCCGGCTGTCCGGCGCGACGTTCTGCGCGCTGGCCGAAGGCGGGGCGGGTGCGGTTGACGCCATGCGTGCGGCGCTCGAGTCCGACGGTCAGGCGCTTCCGGGCGCCGCGTGTCTGGAGCGCGGGGATCGTCGCCTGCTCGTCGTGCGGCGGCTGGCGCCGCTTGGCGCAGGGGTCGCGACCGCCGTGCGGGACCGGCCCGACGTGTCGTGGCTGCGCGAAACGCCGCCGGTGGCGTTCGTCAAGCGGGGCGACGCGCTGTTCGCGTCGGCGCTCGAGGTGATCGCGCTCGCGGAGGAGACCGGGTGGCCGCTGGGCCGCGCGGCACTCGCGTACGAGGCCGCACTGCTCGGTTTGGAGGAGGCTGAACTCACGGTTGAAATGGCGCGCCGATTCGAGATCATGCGCGAGTCGGTCCACGCCGGGCTGAGCCCGGCCGCGCCTGCGATGCAGTTGCTGGCGCCGACGGCACGGCTCGTGATGGACGCGGAGGCCGAGGGGCGGCTTGCGGTGGGAGGGCTGCACACCCGAGCCGCGGCGCGCGCCATGGCGGTCATGCACGTGAACGGCGCCATGGGCGTCGTCTGCGCCGCGCCAACCGGAGGGTCGGCAGGCGTGCTGCCGGGCGTGCTCGTCTCGCTCGTCGAGGACCGCGGCCTCCCCCTCGACACCGCCGTCCGTGCCCTCTTCGCCGCGTCGGCCGTGGGTCTGATCGTGGCGCATCGCGCGACGTTCGCTGCCGAGGTGGCCGGATGCCAGGTTGAAATCGGAGCCGCGGGCGCGATGGCGGCCGCGGCGGTCGTCGATGCCGCGGGAGGCACGGCCAGGCAGGCGTCAGACGCGGCGGCAATCGCGTTCCAGAACACGATGGGCTCGGTGTGCGACCTGGTGCAGGGGATGGTTGAGATCCCGTGCCACACGCGCAATGCTGCCGCCGCAGCGTCGGCGTTCGTGTGCGCGGACCTCGTGATGGGCGGCTACCAGAACCCGATTGGCCTGGACGAGACGATTGACGCCGTGTACGCCGTCGGCCGGATGATGCCGGCCGAACTGCGCTGCACGGCGCGGGGAGGCCTGGCGGTGACGCCCAGCGCGCTGACGCTCGTGAGGCGTGGGGTCACATCGTGCGTTCCGGCAAGACGCACGACGTGACCCCTCGAGTGCTCTACTGCAGCGTGATGGTCTTCTCGACCGTCCCGCCCTTGACGCTGGCGTACTTGACGGTGACCGGGCCGGTGCCCTTGACCAGGTACTGAATCGTCTTCGTGGCCCGGCCCGACAGGCCGTTGCGCAGGATGATGCGCTTCAGATCCTTCTGATCGATCGACTGAGCCACCGCTGGCCGCCACCTGTCAGTGACCCAGCTCGCCGACAGAATCTCAACCGCTTTTCCCTCGACCGTCAGCAGGTCGGGCGGGACGACGTTGTTCATCGCGGCCTTGGCGAGGATCGTCGGGGCGACCTTCGGATTGGTGACGTCGAGCCAGACCTTGAAGATGCCGTCGCCGAGCTTCTCGACCTTCGCGGGCCCGAACGCCACCTTCGGCATCTCGTCGGCCTGGTAGAGCGTCCACGCCATATTGCGGTGGCACAGCTCCTCGTTCATGAAGCGCGGCGGCACCCGGCCGAACGTCTTCTTGAACGCGCCGCCAATCTCCACCTTGCCGAGCTGCGGGTGATCGAACTCCTTCCAGTCGGTGAGTTCGTCACCGAACTCGAGGAACTCGTTGAAGAAGTAGTTGGCGACGCGAGGCGCGATCGGGCTGTTCGGGTCCTTCTGCTGCTCCTTCAGGTCGGGGCTGGTAAAGTACTGCCCGTTGTTCCAGAGCTCATTGCTGAAGGAGAGGATCCCAAGGCCGTCGTTCCCCCAATCGGTGACGCCGCCGTGCACAGTGTAGAGACCGCTCCAGATCACGAGGTACCGGTAGAACGGAAGGATGCGCTCCGCATTCCGGCCCAGCTCATCGTACGCCCGCACGTCAGTCGCCGGGTACTCGCCCGCGCTCTCGGCGCCCGGGCTCCTCAGGATCATTCCGCCGTTGTTGTGGTAGGTCTGGAGGCCCGCGATGTTCGGGTGTGAGAGCCAGAAGTCGTTGACGGCCTTCGCCTCCGGCAGCTGAAACGGGTAGTCCATGGCGCCGCTCTGAATGTAGGTCGGCTGCCAGTCCGAGGCGAAATTCCGGTTCGGATCGTAGCTGCCGAGGCCGTCCTCGCCGATCCGTCCGTCGCCGTCGTGGTCCACGCCCTCCTGGCCGAGCATGACGTAGTCGCCGACCGCGCCCGGCCCGACGGGTTCCATGATCCGGGGGTCGACGGCGTTCTTCCTGTAATTCCCCTGCCCCGGCACGTACTTGCGAATCTGCTCGACGATTCCGTTCCCGTTCAGGTCCTCCGGGCCGTCTTCATCGAACTGGTAGTCGTTGTCGTCGTCGACGGGCATGTGACCGCTGCGCGCGTTGCCGCCGGGGCCGTGCATGAAGTAGTCACGCCCGTCCGGGTTCACGGTGGGCACGATGTAGAACGCGCGTTCGTCCACCAGCTTCGTGATCTGGTCGATCTTCCCGTAGTTCTCCATGAGGTACCAGATCGTGTAGATGCAGATCTCGCCCCCCTGGATCTCGTTTCCGTGAATGTTCGCCTCGATGTACATCGCCGGCTTGGTCGTGTCGACCCCGGTGTCCGGGTTGTTGACGATCACCCCGGCGATGTCGCGCCCGGCGTAGCTCTTGCCGAGCACGATGTACTTGAGGAACTTCGGATAGGCCTTCTCGAGCGTCTTCATGTCGGCCTGGAGTTCGGCGACGTCGTGCCACCGGTTGAAGTCGAGATGGACCTTGAAGGTCCGCTCGGAGCTTGGCGCCTGTGCCCAGTCTCTCGCGGCCGGCTTGACCGGCGGTGCCTGCTTGGCAGAGGTCTGGGCCGCAGGCTTCGTCTGGCCCGCCTGCCCGGACACACTCGGAGAGGTGAAAACGGCCACCGCAAGAAGCGCCGCCGTGGCCGCGGTGAGTCTGCAGAAAGTGTTCATCATCGTTCTCCGTGAATGACGCGGCTCCTACCGCAAGGTCAGCGTGGCGGTGTCGGTGCCGCTCTTCTGCGAGACGGCCTTCAGGGTCACGGTCGAGCCCGGGACACCCTTGATGATCCACTCGAAGGACTGGCGCGTGCCCGAGCCGGCCAGTGTCGGGAGCTGAGTGGTCTTCTGGCTGCCCGTGACGATGCTCTCCGGCGGCACGCCCAGCTGCACCATGATCGGCTTCGCGGCTCTGGCCTGCACGCCCTGTGACATCGCCGTCGGGAGGTACCCGGAGTTCTCGATGTCGGCCTTGATTCTGAACAGGCCGGCCCCGAGAACGGTCACCTCGGTCTTGGCGATGGCCACCTTCGCGTACAGCGACGACAGGTACACGGCGAACTTCGTGTGCGCCGCGCCGAGTTCTGCGATCCTCACCGCCGGCGGGTTGGTCGTCACGTACGGTTTGAAGCCGCCGATTTCGACGTCGCCGAGCGTCGGGTGCTTGAAGGCCGTCCACTTCACGAAGCCGTCGATCTTCTCCGCGTCCATCCACTGCAGCAGGCGGAGGTCGATGCCCTCGGGCGCGTCGGCCGCACCCGCGTCGAGCGTCATCGCGCCCATCCCGCCGCGCGCCCCGCCGCCCCGCTGGCCACCCGCTGCCGCGGCGCCGGCCGGCGGCGGCATCGCGCCGCCCGTCGGAGCGGCTCCTCCCATGCCGGCCGGGCGTCCCGCTCCAGGCAGGCCCCAGCCGGGCGTCGAGAACGACGGGACGCCGAACTGGTAGTAGCCGTACTCGAAGAAGGCCCCCGCCGGCGCACGGGTGTACCCGGTGGCCCGCAGGCCAGTCAACTCGCGGTACCTCTCACTGACCACGCGGAAGTACTCGTAATCGGCGGCCGCGATCGTGGTGTTCGGGCGGGGAGCGGGAGCTCCCGCCCGGCCGCCGCCGGCCTGAGCAGTCGCGCCACCGCGCCCGCCCGCGCCTCCGGGAGGCCCGCCCTCGTCCGTCATGACAAACGTCCCGCCGCCGCCGCCGCGTCCGCCACGTCCGGCGCCACCCATGTCCTGGAACATGCCGACGCGGCGCGCGTCGGCGAGCGCCCGACCCGCGAAGTCGATGAGGGTGATCGGGTTCGCCGCCGCGAGATCGCCGCGGCGCGACGGCGTCGCAATCAGGTTGTCGTTCTCGCCGAACGTCAGCATGGCCGCGATGTTCCGGTGCTTCAGCACGAATTCGAGCATTGCGCGCGTCTCCGCCTCGCTCACCATGTAGCGGCCGGCGTCTGGCTCGTAGTACGGGTATTGGTGCATGAAGTTTCGGTTGATGTCCACGCCGCCGGGGCCGTCTTCGGCGATGAAGCCGTCGTTGTCCTTGTCGAGGCCCTCCCAATACAGCGCCCATCCGCCCGACTCGCCCTTGGACGGGTCGGCGCGCCTCATCAGCCGCGGGTCGTCCGGGCTCACCATGTAGGGCCCCTTCGGGTCCTTGACGCGCATCATCGTGATGAAGCCGTCCTTGTTCAGGTCCTCCGGGCCGTCTTCGTCGATCCGCCCGTCGTTGTCGGCGTCGAACGGTGTGGCGTTCGTCCGCCGCAGGGCTTTCACCGGCGCGAACATCATCTCCGCGCCGTCGGCGTTCACGCGGGGAACGACATAGATGACACTGGCGTCGAGGCGCTGCTTGATCGCCGCATCGGTCGCGTAGCCCTTGGTCAGCGCATCCACCATGAACAGGGCGAGCTCGCTGCCGATCAGATGATCGCCCTCGAAGTTGGCCGCAACGAGCAGGCCCGGCCGCTGGTCAATCGGCGTGCCCGCCGGGTTCGCCAGCTCGACGGCCCAGATGTCCCGTCCCTCGCGGGTCTTGCCGATGGACGCGATCCTCGCGATGGTCGGGTTCGCCGCGACAATCGCCTTCAATTCGGCCGAGAGTTCCTGGTAGTTGTGGTACTTCGAGAAGTCGGCGGCGGACGCCGTCGCTGGCAGCAGCCAGACGACGGCAGCTGTCAGCGCCGCTGCGCGGAGCCACCGCCCCACGTGTCGTATCGGGATTAACACTACGTCCTCCTGCGTTTCGCAAACGTCACTCGCATCAGTGATTGCCTGAGAGAGGCTATCACAGCTACCAGCCAGCTCCATCCGCGGCGTGTGGCCAGTCGGCGTGTGGCCACTCGGCCTTGCCAACGACTGGCGGATTCGGCAGGATGTACCAATCGCAATCCGCCACTCCGGGGAGGTCCTGTATGGCGACCACGGTGCGAGCCGACGAGCACGAGCTGGCCGACGCGATTCGGGCGGGCGCGCGGGTGCGGCGCGAGCAGCTGTTCGGGGACTACTTCGAGGGGACCACCCGGTCGGATGCCTTCGGATCAGCATACGAGGGTATCTACCGCTTGCCGGCAGATGCGACGGGGATTCGGCCCAAGGGCATCTACAAGTTCTTCGCCTGCCTCGACGACCGCGTCCGCAGGTGCCCGGAGCCTGGCTGCATCAAGCGGCACTTCCTGGACTCGCTGATCATCCACCTCAACGACGACCACGAGTGGAGCCGGGAGCGCATCGCGGCGTACATCGATGGGGAAGGGCAGTGAACGGGCAAGCCGCTGGCAGCCGGCAGCTGGCAGCTGGCGGCGGATCTTCGAACGCGCGTGGCCCGCAGCCAGCCGACAGCGGACATGCGGCTGTCGACGTCAGTGCCTCGTCCCCGCCACCGCCGGCGGCTTGCTGACGCCAAGTTCCCGTGGGGGACTGACCCGTCGCAATAGACCCGAATGCGGTGCCAGCGTATACTCGCGCTGACCACCGCCGGTTGGCTGCTTTGACCGCACGGTCGAACCAGTGTCACTCGCGCCAGGCACGCGGCTCGGCGGCTACGAGATTGTTGCGGTGCTTGGCGCCGGCGCGATGGGGGAGGTGTATCGCGCCCGGGAACTGAGGCTCGGGCGGGACGTCGCCCTGAAGGTCCTGCCGCCCGGCGTCGGGAGCGGGGCGCGCGTCGGCCGAGACTGGAGCCCAGACCCGCGCGCGTTCGACGAGCGCCACGCCCGCTTCGAGCGTGAAGCGAGAGCGCTGGCCTCGCTCAACCACCCGAACATCGCCCACATCTACGGCATCGTCGACGCATGCACCCCGGACGGAGAAGCCGTCACCGCGCTGGCGATGGAACTCGTCGAGGGACGGACGCTGGCGAACGCGATACCGTCGGGCGGCTGTCCGCCCGCGCGCCTCCTCGAGATCGCGCTCGAACTGGCCAGTGCGCTCGCCGCCGCACACGCGAGCGGCGTCGTGCATCGGGACCTGAAGCCGTCCAACATCATGCTTCGCACCGACGGGCACGTGAAGGTGCTCGACTTCGGCCTCGCCAAGCTTCGGCTCTCGCCGGACAGCGCCGACACCGAGGCCTCCACCGCGATGGAGACGGTCGCCGGGAGGCTGATGGGCACGCCGGCCTACATGTCGCCGGAGCAGGCGGAGGGACGTCCGGTCGACGGCCGCTCGGATTCGTTCTCGCTCGGTATGCTCCTCTACGAAGCGGCCACCGGTGCGCGGCCGTTCGCGGGGTCCTCTACCGTGGCGATCCTGTCCGCGATCGTGCGTGACACCCCGGTCCCGGTGACTGCCCGCAACCGCGGCATCCCGCCGGCGCTTGGAGACGCGATTGAGCGCCTTCTGGAGAAGGACCCCGGCCGCCGATACCAGACGGCAGACGACCTGCGCGCCGCGCTCGAGGCAGTCCGGCTTGACGGCGGACGATTTGCGCGCATCCGAGTTCCGAGGGTGCCCCGCCGTCTCGCCGCCGTGGCGGCCGGCGTGGCGGTCGTCGCTGCGGGGCTGGGCGTGGCCTGGAGGCTGGCCCGACACGAGCCACCCCTGACGATTGACAAGGTCGCGGCGGTGACGGCCGAGGAGGGCACCGAGACCCATCCGAGCCTGTCTCGCGACGGGAACTGGGTGGCCTATGCGGCGTCCGGGGATATCTTCCTTCGCCGCGTGGGCACCGAGAATCCCGTTCTGCTGACGGGGGACATCTCGCTGCAGGCCGACGAGCCTGCGTTCTCGCCTGACGGGCGGTTAATCGCGTTCTCCGCACGGCGCGACGGAACTGACGTGCGTGGCGGAATCTGGCTGATGGAGGCGACGGGCGCCCAGAAGCGGCGCCTGTCCGACGCGGGATTCAGCCCGGCCTGGAAGCCCGGCGGAGACGAAATCGCTTACGCGACCGAGATTGACACACCGTACGACCGCCCGCGTCCGAGCCGCCTGTCCATCATCGACGTGAGCTCCGGCCGGGCTCGCGCGCTGACCACTGCGGGTGACGGCATGGACCCGGCGTGGTCGCCGTCTGGCCGGCGCCTGGCGTATTGGGGCCTGGGGGGGATTGCACGTCGGGACATCTACACGCGGCCGGCTGCTGGCGGCGAGGCCACGCCGGTGACGTCGGACGCGTTCGTCGACTGGGGCCCGACGTGGTCCCACGACGGGCGGCACCTGTTCTTCTGCAGCGACCGGAGCGGCAGCCCGAACCTCTGGCGCGTTCGCATCGACGAGGAGACCGGCCGCGTGCTCGGCGAACCGGAGCCGGTGACCACCCCCGCGTCGGCGGTCATGCGCGTGAGCTTTGCCGCCGACGGCTTGCGATTCGCCTACGAGGTTTCCGACCTGCGGACCACCGTGGTAAGGATGGCGTTCGATCCGGTCGCGGAAGTCGTGCGCGGCGAGCCCGCGCCGATCACAACGGGAACGCGCATCTGGGCCGACCTCGACGTGTCGATTGACGGTCGGCTGGTCTTTCGCTCACAGATGCGCCAGGAAGACATCTACGTCGGCAATGCTGACGGCACGAACATCACGGCGCTGGCGCCAGACGAGAACTTCGATCGTTATCCGAGGTGGTCGCCTGACGGAGCGCGGATTGCCTTCTCGTCCACCAAGGGCGGCGACGGCTACGAGATTCACTCCATCCGCGCGGACGGAGGGGATCTTCGCCGGCACACCTACTACAACCGGCCCAAGCCCAGAGCCGTCCACTTCCCGATTCTGGTCGCCGGACGGACGCCGCCTCGCGTTCACGGCCGCCGTAGGGGCCGGCGGGCAGACCTTCGTGATCGATCCGGACGGGGCCTGGCCCACCGAGCCGTTGAAACCGCTGTTGACGCCGCCCGTTCCGCTGGACATCCGGTATCGGCCCTGGTCATGGTCGCAGGATGGACGGCGCATCGTGGCCTATTCGGAGCGCGGCGCCGGAATGATCGTGTACGACGTGGCGACCGGCGCCCACGAGGAGGTGTCCCGTGTCGGTGCGAAGCCGCGCTGGCTGAGCGACAGCCGCCGCCTCATCTACACCTACGACGGCGCGCTACACCTGCTGGATACGCGAACAAAGAAAGCGCGGGAGATCTTCAGGCCATCCGCCGGTGCCTTCATCGACCCGGCCGTGTCCCGCGACGACGGGGCGCTCTATGGCATCGTGTACCGCGACGAAGGGAGCATCTGGCTGGCCACCGTGAAGTAGCTCGTCGCCGCGGGCATCCACTGTCGGCTGTCAGCCGAGAGCTGACAGTGGAACTGCGGCCTTCACTGTCAGTGCCGTGCGGTGGCGACGGCCGGCGGCTTGCTGAGTACCAGGTTCTCGATGAAGAACTCCATCATCCGGTCCGCGGACACGCCCGAGTGCCCGGCATCCGGGCCGACCTGGACCTCGAAGCTCTTCCCGGCTCTGCGCAGGGCGGCAATCAGCTGCATCGAGTTGGTCGGGTGCACGTTGTTGTCCGCCGTGCCGTAGTAAATGAGCAGCCGCCCGTTCAGCCTGTCGGCGTACGTCATCGCGCTCCCCGCCTCGTATCCCTCTTTGTTCTCCTCGGGAATCCACATGTACCGCTCGGTGTAGATCGTGTCGTAGTGGTACCAGGCGGTGGGGGGCGACGAGGCCACACCGGCGCGAAACACGTCGGGGTGCCGCAGTACGCACATCAGCGACGAGTAGCCGCCGTAGGACGTCCCGTAGATCCCGACGCGCTCCTTGTCGAAGTACGGCCGGCTCCAGAGCGCCTTCACCCCTTCCGCCATGTCGTCCATTTCCACCTGGCCGAGCTTCAGGTAGATCGCATCGAGTGTGCGTTTGCCCATCCCAAGCGTCGCCCGCGAGTCGAGGTTGAGTAGGAGGAAGCCGTACTCGGGCGTCAGGTCAAGCCGGGGACTGCCGTCGCGGTTCCGCCCGAAGAACGTCTCGCGAGCGGTGTTGCTGTCGTCGGCCGGACCGCCGTACACCGAGACGAGCGCCGGGTACCTTTTCGTCGGGTCGAATGTGGACGGGAAGGTGATGGTGCCGCGCAGCGTGGTCTTCCCGTCGGCGGCCTTGTAGGTGAACATCTCGGCCCTCTTGAGGCCGAGCTGGTTGTACTTCGCCAGGTCGCTGGCCGCCAGTTCAGCTACGACCTTCCCCGCGCTGTCCACAAGGCGGGTGGCCGGTGGGGTGTTGTGGGTCTGATACACATCGACGAAGTGCTTGTTGTCGGGCGAGATTCCGCACGACCCGGCTCCGGCGCCTCCCGGTCCGCCCCGCGCACCACCCGCCCTGGCCGTGCAGTTGCCGACCGCGTGGTTGAAGGCCGGGTCCGTGAGGCGCACGTCCCCTTTCCCGTCAAGCCCGACGCGGTGCAGCTGCATCTTCAGGTAGTTGTCGCCGTCGCGCGCCGTGTAGAAGATCAACCTCGCATCCTCGTCCACCTTCACCAGCGACCCAACCTCGAACGAGGTGTGCGCCGTGATCGGGTTGATCAGAATGCCGGACAGATCGTAGAGATAGAAGTTCTTCCAGCCGTTGCGTTCCGATTCCCATATGAACCGCTTGCCGTCCCTGAGGAACGTCATGCCGGGGCTGTTCTCGACCCAGCTATCCGGCCATTCCTCGCGGATGATGACGCGGCACGCGCCGGTGGACGGATTGGCTGCCACCACCTCGAGGATGTTCTGCCGACGGTTCGTGCGGTTGAAGAGCAGTGCGGTGCCGTCGGGTGACCAGGCGACCTTGTAGACGTAGTGCCCGACGACGGTGTTGTCGAACGGCTTCCCGTCGCGCACATCCACCTTCACCGTCCGCTTTGCCGCGGGGTCGTAGATGAAGAGATCGACAACCGGGTTGGGGCGACCGGCCTTCGGGTAGGCTTCGGTGTCGATGCGGCTGTACAGCTTCGTCTGATCGAGCTGCAGGTGGTAGTCGTCCACCTGCTTTTCGTCGAAGCGGAAGTAGGCGAGCTTCGTGCCGTCGGGAGACCACCACATCGCGGTAGTCTGTTCGAGCTCCTCGCCGTAGACCCAGCTTGCCGTTCCGTACTTGATGCGGTCCGTTTCGTTGCCGTCGGCGGTGAGCGCGATCTCGTTGCCGCCGGCGGCGTTGCTCAGCCACAGGTTGCGGTCTCGGTAGAACGCCTTGAGCGCCCCGTCGGGGGACAGAGCCGTGGCCACCTGGCGTCCGCGCTCCGGGGCTCCGCCCTGGCCGCGCGCGCCGGCGACGCCTCTCCTGCCGCGGCCAGCCTCCTCCGGAGCGGGCCCGACCTCTGTGGCGATCTTCTTCGCGACATCGTAACGATAGACCTTGTTGTCCCGGGTGTATTCGAACGTCAACGGGTCCTTCCAGGTCACCGCGAGGGAGCCCGGCTTGACGGCGCCGGTGGCCTCCTGGCTCATCTTCAGGTGCTGGTCGTAGCCGGGCATCGACTTCAGACGATCCTGCGCGGCGATGGCGGCGGTCAAGACGGCGAGCGCGGCAAGCAGCACGAAGCCTGTGCGGCGCAGCGAGTGCGGGTGACGATGTCTGTTCATTCTCGGGGTCTCCACACGAACGAGCGCGGAACGGTGCCGCACGCTTGTACTCGATCTCGACCGCCGCTGGCAACTCCAGAGCGACCGCAGGCCAGCCCTCAGGCCCAAAATGGTCATACCAAGAAGACGTTCAATCCTGGCTGCCTTCTGAACCTCCCGGTCGAACGCCCGAGCGCCAGGCCCGAGCAGACCACGAGGGCGGTGGCCAATGGACCTTTGGATACAGGCATTCGCCAGTTGACAGGCGACCTGCCGGGGTGATATTCCTCAGGCGCGTGAACCGCGGGAGAACCATGAGTGGTAATACCTCGAGGGACGGCGCGCCGGCGAAAAGGGTGACCGCTGCTGAAGTTGTGGTCACCCGCGTCAGGGCGTTGATCGACCAGGGGACGGTGCAGTCCGGAGACCGGCTGCCACCTGAACGCGCCCTCGCGCGCCAGCTCGGGGTGAGCCGCCCGAGCGTGCGGTCCGGCCTGAAGAGCTTGGCCGCGATGGGGATCGTTCAGATCCGGCAGGGTGCGGGCACGTTCATCACCGCCGGGCCGCCGGTGCTGGCCAGCGAGCCGCTCAGTTTCCTTGCCGCGCTGCACGGGTTCTCACGGGCCCAGATGTTCGAGGCTCGGCTCGTGCTCGAGGTCGCCGTTGCGGGCCTGGCCGCTGAGCGCGTGACGCCCGAGCGGCTGATGACAATCAGCGACGAGACGACCGAGATGTTCGCGGCGCTCGACGCGCCCGAGGCGTTCCTCGAGCACGACATCCGATTCCACCAGGCGGTCGCGGCCGCGGCAGCCAACCCGATCCTCGGGTCGCTGGTCGAGATGGTCTCGACGATGTTCTACGAGTTCCGGCGACGGTCGATTGGCGCGGCGACCGACAAGCGTCTGGCGGCCGAGGAGCACCGCGTGATCTACCAGGCCATTCGCGCCAGGGACCAGGAGCGGGCGCGCGAGGCGATGGCCAATCACCTGCGCCGCGCTGCGCTGACGCAGGCTCAGGAAGAGTCGGCGGCCCGCCCGACACCGGCCTTGGCGGCAATGGAGGAGGACTCGTGACACGTGACCCATCTGGCTTGCACGGCGGCACGACACAACCGCCGCCGGCGCCCGTCACCATCGGCCCGATTGGCCGGTACCGGTGGGTGATCTGCTCGCTCATCTTCCTGGCGACGACCATCAACTACGTCGACCGCCAGATCCTGGCGCTCATCAAGGAGTTTCTCGACAAGGAGCTGGGCTGGACCAACGAGCAGTTCGGCCTGGTCAACTCGGCCTTCCAGGCCGCGTACGCCGTGGGGCTCTTCGCCTTCGGCTGGTTCATCGATTGGTACGGCACCAAGATTGGCTACGCCGTGTCGATCACGCTGTGGAGCGTGGCAGCGCTGACGCACGCGCTCGTGGGGTCGGTCGGGGGGTTCTTCTCGGCGCGCGTGTTTCTGGGCTTCAGCGAAGGTGGCAATTTCCCAGCCGCCATCAAGGCAGTGGCCCTCTGGTTCCCGCGGCGCGAGCGGGCGTTTGCGACCGCCATCTTCAACTCCGGCACCAATGTCGGCGCGATTGTCGCCCCGGCGCTCGTCCCGGCCATTGCGTTCACCCTCGGCTGGCGCTGGGCCTTCATCTTCGCCGGCCTCATGGGCTTTCTCTGGCTGCTGCTCTGGTTCCCCTTCTACGACGTGCCCGAGAAGCGGCTGGCACTTTCGAAGGCCGAGCTCGACTACATCAACAGCGACAGGGACGAGGCCGCCGCCGGCGGCACGCCGGTCGGCTGGCGCCGCGCGTTGGGCTACCGTCAGACCTGGGGTTTCATCGTCGCGAAGTTCCTGACGGACCCCGTGTGGTGGTTCTTCCTGATCTGGCTGCCGGCCTACTTCCTGCAGACCCGCGGGCTGGACATCAAGAAGAGCTGGATACACCTCGTCACGATCTACGTCATCGTAACCGTCCTCAGCATCGCCGGGGGATGGCTGACCGGCGCCTTCCAGAAGCGGGGGTGGACGGTGACCCGCGCGCGCAAGACCGGGATGTTCCTGTTCGCGTTGTGCGTGCTGCCCATCCTGTGGGTGACCCGGGTCGGCGACTGGCCGGCGGTGCTGCTGATTGGGCTCGCCGGCGCGGCGCATCAGGCGTGGTCGGCCAACCTCTTCACGACCACGTCCGACGTCTTCGCGAAGAAGGACGTCGGCACGATCACGGGCTTGGGCGGCATGGCGGGCTCAGTCGGCGGCATCCTGTTCCCCTGGGTGACCGGGAGGCTGATCGACCAGTTCAAGGCGGCCGGCGACGTCACGGCTGGCTATACGATTCTGTTCGGGATTTGCGCGTCGGCGTACCTTGTGGCGTTCGTCATCCATCACCTGCTGGTTCCGAAGCTGGAGCCGCTGTCGCAGGGGCCTCGATCATGAAGACGTTTCTCGACGACAGCTTTCTCCTCGACAGCGACGTTGCGGTGGACCTCTACAACCGCTACGCCAAGGACCTGCCGATCATCGACTATCACTGTCACCTTTCGCCTGACCTGATCGCGACCGACCACCGCTTCCGGTCGATGACCGAGATCTGGCTGGACGGCGACCACTACAAGTGGCGGGCGATGCGGGCCAACGGCGTGCCCGAGCGGTACTGCACGGGCGACGCCGCCGATTGGGAGAAGTTCGAGGCGTGGGCCCGCACGGTGCCAGACGCCATGCGGAGCCCGCTCTATCACTGGACGCACATGGAGCTGCGTCGCCCGTTCGGCATCTCGGAGTTGCTGGCGCCCGCAACCGCACGGGGTATCTTCGACCGGTGCAACGAGCGGCTGGCGGAGGAAGGCTTCACGACGCTCGGTCTGCTGCGGGGGTTCAAGGTGGCCGTGGTCTGCACGACCGACGACCCCGTCGACTCGCTCGACGCCCACCGCCGGCTGGCGGAGCGCGTCGATCCCGACACGCGGGTCTATCCGACGTGGCGGCCGGACCGGGCGTTCGGGGTGGGCGATCCCGAGGCGTTCAACGCGTGGGTGGCACGTCTCGAAGCGGCCTCGGGCGTGGTTGTCGGCGGAAGCCTCGACCGGTTCCTGGAGGCTCTCGAGAGGCGGCACACGTTCTTCCACGAGATGGGGTGCCGAGCCTCCGATCACGGGCTGGAGACGGTGGCGGCGGAGCCGTGGTCCGACGCGGACGTGGCCGGTTCATTCGAGCGTGTGCGCGCAGGCAAGGCGCTCGAGGCGGGAGACGCGCTCCGCCTCGCCTCGGCGCTCCTGCATCGGCTCGCCCTGCTCGACCACGCGCGCGGCTGGGCGCAGCAGTTCCACCTCGGGGCGCTTCGCAACAACAACACCAGGCTGCGCCGGGCGCTCGGTCCGGACACCGGGTTCGACTCGATTGGGGACTTCGATATCGCGCGCCCGCTGTCCCGCTTTCTCGACGGCCTCGACCAGACCAATCAGCTCGCGAAGACGATTCTGTACAACCTGAATCCCCGCGACAACGCGCTGCTGGCGACGATGATTGGGAATTTCCAGGATGGGAGCGTGCCGGGGAAGATGCAGTACGGTTCGGCCTGGTGGTTCTTGGATCAGCTGGACGGCATGACCGCCCAGATGAATACGCTGTCGAACATGGGCCTGCTGTCGCGGTTCGTCGGGATGGTCACCGACTCGCGCTCGTTCCTCTGTACTCGCGGCACGAGTACTTCCGGCGCCTGCTATGCAACCTCCTCGGCGAGGACGTGCGCCGGGGACGGCTCCCGGACGACCGCACGGCGCTGGGCAACATCGTGGCCCGAGTGAGCTTCTTCAACGCCAGGGCTTACTTCGGGTTCCCGCTGGGTTCGGCTGCGTCAGGGCACGCGCCCGAGTAGCCGGCGCCAAGAGCCGGGGGTCGCTACACCTTCGGCTCCCACCCCTTCTGGTATTCACGGCGCCACATCGTCATCGCCTCGGCGTCGTTCTGGATGTGGCCGTTGGCCGTGTCGAGCTTCAGGGTCCGGTTGTACTTCCAGGCGATGTTCGACAGCAGCAGGCTCGTCACGCTGATCTGGCCGTCGCCGATCGGGGAGTGGAGCGCTTCGCCGGATCGGATCGCGTTGACGAAGTTCTGGAAGTGCGCCGTCGTCATGTCGTCGATGCTCCGCAGGTCCTGCGTCGCCGCGGGTTTCGCCGCCTTCACCTCGGTGAGCATCTTGTCGTTCAGGTCGTACACCTGGTAGCCGCCCCGGTCGACGAGCACCGTGCCCTTGGTGCCGTGGATCGTCGCGCCACGCCCGCGGCCGTAGTACTGCTTGCCCTGGCAGCACAACCCTTCCCAGGTGATCATCGCGTCGTCGTACTCGAAGCTGGTGACCAGCGTGTCGTAGAACTCCCAGTCGTCCTTGAAGTGGTAGCGGCCGCCCTGGGCGCTGACCCGTTTCGGGTAGCCCACGCCAAGGGCCCAGCGGCAGACATCCACTTCGTGGCTGCCGTTGTTGAGCGTTTCGCCGGTGCCCCAGCTCCAGAACCAGTGCCAGTTGTACGGGTGGATATTGTCCTTGTAGGGCTTGCGCGGCGCCGGGCCCTGCCAGAGATCCCAATCGAGCTCGGGCGGCACCGGCACCACCTTGCCGACGCCGATGCCAGTGCGGGTGTTGCTGTACCACGCCTTGCCGAAGTAGGGGCGGCCGATCAGCCCTTCCTTGATCTTCCCGATGACCTCGATCGTGTGGGCCGACGAGCGCTGCTGATCGCCGAGCTGCACGAGCTTGCCGTACTTCTTCTGCGCCGCGATGAGCAGCTCGCCCTCGTACGGGTTGTGACTCGACGGCTTTTCGACGTAGACGTGCTTGCCTGCCTGGAGCCCCATCAGCGCCATCGGCGCATGCCAGTGCTCGGGCGTAGCGACGGTGATGGCATCGACGTCCTTCGACTCGAGAAGCTTCCGGACGTCCTTCTCCTGGACCGGCGCCTTGCCGAACGCCTTCACGGTCGCGGCGGCGAAGCCGGCGAACTCGCGGCTGTCCACGTCGCAGATGTGGGTCACGGCGCTGTTGGTCGTCTGCCTGATGCACTCGAGGTGCGCCTGGCCTCTGCCGTGCAGGCCGACGATGGCGAAGTTGACGCGATCGTTGGCGCCGAGGACTTGGGCGTAGCTACGGGCGTTGAGGCCGACGGCCACGCCGGCCGTGCCGACGGCCGCGTTCTTCAGGAACTCGCGTCTCGACTTCATCGCAGGTCCTCCGCAGTGAGTCAAATCGCGGCCATCACGCCGCGCACGTATCCGACCGATTCCGCAAGGCCAGGGAAGGGGTCCTTCTCGTCCTTCTCGTGCTCGAAATGCAGCGTCCCAGTGTACTTGAGACGCGCCAGCGTGCGTATCAACTTCGGCGTGTCGATGACGCCGCTGCCAATCTCCACTGTCGTCCCCGCCGCGTCGGCCGAGCTGACGTCCTTGATATGGACGTCGAGCAGCCGGTCGAAGTAGCGTTCGACCTGCGCCGCCGGGTCGAGGCCTAGGCGCTGCGTGTGCCCGACATCGATGCACAGCCCCATTCGGCGGTCCATCCTCGCAATCAGGCTGTAGGCGCTCTCCGGACTCGGGAAGCGCTTGTCGGTCGGCCCGTGGTTGTGGATGGCCAGCGCGATGTCGGTCTCCTTGACCTTGCGTTCGGCCAGGTCGAGCAGCGGCGTCTCGGGCACGCCGACCATCATCCTGATGCCCGCGAGTTTCGCGTAGGCGAAGGCCGCATGCACCTGCTCCTCGGTCGTCATGTAGACGACGCCGCAGGAGGAAAGCTCGATATTCGCTGCTTTCAACCGCTCGCGGACGGATGCCATCTCGCTCGGTGTGATGGCCATCGGCAGGTGCATGTCCTTCAGCGTGATCTTGCGGATCCGCAGCCGCCGGGTCATCGCGATCGCCTGATCGAGCGTGAAGGCCCGGAGGGTATACGACGCGATGCCGAGGTCGAACCCGAGGCCGGTGGCTGGGGCCATGCGTTGTGCGGCCCCGGCCACCGAGCCAGCGTCGAACACGGGCAGTGCCCCGGCGGCGGCCGTTGCCGCTGCGATCTTCACGAAGACGCGACGCGAGTGTGTGGACATCTGTGAGGTCTCCTGAAAAGCGGCAAATGCCGTCGACCGTTGACCCGCTCCGGTTGAAAAGCCGTGCCCGACCCGAAACCCTACCCGGATGCAGAACCTCGGGCCGTACCAGGTCCGGGTGGAGCCGCGTTCAGATCGAGAACGACCGGGTTCACCGTCTTCGAACCGAGCGCCGCGAGTCCCGCGGCCACGCGGCTGAGCGTCGCCTCATCGGGATACGTGCCCACGATGGCTCCGCCGGACCCCGCGAACTTGGCCGTCGCACCCGCCCGGCGCGACGTTTCCACCATCGCGACCTGCCAGTCCGGAAGTCTGTAGATGCTGCGCCGGGTGTCGAAGTTCTCGTCGATCAACCGGCCAAGAGCGGCCGTGTCGGACGCCAGCAGCGCGTCGCGTCCGCGGGCCGCCAGCGACGCGAACCGCAGCATCGCGGACACCACCGCCTCCTCACCGCGATCGAACCGCTCGCGGATGTTGTTGTGGAACACCTCGGTGGGCTCGCTCAGCGCGTCGTGATAGGCGAGATAGAGGGGCGGCAGCAGCGACGGGTCGAGGGGTTCGTAGTGGTAGCACGGAATGTCGTCGACCAGATGCCGGCGATCGCGCGCGAAGTCCATGTAGACCATGCCCTCGTAGACCTGAATGACCCGGTCCTGCAAGCCCGCGGTGATGCGAAGCTCCTCCTGCTCGACGCCGAGCACGAAGGTCGGCTGCGCCTCCACGGGGATTCGGACGTCGTAGAACTCCATCAGGCACCGGAGCGTCGCGACAATGATCGCGCTCGAGCCGGCGAGGCCCACCTGCCTCGGGATGTTCGTCTCGTAGCGCACCGAGAAATTGCGCTCGTGGAGGGCGATTCCCCGTGCCTGGCAGTACTCGACGAACCGCTTGATGGTGGCCTTGATCAAGCGAATCCCGCCGTAGTAGCCGTGCAGGCGGACGTCGCGGGCGAGGTCGTAGATCGAGCTGAAACGGGCACGGTCGTCCTCGGCGAGAACGATGTCCACCGAGTCCCACTCGTAGAGAACCACCTCGGCCCAGAAGTTGCGGACGATGATCGAGATCGTCTTGCCGTGGTAGCCGTCAGACGGGTTGCCGATCAGCCCCGCTCGAGCGTAGGCGCGCCTACGGGCGAGATACATGAAGGAGATCCTCGAGGTAGCGTCGGAGCGGCGCACCGAACCTGGGATCGGCGAGCGCGAACTCGACGAAGGCGCGGAAATAGGCGTTGAAGTTGCCGATGTTGTACCGGCGCTCGCTGGCGTCCAGCCGCACACCGTAGGCGCGGCCGCCGCCCCTGATGACCGATCGAATCGCGTCGGTCAGCTGGATCTCGCCGCCCTTGCCCGGCGGCGTGTTCTCCAGCGCGTCGAAGATCTCGGGGGCGAGCACGTAGCGCGCCGCGATGGCCAGCGTGCTGGGCGCTTCCTCCTGTGACGGCTTCTCAATCAGGTCCTCGATCTCGAAGATCTCGTTCTCGTCCGCGGGCTTCGCAATGCCGTAGCGCCGGACCTCTTCGCGCGGAACGTCCTCGAACGCAATCACGGCCGCCGCGCGGCGCTCGACAAAGCACGCGGTCATCCGCTTCACCACGTCGCTCTGAGCGTGGAGACCGATGATGGAGTCGCCGAGAGCGACGACGAACGGCTCACGGCCGACGAACGAACGGGCGCACAGCACCGCATGGCCGAGCCCGAGCGTCTGGCGCTGACGCGTGTAGAAGTACTGGACCGCCGACCGCTCGAACTCGAGCTCGGTCAGCAGTTCCTCCTTGCCGGACTCGCGCAGGACCTGGGTGAGCTCGCCGTCCAGGTCGAAGTGGTTCTCGATCGACGCCTTGCCGGGACCAGTGATGAAGAGCACGCGGTTCAGGCCGACGCGGGCCAGCTCTTCAACGACGTACTGCACGACGGGCTTGCGTCCAACCGGCAGCATCTCCTTCGGTTGCGACTTCGTTGCGGGCAGCAATCGGGTCCCGAGTCCGGCGACGGGGACGACGGCGGTGTCAATGGTCATCTGAGGGGCTCAGCCAGGGCTCAGGGCTCAGGCACGGGCCGCACAAGAGTTTATCATCATACAGGGTGACTTCCAGGAGGCCGAAACGGCCTGAATGGTCTGTCCATCGTAGAGCCTCTGGGCCAGGAGCGCACGCCAGTGACGCCGTTCGCGTGACAGGCGCATCAGGCGCCGGAATCCCCGGCAGGGAGCCGTGATAGTGGCCATCTCGACGTTCCCGTTGACAGGCTGCGCTGCCACGGTTAGACTCACGAAAAGTACCCGGTGTCTCGCCATCCGAAGTGGCGTGGTATTACCAAATCGTCCCCGCGACTCTCACCGGTCCATGCCATGAATCACGCTGACCTCTCCCGGCTCTACGACTTCACTGGCCGGACCGTCGTCGTCACCGGTGCGATGGGCGTCATCGGCGGCGAAATCGCCTGCGCGCTCGTCGGGTGCGGCGCCAACGTGGCCATGCTCGACCGCAACCTCGACCCGGCGCGCGGCCTGCTCGAGTTGATGGGGCCGGAGACGTCTGCGCGGGCCGTCGCCGTCGGAGGCGACGTGCTGGACGCCGACAGCCTGCGCAGGGCTGCCGACCGCGTGCTGGAGACGTTCGGTCCGCCGGACACGCTTGATCAACAACGCTGGCGGGAATGCGCCCGACGCGACGACCGGCCCCCAGCGTTCGTTCTTCGACCTGTCGCCCGCGGCGTTCCGTTCGGTCGTCGACCTCAACCTGGTGGGCACCGTCCTGCCGTCGCAGGTCTTCGGCCGGTACATGGTCGATCGCGGGGAAGGCGTCATCCTGAACGTGTCGTCGATGAACGCGTTCAGGCCGCTCACCCGTATCGCGGGCTACTCGGCGGCCAAGGCGGCGGTCAGCAACTTCACGCAGTGGCTGGCCGTGCACATGGCGCAGGAGTACTCGCCGCGGATCCGCGTGAACGCCATCGCGCCGGGGTTTCTGAAGACGCGCCAGAACGAGTTTCTGCTCACGGACAAGGAGACCGGCGGACTCACGCCGCGCGGGCAGTCGATTCTGTCGCACACGCCGATGGCGCGCTTCGGGACGCCCGACGACCTGCTCGGGGCCGTGATGTGGCTGCTCTCTCCGGCGTCGGCATTCGTCACGGGAGTCGTCCTGCCCATCGACGGGGGCTTCTCCGCGTTCAGCGGCGTATGAGCCCAGGCCCTTCCCATGATCGGTTCCTGGGATCGCGGGCCGTTCTCTGTCTGAGGCGGACACCCGCGACATCGTATCCCGCGGGATCGCGTCCCTGGAACTCGACGGGCGGCGCCTGCTCGTGATCGTCCCGGACGGCACCCGGACGATGCCGCTGCCGATGATGATCGAGGCGATCGAGGCGGCCGCGGGTCCCCGAGTGTCCGCGCTGGACTACCTGGTGGCCCTCGGCACCCACCAGCCGATGACCGACGAGCAGTTGAGTCGTCTCGTTGGCCGGACCGTGGTTGACGGGCGATTCGGCGCGAGCCGCGTGTTCAACCACCGCTGGGACGATCCCGCGTCGTTCGCGACGCTCGGTGTGATCCCCTCCGCCGAGATCAAGGCCCTGAGCGAAGGACGGCTGGAGCGCGACGTCGAGGTGTCGCTGAACCGGCTGGTGTTCGACTACGACCAGTTGCTCATCTGCGGCCCGGTGTTTCCGCACGAGGTGGTGGGCTTCTCGGGCGGGAACAAGTACCTGTTTCCGGGGATCGCGGGCGCCGAGATCATCGACTTCACCCACTGGCTTGGCGCGCTGATCAGCAACTATCACGTGATCGGCGCCGGGTACACGCCGGTTCGGGCCGTCATCGACCGTGCGGCCCGCCTGGTGCCCCGGCCGGTCGCGTGCCTGGCCCTCGTCGTCACTCACGACCACGTTGCGGGCCTCTACTTCGGATCTCCGGAGGCCGCCTGGCGTTCGGCGTCGGCGCTGTCCGCCCAGACCCACGTCGTCTACGTCCGCAAGGCCTTCACGCGCGTGCTCTCCGTGATGCCGGAGATGTACGACGATCTCTGGACCGCGGCGAAGGGCATGTACAAGATGGAGCCGGCCGTGGCGGACGGGGGAGAGGTGGTCATCTTCGCCCCTCACATCACCGAGGTGAGCTACACGCACGGGCGGCTCATCGACGAGGTGGGGTATCACTGCCGCGACTACTTCACGGCGCGGTGGGACCGCTTCAAGCACTATCCAGGCGGGGTGCTGGCGCACTCGACGCACGTCAAGGGGCTTGGCACGTACGACCGCGCCACGGACGTCGAGTCCCCGCGCATCACGGTGACGCTGGCGACCGGCATCCCCGAGGAGCGGTGCCGCCGGATCAACCTGGGCTACCTGAATCCGGCCGCAGTCAGGCTGGAGGAGTGGCGAGGCCGCGAACATGAGGGCGTGCTGCTGGTGCCGCGGGCGGGAGAGATGCTCTACCGCGTGGCGCCGGCGCCGCGGGTCGAAGACGCCGCCGGGGCGGCAGGAGCATAGGCATGCGATGTGACATCGGCGTGGTCGGCCTCGGCGTCATGGGCAGCAACCTGGCGCTCAACATGGAGCGCCATGGGTTCCGCGTGGCCGGATATGACCTCGACCCAGCGAAGGCGCAGGCGTTCGTGACGGGCGCGGCGGCTGGGAAGAACGTGGAACTGGCGGAGTCGCCCGACGGGTTGATGGCGATCCTCCAGAGGCCCCGGCGGATCCTGCTGATGGTGCCGGCGGGCAAGGCGGTCGACAGCGCCATCGCTCACCTCGAGAGCCACCTCGAGCCCGCGGACATTCTAATCGACGGCGGCAACTCGTTCTTCCTCGACACCGAGCGGCGCGGTGCGGCGCTCGCAGCGAAGGGCCTGAATTACGTCGGCACGGGCGTGTCGGGCGGCGAGCAAGGCGCCCTGTGGGGCCCGAGCATCATGCCCGGCGGCCAAATCGAAGCCTGGGAGGCGCTGGCGCCGATCCTCCGAGCCATCGCGGCGAAGGCCGAGGACGGCGCGCCGTGCGTCGAGTACATGGGGCCCGGCGGCGCCGGCCACTTCGTGAAGATGGTCCACAACGGGATCGAGTACGGCGACATGCAGCTGATCGCCGAGTCGTACGACCTGTTGTCTCGAGGCCTCGGCCTGACGGCGAACGAACTCCACGAGGTCTTCGGCGAATGGAACCGGGGCGAACTGAAGTCGTACCTGATCGAAATCACCGCGGCGGTGCTCGCGGCGGTCGACTCCGAGACGGGCCGCCCGCTGGTGGACGTGATCCTCGACGAGGCGCAGCAGAAGGGGACCGGGAAGTGGATGAGCCAGAACGCCCTCGATGTGGGCGCGGCGATTCCTACCATCAACGCGGCGGTGGAAAGCCGAATCATCTCCGCGATGAAGACCGAGCGCGTGTCGGCGAGCCGCGTGCTGCGCGGGCCCGCAGTCCAGTACCGGTGATCGCCAGCGCCTCATCGACGCCGTCCGCGACGCTCTCTACGCGAGCAAATCACCTCCTACGCGCAGGGCCTGGGTCTGCTTCGGGTGGCGTCGGCGGAGTACGAGTACGACCTGAAGCCGGCGAGCATCGCCAGGATTTGGCGCGCCGGCTGCATCATCCGCGCCAGCCTGCTCGGCGATATCATGTCGGCGTTCGAGCGTGATCCTGCCCTCGGCAACCTGCTCGTCGACTCGGCGTTCCGCGACGCGGTCGACCGCCGGCAGGCGTCGTGGAGGTTCGTCGTTCAGACGGCGGTCGGACTCGGCATCCCGACGCTGGCCCTGAGTTCGTCGCTCGCGTATTTCGACGCCTATCGCAGTGAACGGCTGCCGGCCAATCTGACGCAGGCCCAGCGGGACTACTTCGGCGCGCACACCTACCGCCGGATCGACAAGCCCGGCGTGTTTCATACCGAGTGGTGATTCCAGGAGGAACCATCGATGCACACCCTCGACATCCGTCCGACCGGCGCCCTCGACTTCGTGTCCCTCGGCGCGCTCGTCCATCGCCTCGATCCCGGCATCGTGCCGTTCCGCAAAGCGACGGGCTGTGACATCCACGTGAGCGGGGGCGAGTTCAACGTCGCGGCGAACCTTTCGGACTGCTTCGGTCTGAAGACAGGCGTCGCGACGGCGATGGTGGGCTACCCGATTGGGGACCTCATCGCCGAGCGCGTGAAGGCCATGGGGGTCCGGCCCTTCTACAAGCGCTTCGAGCACAACGGCGTGAACGGCCCGAACATGGCGGCGGTGTACAGCGACCGCGGCTACGGTGTGAGGGCGCCGGTCGTGTTCTACAACCGGTCGAACGAAGCCGCGGCGAGGCTCAAGCCCGGGGATTTCGACTGGGCCGCATCTTCGAGGGCGGCGTGCGGTGGTTCCACAGCGGCGGCATCTTCGCCGCGCTGTCGGAGACGACGGGCGAACTGATCATCGAGGCGATGAAGGCGGCCCGGGCGGCGGGAGCCGTCGTGTCGTTCGACCTCAACTTCCGCGAGAAGCTCTGGAACATCTGGGGCGGCCAGGCCCGCGCGGTCGAAGTCGTGGCCCGCATCGTCGAGCACGTGGACGTGCTGGTCGGCAACGAAGAGGACCTCCAGAAGGGGCTGGGCATCCCGGGCCCGGAGGTGGCGGCCGCCTCGAAGCTCGACCCGTCGGCGTTCTTCGCGATGATCAAGGGTGTCGTGGCGAAGCACCCGCGCGTCAAGGTCGTGGCCACCACGCTGCGCGATGTCCGTTCGACCAACCGTCACGGCTGGGGAGCGGTGGCGTGGGTGAACGGGCAGACCAACTCACCCACCTGCGAGCTCGATGTGCTGGACCGCGTCGGCGGCGGCGATGGATTCGCGTCGGGGTTCTTCTTCGGCCTGATGAGCGGCGAGTCGCCGGAGGCGGCCGTCAGGCTCGGCTGGGCGCACGGCGCACTGGTGACGACGTTCCCGGGCGACACGACGATGTCGACGGTGGCGCAGGTGCGTGCGTTCGCGCAGGGCGGCTCGGCGAGGATCCAGCGGTAGGCCGGGGCCTCGTCCAGGGCCCACGGCCCTGACACACACCATCGGAGGAGACATGACACGGGTGGCCAGGCTTGGCGTGGTCGGGGCACTGCTCGTTCTTGCATGTGCGGGACCGGCATCGGCACAGGCCGGCGCCGGGCAGGCGGCGACCGCATCGCCGCCATTCAGTGCCGACATCGAACAGCGCGCGATTCTGCGCGTGATGACGGCGGCTGCCGACTGGCAGCTCGCGCACCCATCGGAGCACGCGACGTGGGACTGGACGCAGGCCGCCTTCTATACCGGCATGATGGCCTTCACCAAAGTAACCGACGACGGGAAGTTCCTGGCGGCGATGCGGGCGATGGGGGAGAGGAACCAGTGGCGGCCGGGGCTGCGCCCAGGGCACGCGGACGACTACGCGGTGATTGCGACCTACGCACAGCTCTACCAGACCGACCGCGACCCGAAGATGCTGGAGCCTGCGAAGGCGCTCTTCAACTTCCTCGCGGCCAGGAAATACGATGAGCCGCTCCTCTGGGGAAATGCGATCGAGACCCGAGAACTGGCCTGGTGCGACGCGTTGTTCATGGGCCCGCCGGCGATGGCGGCGATGACGGCCGCCACCGGTGACACGCGCTACCTGGACCTCGGCAATCGGCTCTGGTGGAAGACGACCGACTACCTCTACGACAAGGACGAGCACCTGTACTTCCGCGACAGCCGGTATTTCGAGTCGAAGGAAGCGAATGGGAAGAAGCAGTTCTGGAGCCGGGGCAACGGCTGGGTGATCGCGGGGCTCGTTCGCGTGCTGGACGACATGCCGGCCGGCTACCCGGACCGCGGCAGGTACGTGGCGCTTTACAGGGAAATGGCGGCGAAGCTGGCCGAGGTTCAGGGAACTGACGGGTATTGGCGGTCCGGGCTTCTCGACCCCGCCTCCTATCCGAACCCGGAAACGAGCGGTACCGGGTTCTTCGTCTATGCGCTCGCCTGGGGTGTCAACCGCGGTGTCCTCGACGGCGCAACGTTCGAGCCGGTGGTGCGGCGCGGGTGGGCCGCGCTGGTGAAGGCCGTGCAGCCGAACGGCATGCTCGGCTGGGTGCAGCGGATCGGCGACAAGCCAGGCGCAACGACCGCTGACACGACCGAGGTCTACGGCGTCGGCGCGTTCCTGCTTGCCGGGAGCGAGGTGCGCAGGCTCGCGGGCGGAGCGGGAAAGTAGAACGAGCTTGGCTCCGCCTATCGCGTCAGCAGTTCGGCGTCTTTCTTCTTCTGCAGTTCGTCGACCTGCTTGATCTCCTGGTCGGTGATCTTCTGGATCTCGTCGAGGCCCCGCTTCTCCTCGTCCTCCGACACCTTCTTGTCCTTCAGCAGCTTCTTCAGCCGGTCGTTGGCATCGCGGCGAATGGTGCGGACGGCGTTGCGTGCCTCCTCGGCCATCTTGTGGACGTGGCGTGAGAGCTCCTTGCGGCGCTCGTCGGTCAGCGGAGGCACGGGGATCCGGACGACCTTCCCGTCGTTGTTCGGGTTCAGCCCGAGGTCCGACGCGCGGATCGCCTTCTCGATGGCGCCCATGAGCGTGGGGTCGAACGGCTGGGCGACAATGAGCGTGGGTTCCGGGACCGAGAGGGAGGCGACCTGGTTGAGCGGCATGCGGGTGCCGTAGGCGTCGACGTGGACGGGGTCGAGAATCCCGGTGGAGGCCCGGCCGGTTCGCACTCCGGCCAGTTCGTGGCGCAGGTGCTCGATGGCTCCGGTCATCCGTTTCTTGACGTCCGCGCTCAGGCTCTTGAGATCGTTGGCATCCATGAATCAGCTCCGCCTTGGGAATGGTGGCCCGCCGCTCAGTCGGCGGTCACGAGCGACCCGACGCGCTCGCCGAGCACGGCCCGCCGCAGGTGCCCCGGGGTGCGCAGGTTGAAGACGATGATCGGCATGCGATTCTCCATGCACAGCGAGATCGCCGTGGTGTCCATCACCTGGAGGCCGCGGACGACCACGTCGAGATACGAGATGGTCTCGAACCGCTCGGCGTCGGGCACCTTCACCGGGTCGGCGGTGTAGATGCCGTCGACCTTGGTGGCCTTCATGATGCACGTCGGCCTTGATCTCCATCGCCCGAAGCGCCGCGGCCGTGTCCGTCGTGAAGTAGGGGTTGCCGGTGCCGGCGGCGAAGATCACCACGCGGCCCTTCTCGAGGTGGCGCATCGCGCGGCGCCGGATGAACGGCTCCGCGATGGCCCGCATCTCGATGGCGGTGACCGCGCGCGTCACCAGCCCCTGTGCTCCAGCGCGTCCTGCAGCGCCAGCGCGTTGATGCACGGTGGCCAGCATCCCCATGTAGTCGGCGGTGGCCCGATCCATGCCGCGGGCGCTCGCGGCGACGCCGCGGAAGATGTTGCCCCCGCCGATCACGATCGCCAGTTCGACGCCCAGCGCGCGCACCTCGGCGACGTCCCGGGCGATTCCGGCCGCCACGGCCGGATCGATGCCGAACGGCTGCGCCCCCATGAGCGCCTCACCGGACAGTTTGAGCAGGACACGACGGTAGGCTGGCGACGCGGGAGCGGAGGACATGTTGCTGGGGATTATAGAACAGAATCCAGAAGCCGGAAGGCAGAAGCCGGGATCTCGGAATTGAGAATTGGGAATTGGGAATTGCAGACTCGAATCTGAGGGTTGAGAAGGGAGAAGCCCCGAGTGAGCGTACACAGGAAGTGCCGGGCAGCGCTCGTCGCTCACCCGGCACTCGAGAATTCTCAATTCCCAATTCGGTTCCCTACTCCGCCGCCTCCCCGAGCTTGAACCGGGCGAAGCGCGCCACCGCGATGTTCTCGCCGGTCTTGGCGACGGCCTCGCCGATCATCTGCGAGATCTTCTTCGCACCGTCGCGGACCGCACACCTGGTCGAGCAGGCAGACGCGCTCGAAGAAGCTGTCGAGCTTGCCCTCGATGATCTTCTCGATCACGGCGGCCGGCTTGCCGGCGTTCGCCATCTGCGCGCGGAAGATGTCCTTCTCCTTCTCGACGTCCGCGGCGGGCACCTGGTCCCGGCTGACCCACTTGGGATCCGCCGCCGCCACCTGCATCGCGAGCTCCCTGCACGAGCGTCTTGAAGTCCTCGGTCTTGGCGACGAAGTCGGATTCGCAGTTGACCTCCACCAGCACCCCGAGCTTGGCGAAGCCGAACGGTCCAGCGCCCTCGGCCACGGGCATGTGGACGTACGTGCCGACCGCGCCCTGCTTGGTGGCGCGACCGGTGCGGGTGGCTGCCTTCGCGAGGCCGCGCTTTCGGAGGACGGTGATCGCCTCTTCGACGTTGCCGTTGGCCTCGGTCAGTGCCGCCTTGCACTCCATCATCCCAGCGCCGGTCTTGTCGCGCAGGGCCTTGACCTGTTCTGCGGTGATTTCCATGACGTCGTCTCCGTACAAAAAAAGTGCAGGGGCGGGCGGTCGAGCCCACCCCTACACGGTGTATCTCTCGAACGTCCGCGCTAGGCCTGCGCCGGCGCGGGCGCGCGGTCTCGTCCGGGGCCGGCGGACGTTACGGGCGCCGCGCTGGCCGTCGGCCGCCGTCGGTCTCGGCGTTCGCGTCAGCGTGGACCGACTCGCGCACTCCGCGGCCGCTGACGATCGCGTCGGCGATCCGGGAGGCGAACAGGCGAATCGCGCGCAGCGCGTCGTCGTTGCCGGGGATGGCGAAGTCGACCTCATCCGGGTCGCAATTGGTGTCGACGACGCCGATGACCGGAATCTTCAGCTTCCGCGCCTCGTCGACGGCGATCTTCTCCTTGTGGGTGTCCACGACGAAGACCGCGTCGGGCAGCCTCGACATCATGCGGATGCCGTCGAGGTTCTTCTGGAGCTTCCGCTTCTCCTTCTCGATGCGGGCAATCTCCTTCTTCGACAGCGTCTCGTATCGGCCGTCGGTGGCCATCGCCTCGAGTTCGCGCAGCCGGCCGAGGCTCCGCTGGATGGTCGTGAAGTTGGTCAGCAGCCCGCCCAGCCAGCGCTGGTTGACGAAGAACATGCCGCAGCGCTGTGCTTCCTCTGCAATCGCGTCCTGCGCCTGCCGCTTGGTGCCGACGAACAGGACCGTGCCGCCTTCCGAGCGCGAGACGGGTGACGAACTCCTCGGCCTCTCGGAACAGCTTCGCCGTCTTCCCGAGGTCGATGATGTAGATGCCATTCCGCTCACCGAAGATGAACGCCTTCATCTTCGGGTTCCACCGTCTGGTCTGGTGGCCGAAGTGGACTCCAGCCTCCAGCAGTTCCTTCATCGCGATCCCGGCCAAGCTCCCTCCACGTCAGTTCGAATAGGAAACAGTTAACGTTTGCTGAACTGGAAGCGCTTGCGCGCGCCCGCCATGCCGTACTTCTTGCGTTCCTTGGCGCGCGCGTCGCGCGTCAGGAGCCCTTCCTTCTTCAGCCGGCCGCGCAGTTCCGCGTTGTACTCGCAGAGGGCGCGGGCGATGCCGAGCCGGATCGCCCCCGCCTGGCCGGCGACGCCGCCGCCGACGACCGTCGCGAGCACGTCGAACTTGTCGGCGGTCTCGGTCAGCAGGAGAGGCTGTCGGACCTGCACGCGCAGCGAGGCCGGTGGGGAAGAACTCCTCGAAGGTCCGTCGGTTGACGTTGATGGTGCCCTGTCCGGGCCGCAGGAACACGCGCGCGGCCGACGTCTTGCGGCGGCCGGTGCCGTAATACTGAATGACTGCCACGTTAGGCTACCTTGAACTGGGTTGGCTTCTGCGCGGCGTGCGGATGATCCGCGCCGCGGTAGACCTTGAGCTTGCGGTACATGGCGTCGCCGAGCTTCGACTTCGGCAGCATGCCCCGAATCGCCTGTTCGACCATGCGCACCGGGTTCTTCTGACGAACGTCCGTGGCCCGTTCCTCGCGCAGCCCGCCCTCGTAGCCGCTGTGAAAGCGGTAGAGCTTCTGCTCTTCCTTGCGCCCGGTCAGCTTCACCTTGGCGGCGTTGGTCACGATGACGTGATCGCCCGTATCGAGGAAGGGCGTGTAGGTGGCCTTGTGCTTGCCCTGGAGGAGCTTCGCCGCCACCGTCGCGACCCGCCCGAGGACCTGGTCCCCGGCATCAATCACATGCCACTGCCGCTCAATCTTGTCCGCACTCGGCGTAAACGTACGCATCGCACCGTTCCCTGTGGGTGTTTCCGAAACGACGGCAAACCAAAATCATACCCGCCGTTGCCTGACCTGTCAAGCGCGGAGCCTGAACGCCGGCTGCAAGCCGGGCCTCCGGAAAGGCGCGCGGCGGCTGCGGCGAGCCCCGTCCGCCGAGACCCGGGCGGCCAAGAACCGAGCCGGTCCGGGGTCCTGTCACGCCCCCCCCTGTCCTGAATTCGATCAGCGTCCGATAACACAGATGCGAAACGGGTCGGTGGCTGACGGAATCGTGATCGGGCTGGGCCGCGGTCGCAGGACCGGGCACGAGACCGATGGGTCGGAGACGCGGTTTCCGCAACGATTCGAGCGGATGCCCGCCGGATGTCGAGCCCGGGGCCGTGTTGGCATCGAGATTGCGCCGGAGTCGCAGGAGAGGACATCGAGTGTTTCGCAGAATCAAACCCGTTGTGGGACTCGACATCGGAGTCCAGCGCGGTCAAGGTCGTGGAACTCCAGCCCGTCGGGCCAGTCCTTCAAGGTGGTTGGCTTCGGGTCGGAGCCGGTGCCGAGCGACACCATCGTCGATGGCGCCATCATCGACGCCGCCGCGGTGGCCGACGCGGTCGCGCCGCGCCCTCGACGCCAGCCGCACCAAGACGAAGGACGTCGTCGCCTCGCTCTCCGGCAACGCCGTCATCGTCAAGAAGATCAATCTGCCGGTGATGACCGAGGCCGAACTCTCCGAGTCGATTCACTGGGAAGCCGAGCAGTACATCCCGTTCGACATCCAGGACGTCAACCTCGACTACCAGATCCTCTCCACCCGTCCTGGCGAAGGGAAGGGCAGCATGGAAGTGCTGCTCGTGGCGGCCAAGAAGGACAAGATCGCCGACTACACCGACGTCATCAACAAGGCCGGCCGGACGCCGGTCGTCGTCGACGTCGACGCCTTTGCGCTGCAGAACGCCTACGAGGCGAACTACGACGTCGAGCCGGGCGCGGTGGTCGCGCTGCTCAACGCCGGCGCGAGCGGCGTGAACATCAACATCGTCTCCGGCGACCAGTCGCTGTTCACCCGCGACATCTCGATGGGCGGCAACGCCTTCACCGAGGCGATCCAGAAGGAACTGGGCCTGCCCTTCGACAGCGCGGAGCGCGTGAAGAAGGGCGAGCCGATGGACGGCGTCGATCCGGCCGAGGTCGGCGCCGATCCTGCGAACCGTGACCGAGAACCTGCTGCTCGAGATTCAGAAGACGTTCGACTTCTTCAAGGCGACGGCGGCGTCCGACCGCATCGACCGCGTGCTCGTGAGCGGCGGGACGTCGCGTGTCGATGGCTTCGTCGGTCGGCTGGCCGAGCGATTTGGCGCGCCCGTGGAGCTGTTCGATCCGTTCCGGAAGATTCAGTTCGACGCGAAGCGTTTCGGGATCGAGCGCGCGGAGGACGTGGCTCCGACCTCGGCAGTCGCCGTGGGACTCGCGCTCAGACGGGCGGGCGACCGATGATTCGAATCAATCTCCTCGCCGCCGAACGCGACCGCACCAAGCGGCGCGCCGCGACTGCCACGACGGGGCCGCAGGCCGCGCAGCAGCGGATCACGCTCGCTGTGCAGCCTGATCCTCGTGCTGACGGCGCTCGGGATCGGCTGGTGGTACTGGTCGCTCAAGGTCCAGTCAGACCGCATCGAGGAAGACATCGTCACGAGTCAGAAGGAGACCGCGCGGCTCCGCACCCTCATCCAGCAGGTGCAGACCAACGACGCGCGCCGCGCCCAGCTGCAGGAGCGCGTGGGCCTGATCGAGGAACTGCGCAAGGGGCGCGAGGGCGCCGGTGCGCATGCTCGATGAGATCAGCCGCAGCCTGCCCGACATGCTTTGGCTCACCGAGGTCAAACAGCAGGGGGCGGACCTGACGATCACGGGCCGCTGCACGTCGCTGACGGCTCTGTCCGACTTCGTCGACAACCTGAAGCTGGGCGGGTACTTCAAGCCGGTCGAGATCCTGGACAGCCAGGTCGAGGGCACGCCGCCGACAGGGGTCGGCGGCGTGACCCGGTTCTCGATCAAGGCGACGTTCGTCACGCCGGGCTCGTAGCCGGCGAAGAGAGAAAGGCGAGACGTGGCTGGCACACTCACCAAGTTGCCGTGGTACGGACAAGTCGGGGCCTTCCTGGGGCTGTCCGCCGCCGGCGTCGCCGTGTTTTTCTACTTCTATGTTGCGCCGATGCAGCAGGAGATGACCCAGCGCCAGCGCAAGCTCGACGCCCTCCAGCTGGACATCCGCAAGAGCCAGGCGATTGCCCAGCGTCTGCCGCAGTTCCGCGCCGAGGTGGCCGACCTCGAGATGCGGCTCGAGACGCTGAAGAACGTCCTGCCCGAGGAGAAGGACATGGGCGACCTGCTCCGCCGGCTGCAGACGCTGGCCGTGCAGTCGAACCTGACGATCCGGGGCTTCAAGCCGGCCGAGACGCCCGTCGCGAAGCAGCTGCACGCCGAGTGGCCGATCAACCTGCAGCTGGAGGGCGCGTATCACAACCTCGCCCTCTTCTTCGACCGGGTGGCCAAGTTCCCGCGCCTCATCCGCGTCAGCGGGATCGTCATCAAGGGCAAGGACCGGCAGGAGCCGGATTCGACGATCACCGCCGAATGCGTGGCCACGACGTTCGTGCTGCTCGACAGCAAGAAGGCCGCGGCCCCGACCGGACGCGTGAGGGCCAGGGACGCCGCCGCCGCAGGAGCACGGCAATGACACGACATCTCCCGATCCGGCTCGTTGTCGCGCTCGCGGGGATGAGCCTCGCGCTCGTCGCGGCGCCGAGTTCGGCGGCACCCGGCGGGCGGCGCGGCGCAGCCGGCGACGCAAGCCGGCCAGAAGCCGCCGGCCGCGAAGCCTGTGCCGGTGCCGGCGCCGACGCGGTACCGCCGGCGCCGGACAGCTACAGCTATCGGGCCGAGGGCCGGCGCGACCCGTTCGTCAGCCTGCTCAACCGGGGCTCCGACCCGCGCCAGCGCAAGGCAGAAGGCGTGGCCGGCATGCTGGCCGGCGACGCCGTGCTGAGGGGAATCCTGCAGAACCGGGGCACCTACCTCGCGCTCGTGCAGGGCCCCGACGGAAAACGCCAGTACATCGTTCACCCGAACGATCGATTCGCGGACGGCGTGGTGAAGGCGATCACGGCCGACAGCATGCTGATTCTCCAGGAAGTGAACGACCCGCTGTCGCTCACGAAGCAACGGGAAATCCGCAAGACACTGCGGGCGGTCGAAGAGGTCAAGTAGATGCGGTACAACTGGACACTCAGGGGAAGGGCGATAGGGGAGCGCGCGCACCCGACGACCGGGACCAGCCCCGGCGCCTGGGCGGGGCTGGCGGCGGCCCTGGCGGCCAGCATGGTGATCGCCGGATACGCGGCCGTTGACCCCGCGCCGCGGGCCCGCCTGAGCACGGTCTCGGCCAAGGTGGGCGTGCGAGGCGCGTCGGTCCTCATCGAGGCCTCCGAGCCGGTCGCCTACGTGACCACCCGGCCCGACCCGCTGACGGTGGTGGTGGACCTCCGCAACGTGACGGCGGCCGGTGTCGCCAATCGGGTGTCGGGTCCGAGCGCGTTCCCGATTGCCGCCGTGACGACCGAGGACGCCCGGGGGGCGGACGGCGCCCCTGTGGCGCGCGTGCGAGTCCTGCTGGCGGCGCCGGCCCAGCACCAGGTCCGCAGCGACCGCAACGTCATCCACGTCGACGTCGTGCCAGACGACGACTCGCCAGGCGCGATCCGGTTCGTCGGCGCGTCGCCGGCTCCTCGGACCACCGCGGCGGCCGCCGCGCGAACGCTCGCGCCGCTGCCCACGACGGCCCGTGTGTCCGACGCCAGCCCGGCCGAGGGCCGCGCGACGCCGTCCGTCGCGGCGGTCCCCGCCGCGCAGACCGCGGCGCCGGCACAGAGGCCGCCGCAGGCAGCGGCTTCCATCGTGTCCCAGTCGCCTCAGCAGCCGGGCGCAGGCGGACGCGTCTACTCCGGTCACCCGGTGAGCCTCGATTTCCAGGGAGCCGACCTGCGGTCGGTGCTTCGCACCTTCGCGGAGATCAGCGGCCTCAACCTGGTGATTGATCCCGACCGTCCAGGGGACCGTCGACGTCGCGCTGCGTGACGTCGCCTGGGACCAGGCGCTCGACCACATCCTCCGCTCGAACAAACTCGGCTACCTGGTCGACGGCACGATCGTGCGCGTGGCGCCGCTCCAGGTCCTGGCGGAAGAGGAGACGGCGCGCCGCAAGCTCACCGACGAGCAGGCGCTGTCGGGCGAGTTGAAGGTCATGACCAAGACGCTCAACTACGCCCAGGCCCTCGATCTCGAACCGCTGCTCAAGGGCAACGCGCTGTCCAACCGGGGCACGACCGCCGTCGACAAGCGCACGAACACCATCGTCATCAACGACCTGGCGCCGTACCTGGCGAAGGCCGAGGCGCTGCTCGTGTCGCTCGACCAGCCGGAGGGGCAGGTTGAAATCGAGGCCCGCATCGTGTCGACGTCGAAGGCGTTCGCGCGCGAACTCGGGGTGAAATGGGGCTTCCTCGGGCAGGCGACGCCAGAAATCGGCAACACGACCGGCGTGGCGTTTCCGAACAGGTCGCCGGCGGTGCCGGGATCGACCACTCCCTGACGACCGCGTCGAGCATCGCGAAGCTCGCGCTCGGTAGCGTCAACGGCGCATTCAACCTCAACGCAGAGCTGAGCGCGCTCGAGAAGGACGGCAAGGTGCGGGTGCTGCTGCAGCCGAGGGTCGTCACTCAGAACAACGTCCAGGCGAGGATCACCCGGGGCCAGGAGATCCCGTACACGACGACCGTCGCGCCGGTGAGCGGCGGCGCGAACGTCATCCAGCCGATGCCGACCGTTCAGTTCAAGACCGCGGCCCTGACGCTGCAGGTGACGCCTCGCATCACGAACGCCGACACGATCATGCTCGACGTGGACGTGGACAACGGGTCGCCGGGCGAGCCCCAGGCTAACGGCAACATCGCGATCAACACGCAGCGCGCCCAGACCAAGGTCCTGGTCCAGAACGGCGCCACGACGGTGATCGGCGGGATCTACTGGCGTGCAGGAGAACCGTTCGGACAGCCGGACGCCGGGGCTGGGCAAGATCCCGATCCTGCGCTGGCTGTTCAAGAGCGAGACGATCAAGGACACCAACGAGGAACTGTTGATCTTCATCACGCCCCGCGTGATCAGGCTCAAGTAACTGCAGGAGGCGGACCGTGACGAGGTCTCTTTCTTCTCATCAACGGACGACGGGCCGCGCTGGCGTTCGCGGCGGCTGCCGCGCTGGTCACGGCGTCCTGCGGCGACAAGGTGCTGCAGGGCAAGGGCTCGTCCTACCTCGTGATCGACGAGCTGGCGGCGGCGTCGGGCGCCACGGTCGGGACGTTCTCGACCGTCCTTCAGTCGGATGTGCAGACCAAAGGCGGCGTGCTCGAAGACCTGGGGAAGGTGACGCTGCACATCGCGATGAAGGACGTGACGGTGACGACGGGGACCGAGCCGACCGCGAACAACGTGATCACGGTCAACCGGTACCGCGTCGACTTTGCCCGGTCGGACGGCCGGAACACGCAGGGCGTTGACGTGCCGTACAGCGTCGACGGCGCGGTGACAGGGACGGTCACGTCCTCAGCGACGTCGCTGGTGTTCTCTCTCGTGCCGGTTCAGCGCAAGTTGGAGGCGCCGCTCCTCGCGCTGAGGAACCAGGGCGGGGCGATTGCCATCATGACGATCGCCAACGTGACGTTCTACGGGTACGACCAGGCCGGCAACGCCGTGTCGGTGACCGGCTCGATCAGCGTGAACTTCGCGGACTGGGCCGACCAAGCGCCTAGCTAGGGCGCGGGCCGGGACAAGGCATATATGGCACGAGCATTTCGCACGCTGGCACTTCTCGGGGCGGTCGCTCTGGCGGCCGGCTGCACCGTTCACGACGCCCCGGCGCCGAGCCCGACCGGGCCGTCCGAGCTGTCGCTCTCACTGACGATGGCCGCGACGCCGGACACCATCACCCAGGACGGCAGTTCCCAGGCCCTGGTGGTCGTGGTCGCCCGGGACGTCGGCGGCAGGGCCATCGCGAACCTGTCGCATTCGCTTCGACATCCTGAAGGACGGGCTGGTCGTCGACTTCGGCGTCCTGTCGACCAAGACCGCGCTGACCGGCGGAGACGGCCGCGCACAGGTGTTCTACACGGCCCCGGCGCCGCCGCTGAACTCGCCCACGCCCGCCTCCACGCCCTCGACGGTCAGCGTGCTCGCCACACCCACCGGAGCCAACTACGCCACGCGGTTCCCCGCGCGGTCGAAATCCGGCTGGTGCCGGCGGGCACGATCTACCATCCGGGCACAGGGCCGGTGGCGTCTTTCACAGCCTCGCCGGATGTGAAGGGAGCGGGACAGCCAGTGGTATTCGATGCGCACGACGTCGAGCAGCCCCGCGCGCATCGTCAGCTACGCGTGGGATTTCGGCGACGGCACGGCTGGCAGCGGCGTCGCGGTGCAGCACTCGTTCGCCGCGGGCGGAACCTATGCCGTGCGATTGACGGTCACCGACACCAAGGGGCAGACGGCCTGGGTGACAGAGCCGGTCACCGTCGCTGCAGGGCCGACCGCGCACTTCACGTGGGTGCAGCCGACAGCCGGCCGCGCCGGTGACTCTTCGACGCTGGGGCGTCGTGGGCCATCCCGCCGGCGGCATCTCGTCCTACGCCTGGTATTTCGGTCGTCGGCTGATCGGCAAACGGGGTCACCCCTCCTCCGTATAGCTCGGTCTGGCAGGGGCCTACTCGGTGACGCTGGCGTGACCGACACGAACGGGTCCGTGGGCCGGCATGACGCAGTACGGTCACCGTGAAATGAGCCAGCGCCGTGGCTGACCTCTCGCGCATCGAAGAGCTTCGGCGCCGGATCCAGAAGGACCCGGCGTCGATCGCCTTCGCCCAGCTGGCCGAGGAATACCGGCGGGCCGGCCGGTTCGCCGACGCGATCGAGACGTGTCGCACGGGCCTCAAGCTACCATCCGGGATACCTCTCGGCTCACGTGACGCTCGGGCGGGCGCTGGTCGAGACTGGCGACCTCCGGGCGGCCACGGAAGCGCTGTCCCGCGTCCACGCCGCCGCACCCGACAACCTCGCCGCCATCAAGGGGCTCGCCGACATCCGCCACCGGCGCGGAGAGCGCCAGGAGGCCCTGGCGCTCTACGGCCGGGCATTGGCGCTCGCGCCTCATGACCCCGAACTCGAACACCTGGTCGGAGTCGTGACCGACGAGATTGCGGAGCGCGCGCCGGCGGCGGCGGGCCCCCGGCGGCCCCCGTCGACTCCGCCGCCCGACTGGAGGCAGCCGCCGAGCCGGCCGAGGAGGCCGTGTCTCATCCGCCCGAGCCCCGCCGCGCCAGAATCGCCCGAGCAGATTGCGGCGCTGGAGCGCTGGCTCAACGCCATCCTCGCCGACAGGGCCAGCCGGACATAGGCCCTCCAGGCACCATCTTGCGATCTCACGATCTTGCGATCCTGCGATCTGGAGACCGTGCGATCGCCGGGCACTCCTGTTCGCGCGATCGCCACACCGCAAGATCGCATGATGTCGCCCTTCGGGTGCCGCCGCTCGGTCCGCGGCAACTTCTCCCGTGTTTTGATATACTTACACGTTCCAGCCGGGCCTGAGCCTCGCTGGATGGCGAGACCGGTGGAGAGCCGATGATCAACATCGACGAACTCAAGCAGATCCTGGACCTGGCCCACGACCACGAGCTGAACGAACTCGAGCTCGAAGGCGAGGGCTACAAGATTCGAATCAAGAAGGGCGGCCAGGTGGTCGTGTCCCACGTCCAGGCGGTCGCGCCGCCGCCTCCGCCCCCCCAGGCAGCCCCCGTGGGGGTCCCCACGCTGGCCGGTCAGGCCGGCGCGGCGGTCCCCGCCATCGATGTCGACGCGGAGCTGGCGATCGTGACCTCTCCCATCGTCGGCACGTTCTATCGGGCACCCGACCCGAGCGCCCCGCCGTTCGTCCAGCCGGGCGATACGGTCAAGAAGGGCCAGACGCTGTGCATCATCGAGGCGATGAAGATGATGAACGACATCGACTCCGACTACGAAGGCACGGTCGTGAAGGTCTTCGTCGAGAACGGCCAGCCGGTGCAGTACGGCGAGCGGCTCTTCGCCATCAAGCGATAGGGGGACCCGGCCCGTGTTCAAGAAAATCCTGATCGCCAACCGCGGCGAGATCGCCGTTCGGGTCATCCGTGCCTGCCGCGAGATGGGCATCAAGACCGTGGCCGTCTATTCGGAGGCCGACGAGCACTCGCTGCACGTCCGGTTCGCCGACGAGGATGTCTGCATCGGCCCGCCGCGAGCCGCGCAGAGCTACCTGAACGTGCCGGCGATCATCAGCGCCGCCGAGATCACGGGCGCCGACGCCATCCATCCCGGCTACGGCTTCCTGTCGGAGAGCGCCTATCTCGCCGAGGTGTGCGAGGCCTGCCACATGAAGTTCATCGGCCCCGACCCGCGCGTCATCCGGCTGATGGGCGACAAGGCGCGGGCTCGCCGCGCGATGAAGAAGGCGGGCGTGCCCGTGCTGCCCGGCAGCGAAGGCATCGTCGAGAGCGAGGAGAAGGCGCTGAAGATCGCCAAGGACATCGGCTACCCGGTGATCATCAAGGCCACCGCCGGCGGCGGCGGGAAGGGCATGCGCGTGGCCGCCAGCCCGGCCGAGTTCAGCCAGGCCTTCCGGACGGCCCAGCGCGAGGCCGAGGCGGCCTTCGGCGTGAAGGACGTCTACATCGAGAAGTACCTCCGGAACCCGCGCCATATCGAGTTCCAGATCCTCGGCGATCACCACGGATCCGTCGTCCACCTCGGCGAGCGCGAGTGCTCGATTCAGCGGCGGCATCAGAAGCTTATCGAGGAGTCGCCGTCGCCCGCGCTCACCGACAAGCTCCGGCGGAAGATGGGCGGCATTGTCGTCGACGCGGCGAGGGCGGTGCAGTACGCGAATGCCGGGACGTTCGAGTTCCTGCTCGACGAACAGGGCCACTTCTACTTCATGGAAGTGAACACGCGGCTGCAGGTCGAGCACGGCGTGACCGAGATGGTCACGGGTATCGACATCGTCAAGGAGCAGATTCGGGTTGCCGCCGGCGAGCGGCTGTCGTTCCGGCAGAGCGAGGTGACCTTCGCCGGGCATGCGATGGAGTGCCGGATCAACGCCGAGGACCCGAACACGTTCGCGCCATCCCCGGGCACGATCCACGTCTTCGCGCTGCCGGGCGGCCCGGGGGTGCGCGTCGACACGGCCGCGCACTCGGAGTGCTACATCTCCCCGTACTACGACTCGATGATCGCCAAGGTGATGGTGCACGGCCGCGATCGGCAGGAAGCGATCGCGCGCATGCGTCGAACCCTCGACATGACGGTGATCGAGGGGATCAAGACCAACGTGCCCTTGCACCTCAAGATCCTCGCCGAACCCGACTTCGTCAACGGGAAGCTGAGCACGGGCTTCATGGATCGGTTCATGGTGCCGCCCTCGGCCCGCACGCTGGCCGAGGCCGTGTAAGCCGACGACGATGAACAGCGCAGGCGATGGCAGCCTGAGGGGCCGGCAGTTACGGCTCGCGATGGCCCTGGTGGCCGTGGTGATCGGGGTGGGTACGGCGGGCTACATGCTGATCGAGGGGTGGAACGCGTGGGACGCGTTCTACATGACGGTCATCACCGTGACCACCGTCGGCTACCGCGAAGTCCACGCGCTGTCGCGCGCGGGCCAGGTCTTCACCGTCCTGCTGCTCTTCTGCGGCGTCGGCGCCGCCCTCTACGCCTTCACGCTCGTGGCCGCCGGCATCGTCGAAGGCGGCCTGCAGCCCCGCCTCCAGGAGAAACGCCGGGCGCGTATGATCGACCAACTCAACGATCATTTCATCGTCTGCGGATACGGCCGGATCGGCAGCATCATCGCGGAGGAGTTCCGGCGCCAGCACGTGCCGTTCGTCGTCATCGACCGCGACCCGGTCGCGGTCCAGGAGGTCCTCCGGCGCGGCGACCTCGCGGTCGAGGCGGACGCCAGCCGCGAGGACGTGCTCGTGCAGCTCCGGATCGACCGCGCACGCGGGCTGATCGCGGCGCGTCGGCACCGACGCCGAGAACGTCTACACCGTCCTCACCGCCCGCGGTGCTGCGCCCGGATCTGTTCATCGTCGCGCGCGCCGAAACGGAGGATGCGGTACGCAAGATGCTGAAGGCGGGCGCCAGACCGCGTGGTATCGCCGTATCAGATCGGCGCGGTGCAGATCGCCCAGACGGCGCTTCGACCCGCGGTCGTCGACTTCGTCGAGCTGGCCACCAGCTCCGAGAACCTCGAACTGGCGATGGAGGAGATGCAGCATCGGCGCCGAGTCCGGCGCTCGCGGGCCGGACGATTCTCGAGGCCAACCTCCGGCAGCGGTTCGGCGTCATCGTCGTCGCCATCCAGCGGCAAGGGCGGCCACATGGAATTCAACCCCGCGCACGACGCCGTCATGCGGGCCGGCGACGAACTCGTGGTGCTCGGCCGCCCGGGCAGCTGAGGGACCTCGAGGTGGCGGCGCAATGACGACGACCGACGGCTCGCGTGCTCGACGGCATCGCGATCGCCGGCGAGATTCGAGACCGAGCTGCGCGGCCGCGTCGCGCGCCTTCACCGCGCGGCAGGGCGGCCGCCTGGCCTCGGCATCGTCGCTGGTCGGCGACGATCCGGCGTCGGAGATCTACGTCCGCAACAAGCTGAAGTCGGCCGCGTGAGTCGGGCCTTCGCGCCGACCTCGACCGGCTGCCGGCCTCGGCGTCGCTCGACGAATCGCTCGGCGTCGTGGAGCGGCTGAACGCGAGCGCCGCCCACGACGGGATCCTCGTGCAGTCGCCGCTGCCCGCCGGCGATGGGTCGCGAGGCCGAGCGGTGCGTCTTCGACGCCATCGATCCGGCGAAGGACGTCGACGGCTTCATCCCGAAACGTCGGGCCGCTTGGTCCAGAAGCGCGCCGCGCTCGTGCCATGCACGCCGCTCGGGCGTCATCGAACTGCTCGACCGCTCCGGCATCGCGATCGCCGGGCGCCGCGCGGTCGTCATCGGCCGCAGCGACATCGTCGGCAAGCCGATGGCGCTGCTGCTGCTGCACCGGCACGCCACGGTCACGATCTGCCACTCGCGGACCGCGGATCTGCCGCGGTCTGCGCGTCGAGGCCGACATCCTGGTGGCGGCGATCGGCCGCGCCGGCGTTCGTCACGCCCGACTTCGTGAAGCCGGGCGCGACGGTGATCGACGTCGGCATCAACCGCGTCGACGACGCGGCGGCTCGTCGACGCGCTGTTCCGCCGGGGCAGCCAGCGGCGTGCCGATTTCGAGAGGCGCGGCTCGCTGGTGGTCGGCGACGTCCACCCGGCGGTGGCGAGGTGGCCGGCGCGCTGACGCCGGTGCCCGGCGGCGTCGGGCCGCTGACGATCGCGATGCTGCTGAAGAACACCGTGCGCGAAGGCGCGCTGGCCGAGGCGCGCGATGCTCAAGGTTGCGCTGACCGGCGGCATCGCGACCGGCAAGAGCTACGTGCGTCGCCGCATCGCGTCCGGCGGGGTGCCGACGCTCGACGCCGACGCGACTCGCGCACGGCTGTTCGCGCCCGGGACGCCGAGGCATCGCGCGCGATCGTGGCGCGCTTCGGGCCTGGCGATGTCGCTGGACGGCGGGGCCGTCGACCGCCGGAAGCTGGGCGCGCTCGTGTTCGAGCGACGCGGAGGCCCGGCGAGAGCTCGAGGCCATCGTGCACCCGCGCGTCTACGACCGCGATCGACCGCTGGATCGTCGGCGCAGGCTGCACGCGGCGCCGGATGGGTCGCTCGGCGGAGATCCCGCTGCTGTTCGAGACCGGCCACGAGGGCGATTTCGACCGGGTGATCGTCGTGGCCTGTGCACCGCGACGAGCAGGTGCGTCGCGTCGCCGAGCGCGACGGCATGACCGGAGACCGCGGCGCGCGCCCGGCTCGCGGCCCAGTGGCCGATCGCGGAGAAGGCCGCGCGTGCGACCGACGTGATCGACACCGTCGGGCACGCTCGAGGATACCGACCGTCAAGTCGATGCCATCTGCGCGGCGCTGGACGAGATGGGCGAGGGCGTCGGCTCGCCGACGCTCGGACGCCCGACGGGCTAGCCGTCCGCCTCGTCGCCGTCCTTGGCGGCGGCGATCCGCTCCTCGACGAACGTGTTCCATTCGTGGCAGTGCGGGCACTGCCAGAGCAGTTCGGTGCTGCGGTAGCGGCAGCGCATGCAGACGTGCGGGTCGAGGTAGAAGACGGCGTTGCCCGCCAGGTCCACGTAGCGATCGACCAGCGCCGGGTCGAGGCCGAGTTGGCCGCAGCGTCGCGCCAGATCGCCTGGTGGACGGCCAGCGCGTGCGGGTTGTGCGACGAGCGCCTCGAACAGCAGGTCCAGCGCCTCGGCGGCCTGGCCGCGCGCGGCCAGGTGGCGCGCCAGCGCCAGCCGCGGCCGCGCCAGTCCTGCGGGGTCGCCGCGATCAGCCGCCGGCACAGCGCGGGAAAGCGGTCCGGGGGGCCGAGCGCGGCGTAGGCCGCTTCGAGCCGGTCGAACGCCAGGTAGGCGCGGTCCGGCGCGACCGCGACCGGCGTTCCCAGTCGCCGCCGCCTCCGCCGCCTCGCCCTGAGCGACGCGCACGTCGCCGAGATTCGAGGTACGCCGGCACCGCGCGGGCGTCGAGGTCGATCGCCGCCTGGAACCGCGGCCGCCTCGCGCGTAGTCGCCTGCGCCGAGCGCCTTCGAGGCCGAGTTCGTTCTCGAGGAAGGCCAGGATCGCCTGGCTCTGCGGCGGCGACTCGCTCGCCGGCCAGCTCGCGCGAGGCGCTGGCGGATCGTCGTACGCCTCGGGCCACTGGTGCTGCTCCTCGTGCAGCTTCTCCAGGTTGAGCAGCGCGTACTCGTTCTCCGGGTCGAGCCGCAGCACCTCGTTGAACGCCTCGAGCGCCCGATCGACGAATCCGCCGCGCTTGTAGTCGAGCCCGAGGCAGAGCAGCACGTAGGCGTGCTCGAGGCGCTTCAGCTTCGGCCGCTGCAGCAGCGTCTGGTGCACCTGGATCGCCCTGCCGACCTGCCCCTTCTCGCGATACAGGTTGCCGAGGATCATGTGCGATCTCGAGCGCGTCGGCGTCGAGGCTCGCGGCCTTGGTCAGTTCCTCGATGGCCAGGTCGAGCTGGTTGGCGACGAGGAAGTTCAGGCCGAGCATGTAGTGCGGCGACTCGCGGGCCTTGCGGCGGTCGATCCAGCGCCCGTCGCGCAGCTTGTAGCGCTCCCACGCCTTGCCGACGGCGAGCCCGACCAGCAGGGCGACCAGCGCGGCGAGCAGCGGGAGCGTAGGCGCCTCATCGAGCCTCCTCGCGGACGTAGCCGTCGAGCAGCGGCCTCCCACTTGCCCTGCGCGCGCAGCAGCAGTTCGATCAGCTCGCGGGCGGCGCCGTCGCCGCCGGCGCGGCGGCTGACCCAGTCGCACGCGCGCAGCACGTCCGGCGCCGCGTCGGCGGGCGCGGCGGACAGCCCGACCCGCGACAGCACCGGCAGGTCGAGCACGTCGTCGCCCATGTAGGCGACGTCGGCGTCGTCGAGGCCCTGCTCCGCGCAGGAGTTCGTCGGTACATCGTGCGAGCTTGTCGACTGGCCTGCTGGCGGACGATCCGGATGCCGAGCTGCGGCGCGCGCGGGCCGTCGTCGCCGCCGAGTGGCGGGCCGACAGGAGGCCGACCGCGAGGCCGGCGCGCTGCGCCCAGACGATGCCCGTGCCGTCGCGGATGTTGAACTGCTTGCGACTCGGACGCCGTCGGCGTGCAGCAGGATGCGGCCGTCGGTCAGCACGCCGTCCACGTCGAACAGCAGCAGCCGGACGCCGGCGGCCTTCCGGGCGAGGTCCTCGGCGTCGAGCGTCATCAGAACATCTCGGTGCGCCACAGGTCGTGCAGGTGGACGACGCCCACGACGCGCCGGTCCGGCGTCGACGACGACGAGCGACGTGATCTTCCGCTGCTCCATCAGGTTCAGCGCCTCGACGGCCAGCATCGTCCGGTCCGACGGTCACCGGGCTGCGCGTCATCACGCTCGGCGCGCTGCTCGCAGCATGCCGTCGGCCGCGCCATGTGCCGCCGCAGGTCGCCGTCGGTGATGATGCCCGACGAGGCGCCCGTCGGCGTCGACGACGCACGTCATGCCGAGGCCCTTGCGCGACATCTCGTAGATGACGTCGCGCATCGCGCGTCGTCGCGGCCGACGACGGGCAGCTGCGTCGCCGGCGTGCATCAGCTGCTCGACGCCGCATCAGCCGCTTGCCCAGCTTGCCGCCGGGGTGCAGGTTGGCGAAGTCCTCCTGCCGGAACCCCTTGCGCGACCAGCAGCGTCATCGCCAGCGCGTCGCCGAGCGCGAGCGCGGCCGTCGTGCTCGCCGTCGGCGCGAGGTTCAGCGGGCACGCCTCCTCGTCGACGCGGCAGTCGAGCGTGACGTCGGCCGCCTGCGCCAGCGTCGAGGCCGGGCAGCCGGTGATGGCGATCAGCTTCGCGCCCAGCGCGCCGGATGGTCTCGAGCAGCCGCAGGATCTCGTCGGTCTCGCCGCTGTACGACAGCGCGATCACGACGTCGTCGCCCTGGATGACGCCGAGGTCGCCGTGGATGGCCTCGGCCGGGTGCAGGAAGAACGCCGGCGTGCCGGTGCTCGACAGCGTCGCGGCGATCTTGCGGCAGATGATGCCCGACTTGCCCATGCCGGTGAGGATGCACGCGGCCGCGGCAGTCGGCGAGCAGGTCGACGGCGCGGTCGAACGCGCGCGTCGAGCGCGGTCGACGAGCGCGAGGATCGCGTCGGCCTCGGTCTGAAGCACCTTGCGGGCGAGTGCGAGGTCGGCGTCTGGGACGGTCGTGGCCACGGCGTCGCTGACCGTCGGCCGGCGCGTGCGCCGGCTTGACGATGGCGTCGATGCGCACGAGGCGCTGCGAGCAGCGGCTCGAGCGCGGTCGAGCCGGAGCGCGTTCTGCGCGTCGCTCTTGGCGCGCGCCGGGTCGTCGTGCACCTCGAGGAACACGCCGTCCACGCCGGCCGCCACGCCGGCCGACGCCAGCGGCTCGATGTACTGCGGCCAGGCCGGCCGTGACGCCGTCGCCGCCGCCCGGCAGCTGCAGGCTGTGCGTGACGTCGAAGACCACCGGGAGCCGAGCTCGCGCATCATCGGGAACGCGCGCATGTCGACGACCAGGTTGTTGTAGCCGAAGCTGGTGCCGCGCTCGGTGACGAACACGCGCGGGTTGCCGGCGCCGGTGACCTTGGCGACCGCGTGCCGCATGTCGCGCGGCGCGAGGAACTGGCCCTTCTTGATGTTGACGGCGCGGCCGGTCGCGCGCGGCGGCGACGCAGCAGGTCGGTCTGCCGGCAGAGGAACGCCGGGATCTGCAGCACGTCGGCGACCTCGGCCGCGGGCGTCCGCCTGCGCCGGCCTCGTGGATGTCGGTGAGGACCGGCACGCCGACCTCGCGCCTTGATCGCGCGCCAGGATCCGCAGGCCCTCGTCCAGGCCCGGGCCCGCGGTAGGAGCGCGACCGACGTCCGGTTGGCCTTGTCGTACGACGCCTTGAAGATGAACGGCACGCCGCGCGCGGCGGCGATGTCCCGGATGGCGCCGGCCATGCTCGGCGGCGTGCGCCTCGCTCTCGATGACGCAGGGGCCGGCGATCAGGACGAGCGGGCGGCCGCCGCCGAGGGTGATGCGACCCGACGGCGACCGGTGTTCACGGCCGCCATTATACGGCCGAGTCGAGGCTACCGCGCGGCCGTCGCCGTGGCCGCGCGGCCGAGCCTGCTTGTGCCGGTAGCTCGCCTCCGACGAACCCCGCGAACAGCGGGTGCGGGCGGAGCGGCTTCGACTTGAACTCGGGGTGGAACTGCACGGCGATGAACCACGGGTGCGCCGGGAGTTCGGCGATCTCGACGAACTTGCCGTCGGGCGACCGGCCCGAGATGCGCAGGCCGTTCGCCGCCAGCGACCGGCCTCGTACGCGGCGGTTGAACTCGTAACGGTGGCGGTGGCGCTCGTGGATCGTGCCGGTGCCGTACACCTGGTGCGCCAGCGAGCCGGGCGCGAGGTCGCAGGCGTACTGGCCCGAGGCGCATCGTGCCGCCGAGGTCGTCCACGCCGAGCAGGTCGCGCAGCTTGTAGATGACCTTGTGCGGGCGTCTCCTCGTTGCACTCGGTCGAGTCGGCGTCGGCCAGCCCGGCCACGTTGCGCGCGTATTCGACGACGGCCCACTGGAAGCCGTAGCAGATGCCGAAGAACGGGATCTTCCGCGTCCGCGCCGATCTCGGCGGCGCGCATCATCCCGCGCGTGCCGCGGTTGCCGAAGCCGCCCGGCACCAGGATGCCGTCGGCGCCGTCCAGCAGGCGGCGCGCCTTCGGGCTCCTCGAGCGCCTCGGCCTCGACCCAGCGGAAGTTGACCTTCACGCCGTGCGGGAACCCGCCGTGGGTCATCGCCTCGTTCAGGCTCTTGTAGGAGTCCTCGTACTCGACGTACTTGCCGACCACGTGGATCGTGATGTCGTCGGCGGGATGGCGGATGCGTTCGACGAGGTGCTGCCAGGTCTCGAGCCGGGCCTCGGTCTGCGGCAGGTGCAGGTACTTCAGGACGATCGCGTCCACGCCCTCGGCCGCCAGCATCAGCGGCACTTCGTAGATCGACGCCACGTCCTTGGCGGTGATCACCGCCTCCTCGTTGACGTCGCAGAACAGCGCGATCTTCCGCTTGATGTCCTGCGGCAGGAACCGATCCGTGCGGCAGAGGAGGATGTCGGGCTGGATGCCGATCGACCGCAGGTCCCGGACGCTGTGCTGCGTCGGCTTGGTCTTCAGCTCGCCGGCCGTGCCGATGAACGGCACCAGCGTCAGGTGGACGTAGAGCGTGTGCTCGCGCCCGATGTCCTGCCGGAACTGGCGAATGGCTTCGAGGAACGGCTGGCTCTCGATGTCGCCGACCGTGCCGCCGATCTCCACGAGCACGAAGTCGACGTCGGCCGCCGCGGCGCGCAGGCACTCCTTGATCTCGTTCGTGATGTGCGGGATCACCTGCACGGTTCGGCCCAGGTAATCGCCGCGCCGCTCCTTCTGGATGACCGACAGGTAGATCTTGCCCGTCGTCCAGTTGTGCGCGCGCGTCGTCACCGTGTCGGTGAATCGCTCGTAGTGGCCGAGGTCCAGGTCCGTCTCGGTCCCGTCGTCGGTCACGTAGACCTCGCCGTGCTGATACGGGCTCATCGTGCCAGGATCGACGTTGATGTAGGGGTCGAACTTCTGCAGCGTGACCCGGTACCCGTGGCCTTCGAGCAGGGCGCCGATCGACGCGGCGGCGAGTCCCTTGCCGAGCGACGACACCACCCCGCCGGTGACGAAGATGAACTTGACCGGTCGGCCGTCCTTGTTCTGCATGGCTGGTCAGTGGGGGAGTCCTGGCGCGACGAGGCGCCGGACCCGCTCGAGATCGACCGGGGTGTCCACCCCGATCGAGTCGTACCTGGTTTCCACGGCCCGGATCCGGAAGCCGTGCTCGAGCGCGCGCAACTGCTCGAGCGACTCCGCCTGCTCGAGCGGCGTCGGCTCGAGCGCTGCGAACCCGAGCAGGAACGAGCGCTGGTAGACGTAGAGCCCGATGTGCTTGAAGGCCCGATTCGCGTCGAGGCCGCCCTGCGCGCTCCGCGTGTGCGGGAATCGGCGCCCTCGAGAAGTAGAGGGCGAAGCCGTTCCGATCGGTCACGACCTTCACGACGCCGGGGTTCTCGAGGTCGGCGCGATCCTCGATGCGGCGGCAGAGCGTGCCCATCGGGAATCGAGGGGTCGGCGGCCAGCGGCGCGACGGCCTCGGCGATCATCTCGGTGGCCAGCAGGGGCTCGTCGCCCTGCACGTTGACGATCAGCGAGCACGTCGAGCGACGCCGCCACTTCGGCCAGGCGGTCGCTGCCGCTGCGATGATCGGCCCGCGTCATCACCGCGGCGCCCCCGAACGCCTCGACCGCGTCGAACACGCGCCGGTCGTCGGTCGCCACGAGCACGGCGTCGATGGCCGGCGAGGCCGCGGCGCGACGATACACGTGTTCGATCATCGGCCGGCCGCCGATGTCGGCCAGCGGCTTGCCCGGGAGACGTGTCGAGTGGTATCGCGCAGGGATGACGGCGACGTGGCGTGCGCCAGCCAGCGAGCTGAGGGCGCTGCGGCTTCTGTCAGGGTGCACGGCGAATCATAGCATACGTCCTGCGCCGAGCAGGGGGCAGAACGCATGTAGTCAGGATAGAACGACCGGCTCCACATCGTCAGGCGTGGATTACGCTGTGCTCTCCGACGATGCACGCAGGCGAGCCAACGGATGCACGAAGAAAGCCACGCACAATAGACTTGACCGGTCGTTCCATATCAGAATGGGCGCGTGACGCGGACGCTCGCCGAACTCGTCCTGCTCGCCGCCCTCGCGGTCGCGCTGGGCCTGATCGTGGCGAGTCGCAGCCGCGTCTGGCCGACGGAGTCGAGCCAGGGGTCCGCGGCGGCGGCGTTCCGCGACGCGCCGATCGACGCCGGGCTTCCCGAGCGTGCCGAGGCCCTGCGGAGGTTGCTCGAGTCGCCGCCGCCGGCCACGCCGGTTCGGCGGAACCCGTTCGGGTTCGGGGCGGCATCGGCGGGTGGGGGGGCCACCGCTGGCGGTGCGGCGCACGCCGCCGCGGTGCCGACATCTCGCCCGTCCATGGAACTGGCGGGCATCGCCGAGGAGACGGGGAACGGCCATCCGAACAGAACGGCGGTGATTTCCGCGGCTGGGCAGGTGATCTTCGCGAAGGAGGGCGACCGCGTCCTGTCGCGATTCCTGGTCGTCCGAGTCGCGGCGGACGCGGTTCACCTGAGAGACGACGAGGGAGGCGGGGAGTTCTCCCTCGTGCTCAAATAGTGCGCGGCGGCGCTTCGGGGATGCCGTCGCGGCGCTTCAGGCCGGCGATCGGCTTGGCCAGCGCGGCCGGGCACGGCTGCTTCCACAACCGCAGGTACTCGAACACGAGCTGCCGCTTCATCAGTTGAATGGCCCTCGCCGGGTCCACGCCCTTCGGGCACACGCGCGAGCATTCGCCGGCGAAGTGGCACCGCCACGGACCGCGTCCGCCGGACAGGAGCTGCTTCCGCTCGTTGAAGCCGCCGTCGCGGCTGTCTGCGTTGTACCGGTGCGCCTGCGCGAGCGGCATCGGCCCTGCGTAGTCCGGATCGGTCGCGTACGTCGGGCACGCCGCCATGCAGCAGCCGCACTTGATGCAGTAGGAGAACTCCAGGTACTGCTCGAGCTGGTGCGGCGACTGCCAGTACTCGCCCGTCGGCTGCGCCATCTCGGCGGTGTCTTCCCGGAGGAGGTACGGCATCGACTCGACGTGCGCCTGGATCATCGGGATCAGGTCCGGGACGAGGTCCCGGATGATGTTGAAATTGGGAAGCGGCGCCACCGTCACCAGCGTTCCCCCGAGCTCGGCGATCTGAGTGTTGCAGGCGAGCCTCGGACTGCCGTTGATGAACATGCCGCACGACCCGCAGACCCCCATGCGGCACGACGAGCGCCACGCCAGCGTCGGCGACAGCTTCTCCTTGATGATCTTCAGCCCCTCGAGCACCGTCGTGCCGGGCAGGCACGGGAACCGGTAGTCCTCCCAGTGCGGCTCGGCATCCGTGGTCGGGTCGAAGCGCCGGACGCGAAAGACAACCTCGGTCGGAACCGTCGTGTCGGCCATGTCATTCCCCCCGGCTACGCGCCGCGAGACACTGTGAATCCCGCCCATGCCGCCCAGGTGCCGAAGACGAACAGGGCGAGCCCGGCGACGAGGAACAGGGCGTTCAACCCCTTCTTCACGCCGCCCGCGGGGTTCAGCTCGAACAGGATGTTCCGCAGGCCGTAGAGGCCGTGGAACAGCGCCGCGCCCAGCAGCACCACGTAGTTCACGAGGAAGAACACGCTCTTCCCGCGCGCGGTCACGTTCGCCCAGTCGATCGGCTCACCCGCTGCGGGGCTGAACACCCTGACGATTCCGTCGAGGTGCATGACCGTCATGTGAAGGCCGAGGAGTAACAGGATGACGACTCCCGCGGCGAGATGCCACGTCCACAGTCCTTGGTCGCGCACGTGCCCCTCCTACCGGAGAAATCCGAAGCCGCCGGCGATCGCGAGGATCGCGGCGAGGATCATCACGCCGATGGCCAGCGGCCGCTGTTCGTGCACCGAGGTCCGGTACGGGTAGACCGGCTCGATCGGCCTGCCGATCGCGAAGCCCAGTTCCACGAGCACCAGTCGGATGCCGTTCACCGCGTGGAACGCGAACGCGAGGAACACCAGGTACTCGCCGACCTTGAACAGCGGGCCCGACACCTGCGCCATGGCCGACGTCCACGCACTCTCGCCGAACGCCCGCGACGAGGTCACGAAGATGTGCATGAGGAAGTAGGCCAGGATGCCCAGGCCGGTGACCCGGTGTAGCGTGTACAGGTAGCGCTCGAACCCCCATCGCCCGCCCGCGAGCCAGCCGACGATTCCAAGGCGGTTCGGACGTCCTTTGTTCTCAAGCATGGGTCGCCTCATCTCGAGTCACTTCCGCTCCTCCGGCTTCCACTGGTCGATGACCACCGGCTTGTAGTCCAGCCGGGGCGCGCCGCCCGTGTACCAGGCCAGCGTGTGCTTCAACCACTTCCCATCGTCGCGCACCTTGAAATCGCGCCGCGCGTGGGCGCCGCGGGACTCCTCGCGGGCGATCGCGCCGACGATGGTGACCTCGGCGAGATCGAGGAGATTCTCGAGCTCGAGCGCGTGGAAGAGGTTCGAGTTGTAGAGAGCGCCCTTGTCGTTGACAGGCGCCTTCGTCGCCCGGACCCTGATGTCGCGAACGACCGACAGGCCGTGCGCGAGCTCCTCCGCCGTGCGGAAGACGCCGACGTCGCGGTCCATCATCGCGCGGAGTTCCCGGCGCAGCGCGTAGAGGTTCTCACAGCCCTGCCGCGACAGGAGGTCCTTGACGTGGGCCGTCCGCTCGCCGACCAGCCTGTCCGGAACGGCCGCCGCCGGGCCGAGCGTGGGCAGCGCTTTGGCGATCTCGGCACCAGTGATGGCGCCCCAGACGAGGCACTCGCCGGTGGAGTTCGACCCGAGCCGGTTCGCGCCGTGCAGCGACACGCAGGCCGCCTCTCCTGCCGCCCACACCCCCGGGATCCGCGTGAGGCCGTCGATGTTCGTCTCGATACCCCCCATCGAGTAGTGGGCGACCGGACGGATCGGAATCGGTCTTTCGATCGGGTCCACGCCGATGAACTTGATGCACACCTCTCTGATCAACGGCAGGCGCGAGTTGATGCGCTCCGCGCCGAGGTGCGTCAGGTCCAGGTGGATGCACGGCAGTCCATCCTGTCCCGGGATGCCGCGGCCCGCCTCGATCTCGGTCTGTTCGGCGCGCGACACCATGTCGCGCGGCGCCAGTTCCATCTTGCTCGGCGCGTAGCGCTCCATGAAGCGCTCGCCGCTTGGCGTTCTTCAGGTACCCGCCCTCACCGCGGCAGGCCTCCGTCATCAGGATGCCGTTCGGCACGAGGCCCGTCGGATGGAACTGCAGGAACTCCATGTCCTCCAGCGGCAGCCCGGCGCGGTACGCCATCGCCATGCCGTCGCCGGTGACCGTTTCCGAGTACGTCGTGAAGCCGTAAAGGCAGCCCCCGCCGCCGGTGGCGATCAGCAGCGCCTTGCCGCGCAGCACGACTGTCTCGCCGCTCGGTGCGTGGATGCCCAGCAGGCCGGCGAACCGCCCGCCCTCGACGAGCAGGTCGGTGACGAAGAACTCGTCGTAGCGGGTGAAGCTCTTGTAGCGCAGCAGCTGGTCGTACAGCGTCTGCATCTCGAAGAAGCCGGTCTTGTCGGCGGCCAGCGTCGCGCGAGGGTAGGAGTGGCCGCCGAACGGCCGCTGCGCGATCCGGCCGTGCTCGTCGCGTGTCCACGGGATGCCCCAGTGATCGAGCCGGCGAATCTCGTCCGGGATCGCGTTGACGAAGCGGCGGACGACATCCTGGTCGGCGAGGAAGTCGGATCCCTTGTTGGTGTCCCAGGCGTGCAGGTCGATCGAATCGCCTTCTTCGGTGCGGAGCACGGCGGCCGTGCCGCCCTCCGCGCAGACCGAATGCGCGCGCATCAACTGCACCTTCGACACGATGCCGACGTCCACGCGGCCATCCAGGCGCGAGCAATCTCGACGGCCGCGCGCAGGCCGGCGAGTCCCGCACCGAGAATGAGAACGTCGTGGGTCAGGCTTTGAGCCATCCGGACCTCCTTGCACGTCACACACGAAGAAACAGCGGTGGCGGGATTCTATCTCCCCGGTTCCTGTCTTGCAAGCCGATGTTCTCCGCGGCCGGGCGTGCAACTTGCGGAGGCCGCGCGTCTCGAGCGCGGCTGCCCCAGGATGGTGCAAAGTGGAGAAACGCTCGACAGCGTTGCAGAAACTGCGTTTCGGTCAAGGGTTTTCAACAGGCTTTTCCACAGTTTCTGTTGAAATGTGAGCGGAGCCGCAGGGGACGTGACCTAAGCGCCTTTTTGCCGCCGGACCGCGGACGCGCCCGGACCCCCACCGGCTCCGCGCGGCTGTTGCGTTCGATCCGTGATGGGCGATAGCATGGCGGAATCCGGTTCGCAGGCTGACGATTTCTTCGGGATGCGAGGGACCACTGTGAAGATCCACGAGTACCAAGCCAAGGCTATTCTCGGACGCCACGGAGTGCCCGTGCCCGCCGGCGAGGTTGCGCACACGCCGTCGGAGGTCGCCGATATTGCGGGACGCCTCGGCGGGGCGGTGGTGGTGAAGGCCCAGATTCACGCAGGCGGCCGCGGCAAGGGCGGAGGCGTAAAGTTCGCGAAGTCAGCGGACGCGGCCGAGCAGATCGCCGCCACCATGATCGGCATGAATCTGGTCACGCACCAGACCGGCCCCGAAGGGCGCATCGTCAAGCGGATTCTCGTAGAAGCCGGCGCGCAGATCGCGCGGGAGCTGTATCTGGGGCTCGTCATCGACCGGGCGACCGGGCGACCCGTGCTGATGGCCAGTCCGGCCGGCGGCATGGAGATCGAGAAGGTGGCGGCCGAGACGCCCCATCTCATCTTCAAGGCGTTCATCGACCCTGCGGTCGGGCTGCTGCCGTTTCAGGCCAGGAGCCTCGCGTTCAGCCTCGGTCTGGAGGGGGGCGTCGTCTCCAAGGCGGCGAAGGTCATGGGGCAAATCGTCGAGGCCTTCATGGCCACTGACGCCTCGCTCGTCGAGATCAACCCGCTGATCGTCACCGACTCGGGCGACATCGTGGCGCTCGACGCGAAGATGAACTTCGACGATAACGCGCTGTATCGCCATCCGGATATCAAGGAACTCCGGGACTTCGACGAAGAGGATCCGCTCGAGATCGAGGCGTCGAAGTACTCGCTGAACTACATCAGGCTCGACGGCAACATCGGCTGCATGGTCAATGGCGCCGGTCTGGCGATGGCGACCATGGACGTCATCAAGCTCGCCGGCGGCGAGCCCGCGAACTTCCTCGACGTCGGCGGAGGGGCGACGGCGGATCAGATCCGGAACGCGGTCAGGATCCTGACCGCCGACCGCAACGTGCGCGCCGTCTTCGTGAACATCTTCGGCGGCATCCTGCGGTGCGACATCCTGGCGGAAGGTCTTGTGGCGGCCGTCAAGGAGTTGAACGTGACGCTCCCGATCGTCATTCGAATGGAAGGGACCAACGTCGACGTCGGCAAGCGGATGCTGCGCGAGAGCGGGTTGAACTTCACGACCGCCGAGGCGGTCGACGAGGCGGCGGCCGCCGTGGTGAAGCTGGCGGGAGGTCGCTGATGGCAGTCCTACTCGACACGTCAACGCGTCTCCTCGTCCAGGGCCTCACGGGCCGCGAGGGGACGTTTCATGCGAAGGCGGCCGCGGCATACGGGACGACGATCGTCGGGGGCGTGACGCCGGGCAAGGGGGGCATCACGCACGAAGGCTGGCCTGTGTTCAACACGATGCAGGAGGCGGTCGGGGCGACGAACGCGAACGCGTCGCTCGTCTTCGTCCCGCCGGCCGCTGCGGCCGACACGGTCATGGAGGCCGTGGACGCCGGTGTCGGCCTGGTCGTCTGCATCACGGAGGGGATTCCCACGCTCGACATGATGCGCGTCATGACGTTCATGCGCGGCAAGCCGACGAGGCTCGTCGGGCCGAACTGCCCGGGCCTGATCTCCCCGGGCAAGGCCAAGGCGGGCATCATCCCGGGCCACATCTGTCTCGAAGGGCGCATCGGCATCGTCTCGCGCAGCGGGACGCTGACCTACGAGGCGATTCAGCAGACCACGCGGCTGGGCTATGGGCAGACGACCTGCATCGGGATCGGCGGCGACCCGATCATCGGCACGACGTTCGTCGATGCGCTTCGACTGTTCAACGCGGACCCGGAGACCGAGGCTGTTGTGATGATCGGAGAGATCGGCGGGACGGCGGAAGAGGAAGCGGCTGACTTCATCACGCGGGAGTTCAAGAAGCCGGTCGTGAGCTTCATCGCGGGCCAGACCGCGCCTCCGGGACGTCGGATGGGACATGCCGGCGCCATCATCGCCGGAGGGAAGGGCACGGCGGCCGAGAAGATGGCGGCGCTGAGGGCGGCCGGCGTGAAGGTGGTGAAGAGCCCGGCCGAGATCGGCGCGGCGGTGAAGTCCGTGCTGGGCTAGCGGGACCCGCCGGCCGACACTGTTCGGGAGCCTTAATCAGGATTCAGGAGTCAGATGGAACGCACACTTGCCATCATCAAGCCCGATGCGGTCGGGCGTCGGCTGGTTGGTCGGATCGTCGAACGGATCGAGGCGGCGGGCTTCGGGATCCTCGCGCTGCGTATGGCGCAGCTCACGAAGAAGGACGCCGAGGGCTTCTACGCCGTCCACCGCGGGAAGCCGTTCTTCGAGGGGCTGACCGACTTCATGTCGTCGGGTCCGGCCGTGCTGATGGTGCTCGAGTCGGCCGCCGCCATCAGCGAGTGGCGCGACCTGATGGGGGCGACCGACCCGGCGAAGGCGGCGGAGGGAACGCTGCGGCGCGAATTCGGCATCTCCATCGGCTCGAACGCCACGCACGGGTCGGACGCGCCGGAGACGGCGGCGTTCGAAATCGGCTATTTCTTCCGCGGGATGGAGCTCGTCTAGAGCAGGCCGTGGCGGAGAGCGGGCATGCCCAAGCTGCTGATCGTGATTGGCCTGGCCGTCGCGGCGGCCGGCGCGGCGATGTACCTGGGCTTCCCCTTCGGGCGTTTGCCCGGAGATTTCGTCGTTCGCCGCGGCGCCTTCTCGTTCTACTTCCCGCTGACCACGAGCGTGCTGGTGAGCGTGGTCCTCACGCTCCTGTTCGCGCTCGTGCGCCGCTGATCCGAGAGACGCCACATCATGATTGCTGCCATTCGCGGGACGCAGGACATTCTGCCGGGAGTCGTCGAACGCTGGCAGTTCGTCGAATCGACGGCGTGCCGCGTATTCGACCAGTACGGCTACGCCGAGATCCGGACGCCGATCATCGAGCGCGAGGAACTGTTCGCCAAGGGCACCGGCGAGACGACGGACATCGTTCAGAAGGAGATGTACGCGTTCACCGACAAGGACGGCGAGCGGATCACGCTCAGGCCGGAGGCGACGCCCAGCCTGGCGCGTGCGTTCGCGGAGCACGCGCTCGAGCAGGCGATGGCGGTCCCGAAGATCTACACGATCGGCCCGATGTTCCGGCGCGAGCGTCCGCAGAAGGGGCGGTACCGGCAGTTCCACCAGCTCGACGTCGAGGTGTTCGGCGTCAAGGACCCGTCGGTCGACGGCGAAGTCATCGACATCGCGTGGACGCTGATCCGGGAACTCGGCATCACGGGCGTCGAGTTGGCCGTGAACTCGGTGGGCTGCCCCGCATGCCGGCCGGCGTTCTCGGCGGCGCTCGTCGCGGCGCTGGGCGAGGGTGTCCGGAACCTGTGCGGCGATTGTCAGCGGCGAGCCGCCACCAATCCGCTGCGGATCTTCGACTGCAAGGTGCCGGCTGATCAGCCGGTCATCGACGCGCTGCCGCATTCGGAGGACTACCTGTGCGGCGAGTGCCGGGAGCACTTCGCGGCGGTGAAGGGGTATCTCGACGTCTTCGGGATCCCCTACCTCGTCTCGCACCGGCTTGTCCGCGGCCTCGACTACTACACGCGGACGACGTTCGAGGTCCTGGCAGGGGGGATCGGCGCGCAGAACGCGCTGCTCGGCGGCGGCCGGTACGACGGCCTGGTGAAGCACCTGGGCGGTCCGGATCGGGTGGGGATCGGGTTCGCCGCGGGAATCGAGCGGCTGGTCCTCGCCCTGCCCGAGACGCTCGCGCTGCCGGAGAAGCGGCCCGACGTGTTCGTCGCCGCCCTCGGGGAGCCGGCGCGGGTGGCGGCGCTGGCGCTGCTTCGTGATCTCCGCCGGGCGGGGATCAACGCGCAGGTCGAGTACGAGGGGCGCTCGCTCAAGTCGCAGATGAAACGGGCCGACCGGCTGAAGGCGCCGATCGTGTTCATCCTGGGGGAAGACGAGCTGGCACGCGGAGAGGTCTCGGTTCGCCGCATGGCGGCTTCGTCACAGGAGTCGGTGCCGCTCGACCGGGCGGTCGATTTCGTCAAGAGCGGCAGGTAGGAGATCGGCCCTTCTGAATACTGGCTTCTGGCTTCTGGATTCTGTCCGTCGGTGAGGCCGCCATGCTTGATCAGCTCGGAGACTGGACGCGAACGGATACGTGCGGGGCGTTGCGGGCGACCGACATCGGTCGCGAGGCGACGCTGCTTGGCTGGGTGCACCGCGTGCGGGACCTGGGCGCGCTGGTCTTCATCGATGTGCGAGACCGCTACGGCCTGACCCAGGTCGTCGTTCAGGAGGGGCAGCTGTTCCTCGACACCGCCAAGCACCTCCGGGCCGAGTTCGTCGTCGGCGTGAAGGGCGTGGTGAGAGCTCGGGCCGCTGAGGCCGTGAACCCGCGGATGCCCACCGGCGACGTCGAGGTGGCGGCCGTCGAGTTTCGGGTGCTGAACGAAGCCGCCGTGCCGCCGTTCCAGATCGCCGACGAAGCCGCCCTCGCCTCCGACGACCTTCGGCTTCGCTATCGGTACCTCGACCTGCGGCGTCCTGCGCTGCAGGCCAACCTCGGACTCCGGCACCGGGTCTCGATGGCCGTTCGAAAGTACTTCGACGCGCACGGCTTCTGGGAAATCGAAACGCCGGTGCTCGGGAAGTCGACCCCCGAGGGGGCGCGCGACTATCTGGTGCCGAGCCGGGTGCACCCGGGCGAGTTCTACGCGCTGCCGCAGTCGCCGCAGCTCTTCAAGCAGCTGTTGATGATCGCGGGCACCGACCGGTATTTCCAGATCGTCAAGTGCTTCCGCGACGAGGACCTGCGCGCGGATCGGCAGCCCGAATTCACGCAGATCGACGTCGAGATGTCGTTCGCGCGCCCGCAGCTGGTGTTCGAGATCATCGAGCCGCTGATGCAGGACGTGTTCGGCGTGACTGGCCGGGAGGTACGGCGGCCGTTCGGCCGCATGCCGTACGCCGAAGCCATCGCCCGGTACGGGTCCGACAAGCCGGACCTGCGATGCGGCCTGGAGATCCAGGATCTCTCGGTCCTGTTTGCGGACACCCCGTTCACGCCCTTCCGCAGCGCACTCGCCGCGGGAGGCGTCGTGCGGGGCTTCGTCGTGCCGGGCGGAGCGGCGTTCAGCCGGAAGCAGCTCGACACGTTGGCGGAGCAGGCGAAGCAGGCGGGCGCGGCGGGCCTCGTGTGGGTGCGATCCTCGGCCGAGGGCGTCAAGAGCCCTGCCCTCAAAGGGGCGGGAGAACCGGCGCTGCGCGCGGCGCTCGAGCGTGCCGGGGCTGGCGAGCCGGACCTGCTGCTCATGGCTGCGGGCGAGCCCGACCCGACGTCGAAGGCCCTCGGCCAGCTTCGACTCGCTGTCGCGAAGGAAGGCGGCCTGCTCCAGCCCGACGTGTTCGCCTTCACGTGGGTGACCGACTTCCCGATGTTCGAATGGGATCCTGAGGAGCGGCGGTTCGCGGCCATGCATCACCCGTTCACGTCCCCGGTGCCGGAGGATCGCGAACTCCTGGAGAGCGCGCCGGGTCAGGTGAGGGCTCAGGCCTACGACCTCGTCCTGAACGGCAGCGAGATAGGAGGCGGGAGCATACGAATCCACGACGCCTCGATCCAGGCTCGGGTGTTCAGGGCGATTGGCCTGTCAGACGAGGAGGCGGCCCACCGGTTTGGCTTCTTCCTGCAGGCGCTCCGATTCGGTACGCCGCCACACGGCGGCATCGCCCTCGGTCTCGACCGGATCGTGGCGATCCTGGCGGGCGAGTCGTCGATTCGCGAGGTGATGGCGTTCCCGAAGACCGCAGCGGCGGTCGACCAGATGACAGGCGCCCCGACCGCGGTGGACGAACGGCAGTTGCGGGATTTGCGGCTGGCGTCAACCGCATCGTAGTAGTCAGTGGCAGTGGCTGGTGGTCAGTGTGTCACGCGTGATCCACTGATCACCGCCACTGATCACTGCCACTATCACAGACTGCCCGTCGTCCGCCTAGTTGCCCCCACCCCGGTCCTGTGGTACAATCCATCGCTTAAGTGTCTCTGAGAAAAGGAGATACGCACCTCAGCGCGAGCTTTGATGATCAAGATTCCCGTCCCTGGCGAGGGGATTGAAACCCTCTTCGGCTCTTACGACGAGAACCTGCGCTTCCTCGAGACGCTCCTGAATGTGCAGATCCGCACCCAGGGCCAGGACCTGCTGGTCGAGGGGAATGCTGTGGGCGCCGAGGCGGTTGAGCGAATCGTCCTGGAGCTGGCGTCGCTGGTTCGAGACGGGTATCGCCTCGGGAACGGCGACGTGAAGACCGCGGCTCGTCTGGTCTCGGATCACCCGGAGATTGAGCTTCGCGACTACTTCGTCAAGAGCGCGCCCGCGCGGGCTTCGGGCCGGCGGCAGGTCGCTCCGAAGAGCGTCAATCAGCGGGCCTACCTGGACGCGATCGACCAGTTCGACATCGTGTTCGGCATCGGCCCGGCGGGAACGGGGAAGACCTACCTGGCGATGGCCCAGGCCGTGACATTCCTGCTCGCGAAGAAGGTGACGCGGATCGTCCTGGCACGGCCCGCCGTCGAGGCGGGCGAGAAGCTGGGCTTCCTGCCGGGCGACCTGCAGGAGAAGGTCAACCCGTATCTGCGCCCGCTGTACGACGCGCTGTATGACATGCTGGATGCCGAGCGGGTCGAGCGGCTGCTCGAGCGCGGCACGATTGAGATCGCGCCGATTGCCTTCATGCGAGGGCGCACCCTGAACGACGCCTTTGTGATCCTCGACGAGGCCCAGAACACGACGTCCGAGCAGATGAAGATGTTCCTGACGCGGCTCGGCTTCGGATCGAAGGCCGTGGTCACCGGCGACATCACGCAGATCGACCTGCCGACAGGCCGCGCCTCGGGCCTCATCGAGGCGATGAAGGTGGTGTCGCACATCGACGGCATCTCGTTCGTGTACTTCGACGAGCGGGACGTGGTGCGCCATAAGTTGGTGCAGCAGATTGTCAAGGCGTACGAGCGGTTCTCGAATCATCATGACTGAGGGCGACGGAGGCGGCCTCCGCGTCGTGCTCGTGGACGGAGTCGGGCGACCGGTTCGCGTGCGCGGCCTCGCCGGGTGGCTGCGCGGCGTGGCTCCGGCCCGTTCGCGGGGCGCCGTCACCATCGCGCTCGTTGACGACGCCGCGATGCGCAGGCTCAACAGGGCATTCGCCGGCAAGAGGAGAGCGACCGACGTGCTGTCATTTCCCGCCTTCGCCCCGGGCGGACGCGGGCGTGTCCCCGGGGCTTCGGCGGGCAAGCCGGCTCAGCCGCGGCACCTCGGCGACATCGTCATCGCCACGGGAGTGGCCCGCCGCCAGGCGCGCGTCGCCGGCCACGCCTACGCGCAAGAACTCCGCGTGCTGGCGCTGCACGGTCTGCTGCACCTGCTCGGTTACGACCATGAGGCGGACGAGGGGAGGATGGCGCGCCTCGAGGCGAGGCTGCGCCGCCGCGGCGGCTTGACGGCTGGCATCATCGAAAGGGCGGAGCGAGCATGAGTCCGCTGGCGCTGTTCCTGCTGGGGTGTGCGCTCGTCTACCTGGGCACGGTCGAGTCCGCATTCAGCGCGATGATGCGGCTGTCGCTTCGGCTGGTGGCCGAGCGCAGCGGCCGCGGCGAGTGGTTGGGACGGTGCCTCGACGAGCCGCTGCTGTTTTTCGTGCCGGTGCGGATGGCGATTGGCGTTGTCACCGTCGGCATCACGGTTGTGCTCTCGGGATTGATTGGCGTGGACGGCGGCCGGCAAGCCCTGGGTCTGGCCGGTGCGGCGATCGGCCTGGTGATCGCGTGCGGCCATCTGATTCCGCTGCTCATCGTCAGGGACGACCCCGAGCGGGTGCTCGACGCGCTCCTGCCGGCGTTCGTGCCCGTGGCGCGCGTGCTGCGTCCGCTGACCGCGCTGTTCGGGCGGCTCGGGGCGCCTCGGCGTGACCGGCCGGGGCAGGCGTCGCCCGAGGCAGACGAGCAGCACGACGAGGTCGCGCAGGCTTACATCGAGGCGGGCGCGCAGGAAGGTCTGATCGAGGGGGACGAACGCCGCCTGATCCAGTCGATTGTCGACTTCGGGGACACGCGCGTGCGCGAGGTCATGACGCCGCGTCCCGACATCGTCGCCATCCGTGCCGAGGCGACGCTCGGCGAGTTGCGCAGGCTGCTGCGTGAGCAGGCGTATTCGCGTGTGCCGGTCTACAAGGAGAGCCTCGACAACATCCTGGGCGTCGTCTTCGTCAAGGACCTCGTGCACCTGGCCGACGCGGACGAGCGGGCGGTCACCGCCATCATGCGTTCCGCCCACGTCGTGCCTGAAACGAAGCCCGTGTCCGACCTGTTGCGCGAATTCCAGCGCCGGCGCGTTCAGATCGCCATCGTGGTCGATGAGTACGGCGGGACTGCCGGCCTGGTGACCCTCGAGGACCTGCTCGAGGAGATCGTCGGCGAGATTCGCGACGAGTACGATGAGGAATCGGAACCGATCGTGGACCTTGGCGAAGGCGTATTCGCCTTCAGCGGCAAGGTCGACATCGACGATCTGGCCGACCGGCTGGGCGTCGAGATTGCCCGGGAGGGTTTCGAGACCGTCGGCGGCTACCTGCTGGCGCGTCTCGGCCGCGTGCCGACGGTCGGCGAGACGCTCGACTTCGACGGGCTCGGCATCGAGGTGCTCGAGGCCGAGCGCCGGCGCGTCACCAAGGTCCGGGTCCGGCGACTCGAGCCCCGGCAGGAAGGGACGGAAGGCTAACCGATGCGCTGCGGCTTCGTGGCCTTGATTGGGCGGCCGAACGTCGGCAAATCGACGCTGCTGAATCGTCTGGTCGGCACCAAACTCGCGATCGTCTCCGACAAGCCGCAGACCACGCGGAACCGGATCGCGGGCGTTCGGAACTACGAGGCCGGCCAGGCCGTGTTTCTCGACACGCCCGGGATTCACCGGCCGACGCACCGGATGAATGTCCGGATGGTGGACGCGGCCGTCGAGGGGATCCAGCAGGCGGACGTTGTCGCCCTGGTGGCCGACGCCACCGATCTCCGCGCGGGCGGGCGCGAGCGCTTCATCCTCGAGCGCCTCGGACGGACCGCTGCGCCCGTCGCGCTCGTCCTCAACAAGGTCGACCGGGTGTCCCGTCCCGCCCTGCTGCCGCTGATCGATCGATGGCGGCAGCGGCACGCCTTCACCGAGATCGTGCCCGTGTCCGCGCTCACCGGCGAGAACGTCGACCGCCTCGAGCGCGTGATTCTCGAGCATCTGCCAGAGGGCGACCCGCTGTACCCGACCGACTACCTGACCGACCAGCCCGAGCGCTTCTTCGTGGCCGAGGCCGTGCGCGAGAAGGTCCTGGAGTTGACGCACGCGGAGATCCCATTCTCGACGGCGGTCGTCGTCGATCGGTTCGAGGAGGTGGACGACCGCGGGATCATGCGGTTCTACTGCTCGATCCTCGTGGAGCGCGACTCGCAGAAGCCGATCCTCGTGGGCCGCGGCGGAGAGATGATCAAGCGCATCGGGACTGCGGCCCGGTGCGATCTCGAGTCGTTCTTCGAAGCCCGCGTCTACCTGGATCTCCGGGTGAAGGTGGCCTCGGAGTGGCGCGAGGACGGCCGTCTGCTCGACCAGTTGGGGATGCCGGGGAAGTAAGGTAAAGTGAATCGTTTGTTGCGCAGTCATGCCTCTCTATAAGACCGAGGCGTTGGTCCTGCGAACGTACAAACTGGGAGAAGCCGACCGGATCGTGGTGTTCCTGACCCGCGATCGCGGCAAGAAGCGCGGCGTTGCGAATGGCGCCCGCCGGCCCCGGTCGGCGTTCGCCGGCGCGCTCGAGCCGCTCACGCGGGTCGGCGTCGGCTACTACGAACGCGAACAGCGCGACTTGGTGCGCCTGAGCTACGCCGAGCCGCAGTGCTCGCCGTTGCTCGCGTCCCGCCCGGACGCCCTGAGCCACGTCGGGTACTTCGCCGAGTTGATGGACGAGTGGGCCCAGGAGGGCGACCCGAACGAGCGGCTCTATCGCCTCGGGGTATCCACGCTGGAGGCGCTGGCCGACGGGGTGCCCACGGCGGCCATCGCGCGGTACTTCGAGTACTGGCTGCTGCGGTTGCAGGGCGTGTACCCGCCGCATGTCGCGTGCCATCGATGCGGCGTGGCGCTGGACGGCGAGCCCGGCGGCGCGTCGCTGGAACCGGGCGGCCACCTGTTCACGTGCGACGCTTGCGCGCGGCACACGGTCCGCGAAGGGGGTGCGGGCCTGTCGCTGTCGCCGGGCGCGCTGTCGTTCCTGGCCATGGCGGTCCGGGTCCCGCCGCAGCGCATCGGGACGGTGCCGCTGGCTGCGCGGGTGGACCGGGAACTGGAGTCGATTCACCGGGCGCTGATGCGCCTGCATCTGGAGAAGGAACTGCGATCGACGCGGGTCCTGCGCGATTTGGCACGGTAGCGGGTGGCATGACGTTTCAAGATCTGATCTTCAAGCTCTCGGAGTTCTGGGCCTCGCGCGGCTGCCTGCTCCAGCAGCCGATCGATCTCGAGGTCGGCGCCGGCACCTCCCACGTCGAGACGTTCCTGCGCGTCCTCGGGCCCCGTCACTGGAACGTCGCCTACGTTCAGCCCTCGCGGCGGCCGGACGACGGTCGGTTCGGCGAGAATCCAAACCGCCTGTTCAAGCACCACCAGTTCCAGGTCATCCTCAAGCCGTCGCCGGATGACGTCCAGCAGATTTACCTCGACAGCCTCGAGGCGTGCGGGATTGATCCGCGACAGCACGACATCCGGTTCGAGGAAGACAACTGGGAATCACCGACGCTCGGCGCGTGGGGCATCGGTTGGCAGGTGATGCTCGACGGCCAGGAGATCACGCAGTTCACGTACTTCCAACAGGTCGGGGGGATCGACCTTTCGCCGATTTCGGTCGAGCTGACGTACGGCCTCGAGCGGATCGCGATGTTCCTGCAGAAGGTGGACAGCGTGTACGACCTCGAGTGGGCGCACGGCGTGAGCTACGGAGACGTGCGCCTGGCCGACGAGATCCAGCAGTCGAAGTACGCGTTCGGGCAGGTCGACATGCCGCGCGAAGCGTTCGTCGCCTTCCACCGCGACCTGTTCGACCGTCACCATGCGTTCGCGAAGACGCTGCTCGCGTCGCACCTCGTGCTGCCCGCCTACGAGCAGTGCCTGAAGTGTTCACACCTCTTCAACCTGCTCGATTCGTCGGGCGGGGTCGGCGTGACCGAGCGGACGGCGTACATCCTGAAGGTGCGGCAGCTCGCCGTCGGCGTGGCGCAGGCCCACGTCGAGGCGATGAACGCCGCGACGGGCGCGGACTCGGAGATCAACCAGGCGGGCGCATAACCCGCCGCTGCGGCGACAGGACCGACGACTATTGTGGACCGCGAGCTCTTGATCGAAATCGGAACCGAGGAACTTCCCGCCTCGTGGCTGCCAGCGCTGACGCGGCAGCTCGGTGACCACCTGGCGGCGCGCCTGGGCGCGCTGCGGTTGCCGCCGGATGCGCCGGTGGAGACGTTCAGCACGCCGCGCCGGCTGACGGCCCGCGTCGCTCGGATGCCCGAGCGGCAGGCCGACCTCGAAGAGCTGATCAGCGGACCGCCCGTCTCGGCCGCGTTCAAGCCGACCGGGGAGCCGACCCCCGCGGCGCTCGGATTCGCGAAGAAGAACGGCGTCGAGGTGGCGGCGCTCGAGCGCCTGGACACAGCGAAAGGCGTCTACCTCGCCTATCGCCGGTTCCAGCGCGGCCACGCGGCGGTCGACGTGCTGCCCGCGGCGCTGGCCGGCGTGCTCCGCGACATGGCGTTCCCGAAGCAGATGCACTGGGACGCCTGGCTCGACGACGGACGCGGCGAACTGCTCTTCGGGAGGCCGATTCGCTGGATCCTGTTCCTGTACGGCGGCCGCGTCGTCCCGTTCACCATCTTCAGGACCGAGGCGGCGCAGTCGGGATCGGTGCAGGAGGTGCGCGCCGCGGCGCTCACCTACGGTCACCGGTTCCTGGCCACGAGCGGCCGGGCCGGGCGCGCCATCAAGGTCCGATCGTTCGAAGAGTACCGGACGAAGCTCGTCGAGAGCTTCGTGCTGCTGGAGCGAAGCGAGCGCCACGACAAGATCGCGCGGGAGCTCGACGCGAACGCCCAGCGGCTCGGGGGGCGGGTCAGCAGCGCGGCCGCGTCGCAGTCCGGACTCCTGCAGGAAGTGCCGGACCTCGTCGAGTACCCCGCCGTGGTCGCGGGCACGTTCGGCACCGAGTTCCTCGCGCTCCCCGAGGAGGTGCTGACGACCACGATGATTCACCACCAGCACTTCTTCCCGGTGGTGAACCCGTCCGGGCGGCTGATGCCGGCGTTTCTCGCGGTGATCAACACCCAGGCCGATTCGTCGCGCTCGATCGCGCGCAACTGCGAGCGGGTGCTGACGGCGAGGCTGCGCGACGCCGGGTTCTTCTTCGACGCCGACCGCCGGGTGCGTCTCGGCGATCGATTGGCCGCGCTCTCGACCGTGTTGTTCCACAAGAAGCTGGGCAGCTATCGTGCGAAGGCACTCCGGCTCGAGCGGCTGGCCCGCTGGCTCGCAGCCGAGGCGTTCGGGCGGCCCGACGCGGCCGACGACGCGGCCGTTGCCGGCCGTCTTGCCAAAGCCGACCTCGTCACTGACATGGTGCGGGAGCTGACCGAACTCCAGGGGACGATGGGCGGGATCTACGCCCGCGAGGAAGGCTTGGCGGAGCCGATTTGGCGGGCCGTCTATCATCACTATCTCCCCGTGGCCGTGGAGGCCTCGGCGCCCCCGTTGCGCGCAGAACTCGGCGCGGCGGCTGTCACGTGGGCGGCCGTGTCGGTCGCCGACAAGGTTGATACGCTGGTGGCCCTGTTCGCGGCAGGAGAGAGGCCGACGGGTACGCGGGACCCGTTCGGGCTTCGCCGGCAGGCGCACGGCCTGCTCAAGACGCTCGTCGATTTACCCGAGCTGACCGGCCTCGACGCGGCCGTCGATCTTGCGGCGTTGCGGCGGGAAGCGCGGGCCGCACTGGACGCATGCGCAGAGCCGGGCGTCGCGCTCCAGACGGAGGCGGCGGCCGAATCGGACGACCTTTCGACGTTCCTCGGCGAACGGCTGCGCTACCTGTTCCAGCAGCGCGGATTCGCCTACGACGAGGTGAACGCCATCGCGGGTTCCAGGCGCGGCTTCGTGGCCGTGCCCCACGACGCGCGCCTGCGTCTGGAGGCTCTGCAACGGGTCCGGGCGTCGGCCGATTTCAAAGCGCTCGCGATTGCGTTCAAGCGCGTGAAGAACCTGTCGCGCGAGTTGAAGACCGGGCCGGTCGAGATCCTGGACCGGCTGACCGAGCCGGCCGAGACGGCGCTGCTCGAAGCGTTCCGCGCACGCGGCGAGCAGGTCCGGCTGGCGGCGGCGGGCGGCGACTACGTGGAGGCGTTCCGCCAGGCGTCGCTGTTCCGGCCGGCCGTCGACCGCTTCTTCACCGACGTGTTCGTCATGGTGGACGACGCCGCGCTTCGCGACCAGCGGCTGACTCTCCTCTGGCGCCTCCACGAGCTGATTCTGGACCTAGCTGATATCTCGGAGATCGCTCCTCAACTCGAGTTGAATCGCTGATTCAATTCGTCATTCATCCCTACTTAACTGGAGTCACACCTCGATGGCCAAGAAGACGGCAGTGAAGAGTGCGGGCAAGACGGTGGCGAAGAAGGGCGGCGCGGTCAGGAAGCCCAAGACCGTCAAGTATGTCTACTTCTTCGGCGGTGGCAAGGCCGACGGCGACCGGACGATGAAGGACCTTCTGGGCGGCAAGGGATTGGGGCTGGCCGAGATGACCAACGCCGGGCTGCCGGTTCCGCCCGGATTCACAATCACGACCGCGGCGTGCAATCTCTACTACGAGTTCGGGCGCAAGGTCCCGGCCCAGGTCGAGTCGCAGATGGAGGAGAACCTCCGGAGGCTCGAGAAGGTCGCCGGCCAGCAGTTCGGCTCGACCTCCAACCCGCTGCTGGTGTCGGTCCGCTCCGGCGCGAAGTTCTCGATGCCGGGCATGATGGACACGATCCTGAACCTCGGCCTCAACGACGCGGCAGTCGAGGGGCTCAAGGCCCGGACCGGGAACGGTCGGTTCGCGTACGACAGCTATCGCCGCTTCATCCAGATGTTCGGCAATGTCGTCCTCGAGATTCCCAAGGAGGAATTCGAGAAGGAGTTCGACGCCGTCAAGCACGCGAAGCGGGCGAAGCTGGACACGGACCTCGGCGAGAAGGCGCTGCAGGAGGTCGTGGATCGGTACAAGGAAGTCGTGAAGCGCAAGACCGGCAAGGCGTTCCCGACCGATCCGATGGAGCAGCTGCGCGGCGCCCGCAACGCCGTGTTCCGCTCGTGGAACAACGCTCGCGCCAAGGAATACCGGCGCATCTACGACATCCCCGACTACATCGGCACCGCCGTCAACGTCCAGCTGATGGTGTTCGGCAACTCCGGCGACCGGTCGGCGACGGGCGTGGGCTTCACCCGCAACCCGGCGACGGGCAAGAAGGAGTTCTACGGCGAGTTCCTGATCAACGCGCAGGGCGAGGACGTGGTGTCTGGCGTCCGGACGCCGATGCCGATTACCCAGCTCGAGCAGGTGATGCCGGCCGCCTACAGGGAGCTGCGCCGCCACACCACGCTGCTCGAGAAGCACTACAAGGACATCCAGGACTTCGAGTTCACGATTGAGAACGAGAAGCTCTACATGCTGCAGACGAGGTCCGGCAAGCGCACCGGCTACGCCGCCGTCGTCATTGCGACCGACCTCGTCGCCGAGAAGCTGCTGACGCCGAACGAGGGGCTGCTTCTGGTCGACCCGTCCTCGCTGTCGCAGCTGCTGTCGCCGGTGTTCGACCCGAAGGAGTGGAAGACGATCCCGGTGGCGACGAAGGGCCTGCCGGCCTCCCCGGGCGCGGCGTCGGGACAGGTGGTGTTCACGGCGGATGAGGCGGTGGCGTGGACCGAGCAAGGCAAGAAGGTCGTTCTCGTCCGCAAGGAGACGGCGCCCGATGACATCCATGGCATGTTCGTGTCGCAGGGGATTCTGACCGCGACCGGCGGCATGACCTCGCACGCCGCGGTCGTCGGCCGCCAGATGGGCAAACCGGCCGTCGTCGGCGCGTCGGAGCTCAGGGTCAACGAGGCGGAGAAGGTCGTCATCGTCGGCGGCAAGGCGCTGCACGAGGGAGACTACATCGCATTCGACGGCCTGTCGGGCGAGGTGAAGATTGAGAAGGTCGCCACCAAGCCGAGCGAGATCCTCCAGGTCATCAACGGCACCATGAAGGCGGCGGAGTCGGACATCTACCAGCGCTTCGCCAAGCTGCTGCAGTGGGCCGACAAGACGCGAACGATGGGCATCCGCGCGAACGCGGACCTGCCGGACCAGGCGGAAACCGCGTACGCCTTCGGCGCTCGCGGAATCGGTCTGTGCCGAACCGAGCACATGTTCTTCGCAGACGAACGGCTGCCGATCGTCCGCCGGATGATCCTGGCCGACAACGAGGCCGATCGGAAGGCCGCCGTCAACGAACTGCTGCCGATGCAGCGCGGCGACTTCTACGGCGTGTTCAAGGCGATGCACGGGTGCCCGGTCACCGTGCGCACGATTGACCCGCCGCTCCATGAGTTCCTGCCGAAGCGCGAGGACCTGATGGTGGACGTCGCCAGGCTCGAGGCGACGGGCGGCAGCAAGACGGAGCTTCAGGAGAAGAAGGCGCTGCTGGCCAGGGTCGAACAGCTCCACGAGTTCAACCCGATGCTCGGCCACCGCGGCTGCCGTCTGGGGATCACCTACCCGGAGATCACCGAGATGCAGACGCGGGCGATCATGGAAGCGGCCTGCCAGCTCAACAAGGAAGGGCTGAAGGTCGTCCCTGAGATCATGATTCCGCTGGTCGGCTTCGTGAAGGAGTTCACGGACCAGAAGGTCATCGCCGAGCGCGTGTGCCAGCAGGTGATGAAGGAGCAGGGCATCAAGATCAAGTACCTCATCGGGACGATGATCGAGGTGCCGCGCGGCGCCGTGACGGCCGACGAGATTGCCGCCGAGGCGCAGTTCTTCTCGTTCGGCACGAACGACCTCACACAGATGACCTGCGGGTTCTCGCGCGACGACATCGGCAAGTTCCTGAAGATCTACCAGGAGAAGCGGATTCTCGACGCCGACCCGTTTGCGAGTATCGACACGGTGGGCGTCGGCCAGCTGGTGGACATGGCCTGCAGGCTTGGTCGCAAGACACGTCCGGAGCTGAAGCTGGGCGTGTGCGGCGAGCACGGCGGCGACCCGTCTTCGATCGACTTCTTCCAGAAGGTCGGCCTGAACTACGTGAGCTGCTCGCCGTTCCGCGTGCCTGTGGCGCGGCTCGCGGCGGCACACGCGGCGTTGTCGGTCAAGGTCGGGGACTAGACGGGCGCAGGGCTTAGGGCCCAGGGCCCGAGGCCGGAACCAGGGTGACTAGAGGCCGGGAGGCGGGGCAACCCGTTTCCCGGCCTTCGTGTTTTTCTGGCATGATTGGAGCAATGGGAAGAGTCCACCGCCTCTCTCCGGAACTCGCGAATCAGATTGCCGCCGGCGAGGTCGTCGAGCGCCCCGCCTCCGTCGTCAAGGAACTCGTCGAGAACGCCATCGACGCGGCGGCGACGCGCGTCGTGGTCACCTGCGAGCTGGGCGGCAAGAAGCTGGTGCGGGTCGAGGACGATGGGGTCGGGATGGAGACGGAGGACGCGCAGCTGGCACTCGACCGGCATGCGACCAGCAAGATCTCGACGGCCGACGACCTGGCCGCGATTACGACCCACGGGTTCCGGGGCGAGGCGCTGCCGAGCATCGCCTCCGTGTCGCGGCTCGTCCTTCGGACGCGGCCCGAAGCCGCGTCGAGCGGCACGGAAATCCGGGTGAACGGGGGCACCGTGTCGTCGGTCCGGGAGGTGGGTTCTCCGATAGGAACGAGCATCGAAGTCTGGGACCTCTTCTACAACCTGCCGGCGCGACGGAAGTTCCTGAAGTCGGACGCGGCCGAGTCGGCGCAGGTTTCCCGGATGATGACCCAGCTGGCCCTGGCGTACCCGGAGGTTGGGTTCACACTGACCAGCGCGGGTCGCAAGGTGCTAGAGTGCCCGCCCGTCAGAACGCTGCCCGAGCGGTTCTACCAGCTCTACGGGAATCGCGAGGATCTGGTGGAGGTGGGGAAGGAGTCTTCAGGCGTCCGCGTGTTCGGCCTCGTGGCGGCCCTCGCGGAACAGGGGCCGAAGCGTGGCCACCAGAACATCTTCGTGAACCGGCGCATCGTGAAGGACAAGACGATTGCCCACGCCATCATCGAGGCGTACAGCGTTGCGTCGGTCAAGGAGCGCAGCCCGGAGGTGCATCTCTTCCTCGAGATGGAACCTGACCAGGTGGACGTCAACGTCCACCCGACCAAGGCCGAGGTTCGGTTCCGCAATCAGTCGGGGATTCACGAGGCCGTGCGACGCGCCATCGGCGCCGCGCTCGGCCAGGGGCCGGCGCCGGAACTCCAGCTGCGCGGCAGCGCGATTCCTGCGGCCCAGCCGGTCGCGCAGTCCTTTCCCGGGTTGCTTGGCGGCATCTATCCGAACCGCTGGTCGCCCGTACCCACCCACCACGACTTCCCTTCGGGAGTGGTTTCGGCTCCTGGCGCGGCCTCGCCTGCGGTTTCTGAGATTCCTCCCGATGGAATCAGGGCGCCGCTCGACGGCCCCGTCGGCGCGCTCGGCGTTCGGCCGATGATCCCGCTCGGGCAGTTTCGCGACACGTTCATCGTTGCGATGGATGACGAGGGGATTGCGATCATCGACCAGCACGTGGCGCACGAGCGCGTGCTGTTCGAACGGGTGATGCAGCAGCTGACCGCCGGTCGGCTGGAGGGCCAGCTCCTGCTCGAACCGCTGGTCGTCGAGTTGTCGGTCAGCGGCTGCGAGGTGCTGCTGCAGCGGGCGGCGGAGCTGGAGCGGTTCGGCTTCGAGATCGCGGAGTTCGGCGGCAGCAGCGTCAGGCTGACCGCGGTGCCGGCGCTGCTGATGCCGGGCGAGATCGTCGAGACCGTCAGGGCTCTGGCTCAGGATCTCGACGGCATTGATCGGGGCGCCACCGTCGACGAGGCGCTCAAGCGCATCGCCGCGCTGACGGCGTGTCACGCGGCCGTCAAGGCGAACGCGCCGCTGACATACGAGAAGATGGCGCACCTCCTCGAGGAGCTGCGACGCACGGCGTACTCCACCATCTGCCCGCACGGCCGGCCCGTGATGCTCCGCCTCACGCGGAGAGAGATCGAGAAGAACTTCCAGCGGATCTGAGAGCGCCTCAAGCTCCCGGGCGCAGCGGCAGTGGTTAGTGGCTAGTGGGCAGTGGCTCGTGGGGCATGTGTGACGGGTTGACGACTGGCCACCATCCACTGACCACCAGCCACTGATCACTAGCCACTGATTATTAACGCCGTCAGTCCCCACCCCGCCGCTTCGCCTTGATTCCCTCCCACGCGTCGAGGCGGCGCTTGATCTCCTTTTCGAATCCGCGCTCGGTGGGGCGGTAGTAGCGGCGGCCCTTCAGGCTCTCCGGGAGGCAGTCCATGGCGGCGACGGCGTCGCGCTCCTCGTGCGCGTACTGGTATCCCTTGCCATAGTCCAGGTCTTTCATGAGCCGCGTCGGCGCGTTGCGCAGATGCAGGGGCACGGGGTCCGCCACGTCCTTCAGCGCGTCCGAAGCGGCCTGCTGGTAACCGACGTACAGCGCGTTGCTCTTCGGCGCCGTCGCCAGATACACCGTCGCCTGCGCCAGCGCGGTGTTTCCCTCGGGCATCCCGATGAAATGCACCGCGTCCCGCGCCGCCATGGCGACCACCAGAGCCTGCGGGTCGGCGACGCCAACGTCCTCGGACGCGAAGCGCACCAGGCGCCGGGCGATGTACAGCGCGTCCTCACCCGACTCGACCATTCGGGCCAGCCAGTACATCGCGGCGTCCGGGTCGCTGTTTCGCATCGACTTGTGAAGCGCCGAGATGAGGTTGTAGTGCTCCTCGCCGTTCTTGTCGTAGAGGAGCATGCGCCGCTGGGCCACCTGCTCCACGAAGGCGGTGTCAACCTGGCGGCGCTCGGGATTGGGCCCGGTGGGCGCGGCGAGCACGGCGGCCTCGAGCAGGTTCAGCGCAATCCGCGCGTCGCCGTTGGCCAGCCGCGCGATCGCGCCGAGTGCGTCGGCCTTGACGTCGACGTCCTCGCGCCCGAGGCCCCGATCGCCGTCTGCCAGCGCACGCGCGAGAATGCCGAGAACGTCCGCCTCCGCAAGCGGCGCGAGCACGTACACCTGCGAGCGCGAGAGCAGCGCGGAGATCACCTCGAACGACGGGTTCTCCGTCGTCGCGCCAATCAGCACGATGTCGCCAGCCTCGACCCGCGGCAGGAACGCGTCCTGCTGCGCCTTGTTGAATCGGTGAATCTCGTCGACGAAGAGAATCGTGCGGCGGCCCAGGTGGCGCCGGGCCTGCTCGGCCGCCGCCATCACCGCCTTGATCTCCTTGATGCCGGCCAGGACGGCGCTGAATGAGATGAAATGCGCCCGCGTCACCTGGGCGATGAGCCGGGCGAGCGTCGTCTTGCCGGTTCCGGGCGGGCCCCAAAGGACGATGGACTGAAGCAGGTCGCGTTCGATGGCCACGCGAAGGGGGCGGCCCGGTCCCAGGAGCGCGTCCTGCCCGACGAGTTCCTCGAGCGTGCGGGGACGCATGCGTTCGGCGAGCGGAACCTGGACGTCGGGGGGCGTCTCGGTGACGGGTGGTTCGAACAAATCGCCAGTCTTCATGCTGAGGCCCCTCAGCGCAGGCCGCGCTGGCGCGCGGCTTCGCAGGTCAGCAGCGCGACGGCCACCGCGACGTTCAGCGATTCGACCGGTGCGCGCATCGGGATCGAAACGGCTGCGTCCGCCTCTGCCAGGGCGTCGGCTGCCAGTCCGGGCCCTTCGCCGCCGAACAGAAGTGCGGTCGGCCGGCGGAGGTCGAGCGCGTCCGGCCGCACGCCGCCCGAGGGGACGGTGGCGACGAGGCGAAGGCCCCGCGCTTTCATGGCCGCAAACGCGTCGGCGGCCGGCACCCCAGAGGCCACCGGCAGCCGGAGGGCGCTTCCCATCGATCCCCGGAGGGCCTTCGGGCCGAACGCGTCGGCGCTCGCTCCGCAGCACACCACGCCCGTGGCCCAGCACGCCTCCGCCGCGCGGACGATAGCTCCGATGTTGCCGGGTTCCTGCACGTCGACCACCGCGACCACCAGTTGGGGAGGATGCTCGAGCGCGCCGGCGAGCGACGCGGCGGGGCGATCCGCGATCGCGACCACGCCCGACGGACTGGAGACGGGACTGATGGCATCCATCACCGAGTCGGTCACCTCCACGACGGGCACACCGCGGCCCGCCAGCGTCGCGGCCAGGCGAGCCCCCTCCTCGGCGGCCTGCGCTCGGGCCGTGAACGCCACCTGGCGCAGTCGCAGACCAAGGGCCAGGGCCTCCGACACTAGGTGCGCGCCGTCGAGAAGCATCGGGCCGCCCGGCTCCGTGCGGCGCCCGACGATGCCGCGGCAGGTCGTGACGAAGGGATCGCGTCGGCTCGTGACTCGCGTCATGCGTAGAGCCATCATAATCGGAGACGGAAGCCCGTATGCTAGAATCGCGAGGAATCCTGATGGGTAGGTCTGGAGAACGGAACGTGGCCTGATGGCGATCAAGGATCAGCTGATCAAGAAGTTCGAAGACGAGATCCAGGGGCTCGAGCGCGAACTGAGGAAGGAACTGCCGCACGAGATCCGGCGCGCGCGCGAGCTGGGCGACCTGAGCGAGAACGCGGAGTACCAGGCCGCCAAGGAGCGGCAGCGGCTCGTCGAGGCTCGAATCGGGATGCTCAAGCGGCGGGTGGCCGAGATCTCGCTGCTGAATCTCGACAAGCTGCCCCAGGGCAAGGTCGGCCTGGGGTCGGTCGTGCACGTCACCGACAACGGCGGCGAAACCACGATCTATCGCCTCGTGATGCCCGAGGAGGCGGATCCTACGAAGGGGCTGATTTCCCCCAGTTCGCCGATCGGGCGGGCCCTGCTGAACAAGGAGCCGGGCGACGAGGTGACCGTGCAGGCACCCAACGGCGTTCGCCACCTCGAGATCGTCAAGCTCACCACGATCCACGACGCCCTGCTATGACGGGCGGGGAGTCATCCCGTGACCAGCCCGGCCCACGCCGGCGGCGACGCGTACTCGCCGCAGTCCCGAACCGCCCTCGTGCTGACCGGCAGCGGAACGGCCGGGGCGTACCACGCCGGCGTGCTGCGCGCCTTTCAGGAGGCCGGCGTCAAGGTGGACGTCGTCGCGGGGGCCGGCATGGGCGTCGCCTCGGCGGTGTTCGCCGCCGTGGACGGCGGCGCGCAGCTGTGGGAGCAGGACGGGTTCTGGCGGTCCGCGGCAACGCGGCGCTATTACCGCGTGCGCCCGGCGCTTCGTGTTGCCGCCTGGGCGCTGGCCGGGTCGCTGTCAGTGGTCCTGCTGCCGGTGCTCGCCCTGGCGGCTGGGCTGCTCATCTACCCGCTGGGCTTCCTGTTTCGTGTGGCCGGCGTGTCGTCCGCGGCGTGGGTGTCCCGCGCGTACACATCCGTCGTCGAGACGGCGTTCGACCCGGGTTTTCTGCCCTCCGCGGTTCCACGCGCCTTTCTGGTGTCGCTCGCCCTGGTGACGGGAACGCTGGGCCTCATGGCGATCGCTGCACTGGCCTCGGACCGCGGGAGACGCCGCGACGCGGCGCCGATCTGGTGGCGAATCATCGGGGCCCCGCTGACGTCGGCTGGGGCCGCGCGGGCCGTCTTCCAGGGCCTCTGGCAGCTCCTGGGCGGCGCAGCCGGCGCGCGGCAGCCGAGTCCGGTCGAGGTCAGCCGCGCGTATTCGGAACTGCTCAGGGACAACCTCGGGCAGCCGGGCTTTCGGGAACTGGTCATCACGGTTCACGACATCGACGTGCGCCGCGATTTCGTCTTCGCGCTGCTGGGAGAGAGGCATCGCCGCGATTTCTTCAGGTCGAGCAACGGCGCCCGCGGCGATTGACGGCTGGCCGAGGCGTTCGACCTCTCGGGTGCGAGCCGTGACCGGCTGCTCGACGCGGTGCTGGCGGGCATCAGCCTCCCGGTCGCCACCGATGTCCCGCTGATCGACTTTCCCGCCGAGAGCTTCTGGTGCGGCGAGCGTCACCGGGCCGCCGCGCGGCCGGGCGCTCTTGACCGGCTGCTCGATGAGCTTCCGCTGGCCGGCGTCGACCAGATCATCGTGGTGTCGCCATTCCCGGAGGTCGAAGGGCCCCACCGCCTGGCGGTGCCGCGCGGCGACTGGCGCGGGCGGGTGAGCGACTACCTGGCTGGAGCCGAGGCCGCGGCGCTTCGGTCGACGGTGGCGTCGCCAGGGACGTTCCGTTGCCTGTTCGTGGTGTGCCCGGCCTACAACCCGATTGGGCCGCTCGACATGGCGGGTTGCTATGACGAGCGCTCGGATCGGCGCGTGACGCTCGGCGAGTTGATGGACCGCGGGTATCAGGACGCCTACGCGCAGTTCATCGACCCGGTTGTGGGCGCCAGCGGAGAGCGCCTCGAGATTGGCGGGTGGCGGGGATCCGGCGCGACCGCCGCGGATGCGGCCGCGAAGGTCCCGCCCGCTCACGAGGCGCCTGGCGATCGCTCGAGCTGAGAGGGGAGATCGGCCGATGAAGACCAGGGGTTTGGCCACGGAGTTGATCCACCGCGGCGAGGATGTGCCGGTGCGCGTCGATCCGGTCGGCGTCCCGATCTACGAGACCACGACCTTCCTGTTCGAGAGCGCCGACGAGGTGCGCCGTTACCAGGAAGGGACGGTGAACAAGTACCTCTACTCGCGCTACGCCAATCCGACGGTCGTTGCCACGGAGCAGAAGCTGGCGGCGCTTGATCGCGCCGAGGCGGCGCTGGTGTTCGCATCGGGCATGGCGGCCTCGTCGACGCTGATGCTGACGTTCCTGAAGCCGGGCGACGAACTGCTCTGCAGCGCGGCGATCTACGGGGGCACGTTCCGGCTGATCCACGACGTGCTGGCCGCGCTGCAGATCGGCGTCCGATTCGAGACGCTCGACCGGTTCGAGCGGCCGGCGTCGCTCCTCGGCCCGAAGACGCGGATGTGCTGGGTCGAATCGCCCATCAACCCCACCCTGCGCTGCCTCGATGTGGCGCGTGTAGCGAAGGCCTGCCGGGACGCCGGCGTGCTCGCGGTGCTCGACAACACGTTTGCGAGTCCAGTCAACCAGCAGGCGCTGGCGCTCGGCGTCGACGTCGCGATGCAGAGCGCCACCAAGTACCTGAACGGCCACGCCGACGTGACGGCGGGCGTTGTTTCGGGCTCGCGGGCGCTGCTGCAGAAGGTCGATCTGATGCGGCGCTATCTCGGCGGCGTACTCGACCCGATGGCCGCGTTCGCGCTGGCCCGCGGGCTCAAGACGCTGCCGGTGCGGATCGCCCGCCAGAACGAGACCGCGGGGAAGGTGGCGCGCTTCCTCGAAAGCGATCGGCGCGTGGACCGGGTGTACTACCCCGGCCTGGAGTCGCACCCCGACCATGCGATCGCCAAAGCGCAGATGTCCGGGTTCGGGGGCATGGTGACGTTCGAGGTGCCGGGCGGCCTCGACGGCGCCTCGCGCGTGTTCGATCGCCTCCAGCTGATTCGTCGCGCGACGAGCCTGGGCGGCGTAGACAGCCTGGCCAGCCTGCCGGTCCTGACGTCGCACTACAACTACAGCGACGAGGAGCTGCGCCGCGCGGGCGTCACCGCGGGCATGCTGCGGGTGTCGCTGGGGCTTGAGGACGAGGCGGACCTGATCGATGACCTCGACCAGGCGCTGGGAGCCTGACGGCTACGCCTTCTTCCTTTCAGCTGCCTGGTGTTCGTGCAGGAAGTCCAGCACCATCTGCAGGAGCCGCTCGCTCAAGTCCGGTCCAGCCAGGCCGCCGAACTTCTCCCGGAACGCCGCCATCGGCACCACGGCCTTGGCCATCGACCGGTGGCCGCCGGCGCTGCCGAGCGACGCGAAGTGCTTGCGCGAGAACTCGCCGGCGTTGCGGGAGTAGCCGAGGTTCCTGATCGACAGCACCAGCATCTGGTTGACAAAACCGCCGATCACGGTCCACTTGATGTCTTCGAGCTGCAGGAAGAAGTCCGCAACGTAGGCGACCAGGTCCTCGCGAGGCGTCACGTCCATGAAGGCGCAGAACACCTGGTCGTGCTGTCGCCCGGCCTGGAACGCTCGCATCACGAACTCCAGCCGCTCGTGCGTCACCTCGGATCCTTCCATCTTCCGGATGAGCGTGGCGTCGGACAGCGGGTACAGGAACGAGAACGCCTCGAGGTCGACGCGGTTCGCCTGCCGGTTGAAGAAGAGCGTATCCGACTTGATCGCGTAGAGCAGCGCCGTGGCCGTTCGCTCCGAGATGTTCACGTCCACCGCCCGCAGGTGCTCGGTGAGAATCGTCGACGTCGACCCGTAGTCCGCGCGGATGTCCTTGAAGACGGTGGTGTAGCCAGGCTGCGGCGGGTGATGGTCGACCACGAGGTCGACGCTGGGCAGCAGCTCGCCGAAGTAGTGCGGCTGCACGTCCACCATCGCAATCCGTTCGAATTCGCCCAGCGAGGCCGGGGTCACCGACTCCACCTGGATATCGAGCAGGTTGGCCATCCTCATGTTCTCGGGTCGCGTGACCCCCTGGAGCGTGCCGAGGATGGCCGTGGCCTTTGTCCGGCGCAGAATGTTGCGGAGCGCCAGCCCGCTCGCCATGGCGTCAGGGTCCGGGTCGTTGTGCAGCAGGATCAGGACGCGGTCCGCATCGGCGAAGTAGCGCTGGTACTGCTGCACCCGGGCGCGGGTCAGCGACCGGCCGATCTGCGTGACCAGCGGTCCGCCGAACAGCTCGGACATCGTCAGGTAGAAGAGGTCGGGGAAGGCCGTCTTCAGCTCGTCCTCCCGCCGACTGCCCGCGCCCTTGCCAAGCCCGAGCACGTAGACGAGTGTCGCTCCGGCGTCGCTGATGGCCGCCAGGGCCTTCTTGAGTCCGGGGCGGTGGTTGTCCTCGACAATGACGCACGTGGTCGGGTCGAGATCGGCCTTGAGGTAGGTGTCGGTGCGGTTCAAATCGCCGGGCGACACGTCGATGCCCGCTTCGTGGAGGCGCCGCGCGAGCGCGCGGCTCTCGACCAGGAACTGAGTCTGGAGGCTCGGCGCCAGTGCGGCTTCCAGCATCCGCACGACGAGTTCGGTCTGACAGACGGCCAGGCACTTCATCGCGCGCCCGGCCTCCTCGAGATGACGGAGAGATGACGGTCCATCGGCGCCAACTTCTCATTATACTCAATACACCACGAGGCCATGGTCGCACCGATCAGGCGGCCGGAGGAAGGGAGCCCAGCGTGAGAACGGCGGTCGCGGCCGCGCTCGTCGGCGCGGCGCTCGTTGTCGTGTCCGTGCAGGGCCGTCAGGCCACGTTTCGAAGTGGCGTCGACATGGTCAGCTTCGGCGTGACGGTCGTCGACAAGAAGGGCAGCCTCCTGACCAACCTGGAGGAGCGGGACTTCGAGGTGTACGAGGACGGACAGAAGCAGGCGCTCCGGTTCTTCGTGCCGTGCGATGCGCGAACCGGCCAGGGCGAGCACGTGGCGCCGCCTGTGGAATTGCACCTGGGCGCGCTGTTCGACATCAGCGGCAGCATGGACGCGGACATCCATCTGGCGCGCACGGCGGCCATCCGGTTCCTCGGCGCCCTCCAGGACGCCCGCGATTTCACGCTCGTCGAGTTCGACACGCAGGTGCGCGTCGCGCGCTACAGCCAGTCGGAGTTCAGCCGCCTGATCGAGCGGATCCGGAGCCGAAAGGCCGAAGGCCGGATGACCGCCCTGTGGGACGCGACGGGCGTGTATCTCGACGGCGCTGCCGACCAGGAGGGACGGAAAATCCTGGTGCTCTATACGGACGGCGGCGACAACGGAAGCAGCATCACGTTCGCCGACCTCGTCGATCTCCTGAAGGCATCCGACGTGACGGTGCACGCCATCGGGTTCCTGGAGAACCAGTTGACGCGCGACCGGATGGATCAGCAGGGCCGGCTCCGGCGGATCGCCGAGATCACGGGAGGCCAGGCATTCTTTCCGGTTTCGGTGAAAGACCTGGACGGCGTCTACGCGAAGATCGCCGCGGAGATCGACGCTCAGTACTCGATGGGCTATGTGTCGACATCGCAAAAGGCCGACGGGGCGTGGCGGAAGGTCGAGATTCGCGTCGTGCGCCCGGACTTGAAGGGCGTCAAGGTCCGCACCCGGCAGGGGTATTTCGCTCCCCTGAAGCCGCACAGGAAGTAGGGGGGCGCGTGGAAGACCGCTTCCAGCTCGTGTCGGGTTTCGATCTGCGCGGCGACCAGCGGCGTGCGATCACCGAGCTCACCGAGGGGCTGGGCCGGGGCGACCGTCACCAGGTCCTGCTCGGCGTCACCGGGTCCGGCAAGACCTTCACGATGGCGCAGGTCATTGCGCAGGTGAACCGGCCGGCGCTGGTGATGGTCCACAACAAGACGCTGGCGGCGCAGCTCTACCAGGAGTTCCGGCGGTTCTTCCCGTCGAACGCGGTCGAGTACTTCGTCAGCTACTACGACTACTACCAGCCCGAGGCTTACGTCCCAGCCAGCGACACCTATATCGAGAAGGAAGCCACGATCAACGACGAGATCGACCGGATGCGGCTGTCTGCCACGCGGTCGATCTTCGAGCGCCGCGACGTCATCATCGTGGCGAGCGTATCGTGCATCTACGGGCTCGGATCGCCGGAGTCGTACTACGGCATGCTGATGCCGCTCGAGGTGGGGCAGCGGATCGAGCGCGAACAGATCCTGCGGCGCCTCGTGGAGATCCAGTACGAGCGGAACGACGTCGAGTTCGCGCGCGGCGCGTTTCGCGTGCGCGGCGACATCGTCGAGGTGTTCCCGTCCTACGACGAGCAGGCGATCCGGATCGGCCTGTTCGGCGACGAGATCGACGAGCTGCTCATCTTCGACCCGCTGACGGGCCGCACGATCAGCCGCCGCGAGCGGGTCACGGTGTTTCCGAGGTCCCACTTCGTGGCGCCGCGCGAGCGTACACGGCGCGCGATGGACGCGATCAAGGCGGAGTTGATCGAGCGGCGCACGTCGCTGGAGGCCGACGGCAGGCTCCTCGAGGCCCAGCGGCTGCACCAGCGCACGATGTTCGATCTCGAGATGATTCGGGAGATCGGCTACTGCCACGGCATCGAGAACTACGCGCGGCACCTGAACGGGCGCGCCCCCGGCGAGCCGCCGCCGACGCTGCTCGACTACCTGCCGCCGGACGCCGTCGTGTTCGTGGACGAGAGCCACCAGACCGTGCCGCAGATCCGGGGGATGTACCACGGCGACCGGTCGCGCAAGACCGTCCTGGTCGAGTACGGGTTCCGCCTGCCGTCGGCGCTCGACAACCGCCCGCTCAACTTCGACGAGTGGCAGGCGCGCGCCCACCAGGTCGTCTTCGTGTCGGCCACCCCAGGTCCGTTCGAGCTCCAGGCCTCCGGCGGCGTTGTCGTCGAGCAGATCATCCGGCCGACGGGCTTGACCGACCCGCCGGTGGAGATTCGTCCGGTCAAGGGCCAGGTCGACGACCTGCTCGGTGAGATCCGAGCGCGAGCGGGCCTCGGCGAGCGCGTCCTTGTGACGACGCTCACCAAGCGGATGGCCGAGGACCTTACGCAGTACTACCAGGAGCTCGGCGTCCGCGTGCGCTACCTGCACTCGGACATCGACACGCTCGAGCGGGTCGAGATCCTGCGGGACCTCCGGCGGGGCGAGTTCGACGTGCTCATCGGCATCAATCTGCTCCGGGAAGGCCTCGATTTGCCGGAGGTGTCGCTCGTGGCGATCCTGGACGCGGACAAGGAAGGCTTCCTCAGGTCGGCCGGCTCGCTCATCCAGACCTCGGGTCGCGCCGCGAGGAACGTGAACGGACGCGTGCTGATGTACGCCGACGAGATGACTGCGTCGATGCGGGCGGCCATTGCCGAGACCGATCGGCGGCGGCGTGCACAGGAGGCCTACAACGCCGAGCACGGCATCACGCCCACCTCCATCGTCAAGGATATCGATCGAGTGCTGTCGAGCGTGTACGAGCGGGACTACCTGGCGGTTCCGGCGCCCGAGCCAGCGCCAGGGTTCCGGACCCAGGCGGAGCTCGATGCGCACGTGGCGTCACTCGAACGTCAGATGCGCGATGCGGCCGCAAACCTCGATTTCGAGCGCGCCGCGACCCTCAGGGACCGTGCCAGGGCGCTCAAGCGGCGCGAGCTGGGGATCGGATCCGCGGCCAGGGCCTAGGCCTCCGCCGCTGGACGCTCGGCATTAGATCGGGCAGTCGAGAGTTGCTGCAACGTGGCGGCGGATGTGAGAACATGACAGTGTCAGGCGATCCACGAAAGGCCTGGGTATCCGGGAGGAGGGAAGCGTCATGAGCAACGACAGCGGCAGCGTGGGCAAGATCTTGACGGCGTTCGTGTTCGGCGCGGCGGCAGGGGCGGCCGTGGCGCTGCTGTTTGCCCCTGCGACGGGCAAGGATACGCGCGAGTTCCTGACCGAGAAGGCCCGCGAGGGACGGGAGAAGGCAGCCGAGGCGGCCCGCCAGGGCCGCGAAGTGCTCGCGCGCCAGCGCGAGACGCTCAGCTCGGCCATCGAGCGGGGCCGCGACGCCTACCGTGAGGCCCGCGAGAAGGAGAGCGCGTGAGTCCGACGGCGGAGGTGCTGCTCGGTGTCATCGCGGTCGCCACGCTCGCAATCGCCGCGGTCCAGATCGGGCTCGTGTTCGTCGCCCTGCGCCTGGCCCGACAGATGCAGGATCTGCGGGCGTCGCTCCGCAGTGACATCCAGCCGTTGATCGTCAGCCTGGGCGCGGCCTCGAACAACGTGGTGCGGGTCACCGAAATGGCTGTCGCGCAGTTTCAGCGCGTGGACCGAGTGTTCGACGACGTGGCACATCGCGTCGACGACACAACGCGGCTGCTCCAATCGACGCTGATTGCGCCGCTCAGAGAAGGGCGTGCCCTGCTGGCTGCCGTCGGCGCGGCGCTGGGTGCGATGCGCGACATGAGGCCCACCCGCGAGGAGCCGCTCCCCACCGACGACGACGCGCTCTTCATCGGCTGAGTCCTTCGATGCACAAATACGATGACGTATTTGTGCCCTCAGGACTCAGTGCTGAGCGAGCACAGCCGGCCACTTGCGCCCAGAGCCGTTCGTGGCCGTCACCGCGAGTCGAAGTACCTGAGCCCCTGACGGTCGGAGGGAGCGGCGCACGCGGAAAGGGATTTGACGTGCGGCGCCGCAGGTGATAGAACACACTCGCCTCGTTCTGCGTTCTGGCCTTCTTTCACTCGGGGGGAGTCCATATGAAGACGGTGGTCGTCCGGTCGGTGGTCCTCGTGATCGCTTTTCTCCTGTTCGCCCATCTGCCGACCACTGCTCAGGGGCAGGAGTCGAAGTCGGCAGCGCTGGCGTTGGAGCTGACGCAACTGCTCGACGCGAAGAAGGTCGAGGCCATCGCCGCGAAGGACCCGTCGGCTCCGGACCTGTTCGTCGGCGCCCTGTACTATCCGGGCAGCCAGCTCATGATGGTATCCGCCCGCTACCTCGTTCCGCCGATCCTCGTGGAGAGGATCGCGAAGAAGGAGTTCATGGAGGTCTACACGGACCTCAGCAGCGCCGGGATCGCAGGCTCCAGGACGCTCGTAATGGACACCATGGCCGACGGTCTCAAGCCGAGGAAGGTTGAAGGTCGTTTCGACACCTACGACGGCGGGACCAACAACTGGGTCTTCGACGGCGAGTGGAAGAAGCAGAAATTTGCGAGCGAGGACGACTACCTCAAGGCGTTCGCCGATGCCGACGCGGCGTATGCGAAGGCGCTGACCGTCCTGATTGCGCAGGCCAAGAAGCTATAGCAGGGATGGTGGGCACTGCAGGATTCGAACCTGCGACCTCCTGCGTGTGAAGCAGGCGATCTAACCGCTGATCTAAGTGCCCAAGCCGTGACCGAATCGCCAGTGTAATCCAACTTGGCCGTCCGCGACAACCCACGAATGTGCCGGTGGACCTCTACTGGCGCGTCTCGGGAAGCCTGCGGAGCGGGGGGCCGTCGTAGACCGCCGTGCGCGGATCGATCTGCCGCATCGGCTGCTGGCGCGACCGCTCCTCGTTGGCGTGTGCCACGAGGCCCGGCACCCTCGCGATGAGGAACAGCGCGTTTCCCAGCTCGGGCTCGAACCCCATGTCGCCGCAGACCGCGGCAATCGCCGCGTCGAGGTTGACCGGCCACGGGTGCTCGGCCGCATCAGGCCGCGCGGCGACCACGCGGTCGATCGTCCTGACCATCTGCACGTGCTCGCCGTCGAGCTCGAGCTCGTGCGCCATCTGCAGGAGGCGCGTTGCGCGAGGGTCGCTCGTGTGAATCCGGTGGCCAAACCCGGGCGGTCGTTTCCCCGCCTCGACGAAGACGCGGACCGCTTCCTCGGCCGCCGTTCTGAACGTCGCTCCCTCCCGGACCCTGGCGAGGCAGTCCTGGAGGAACCGCATGCAGCTCTCGACGTCGCCGCCGTGGTACATCCCGAAGCCCAGCACGCCGGCGGCCACGCTGGCGCGAAGTTGCGCGCCGGTGGTCGCCACGTTCCGAGCGGCAATGGTCGACGGCGGCGTCACGCCGTGGTCAATCGAGGCGACGAGCGCGGCGCCGAACAGCTTGCCAATGGTCGGCGTCGGCAGCTCGCCTCGCAGCGTGAGGTAGATGGACTCGGCGAACGACAGCCGGCCCATCAGCTCATCGACGGGATAGCCTCGAATCAGGATCTCGTTCGGCTGTATTCGCGTGATGGCGGTGCGCCAGGTCGGCTCGTCCGTGCCGATGGCCGACGGCTTCGGCGCCGATGAGCGGGTTGCCGTGAACTTGCCGCGACGAACGGCCATAGCTGTCTCCGATTGAGGTTCCGCTGCCGGCTGTCGGCCGCCAGCTGGCCTAAAGCGTCCCGTACAGCCGATCGCCGAAGTCCCCGAGCCCTGGGACGATGAACTTGCGGTCGTTCAACCCCTGGTCGATCACCGGCGTGAAGATGCGGACGCCTGGGAAGCGCGCTTCGACCATCGCGACGCCCTCCGGCGCCGCCACGATGCAGAGAATCCGGATGTCCCTGGCGCCGGCGCGCGTGAGCAAGTCGAGCGCTGCCACCGCGCTTCCCCCGGTGGCCAGCATGGGGTCGATCATCAGCACGTAGCTCCGGTCCAGCCCGTGCGGCAGCTTGGCGTAGTACTGCGACGCGACGGCCGTCTGTTCGTCCCGCTGCAGGCCGATGTGCCCGACGCGCGCCGAGGGGATGAGCTCCAGCACGGCGTCGAGCATTCCGAGTCCCGATCGGAGGACGGGCACCACGACGACGTCGGCGCCAATCCGGCGCCCCTCCGCGGCTCCCATCGGCGTGGTCACCGAGGCCGTCTCCGTCGGCAGGTCGCGCAGGGCTTCGACGGCGAGCAGCACGCTGATCCGAGTCGCCATCCGACGAAACACGGCCGCCTCGGTGTGCTGGTCGCGCAGGATCAGCAGGGTGTCCTGGACGAGTGGATGCTCCACGAGATGCACGGGCACGGGGGACACTATACACGATAGGCTTCGGGCCAGACAACGCGCCGGGATGTGGCCGCCGACGCGGCTGGTGCACGCGTGACCGAACAGGATTCGCGATAAGATCCCCCAATGGGCCAGCCTCATCGCCGTCCGAATGTCCTCGCTCATGTCCTGCTGCTGCTCGCCAGCCTGATCGCGCTCGCGTCCTGCAGCCATCCTGACCGGCGTCCCGTGACACTCGTCATCACTGGCGGCGGAGTCGTGACGATGGATCCCGCGCGCCGAGTCCTGTCGCCTGGCGCCGTCGCGATCGACGGCCGCGACATCGTCGCGGTCAGCACGCCGGAGGAGATCGCGCGGCAGTTCGCCGCGGCGGAGACGATTGACGCGGCGGGCGCCCTCGTGCTGCCGGGGCTCGTCAACACACACACGCACGCGCCGATGGTGATGTACCGCGGCCTGGCCGACGACCTGGCGCTCATGGACTGGCTGCAGAAGTACATCTTCCCGGCTGAGGCAAAGACGGTGTCGCCCGAGATGGTGCGGATCGGGACCAGCCTCGCCGCGCTCGAGATGATCCAGTCTGGGACGACGACGTTCGCCGACATGTACTACTTCGAGGATGAGATCGCCCGCGCGACGAAGGCCGCTGGTCTGCGTGCCGTGCTCGGCCAGTCGGTCATCGGTTTCCCGGTGGCGGACGCCAAGACCCCGGCGGAAGGCCTGGCGCGGGCGGAGGCGTTCATCAAGGCTTACGCGGGCGACGATCTCATCACTCCGGCGCTCGCCCCGCACTCGCCCTACACGGTGGATGAGCCCACGCTGAGGGGCGTCCGCGACCTCGCCGCCAGATACAAGGCGCCGGTTCTCATCCACCTGGCCGAAACCGAGGACGAGGTCGCGATCATCCGGGAGCGGCACGAGGTGACGCCGACCGCGTGGCTCGAGTCGATCGGCCTGCTCGGGCCGAATGTTGTGGCGGCCCACGGCGTGTGGCTGACCGACGCGGACATCGCCATCCTGAAGCGCACGGGCGCCTCCGTCGCGCACAACCCCGCAAGCAACATGAAGCTGGCGAGCGGCGCGGCACCGGTCCCGAAGTATCTGGCGGCGGGCGTGACGGTGGGCCTTGGCACCGACGGCGCCGCGAGCAACAACGACCTCGACATGTTCGAGGCGATGCGACAGGCGGCGTTCCTTCACAAGCACGCCTCCCGCAACCCGCTGGCCGTTCCCGCCACCGCAGCCCTCGAGATGGCGACCATTCTCGGGGCTCGCGCCCTCGGCCTCGACAAGGCGATCGGCTCGATTGAGGTGGGGAAGCGCGCGGATGTGATCGTCGTCGCGATGGACGGGGCGCGGCAGACGCCGATGTACAACCCGATCTCGCATCTGGTCTACGTGGCGCACGGCGACGACGTGAGGACTGCCGTCGTGAACGGGAGAGTGCTGATGCGAGATCGCCGGATGCGCACGCTCGACGAGCGTGTCGTTCTTGCGGACGCGCGCGCGTTGGCCGTGAAGGTGCGGGAGGCCGTCGCCGCTACTCGTTGAGCACGCCGATGTAGGGCAGGTTGCGGAACTTCTCCGCATAGTCGAGGCCGTAGCCCACCACGAACCGGTCTTCGATGGTGAAGCCGACGTACTCCACCTTCACGTCGATCTTCCTCCGGGAGGGCTTGCTGAGAAGGCAGGCCGTTCGCAGCGTCTTCGGGTTACGGGCGTGCAGGATCTCCTGGAGGTAGGACAGCGTGAGGCCGGTGTCGACGATGTCCTCGACAATGATGACGTGGCGCCCCTCGAGGCCGGAGTCGAGGTCCTTGATCATCCGTACCTCGCCGGACGACGACATGCCCTTGCCGTAGCTGGAGACCGCCATGAAGTCGACCGTGATCGTGCGCGGCATCGCGCGGATCAGGTCAGCCAGGAAGAGGAATGCGCCCTTGAGGATCGCGACGAGGTGGATCTCCTCGTCGGCGGGATAGTCGCGGGAGATCTCGGCAGCAAGGCTCGCGATGCGGGCCCGGAGTTCGTCGGCGCTCAGCATGACGGTCGGCGTGATATCGGGCATCGGCATGGACTCCATCGAGGTGAGGCCGCAGACTAGCACATTTCCGCGCCTGGGAAAAAGCGCGGCAGGGTCGTGATATGCTCCATTTCTCGGGACCGAGCCATGAGCCAGGCGTTCAGGATTGCCGTCGGATCGGACCACGGCGGCGTTGAGCTGAAAGCGCGCGTCGCGGACCACCTGCGGGCCAGGGGGCACATCGTCCAGGATTGCGGGACCCACGGGAAGGACGCCGTCGACTATCCGGTCATCGCGCGCGCCGTCGCCCTGCTGGTCGCCTCCGGTGAGTGCCAGTTCGGCGTGATCGTGGACGGGGCCGGGATTGGCTCGGCGATGGCCGCCAACAAGGTGCCCGGCGTGCTCGCGGCCGCGTGCTACAACGAGGCGCTGGCCCGGAACTGCCGCGAGCACAACGACGCCAACGTGCTCACGCTCGGCGCGGGCCAGACGCCGCCGGACACGGCCATCGCCATCGTCGACATCTTCCTGTCGACGGCCTGCACGGCCGATCGCCACCGGGCGCGCGTGCAGATGATTCGGGACATGGAGCGAGATCGCATGAGCACTCCTTCACAGGGTGGGCCCGCACTGTCTGCGGAGGACATCACCCGCATCGCCGAGCGGGTGCGGCAGCTGCTGCTGGAGGACGGCGGGCGCGCCGTCGGCCGGGCGCCGATGCCGCTGGAGCGCGTGGCGAGCCTCATCGACCACACCCTGCTCAAGCCGGAAGCGACGGTGGCCGACATCCAGCGGCTGTGCGACGAGGCGCGGCGCCACCACTTCTTCTCGGTCTGCGTGAATCCGAGCTATGTCCGGCAGGCGGCGACGCTGCTTCGAGGCAGCTCCGTGAAGGTGTGCTGCGTCGTGGGTTTTCCGCTGGGCGCGCAGCCGCCAGAGGCCAAGGCGCTCGAGGCGCGCCGCGCCATTCGCGAGGGCGCCCGCGAGATCGACATGGTCGTCAATATCGGTGCGCTGAAGGGCCGCGAAGATGCCGTCGTGCTGAAGGATATCCGGTCGGTGGTTGAGGCCTGCAGGGATGGCCGGGCGATCTGCAAGGTCATCCTCGAGACGGCGCTTCTCACCGACGAGGAGAAGATCCGCGGATGCGAACTCAGCATGAAGGCCGGCGCCGAGTACGTGAAGACCTCGACCGGCTTCGGGCCGGGCGGGGCGACCGTCGCCGACGTGGCGTTGATGGCCCGGACAGTGGCCGCGAAGAAGCTCGGCGTGAAGGCCGCCGGCGGGATCCGCAGCTACGCCGACCTCGTGAAGATGGTCGAAGCCGGGGCGACCCGGGTCGGCAGCAGCAGCAGCGTCAAGATCCTCGATGAGGCCCAGGCGGCGGGTGCCAACCGGTAGGCCGCTCAGAAGGGAGCCCAGGATGGCCGAACTCCGCTGTTACACGTTCCTCGACAGCCTGCAGCCGCAGTACGCGTCGTTCCTCGGCTCGGTATCCCAGGGGTTTCTCCCCGTTCCCGGCCAGGCGTCGCTCTTCGTCGAGATCGCGCCGGGCATGGACATCATGCACGTGACCGACGTCGCGCTGAAGGCGACGGACGTGAAGCCGGGGATGCTGATCATCGAACGGCTGTACGGCATGCTCGAGATCCACTCCGACTCGCAGGCCGACGTGCGCCAGGCAGGACGCGCGATCCTGGACGCCCTCAACCTGAAGGAAGAGGACCGCATCAAGCCGGAGATCGTGTCCAGCCAGGTGATCCGCAACATCACCGACTACCACACGCAGCTGATCAACCGCTCGCGGCACGGCGACATGATCCTGCCCGGCCAGACGCTCTACGTGATGGAGGTGGCGCCGGCGGGCTACGCGGCGCTCGCCGCGAACGAGGCCGAGAAGGCGGCGCACATCAACATTCTCGAGGTCAGGGCATTCGGCAGCTTCGGCCGGGTGTACCTGGGTGGCGACGAGCGGGACATCGACGTCGGGCATCGCGCCGCCGAGCAGGCGATCGCGGACGTGACGGGGCGAAAAGGCAGAGTCTAGGGATCATCGATTGACAGGAGTCTGAGCATGACTGACGCGCTTGGCATGATTGAAACGCGGTCTTTTCCGGCCGTCGTGGAGGCGGCGGATGCCGCGGTCAAGGCCGCACGGGTGGAACTGATGTCGTACGAGAAGACGGGCGGCGGCTACGTGTCCGTCGTCATCCGCGGGGACGTGGCAGCCGTGAAGGCGGCGTGCGACGCCGCCCAGGTGGCCGCCGGCCGCGTGGGCGAAGTCGTCGCAGTGCACATCATCGCGCGCCCGCACCTGAACGTGGACCAGGTCATGCCGCTCGGCCGCGCGGCCGAGGCCAAGGCGGCGAAGAAGTAGCCACCCAGGGGCCGGCCGTCCGCCGGCCTGGAGTATCGGCCTATGTTGCTGGCGAAGGTGGTCGGCACCGTTGTCGCCACGCGCAAGGAGCCGAGCCTCGACGGGCTCAAGCTGCTGCTCGTGCGCCCGGTGAACGACGAAGGACAGGAAATGGGGGCGCCGCTGGCCGCGGCGGACGCGGTGGGCGCGGGGCCGGACGAGATGGTCCTCGTCGCCTCAGGCAGTTCGGCGCGCCAGACCCAGGCGACCGACAAGCGTCCCGTGGATGCGGTCGTCATGGCGATTGTCGACAGCTGGAGCGTCGGCGACGCCGTCAAGTACAAGAAGTAGCGCTATGGCCAGCCTGACCGACGGCGAG